>NZ_JBHSCL010000018.1:0-1865 GCF_042651185.1 Flagellimonas marina | reverse complement strand
GAAAGTTTTGGATAATCCAACTTACATATGGCTCACAAAGTTTCTCAATAAGGAAGCTAACATAGACGATTTAAGGTCGTTGGAGCTTTGGATAGATAACCCTGACAACGAATTTGAGTTCAATGAATTTATTAAGGCAAATGCAATAGCAAATGATTTAATGGGGGATTACGATCTTGAAAAAGCTAAAAGGGTTTTCCTGAAGAACGTTCGAAGGGAACGGGCCAAAAAATTCCCGTTCCACAAAGTTGCAGCTTCGCTAGTAGTAGTAGGATTGTCCCTGTCCATGTATTTTGTGTATGATAACTGGAACTCTCCTTCTGAGGAAGTTGTGGGCATCGAAAGATCAAACCCTGTAAATGACATTCGCCCAGGAAGCGATAAAGCTATATTGACACTGGAAGATGGGTCCAGTGTGGCTTTGGAAAACGATGTTGACTTTAACAGTGATAAGGTCGCCAGTGATGGCAAAACATTGAAATATAAATATGCCTCTGGTGAAAGCAGTGCACAGGAGATTGCGTATCATACCCTTACGGTGCCACGAGGAGGGCAGTTTAATGTTGAACTGTCCGATGGAACGATCGTTTGGCTCAATTCAGAAACACAAATCGTATACCCGGTAAAGTTTGAAGTGGACAAACCACGTTTCCTTACATTGAACTACGGTGAGGTTTACCTTGATGTCAGTTCTGCAGAAAATCATGATGGATTACCATTTTATGTTGAAAATCAGTATCAGACCATTGAGGTTTTGGGCACCGAGTTCAATGTGAGGGATTATGGGGATGGAGAGAACATAAAAACTACCTTGGTTGAAGGAAAGATACAATTGAATGTTTCGGACAAGAACCATATTCTCTTGCCCAATCAGCAATTCAGTATGAACAAAGGGAAAGGGACTTATACCATTGCAACTGTGGATGTATATGATGAAACCGCCTGGAAAGATGGGATCTTTTCATTCAAGGATGAATCCTTGGAAGAAATCATCCGCGTCTTATCAAAATGGTATGATTTTAACGTGGAATATCGTGGAGATATCGATACCGGTGAAATGTTTGTCGGTGTTATGAGGAAAAATCAGGATTTATCCGAAATCATGGAAAACTTTAAAAATTTAGGAATCATTAAAGCTTATAAAATTGAAAAAAATGGACTCATCTTAGAATAAAAAAAGGAGCGATCAGAACATTTGGCAGTGTCATTCCCGCTCCCCTGTACGCGCATTAATTAATTAACTAACTAATACCAAACAAATTTATGAAATTAAATCTGAAAAGGTTCGCTTGTGCACACTTAAAGCGAATCTTGCTAAACAGCATGAAGATCCTGGTTTTTCTCATGAGTACCATGGCATTTTGTCTGCCAACTAATGACACGCTTGCACAAGAAACCATTTACTTGGAAGAGAATCAGGAATTAACACCAGATCAAGTATTTGATATTCTTAAAAAACAGACGGATTATAACTTTGTATATCCCAGAAAACTGTTTTTAAATTCACCCAAGATCAAAGTTGAAAAGGGTGAAACCAAAATATCGGAGCTTCTAAACAAAGTCCTGTCCCAAAATGGACTTGATTTTAAAATCACCAATGGTCATACTGTTTTACTTGTAAAAGAAACAGAGGCCTCCATTAGCGAGAACACCGAACAAGGGTTCCAGGTGTCCGGTACGGTCTTGGATGAATCTGGAGTCCCCCTGCCTGGGGCCAATGTTATTGAAAAAGGGGAGCAAAATGGTGCCCAGACGGACTTTGATGGCAAGTTTACATTGACTGTTCGGGACCAAAACGCAGTTTTGGCGGTTTCCTACATCGGTTTTGAAACTCAAGAAATTCCAGTTCAGGGGAACGGTAGTAT
>NZ_JBHSCL010000017.1:0-5240 GCF_042651185.1 Flagellimonas marina | reverse complement strand
CTCCCACCTGGTGTGGCAGTACCATCGGCGCAAACGGGCTTAACTTCCCTGTTCGGAATGGAAAGGGGTGGGCCCCGTCGCCATGGCCACCTAGGTCTTCAATATTTTATTGTCGGTTGCCGGGCGGACTCCACTGAGCCTGCCGAAGTGCAGCCGAAGCATGACATAATATGGGACGGCGCATTGTTGCGCGCCAAAAAAGAGTCAACGAAGTGGAGTGTGTTTCCAAGGAAAGTTTCCGAGGGCGTTGCGCAAGCTTACGGGCAATTAGTACCGCTCGGCTGCATGCATCGCTGCACTTCCACCTACGGCCTATCGACGTGGTCATCTCCCACGGCCCTTTAAAGAAATCTCATCTTGTGGCGGGTTTCGCGCTTATATGCCTTCAGCGCTTATCCCATCCCGACTTAGCTACCCGGCGATGCCCCTGGCGGGACAACCGGCGCACCAGCGGTCGGTCCAGTTCGGTCCTCTCGTACTAGAACCAGATCCACTCAAATTTCTAACGCCCGCAGTAGATAGAGACCGAACTGTCTCACGACGTTCTGAACCCAGCTCGCGTGCCACTTTAATGGGCGAACAGCCCAACCCTTGGGACCTTCTCCAGCCCCAGGATGTGACGAGCCGACATCGAGGTGCCAAACCCCCCCGTCGATGTGAGCTCTTGGGGGAGATCAGCCTGTTATCCCCGGCGTACCTTTTATCCTTTGAGCGATGGCCCTTCCATGCGGAACCACCGGATCACTATGCTCTAGTTTCCTACCTGTTCGACCTGTATGTCTCACAGTCAAGCGCCCTTGTGCCATTGCACTCTGCACACGATTGCCAACCGTATTGAGGGCACCTTTAGAAGCCTCCGTTACTCTTTTGGAGGCGACCACCCCAGTCAAACTACCCACCACGCACTGTCCCCATCGCTGGGTTAGGCCCCGATCAAACAAAGGCTGGTATTTCAACAACGGATCCACGATGCCTGGCGACACCGCTTCAAATCCTCCCAGCTATCCTACACATTGTTTGACCAAGGTCAATACGAAGCTATAGTAAAGGTGCACGGGGTCTTTTCGTCCCACTGCGGGTAACCGGCATCTTCACCGATACTACAATTTCACCGAGATCATGGTCGAGACAGTGTCCAGATCGTTGCACCATTCGTGCAGGTCGGAACTTACCCGACAAGGAATTTCGCTACCTTAGGACCGTTATAGTTACGGCCGCCGTTTACCGGGGCTTCAGTTCAACGCTTCACCCGAAGGCTGACGTCTCCCTTTAACCTTCCGGCACCGGGCAGGTGTCAGGCCCTATACTTCATCTTTCGATTTGGCAGAGCCCTGTGTTTTTGATAAACAGTCGCCTGGACCAGTTCACTGCGGCTCCCCCGAGGGGGAGCGACGCTTCTCCCGAAGTTACGCGTCCATTTTGCCTAGTTCCTTGACCATGAATCTCTCGAGCGCCTTAGAATTCTCATCCCGACCACCTGTGTCGGTTTACGGTACGGGCCGCAATGCTCGCTTTTCTTGGAGGCGACGCCACTGGATTATCGACGCGGCCGTGGCCTTGTCGTACTATCGCTTGCGCTTCAACGTGCTATTCCGTCAGCACGCACCAGTTAAGCCGCCCCGTCACTTTTGTCGCATTGCGGGTACGGGAATGTTGACCCGTTGCCCATCCACTGCCCCTTCCGGGTTCGTGTTAGGTCCCGACTGACCCCCGGCTGATTAGCATGGCCGGGGAAACCTTGGTCTTTCGGCGTGCGGGTTTCTCGCCCGCATTATCGTTACTTATGCCTACATTTTCGTTTCCGTACGCTCCACGGGACCTCGCAGGCCCGCTTCAACGCAGAACGGAATGCTCCCCTACCACTCCATTGGAGTCCATAGCTTCGGTAATGTGCTTATGCCCGATCATTATCCATGCGGGACCGCTCGACCAGTGAGCTGTTACGCACTCTTTAAATGAATGGCTGCTTCCAAGCCAACATCCTGGCTGTCTGTGCAGTCCCACCGCGTTTTGTCAACTCAGCACATATTTGGGGACCTTAGCTGATGGTCCGGGTTCTTTCCCTCTCGGACATGGACCTTAGCACCCATGCCCTCACTGCCCATAATCATTTTATAGCATTCGGAGTTTGTCAGGAATTGGTAGGCGGTGAAGCCCCCGCATCCAATCAGTAGCTCTACCTCTATAAAACTATATGAACGCTGCACCTAAATGCATTTCGGGGAGTACGAGCTATTTCCGAGCTTGATTGGCCTTTCACCCCTACCCACAGGTCATCCCAAGACTTTTCAACGTCAACGGGTTCGGTCCTCCACTATGTGTTACCACAGCTTCAACCTGCCCATGGGTAGATCGCACGGTTTCGCGTCTACTACTACCGACTAAGACGCCCTGTTCAGACTCGCTTTCGCTGCGGCTGCGCACCTGAGGTGCTTAACCTTGCCGGTAAAAGTAACTCGTAGGCTCATTATGCAAAAGGCACGCCGTCACACCCTAAGGTGCTCCGACCGCTTGTAGGCGTATGGTTTCAGGGTCTTTTTCACTCCGTTGTTCACGGTTCTTTTCACCTTTCCCTCACGGTACTGGTTCACTATCGGTCTCCCAGGAGTATTTAGCCTTGGCGGATGGTCCCGCCAGATTCACACAGGGTTTCACGTGCCCCGCGCTACTCAGGATACCACTATCCTCAACGCTCCTTGCCCGTACGGGACTGTCACCCATATCGTGCAGCTTTCCAACTGCTTCCGGTTCGTCACGCGAGAAATGTCGTGGTCCTACAACCCCCATCTTGCCGAAACAAAATGGGTTTGGGCTGCTCCGGTTTCGCTCGCCGCTACTACCGGAATCACTCTTGTTTTCTCTTCCTCCGCCTACTTAGATGTTTCAGTTCAGCGGGTTCGCCCCCATTGCTGGGTACTTGGCCTTCAACCAAGTGGGTTGCCCCATTCGGACACCCACGGATCAACGCTCATGTGCAGCTCCCCGTGGATTTTCGCAGCTTATCACGTCCTTCGTCGCCTCTGAGAGCCCAGGCATCCCCCATACGCCCTTCTTTTGCTTGTCGCATCCCACCTTGACGATGGGACGCCCTCGTAATCCTTGTTATTCTATTCTACTTCGTGTTTCTTCTTTGACTTCGCATGTCAACGACCTAAGTCGTTGCTGCTCCGTCCCAATATGTCAATGAACCTGTGGCGGGCCGCCACCGGCAAAAAAAATGCAGTGGACAGCTTTTACGCCGTTGTGGAGAATATCGGAGTCGAACCGATGACCTCCTGCGTGCAAGGCAGGCGCTCTAGCCAGCTGAGCTAATTCCCCATTATCAGTTGTCAGTTAACAGTTATCAGTTAACAGTACTATATAACGGTAACCCAACACCTAGAATTTCCTTGTTCCAATACTTTTTAATGAACTTTCATGAACCTTGGACCTAAAACCCAAAGCCCTTGACCGCAAGCTTTGCTTGCCCTGTAGTCTCAGGCAGACTCGAACTGCCGACCTCTACATTATCAGTGTAGCGCTCTAACCAGCTGAGCTATGAGACTGTCTTGGCCTAAAACCACCAATATATCTATAACATATCGCAGACAGCGAAAAGAGAAAAACCACCCGATCGGGACCGGGAAAAGGCCTCGGAACGCCTTCTCTAGAAAGGAGGTGTTCCAGCCGCACCTTCCGGTACGGCTACCTTGTTACGACTTAGCCCTAGTTACCGATTTTGCCCTAGGCCGCTCCTCTCGGTGACGGACTTCAGGCACTCCCGGCTTCCATGGCTTGACGGGCGGTGTGTACAAGGCCCGGGAACGTATTCACCGGATCATGGCTGATATCCGATTACTAGCGATTCCAGCTTCACGGGGTCGAGTTGCAGACCCCGATCCGAACTGTGACCGGTTTTGTAGATCCGCGCCCCCTTGCGGGGTGGCTTCCCTCTGTACCGGCCATTGTAGCACGTGTGTGGCCCAGGACGTAAGGGCCGTGATGATTTGACGTCGTCCCCACCTTCCTCACGGTTTGCACCGGCAGTCCCGCTAGAGTCCCCGACTTCACTCGCTGGCAACTAACGGTAGGGGTTGCGCTCGTTATAGGACTTAACCTGACACCTCACGGCACGAGCTGACGACAACCATGCAGCACCTTGCAGGCGGTCCGAAGAAAGGGGTGTCTCCACCCCATGCAGCCTGCATTTAAGCCCTGGTAAGGTTCCTCGCGTATCATCGAATTAAACCACATGCTCCACCGCTTGTGCGGGCCCCCGTCAATTCCTTTGAGTTTCATTCTTGCGAACGTACTCCCCAGGTGGGATACTTATCACTTTCGCTTGGCCACGGAGACCGAAGTCCCCACAGCTAGTATCCATCGTTTACGGCGTGGACTACCGGGGTATCTAATCCCGTTCGCTACCCACGCTTTCGTCCATCAGCGTCAGTACATGGTTGGTCACCTGCCTTCGCGATCGGTGTTCTATGTGATATCTATGCATTTCACCGCTACACCACATGTTCCGGCAACCCCACCATGACTCAAGACCTGCAGTATCAAAGGCAATTCTATGGTTGAGCCACAGACTTTCACCCCTGACTTACAGGCCCGCCTACGGACCCTTTAAACCCAATGATTCCGGATAACGCTCGGACCCTCCGTATTACCGCGGCTGCTGGCACGGAGTTAGCCGGTCCTTATTCTCACGGTACCGTCAGCTCCCCTCGCAAGGGGAGGTTTCTTCCCGTGTAAAAGCAGTTTACAACCCATAGGGCCGTCATCCTGCACGCGGCATGGCTGGATCAGTGTTCCCACCATTGTCCAATATTCCTCACTGCTGCCTCCCGTAGGAGTCTGGTCCGTGTCTCAGTACCAGTGTGGGGGATCCCCCTCTCAGGGCCCCTAACCATCGCTGCCTTGGTGGGCCGTTACCCCGCCAACTAACTAATGGTACGCATGGCCATCCCTGTCCGATAAATCTTTAACCAAAATATCATGCGATACTTTGGTACCATGGGGCATTAATCCAAGTTTCCCTGGGCTATTCCCCTGACAGGGGCAGGTTCCATACGCGTTCCGCACCCGTGCGCCGGTCGTCATCAGTTTGCAAGCAAACTATGTTACCCCTCGACTTGCATGTGTTAGGCCTGCCGCTAGCGTTCATCCTGAGCCAGGATCAAACTCTTCATTGTACATCGTTAAATATCTCTATAAGCGATACCGCTGCACAATTCCCAGAATCCACGGATCAAAATGGT
>NZ_JBHSCL010000016.1:0-2471 GCF_042651185.1 Flagellimonas marina | reverse complement strand
ATGAAATAAACTGTTCCGCTGATCGATTCTTTGTTTTTGGACAATATCTCCGCTATTCCAAGCCCTATTGCCATATGAACATCGTGACCACAACCGTGTTGGATTCCTTTGTTTTTTGATTTAAAAGTCACGTCGTCTGGAAAATTATTGGGCAGGGCATCCATATCAGCCCTCCAAGCTATATTTTTTCCTTCAGTTCCGCCTTTCAGAATTCCGATGATTCCGTAACCTGCGACCCCAGTTTTAACCTCCAATCCTAAACTCGATAAATATTCAGCAATCACTTTAGAAGTCCTTTTTTCATTTCCGGCCAATTCAGGATATTGGTGAAAATGCCTTCTCAGTTGGACCAGACTACCGTGTATCGCTTCGGTTTCTTTTTCGATTTTTTGGTGAATACTTTTATCTTCGGATGTCTTACAACCAAGCAAAAGGCTCAATAAAATGACAGTAGATACAAATTTGTTATTTAGTTTCATTTTTTGGTTTTCATTCGGTTTATTGCCATTATGCAACACCTTGATATCTAATTCAGGTCTTTTACGGCTGTACCCGTTATCTTGACCTTGCCACCGAAAGGAAGGGCTTCTGCTTGGTATATCGTTCTTGCCGGTCTTCTGTTTTCAGGAAAATAATCCATATAAAGTCTGTCAATTTCTGACTGATCTTTCAGGTCATCGAATGCGATGTCGATAAATACGACATCTTCTTTTTCAAAGCCAGCGGCCTTGAGGGCCGAAAAGAAATTTGTAAATGCCAATTTTCCCTCTTCCTCTATGCTTCCATCGACATATCTGCCATCGGAATCAATTGCCAATTGTCCGCTGACAAAGCACATATTGTTGACGACCACCGCATGACTGATAGGGTTGGGCCAATTGGGCAATCCATCACCTTTTTGTATGTATCTTTTCATGTTCACTTTTTTTTGATATTTCCAATTCTTAGGGACAAATGAGGATAAGGTTACACCATAAGGACACCTTCGAACATAATTTTTGCATCACTGCGAACCTCCAACTCAGTATCGCTTAGCATCACAAGGTTTAGAAATCCACCACGCTCGGATAACTGATACGCCGACATTTTTGAGATTCCCAATTTATCGCCCCAGTATTTCGCCAAAACCGAATGCGCCGCCCCTGTAACCGGGTCTTCATCGATTCCCAACCAAGGGGCGAAACATCTGGAATAAAAATCAAATTCCCTTTCCTTTGATTTTGTGGTTATTACAATCTCTTTCAGCGTATTGCTGCTTTCCAAAACTTTTTGAAAGTTCGGGGAAACATTCAAAAGAACTTCTTTATCGGGTACTTCGATCAGAAGCATATCCAAATCTTTCGACAATCTTGTTGCAATGGGTTTTCCGATTCCCAATGCGTCATAAACCTTTTGTTTCGGCTCATAGTCAACTGTGTTGTATACCGGAAAAACCATGTTTATGGAACTTTTGGCCTTTTTAGCCCTAAGATATAGGTCTTTCGGTGTCTTAAAGCAGACTTCGTCCACCCCTATTTTATCAAAAACTATCTTTGCCGAAGCCAAAGTAGCATGACCACAAAAATTGATTTCCACCTTGGGCGTGAAAAATCGAATGGAGTAGGTGCCGTTTTCCATCTTCAGCAAGAATGCCGTTTCCGATAAATTCAACTCAGAGGCGATGGATTGCATCAATTCTTCACTTATTGGGGTATCCAACAGGCAAACCCCCGCAGGGTTTCCGGTAAAGGGCAGGTCAGTAAAAGCATCTACGATATAGGTTTTTATGTTCATAACAAATTGAATTCAAAAACGGTCAATGGCTTGTACGGTAAATTTTCACATATTTAAATGCTTACAGAAAATTCTTCCGGGTCATGATACCCGAAATAGTCAATTGTATCACCATAGTCTTCAATCAATTTTCTAACCTTGTTCAAAGACTCTATTCGCATTTCATTGTCAACCGCCCGAATGGTGGCCAACTGGTCCACGGGATGGTGTTTATCTGTCAACTCTGCCCTCAAATAGTAGGCATCGCCCACATAAAACACCCAACGGCCACCATCTTTGTAGGCAACACCACAATGGCCAAGCGTATGTCCAAATAAAGGAATGAGATACACTTCAAAATCCATACTCAACTTCCGGGCGGGCAAACCGAGCCACTCACTGTCATCATTTTCATATAGCACCATTTCAGGGTCATGCTCAAGCTGTTGCTTCAAATATCTGTCATCCCCGTTTTTAAAAGCCTTATATTCCTCTCTGGTAACGTGAATCTTGGCTTCAGGAAAATCCGCCGTTCCTCCTATGTGGTCAGGGTCTAAATGGGAGCAGATGATATCGGTTACATTCTTGGGGTTCAACCCTAAGTTTTCAATTTGTCGGACTGCCGTAAGGTTTTCATCGAATTTAAATCCTGTTATCTCGACCAGTTCTTTGCCCAGTCTTTTTTCTGGTTCCCGTGTTTCAGCCAAACTTAAGCCTGC
>NZ_JBHSCL010000015.1:0-7779 GCF_042651185.1 Flagellimonas marina | reverse complement strand
TTACCGTAAGACTTAAGGAAAGTTCATCCCAGCTTGATGAAGTTGTCGTTGTAGGTTATGGAACCATAGCAAAGCAAGCTGTTACCGGTGCCGTGGCAGAGGCAGATTTGGAAACTTATAACAGAGTACCAGTGAACAATATAATAGAAACAGTTAAGGGTACGTTGCCTGGATTGAATGTTGAAGGGATTAATCGTGCTGGAGCTGTAGCAGATATAACTATAAGAGGCCAAAACTCTATTGGGGCTAGTAATAGCCCTTTAATTGTCGTGGATGGGATAATATATAACGGCTCATTAGGAGATATCAGGCCGGATGATATTGAAAATTTAACAGTTTTAAAGGATGCCAGTGCAGCAGCGGTGTATGGTGCAAGATCGGCAAATGGCGTCATTTTGATTGAAACTAAAAAAGGTGGAGGTATTAACGGCAAACCTCGTTTTAATTTAAAATTGGTAAATAGTATATCGAATCAACTAGAGCCTAATCCCGTTTATACCAAGGGATGGTTTCAGAATATCCTCGATATTCGGGAAGCACAGGGTTTAGATGCCGATCCTAATCTGATCAGAAGTTATTTGACCGAAGAGGAGCAAAAAAATTATGATGCAACCCCCGATCATCAATTTTCTATTCCAGATCCCAATGACATTGGCATAAGGGATGGATTCATGAGAACTGTAGACTTTAGTGTGTCCAACTCTACAGAAAAATCAAATTATTTTATTTCACTTGGACTTACAAATCAAGAAGGTGTGGTTCTTAATGATGACTTCAGACAATATACAGCTAGGATAAATCATAGTTCCAATCTCACTGACTGGTTAAATCTCTCGGTTTTGGCTTCTGCTAGTTTGAGGGATTTTTCAGGCTCTGAGCCATCCTTATCCAGTGTAACCCGCTTAAGTCCATATGCAAGCTTGTACGACGAAAATGGTGACCTTATAAGGTTTTCACAAACCACGACGTCCACTAGTAACCCTCTCTATGCAATAGCCTCCGAACATTCAAGGCTTTCCAATAGTTTGAATGGTGCCATTAAATTAAGATTTGATGTGCCCTGGGTAGAAGGGTTGTCATATACCACGACGTATTCCAACAACTTTCGGTGGAACAAGAATAGAACCTTCTATGGTGAGTTTACCTCACGTGGCGATGATAATGATGGTTATGGGGATAGATCCTATTCTGACAATTACTACAGGTTGTTTGATAACTTAATAACATTCAAGCGTCTATTTGCCCAGAAACATGCTTTTGATTTCACATTACTGTATTCAGTAGAGCAAACAGACTGGGAAGATGAGGAATTAATCGCAAGTGGGTTCGATAATTACGCTTTGGGTTCCTATGGGTTGGCCAATGGAACTAATCAAGCTGTAGACACTGGAGGTGGCGAGAGTGCCGCTATCGGTCAGTTGGCCCGTTTAAATTATTCCTATGATAATAGGTACAGTTTTACGGGTACTGTTCGTCGTGATGGCTATTCTGCATTTAGTGAAAACAACAAATGGGGGGTATTTTCTTCTCTTGGAGCTAACTGGAATATCACCAATGAAAATTTTATGGCCGATTCCAAGCTGTTTAATACACTTTCCCTATCGGCATCTTATGGAAGCGTAGGTAACAGATCAATAGATCCTTACGCTACTCTGGCTAGGATTTCAACAGGAAAGGTCATTTTTGGAGACAGTAATGATTATGCTGTTACACAAGGGATAAGTAGCCTGGCCAATAATTCATTGGGATGGGAAAAAACAACCGGCTTAAATTTAGGGTTGAACTTTGGTATATTGAATAATCGTATTTCTGGAAGATTGGATTATTATAATACAACAACAACAGATTTGATTTTTGAATTGCCCGTGCCAAGAGCTACGGGTGCAGAACAGGAACGCCTTCCAAATGACCTTGGCGAGTTGGCGACAGTATTGGATAATATAGGCGAAATAAAAAATCATGGATTTGAATTGTCTCTAAATACCCAAAACATTGTAACCCCCAATTTTAATTGGACATCGAACATAGCCTTTTCGTTAAACCGAAATAAAATAGAGACCCTCTTAGGTGACGATAATGATGGGGACGGGAAAGAGGACGACCTTCCGCAGTCTAGTCTATTTATAGGTGAAAGTCTTGGTACAATATACGATACAAGGGTTATTGGTATGTGGCAGGAGAATGATACGGATATCATGGACGGTTTAAGGCCAGGGGATTATATGATTGAAGACCTTGATGGGGATGGTCAAATAACCTCCGATGTCGACCGTCAGATTATCGGAAATACCAATCCCAATTTCCGTTGGAGTTTTACGAACACATTTAATTACAAGAATTTTTCTTTGTTGCTGTATGCCTATTCTGTTTGGGGAGGAAATAATTGGTACTTATCAGGAGAAAATGATCCTCATTTAGACTTCGGTACTAACAGAACAGATATCAACCATCCAATATATGACTATTGGACTCCAACCAATACCAATGCAGAATTTCCTAGGCCCGACTATAGTAATGCGGCTTACAGAAGTAAAAGATATTACGATCGAAGTTTTATAAAACTTCAGAAGGTAGCGTTGAGCTATGATTTATCTAGCGTGGTAAATCGCATGGGTATTGAAGGGTTCGTTTTAACCCTTAGTGCGGATAATCTTTTTGTATATGCGCCCCATTGGGATGGATTGGACCCAGAAACGGAACAAGGATTGACCAATGATGCTAGACCATCTATTCGAAATTTTCAATTATCCTTATCGCTAAACTTCTAAATATAATACAATGAAAAAATTAAAATATATAAGTACGTTATTGATGGTGTTCTTTATGTCAGTGGCGTGCAGTGAGGATGAATTTTTAAAAGAAGAACCAAAGGATTTTTTCAGTCCAAGTAATGCATTTGTTTCAGAAGAGGGCTTTATTTCTGCACTAGCCAATATATATCTTGATAATAGAGATTTTTATTATAGTCCAGGAGATAATATTGCAAATTTTGCACTTCTTGGAATAGATGCAGACCTAACGTGGGTTAGGCAAGATGCTGCAGGGGTCTACACAAATGATTATTTTCAATGGAACACCTTCAATGCAGATGCAGATTTTGCAGCTAAGTGGTATGGCATATTTTATTTACAGATTTTTAAGGCCAACACCATCATTGGTAGGATAGATGATATTTCTTGGGAATCAGAGGAAGATCGTAATGCCATCGAGGCGGAGGCAAGGTTTTTGAGAGCCTATTATTACAGATTTCTTGCCAATATGTGGGGAGGTGTACCGCTGGTTTTGGAAGAAACGACTCAGCCAAAGTTCGATTACGTTAGGGATACACGCGAAAATGTATATCTGCAGTGTAAACAAGATTTGGAATACGCCGTACAACATATGTATACTGTGGATCAGGTTCCTGCGGGAAGGGCGCCACGCGCAGCAGCGTACCACATATTGTCAGAAGTTAATATTCAATTGGGCGATTATCAAGGCGCTATAGATGCTGCTTCGGCTGTTATCGATGATGGCAACTTTGCTTTGATGATGGATAGGTTTGGACTTTTTTCGGATTTTGAATGGAGAGGGTATGATTATACTGGTCCCCCAGAACCTTGGGGTGATGTGTATTGGGACATGTTCCGTAAGGGTAATTTTAACAGATCTTCAGGGAACACGGAAACAATATGGAATGTACAGTATGAATTTGATGTTGTAGGAGGGGTGACAGAAGGTAGGACCGAAGGTAACTTTACGTTAGAAAGATGGCTTGGCGGAAGAGTTTATTGGAACGGTGGTTTTGCACAAGATTTAAATGGACTTCGAAATGTTTACAAAGACACTCTGATGGGTAGGTCTGTAGGATTGGGTGGTGCTACCGATTATTTGGAAAATCAAGTATGGAATTTTAAAGGTGATTTCAATAACGATATAAGAAATTCTAAATACAATATTCAACGTACTTATTATTGGAATAACCCTGAAAGTGAATTTTTTGGAATGCCCTTGTCTGAAGATACCTATGACCCAACTTTGCTTGAGAGGTTCAGAGGCGGTAGGATGAGTCAGCCGTCATTTAAGAAAAATGTAGAAGTTTTACATGAACCCTATAAATTACAGGACGGAGAGAATAATTCCGATGGACGAATTTTTAAGGATTGGTATATCATTAGACTTGCGGAGACGTATTTGTTAAGGGCAGAGGCGTATTTACGCAATGGCAATAATGATTTAGCCGCAGCCGATATCAACGCCATTAGGAATAGGGCACAGGCCACTCCGGTAACGGCGGGCGAGGTAGATCTGGATCTTATTCTTGATGAAAGGGCCCGTGAACTGCACTTTGAAGAATATCGATTGAATACCTTATTGCGAACAGGTAAATTGGCCGAGTATCTCAGAAAATATCATTCTGCCACCCTCGAATATGGATATACAATTGATGATCGTGTTAATTTAATGCCTATTCCAAATAGCGAGATTCAAGCAAATAAGGATGCTGCTTTGGAACAAAATCCTGGATACTAGGTCATTTCATTTTAAACTTAATACCGTGGCAATTTGCCACGGTATTCTTATCGCAGTCATAGCAGGTTCCAAATCTTTGCGAAAGGGTTCCGTTCTGCAGACTTGTAGTGTGGAGTTTGGTATCGCAAATTGAACAGATCAAAATTTTTTTAAAAGACAACAAAATGTCAAAAACTTATTCAAGAACACTAGTTCTAACATTCATTCTATTTTCGTTTCTAAAAAGTTACTCTCAGGGATCTGGCTTTACCGATGCTGCCGATTATGGTTTTTCACCGGATGCCACGGGAATAGAGAATGTAAAATCGCTCCAGGCGGCCTTGGACCAAGGGGGCAATATCATTGTTGGTCAACCAGGCACCTACAAAGTGGCGGGTACCTCTTACATTGGAAGCAATACCTCAATAGAATTTGCAAAAGGGGTCATCCTTCAGAAAGTGAATGAAGAAGGGGCTTTTTCCCATGTGTTGCTGAACAAAGGTGCTCTAACACGAACCTGGGATGAACATATTGCTGTGAAAGGGCTTCACATACAAGTGAACGGCATAGTGAAACGCTACGATAAAATATTTGGATTGAGGGGACAGTTGGCCTTTTTCTATGTAAAGGATTTGCGCATAGAAGGCTTCAGGTGCTATGACATTGAGGGAGTTCAATTTAGCATTCATGTCTGCACTTTCGAAGATTTACTGATTGATGATACGATTCTTGTCGGCGATAAAGATGGTATCCATCTTGGTCGTGGCAACCGATTCAGAATTTCGAACGCAACATTTAAAACCCTTGATGACGCACTCGCGCTCAATGCCCATGACTATGCTACATCAAATCCCGAAGTTGGATGGATCGAGAACGGGGTCATCGAGAATTGTCATGATCTGAGTTTGGAAGGCCAACCTTTGGTGGGTTATTTCTGCAGGATTCTGGCAGGTGGCTGGATAGATTGGGAAGAAGGACTAGAGCTGCAAAATGCGGATGCGGTTGTTACCGGAGGCCGGATTTATCGGGTAGACGGAATAGGACCGGACGGCAAGCCCCTGAAAAAAACATGGGTCACCAAGACAAGACCGACCCACAAAGAAGGAACCGTCGAGCTGGACGGCATCAAGTGGGTTATGATGCAGGACGATGTACAGTACACAGCAGGTGTGAGGAACGTGGTGTTCAGGGACATCTTTCTGGAAAAACCACGACAGACATTTTCCATTCACTTCGATAACAGCAGCTGGAGTCGTTCGTACTACCCTGGCGCAGAAATCCCAGAACAGAAACAACTGCTATTCGACAATGTCAGGGTATTGCATGATGGAGACAAACCCTTCATTAAGGTGAACACCCCCGTGGATGTATTTACAGTTACCAATAGTAGTTTAAGGAATACAGGCATTCTTTTCCATGGCAAGGAGGGCTATGTTCCTGACTATGGTAGGACACAGGTAAATTTTTATGGCAATATTCTTAACAAAGAGGGAGAGATGGTCTTGATTGAAAACAGAATTCCAGGGAAAGAGATTGTACTGAAGACAGCGAATAATATTGAAATATCTGAGGACTTCAAGGCGGTGATTGACAAGGGAGAAGGTAAGTTCAAAATAGAGTCAGATTTAACTGGATTGAAAAAATGAAGCCTATGAAATTTTTTGTGATTCTTTGCTTGGCCATTTTCACAATTCACGGTTTTGCACAGGATAAACCTCTAAACCTCAATAAGCCTGAAAGGTGCAAGAATTGGACATAGTATACCACCTGCGGCGGACGAAAGTGAGTATAGTGGGGCGGATGAAAGTGAGCCATTAAAAAGTTCGATTCTATTTACGTGTTTGGATGGTTTATTTTGTAAAAAAGATCATGGCGAACAAACAGATAAAAATGTGCATGGCAAAAAGTGTACGGCGAGGAGGTAGTAAGCGACGCATCACCGAGGAACTGGGCATCTCCCGCAACACGGAGACCAATTATATGAGCTCTTCAATCGTTGCAGGTTGAAGCCCTACTAGGTCTCGGAGATGACCCTGGAGAAGATACAAAGACTCTTCAAGGCCGACCAAAAGCCAAAGTGCGGACAACTCGGGAAGGTTGAACGGTACTACGCCTATTTTGAAAGGGAACACCATAATACGGGGGTTACCCGCCAGTTGCTGTGGAAAGAGTATTGTACGAAGCATCCCGACGGGTTCAAGCTCTCACAGTTCAGGTACTGGTACCGTGAATGGACCAAGGAATCCTCCCCCGTGATGCACTTAACCCACAGGGCGGGAAACAGACTCTTCGTCGATTTTAAGGGCAAAAAACTTCACATAACGAAGAAGTATAAGGGGAGATCTAAGTGCTCGAGGTATACCTGTGCGTACTGGGAAGCAGCCAATATACCTACGTGGAGACCTTTCGGATCTAAAAATTGTCTGACTTCATGCGGTACCGAGTTGTCCGCACTGTGGTTCCATGGCGGAGTCCCCGTGCCCTTGAGTCCGACAACTTGAAGTCCGCCGTCACCATGAGCAGCCGTTTTGAGCCAAAGGTCAACAAGATCATTGCCGATTATGCGGAGCATTACGATACCGCCATACTGCCCACAAGAGCATACGGACCCAGGGACAAGGCGACTGTGTAGAATGGGGTGCACATTGTCTATACCGGGGCGTTCACACTCTTTTGTAATAGTACCTTCCACAGTGTGGTTCAGATCAACAGGGCCATCCTGGAACTGCTAATGGTGCACAACACTGTTTCCATATACTCACGAGGTTCCCTGTTCTGGGAGCTGGAGGTGCCGGAGTTCGGTCCCCTTCCCTTAAAAAGGTGTGAGATAAGGTCCGATGTAAAGGGCACGATCTACAAGAACAGCCATATCTAACTTGACAGGGACGGGCACTACTACAGTATTCCATGCAGGCACATCGGCAAGCAGGTGAAAATCGTCTACACGGACAGCTTTGTGGAGATATACCGCAGGAACGAATGTTTGGTCGGCCGTCTTGAGCACACGGCGCACAGGGTGAACATTAATAAGGGAATCTATGAGGAAAAAATTAAAAATAAACATTAACTACAGCACCAAAATGAAGCGATTTCGTGCACTTGATTTGGTCCGCTCACTTTCATCCGCCTATGGTGGTATTAATTGAACGTCCTATCCAATATACGTCCTATTTAGCGGTGCTAAGGGTTTTGGCAATCAGCCATAGGAACATTTCAACTTTATATTTTAGATTGCTTCTCAGAATTTTAAGGGCTTTGACCATCTGCTTTTCCACCGTATTGATGGAA
>NZ_JBHSCL010000014.1:0-1005 GCF_042651185.1 Flagellimonas marina | reverse complement strand
ATATGCCAGTGGTTCTTGTAATATCCGAATGACCTTTTGATCAAGAGTATTTTGAGTTTCCCCCCTACATATCCGAACACAGTTATATCTGCTGTGACCGAGCATTCAAAAGAATCTTGTTTTACTTGGATTTCTTGGAGACTTTCTTGTCTTGTCATTTGGAATTGATTGAATCTCTACGAGGTATAAAAAAATATACCTTTAAAAACTGTGTAAAAGTAACACAAAAAGTGAAAACGATGTCGAATGTTGCTCCGCAAAGAGCATCAAAAAACATCAAAAATAAGGAATTATAGGGCACAGTGCCAGTAATCCACGGTGGGTATGTATTGAGCTTGGTAACACTGGTTTTATATCTAAAGGATAAGATATTGTGCCGTTTAAGTCAACCATTTATGAATAGATTAAAATTGCTTTGTGTTGCCTTATCAACAAGAGAAGTCCAAAAGCAAAGAACCACCTTGGTCGAAAATACGGTTTCGAAGTTCTACCCTGAGTAATAATATCCTGAACATTTGTATTTCAAACAAAATACTTTTTTTTGGAAAATAAATACAAGTTCAAAGGGCTAACAGTAACTAAAGCTTAAGGGGAATCTCTTTTAGAAAAACTAATGTTTTTTCTGCTTTCCGAAATTTTGTTTTTGATATAAAATGAATTTTTAACCGTTGGGGATAAAAATATCTATATATTTACAACTGTGTAAAAAGTACGCAGAAACTAAAATTTGGTATTGAGCCTAGAACCAACCACCAAAAAAAATCTATGGAAAATCCAAAACGTAGAGAAGTTAAGGACAAAGTGTTGGCCGCTCATTTTTCGAAGATGGGTACTACCCTTTGTTTGAGTAGCGGCAATCAAAATTTATT
This sequence comes from Flagellimonas marina, assembly GCF_042651185.1. Lineage (NCBI taxonomy): Bacteria > Pseudomonadati > Bacteroidota > Flavobacteriia > Flavobacteriales > Flavobacteriaceae > Flagellimonas > Flagellimonas marina. The sequence continues at coordinate 136 of NZ_JBHSCL010000014.1, read as the reverse complement.
TATGGTATTGAGGTTCCCATTGATGGTGGATTCAATGTTTTTAGTGGTTGATAAAAACAGTAGTGTAGTGACAAAAAATCAATTTTTATGGGTTTAGAACAAACATGGCGATGGTATGGTCCAAAAGACCCAGTTT
>NZ_JBHSCL010000013.1:0-174335 GCF_042651185.1 Flagellimonas marina | reverse complement strand
CGCACATCCACCAATGCGCTTGTCCCTCCCCCGGAGATTGCGACCTCAACACTTTGGTTTGCAATGCCCCCGGCACCAATGCTAAGGTTTTGATTATCCGCATCTCCATCGGCTATATCAAGAGGAATATTGGAGATATTATTCCAATCTGGTGTTATGGCAGTATAATCCACCTCAAGTGAACCATCTGCTGCCTGTATCAATCCGGTTCCAGCGACATCAAGATTAATTTTGTCGCGTGTAACAGCATCGTTTTGTAATTCTGTTTGTGTAATCGAATTCCCTGCTAAATTACTGCCAAACAGAGTTCTAGGAACAATGTTTTCTCCCCTTATTCGGTTGACCTCAAAATTGTAGTTGATTCCGTCAGGAGTTTCCGTTTGGGTCACCACTACGGTGCTGTCCCTAGAAGCAATATTAAAAACGGCCTCAGTGCTAACGGTAAATGAATTGTCCAATTCCTCGCATATATTAATCCACTCCGTACCATTGAAATAATGGATGCATTCAGCGTCCGTGTTGTAGACCATGGCACCCCGCAATGGGTTAATGGTACTCATTTGGGCATCGGAGACCCGGGTTATTACAAGTACCCGATTATTACTTTGTAGTTCCAAAACGGAAGCTGGGTGTATGCTTTGTGGATTATCACCAATCTTTACCTGGGCTTGCAGGGAAGTGATCGCCAGTAGGGCAGCGATCAAAAAAACAATTTGCTTTTTCACAGTGTTTGATATTTGAGGTTTCCAAACGGAATCCACAAAACTAATCTTATGATCCGATTATTCTTAGAAATCCCGACCAAATACGAAGTTCACAGGTGAACGGATACCTCTTTTTTCTATCATGGCCGTTGGAGAATTAACAAAAGTTTAGAACAGCTTTACTTTTTTATATGACCTTCAAAGGTTTTCTTTAACTTGGGCTAAATGCTTTCTTATGAAAAATACACTTCTGATTTTGTTTTCGTTGTTCTTTTCAACCTTGGCCATGGCACAGGAAGATCGGCAATTGTTGCGCGGTAAGGTGCTGTACAGGAATACCAATGTGCCCAACGAGAACGTGATCAACTCCACCTCTGCCCAGGCCACCATTACCAATGATGAAGGGGAATTTGCCATTATGGTAAAAGTGGGTGACCAATTGGTGTTTACGGCACTCACCTACCAGTTGGAAATAGTAGTCATTACAGAGGAAATATTGGCGAACAACCGTTTGGTGGTTGAGGTAAATGAAAAGGTGCAAGAGTTGGATGAGGTTGTGGTTACCCCTGAAAACCAAGAGCGGTTTTTGCAGGTAAAGAATGAAGATTTTAAACAGTTCGACTACGAGATTGACCGGAGCACAGAAGTGGAAAACATTGCAGAGTCCAGAACGGTTCGGGGCATGCGTGACGGTCTGAATTTTGTGAACATTTTTAAGGCACTTTTCAAGTCGCAGGAGGCCGATGGACAACAACGCGCTCCGCTAAAGGTGAGTGAGGTGCTCCGGCATGTGTATGACGATGAGTTTTTTGTGGTCGATTTAAGGTTGCCACAAAACAAAATTGATGCATTCCTACTTTACTGCGATGATAAGATTCCTTCCCAGACCTTGCTGCGAAAGGAAAACGAATTTCAACTGATTGATTTTTTGGTCACACAGAGCAAGGCCTTTTTGACGGAGTTGAATGAAGAATGAAAAAGCTTCTTTTTCCATTACTGTGTTTATGCGTCTTATCAACCACTGCCCAAGATGGCATCACCAAAGAATTACGGGGTAAGGTTACCAGTGCCACTGAAGATGTGGTGGGTGTTGTGGTTCAGAATATCGCCTCGGAACAAACGGTGATCACCGATATTGATGGAAATTTTATCATTCGGGCGCAATTGAACGATACGTTGGTGTTTTCTGCTGTTCACTTCAAAAGAAAGGTACTGCCCATTAGCGAAACCTTGTTCAATTCCAGTTTTATTACTGTTCCCATGGAGGAATTTGTAAACGAATTGCGAGAAGTGGTGGTAAGTCCCTACAACCTTTCAGGGGTTTTGGACAAGGATTTGGAAAAACTCCCCCCTCCAAGAATTGTGGATGCTGAAGCCTTGGGACTTCCCAATGCCAATGCCAAGGACTATACCCAAAGTGAACGATTGCTTAAGGAAGCCTCTGCCATGAGCATTAAAGGTGGTGGTGGTCTGGGTGGTGCCGGTGGCGCAGTGTCCCTAAATCCAATCATCAATGCCATTACCGGTCGCACTAAAATGTTGAAGAACCGAGTGAAAGTGGACAATACCTACGCCCGGACGCAACGTGTGCAGGATTTTTATGTGGATTCGCTTTTTGTGACCACTTTAAAGATTCCTATGGAAAAAATAGAGGATTTTATGTACTTCTGTGAAGTGGATGAGGCATTTCAGACTACGGTGGACACACAAGATAAATTAAAAATTTGGGATTTTATGGTGGAAAAAAGTCGTGTTTACCGCCAGAACAATAATTTGGATTGAAATTTTAAGGAGTCAGGAAACAGGAGTCAGGAGTCAAGAAACAAGAATCAAGTTCAAGTTCAAGTTCAAGTTCAAGGTTTCAATAACCTAACAACCCAATAACTCAATAACCGAATAACCATTAACCGAATAACCATTAACCAATAACAGGTACGTCTTATATCTGGTTTCTTTTTTTCAATATATCGTCTCTGGTCCAAGAAAGTATATTTTGGCAAGTCTTTTGCACAAAATCCCATGAAATCCTGTAACATTGCCCCAATATAGGAGTCTAAAACTTATATGATGAAATTGAAAACAGCAAGGAAACTGCTATTGTCACTCGCAGTCATACTTTTTTTGTCTTTCACATCGGCTCATAAATTCTATGTCAGCGTTACCAATATGGTTTATGCAGAGGAAGATGATGCTTTTCAGATTACCAGTCGCATTTTTATTGATGACCTTGATGACGTTTTGGAAGAACGGTACGGCATAAAAGCGAAGTTGGCTACCAAGGACGAGGCCAAAGTGGCGGATGAGTACATCGAAAAGTACTTTAGGGCCAAATTTGCCGTGGAACTCAATGGTGAAGTTGCCCAATATACTTTTTTGGGAAAACGCTATGATAATGACGTGGTCATCTGCTATTTGGAAATTCCAAAAGTTGGTTTTTCAAACCTGAAATCCATGGCAGTCCAAAATGAAATCCTCACCGATTTGTTTGAAGAGCAGAAGAATTTGGTTCACCTTAAATGGAAAGGCCAAAAAAAGAGCTTTGTACTCATCAAGGAAAATAATAAAGGAATGTTAAACTTGTAACGTAATATTAACAGTTGGTTAAAAAAAGTTAATTTTCAACGTTTAAAAATCAAATAAAAAATGAACAGAGTTAAGTATTGTTTTGCTTCCATACTGTTTCTTTTTGGCGCTGTGTTGATGGCCCAGGAAGAAGGAGATGCCAAACCGGAACGGGAGCCTGGTCACTACAACCAAAGTAGGTTTAAGCAGTTGTATGAAGAATTTTCAACACCGAACACCTATCGTTCCGCTTCTGGCGCGCCAGGTCCTGATTACTACCAACAACAAGCGGATTATAACATCAGTGTGGAGTTGGATGATAAGAATGCAAGAATCCACGGTGAAGAAACCATTACCTATTATAACAATTCACCGGATAATTTGGAGTTTCTTTGGGTGCAATTGGACCAAAATGTCCGTGCCAAGGATTCCAAATCTCCACTACGTGATGGTAATGGGGTGAATATTGCCTATACCGCAGGCAATTTTGCCGAAACGTACATGAGCGAACCTTTTGATGGTGGTTTTAATATTGAATGGGTAAAAGATGCCAGTGGAAAGCCATTGTCCCACACCATCAATCAAACCATGATGCGGGTGAATATTCCAGAGCCGCTTAAGAGTGGTGAAAAAGTTTCCTTCTCTATAAAATGGTGGTACAATGTGCCAGACCATACCGTTAATAGAGCTCGGTCTGGATATGAATATTTCCCTAAGGATGGAAACCGCGCCTACGTTATTGCCCAGTTCTTTCCTAGAATGGCTGTTTACAGCGATGTGGAAGGATGGCAGAACCATCAGTTTTGGGGCAGTGGAGAATTTGCACTCCCTTTTGGAAACTATGATGTGAGCATAACCGTACCGGCAGACCATATTTTGGATGCTACGGGAGAGCTTCAGAACAGGGATGAAGTCTTCACCAAAGAAATGATGAAGCGCTATAAGGAAGCCAAAAAATCTTATGACAAACCTGTAATCATTGTTACCCAAGAAGAAGTGGAAGCTGCTGAAAAGGGCTTCTCAACCGATAAGAAAACTTGGAAATTCAAGGCGACCAATGTAAGGGACTATGCCTTTGCGTCTTCCCGTAAGTTTATTTGGGATATGCAGGCGGTTAATATTGATGGTAAGGATATCATGGCGGTTTCTCTTTATCCCAAAGAAGGAAACCCACTTTGGGAAGAACAGTCAACCAAAGCAGTTGTTCAAACGCTGAAGACGTATTCCAAGCACACCTTTACCTATCCCTATCATAAAGCAATTTCGGTACATGCCAAGAACCAAGGGATGGAATATCCCATGATTTGCTGGAATTATGGTAGACCTAATGAAGACGGTACGTATTCCGATCAAGTAAAATATGGAATGATCAGCGTGATTATTCACGAAGTTGGTCATAATTTCTTCCCGATGATCGTGAATTCAGATGAGCGTCAATGGGGCTGGATGGATGAAGGTCTGGATACCTTCATGCAATATTTGACCGAGCAGGAATTTGGTAAGAATTTTCCAGAGGTCATCGCGCCTAATGAAAACTATCCATCCCGAAGAGGAAACCCAGCGGACATTGTACCTTATATGGCTGGGGACCAAAGTTATATTGCCCCAATCATGTCAAACCCAGAAAATGTTTATCAGTTGGGGCCCAACGCTTATGGTAAACCTGCCACAGCATTGAACATACTAAGGGAAACTGTAATGGGGAAGGAACTGTTCGATCATGCCTTTAAAACCTATGCACAACGTTGGATGTTTAAGCACCCGACCCCAGAGGACTTCTTCCGAACCATGGAAGATGCTTCTGCCGTGGACTTGGATTGGTTCTGGAGAAGTTGGTTCTACACTACCGATTATGTTGATATTGGGGTGAAAGGCGTTAAAAAATACTACGTGAGCAGCAAGCCCACCAAACAAATGGAAAAGTATATGGCCGATAGAAATATCACAGAGGCTGATTTGCCACCATTGGTGTACTTGGCAGAGGAAGATAGTGAAGATTACATGCCCGAGCTTAAAGGGAAATCTCCAACCGAGTCTTCCCAAAACCTTAAGGAGTTTATGATGGATAACATGACCGAAGCCGAAAGGGCGCAGGTTAAAGAGCCTAAATATTTCTACGAAATAACATTTGACAAGCCCGGGGGAATCCCAATGCCATTGATTGTGGAATATACCTATGCTGATGGTACCAAGGAGAACGTTACCTATCCTCCAGAAATTTGGAGAAAGAACGACGCCGAGGTAAAACGCGTGGTTTCATCCCAAAAAGAGTTGGTGGGTATTGTGGTAGATCCAAAGTTGGAAACTGCTGATATTGACACCAGCAATAATGCTTGGCCCCAAAAAGATGAGAAATCAGACTTTGATAAATTCAAGGATAGCATCAAAGGAAAATAAGGGCAACAAAATAACAGTAAAAGGCCTCGTGATTTCACGGGGCTTTTTTTATTTTCCTACCAACTTCTGATTATATTTGTTGTATGTATTTTCTATTCATAAGCGGCGCAGAGATTTTTTTCATCCTATTCATAGTGGTGATGGTTTTTGGTGCCGATAAGATTCCTGGGATTGCTAAGGGACTTGGCAAGGGAATGCGCCAACTTAGGGATGCCACGGACGACATTAAGCGCGAAATTCAAAAAAGTGCCGATAAACAAGGTATCGATACCGACTTTACCAAGGACATCCGAAAAGAGATTGATGACGTTAAGAAAAATGTGGACGAAGTTACAGGCTCAGTAAAACGAAATCTCAAATAATCCATGTTACAAAGATTGCTCGAATGGGATAGGGATACGTTTATCTATCTCAATAGTTTGGGCATTGAAAGATACGACGGCTTTTGGTCCACGGTGACTGATATAGCCACATGGATTCCACTTTTTATCCTATTTGTCATTCTGTTTTTCCTGAAATTCCCAAAACGCGAGGCTTGGTTTAAACTTTTGACTCTCATTGGATTGGTCATTTTTATTACCGCCATAACCCATTGGACCAAAATTTCGGTAGCTCGGTTGCGACCCAATAACACGGAAGAAATCAATACGCTGATCCGTATTTTAAAAACTCCAACCGATTACAGTTTCTTCTCAGGGCATGCCTCAAGTTCCTTTTCCATTACCACCCTAATGTTTCTTTTCCTTCGGAAGAGCATAAAATGGGCAGCACTGTTCTTTATTTGGCCCATTTTGTTTGCCTTGAGCCGAATCTATGTTGGCGTGCATTTCCCGATAGATATTTTAGTAGGAATGGTTGTTGGGATTCTGTCCGGAATTCTTTTCTATAAATTGCACCACCGATTTATTTCACCCGACTCAAGGTCAGTCCATCCCTAATGGGCAATATCACTGTTTCAACCCGTGGGTCGCTTTGCAACTTTTTATTATAGGCCTTCAACGCAAGGGTGGCTTTGTCCGATTGGGGAACCGGCTCCACCACTTTCCCTGACCAAAGTACATTGTCCGATAAAATAACACCGCCCGGTCTGGTTTTTTGAATCACAGCCTCAAAATAGGCATCGTAGTTCACCTTTTGGGCATCGATGAAGACCAAATCAAACGAAAGGTCCAAGGTGGGGATAATATCCAATGCATCCCCCGTATGTTGAATGATATGGGGACCAAAACCACTCCGGTCAAAATATTTGCGTTGAAAACCATGCAGTTCCTCATTGATTTCTATAGTATGTAATTCCCCGGTTTTTTGGAGCCCTTCCGCCAAACAAAGGGCTGAATATCCGGTGTAGGTTCCAATTTCCAATATATTTTTCGGCGCAATAATTTTGGATAGTAAACTCAAGACCCGACCTTGAAAATGACCCGTAATCATTCTGGGCTGTAAAACCTTTAGATGGGTTTCCCTTGACAAATCCGCCAATAACTCAGGTTCTGACTGGGAGTGTTCTTCAATATAATCTTCTAGTATGTTGGAGAGGAAATGCATGGTTTATTTGAACTATTATATTCCAAATTTTCCTTTCCCAGAAAATGATTCAATTTCATCCTTATAGTCATATTGATACATTTCATCAGTTAGATACGAATACCAATTCCAAAATTTCAAGGGATTTCGTTTAAATGTCCTGTATAGGACCAAATCTTTATATTCTGGATGAGCATTCTTGTAAGCGGAAAATTGTCTTTCCATCATTCCAATATCCCTTCCTTTTGTTGGCATAGTTGAAAATTCAAATTCTGCATTATTGGTTTGGTAAAGATACGTTTGAAACATATTAATAAATCCTGATAAAACATTTCCCAGTACAATAACCGAAATCACTATGATTGATGCTTTGAAATACTTTGCTTTCATTGGTTATTTTTAAACTTTATAATGCTTATTGCTATGGCCAAAAAGGCGACAAAAATTGATGCCACAATATAACTAGCCTTCGAACCATTCCGAAAAAAATCTGCTATCAATTCAAGTAGTTGCTCAATCAAGGTTTATTTTTTTCAAAAATAGATAAAAGAAGTACATTCGGAGAGAACTTGTACCCTCAATTGAAATGACATCAGACCAAATTACAATTCGAAATGCCACTTTGGACGATCTGCCCATACTACTTCAATTTGAACAAGGCATTATCACCTCAGAACGCCCTTTTGATGTGACCATTAAAGAGGATCCCGTCAGTTATTACGACCTTAAACAGATGATTTTGGATGATGATAGCTGTGTTATTGTGGCCGAAATGGAAGGGAAGGTGGTGTCTTCGGGTTATGCCATTTCAAAACAAGCGCGGCATTATTTGGATCATGAGTTTTATGCCTATTTGGGGTTTATGTACACGGACCCGGCCTATAGGGGAAGGGGCATCAACGCTCTGATTGTGGATGCATTGAAAAAATGGTCCCATGGAAAAGGATTAAAAGAGATTCGTTTGACCGTTTACAACGATAATCTCCCCGCCATAAAGGCCTATGAAAAAGTTGGTTTTAAAAAGCATATCATTGAAATGCGTTTGGAATAATAACGGTGTGCTAAAATAGATTCACAAATCGTATTTTTGGGTTAAATCAAGTAAAGCATGACGTTCCACAATACCCTTGAGTTCGCACAACAGTTGGATGCGAAGGACAAGCTTTTTAAATATCGCAAGGAATTTCATTTTCCTAAAGTGAATGGAAAAGAAGTCATCTATTTTACTGGAAATTCCTTGGGATTACAGCCTAAACGAACCCAAGCCTTTGTGGATGAGGTTATGAAGGATTGGGAGGAACTCGCTGTGGAAGGTCATTTTTATGCAGACAAACCGTGGTGGGATTACCACGAGCGATTGGCAGCAGGTTTAGGTAAGGTGGTCGGGGCAAGTGCAAAAGAAGTTTCGGTGATGAATACCCTAACGGTGAACCTGCATCTTTTAATGGTTTCCTTTTATCGCCCTAACACAAAACGCTATAAAATTCTGTGTGAGGAAAAAGCATTTCCTTCCGATCAGTATATGTTGCAAAGTCAGTTGCGATTCCATCGGTTGGACCCAAAAGACGCCTTAGTAGAGGTAAAAAAACGGGAAGGGGAACATTTTTGGCGTACCGAGGACATCATCCAAAAGATAGAAGAAGTAGGTGAGGAGTTGGCGTTGGTTCTTATGGGCGGTGTAAACTACTACAACGGCCAAGTGCTGGATATGGAGGCCATCACCAAAGCGGGCAAATCTGTTGGGGCCTTTGTAGGTTGGGATTTGGCCCATGCCGTGGGCAATGTAAAACTGAACTTGCACGATTGGGATACCGATTTTGCAGCCTGGTGTAGTTACAAATACATGAACAGCGGTCCCGGAAATGCTTCAGGAATTTTTGTACACGAAAAACATTTGGGCAAAAAAGATATACCAAGGTTTGAAGGATGGTGGGGCACGAAAAAGGAAACCCGTTTTTTAATGGAACCGGAGTTCGACCCTATTGAATCTGCAGATGCTTGGCAATTGAGCAACCCACCCATACTGTCGCTTGCACCGTATTTAGCTTCACTGGAACTGTTTGATGAAGTAGGTATGGATGCTCTCATTGAAAAACAAAAGACCCTCACGGCCTATTTGGAGTTTGTTCTGCAAGAAATAGATAAACAGGTGGAGAGTTCATTTGAGATTATCACCCCCAAAGAGCGCGGTTGTCAACTTTCTGTCTTTTTGCATGGTGAAGGTCGGTCTTTGTTTGATTACCTTATGAAAAATGGTGTTATCACCGATTGGAGGGAACCCAATGTCATCCGATTGGCTCCGGCCCCTTTTTATTGCTCTTATACGGATATGTACAATTTTGGGCAAATATTAAAGCAGGGCATCCTGCAAAAGTAGATAGCCTTGCTTTAAATTAGCCAATCTTATGCGGTCATTGTTGCTCATTCTCTCCAATCCAAGATATTTTGGTCCTTCATGGATTTTTGCCAGTGTTAATATTTGGTTTGGAACGTGGGCCATTTATATCCCCTCCGTCAAAGAAAAGTTGGGCATAGACAATGCCGATCTCGGTATTGCCCTTTTTTGCTTGTCGCTCGGTGTTTTCACCATTTTTCCCATGGCCTCCAAACTTATCAACAGAATAGGGGTGGGAAGGGCATCATGGATAGGGGTTGTGTGTGTTTCTCTTGTGGCCCTGTTACCTCTTTTGGCCCCAAATTACTACATGTTGATGGGCGCTTTGTACCTTTTTGGTGCAGGTACAGGTTTTACGGATATTGCCATTAACACCTTGGTCACCGAAATTGAAAAGGAGGACAAACAAAATTTTATGTCCGCGGCACATGGCTTTTTTAGCTTAGGTGGAATTTTGGTCGGTCTTGGCAGTTTTCTGATTCCCGTGATTGGAAATCCTGTTTTGCATATGGGAATTTCGGTTATGGTGGTGTTCTTCATTAATTTTTATTTCAAAAAACACTACATCAATATTGTTGCCGCTCCTGTGGAGAAGGAACCGTTCAGCTTGAGACTTTTTAGGCCCTTATTGCTTTTGGGAATTATTGGGTTTATATGTTATGCCTGTGAAGGGGCTATCGTGGATTGGAGTGCGTTGTATCTAAAAGAGGTGGTTTTAGCCCCTGAAATGCTAATAGGAGCCGGATTTTTGGCCTTTTCCATCACCATGACCATAGGCCGATTCTTGGGAGATGGCATTAGCGCCATCATAGGTCCCATAAAAATAGTAGGCCTGGGTGCACTTATTGCTGCTTTTGGCTATGTATTGATTTTGACCCAGCATACGACATGGTCCATTATTGGTTTTGCATTTAATGGACTTGGTTTTTCGGTAATTGTGCCCGAATTGTTCCGTATTGGGGGCAATGTAAAAGGCGTGGACAGCTCACAAGGGATAGCCTTTATTGCAGGTTCGGGGTATATCGGCTTTTTGTTGGGGCCTGTTGTCCTTGGATTTGTTGCCGAAACCACCTCCCTTGTCTATAGCTTCTCTGTACTACTAGGCTGTATTTTGTTTGTATTGGGGATTACGTTTTTCCTTGGCAAAAAAAGAAAATAAATCATATTAATCGGTTACTGACAAACCTGTAAAATAGAGGTGAAAGCTACCATCCTCTTTTTTATGGTCTTGCGCTATTTTTAGCCCCTCCATTTCAGTGTAATTTTCCCAGGTGGTGGCCAACGAGGGCTCCTCTTGGTTTGATTTTCGGTACACCCATTCCCTAAGAATGTGATCATCCTTAAAGTAAAAATCATAGGCATCACCGGGTGTATAGCCACCTTCATTTTTGTAGACAATGGTCAATTTTTGCATGTCTTCCCCACTGATGGGTGCTTTTTCAGCTTCCGAATGTTCAAACGTATAGCTGTTAGCGTCCCAAATCAAATTAAAAGGAGCTAAAAGCCAATAGCGGTCATTGATGAAACCTGCATTCCTTTTATAGGCGGTGCTATCCATGGAAGCTCTATTATAAGTCAACGTATCGGCACCCGAAATGGCCGTAACCTCGTTCATTTTGGGTTTCCAGACCCAGCTTCGCTCAAAATGGGTGGTGTCCCTATCCACGTTAAAGGTGAAGGTGATTTCAGAAACGGATTTCCAATGTTCATATCCGTGCGCGGCAGCAATTTTTTCAGGAATGTTTTTTTCGACCATGGGTTCAGCTTCGGTAGAAGCTTTCTTGGGTTCGGTTTTGCAACCGATAAAAAGTATGATCGAAAAGATAAACAATGGATGGATGGTCTTCATGTCTGATTTTTAATCAAATATACCATGTTTTTGATATCTTGCGCGCCATTTTTTCGACAGATTAAATAAATCAACCCATTCGAGTGACTTTTCTTAAAAAGCTGTTTCTAATAGTTATAAGTAACCCCGACAGAGCATCTTTGGAAACGGAAGACGTGTGTGCCCATCTATCGGATGAGGAATTAGTGGAACGTATTGTAGCAAACAATGACCCCTTACTTTTTGGGCGGTTGTATGATCGCTATGCCAAAATGGTGTACAACAAGTGTTATGCCTTCGCCAAATCTGATAGCGAGGCTGAAGACTTGACCCAAGATGTCTTTTTGCAGCTGTTCATTAAGTTGAAGACATTCAAAGGCAAGTCAAAATTCTCAACGTGGTTATATTCTTTCACTTATAATTTTTGCGTCAACTATGTAAACCGGAACAAGCAACGTAAAATGCGGGATAAATCAATTCCTGTTGATGAAACCGAATACAAGTTGAAGGCCGAGGTTCCTGATCAGAGCTTGTATGAAATGAAGGCAGAAAAACTGAAAAAGGCCTTGGAGCAAATATCAGCTGAAGATAAATCTCTTTTACTGTTAAAGTATCAAGACGGTGCCAGTATCAAAGAATTGGTAAGTCTAATGGAGATTGGGGAGAGTGCGGTGAAAATGCGGTTAAAGCGTGCAAAGGAAAAATTAATGGAAATCTATAACACCCTACAATAGATGGCAAAGCAACACAGGAACCCATTCAAACAATTGGAGGCATCACTAAAGGAGGCCCCTCCAGAAATGAAGCAAAAAGTGATGAACGACATAGCCGCGGCAAAGTTGATCATGGACTTGGCCTCACTCTTTTCCCTAAACGTGGGCAGTGCTCTGCGAAAGCTTTTCAGAACCTTGGGAGACAACTAACTACAACATAAATAAACAACAACTATGGAGACACTAAACAATTGGAAAGATCTTACTATAAATTCATTTTCATCGATGGGAAAGGAGATTGCCACCGTTTTTCCCAAAATCATAGGAGCCATCACCATTCTTATTGTGGGATGGTTGGTCATAAAAATTGTCCTTTTCCTTTTGGGAAAAATTTTAAAACTCACCAAAGTTAGCGCGCTAAATGAACGCATCAATGACATGGATATATTTGGCAAGGGGGATTTTAAAATTGATATTGTTAAAATTATTCTAGGCTTTGTAAAATGGGGACTAGTGCTGGTATTCCTGATTGTGGCCGCTGATATTCTCAATTGGGGTGTAATATCCAATGAAATTGGAGCTCTATTGCGCTATTTGCCTAGATTCTTTAGTGCTTTGGTGCTGCTCATGATTGGTTTTTATATCGGGAATTTGGTAAAAAATACTGTAAAACGTTTGTTTGATTCATTGGAATTGGGCGGTTCCAATTTGGTGAGCAACCTATTGTTTTACATCATTGTGATTTTTATGTCGATTACGGCTTTGAACCAAGCCGGGGTTGATACCACCATCATTACCAACAACATAACAATGATATTAGGTTCCTTTTTATTGGCTTTTGGTCTAGGGTTGGGATTGGGCTCAAAAGATGTAATAGCGGATATCCTTCGGTCTTACTACACTCGGAAAACCTATGCTGTGGGCGACAAAATAACCATTGGTGATGATTCCGGGACTATTGAGGCCATTGAGAACAACAGCCTTACGTTAGTAACCAAGGCAGGAAAATTTGTGATACCCATCAAAGATGTGGTTGCTCAAAAGGTGGAAATTAGATCGTAGAACCGGTATTTGGACAAAAGCAGATTATCCACCAATATTTCCTCGGAATTTGATTATTTTTGAAACTTTCAACACATAAAAAATGAGTCAAAAGAAAGGAAAGGTTCAAGAATTGATCCAAGAAAAACTGTTAGAAGAACGCAAGGTGTTTTTGTGGGGAATGGTAGATGATGATTCCGCAAAGCACGTCATAGATCGTCTGCTGTACTTGGATTTGCAAAATAACAAGGAAATTCAACTGATTATTAATAGCCCTGGAGGGTATGTTACCTCCGGTTTTGCCATTTACGACACCATAAAACAACTTAAAAGTCCAGTTTCAACAGTCTGTTCCGGTTTGGCAGCATCTATGGGGTCCATTCTTTTATCCGTTGGAAAAAAGGGGAGACGATTTATTCAACCCCACGCGCGGGTTATGATTCATCAACCCAGTGGTGGAGCACGTGGCCAAGCATCCAACATTGAAATTCAGGCCAAGGAAATCATTAAGACCAAGGAATTGGGCGCAAAGATTTTGGCTGAAAACTGTGGTCAACCTTTTGATAAGGTCATGAAGGATTTTGATCGCGATTATTGGATGGGAGCCGAAGAATCTGTGGAATACGGAATTGTGGATGAAATCTTGAAATAAGATAAAAATACCTTAAAAAGGGAAAAAGTCCTTCGCAAGTTTTTGTGAAGGACTTTTTGCATATATATGGACGCCGAAGCGGAATATTTTATTTAACATATATACGGCAACAAAGATGCCACCAGATACTAAAGCATTGTTAAAGTTGATGAATTTGGGTTTTATCTCTTTCTTACTAATGGATGAATAAAAGACCTATTTCTAGAATTTAGAACAAGGTAGGTTGCAACCATCGGTTTCTGAATTTATAATCCGGGTCGTATCGTTCTGCTTGACTTTTAGTGTTGAACGTCCGGTTACGGGGGTCGTTGCCCACACCACTATTGTACATCCAATTTCCCCAATTGCTGTGCACATCGTAATCAATCAGAATGGATTCAAAATAGGAAGCCCCTATTCTCCAATCTTGTTGCAGGTGTTTAGACCAATAACTAGCAACGTTCTGTCGGCCCCTATTGCTCATCCAGCCTGTTTGTTTTAGTTCAATCATGTTGGCGTTCACAAAATTATCTTGGGTTTTGCCATTAACCCATTCATTCAGGGCAGTCTTATCGGAATCCCAATCATAGTCTTTTTCAAGGATACCATCAATTTTAAAAATTTGATTTCCGTGTTTTTGGGAAACATACTTAAAATAATCTCGCCACATCAACTCAAATATGAGCCAATAGGTATCCTGGTTTTTTGTGATTTCAGCTTCAAAACGTTTTACCTCCCAATAGATGGTTCTTGTTGAAATACTGCCGTTGGCCAACCATGCCGATAATTTGGAACTGTAATCTGTGCCTAAAAGACCATTTCGGGTCTTTTTGTAGTACGCCAGCTTTTTAGTGTCCCAAAAGTAGTGTTGTATTCGCTGCAAGGCTGAGTCTTCACCACCTTTGAATGGGAAAGCGGACCGATGGTCGGTTTCAAAGTTGGAATACCCCAAATCTTCCAATGTAGGGATTTTTGTATTTGAAGGAACTCTATTGTCAATGGGTTTAGATATGGGATTACTAAAGCATGGTCTCATACTGACGTATTTCTCACACTTTTTTCTGAAAACCGTAAACACTTGTGGAATTTGAGCCATAGAATCAAAGGGAATATCATCCGGATGAAAAAGAAACTGGTCATTGTACTTGTGAAACATGGTAGTGCTGGCTGCACGACGTTGTACTTCAGAAATTACATCGCTCTCTTCGGAAGTCCATTCATTCTGAAGATGAACTTGGTCAATGTTGTAGCTTTCAATCAATTCTGGAAGCTTATCCTCTGGCTTTTCATGGTAGACCAGCAAGGTGATATTTAGCTCTTCAAGATTCTTTTTCAGTTGCTGAACTGTTTCCAACAAGAACTTTGCCCTAAATCGTTCGGTTTTCTTAAAACCAAATGGATTGATTTGAAACTGTCGAGGATCAAAAAAGTAAACCGCAAGTACACGATCCGCTTGCATGGCACCTTGTACTACCCCGTTGTCCTTTACCCTAAGGTTGTTTCCAAACCAGATTATGCTAGTTTTCATGTTTGCTCTTGTTTTTTCTGCAGCGTTCGCTGCAATAGATTACATGTTCCCAGTTCTTGGCCCATTTCTTTCGCCAAGTAAAAGACCGTTCACAGACAGGACATAATTTTGTGGGCAAATGTGGTTTCTTGTAGCGCAACAGATTAAATTGTTTAATAAAATTACTAAATAATTGAACAAAATAAAATTGTATAGGTGCTAAACCTAGTGGTTGGTAAAGTGTAACAGGCAAAATGCTTATTTTTATCCCTTAATCTGAATTTGGCCCATTGGGCATTTATGACACAGACGCCTAAAAACATAGCCATCATCGGTTCCGGATTGGTGGGTTCACTCTTAGCCATTTATCTACGTAAAAAAGGACATTCGGTTACGGTTTTTGACCGTAGACCGGATATTAGGACCATCAAATTTTCGGGCCGTTCCATTAACTTGGCCATGAGCAATAGAGGATGGCGTTCTTTGCGAAAAGTTGGTTTGGAAGAACGCATCAAGGAAATTGCCATTCCCTTGGATAAAAGGGCAATGCACGTAAACGATAAACCCGTCTATTTTCAGAAATACGGGAAAGAAGGGGAGGCCATTTGGTCCATTTCGCGAGGCATCCTCAACAAAAAAATGATTGATTTGGCCGAGGAAGCGGGGGCTGAATTCCGGTTCAATGAAAAAGTATGGGATGTAAACCTTCCCGAAGCCAAAATATACACTGGAGAAACCGAAAAAAGCGAGTGGAAGGAATACCAATATGATATTATTTTCGGGTGTGATGGAGCCTTTTCAAGGGTACGTCACAAAATGCAGCGACGTAGCCGATTTGATTATTCCCAAGATTTCATCGATGTGGGCTATAAGGAATTGACCATACCAGCTAATGAGGATGGAACTCATAAATTGGATAAAAATTCGTTCCATATTTGGCCAAGGGGCAAGTTTATGCTCATTGCCATGCCCAATATTGATGGAAGTTTTACTTGTACGCTGTTTTTGCCTTTTGAAGGGGAGGTCTCTTTTGAAAGCATCAAAACGGAAGAAGCAGCACGAATGTTTTTTGCTGCGTATTTTCCCAATGTCAGAAAGGATATTGAAAACCTATCCCAGGATTTTTTCAAAAACCCAACCAGTGCCATGGTCACCATGAAATGTTACCCGTGGACCTATTGGGATAAAGTGGCTTTAGTTGGCGATTCGGCCCATGCCATTGTTCCGTTTTATGGGCAGGGCATGAACGCTGGGTTTGAGGATATTTATGTGTTGAATGAACTTATGGAAGCTCATGGGGATGATTGGAGTACTATTTTTGAGAAGTACCAAGAGGAGCGAAAACCCAATGCGGATGCCATTGCCGAGCTTAGTTACCGAAACTTTGTGGAGATGAGCAGTAAAACGGCTGACCCTAAATTTCTATTGCAAAAGAAGATTGAAAAATGGTTTTCTGCCAAACATCCAGACAAATGGATTCCTGTTTATTCCAGGGTTACTTTCTCCGAAAGGCCGTATGCAGAAGCGCTGGCTATAGGGGATGAGCAAGAATCAATTATGAAAGAGGTATTGAAAATGCCGAATATTGAGTCTGAATGGGAGACCAAGGAAGTAGAAAACAAGATTTTGGGACTATTGGGCGATAGTTAGAAAGGATTTTTAGGGTCTTGTCGTCATGTCGAGCGCAGTCGAGACATCTTTGTACAGTTTGACACACTTGCCTGCCGTAGGCAGAAATTTCACGGGTTTTCTCGAAGATGTATTCAGAAATGGGATGCCGAAACAAGTTCGGCATGACAATCTTGAAAATGCTTTTGTCATTTCGACCGGATGGGAGAAATCTCAAAGCAGTGAAAATAGATTTCTCAGTCGTAAACTCCTTAGAAATGATATAAATGAAAGAAAACAAAAAAGCCACCAAACGGTGGCTATTATTTTTAAAGGAAATACAAATGTTTACAGTTTCGCAAACATATTCTGCATTCTTTCTTGTTCTTCTTCTGCCAAAAGTGGGTCTACCAAAATCCGTCCACTGTGCTCATCTGTAATGATTTTTTTACGGGAAGCAATCTCTACCTGAACTTGGGGCGGAATAGTGAAGAACGAACCGCCAGATGCACCACGCTCCACAGGAACCACGGCAAGACCATTTTTTACATTGGTACGAATTCTTTTGTAGGCTTGAACCAAACGGTCTTCAATTTTTTCTTCAAACTCTTCTGACTTTTTCAAAAGAGCTTTTTCCTCTTTTTCTGTTTCAGCAAGAATAGCATCCAGTTCCCCTTTTTTGTGCTTTAAGTGACCTTCGCGCTCAGAAAGCTTTTCTTTGGTTTCAGCGATAACTTCCTTTTTCTGTTCAATTTGGGCCTTGAACTCCTTAATGTTCTTTTCCGCCAATTGAATTTCCAATTCTTGGAATTCTACCTCTTTGCTCAAGGAGTTGAACTCACGGCTGTTACGGACATTCTTTTGCTGTTCCGCATATTTTTTAATGAGCGCTTTGGACTCCTCAATGAGATTCTTTTTGGCCGTAATCTCAAAATTGATGGTCTCAACGTCTGTTTTTAGTTTGTCCATACGGGTTTTAAGGCCAAGTACCTCATCTTCCAAGTCCTGTACTTCCAATGGGAGTTCTCCCCGCACATTGCGTATTTCATCAACCCTGGAATCAATGAGCTGTAGATCGTACAATGCTCTTAATTTTTCTTCCACGGTGCTTTCTTTTTTGTTCGCCATATTATTTATAAATACTTGATGGGATTTGTTTTACTCTCCGATAAAGAGACTGCAAAATTAGGAATTTTTTTTGTAAGATAATCAACCAATAAATCTTTTGTAAACTGCTCAGTTTCAAAGTGCCCAATATCCGCAAGAACAAGTTGGTTTTCGGCTTCAAAAAACTGGTGGTATTTTAGGTCAGACGTGATGAAAACATCCGCTTTGGCTTTTTTGGCCGCCGAAATGGCAAAAGCACCACTTCCTCCCAAAACAGCAACCCGTTTTACCTTTTTGCCCAGTAATCTGGTGTGACGGACAACGGAGGCATTCATTTTGGTTTTTACGTATTCCAGAAATTCAATTTCATCCATCTCGGTCTTCAAGGTGCCTACCATACCGATGCCGATATCTTGATTCATATTTTGGAGCACGGAGATTTCATATGCCACTTCTTCATAGGAATGTGCATCAAAAAGAGCGTTCAAGATTTGCTGCTCTCTTTCAAAAGAGAAAATCACATTGATATGGACTTCGTTCTCCACATGAACCTTTCCGATATCCCCAATAGTGGGGTTCGCTTCTTCCCCAGCCATAAAAGTACCCGAACCTTCCAGACTGAAACTACAATTGCTGTATTTTCCAATTTCACCCGCTCCTGCTGCAAAAAGGGCAGATTTTACAGTTTCCGCCTCATTTATGGGGGCGTAAGTAGTCAATTTTTTTATGGTTCCCGCTTTTGGAATTAGTATTTTAGGATTATCTATGCCCAGTACCTCACAAATTTTGGCGTTGACCCCATTTTTACTATTATCCAAGGCAGTGTGCATGCTATAAATGGCAATGTTGTTGGCAATTGCCTTCATAACAACCCGTTGTACGTAATTACTTCCCGTGAGTTTTTTTAGCCCAGAAAAGATAATGGGGTGGAAACTGATGATGAGATTGTGTTTTTTTGAAATTGCCTCATCCACAACATTTTCTAAAGTGTCCAAGGTTACCAATATGCCATTTACGGTCATATTTGGGTCACCTACCAACAACCCTACATTATCAAAATCTTCCGCATGGGCTAAGGGAGCCAGCTCTTCCAGTATTTTTGTGATATCCTTTACGGTCATTTGTTTTTCTTAAGTAGGCTAAAGATAAAATATTATATTTTCGTCCCATGTTGCAATTGCTCCGTAAAATAGCGTTTCCGTTTTCTTTGGTCTATGGCCTAGTGGTGCATTTGCGAAATTTTCTATACGACACAGGTGTATTCAAATCCCATACTTATAACACCCCAACGTTGTGTGTTGGCAATTTAAGTGTTGGCGGAACAGGAAAAACCCCAATGATTGAATTTTTAGTTCGTATGTTCAAAGGGCATACCATTGCGGTATTGAGTCGGGGGTATAAAAGGCAGTCCAAAGGTTTTTTATGGGCCGATGCTAACAGTTCTGTTTTGGATTTGGGCGATGAACCCTATCAATTGCACCAAAAATTTCCTGAAATCACTGTGGCCGTGGATGCAGACCGAAGGAATGGTATCACGCAACTGGAAAACAAAGTAAAGCCAGAACTTATTTTACTGGACGATGCATTTCAACACAGAAGGGTGAAACCTAATTTTTCCATTCTTTTGACCAGCTATGGTAATCTTTATGTGGATGATTGGTATCTTCCTACGGGAGACCTTCGCGATAGCAAGAGAGAAGCTAAACGTGCCGATTGCATTATTGTTACCAAATGCCCCAAGAATTTGTCCCAATCGGAGAAAAATAGGATTCAGCATAAACTTAAACCGCTACCACATCAAAAAGTACTGTTCGCCACTTTGGAATACAGCACTATTTTAAAAGGGGAGGTGGAAAACCTAAGTTTGCCTGACATTAAGAAAAAGAAGGTGACCTTGGTTACGGGTATAGCACAACCAGAACCTTTGGTGCAGTACTTACAATCTGAGGGGGTATTATTTGAGCACTACAAGTTTGGAGATCATCATCATTTTTCGGAAAGTGATATACAAAAGTTCAGGGACCATGCTTTGATTCTCACTACAGAAAAGGATTATGTGCGATTACAGGGTAGAGTCAAAAATCTATTTTATGTGGAAGTGGCCCATAGTTTTGGTACTGAGGACCATTTGTTTTTAGAGGAAACCCTTAAAAGTTTGATTTAAATGAGCCCCTGCATCTTACTTTTGGAAATGTTCTCACCTATCTTTTGATAGAATACCTCTGGTTTAAAGGGTTTGGTGACCACATCATTACATCCAGCTTTGTAGAAACTGTCCAGGCTATCATCCAAAGAAATTGCGGTCAAAGCAATAATGGGTATGTCTGGGTCAAATTTTCGAATTTGGCGCGTAGCCTCCTCACCGCTGATACCAGGCATGTGAATATCCATTAAAATACAATCATACGTATTGGCCTTGGCCAAGTCAATGGCTTCGTTACCGTTATTGGCAATATCGCAGGTAATCTCTTTTTTGGTAAGCATTTTCTTGGTAATCACCTGATTGATCTTGTTGTCCTCCACAATCAATATATGAAGTCCTTTAAAATCAAACTCTTCCGGATTCAATTCAAAGCTAACCTCATCAATGGCTTTCTCATCACATTTAAGGTCCATTTCAAAAAAGAAAGAACTACCGTGGTCAATCTCACTTTCCAATTGAATGGTACTGCCAAAGAGTCCGAGTAAACTTTTAACAATGGTAAGGCCCAAGCCAGTACCTCCATATTCACGGTTAATTTGAATGGAGCCCTGCTCAAAACTATCGAAAATGTTTTTCTGTTGATCCTCCGAAATTCCAATGCCGTTGTCCCTGACCTCAAAATATAGTTTTACTTGGTCTTCCTCTTTTTTCAATAATTTGGCAATGACTTCAACCTTTCCATTCTTGGTGAATTTTAGGGCATTGCCTACGAGATTCATGAAGATTTGAGACAGTTTTATAGGGTCACCCAATAGCTGATTAGGAATATTGGGGTCATAGTCCAAAATGAGTTTGGTTTTGTTTTCATTGGCGTTCTGTTGCAAGGAATCAACAACATCAGCGAGTACTTTTTCAAGTTTAAACTCAATGCTCAACGGTTCCAGTTTGTCAGCGTCTATTTTGTTGATTTGAAGGATGTCGTTGATGAAGTTCAACAAATATTCTCCAGAAAACTTTAATGATTTTAGGTGTTCTTTTTGGTGTTCGGCCGGATTTTCTTCCAACAACAGGTGCGTGAGGCCGGTTACAGCATACAAAGGCGTTCTAAGCTCGTGGGTTACAGTTGAAAGGAAATTGGTCTTTGCTTCCATGGCCGAAACCGCTGAATCCCTGGCCAACTCCAATTCTTTGTTTTTGGTGTACAACAAATCGTTGGTCTTTAACTTGATTTGGTTGTTCCTAAAAAGGGATACGGCTAGCAATGAGATGATTGTTAAAAAAGCGGAAGTTAAAATCGCTGTGATTTCTGAACGGTTTTTGGATTCGCTCAATTCCTCATTTTTGGCTGTGAGCTTGTTTATTTCGTTCATTTGATGCTCAAACCGCAGTTTGTCGGCTTTGTCAGCATCAAGTTTGGCCTTTTCAATGGTGAAAATGGAGTCTTTTATTTGCTCTAACGCTCGGTTGTAACTTAAGGCTTCATTATAGCGACCAATAGTTTCATAAATTTTGGACAACTCTTCATTCGCTGCTCTTATCTCTTTGGAGAATCCATGTTTTTCTGCCAATTCCAAAGCGGCTTTGGAATGGACAATGCCTTCTTCCATGTCATTCAGCTTTATGCTGATTGTGGACAATTGTAGGTTGGCTTTTGTGGCCAGATATGCCCTTTCCTTATCGTCTGAGTTTACAATAAGCGCATGAAGGTTTTTAATGGCATCGTCATATTTTTCAATATTTGTAAAAATATAGGCTTCTAAAAGCAGAATGTTGTTACTGAGATTTCTGTTGTTGCTCAGCATTCTGGATTCTTCCAGGGATTTTAAGGATTGAAAGTTGTTGCCTTCCTCAAAACGGAGTGCTGCGTCCAAATACAGATGAAAGGCTTGGCCGAAGGAGTATGAGACATCCTTTAGTAGAATGCTGGCCCTGTCCCAATAAAAAATAGCGGTATCCCTATCACCTTCTTCCAAATATAAGCGGGCGAATTGATGATAGGTATCCAGTAAAAGTTTTACATCTTCGTTACTTTCTGCAATTTTAGCAGCCTCATCCAAGGTTTCCAAAGCTAGGTCCAACTTGTTTTGATGCCTATATTCTGTGAATTCATCAAAGATGGCCTGTACTTTGGCCGTAGAACTAATGTCATCTTGATTTTGACCAAAGGAAATTTGGGTGCATATTAACATGCACACCAGAAACAGCGACCTAACGCCAATCCATTTGTGTAGTAAGTTCGAGGTCAAACGTAATCTTTCTTTATAAGCAAAGCTATTAAATCAACAATTCTGGAACAATAACCAGTCTCATTGTCATACCATCCGATAATTTTCACCATTTTTCCAATCACGGAGGTCATCAAAGAATCAAACGTACAAGAATGACAACTATTGTTTATATCGATAGAAACAATTGGGTCTTCCGTATACTGGAGAATGTTGTTTAGTTCATTTTCCGCTAGTCTCTTAAAGGTACTATTTATTTCGTCAATGGAAGTTTCTCTTTTCACATTAAAAGTGATGTCCGTAAGGGAGCCATTGGGTACGGGTACTCGAATACCGCAACCTCCAATAACATCAGACAGTTCGGGAAAAATCTTGGTTAAGGCCTTGGCTGCACCTGTTGTGGTGGGTATAATCGATTGTGCCGCAGCGCGGGACCTTCTTAAATCGCGATGTGGGCCATCATGAAGCCTTTGGTCCGAGGTGTAGGAATGCACCGTGGTAATGTAGGCCTGCTCAATGCCACAAAGTTCGTTTATCACCTTAATCATAGGCGCCGCATTGTTGGTGGTACAAGATGCATTGGAGATGATGTCATCCTCTGGGCCAATAATCTCTTGGTTCACCCCTAGGACCACCATTTTTATGGATTCGTCTTCAGGCGGAACAGAAAGAATCACCTTTTTGGCGCCATTTTTTAGGTGAAACTCCAAATCCTGCCTTTTCTTGAACTTTCCGGTGGATTCAACTACAAGGTCCACACCATGGGTCTTCCAATCAATGTCTTTTGGATGTTGATGATTGAGAACATTGATTTTTTTGCCGTTGACCGTTATATTATTACCATCAGATTGCACTTCATCACTCAATGAGCCATGAATGCTGTCATATTTAAGGAGATGCGCCAAGGTTTTGGCATCTGCCAAATCATTGATGACTGCCACGCTAATATTTGGATGGTTTTGAAGCAGTCTAAAAAGGGTTCGGCCAATTCGGCCAAAGCCATTTATACCGATTACAATATTTTTCATGATAGGGGACGGTCAAACGACCTAGTGTATATGTTTATGGGCCTTATAGGAGGATCTCACCAAAGCGCCACTCTCTACGTGTCTAAAGCCCATTTCCAATCCAATTTCCTCATATTTTTTAAACTGTTCGGGCAAAATGAACTGTTTTACAGGAAGGTGTTTTTTGGAAGGTTGTAAATATTGTCCAATGGTTACCACGTCTACATCAACGCTCCTAAGATCTTCCATGGTGGCAATCACCTCATTTTCTTCTTCCCCCAAGCCCAGCATGATACCAGATTTGGTCCTATTGGCCCCATTTCTCTTTAAATAGTTCAATACCTCCAAACTACGGTCATATTTGGCCTGAATCCGAACTTCACGGGTGAGTCTTCTTACCGTTTCCATATTGTGTGAAATGACCTCGGGAGCAACTTGCAAAATTCTATCCAAATGGGTTTCTATGCCCTGAAAATCTGGGATAAGGGTTTCCATGGTGGTTTCTGGGTTCATTCTCCTGACCGCTTTCACGGTTTCGGCCCAGATAATGGAGCCCATATCTTTTAAATCGTCCCGGTCCACAGAGGTTAGCACGGCATGCTTAATGTTCATGATTTTTATGGAGCGTGCCACCTTTTCGGGTTCGGCCCAATCCACGCTTTCAGGTCTACCGGTTTTTACACCACAGAATCCACAGGAACGGGTGCAAATATTCCCCAATATCATAAAGGTGGCCGTACCTTCTCCCCAGCATTCGCCCATATTGGGGCAACTTCCTGAGGTGCAGATGGTATGCAGGTCATACTTGTCCACCAAACCTCGTAACTGGGTGTATTTTTTCCCTGTGGGGAGCTTTACCCGAAGCCATTTTGGTTTTCCTTTTGGTGGATGTACATTTTCCGCTACGCTTGTGCTCATACAA
Source organism: Flagellimonas marina (assembly GCF_042651185.1). Lineage (NCBI taxonomy): Bacteria > Pseudomonadati > Bacteroidota > Flavobacteriia > Flavobacteriales > Flavobacteriaceae > Flagellimonas > Flagellimonas marina. Next base: position 150,021 of record NZ_JBHSCL010000013.1, on the reverse strand, counting down.
CAAAATTAGAGATACAAAGATACGAAACTGGGAAGGAAACCAATAGCCTGGAAGCGACTCACTTTTTCTTGATGATTTCTGCCAAAAGCTTCTTAGCACGCAGAAGTTTCACTTTGATATTGTTCACGGGTTCATTGAGCTCTTTGGCGATATCGGCATAACTAAACTCGTTAAAATACCTCAGATTGATGACCCTTTGATAGTGTGGTTTCAATTTTTTGATGTCCCGCAACAAGTTGGCAAGATTTTGTTCAATAATCAATTGGTCTTCCACAGAAGGGGTTTCATCCAAGACTTTTTTTACCTCGTCGCCTTTGGAGTCCATTTCATCCAAGAGACTTCGCTTTCTTTTGCGAATAAGGTCTACATGTAAATTTTTGGAGATGGTGATGAGCCAAGTTTTGAACTCGTAGGTGTCATCATAGGTATCTAGTTTGTCAAAAGCCCTGGAAAAGGTTCGGATGGTAATGTCCTCGGCATCATTTTCATTTTTGGTGCGCATCAACTGAAAACCATAGACATCATTCCAAAAGGTATCCAAAAGCGTACTAAAGGCAATCTGATTGCCCTGTTTGGCTTTTTCAATATTTTCCTTAATGAACTGCTCGGTTTTCTCCAAAAATGTGGTTTTGCAATAGGGGTTGCAAAAGGAGGGTTACTGAAGTTCTGGCATGGAATCTCTTTTGCACTCTTGTTCGTCTGGCTGTTTTCCGCAGAAACCACAAGCTTCCCCTTCTTTGTTTAGGTAAGGGTTTTGGCTTGCACACGTTCCGGCAAACTTTCCATCTTTTTTACCCCAGATTTTAATGGCTATTCCGGCAAAAGCCAATGCCAATAGACCTATGGTCAATAGTGCTAACTTCATAATCCAACTTTTGCACAAAGGTACAAAATACCCAACGAAAGCAGGAGTAGTTTAGGAATACTTTAGGGGAAGCTTTTAATAGTTGATGTTGGCCACAATGTTTTCTACAGAGGGAGAGGTGTTGCCACCTTCCGGTTCAATGGTAATGTAACCTACGGCCTTATCTGCATAGGGCAGGGCAAGAAGTTTGTCCTTGTCGTTAAATTCTTTGATGACACCCAAATTCACCAATTCCCCATTGACTTCGGCCCACATTTGGAAACATTTGTTCTCCGGTAGTTGGGGAACATTGCTAACATTGATGTACGACAGCTTTTTTACAGGGTTAATATAGGCGATGGCCTTAAGTTCTTTTCCCTCGCGTTGGCCTTTTACCTGATATTTCCGGGTATCTGGGTTGTTGAGGACGATAAACTGGTTACGCATGTCTTCCAGTTGGTCCTTCATGTTGTCTTCCAAATACTTGATTTTGTTGGTCACCAAAGTATTTTCTTGCTGTAGGGTTTGGTTCTGGCTCCAGAAGAAATAAGACGACCCGGCAAAAATCATGATGGCCACACTTGCGGCAACTGCATATTTATAGAATCTCTTGAAGACAGCCTTTTCTTGTTTTGCACTTGCAATAATGATTTCTTTGAGTCCTTCAGGGGTTTTCTTGGCATACATCTTAGCGAAGGCCTCCAAATTATCTTGAAGTTCATTGTAGATATCCCTTACCTCAGGGTACATGGCAATATAACGTTCAGCTTGTAATGCTTCCTCTTTTGAAGCATCTCCAACCAAATATTTTTCGAGAATGTCCGAATCTAAAAATTGTTTAACTTTTTCCTTCATGGCAATACGTTTAATAATACTAGTAGCATCATGGTTGTACCGTAAATCTTTCCAAGTTCCCTAAGACCAATTTTTAATCTAGATTTTATGGTCCCCAAGGGAATATCCAATTCGTCACTTGCTTCCTGTTGCGTCATTCCTTCAAAAAATAGAGCTTCAAGAACAATTCTGTACTTTTCCTCCAGTTTGTGCAAGTTTTCCTGAACGTCTAGATGCTCGGGACTTATTCCACTCACTCCTAAGTTATATACGTCTGAAACGTCTATTTGGACTTCCTTATCAGATTTATTATTTACGCTTCTTAATTTATCGATTGCGGTGTTACGTGTAATTCGGAATAACCATGTAAAAAGTTTGGCTTTGGAAGCGTCATAGGTGTCTGCTTTTTTCCAAATTTTGATGAAACTTTCCTGAAGCACATCTTGAGCCAAATCTTCATCTTTTACCACTTTGTACGCTACACCAAATAAGGTGTCCCCGTAATTTTCATACAGTAAGGATATGGCTTTATCGTCCTTTTCCGCTAGCAGCGAAACAATATGTCTCTCAATCAGTGTACTCATTCAGGGTCTACTATGATAAAATTTTAAAGGGCGAAATCTAAAATAGGGTTTAAATCGTATATAGAACAAAGCTAAGGTAGAAAAAGCATTATTTGCCGGCTTTAAAATTGAAAAACAAAGAGCGTTTGAGCTCATAGGACATATATAAGTTTGGTTAGTTTGGTTTGGTATAACCCCCGTTATTGTTTCAATGCGGGGGTTATTTTATGATATTCACCTCTGGTTGAATTTTTATTTTAAACTGTTCATCCACCTCTTTCTGTATGTGTTGCGCCAATTTCCATATCTCCGCACCGGTGGCATTTCCATAATTTACAAGTACCAATGCCTGCTTTTCATGTACACCCGCATCACCAAAACGTTTTCCCTTAAAACCACATTGCTCAATGAGCCAACCTGCCGGAATCTTGTATTCACCGTCTTCTACCTCGTATGAAGGTAACTTTGGATATTTTTTAATGAGTTTTGTATAAGTTTTGTGGGAAACGATGGGATTTTTGAAAAAACTTCCACTATTTCCTAATTCTTTTGGGTCTGGTAGTTTGCTCTTCCGGATGGCAATCACTGCATTGGAAATATCCCGAATTGTAGGGTGTACAATGCCTTTTTCCCTTAGTTCTAGTTCGATGGAGCCATACCCTGTATGCAAAGTATGGTTCTTTTTGGTCAGTTTAAGGTTTACCGAGGTGATGATGTATTTTCCTTTTGCTTCATTTTTAAAAATGGAATCCCTATACCCAAACTCGCAGGCATCATGACCGAAGGCCACCAATTCCCCGGTTTCGATTTCCATGGCGGAGCAGCTCACAAAAACGTCCTTCAGTTCAACGCCATAAGCCCCAATGTTCTGAATAGGCGCCGTTCCGGTATTTCCGGGAATCAAAGAAAGATTTTCCAGTCCCCCATAGCCTTTATCCAAACTCCATAAAACCAGTTCGTGCCAGTTTTCACCGGCCATCACCTTGATTTCTACATCGTCCTCATTTTCATCAACAATACTGATGCCCTTAAGATTGATGTGCATTACCAAAGCGTCAATATCCTTGGTGAGGAGCATATTACTTCCACCACTGAGAATGAACTTTTTGGGATAGGCTTTTAGCTCAAGGATTTTCTGCAACTGTGCCAGTCCGGTAATTTCAACAAAATACCGTGCTTTTACATCTATACCAAAGGTATTGTGGTGCTTTAAGGATATGTTTTCCTGAATATTCACGAATTGGAATTGTACTGCTTTAAGGCTTTGCCCAGAATGTGTACAGCCTTTACAAGTTGGTTTTTTTCCAGCACATAGGCAATCCTAATCTGATTTTTTCCCAAGCCGGGTGTGGCATAGAAGCCTGCAGCTGGTGCAACCATAACAGTGCTGTGGTCAATTTCAAATTTTTCCAAAAGCCACTGCGCAAAATCATCAGCATCTTCTATTGGCAACTCCACTACGCAATAGAATGCACCTTGTGGTACAGCCACTTTTACACCGGGCAGTTTTTTGAGTTCGGTGATCAACACATCCCTACGGGCAACATATTCTTCAATGACATCATCAAAGTAGGATTGCGGGGTTTCTAGAGCGGCCTCGCTGGCAATTTGGGCAAATGTTGGGGGTGATAATCGCGCTTGTGCGAATTTCATTGCGGTCAGAATCACATCCTTATTTTTTGACAATAAACACCCGATCCGCGCACCGCACATGCTGTATCTTTTGGAAACGGAGTCGACCACTATGGCATTTGCCTCAAGGCCCTCTTCCTGTAAGATGGAATAATGCTGCTTGTTGTCATAGGTGAATTCTCGATAGACCTCATCTGCAATAAGGAATAAATCGTGTTTTTTGACCAAAGCGGCCAATTGCTGAATTTCTTCCTTGCTATATAGGTATCCTGTTGGATTACCAGGGTTGCAGATAAGGATGGCTTTCGTTTTTGGACCTATCAACTTCTCAAAATCCGATATGGGAGGGAGTGCAAAATTAGCTTCTATGGATGAGGCAATGGGAACCACTTTTACCCCGGCCGCCGTTGCAAACCCGTTATAATTGGCATAAAAGGGCTCGGGAATGATGATTTCATCGTCTGCGTCCATAATGGAACCCATGGCAAAGGAAAGAGCTTCGGACCCCCCTGTGGTCACAATTATCTCCTTAGCCGTAACATGAATGTCTTTTTGGGCATAATACCCGGCAATTTTTTCCCGATACTCCTCAGACCCCTCCGTCATGCTATACGCCAACACTTCAATGTTGTGATTTCTAACAGCATCCAAGGCAACTTTTGGAGTCTTTATATCAGGCTGTCCAATATTGAGATGAATGACATGGATTCCCCTTTTTTTGGCGTCTTCGGCATAAGGAACCAGTTTACGGATGGGAGAGGCGGGCATATGCCTCCCTTTGTTGGAAATAGTTGGCATGGACAAATTTTTACGCAAAAATGGGAAAACCAACCCTTGAAAGCAACACATTACACCATTATTTATATACTTTCTAGAATGTTAAATAGAAAGGAGTGTCTTTGATTAATTTGTATATTTAATAAGCATAACCCCTTAGAAGTAAGTAAATTGAAAAAAAACAAGCTTTTTTTTGTGCTTCTTTTAATGTTGGTGCCCCTAATTGGGATGGCGCAGGGCTTTACTTTGCCCAAAAATCAGAAATTTCAAAAAATAAGGTTTGAACTGATCAACAATATTATCATCATTCCTCTGGAAATTAATGGTGCCGAACTTAAGTTTGTGCTGGATTCAGGAGTGAGCAGGCCCATTCTTTTCAACCTTTCCGATCAAGATTCCATTCCCATCAACAATGTTTCTGCTGTAACCGTGAGGGGACTGGGGGGAGGTGAACCTATGAAAGCCTTGAGTTCGCAAGGCAATACGTTTAAGCTCGGGAATGCCAAGAACTATTCCCAAGATCTATATGTGGTTTTGGATAAAGGAATCAATTTTTCCACATCGCTAGGTATACCTGTACATGGAATTCTTGGATATGAAATTTTCAGGGATTTTATTGTGGAGATAAACTATAATGCCAAAAATATAAAACTTCATAACCCTAGGTTGTACAATCGCAAACGGCACAAAAAATCTCAAACCCTTCCGTTATCCATAGAAAAAAGAAAGGCCTATGTTGAGGGAACCGTATTGATCAAGGATTCTGAAAATATTTCAGTGAAATTACTGGTCGATACGGGAAGTAGCGATGCACTTTGGCTTTTTCATCAGCCTGAAAAGGGGTTGGAGATTCCAGAAAAGAATTATGAGGACTATCTGGGTCGTGGCCTGAGTGGCGACATTTTTGGAAAAAGGACCAAAGTAAGTGGTGTTAAAATTGGTGATTTTGAACTAAAAGATGCCAAAGCGGCTTTTCCATATCGCGAATCATATGGGTTCATAGAAAACTTAGGGGACCGTAACGGAAGCGTTGGAGGTGAGATTCTTAAACGCTTCAATATTACCTTCGACTACCGAAATGGACTGGTCACATTTAAAAAGAATGGAAACTTCAAGACACCTTTTCAATATAATTTGGCGGGGATAGACCTTCAGCATAATGGATTGCGTTACATTGCTGAAAGTATTGCAGGTTTGGATGGTGTGGTCAGGGAAGATGACAACTCAACCTTTGGTAACGTACAGATTCTCTTGGAGAACAAAACCCGATTAAGCCTTGTGCCTGAAATCATTGTGTCAGGTATTAGAGCGGGGAGTCCGGCAGCTGAGGCTGGTTTGCGTGAAGGTGATGTGATTTTGGCCGTGAACGGTAGAAGTGTGCACCGCTATAAACTTCAAGAAATCCTTAAAATGCTCAATGAAAAAGAAGGAAAGCGCATTAAGGTACTTATTGAGCGCTATAACAAGGATTTGTTATTCACTTTCGTACTGAAAAAGGTGTTCGACGACGACTAAAAAGAAAAAGCCCCGAAATTTTTCGGGGCTTTTTTTAATATAATTTCTTTTCCACTTATTTGGCTCCTTCGGCCTTAACAGTTCCTTTTATCTTAAGGACCTTCGTAGGCGTGTCAGCATTTGACGTAACCGTGATGGCCTTTCTAATAGGACCAACTCTGTTGGTATCATATTTTACCTCAATCTGACCTGTTTTGCCAGGTAATATAGGCTCTTCAGGCTTTTTTGGAATAGTGCATCCACAGCTAGATCTAACATTGCTGATTACTAATGGTGCTGTTCCTGTATTGGTAAATTCAAATACACGGACTCCATCACTGCCTTTGGCAATATCACCATAGTCAATGGTCTCACTCTTAAACTCAATCTTAGCAGCTGTATCTTGGGCATGGATTCCTAGGGAAAGCAACCCAACAAACAGCATAAGTACAGTTTTTTTCATTTTTTTGGTTTTTGGGTGAACTTCAAATGTAGATGAATTATCACCTGCATCCAAAATTCTTTTGTTATGTAATAACGTTACTTATTTTTGTTTCGTATTTCGGGATTGGTCAATAGCTGAAGAATAGCATTAATTTAACGTTACGCTTTCCTTACAAAAACCAATCCTTAGCCTTTAAACAAAAATTATACCGAAATAATGGAAATTCCATCAAAATATGAGCCCAATAGGGTGGAAGGGCATTGGTATGCCTACTGGATGAAGCACGATTTTTTCAGTTCAAAACCTGATGAAAGGGAGCCGTATACCATAGTCATTCCCCCGCCAAACGTAACCGGAGTGCTGCATATGGGGCACATGCTCAATAATACACTACAAGATGTGCTTATCAGAAGAGCAAGGCTTTTGGGCAAGAATGCATGCTGGGTACCCGGAATGGACCACGCTTCCATTGCCACAGAAGCTAAAGTAGTGGCAAAATTGAGGGAAGAGGGCATCAACAAGGCCAATCTTTCCCGTGAGGACTTTTTAAAGCATGCTTGGGATTGGACCAACAATTATGGAGGGGTCATTCTGCAGCAATTGAAGAAATTGGGATGCTCTTGCGATTGGGACCGCACAAAATTCACCATGGATGACGATATGTCAGCCTCCGTGATCAAAGTTTTTGTGGATTTATACAACAAAGGGTTGATTTACAGGGGGTATCGAATGGTGAATTGGGATCCAGAGGCGAAAACGACCCTTTCAGATGAAGAGGTAATCTATGAAGAACGCCAAGGAAACCTGTATTATTTGGCCTATGCCATAGAAGATTCAGAGGAAAAGGTGATTATTGCCACTACACGGCCCGAGACCATTTTGGGGGATACCGCTATCTGCATCAACCCTAATGATGAAAGATATCGCCATTTACGAGGAAAAAAAGCGATTGTTCCCATTTGTAATCGTGTTATTCCCATTATTGAAGATGAATATGTGGATATTGAATTCGGTACGGGCTGCTTAAAGGTGACCCCGGCCCATGATGAGAACGACAAAAACTTAGGTGATAAGCACAATTTGGATGTAGTGGACATCTTTAATGAGGATGCAACCCTCAATTCCTTTGGACTTCATTATGAAGGAAAGGATCGTTTTGTGGTGCGAAAGGAAATCTCTAAAGAATTGGAAGAAAAAGGTTTCTTGGTCAAAATTGAACAACATTTGAACAAAGTAGGCACTTCGGAACGTACCAAAGCGGTGATTGAACCCAGATTGTCCGATCAATGGTTCCTGAAAATGGAGGAATTGGCCAAACCTGCACTAGAAGGGGTATTGAAAACCAACGATATCAAGTTTTATCCCAAAAAGTTCGACAATACCTATCGGCATTGGATGGAAGGTATCCGTGATTGGAACATTTCCCGACAATTGTGGTGGGGTCAACAAATACCGGCCTATTATTATGGCGATGGTCAAGATGATTTTGTAGTGGCTGAAACCAAGGAAGAGGCACTAAAAATGGCCCAATCCAAGAATCCAAAAATAAAAGAATCCGATCTGCGTCAAGACCCGGATGTCCTTGATACCTGGTTCTCTTCTTGGTTATGGCCCATGAGCGTTTTTGGTGGTATTTTGGAACCTGACAATGAGGAGGTCAACTATTATTACCCTACGAACGATTTGGTGACCGCACCCGATATCATATTCTTTTGGGTGGCACGGATGATTATGTCCGGATACCACTACCGAGGCAAAAGACCTTTTGAGAATGTCTATTTCACAGGACTTGTTCGCGATAAACAGCGAAGAAAAATGTCCAAGCAATTGGGAAATTCCCCAGATGCCCTTAAACTTATTGAGGATTTTGGAGCCGATGGCGTCCGTGTGGGACTCTTATTGAGTTCATCTGCAGGGAACGATATCATGTTCGATGAAACCCTTTGTCAGCAAGGCGCCAACTTTGCCAACAAAATTTGGAATGCCTTTCGATTGATAAAGGGTTGGGAGGTTGATGAAATAGAACAACCCGAAGCTTCGAAAATTGGAATTGAGTGGTATACCTCCAAGTTGAACCAGACTTTGGCCGAGATTGAAGACCATTTTTCAAAATACCGAATTTCAGATGCCCTAATGGCCATTTACAAATTGGTTTGGGACGATTTCTGTTCATGGTTGCTGGAAATTGTAAAACCTGTCTACCAACAACCTATCGACAAGACCACTTTTGATGCGGTCATCCATCTTTTTGAGGAAAACTTGAAATTATTGCATCCTTTTATGCCGTTCTTGACTGAGGAGGTTTGGCAGCATATCGCAGAGCGAACGCCAGAGAATGCATTGATTGTGGCCAAATGGCCCGAAGTGGGGCATGCGGACAAATCTTTGATTTCTAATTTTGAATTTGCCAGTGAAGTGATTTCAGGAGTGCGTACCATTCGAAAGGAAAAGAACATTCCACAGAAAGAAGCTTTGGAACTCTTTATGTTAAATACCGAAAAAGTGAGCGGACAGATGAACGCCATCATCCTAAAATTGGCCAACCTTTCAACATTGGAAACGGTAGATTCAAGTTTAGACGGCGCTTTAACCTTTCGAGTGAAAAGTAACGAGTACTTTATCCCCATGGGCGGAGCCATTGATGTTGATGCTGAAATTCAAAAGATCACCGAGGAACTCAACTATACCAAAGGCTTTTTACAATCAGTCCAGAAGAAATTGAGCAACGAGCGATTTGTGAACAATGCACCAGAGCAAGTAGTGGCCATAGAGCGCAAAAAGGCGGCAGACGCCGAAGCAAAAATAGAGACCTTGGAAAAGAGCTTGGAAAGTTTGCGGTAAACTCTGGTGAGCCTTCCATTGTTTTATCCATGCGTTTTATCAATTGGGGATGGTTGGTATATTCTTCTTTTTCATATATTTAGGAATATGGAAACCTACGCCACCGCTTTGTTGTACGCCACCCCATTTTTTCTGGGTTTGGTTCTGTTTGAAATAGGCTACGGCCATTTTGTAAAGAACCAAAAGCATAATGTCATGGACACTGTAAGCAGCCTCAGCTCTGGGCTTACCAATGTGGTCAAGGATTCGTTGGGTCTTGGGATAATTTTGGTATCCTATCCATTTTTATTGGAACATTTGGCCCTTACAGAGATTAAGGCGACTTGGTTGGTCTGGGTTATTGCCTTTGTGGTTTTGGATTTCGCAGGGTACTGGAACCACCGCCTGAGTCACCATATCAACTTTTTTTGGAACCAACATGTCATTCACCATAGCAGTGAGGAATTTAATCTAGCTTGTGCCTTGAGGCAGCCTGTTTCCAACCTCTTGGGGTATTTTGCACTTTTATTGATTCCCGCCGCACTATTGGGTGTTCCCCATGAAGTGATCGCTGTTTTGGCCCCGATTCATTTGTTTGCCCAGTTTTGGTACCACACCCAACATATTGGTAAGATGGGGTGGCTGGAATATGTTATTGTAACCCCATCACAACATCGGGTGCACCACGCCATCAATGCGGAATATATCGATAAAAACCTAGGTCAGATTCTTTGTATTTGGGATCGAATGTTTGGCACCTTTCAAGAAGAATTGGATGAGGTGCCTCCGCAATACGGCGTACTGAAACCCGCTCAGACTTGGAATCCGATTGTTATCAATTTTCAACATATATGGCGGTTGATACAGGATGCTTGGCGCACCAACAATTATTGGGATAAGTTTAGGATTTGGTTTATGCCCACGGGTTGGCGACCATCCGATGTGAAAGAAAAATATCCAGTACAGATTATTGAAGATGTCTATAACTTCAGAAAATATAAACCCGATGCTTCCAATGCACTAAAAGGGTATTCCATTTTTCAATTGATTGTTACCACAGCAATGATGCTGTTCATGTTCTACAATTATTCGGATATTGGTTTTGATGGCCTTCTTCTTTTTGGAGCATTTGTGTTTTGTGGTGTTTACGGATTCACCACATTGATGGATAGGGCCAAGTATGCCGTTTGGATAGAAGTTTTAAGGGGACTCGCGGGTTTACTCGTGATTTTTATGACAAACGACTGGTTTGGACTCCATGCCTACTGGTCAACAGGCAACTATTTTGTGGCATTCTACTTTGTCATCACTATTTTTGGTGGTATCTACTTTACATATTTTGAGAAATCCTATGTGGCGCCCAAACTGGTGTCCTAAAGATTGCGCACCTCAGAATCGACAAGCTCAATATATTTTTCCATGGCTTCTTTTATGCTTATATTTTTTGCTTGGAACAAAGCATTTGCTTTAAACGCATTGATCAATGGAGTTCTACTGCCTGGATTATCATAATTTTTATTGGCAATCTTAAAGTAGGCGTACAATTTTAGCAAAAGATCGGCAGGAAGCGGTTCGGTATACCCATTTACAAAGGCCACCGCATCATTAAATCGATTATTTAGATCTTCATCATTGGTCATCATCATCTTTTCTATACGAAGCGATACAGGTTCGGGCGCCAGTTACCTTTTGTCCCAGTTTTACCGTAATATTACAGTTTAGGGGCAATAGTAAATCCACCCTAGAGCCAAATTTAATGAACCCGGCATCTTGGCCTTGGGTCACTTGTTCTCCTTCTTCGGCATAATTTACAATGCGCCGGGCCATGGCCCCTGCAATTTGTCGATAGCCTATTTCACCAAATTTAGGGGTGTGCAGAACAATAGTGGTACGTTCATTGTCCGTGCTTGATTTGGGGTGCCAAGCCACCAAGTATTTTCCTGGATGGTATTTGGAATAGGTTACCGTTCCACTAGCAGGATATCGGGTAACATGGACATTCACGGGCGACATGAAAATGGAAACCTGCTTGCGTCTATCCTGAAAATATTCAGGTTCGTCCACTTCTTCAATAACGACCACTTTTCCGTCCACTGGAGCCAGAATTTCATCAAAATTCGGCGTGACCAGTCTTTTGGGGTTTCTGAAAAACTGTAGTATGGCCACAAGAAGGATAAAAGCAGCTATCTGCACCGAAAACCGCACCCATTCCACCTCAATATAGAACTGTGCGGCCAAGATGGCAGCTACTACCACAAAAAAAGTGAAGATGATTATTTTTTGTCCTTCTTTATGAAACATATGAGAATATATTAAGTACTAAATAGGCAAATGGGGCTGCAAATACCAAGCTATCCAATCGGTCCCAAACCCCACCATGTCCGGGCAAAATTGCCCCACTGTCTTTTACACCCGCCATCCGCTTGAATTTGGATTCCAGTAAGTCTCCCAAACTGCCGGAAATTACGATTACGGTAGCCAAACCCATCCATTCCATTAGCGATAATCTGGTTTCGTACCAAGACATGATGTACGCGGTTATCAATGCAAAAATAAGACCTCCCAAAGAACCTTCAATGGTTTTTTTTGGAGAAACTGCAGGATATAATTTTGTTCGGCCCAATGTCCTTCCCACCAGATATGCAAATGTATCATTTACCCAAATCAGTATAAAGATGCCCATGATAAGAAATTGGGCGAAATCATCATCTTTATAAGGAATCATGGTTAGAAATATGCAACCCCCGCCAATATATAGGACTGCAATTACAAACTTTTGAAAATCTGAAAATTTTTTGTGCTTTTTGGAAAAGAGGAACATGAGCAAGGCCAAATCTACCGTTATGGTGAGCAGCATTAATAAGGTCACCGCTGTTTTGTCCTGAACCAAATAGATGAAGGCCCACCATAGTGCCAAATAGGCGATGAAAATGTAATATCCCTTTAGGCGCACAATTCTCTTGAACTCATAAAGACAGGCTAGCCCAAATACCATAAACAGAAAATCGAAAGCGTCCGAGCTTAAAAAAACCGACCCCAAAAGAAGCACCACGTAGATGACCCCTGTAATGGAGCGCCTAAGAATTTCTTTCATGTTATCAATAGTCTTCTAACAGTAAAAGATATACATTTTTTGATGCACTGCCGTAGGAAAGGAAATCATCTTTGTTTTCCGGGGTAGGTTGGAAGTGCTTTAGCGTGGTAATGTTGTTGGGAATATTTTTTTGATAGCGCTCCTTGATTATTTTCAAGGCCTCGCTAATGGAATCCACCAATTGGCTTGTAGTGGCAAAGACAATAAGGTTTGAGGGGAGTTCATCCAGTTTTTTTTCCTTGATTTGGTTGGAACACACCAAAATGGAACCATTGTGGGCCACCAAGTGCTCGCAAGTGGTGAAGAAAATATCACTCTCTTGCCGATTGTCCGTGAATTCAATTTTTTCTGAAGCAAAACGAGTCTCCAACTGTGGATTCAGGGAGTAAAAAAGATGGCTTTGCCAATTGTTCTCAGAAATAATGCTTTTCAACGCATCGGAAACTTCAGCAAAATCCTCGCAGTAAATGAACTTGCCACCATTTTTTTTAAAGTAGATGGTAAATTTTTCATCCACGGGAATTTTTAAATCAGGCATATGCTCTCCACGGGTTTCCAAAGTTTCCTTAGAAACCTTTTTTCCTCCTCCAAAAAGCTTATTAAAAACTCCCATTTATGGTATCAAGTGCTTTTTTTCAATATCAATTTATACGTCTAACTGAACTTGAATTTTATTTTGCTGTTTCTTCTTCTTCTTCTTTCAATTCTTCTTTCTCGAAGGGCCTCTTGCCAAAAATCTTTTCCAAATCGTCCTTAAAGATAACTTCTTTTTCCAAGAGTCTGTCAGCGAGCTCAGTGAGTTTGTCTTTATTGTCGGCCAATAATTTAATGGCACGTTGGTACTGCTCCTCAATCATCTTGGAAATTTCCAAGTCGATTTTTTGTGCGGTTTCCTCACTATAAGGCTTGGTGAAACCATACTCGTTCTGCCCGGAGGAATCATAATAGGTAATGTTCCCCAATTCATCATTAAGGCCATATATAGTGACCATGGCACGAGCTTGTTTGGTTACTTTTTCCAAGTCGCTCAAGGCTCCGGTGGAGATTTTGTCGAACATGACCTTCTCAGCGGCACGGCCACCCATCGTAGCGCACATTTCGTCCAGCATTTGCTCAGGTCGAACAATCAACCGCTCTTCTGGAAGGTACCATGCGGCCCCTAAAGATTGTCCGCGTGGCACAATGGTGACTTTCACCAAGGGTGCGGCATGTTCCAGCATCCAACTTACGGTGGCGTGACCTGCCTCGTGGTAGGCAATGGTCTTTTTCTCCTCTGGAGTGATGATTTTGTTTTTCTTTTCCAGTCCACCCACAATTCTATCCACAGCATCCAAGAAATCTTGCTTGGTGACCGCTTTTTTCTCCTTTCGGGCGGCGATTAAGGCAGCTTCGTTGCAAACGTTGGCAATATCGGCACCAGAAAAACCAGGGGTTTGTTTGGCCAAAAAGTCCAAATCAAGGGTTTCAGCAGTTTTGATGGGGCGAAGGTGTACTTCAAAAATTTCTTTTCTTTCGTTAAGGTCAGGGAGGTCCACGTAGATTTGACGGTCAAATCGTCCGGCACGCATTAAGGCCTTGTCCAATACATCGGCACGGTTGGTAGCGGCCAATACAATAACGTTGGTATTGGTTCCGAAACCGTCCATTTCGGTCAACAATTGGTTGAGTGTATTTTCACGTTCATCATTGGAGCCGGTAAAGTTGTTCTTTCCTCTGGCTCGTCCAATGGCGTCAATTTCATCAATAAAAATAATGGCTGGCGATTTATCCTTGGCCTGTTTGAACAAATCCCGTACCCGTGATGCACCTACACCAACGAACATTTCCACAAAATCAGAACCAGACAATGAGAAAAAGGGAACCTTGGCTTCACCGGCAACGGCTTTGGCCAATAAGGTCTTACCGGTTCCAGGAGGACCTACCAATAAGGCGCCTTTTGGAATTTTACCACCCAATGAAGTGTACTTATCGGGATTCTTAAGAAATTCCACAATTTCTTGGACTTCTTCCTTGGCACCTTCTAATCCGGCTACATCCTTGAAAGAAGTTCTGGTATCTGTTTTTTCGTCGAAAAGCTTTGCTTTGGATTTTCCGATGTTGAAAATCTGACCACCAGCCCCTCCTCCAGCACCGCCGGACATTCTTCGCATCAGGTAAATCCAAATACCGATGATCAAGGCGAATGGCAGCAGGGAGAGCAATAGCTCACCCAACACATTGGATTCTGTATCGAATTCAATGATGGTATCTAAATTGTTCTCTTTCTTTATCTCGGTGATTTCATTCTGAAATATCTGAAGGTCGCCATAATCCAGAACATATTGTGGTACTAGACCTGTGCTCGGAAAAAGCGGCTTTTCGGCAACACCTTTGTGCACATCCTTTTTTAAGCCCTCTTCGGTTAAAAAAACCTTCGCCTGACGTGTATTGGTAATGATGACGATTTTATCAATGTCACCATTTCGTAAAAACTCTTGAAGTTCGGAAGTTGTGGTTTTTTCAGTATTCGTGAATGTACTGCCTCCAAAAAATTGGAAGCCAATAATCAAAGCGATGACCACACCGTAAATCCACCACGAACTAAAACGAGGTTTCTTAGGAGCGTTATTTGGATTGTTTTCTTTTGCCATTGTTTTTTAAGAATTGTAGCTGCTCTCCACTAGGGTTACTTTGGCATCTCCCCAAAGTCCCTCAATGTCGTAGAATTCCCTGATGTGTTTTTGAAATACATGTACTACAACATTTACATAATCCATTAAGACCCATTCTGCGTTCTCAGAACCTTCAATGTGCCAAGGCTTATCATGTATGGCCTTGCTCACGGTCTTTTGAATGGAGGAGACAATTGCGTTTACATGCGTATTGGAAGTACCATTGCAGATTATAAAGTAGTCGCAGACTGTATTTTCGATTTCCCTAAGATCAAGTAGATTTATGTCAACTCCTTTAACGTCTTCAATCCCATTCAAAATTAAGGCAATCAGTTCATCTGCGCTTGCTTTCGTTTTCTGCATTCAAAAATTTTAGTTTTTACAAAGTTATGTTTTTTTTGCTTTCTTAGCCTTAGTATTTAACATATCATAAAGGCGTACCACATTGGGAGAGCTACCACGAATAATCAAACTTGATGCCACGGACTCCACAAATCTGTATTTAAAGGGTCTTTTGCGGTCCAAAAATGCTTTGGACCATACGGTGGTTGTGGCTAAAAATCAGTTGAAGGGTAGGGGGCAAATGGGGTCTTCTTGGCAAACCGAAGGGGGTAAAAATTTGACATTCAGTATATTAAAAAGATTTGACGCGCTTCAGGCCGCACATCAGTTCAATTTGAACATTTGTGTTTCCTTGGCTGTTTGTGATGTGCTCGCGGAATTTGCCATACCCAATGTCAGTGTAAAATGGCCCAACGACATAATGTCAGGTTCACAGAAAATATGTGGCATATTAATAGAAAGCATAATGAAGGGACAGTTGGTGCAGCATTCCATCATAGGAATTGGATTGAATGTAAACCAAACTTCCTTTAAAAATTTGGACAAAGCGGGTTCATTGAGCTCGGTAAGTGGGCGTATTTTTGAATTGGATGACCTTCTTCACAAAATTTTGGAACGAATGGAACATCGTTTTCAAGGTATTGAACAAAAAACCGTCACCCAATTATTGCCTTCCTATGAACGTCTTTTGTTCCGAAAAGACAAGCCATCCACCTTTACAGATGTCAATGGCGAAATGTTCATGGGATTCATCCGAAGAATATCCGGTTCTGGCAAGCTAGTTTTGGAACTCGAGGATCATATCTTCAAGGAATTCGATTTAAAAGAGGTGACTCTGCTTTACTGACCTATTTTATCCATGTTTGATGACAATGTTTCCATGAAATTGGTAATAGGAGTTTTTATCATCATGGCCATCATGGCATTGAACTCGCCTTCAAAACTAAGTGCCACCTCACTTTCATTATCGCTCAATGCGGTAAT
Source organism: Flagellimonas marina (assembly GCF_042651185.1). Classification (NCBI taxonomy): domain Bacteria; kingdom Pseudomonadati; phylum Bacteroidota; class Flavobacteriia; order Flavobacteriales; family Flavobacteriaceae; genus Flagellimonas; species Flagellimonas marina. The sequence continues at coordinate 133,541 of NZ_JBHSCL010000013.1, read as the reverse complement.
ATCGCCTGTTAAGGTAAATGGAAGCTTATCACTTGCAGCTCCAAGGATTACCTTTTCATGTGGAGTTTGCTCTTTTAGCCGCAACGTAATTTCGGGCATGCCCTTTAGGGCAAACTTGAAGGTCTTTTCGTCCAAAACTTCAAATTTGTCAATATTGGCAGGCATAAGGGTCTTAAAGTTCTTGATGTCGGTAAGAAACTCAAAAACTTCCTTGTCGCTTTTAGCTACTTTCTTTTTAGGGACTTCAATGTGCATGTTTGAAGGATTATTTCCATTGCTGTGGATTGGATTTCCACTGCAAAAGGGTTTTTAATTGTGATTCTTTGACATAGTGGGTTTCAGAAGCCTGTTCAATAAGGTGCTCATAATCTGAAAGGGTATGGAGTTCCACTTCTTCTTTCTCAAAGTTTGTGGTTGCCACAGGAAAACCATAGGTGAAAATGGCCAGCATACCTTTTACGTTGGCACCACTTTCTTTTAACGCCCGTACGGCATTGAGGCTGCTTTTTCCAGTGCTGATAAGGTCTTCAATGACCACAACAGTTTGGCCCGATGCCAAATTGCCTTCAATCTGGTTCTGTCTTCCATGGGATTTGGGTTCTGGTCTCACATAAATAAATGGTAACCCAAGGGCTTCAGCCACCAAAATACCGATACCAATGGCCCCAGTGGCCACTCCTGCGATGACATCAGGTTTGCCGTATAGGTTTTCCACCTGTTTGGCCATCTCTTCACGAACAAAATTTCGGATTTCAGGATACGATAGCATGATCCTGTTGTCGCAATAAATTGGGGATTTCCAACCCGAAGCCCACGTAAATGGATTTTCGGGTTCCAACTTAATTGCATTAATTTGTAAAAGCAGTTCTGCTGTTTTTTTAGCAATTCCCTTATCTAAAACCATTGCGCAAATGTATGAAGTTTTTGTTAATGAGTCCCCACTGATTTTAACAAACGAGCGCCCAAAAAATTCCAATGGAAATCTCTTTTCACTGGAAGAGGATTCCATCATAAAAGTCATAGAGTCGCTGGCAAAGGGAAAGCTGAAGAAGGCTTACATCTACCATCCAGATATTCTAAAGTTAATGAAGATGTTTAGGCATAAGATTCCCGTGGTGGCAGCCGGAGGTGGTTTTGTGACCAATCCAAAAGGGAAGGTTCTATTCATCTTTAGAAATGGGAAATGGGATTTGCCCAAAGGCAAGGTGGACAAGGGCGAAACTATTGAGAATGCCGCTTTACGTGAGGTGGAAGAGGAGACCGGGGTGAAGGACCTCGTTATTGATAAGTTTCTACGGACCACCTACCATATTTTTAAAAGGGCTGGGGAATACCAGCTGAAAGAGGTGCACTGGTTTGCCATGTCCACTTCATATAAAGGGAAACTGGTGGGCGATAAATCAGAAGGTATCGTAAAGGTAAAATGGAAAGGCCCCAAAAAAGCAGCAAAGGCCCTGGAAAACTCCTATCACAATATAAAGATATTGTTTGAGGACAACCCTAAACCTATGGCTTAGTCAAAATATTGGCGGCTTCGCTGTTTTTGGCAATTCTGTATACTGGATAGTTCATATAGGCATCCTCCAAATATTTGGATTGATGAAAAATCCAATCCAATTGGGCATACCAATTTTCAGCGAAATCTTGTTCAAATTCTTTTTTGAACAGAAAGTTTTGCCGCAACACGGAATCTTTCTCCAGCATTTCCAAAGCAACGTCTTCAAAAACATAGGGTGAAAATCCTTCCTTTTGTTGAAGTACGGTATCAAAAAAATTCCAGTTGAAGAACGAATCTACACCTTGCGGTTCCAAGGTTTCCAAAATATACCGGATACCTCTCTGTGCGGTTGGCAACACTATATCTCCGGCTCTAAAACGAACTTTCTTGGAATACTTCTTCACTTGGGTGTTATAGTGAAGATAATGTCCCTCGTATGGCATATCCCTGGTTTCGAAATCAGCAATTTTATAAGCCTCAATGGTCAGCGTGGTATCCTTTTCCAATTTAAAATAATTGATTTTGTTGGTATCCAAGCGTTCAATTACCTTTTGCCAACCTTGTTTTAGGATATAGGCGGCAGGAACTGTAATCGTATCCGCGGGATAAAAATAATTTCGGTATACAGTTTCTTTGGTGAAAGGTCTGTCGCGGTCATATTTTAATCGAGGTAATCCAGTGACCTCACTTTGCAGGCGGTCGGCTTCAAATCCTTTAAAATTGAGAATGGTGGTTTGTGTAGTGTCCACTGTCCAATTAAAGTAATATTCCGAACGGTTTGGGTTGGCCTCGATTGTTTTCCTTCGAAGGGATTTAATGGTGTCATGCTCTTTTTCCACTACATCAATCAGACTTTCCATAAGGGCGTATGTGCCTTCAACTCGCTGTTTGTAAGGTTTTAGCATATGGGTCTCAACCATAAGGCCCAAGGTGTTCCAAAGTGCAGTGTACCCGGTTGAATACCTGGGGTGGTCCATAAATTGACTGAACCCAAGTTCTGGCGGAACATTGAACACATTGACGTATGGGGTAATATCCCAATCTTTTTCAGCAAGTGCATTTTCTAGATCGGGCATAAACTCTTTGTGTAGAAATTCTCCCAATTTACCTCCCAATTTATTGTGCTGGGTGAACAAATGGGTCAACGTATACTGATAATCGGCACCGTTGCTCACATGGTTATCGATAAAGACATCGGGTTTTACCAAATGGAATATTTCAGCGAAGCTTTTGGCATTCTTGGTATCCATTTTAATGAAATCCCGGTTAAGATCATAGTTTTGGGCGTTACCCCTAAACCCATATTCCAATGGTCCGTTCTGGTTGGCCCGGGTGTTTGAGTTTCTATTGAGTGCCCCACCTATATTATAAATGGGTATGGTGACCAATATGGTTTTCTCTGGGGGTTGCAATTTTTCTGTAGCCAAATCCCGATAGAGCAGCATGGTTGCATCAATGCCGTCACTTTCACCGGGATGGATGCCATTATTGATAAGGATAATGGATTTTTCCTTTCTGACATTTTCAAAATTGAAATCGCCATCTGGATTAAAAGTGACCATGTGAAGGGGATAACCACTGTCTGTTTTACCGATGGTGTGGATGTTGATTTCGGGAAAGTCGCGGGCCAGCCTTATGTAGAATGCAATAGTCTCTTCATACGTAGCGGTTTCCATACCGTTCGAGGTTTCGTAGAACGTTTGGTAGGATGCTACTTGGTCCTCTGTTTTCGTCTCACAGGATACCAGCAGTAACACAAGGGGGATAAAGACGTAGCGTACCAAAATAGTATAGCTCTTTAGAATTGAAAAAATTCGGTTAAAAGCTTAAAAATACGGAATATTATGATCAGGAAGCAAGGTCGATGCAATCCAAATCTGAGGGGTCTATTTTAAATATAGGTTTGTTCTTGAAATTGAGAATATGCAGGCATTTGGCCTTTGCATCATTCCATTTTTGATAATCCAATGGATCTATGGAAGACGTGATCATGTTGATAATGATTTTTTCCGATAGATTCAATTTCATTACCTCATCCAAAAAATCCCATCCATCCATAATGGGCATGTTTATGTCCAAAAATATTACCTCTGGAATATCCCCTCCTCCTTGCATTCGTTGAATGATGGAGTCCAATGCTTCCTTCCCATTTTGGAAAATTTGAACATCTTCACAAATGGCAACGGGTTTCAACATTTTTCGTATACCAAAAACCGTTATGGGATCATCATCCACAATAAATATGCTATTCACTTTCTTCATTAAAATACACATTGAATGTAGTACCTTTACCTACTTCACTATTAACTGTTATACTTCCGCCCATGGCCTCTATTTGGTTCTTAATAATATAAAGACCAAGTCCGCGAGCCTCTTTATTGTTGTGGAACGTTTTGTACATCCCAAATATTTTCTCCCCATATCTTTCTAGGTCAATTCCCAGTCCGTTGTCCGTGAAACTGAAGATGACCGTCTTGTCTTGTTTGCATGCATTTGTGGTGATGACCGGTTTTCTGCTGGGATTTTTGTATTTAACCGCGTTTGTTATCAGATTGAGTATAATACTATCCAAATAAGCTGGAACACTCTGAACCAATATATCTTTTGGCACGTTGTTATGGATTTCCGCTTCACTTTGACCCAATAGGGCAGAAAGATTTTTTTCAACCCGTGTTACACTTTCATGCAGGTTCATCGGTTTTTTCTCCAAATTAACATTCGTGTTGATGTCAATTATTTGGTTGAGGTTCTCCAAAGTCTCCATAAGATCGTTTGAAGCACCACAAAGCATGGTGGTTATGCGCTCTTTTTCGGCTTCATCCTCTTCTTTTACCAAAAATTCCAATAGCATTGAGAAGTTGGCAGAGTGGGATCTAAGGTTATGGGAAACAATATGCGCAAAGTTGATCAATTTCTTGTTTTGTAGCGATGTAACATTGATAAGGTTTCTTAATTGATCCTCTTTCTTTTTTAGTCCGGAAATATCCATGCTGATCCCAATGATTCCATTTACCTTACCTTCCAAATCAAGTAGTGGTATTTTTGAAGTCAAAAAATGAGTGGTTTCCCCATTTTTTCGGATACATAACGTTTCTCTTCCCAGCATGGGTTTTTGTGACCGCATCACTTCCAAATCCTCATCCCGCGAGATTCTGGCACTCTCCTCGGTGTAGAGATCAAAATCTGTTGTTCCAATCAGCTCTTCTTGGCTTTTTTCTAAGTACTCGCATTCAGCTTTATTGACCAAAATTTTTCTGGAATCTGTATCCTTGATGAATACGTTCATTGGAATATTGTCAATAAGTGTGGTCAAAAGTTGTTGACTCTCCCGGGTCTGCATTTCAGTTAAAACCTGGTCATGGATATCTTGAAAGGTGCCAAAAAGCTTTGCAATCTTCCCGTTTTTTTCAATAGGCTTACCCGCGGCTTTTATCCATCTTTCTTCCCCGGTGGCTGTAATTATGGTCAGTTTCTCGTTAAAAGAGACGCCTTCTTCAAGTGATTTATGAAACAGCATGGATATCTTGTTCCTGCTATATCCTTGCTTGTAAAATGTAATGGCTTCGCTTACCTTGGGCGAGTATGAAGAGGGTACTTTATGAATCTTTTTGGTCTCTTCGCACCAAAAGAGTTGCTCTGAGGCTAAGTCGTATTCCCAAAAACCTACTTTTGCTACTTCAGATGTTGTCTTTAGTAGGTTACTTACCCTGTCCAGTTCATTCCCCTTTTGAATCTCTTCCGTAATGTTTTGGGTCTGAATAATGGAACCGACTAAATTTTCTTTTTCGTCGTACCATGGGGTAAAGGTATTTTCATACCACAGTTCAGAAGAACCCTCCCCTTTACTGAATCTACATGTTTGGGTAATGCTTTTGCCAAGACACTCTTTTAAACTTTTTCCACACTCTTGATTAAAGTCTTTAAAAATATCATGAATACGAATGCCGATGTCAGCTTTTGGACAAAGACCAAAGGTATGCAGCCAAGAATCCGAAGCATCAACAAGAATGCCATTGGTACCTACAAGTGCAGTTGCCGTAGGAAGTTGTTTCAGTAAGTAATGTTGGGCAATACTCTCAACTGCTTTCAAAACACGGGGGTTATTAGGAAAACTTTCTTAAAATTAAGAAATTTCTGACCAATGTAAACGTATTGATTTTTCCTACTTATTAATTGTTGTGAAAAGGCTCAAAAATGTTGTTTTATTGATAAATGTCAAGGTTTGATTTTTATAAGGGCAACAGATTTAACTACCAACGTTATGGGAAGTGTTGCAGAAAAAGAGGGAGAAATTAGGATTTTACAATGACGGTATCAGGTACCAAACCTGTGTAATCACCCCCATTTCTAATGACATCCCTAACAATGGAAGAACTGATGTAGGATTTGCCCGAGGAGGTCAACAAAAAGACCGTCTCAATTTCTGAGAGCTTTCTGTTGGTATGTGCTATGGCTTTTTCAAATTCAAAATCCGCAGGGTTGCGAAGCCCCCGTAAAATAAAATCAGCCCCAATTTTTTTACAAAAATCTACGGTTAGACCTTCATAGGTAACCACTTTAATTTTGGGTTCATCCTTGAAAGCCTCTTTTATGAACTTGGTGCGCTCTTCCAAAGAAAACATGTATTTCTTGTCGGCATTGATTCCGATGGCGATAACCAATTCATCAAAAAGCGTTATGCCCCTTTTTATGATGTCATAGTGTCCTAAGGTTAGCGGGTCAAAGGAACCAGGGAAGATGGCACGTCTCATGGATGGCAAAGTTTGTCTAAAAATACTGATTTTCTACCGTAACGCCTCTACAATGGCACTGGTAAATAATTCTTTCAAAGATATTCCCGCTTCCTTGGCTTGTTTGGGAAGTATGCTTTCCTCGGTAAGTCCTGGTGTGGTATTGACTTCCAATAAATACGGGGTTTCATCAATAAAAATAAACTCGCTTCTGGAATATCCTTTCAAGCCCAAGGTTTTGTATATGTATTCTGCCCAGTACCTAACATTGTCTTCTTGTTTTGTGGAGATTCGGGCAGGGGTTATTTCCTGTGATTTTCCTTGATATTTGGCCTCAAAATCAAAAAAATCATTTTCAGAAACAATCTCTGTGATTGGCAGTACTGTAATTTGATTTTTATAAGTGATAACCCCCACAGAAACTTCAATACCATCCAAAAATGATTCAATGATTACTTCGTCATCTTCTGAAAAAGCGTTGTCCAAAGCATTGTTTAGCTCTTCCTTTTCATAGACTTTGGAGATTCCATAGCTGCTGCCTGCCCTGTTGGCCTTAACAAAACAAGGAAGCCCCACCTTTTTCACTATGGCATCCTCATCTATGGCATCGCCCTTATCCAAATAATAGGACGCTGCACATTTAACCCCAAATGGTTTAAGCGTGCTCAGTAAATCCCTCTTGTTGAAGGTAAGTGCGGCTTCGTAATGGTTACATGAGGTTTGCGGGATGCCCAGCAATTCAAAATAGGCCTGTAGGAGACCATCTTCTCCCGGGGTTCCATGAATGGCATTAAAAATACAGTCAAAACTGACTTTTGTGCCTTGGAGTACTAGACTGAAATCTGACTTTTCCACAGGAAATTCCTCATCCGAATCGTTGAGATAAACCCATTTGTCCTTGGTGATGACAATACGGTAAGGATTGTATTTTTCACTATCCAAATAACGATAAACCACGTTACCGCTCTTTAAGGAAATTCCATGCTCACTGGAATAACCGCCCATTACAATGGCAATGTTTTTTTTCATTGACTTATCGAATCGCTCAGTCAAAATAAAGAAAAAAGGACGGGCTTTCCTATATTTGCCCACATAAGGGATTTCGCATGAAGCAATTTTTGAATTTTTTAAAGAGCAAGACATTCTTCATTCAGCTAGGGTTGGCTGTTGTGGCTGTTGTGGTGTTGGTCCTTATTGCCCTGCAATGGTTAAAGAGTACCACCAACCATGGCGAATTTGTTGAGGTCCCGGATTTCTCTAAAATGTCCGTATCTGAAATGCGAACAGCAGTGGAAGAAGCTGGACTTCGGTATCAGGTGTTGGATTCATCCAACTACAATCCAGATTATCCCAGATTCTCAATTTTAGAACAAAATCCCCATGCCGGAAGCAAGGTGAAGTCCAACCGAAAAATTTATTTTACGGTGAACCCATCGGGCTATAAAAAAGTAAGTGTGCCAGATATCATCCAAGTGACCCAGCGTAATGCAGCCTCCATGTTGCGGGCCGTTGGTTTAGAGGTAGAACGAGTGACCTATATTGATGAACTTGGAAAGGATATGGTCTACAATATGAAGCACAAGGGTAAATACATTAAGCCTGGGGATAAATTGCCCAAAACTTCAAAAGTTGAGCTTATCTGTGGTAACGGAACCATTCCCGGCAGTGCACGCGTACAGGCTGATTCCCAAGAGTAATGGACGATTCTGAAAATCAAGAACTATCCCAAGATGAACTTTTTGAGCACTATAAATTTGTAGCCTCAAAAGGGCAAGAGCCTTTGCGGGTAGATAAATTTTTGATGAACTTCATTGAAAATGCCACCCGGAATAAAATTCAGCAAGCAGCCAAGGAAGGTCATATTTGGGTGAACGGGTCCATCGTAAAACAAAATTACAAGGTAAAGGCAGGAGATGAGGTAAAGGTGTTGTTTGAGCATCCGCCCTATGAGTTTTTGCTCACCCCAGAGAATATTCCATTGAACATTGTGTATGAGGATGACGCTCTCTTGGTGGTGAACAAACCTGCAGGCATGGTGGTGCATCCCGGTCACGGAAACTACTCAGGCACTTTAATTAATGCCCTTGTCTATCACTTTGACAACTTACCCAACAATAGCTCGGAGCGACCCGGTTTGGTGCATCGAATAGACAAAGACACTTCCGGACTTTTGGTGATTGCCAAAACCGAAACGGCCATGACCCACTTGGCCCAGCAGTTTTTTGAAAAAAGCAGTGAGCGCGAATATGTCGCTCTGGTCTGGGGCAATGTGGAGGAAGATGAGGGCTCCGTGGAAGGCCATATTGCTCGAAATCCCAAAAATCGATTACAGATGATGGTCTTTCCGGATGGTGAGGAAGGAAAAGAGGCCGTGACCCACTTCAAGGTTTTGGAACGGTTGGGTTATGTGACCTTGGTTTCATGCCGATTGGAAACCGGACGAACCCATCAGATTCGAGTGCACATGAAGTATATTGGCCACACCTTGTTCAATGATGAGCGTTATGGGGGTGACAAGATTTTAAAGGGCACCACCTTTACCAAATACAAACAGTTTGTGGAAAATGCCTTCAAAATTTTGCCCAGGCAGGCCCTGCATGCCAAGACCTTGGGCTTTGAGCACCCAGTGACAGGCGAGTTTATGCGTTTTGATTCTGAACTGCCCGAAGATATGGTCAATTGTATCGAAAAATGGCGTGGATACGCCAAACACAACGAATCATCGTAAATTATCCAAAATTCTAGCTTTGAACCACAAACCGTCAATTCGAGTGAAATTCTAAAGGAATTTTGTATCGAGAATCGGTTTTGGACTAGAAGTCTGGTTCTCAATACCTGCCTTTGCCGGCAGACGGATAATTTTTCCTTTGAAAACTGGCTGAACTACGCCAAACACAACGAATCATAGTTTCCTTCAATCTTAAGATTGAAAACACCTTTGGCATATCATGGCACAATACCAAAAACCTCGCTATTTTTACTAAAAATTAGTTTCTAATGAAAATTGTAGTATCACCGGCCAAGTCGCTCGATTTTGAAACCACTTTGCCTACATCTCAATATACCCAGCCTCAATTTTTGGAACAATCTGAAAAATTGAATGGCATCCTAAAAAAGAAAAAGCCTAAAGCGTTGTCCAAGTTGATGTCCATTTCAGATAATTTGGCCGAGCTGAATTGGGAGCGGAACCAACAGTTTTCATTGCCATTTACCACAGACAATGCCAGACCAGCGGTATATGCCTTTAACGGAGATGTGTACCAAGGACTGGATGCCTATACTATTCCAGAAAAGAAGCTGGGCGATTTACAGGACACCCTTCGCATTCTCTCAGGTCTATATGGTATTTTAAGGCCCTTGGATTTAATTCAACCCTACCGTTTAGAAATGGGTACCCAATTAAAAGTGGGGCGAAAAAAGAACTTGTACGAGTTTTGGCAAAAACCAATTACAGATCATTTAAATGATGAACTGGAAGACGACGAATTGTTCGTCAACTTGGCAAGCAACGAATATTTTGGGGCCATAGATGAAAAAAAACTCAAAGTTCCCGTCATAACACCAATTTTTAAGGATTGGAAGAACGACAAGCTCAAAATAATCAGTTTTTTTGCCAAAAAGGCTCGGGGTTCCATGGTACGGTACATTTTGGACAGCAATGCCAAGAGCTTAGACGACATTAAAGGGTTTGATTATGACGGATATGTGTTTAGTGCTGAACATACCCTAAAGGAAAATCAACCCGTGTTCATTCGGTAATTTCTGCAATTTTCTCTCCGAGATTTAGGGGAAACTTCTTTTAAAAAACAAGACAAGGTGTTAGGTTTGTGGAACACTTGTCTTAAATTGTGATACAACCAAATTTAATCCTCAGATTAGGCTTTTCTGCCGATCTTTGGATGTTCAATCTAAAAAAATATAACACCGAAACCCATGCAGCAGTCCAGACGATTAGAAGAGTTTAAAAAATCGGTAACCAATAAGTTCAATATATACAACAGCTTATTTTTAAGTTTGCCCTACAAGAACATTGAGAATGTGGGTATGCTTATCCCACTCTTGCTTGATCAATGTGAAAAAGGTCTTAAGGAAGGTAAAGAGCCAAAAGAGATCTTGGAGGTCTTCTTTTCCAATTTTGTGAACATTCAAGATGAAAGGGAGCGTCTGGATTTTATGTTTCGGATTATTCAATACGTGGAGCGCCAAGTAGTGCTTTATGATAGTGTTGAGGACTCTGCTTTTCCAAAACTTCAGAAATATAGCAGCTCATTGACCATCAAGGATTATTTTGAGTTGGTAAACCGAACCAAAAACTGGGACAAGGTTTCTAAAAAGTTGTCAACCTTTAGTGCCAGAATTGTTTTAACGGCCCACCCAACACAATTTTACACTCCAGCTGTATTGGACATTATATCCGAGTTACGTTCACTTATTGACGAAGACAGGATTTACGACATTGATGTTACGCTTCAGCAATTGGGACTTACATCATTGATCAATGCAAAGAAGCCAACGCCGTTGGATGAGGCAAAAAACATTATTTACATTCTACGGAATACCTACTACGATGCAGTTGGGGAATTATATCAGTATGTAAAAAGCAATATTAGGGATGCTGATTTTGAGAACTATAACCTCATGAAATTAGGCTTTTGGCCTGGAGGGGATCGCGATGGAAACCCATTCGTCACATCGGAAATTACCAAACAAGTGGCTGATGAATTGAGGTTGACCTTGATGAAATGCTATTACAATGAATTGAAGGGTCTTCGCAAGAAATTGACTTTCAAGGGTATGCAAGGTGGCCTTAATGCGTTGAGCGGTAAACTGTACAATGCCATGTTTGACCCCAAAGCACCAATTTCCTATGAGGAGATTGTTGAGCATTTACGGGATGTGAGAGAAAAGCTGGTGACCAACTATCACGAGCTCTATTTGGATGAATTGGATAAGTTCATTGACAAGGTTCATATTTTTAAGACCCATTTTGCCACTTTGGATATACGCCAAGACCATAGCAAGCACTTATTGGTTGTGGAAACCATATTGAAGCAAAAAGGGGCTATTACAGAAAGTATCTCCGAGCTTAAGGAAAAAGAACTCATCAAATGGTTGTTGAAAGAAAATATAACATTAAATGCGGATGATTTTGAGGATGATATTGTGAAGGATACCATTACCAACATTAAGCAATTGGGCGAGATTCAGGAAAAGAATGGTGAGGATGGTTGCAACCGATATATCATCAGTAACTCTGAGGATATTTTTTCCGTTTTGTTTGTTTTTGGATTGTTTAGATGGTGTGGATGGGATGAAAAGGACATCACCTTCGACATTGTTCCGTTGTTTGAGACCATGAAGGGTATGGACGTTTCAGAAGAAGTAATGCAAACGCTGTTTGATATTCCTTCGTATCGGAAGCATTTGGAACGAAGAAATGAGACCCATACCATCATGTTGGGCTTTTCGGATGGTACCAAGGACGGAGGTTACCTAAAAGCTAACTGGTCCATTCTCAAAACCAAGGAAACCTTGAGCAAAGTGTGCAAGAAAAATGGAATCAAAGCCATTTTCTTTGACGGTAGAGGAGGACCGCCAGCAAGAGGAGGAGGTAAGACCCATAGGTTCTATGCGGCCCAGACCAAAGATGTGGCCAACCATGAGATTCAGTTGACCATCCAAGGGCAGACCATTACCAGTACCTACGGTACTAAAGAGCAGTTCATGCACAACTCGGAACAGTTGCTCACCGCTGGGTTGAGTAATAATATCTTTGGAAAGGAATTGGTTATTTCAGGAGCCCAGCGCAAGTTGATGGAAGAACTTTCAGAACTCAGTTTTGATAAGTACGATGCCCTAAAACAACACGAGAAATTTATTCCTTACTTGGAAAATAGGAGTACCCTAAAATATTACACAAAGGCCAATATAGGAAGTCGACCAGGTAAGCGCGGCAATAAAGCACAACTGACCCTGTCCGATTTAAGGGCAATATCCTTTGTGGGTTCTTGGAGCCAGTTGAAGCAAAACGTACCTGGATATTTTGGTTTGGGAACCGCGCTTCAGAAATTGAAGGATGAGGGCAGGCTCAATGAAGTGAAAAAACTGTACAGAGAGGTGCCATTTTTAAAAGCATTGATGCTCAATAGTATGATGTCCTTGGCCAAAACCAATTTTAATCTCACCAGCTACATGAAAGAGGATCCTGAGTTTGGGGAATTTTGGAATATTTTGCATGATGAATTTGAACTCTCCAAAAAGATGCTCTTGCAGATTTCAGGGTTAAAGATACTTATGGAGGATGAAGCAGTTTCCCGCGAATCTGTAAAAATCAGGGAAAAGATTGTGTTACCGTTGTTGGTCATTCAGCAAAATGCGTTGTACCACATTACGCAGAATTCAGAATTCAAGGATTTGTATGAGAAAATAGTGACCCGTTCCCTTTACGGAAATATCAATGCCAGCAGAAACTCGGCATAGAAAAATTATTGTGAGTTACACGTCACCCTGAACTTGTTTCAGGGTCGCACAAGGATTGTAGCATCTAATTTTGGCAATGACTTCAAATTTTAAAATCTTCAGTTTTTGACTTTGAATTCAAAACCATTTCAGCATACACATCCCTACGAGCCCTTCTTATTTCCAGAGGCCACAAAACTAATTGTGGGTACGTTACCTCCACCTCGGTTCACCACGGGTGAGTTGAAAGCTGAAGATGTGGATTTCTGTTATGGAAGTTGTAATGGTATGCTGTGGCCCATTTTAGACCGTATTTTTGATTTAAAACTGAAATTTGAGAATACAGCTGAAGCAATAGCTCAACGAGAGCACTTTTTGCGAAAGCAAAAAATAGGAGTTTGTGATATTGTGCACAGTGCCGAGCGTAAAAAGATTGATGCTTCGGATTTGGGAATGCAGAATGTGGTGCTCAGGGATTTAGTGGGTTATCTTCAAGACTATCCAAACATAAATACGTTGTTGTTCACTGGCGGGAACAGTAAAAATGGACCCGAGTATTTTTTCAGAAGGCAATTGAAACAGCGCAATTTGAAATTGAAAGTGATATCAGATGAGGTGCCAAGAATACATGAGTTTGAATTACCGCTGAAATCAAATGATATGTCAGTTCAAGCGCCCGCCAGCCGGATGGGAAGGCAGTCGAGAACCATCAAAACCGTTTCTCTAACAGCTCCCTCGGGTGCGGCCAACCGTGCCGTAGGAAGCTTACAACTGTACAAAGACCTTAAAAGAAAAAACCCTGATTTCAATACGGTTGATTTCAGGGTAATGCAATATCGGGAGTTTTTTTAGTTCAGTTCAGAAGTCAACATCCCATAAAACGCTTTGATTCCATAAGCTAACTGTCCAATTCTAAGATTTTCGTTTGGGCTATGCTGATTATTATCAGGATTCACCATGGGAACAATAAAAGCAGGAATCTTCAATTCATTGATAAAAGGGGCAATGGGTACAGTACCTCCAGTAGTTCGGATTTGAATCACATCTTTTCCAAAACTGCTCTGCAGTGTATTCACCAAAAACTGCCCGTAGGGATTATCCAAATCAGTTCGGAAGGCATCGGTAACGCTCCCCTCGGTGACGGTTACCACTTTATCATGAGCCATGCGTTCCTCTTTGGAAGGCACATGGTCAAATAGGGTATACCCTTGTTTGGTAATATGGTCTTTCACCAATTTTTTAAGTCGATTGCCATCGGTTTCAACCACCAAGCGAAGGTCCAATTCCGCTGTGGCGCTTTCAGGAACAATGGTCCGGGCTTTGTCACCTATCCAGCCAGAACCCAAACCACGAATGTTCAGGGAAGGATATTGCAACGCTTCCTGATAAAACCCACCCACTTTTTCGGCAGATTTAAACTGAAGTTTATCTGAAATCTCGGCATCACTATCAGGAACGCTTTTTAAAACATCTTTGGTAGTATCATTAATGGAAATGCCATCATAATACCCTGGAATAGTTACTTTGCCATCGGAATCTTTCATGCTGGCAAGCAATTGGGCCAATTGAAAACCTGGATTGGGTGCATAATTGCCGTAATGTCCACTGTGTTGTGGCTTTACGGGTCCGTAAGTGGTAAGGGTCAAGGTTGTGATTCCCCTGCAACCATAAACAACGGTTGGGTCGCCAGAAGGATGTACAGGGCCATCGGCGATGACCAAAAAGTCGGCCTCCAACAGCTCACGGTACTGCTTTACCGCTTTGGGCAACGGTTTACTACTTTTTTCCTCCTCGCCATCCAAAATGACCTTTACATTGAATGGAATTTCTTTCCCTTCTTTTTTCAAAAGGTCAATGGTATTCAGCAGCATAATTATCGGTGATTTATCATCTGAAGTGGAACGACCGAATAAACGCCAATCATAATTGATGTCATCATTGAGTTCATCAAAAGAAATAGTTTTAAAGCCATCACCTTCTGGAGCTTTCAATACCACTTCATACGGATTGGGCTGGTCCCATTTAGAAGGATCCACGGACTGACCATCAAAATGCATATAGAGCAGTAGGGTTGGTTTGGCATCATCAACTGGAAGTGCCGCAAAAAAGAGTGGCATGTTTTCCGTTTCCAGAATGGCCGTGTTAAACCCACGTTCCCCAAACTTTCGTTTCAACCATAGGACATTGTCATCAATGTCATCGGCATTAAGGGCATCATTGGGTATGGCAATAAATTCCCTTAATTCTGTTATGGCTGCGGCAACTTGCGACTTAATGGCCATGTCATCTTGTGCTGATACCGAAATGGCCACCAGCAGGGATATTAAAAAGACAATTTTTCTCATCGTTTGAGTTCAGTTTTTGAGTCTGAAAATTAACGAATTTGATTCACAAAATCGCCAATACCATTAACACCATTTTGAGTTAGGTGTTTAATGAATGCTGAACCAATGATGGCTCCTTTTGCTTTTTCAGTGGCCTGCTGAAATGTTTGCGCATTGCTAATGCCAAAGCCAACAATCTGGGGATTATTGAGATTCATGGCTGCAATACGTTCAAAATAGGCCGCTTGTTCATCTCCGAAACCTTCTTTGGTTCCCGTCGTACTTGCGGAACTCACCATGTAAATAAAGCCTTCCGAAGCGGCATCAATAGTCCTGATACGATTTTCGGAAGTCTGTGGAGTAATCAAAAATACATTGATGAGACCATATTTCTTAAAGATAGATTCGTATTCACCTTGATACACATCCAGAGGCAAATCTGGAAGAATAAGTCCATCAATACCGATTTCCTGACATTTTTGACAAAATTTCTCAACGCCATATTGAAGCACAGGATTAAAATAGCCCATCAAGATTAAGGGAATGGAAACGGTCTTCCGAATGTCCTTTAATTGTTCAAAAAGCAGTTCGGTATGCATGCCATTTTTTAGGGCAGCTGTAGAACTTTCCTGAATGGTAGGGCCGTCCGCAAGTGGGTCGCTAAAGGGGAGGCCGACTTCAATGAAGTCAACCCCACTTTTTTCCAAATCTTGAATAATTTTCACTGTATCGTTTAATTGGGGATACCCGGCAGTAAAATATATAGAGAGGAGTTTTCCATCCTCTTGTAGTTTTTGTTTGATTCTGTTCATATCTCAGTATCGTCATTCCGAACTTGTTTCGGAATCTTTTTATTGTTAGATATGGGATTGTAAAAACACCCCTAAAGTCCCCTCAAGGGGACATTTATAATTTAAAATAGTCAATGTAATTCTGTAAATCCTTATCGCCCCGACCGGATAGGTTCACTACAACCACATCCTCTTCATTAAACTTTCTATCCTCAAAAATGGCTAAGGCATGCGATGATTCAATAGCGGGTATAATTCCCTCCAACTGACACAGGCCTAACCCAGCAGTCATAGCATCGTCATCGGTAATGGAAATGAATTCTCCTCTTCCAGATTTGTATAAATGTGCGTGCAATGGGCCAACCCCGGGATAATCCAACCCAGCGGAAATGGAATACGGCTCCGTAATCTGTCCATCTTGAGTCTGCATCAATAAGGTTTTGCTGCCGTGGATAATTCCCACTTTACCCAAAACTGAAGTGGCAGCACTTTCTCCCGTATGAATTCCTTTTCCTGCCGCTTCAACAGCAATAATTCCCACTTCGGGAGTATCCAAAAAGTGATAGTAAGCTCCCGCGGCATTACTTCCTCCTCCAACACAGGCTACTACATAATCTGGGTTTTCCCGACCTTCTTTTTCAAGAAGTTGGGACTTGATTTCTTCTGAAATCACCGATTGAAATCGCGCTACCATATCGGGATACGGGTGCGGTCCAACCACGGAACCAATAATATAATGAGTGTCCACAGGATTATTGATCCAATCACGAATGGCCTCGTTGGTGGCATCTTTCAAAGTTCTACTTCCAGATTTAGCAGGCCGTACTTCGGCACCCAACATTTTCATCCGGGCTACATTGGGCGCTTGGCGGGCGATGTCAATTTCACCCATGTAGACCACACATTCAATGCCCATGAGGGCACAAACGGTTGCGGTGGCCACTCCATGTTGACCTGCCCCCGTCTCAGCTATAATTCGGTGTTTCCCCAGCTTTTTCGCCATCAAAATCTGTCCGATGGTGTTATTGACCTTATGGGCCCCGGTATGACACAAATCTTCTCGTTTCAGATAGATTTTGGTGTTGTATTTTTCAGAAAGCCGTTGGGCAAAGTAGAGTGGGGTAGGTCGGCCTACATAATCCTTCAACAATTGATGAAACTCTTCTTGAAAAGAAGGCTCCGCCATGATTCGGATGTAGTTCTGCCTAAGCTCCTCACAGTTGGGATAAAGCATTTCTGGAATAAATGCCCCACCAAACTCACCATAATAGCCTTTTTCATCAGCGTGATAGCTCATATCAATTTACAATTATCAGTTATCAATTCTCAATTACCTTTTTTGGGCAATTGGTTGTTTTTATTTGATTAAAATTCAGAAAGTGATTCTTGAAACACTTTCAACTGTTTTATGTTTTTTAGTCCAGGCTCGGTCTCAAATCTACTGTTCACATCAATGGCATAACAGTATTTTGATGCTGGACTTTTTATAAATTCTTTCAATTTTTCAAGGGATTCCAAGCCAATACCGCCACTTAAAAAGAAGGGTTTGGTGGATGCATAGTTTTCCAAAATGCTCCAATCGAAGGTGTAGCCATTCCCTCCAGGGAGTTTTCCTTTGGTGTCAAAAAGGAAGAAATCGCAAACATTTTCATAGTCCTTTAAAACGGAAAAATCAAAATCGTCCTTTATGGAAAATACTTTGATGATTTCCAAATTTGTCAGGTCGAGCGTAGTCGAGACCCCATCAAGGGGAACAACTTTCTTTTTTCTCGACTGCGCTCGAAATGACAGAAAGTTTTCCTTTAATTCAAGGCAATATTCAGGACTTTCCTTTCCATGCAGTTGCACCGTATCCAAATGATACTGCGCCACTTTTTCCAACACCTCTTCCACGGTAGCATCCACAAACACCCCCACTTTTTTAATGGATTTGGGCAATTGGGGCATGACTCCCTTAAAATAACGCGAGGAAGGTTCCCAAAAAATAAAGCCCAAATAATCGGGTTGCAATTGGGCAACGTCGGTGGGATTATGGTGCATACCGCAGATCTTCAGTTTCATATTTCTCTTTTTGTCATTCCGAAATGAGTCCCGAAATTTTTCGGGACGATTGAGGAATCTCATATTAGATTTCTCACTTTGATTTCGACTGCGCTCAATCTGACAGTTCGAAATGACATTATTTTTTTAATTCATTAATAAATTCTTTCGCATTCTTTCCAGGATCATCCGTCTTCATAAAATTCTCGCCAATCAAAAAACCTTGATACCCGTAGGGTTTGAGTTCTTGTATCGCCTCAATGGAACTAATGCCACTCTCAGAAACCTTTACAAAATCATCTGGAATCTGCTCTGAAAGGGATTTGCTGGTTTCCAAGTTCACCTCAAAGGTTTTTAAGTTGCGATTGTTCACACCGAGCATATCCAAACTGGGCATGATGGATTTTTGCAATTCCTCTTCATTATGGACTTCCAAAAGGACATCCAATCCCAAACTCTTGGCGGTTTCTGACAGGGTTTTGATTTCTTCTCGAGATAAAATGGCGGCGATTAACAAAATTACATCGGCACCATAGGCTCTCGCCTCCACAATTTGGTATTCGTCGATGATAAATTCTTTGCGCAGCAAAGGAATATTTACCGCGGCACGTGCTAAAATCAAATCATCTAAAGAACCTCCAAAATATTTACCATCAGTCAAAACCGACATACCACAAACGCCTGCCCTTGCATAACCTTTGGCTACATCCTGCACATTCAAGCTTTGGTTGATAATCGATTTGGACGGTGAACGCCGTTTATGCTCCGCAATGATTCCGGTAGTGCTATTTTTTAGTTCTTCAGCCAAAGAGATAGAGGTACGTTCCATCATCACAGATTGCTCCAATTGGGGTATGGTGATGAGTGATTTTTTCAAATCAACCTCTTTGCGTTTATCGGCTACTATTTTGTCTAGTATATTCATTTCTTTTATTTGTCATTTCGACATGAGCGTAGCGATTGAGAAATCTTTTTTGTAGAGATGTCTCACATTCGTTCGACATGACAGCTAGTTTTTACTCAATTCCTGCAACTTCTTCAACGCCCCCAATCCTTTTCCCCTCAACAAAGACTCCTTAGCCTTTTCAAAACCTGCTTTTGGGGTCAAGCCTTCTACCGTGGCAATGGCAATCCCGGCATTGGCGCAGACCACATTGTTTTGGGCTTCGGTGCCTTTTCCATGCAATACGTCCAAAAATATCTGAGCCGATGCTGCAATATCCTCACCGCCGGTGATTTCGTCTTGTGAAATCTTGGCAACCCCAAAATCAGAAGGGGCCAACATGCTTTCTGAATTGTTGGAAATGGTCTTGGTATCCCCGGTCAACGAAATCTCATCATAGCCATCCAAAGCATGCAATACAGTAAATTTCTTATCGGTATTTTGATAGAGGTAGCCATACATTCTGGCTAGTTCCAAATTAAACACGCCTACCATCTGGTTTTTTGGGAAAGCAGGGTTTACCATAGGTCCCAGCATATTGAAAAAGGTCTTTACGGCCAGTTCTCTTCGGATGGGCCCCACATTCTTCATGGCAGGGTGGAATAAAGGGGCATGCAGCACACAGATTCCTGCTTCATCGATTGACTTTTTCAGAAAATCAGCCTCATTACTGAATTTGATGCCCAAAAATTCCATCACATTGCTACTTCCACATTTGGAGGAAACCCCATAATTTCCGTGCTTGGTGACTTTCACACCAGCCCCGGCCGTTACAAAAGACGCCAAGGTTGAAATGTTGAAGGTGTCCTTGCCATCACCACCAGTTCCGCACAGGTCTATGGGGTCATATTCGGACAAGTCTACTGCAAGACAGAGTTCCAACAATGCATCCCTAAACCCTTCCAGTTCCTCAATGGTAATGCTACGCATCATGTATACGGTTAGGAAAGCCGCAATTTGTGAGGGATTGTAATCGCCTTTGGCAATGTTCACCAAAATCTGCTTGGCCTCTTCCTTGGGCAGTATCTCGTGATTTATAAGTTTATTTAATGTGTCTTTCATTCTTATAGTATTTAGATGTTAGTAGTGAGTATTGAGAAGTTTCTCACTACTGAAACCTCATATCTCAAATCTATTTGCTATCCAACCAATTCTTCAACATTTGTTTTCCTTCGGGTGTCAGCACAGATTCTGGGTGAAATTGAACCGCGGTCACATCGTAGGTTTTGTGCCGAAGTGACATGATTTGTCCATTTTCATCCACCGAAGTGACTTCCAACTCCTCAGGTACATCGGTATCCACGACCCAAGAATGGTACCTTCCCACTTGAAGTGTTTTGGACAATCCTTTGAAAATAGGGTCTTCCTTGGTCACCGTAATTTCGGTATCCACGCCATGGTACACTTGGTCTAGGTTTACCAATGTGCCACCAAACACCTCACCGATGGCCTGTAATCCCAAACACACACCAAAAATACGTTTGGTGGGTGCATATTTCTTGATGATTTCCTTGAGCAATCCCGCTTCATCAGGAATTCCTGGCCCTGGAGAAAGCACAATATTTTCAAACGGCTCAACTTCGTCCAGTGTGAGTTGGTCGTTTCGCTTTACGGTGACCTCACAATCCAAATCCTCCAGATAATGCACCAAGTTGTAGGTGAAACTATCGTAATTGTCTATCATTAAAATCTTTCTTCCCATGGTTAGATTGTTTCAGCAATTTCCAAGGCTTTGTTCAATGCGCCGAGTTTGTTATAGGTTTCCTGTAATTCGTCTTCTGGATTGGAGGCAGACACCAATCCTGCACCGGCTTGGTAATATAGTTCATGGTTTTTGCTCAAAAAGGTGCGGATCATAATAGCGTGATTAAAGTTGCCCTCAAAATCCATAAACCCAATGGCTCCACCGTAATAGGAACGACTTGTTTTTTCATACTTTTCAATGAGTTGCATGGCCATGTGCTTTGGAGCGCCGCTCAAAGTTCCCGCAGGGAAGGTATCGGCCACGACCTTCATGGTGGTGATGTCCTTTTTCTTTTGTCCGGTTACCTTGGAAACCAAGTGAATGACATGTGAGAAATACTGCACTTCTCGATAGGTTTCCACATTGACGGTATTTCCATTTCTGCTAAGGTCATTTCGGGCCAGGTCCACCAACATCACATGCTCGCTGTTCTCTTTATCGTCCTGGGCCAGTTTTTTGGCCAGTTCTGCATCTTTTTCATCATTTCCGGTTCGTTTGTAGGTGCCGGCAATGGGGTGGATTTCAGCCTTGCCTTCTTTTACAATGAGTTGAGCTTCGGGTGAGCTACCAAATATTTTAAAGTTTCCATAATCAAAATAGAAGAGGTACGGGGAGGGGTTAATGGAACGCAGTGCGCGATACACATTAAATTCATCCCCTTTGAATTTTTGGGTGAATCTTCGGGATAATACCAATTGAAAAACATCACCTCTTTTGCAATGTTTTTTGGCCAGTTCCACATGCTCTTTGTAATCCTCATCCTTTAAATTGGATTGCGGTTTGCCTTCCCTTGAAAAATTGTAGGAAGCAAAATTTCGAACGTTGAACAGTTGCTCAATTTCATCCACATTACTTTCAGAATTGTAACAATGGGCAAACAAATAAGCTTCGTTCTTAAAGTGGTTGATGGCGATGATGTTCTGATACACTGCGTAATAAATATCTGGGACGCTAACGGAATTGTCTTTTTTTGAAATCTCCACATCCTCAAAGTAGCGGACCGCATCGTAGGCCATATACCCAAAAAGGCCATTGTAAATGAATTTGAATCCATTTTGGCTCACTGAAAACTGCTTTCCGAAGTTATGGATGACATCAGTGACATCAGTTTCTGGGGTAATTTCAGTCACTTCTTTTTTACCATCAGGAAATCGTTGGGTGATGATTTCGTTCTCGACTTTAATATAGGCAATGGGGTTGCAGCAGATATACGAAAAGCTGTTATCGTTGGCGTGGTAATCACTGCTTTCCAAAAGGATGCTGTTGGGAAATTGGTCCCTTATCTTTAGATAAACACTCACCGGAGTGATGGTGTCTGCAAGGATTTTTTTGTAATACGTATTTAGTGTATAACTCATTTTTAATGCTATAAATTAAAAAAGGCTTGTCGTGATGACAAGCCTCTTGTATGGTTATAATGGGGACTTAGCTCACGACTTTCGAAGTAAGTTGTTCCACCACCAAGTATTTACTGTTCTGTTATTCATTGTGTCAAATATAGAAAGGAAAATTTAACCAGCAAACAAACATTTGTTTTAAAATTAGAAATCCCGTCCAAGAATTTCTCGAACGGGATTTCCAAACACTTAACATGAGCCTGATTACATCTGCAAGTCAACTACCAAATCAAATTCATCATAAATCAATTTGTCTTTGGCCGTACCGATGATACCAGAACTATACTTTATGTCGTATTTAGTTCGGTCAACTTTCAAAGTTGCGGTGGCTTTGTTTCCATAAACGGAAACATCAAAAGTTACGGGCTTGGTAATCCCTTTAATGGTAAGGTCTCCAGTTACTTCATAGCTATTTTTGCCGGTGGACTTTACTTTGGTGAAAACCAAGGTTGATGTTGGGTTGGCCTCCGTTGCGAAGAAATCCTCTGAATTGAGGTGGCCATCCAGTTTGTTTTTGTAATCGCCTTCCAAATCAGTGGTGTTTATGGAAGACATGTCCACTACAAACTCGCCACCAATCAATTTTTCCCCGTCAAATTCCAATGCCCCGGATTTCAATGTTACGGTTCCAGTGTGTGAACCACCAAATTTATAGGCTTTCCAAGTTACTTGACTTTCTTCGGCCTTTACTTCCTTGGTCTCTTTTTCGGCTGTGTTAGCGATTGATGATGCACCTACTACGGTGGTCAATACCAAACTTAAAACTCTCTTTTTCATAATTTGTTAATTTCTGTTTTTAGGGTTAATGATTACTTTATATATATGTAATTAATTCTTCTGTTGATTTTCTAACCTTGGGCAGGTGTTGCGTAGCATCTTCTTCAGATCTATATCCTATGGCCAGCACTACCGTGGCGGTAAGGTTTTTTTCCGGTAACCCAAGTATTTTATTGTATTCTTCCGATTCAAACCCTTCCATGGGGCAAGAGTCTATTTTTAATTCTGCGGCGGCTTGCATCATGTTCCCAAAGGCAATGTAAACTTGTCTTGCTGCCCAATTGCTCTTGGTTTCAACGGGAAGGCCCAATAATTTCGATTTCATAAAATCGCCATATCCCTTGAGTGTTTCGGTAGGAATATTTCGAGTTTTGCTGGTGTTTTTAAGGAAACCGTCGACCAGTTCCTCACCAAAATTGGTGGTATTTGCAAAAACTATGATGTGTGAAGCATCTGTAATTTGCGACTGGTTCCATGATACGGGTTTAAGCTGTTCTTTTACTTTTTGGTCCGATATCACCATTAAATGATAAGGTTGCAATCCGTAGGATGAAGCACTTAATCGCGTCGCCTCCAGCAAGGTTTCCAAATCTTCATCTGACACCTTTTTGGTGCTATCGAATTTTTTGGTGGCATAACGCCAGGTTCTATTTTCTAATACGTTGTTCATTCTTCTTTTAAAATTTATCCAGTAACTGGTTTAGATTTTCTAGTTCTTTTAGGCTAAAATTTCTAACGATATTATTCTCGGTTTCGGCAACTACCTTGTCCATTTTGGCCAAGGCTTCTGAGCCTTTTTCTGTGATTACGATTTCCACTTTGCGTCGGTTTGATGGGCATACACTGCGGTCAACATATCCCTTCGCCAAAAGTTTGTCTACCAATCGGGTGGTGTTACTCATTTTTGTGACCATCCGTTCGTTTAATGTAGACAGATTTGCAGGTTTCCCTTTTTGTCCCCGTAGAATGCGAAGTACATTGAACTGTTGCATAGAAACTTCAAATGGTTTTAGCGCATTTCCGGCCATTTCATAAATCATATTGTGTACCAAAGTAATATGAATCAGGGTCCTGCTTTCCAACGGTATCTTCTTTGAAGTCTTTATAATTTCCTCGACATTCATGTATAAACAATATTTGTATATACAAATGTATTATTTTTATGACCAAGAATCCTAATTTTTAACAGATAAAATTTTGTTAAAAGGAAAATGAAGCCATCCCCATTGCGTATTTTTAAAGAGTAAAATTCAGAAAATGAAGAACTTACTTTCTCTTGGGATGATAGCCCTTTTTTTGGTGTTTGGTTGTGGGAACAAGGAAAAGAAAAAAACAACTGAAGAACTCTCCGATGAAACGCAGGTAGCTCAGAATGAATCTGCAATTGAAGAGGAAGTTAAATTCCCTGTATATGATTTTGCGGGTTTAGAGCCGTTGCTGCATAAAGAAGGCAATAAAACCTACATCATTAATTTTTGGGCCACCTGGTGCAAGCCTTGCATTGCCGAGCTTCCCTATTTTGAAAAAGTAAATGCAGAACGGAAAGATAATGTGGAGGTTATTTTGGTGAGTTTGGATATGCCAAGCATGTGGAAATCTCGATTGGAACCTTTTGTGGATAATAAGGGGATAAAATCTGAGGTAGTCATTTTGGACGATCCCAAACAAAATGACTGGATTCCCAAGGTGGACCAAGAATGGAGTGGGGGCATACCTGCTACCTTAATATATAATAAAAATAAGCGAAGCTTTTACGAACGCGGATTTACCTACGAAGAATTGAACACCGAGTTGAACAAATTTTTAAACTGACACCAAATGAAAACACTGAAAATTTTTGGACTACTTGTTTTGATACTTTCCTTGGGTGCTTTTACCTTAACACCGGACCCAATGGTTGATGGTTACAAAATTGGCGACACCGCCACAGACTTTTCCCTTAAGAACATTGATGGGAAAATGGTCTCGCTTACAGACTATAAAGATGCAAAGGGCTTTTTGATCATTTTTACCTGTAATACTTGCCCGTATGCTGTAGCCTATGAAGATAGGATCATTGCCTTGGATAAAACGTACAAGCCCAAAGGCGTGCCTGTTATCGCTATCAACCCCAATAACTCAGATATACAGGCTGGGGACAGTTTTGAAAAAATGAAACAACGCGCAGCGGAAAAAGGATTTACGTTCCCTTATCTTTTGGATGAAGGTCAGAAAATATTTCCGCAATATGGAGCTACAAGAACACCTCATGTGTATTTGTTGGAGAAAACCGCAGAGGGCAATATTGTAAAGTATATAGGAGCTATAGACGATAATTATCAAGATGCCTCAAAGGTTGAGGACACTTTTGTTGAAGATGCCGTTGATGCCATGTTGGCAGGACAAGAAATTGAGGTGAAGACCACCCGGGCCATTGGATGCAACATTAAGGTATAAAGAATATCACAAATTAATTGATTAAAAATCCGGGGTAATCTCCCGGATTTTTATTTTTGCAAGACTTAAATGTTATAAAATGTCAGATTTATCACAAGAAGAGTGGGCAGAACAACTGGAAAACGATGACAACGCTGTCATTTTAGACGTGCGCACTGAAGATGAAGTTGAGGAAGGATACATTCCGGGAGCCATCAACATCGATATCTATTTAGGACAGGAGTTCGTTGATGAACTGGAAAAGTTGGATAAGTCCAAAAATTACTATGTGTATTGCCGTTCCGGCAATCGAAGTGGACAGGCGTGTGCCATCATGAACAGCATCGGTATTGAAAATGCCTATAATCTTGAAGGTGGCTTTATGAACTGGGAAGGGGAAATTGCTGAATAAGACATGGAATTGGAATCGGTCATAGCAGAATTGGAACGAAACCGAAAGGTTTTTACGGAAACTTTGACCGATATGCCCCAAAACCTTATTCATTGGAAAGCCAATCCAAAAGACTGGTCCTTGTTGGAAATTATCTGCCATTTGGTGGATGAGGAAAAAGAAGATTTTAGAACCAGGGTGGGCCATACACTTCAGCATCCTGAGACACCCCTTGCCTCCATTGATCCCGTTGGTTGGGTGAAAAAACGGGATTACAATGGTCAGGATTTTGAGAAAAAAGTAGAACAATTTGATAAGGAAAGGCAAATCTCCATAGCTTGGTTGAAGACCACTGCAGACCTCGCTTGGGAAAATTCGTTATACCATCCCGAGTTAGGTACCATGTCTGCTCGCTCCTTTTTATTCAATTGGTTGGCGCACGATTACCTCCACATTAGGCAAATCAACCGTATTAAATATAATTTTTTGAAGGAAAGTTCGGGAGATTCGCTAACCTATGCTGGAAATTGGTAGTCAATTTCCTATATTGGCCCTATGAAGGAAGACTTGCTCCATTTTATTTGGGGGCAAAAAAAGCTTCATGGAAGACAACTTACCTCAACTGCCAACGAAGCCATAACCATTAAGGCCCCGGGAGTCCCAAATCAGTATTCAGGTCCAGATTTTTTCAATGCCCAAATAGCAATTGATGCTCAAATCTGGGTGGGCAATGTGGAAATTCATCTGAAATCATCGGATTGGTATGCACACCATCATCAGACCGATTCCAATTATGATAATGTAATTCTACATGTGGTCTGGGAAGATGATATTGCCGTTTTCCGTAAGGATGGGTCGTTGATACCCACGCTGGAACTTAAAGATTATGTTTCCAAAGAATTGTTGGAGCGCTACCAAAATTTATTTGAAAAGTCCAAACCCAAGTTCATCAACTGTGAAAAAGATTTTGCCCAAATGGATTCTTTTTTGGTGGAACACTGGTTGCACAGGCTGTACATTGAACGGTTGGAAGAAAAGAGCAAACGTATAGAAGTGTTGCTCAAAAAGTCGAAGAACGATTGGGAGGGGGTGCTGTTCGCACTTCTGGCGAAAAATTTTGGTTCTAAGGTCAATGGCGATTTCTTTTTGGACAGGGCCTTGCAATTGGAATATTCCATTATCCGAAAGGTAAGCGGTTCACTAGAAGATTTGGAAAGCCTATTGTTCGGTCATTTTGGGCTATTGGAGGTGGACGATTGCACCGATCATTATTTTTTAAGGCTTCAAAAAGAATACCAATATCTCAGTAGAAAGTTCGATTTGTTGCCAGCTTTATCCAAGCCTGAGTTTTTTGGACTTCGACCACCCAATTTTCCCACAATCAGGATTTCACAACTGGCCCAGTTGTATAGAAAAAAGCAGAGCCTTTTTGCCCAATTGATGGAAGTTGATGTTCTTGAGGAAATCTATTCAATTTTTGACATCGCTTCAAGTTTCTATTGGAACGACCATTTTACCTTTGGTAAGAAGTCAAAAAAAAGCAAAAAGAAACTCTCTAAAAGTTTTATGGATTTATTGGTCATCAATACCATTGTTCCCTTAAAATTTTGCTATTCAAGACGTGTGGGTTTAGACTGGAACGATGATTTAATTTCCTTGATATCGGAAATAAAGAAAGAGCAGAATTCGATTATTAAAGGCTTTGAAAATTTGGGGTCCAAAACCAAGAATGCCATGGAAAGTCAGGCCAAAATTCAACTCCATACCCAATATTGTTCTAAAAATAAATGTTTGCGCTGTGCCTTGGGTACGCATTTATTGAATAGAAATACATAATTTTAGGCATGGCTTTGTTCTACGACACCTTATATTATTTCCAAAAGAGGGGCTTTGAGGTCTGTAGGCGTATTGCAGAACGTTTGGGTATACGCGCCAGGGTGGTTCGTATTACATTCATCTATTTGACTTTTGTTACCCTCGGCTTTGGATTCGCCCTTTATCTTTTTATCGCATTTTGGTTGCGGATCAAGGATTTGATCTACACCAAACGAACTTCTGTATTTGACCTTTAATTATGATCAGACTCTTTCGTTCCAAAATAGTGCTGGCTCTTTCCTTGATGGTGTTGGTACTTTCATTTGGGGTGATAGGATATAAACTACTGGCGGATTACACATGGATTGAAGCCTTCTATATGACCATTATCACGGTTACTACCGTTGGTTTTTCCGAAGTAAGGCCCTTAGATGCCGAAGCAAAGATATTTACCGTATTTTTAATAGTAACCAGTGTGTTCATCTTTGGTTTTGCCATATCTGTGGTTACGGAGTACATTTTAGCGAGAAACTCAATTGAAGCATTAAAAAAGAAGAGAGTGAAAAAAGAGATAGATAACCTAACAAATCATGTGGTGGTCTGTGGTTTTGGTAGAAATGGCATGCAGGCCGCGGATAAATTAATGGCCTATAAAAAACCCTTTGTCGTCATAGAAAAGGATAAAGAAATTATTGAGCGATATGCAGAGGAGGTATTGTTTGTGGAAGGGGATGCCAATGAGGATGATGTATTGTTAGAGGCTGGTATTGAGCGTGCCCAATATTTGATCACGGCCGTGCCCGATGATGCAGCCAACCTGTTTATTGTACTTTCTGCACGCCAGTTGAACAGAGACCTATTCATTATAAGTAGGGCATCCCAGGTTACTTCCTTGAAAAAACTCCAGTTTGCGGGAGCCAACAAAGTGATTATGCCCGATAAGATTGGTGGGGACCATATGGCATCCTTGGTGGTCATGCCCGATTTGATCACGTTTATGGACAAGCTTTCTGTGGAAGGAGAACATACAACCAATTTGGAAGAGGTGGAAATTGAGGATTTTTCCAATCAGATGGACTGTAATTCAATTCGTGATTTGGACCTTCGAAGAAAAACAGGATGCACCATAATCGGTTATATTGATCCCGATGGTACATACATCATCAACCCAGAGGCAGACCTCAAACTGGAACCCAAGGGGAAGGTCATTGTTTTGGGCAGACCGGAACAAATACGTAAACTCAATGAAATGTTCCAAATAGGCTAGTTAAAAAATTGTAAAATTTGATAGCGTTATTTTTTTTTTGGATATTGCCGACTTCCATAACTAACTAATACCGATATATGAAATATTTTCTTTCCTTTTTGGCCTTTGTATCACTGACTTTGGGTTATGCACAGGAATTGACTGTAGAGGGCAAAACGTATAATGTATCCAATAATATCAATGATGGAGCTATTGAGCTTTCCGTGGAAGGTGGAGTAGAGCCCTATTCCTATAAGTGGAGCAATCAAAGTACTCCCCTTACTTCCAAAAGGGCCCAAGGTTTGGTTGAGGGAATTCCGTACAGCGTTGTGGTCACTGATGCGGCCGGAAATTCTGTTACCAAAGAGTTTGAGGTTGAAACAGAGTCCATTACAGAAGTATTCAATGGAACAATGACCCCCGCTGTAAGCGCTTTGGGGGCTGTTTTGTTTTGGGATCCTTTTGCAGCAATCGGTATTTATGACCCTGTGGCCTATGCAGATGTCAAACTTATTGGCATTCCTGATTGGAGCAATGAAACCCAAGACCGGTTTGTGGTAAAACAATGGTTAAAGGGAGAAGGACAAAGTGTGGCTGTCGGAGATGACATTGCTATCATTACCAGTGACAAAGGAGGAGATATTACCATCAAGGCTAATGCCAAAGGTAAATTGATACATAAGACAGATGAAGGAAAAGTAATCTTCAACTCTGAAAACCCAGAACATGTTATAGAACAAGGGGCCCATTATTTTGCTGAAATAAAATATGATGAGCCTATAGCTATGATTCACCCCAACGGTGACCCCATTGTTAAGGGAATTCCTTTCATAGTGATTTGGTTGGTTTTTGGTGCGCTGTTTTTTACCCTTAGAATGGGCTTTATCAACATTAGAGGGTTTAAGCACTCCCTTGATTTGGCAAAAGGGAAATACGATGACCCAAATGCACCAGGTCAGGTAACCCACTTTCAAGCTTTGGCAACAGCGGTTTCTGGTACTGTTGGACTTGGAAATATAGCAGGTGTGGCCGTAGCCGTTTCCTTGGGTGGGGCAGGAGCTACTTTTTGGATGATTGTATGTGGATTGTTAGGTATGTCTTCAAAATTTGTTGAGTGTACTCTGGGCGTAAAATATCGTGATATATTACCAGACGGTAGAGTATTTGGAGGTCCTATGAACTATCTCCGTTACGGACTTGAAAAACGTAACCTGAAAGGTTTTGGAAAGGTGTTGGCCGGTCTTTTTGCCGTACTTGCCATTGGCGCTTCTTTTGGTGGTGGGAACATGTTCCAGGCCAATCAATCTTTTGAGCAATTGGCAGGACAATTTCCAGCGCTGGCGGGTAACGGTTTTTGGTTTGGGGTGGTTACCGCAATTCTTGTAGGGGTTGTTATTATTGGAGGAATAAATAGTATTGCAAGGGTAACCGGAAAAGTAGTGCCCATTATGGCTTCCATTTATATTTTAGCAGCGTTGGCCGTAATCATTATGAACATACAGAACATAGGACCTGCATTTTCGGCAATTGTTGACGGAGCTTTTAGTCCTTCCGCATTAAAAGGGGGTATTTTAGGAGTTTTGGTCATTGGATTTCAGCGTGCGGCATTTTCAAATGAAGCAGGAGTTGGTTCGGCGGCCATTGCCCACAGTACTGCAAAAACAAACCATCCCCCATCTGAAGGATTTGTGGCATTGTTAGAGCCTTTTATTGATACCGTTGTAGTATGTACCCTAACAGCTTTGGTGCTAATTTTTACAGGAATGCACGAAGTTGAAGGTATGGCAGGGGCGCAACTGACCTCTGATGCATTTGGAAGTCAAATATCTTGGTTCCCTTATGTGTTGGCAGTAGCCGTGTTCCTTTTCGCATTTTCCACCATGATCTCATGGTCGTATTACGGAATGAGGGCGTGGACGTATTTGTTTGGAAAGAGCAAGCGCTCCGAAATGCTATACAAGATGCTGTTTCTGATATTCGTTGTGGTTGGAGCATCGGTAAGTTTGGGGGCCGTACTTGATTTTTCCGATATGATGATTTTGGCGATGTCATTCCCTAATATAATAGGTCTGTACATTATGTCTGGAGAGGTTCGGGGCGACTTGAACAATTATCTCAAAAAATTGAAGGCCAACCAGCTTTTTAAAAAAGTAGTGGTCGATAAAAAATAAAAAAAACACGAATGAAAGGAGAATCCCACTTCAGGTTCAACAAGCAAGAACGAAGTGGGATTTTCTTTTTATTGCTTATTATTTTTGCGCTTCAAGGCATATATTTTTACGTAAAAGCGCAACCTTTTAACGGAAGTCCAAAAGTGGAGCTCAATACAATTGTCCAAGCCCATTTGGACAGTCTAAAGCGTGATTCTGCAAAAGATACGTTGAGGCTCTTTCCCTTCAACCCAAATTATATAACAGATTACAAAGGGTATACATTGGGAATGTCCACTATTGAAATAGACCGGTTATTGGCACATCGAGCAGCCGACAAGTATGTCAACTCAAAAGAAGAGTTTCAGGAAGTAACACAAGTATCAGATTCACTTCTTACTGCAATTGCTCCTTATTTTAAGTTTCCGAAATGGGCAAATCAAAATCGGCAAAATAACAATCCCAACACCTTTAAATCAAACCAAACGGAAAACCGAAAAGCTTCCAAGGACTTGAATGCTGCAACAGTAGAGGAACTTCAGACCGTAAGGGGGATTGGGCAAACGTTGTCCAACCGAATCATAAAATTTAGGGATAGATTGGGTGGATTTTTGGTAAATGAGCAATTATACGATGTCTACGGATTGGAACCAGAGGTCGTAAAAAGAACATTGGAACAATTTAAAGTGGTTGAAGTGCCAAAAGTCGAGAAAATCAATATAAACACTGCCACGGTAGAGCAGTTGGCGAGTTTAATTTATATTGACTATAATCTGGCTCAGGAAATTGTCGCTTACAGAGAAACCAATGGTGCTTACACAACACTGGACGAATTAAAGAACCTCAAGTCGTTTCCAACCGATAGGATTGAGAGAATTAAGTTATATTTGACCTTATAAAAATTGCTTGAATGGTTACGGATACCTTGTACACAATGAACTTTGATTATTCGGAGACCCAAAAGATGGTCGCCGAATCTGCGCGGGAGTTTGCGCAGCAGTACATTTTACCCCATGTTATGGAATGGGATGAATCCCAGACATTTCCTGTTGAGGTTTTCAAAAAAGCGGGGGAATTTGGTTTTATGGGAGTTTTAGTTCCCGAAGAACTGGGAGGTTCTGGCTTGGGCTACCATGAATATATTGCCATTTTGGAAGAGATATCAAAAGTGGACCCTTCCATTGGACTTTCGGTTGCGGCGCACAACTCACTTTGCACCAATCATATTTTATCGTTTGGAAACGAAGAACAAAAACAACGTTGGATTCCAAAATTGGCCACAGCTGAGTGGATTGGGGCTTGGGGCCTTACCGAGCACAACACAGGTTCTGATGCGGGGGGTATGAACACCACTGCCGTAAAAGATGGTGATCATTGGGTTTTGAATGGCGCCAAGAACTTTATAACACATGGAATCAGTGGCGATATAGCTGTGGTGATAGCCAGAACAGGTGAAAAGGGTGATAGCCATGGAATGACCGCTTTTGCCATTGAAAAAGGTACACCAGGGTTTACCAGCGGAAAAAAGGAAGATAAATTGGGTATGCGGGCCAGTGAAACGGCAGAACTGATATTTTCAGATTGTAGGATTCCCGATGTCAACCGTTTGGGTCAAGTAGGAGATGGGTTCATTCAATCCATGAAGATTTTGGATGGGGGGCGGATTTCTATTGGTGCTTTGTCCCTTGGTGTGTCAAAAGGAGCATACGAAGCAGCATTGAAATATTCCAAGGAACGAGTTCAGTTTGGGAAGCCTATCAGTGAGTTTCAAGGGGTATCCTTTAAATTGGCAGACATGGCCACGGAGATTGAAGCATCGGAACTTTTATTGCACAAGGCTGCTTTTCTAAAGAATGAAAAAAGGCCCATGACCAAATTGAGCGCCATGTGCAAAATGTACGCATCGGAAGTGTGCGTTAAGATAGCCAATGATGCGGTTCAGATTCATGGCGGCTATGGCTATACCAAGGATTTTCCAGTAGAGAAATTCTATCGTGATGCTAAGCTTTGCACCATAGGGGAGGGTACTACCGAAATCCAGAAATTGGTGATTTCCAGAAATATTCTAAAGTAATTTGTTTACTAAATACTTTTAAGCGTATATTTGCCGACCAAAATATAAAAGAAAGGAGGTTGTAGCCCATGTTGATAATACCAGTAAAAGAAGGAGAGAACATAGATAGAGCTTTAAAACGTTTCAAACGTAAGTTCGACAAGACCGGTACCATGCGTCAGTTGCGAAGCAGACAGCAGTTTACCAAGCCTTCTGTGCAGCGTAGAGCTGAAATTCAAAAAGCACAGTACATCCAGAGCTTGAGAGATCAAGAGGAAGTGTAACTGACTTTTTACACCATATACTATATCCCGTTTTCGTTTAGGAAACGGGATTTTTTGTTTAAGGACATATCTGATAGTTGTATTTGGCTACCTTTGGAATATGTCCGTAGATGCGTTCATATCCTATCTGCAATTGGAGAAAAACTACTCCAAGCATACCATTCAGGCGTACGAGCGGGATATTCGGGAGTTTTCAAGTTTTTGCGAAGAGCACCATGATGTTTCATCCCTAATTGATATTGGGTATCCCATGGTTCGGAACTGGATAGTGCATTTATCCAGCAATGAAGTTTCCAATAGGAGTATCAACAGAAAAATATCTTCCCTACGGGCTTATTATAAATTTCTTTTGAAGATAGGGGATATTTCAGCTTCACCTTTAACAAAGCACAAATCCTTAAAAACCGATAAAAAGGTTGAGGTTCCCTTTTCTGAACATGAAATGGAAGAAATGCTAAAGGCCATTCCTTTTGATGATGACTTTGAAGGAACTCGGGATAAGCTCATTATCGAATTGCTCTATGCTACGGGAATGCGTAGGGCAGAATTGGTGAACCTAAGGTTGAACAATATTGATTTTTCCCAAAATACCCTGAAGGTATTGGGCAAACGCAACAAAGAACGGATTATACCATTGCTCCCTGCCACGGCCAGCCTAATAAAAACCTATTTAAAGCACCGTTCCAATCTGGAAAAGGTGCAGGACCCAGGCGTTCTTCTGTTGACCCAAAGTGGTCTTAAAATTTACGAAACACTTGTTTATCGTACTATAAATAAGTATTTTAGTTTAGTGTCTCCCAAGGTAAAAAAGAGCCCACATATTTTAAGGCACACCTTTGCAACACACTTACTGAACAGGGGGGCAGATTTAAATTCAGTAAAGGAATTATTGGGTCATTCGAGTTTGGCATCTACCCAAGTATACACACATAACAGCATTGCCGAACTAAAGAAAGTTCACCAGAAGGCCCATCCTAGAAACAAGGAATAGTATTTCTTGTATTGTTTAACTTCGCTGTCGTCAGGCAGCACTAAAAACTACATCTTATGAAAGTAAACACACAATCGGTAAATTTTGTAGCTGATGGTAAGCTTTTGGATTTTGTTCAGAAACGAATGGATAAGCTGGAATTGTTCTATGACAAGGTCATTGATTCTGATGTTTATTTAAAAGTGGAAAACACTAGTGCCAAAGAGAATAAGATTGTGGAAATTATGGTGTCGATTCCAAGAGATAAAATTGTAGTTAAAAAACAGTGTAAGTCATTTGAGGAAGCAGTTGATTCGGCCTGCAGTTCATTAGAAAGACAATTGGTGAAAAAGAAGGAAAAATTGAGGGCCAAGGTTTAATCAAAATTTTTGAAAATTTATTTTGATTAAAAAAATAAATCTATACATTTGCAGTCCGTTAGAAATAGCGGACTTTTTTTATGTGGAAAAGCCGGTAAATTGCCGATGTAGCTCAGCTGGCTAGAGCAGCTGATTTGTAATCAGCAGGTCGTGGGTTCGAGTCCCTCCATCGGCTCGTAAGTTACTGAAAATAAGGCGGGGAGATACTCAAGCGGCCAACGAGGACAGACTGTAAATCTGTTGGTTTTCACCTTCGCAGGTTCGAATCCTGCTCTCCCCACAAGAGTTGTTGGCAAGACAACGTGGAAACGAAGGTTTTTTGAAATGTTGATAACTTTTTGGGCTTGGCCCATAAAAATGCGGGAGTAGCTCAGTTGGTAGAGCGTCAGCCTTCCAAGCTGAATGTCGCCGGTTCGAACCCGGTCTCCCGCTCTAAAGACAAGATTGTCATTCCTGCGAAGGCAGGAATCTCTTCCTTGAAAAAATGTAACTTAAAAGGAAGTCGATTCAACACTTTACGCCGGTGTAGCTCAGGGGTAGAGCGTTTCCTTGGTAAGGAAGAGGTCAGGGGTTCAAATCCCCTCATTGGCTCAAAACGATTTGTACACTAATATAAACTAAGAATTAAATTATTTTAAAATGGCAAAGGAAACTTTTGATCGTTCCAAACCCCACTTAAATATTGGTACCATTGGACACGTGGATCACGGTAAAACTACATTGACTGCTGCTATTACAACTGTTTTGGCAAACGCTGGTCTTTCTGAAATTAGGAGCTTTGATTCCATTGACAATGCGCCAGAGGAGAAAGAAAGAGGTATTACTATCAACACTTCACACGTTGAATATCAAACTGCTAACCGTCACTACGCCCACGTTGACTGTCCTGGTCACGCGGATTACGTAAAGAACATGGTTACTGGTGCTGCCCAGATGGACGGTGCTATTTTGGTTGTTGCTGCTACTGATGGTCCTATGCCACAGACTCGTGAGCACATCCTTTTGGGTCGTCAGGTAGGTATTCCACGTATCGTTGTTTTCTTGAACAAAGTGGATATGGTTGATGATGAAGAGCTTTTGGAGCTTGTTGAAATGGAAGTAAGAGAATTGCTTTCTTTCTATGAGTATGATGGTGACAACGGACCCGTTATCGCTGGCTCTGCACTTGGTGCATTGAACGGAGAGCAGAAATGGGTTGATACCGTTATGGAATTGATGGAAGCTGTTGATAGCTGGATTGAACTTCCTGAAAGAGATGTTGACAAGCCATTCTTGATGCCAATCGAAGATGTATTTACCATTACAGGTCGTGGTACTGTTGCCACAGGTCGTATTGAAACTGGTGTTGCCAACACAGGTGACCCTGTTGAAATCATTGGTATGGGTGCTGAGAAATTGACTTCTACCATCACTGGTGTTGAGATGTTCCGTAAGATTTTGGATAGAGGTGAAGCTGGGGATAACGTTGGTCTTCTTTTGAGAGGTATTGAAAAATCCGATATCAAAAGAGGTATGGTTATCTGTAAGCCAGGTTCTGTTAAGCCGCACGCTAAATTCAAAGCTGAGGTATATATCCTTAAAAAAGAAGAAGGTGGACGTCACACTCCATTCCACAACAACTACCGTCCTCAGTTCTACGTTCGTACAACTGACGTAACAGGAAATATTGTTCTTCCTGATGGAGTAGAAATGGTTATGCCTGGTGATAACTTGACAATTACTGTAGATTTGATTCAGCCAATCGCGTTGAACGTAGGTCTACGTTTTGCCATCCGTGAAGGGGGTAGAACAGTAGGTGCTGGTCAGGTTACTGAGATTCTAGATTAATCATTTACAATAAAATTGTACGCCAAAGGGTGTTCCGATTTACTCGGGATACCTTTCGGCGTAATTAAACGGGTGTAGCTCAGTTGGTAGAGCACTGGTCTCCAAAACCAGGTGTCGGGAGTTCGAGTCTCTCCTCCCGTGCAAGAAAATACAAGTACTATGTTGACTTACGTAAAAGAATCATTTGAGGAATTAAAGAACAACGTTACCTGGTTGGACAGGGATAAGGCCTCTAACCTCATGGTTATTGTAGCAGTTTTCTCCATCATTTTTGCTTTGGCAACATGGGGCGTGGATACGCTTTTTAGTAAGTTGATAGGCTTGTATTTTGATAAATTAATAGGTTAAGAGAGGTATGTCTGAGGTTCTGGAGAAAAAATGGTATGTGGTGAGGGCCGTTAGCGGTCAAGAGAACAAGATCAAAGGCTACATTGAAAGTGAAGTGGAGCGTGCTGGTTTTGGTGACTATCTTGACGAGGTTCTTGTGCCTACCGAAAAAGTTGTACAGATCAGAAACGGAAAGAAAATCAACAAAGAACGAGTTTACTTTCCTGGATATATCATGATAAAGGCCAACCTTGGTGGTGAAATGGTACACATTATCCGTTCCATTACCAATGTAATAGGCTTTTTAGGAGAAGTTAAAGGAGGGGATCCCGTTCCGTTACGCAAATCGGAGGTAAACCGTATGCTGGGGAAAGTGGACGAGTTGGCTGTAAATACAGACAATGTGGCTATTCCATTTGTGTTGGGAGAAACGGTCAAGGTTATTGATGGGCCTTTCAATGGATTCAATGGAACTGTTGAAAAAATCAATGAAGAAAAGCGTAAGCTGGAGGTAATGGTAAAGATTTTCGGAAGAAAAACACCATTGGAACTAAGCTATATGCAAGTAGAAAAAGTATAATAATCAGATGTCAGATGTCAGATGTCAGATGTCAGATGTCAGATGTCTGAGTTCTGAAATCTGTAAGAATAATAGAGCTGTTACATATATAAAGCTGTGTTGCTTCCAATTGACACACTTTAAATTTAATTAGAAACAATGGCAAAAGAAGTAGATAAGGTAGTTAAATTACAAGTTAGGGGAGGTGCTGCGAATCCATCGCCACCGGTTGGACCCGCCTTAGGTGCTGCTGGTGTTAACATCATGGAGTTCTGTAAGCAGTTTAATGCTCGTACACAGGACAAACCAGGCAAAGTATTGCCCGTTGTTATCACCGTTTACAAAGACAAATCGTTCGAGTTTGTTGTAAAAACACCACCTGCGGCAGTTCAATTGTTGGAAGCGGCTAAGATTAAAAAAGGATCGGGAGAACCTAACAGGGTAAAAAATGGTTCAGTAACATGGGATCAGGTAAAACAAATCGCCGAAGATAAGATGGTGGATTTAAATGCTTTTACCGTAGAATCTGCAATGAGTATGGTTGCAGGGACTGCACGATCTATGGGTCTGAAAATAGCAGGACAAAGACCTTTTTAAAATCTGAAAGCAATTAAGAAATGGCAAGATTGACTAAAAAGCAAAAAGAAGCCCAAGCTAAAATAGAGAAGAACAAACTCTATTCATTGGAAGAAGCTTCTGCTTTAGTAAAAGAAATAACCAATGTAAAATTTGACGCTTCTGTTGATATTGCAGTTCGTTTGGGTGTAGATCCACGAAAGGCAAATCAAATGGTGCGTGGCGTGGTTACCCTTCCACATGGAACAGGTAAAGACGTAAAAGTTTTGGCATTGGTGACCCCAGATAAAGAGGCAGAGGCTACAGAAGCCGGTGCTGATTATGTTGGGTTGGATGAATATTTGGATAAGATCAAAGGCGGTTGGACAGATGTTGATGTCATCATCACCATGCCAAGCGTCATGGGTAAATTAGGTCCGTTAGGTCGCGTTTTGGGACCACGAGGACTAATGCCAAATCCAAAGACCGGAACCGTAACCATGGACGTTGCTAAGGCAGTATCCGATGTTAAGGCCGGTAAAATTGACTTTAAAGTAGACAAGACTGGAATTGTGCATGCCGCAATCGGTAAAGCTTCATTCTCTGCTGACAAGATCGCAGGAAATGCCAAGGAATTGATTGATACCTTGAATAAATTGAAGCCAGCTGCAGCAAAAGGAGTTTACATGAAAAGTATTTACATGTCTACTACCATGAGTCCCAGTGTTCAATTAGATCCTAAAGCAGTTTAATAACTGGTAGTTCAATATTTTAACTATGACAAGAGAAGAAAAAGCAACAGTAATAGAAGATTTGACTGCACAGTTAGCTGAAAACGCCAATATTTATTTGGCTGATATTTCAGGATTGGATGCCGTTGCCACTTCTAACTTAAGAAGGGCATGTTTTAAGGCCAATATTAAACTTGCGGTTGTTAAGAACACCTTGCTTGCAAAGGCAATGGAAGCTTCTGATAAGGAATTCGGTGAACTTCCCGGCGTGTTGAAAGGAAATACATCCATGATGTTCTCCGAAACGGGAAATGGGCCTGCGAAACTTATCAAGGACTTTAGAAAAAAATCGGACAAACCTTTGTTGAAAGGAGCCTTTATTGAAGAGGCTATCTATATCGGTGATGAAAACTTGGAGGCACTTGTAAACATCAAGTCCAAAGAAGAAGTAATCGGAGATATTATCGGATTGCTACAATCACCAGCCAAAAATGTTATTTCTGGACTTAAATCTGGTGGTGGTAAACTGGCCGGAATCCTTAAGACATTATCCGAGAAAGAATAATTCGCGCACAATAAACTAAGTATATTTTTAAACATTTTTATTAAACGATAGAAAAATGGCAGATTTAAAAGATTTTGCAGAACAGTTGGTTAACCTAACAGTAAAAGAGGTAAATGAGTTGGCCGACATTTTAAAAGAAGAATACGGTATTGAGCCTGCTGCTGCTGCAGTAGCCGTTGCTGGTGGTGCCGCCGCTGGTGGTGGAGAAGGTGAAGCTGCTGAGGAGAAATCAGAATTTGATGTAATCCTTAAAGCTGCCGGTGGTTCTAAATTGGCAGTCGTAAAATTGGTTAAGGAATTGACCGGTCTTGGACTTAAAGACGCTAAAGATATCGTTGATAGTGCACCTAAAGCTGTTAAAGAAGGTGTTGCTAAAGACGAAGCAGAAGGCATCAAAAAATCATTGGAAGAAGCAGGAGCAGAAGTTGAGCTTAAATAATTCGCTTTTACCATAGAAAGTTTGGTTAAGGTCTTTCCATTTTTTGGTTAGACCTTAGCCTATTTTTATAAGGAGTGTATAAAGCCATACACCAACCCACATAATATTCACGATCAAAATTTGTCCATTGATGTTCACAAACACTACTGAAAGAGTAAATTTCGCATCTGCTAAGAACATACCGGATTATCCGGATTTCTTGGACATTCAGATAAAA
Source organism: Flagellimonas marina (assembly GCF_042651185.1). NCBI lineage: Bacteria > Pseudomonadati > Bacteroidota > Flavobacteriia > Flavobacteriales > Flavobacteriaceae > Flagellimonas > Flagellimonas marina. Next base: position 93,914 of record NZ_JBHSCL010000013.1, on the reverse strand, counting down.
TCGTTCCAAGACTTTTTTCAGCTTGAAACAAAATCTGATGAAAGAGGAAACGAAGGTCTCTACAACACCTTCATGGAGAATTTTCCAATTACTGATACCAGAAACCAATTTGTACTTGAGTTTTTGGATTACTTCATAGATCCACCCAGATATTCCATCCAAGAATGTATTGAGCGTGGACTTACCTATAGCGTTCCCTTAAAGGCACGTTTAAAATTATACTGTACCGATCCAGAGCACGAAGACTTTGAAACCATCGTGCAGGATGTATACTTAGGAACAATTCCATACATGACTCCGAGCGGAACCTTCGTGATCAACGGTGCCGAAAGAGTTGTGGTTTCCCAGTTGCACAGATCTCCAGGGGTTTTCTTTGGACAATCGTTTCACGCGAACGGTACAAAATTGTATTCGGCCAGGGTAATTCCTTTTAAAGGATCTTGGATTGAATTTGCTACTGATATCAATGGCGTTATGTACGCTTACATTGATAGAAAGAAAAAGTTGCCGGTAACCACCCTTTTCCGTGCCATTGGCTTTGAAAGGGATAAGGATATCTTGGAAATCTTCGATCTATCCGAAGAAGTAAAAGTTTCCAAAGCCGGACTTAAAAAAGTATTGGGCCGTAAATTGGCCGCCAGGGTGTTGAACACATGGCATGAGGATTTCGTGGACGAGGATACCGGTGAAGTGGTTTCCATCGAACGAAACGAAATCATCCTCGATCGTGATACCGTTTTGGAAAAAGAGCATATCGACGAGATCATTGATGCCGACGTGAAGACCATTCTACTTCACAAGGAGAACAATGCACAGTCAGACTATGCCATCATCCACAACACATTACAAAAAGACCCTACCAACTCTGAAAAAGAAGCGGTAGAACATATCTACAGACAATTGCGTAATGCCGAGCCGCCAGATGAGGAGACCGCTCGTGGTATTATCGATAAATTGTTCTTCTCCGATCAACGTTATTCTTTGGGTGAAGTTGGTCGTTACAGAATGAACAAGAAATTGGGCTTGGACATTGGTATGGACAAAGAAGTCCTTACCAAAGAAGATATCATCACCATCATCAAGTATTTGATTGAGTTGATTAACTCCAAAGCAGAGATTGATGATATCGATCACTTGTCCAACCGTCGTGTACGTACCGTTGGTGAGCAATTGTCTTCCCAATTTGGTGTAGGTTTGGCGCGTATGGCACGTACCATCCGTGAGCGTATGAACGTTCGTGACAACGAGGTATTTACCCCGATTGACTTGATCAATGCGAAGACGCTGTCTTCTGTGATCAACTCGTTCTTCGGAACCAACCAGTTGTCCCAATTCATGGACCAGACCAACCCGTTGGCCGAGATTACACATAAAAGAAGATTATCCGCACTAGGACCAGGAGGTCTTTCTAGGGAAAGGGCTGGATTTGAGGTGCGTGACGTTCACTATACCCACTACGGAAGATTGTGTCCTATTGAGACACCTGAAGGACCGAACATTGGTTTGATCTCTTCACTTTCCGTATTTGCCAAGGTGAACAATATGGGCTTCTTGGAAACACCTTATCGCAAGGTAGCCGATGGAAAAGTGGATACGAAAAACCACATTTACCTTAGTGCTGAGGAAGAAGAGGGAATGAAAATTGCTCAGGCGAACATTCCTTTGAAAGACGATGGAACCATTGACAGGGAAAAAGTAATTGCTCGTGAAGAAGGTGATTTCCCTGTAGTAGATCCTGCTGAAATCCAGTATACCGATGTTGCCCCTAACCAGATTGCATCCATCTCTGCTTCTTTGATTCCATTCTTGGAGCATGATGATGCGAACCGCGCGTTGATGGGCTCCAACATGATGCGTCAGGCTGTACCATTGTTGCGTCCTGATTCACCAATCGTTGGTACTGGTTTGGAAAGACAAGTAGCTACCGATTCTCGAGTGTTGATTAATGCTGAAGGTGATGGAACCGTTGAATATGTAGATGCTCAAAAAATCACCATCAAGTACGATCGTAGCGAAGAAGAACGCTTGGTAAGCTTCGAAGAAGATTCCAAGACCTATGATTTGGTGAAGTTTAGAAAAACCAACCAGGGTACCAGCATCAACTTGAAGCCTATCGTAAGAAAAGGTGACAAGGTAAAAAGAGGTCAGGTACTTTGTGAAGGTTATGCCACTGAAAAAGGTGAATTGGCCTTAGGTAGAAACATGAAGGTAGCCTTCATGCCTTGGAAAGGATACAACTTTGAGGATGCGATCGTAATCTCTGAAAAAGTGGTACGTGAGGATATCTTTACCTCCATCCACATTGATGAGTACGCGTTGGAAGTTAGGGATACCAAGCTGGGTGCTGAAGAGTTGACCAACGATATTCCAAACGTTTCCGAAGAAGCTACCAAGGATTTGGACGAGTACGGTATGATTCGTATCGGTGCCGAAGTGAAGCCTGGTGATATTTTGATCGGTAAGATCACACCTAAAGGTGAATCTGACCCAACTCCAGAGGAAAAACTGTTGCGTGCCATCTTTGGTGACAAAGCCGGTGACGTAAAAGATGCTTCCTTGAAAGCCTCTCCATCATTGAGTGGTGTGGTTATCGATAAGAAACTGTTCTCGCGTTCCATTAAGGACAAAAGAAAACGTTCCGAAGATAAAGAGGCTATCTCAAGATTGGAGATGGACTACGAAGTGAAGTTCCAACAATTGAAAGATGTATTGATCGAGAAATTGTTTGGATTGATCAACGGTAAAACATCACAAGGTGTTATCAACGATTTGGGTGAAGAAGTACTTCCAAAAGGAAAGAAATACACCATTAAAATGTTGAACGCTGTTGATGATTTCGCTCACTTGGTAGGCGGAAGCTGGACAACGGATGACGATACCAATGCATTGGTGGCCGATTTGTTGCACAACTACAAAATCAAGTTGAACGACATTCAAGGTAACCTAAGAAGGGACAAGTTTACCATCTCTGTTGGAGATGAACTTCCTGCAGGTATCATGAAGTTGGCTAAAGTCTATATCGCCAAAAAACGTAAGTTGAAAGTAGGTGATAAAATGGCGGGTCGTCACGGTAACAAGGGTATCGTTGCCCGAATCGTTCGTCAAGAGGATATGCCATTCTTGGAAGATGGAACTCCTGTGGATATCGTATTGAACCCACTGGGTGTACCTTCACGAATGAACATTGGTCAGATCTACGAAACCGTTTTGGGTTGGGCCGGACAGAAATTGGGTCAGAAATATGCGACTCCAATTTTCGATGGTGCTACTTTGGACGAAATCAATGAGCTTACAGATAAAGCTGGTGTACCAAGATTTGGACATACCCACCTTTATGACGGTGGAACAGGTCAGCGTTTTGACCAAGCTGCTACCGTTGGGGTGATCTATATGTTGAAATTGGGTCACATGGTAGACGATAAGATGCACGCACGTTCCATTGGACCATACTCATTGATCACACAACAACCATTGGGTGGTAAAGCCCAGTTTGGTGGTCAGCGTTTTGGTGAGATGGAGGTATGGGCATTGGAAGCCTACGGTGCTTCATCCACCCTACGTGAAATCTTGACTGTGAAGTCGGATGACGTTATCGGAAGAGCCAAGACCTATGAATCCATTGTAAAAGGCGAGACCATGCCAGAACCTGGATTACCAGAATCTTTCAACGTATTGATGCACGAACTAAAAGGTTTGGGCTTGGATATCAGATTGGAAGAGTAGAACACTATTTACATTAATTATATCATCACCATATTGTTATGGCTAGAATAAAAGATAATAACGCACCAAAAAGGTTCAATAAAATTTCCATAGGATTGGCCTCTCCAGAGTCAATCTTGGCCGAGTCCCGTGGCGAGGTATTGAAGCCTGAAACTATTAACTATAGAACGCACAAACCAGAGCGTGATGGATTGTTCTGCGAGCGTATCTTCGGTCCTGTAAAGGATTACGAATGTGCTTGCGGAAAGTATAAGCGTATCCGTTATCGCGGTATTGTTTGTGACCGTTGTGGTGTTGAAGTAACGGAGAAAAAAGTACGTAGAGACCGTGTGGGACACATTAATTTGGTGGTTCCTGTAGCGCACATCTGGTACTTCCGTTCGTTGCCAAACAAAATAGGATACCTTTTGGGACTGCCTTCCAAAAAGTTGGATATGATCATTTACTACGAAAGGTATGTGGTCATCCAGCCGGGTAATGCCAAAGGTCCAGAAGGAGAAGAAATTCAAAAGCTGGATTTCTTGACCGAAGAGGAATATTTGAACATTTTGGAGTCGCTTCCTTCCGAAAACCAATATTTGGAGGATACCGACCCCAATAAGTTCATCGCCAAAATGGGTGCCGAATGTTTGATCGACCTATTGTCCCGAATCGATTTGGAGCAATTGTCATACGAACTTCGTCACAAAGCCAACACAGAGACTTCAAAGCAACGTAAGACCGAAGCGTTGAAGCGTCTTCAGGTTGTGGAAGCTTTGCGTGAGTCGCAAGACAATCGTGAGAACAACCCTGAGTGGATGATCATGAAGGTGATTCCGGTTATTCCACCAGAATTGCGTCCTTTGGTGCCATTGGATGGTGGTCGTTTCGCCACTTCGGATTTGAACGACTTGTATCGTAGAGTAATCATCCGTAATAACCGTTTGAAGCGTTTGATGGAAATCAAGGCACCAGAGGTGATCTTGAGGAACGAAAAACGTATGCTTCAGGAAGCGGTGGATTCCCTTTTCGATAACACCAGAAAAGCCTCTGCGGTTAAGACAGAATCGAACAGACCATTGAAATCCCTCTCTGATTCCTTGAAAGGGAAACAAGGTCGTTTCCGTCAAAACTTGTTGGGAAAACGTGTGGATTACTCCGCTCGTTCCGTAATCGTTGTTGGACCGGAAATGAAATTGTACGAATGTGGTCTTCCAAAAGATATGGCAGCCGAGTTGTACAAGCCTTTCATCATCCGTAAGTTGATTGAAAGAGGTATTGTAAAGACGGTAAAATCTGCCAAAAAGATTATCGACAAAAAGGAGCCTGTAGTTTGGGATATCCTTGAAAACGTCCTTAAAGGACACCCTGTATTGTTGAACCGGGCCCCCACATTGCACCGATTGGGTATTCAAGCGTTCCAGCCTAAACTGATCGAAGGTAAGGCGATTCGTTTGCACCCATTGGCATGTACCGCATTTAACGCGGATTTTGATGGGGACCAGATGGCAGTTCACTTGCCATTGGGGCCAGAGGCTATTTTGGAAGCACAGTTGTTGATGTTGGCTTCACAGAACATCCTTAACCCAGCCAACGGTTCTCCGATTACCGTGCCTTCCCAGGATATGGTTTTGGGATTGTATTATATGACCAAAGAGAAGAAGTCTACCAAAGAAGAACCCGTATTGGGTGAAGGATTGACCTTCTATTCTTCTGAGGAAGTGGAGATTGCCTTTAATGAGAAGAAAGTGGCGTTGAACGCTGGCATTAAGGTAAGAACCAAGGACTTCAATGAAGCTGGTGAATTGGTCAATCAAATTATTGAGACCACAGTTGGTCGTGTATTGTTCAACACCGTTGTGCCAGAACAAGCAGGATTCATCAACCAGGTATTGAACAAGAAAGCACTTCGAAACATTATCGGGGATATTCTTGCCGTTACTGATGTTCCTACCACGGCTGATTTCTTGGATAAGATAAAGTCCATGGGTTATGATTTCGCCTTCAAAGGAGGGTTGTCCTTCAGTTTGGGAGATATCATCATTCCAGCGGAAAAACAAGATATGATCAATGATGCCAATGAGCAGGTTGATGGTATCATGATGAACTATAACATGGGTCTTATCACCAATAACGAGCGATATAACCAGGTTATTGATGTTTGGACTTCCACTAACGCCATGTTGACCGAATTGGCGATGAAGCGAATTCGTGAGGACAAACAAGGATTCAACTCTGTATATATGATGTTGGATTCTGGTGCAAGGGGTTCCAAAGAGCAGATTCGTCAGTTGACCGGTATGCGTGGTTTGATGGCCAAGCCGAAAAAATCAACAGCTGGTGGTGGAGAAATTATTGAAAACCCGATTCTTTCCAACTTTAAGGAAGGTCTATCGATTTTGGAATACTTTATCTCTACCCACGGTGCGCGTAAAGGTCTTGCGGATACCGCTTTGAAAACTGCGGATGCTGGATACTTGACCCGTCGTTTGGTAGATGTTTCCCAAGATGTGATTATCAATATCGAGGATTGTGGAACACTTCGAGGCATTGAAGTAGAGCCATTGAAGAAGAATGAGGAAATCGTTGAGTCGCTAGGGGAAAGAATCCTAGGTAGGGTTTCCTTGCATGATGTATACAATCCGTTGACAGAGGAATTGGTGCTTAAAGCAGGTCAGGAAATCTCTGAGGCTGATGTAAAACGCGTTGAAGCTGCTCCAATTGAAAAGATTGAAGTACGTTCTGCCTTGACTTGTGAGGCACCTCAAGGAATCTGTGCAAAATGCTACGGTAGAAACTTGGCGACCAATAAAATGGTGCAACGAGGGGAAGCTGTTGGTGTTGTTGCGGCACAATCCATTGGTGAGCCCGGTACCCAGTTGACGTTGCGTACCTTCCACGTGGGTGGTATTGCAGGTAACATTTCCGAGGACAACAAATTGGAGTCCAAGTTTGATGGTATCGCTGAAATTGAGGATTTACGTGTTGTTGAAGGAGAGAACAGTGAAGGTGCAAAAACCAATATAGTAATCTCTAGAACATCTGAAATCAAGATAGTGGATGCCAAAACAGGCATTACCTTGAGTACCAATAACATTCCTTACGGTTCGCAATTGTTTGTGAAGGATGGCGAAAAAATTACCAAAGGAACCTTGGTTTGCCAATGGGATCCTTACAACGGTGTTATCGTTTCTGAGTTCCCAGGCCAGATTGCCTATGAGAATATTGAACAAGGGGTTACCTATCAGGTTGAAATCGATGAACAAACCGGTTTCCAAGAAAAGGTAATTTCTGAATCAAGGAACAAAAAACTGATACCAACCTTATTGATTAAGGATGGCAAAGGAGAGACCTTGCGTTCGTACAACTTGCCTGTTGGTTCCCACATAATGGTGGATGATGGTGAGAAAATCAAAGAAGGTAAAATCTTGGTGAAGATTCCACGTAAGTCTGCAAAAGCAGGGGATATTACAGGTGGTCTTCCAAGGGTGACCGAGTTGTTCGAGGCTCGTAACCCATCCAACCCAGCGGTTGTTTCTGAGATTGATGGTGTGGTTTCCTTTGGTAAGATCAAGCGTGGTAACCGAGAAATCATCATCGAATCCAAAACGGGTGAGGTGAAGAAATACTTGGTGAAACTATCTAACCAGATTTTGGTTCAGGAGAATGACTACGTTCGTGCCGGTATGCCATTGTCTGATGGCTCCATTACGCCAGAGGATATTTTGGCCATTAAAGGACCATCTGCAGTTCAGCAATACTTGGTGAACGAGGTTCAGGAGGTATATCGCTTACAAGGTGTGAAGATCAATGATAAACACTTTGAGGTTGTGGTACGCCAAATGATGCGTAAGGTAAAGATCGAAGATTCCGGAGATACTACCTTCTTGGAAAACCAGTTGGTGCACAAAGACGATTTTATCAATGAGAATGATGAGATCTATGGTAAAAAAGTTGTCGAGGATGCCGGGGATTCTGAAAGATTGAAGCCAGGCCAAATCATAACGGCCCGAGAATTGAGGGATGAAAACTCTATTCTTAGAAGAGAGGACAAGACCTTGGTTACTGCTAGGGATGCGGTTGCAGCTACGGCTACACCAATCCTACAGGGTATTACAAGAGCGTCGTTGCAGACCAAATCGTTTATCTCGGCTGCATCGTTCCAAGAGACTACCAAAGTACTGAACGAAGCTGCGGTAAGCGGTAAAGTGGATACTTTGGAAGGATTGAAGGAAAACGTAATTGTTGGACATAAGATTCCTGCCGGTACAGGTATGAGGGATTATGATAGCATCATTGTTGGCTCCAAAGAGGAGTACGATGAGATCATGGCCCGGAAAGAGGAATTCAAATTCTAATATGAACAAAACCCTGGCCTCACCGTCAGGGTTTTCTTTTTTTAAGATTAAATATGGCTGAAAAAGACCAAAAGCAAAAGCAAATCAATATAGAATTGGATGAGAAGACCGCAGAGGGCATCTATTCCAATTTGGCGATTATTAATCACTCCGCATCTGAGTTTGTGGTTGATTTTATTAGTATGATGCCAGGAGCTCCCAAAGCAAAGGTGAAGAGTAGAATTGTTTTGACACCGCAGCATGCCAAAAAGTTTTTGAAAGCGTTGAGTGACAATGTAGCTCGTTTTGAACAGGCGCATGGGCCCATTCAAGATTATGAACAACCTCCCATTCCTTTAAATTTTGGACCTACGGGAGAAGCATAAAAAAAGGCCCTGATTTTTAATCAGGGCCTTTTTTTAGTGTTTATTTCAACCAACCTTTCTGAATACCCTGCTTTGAAAAGAAAATCAGGTAAAGGCCTATAATCACCACAATAATGGGCATGGTGTAGGTGGATGGTCCAAAAGCTTCCACAGCATTTGAAATAAAAAGCCAATGGATAAACTGTGCCACTGCCGCTATCAAAGAAATGACAAAAAGTGGTCTTGCCCATTTTTTGCGAAGTAGAAGTCCAATGGAACCCGCCAACCCGGCAAAAACTGCAATGGCAAAAGCAGCTGTGGCCCATGCTGGGATACCTTCAAAAGCCTCACGTTGTGCTTGGTCTAAGCTTTCTAAAATCGCTATCTGATTAAAGGCTTGGTTCAAATAGTTGAATACGCCCATTAAGTTCCATAGAAGCGCAATAACGCTCATAATCCAGAACCAAACGGGAGGTTTGACTGTAGTTGTCATAATCGTTCGTTTTTATTGGTTATGAACTACAAAATACAAAAAAAGCTATCACGAATCAGGTAAATGTCTATATCTCAATAAACTATACATTTTGACCCACTTGATTTTTACCAAATGAAACCTTATTTCTTTGGCACTTTTGGTAGAAACCCTACTCGAACTCCGATGTGAAATGAAGTTTCACCGAAGGATATTTTTGTTGGGTCATTTGTAGGGAAAATGGGGAATCGGCCAAAAAGACCAACTGGCCTCTTTTATCTTTGGCTAAAAACTTCTGCTTAACCCGTACAAACTCTTTGAATTCTTCATTATTCTTGTCGTCTGGGTCTACCCAACACGCTTTATGCACCGGGAAATTTTCATAGGTACATTTTGCGCCGTATTCATGCTCCAGTCGGTACTGTATGACTTCATATTGTAATGCTCCCACAGTTCCGATGATTTTTCTACCATTCAATTCCAACGTAAAAAGCTGAGCCACCCCTTCATCCATCAATTGGTCAATTCCTTTGTACAATTGCTTGGCTTTCATGGGGTCTGCATTGTTGATATACCGAAAATGTTCAGGAGAAAAACTGGGTATGCCTTTATAATGGAGTACTTCACCACTGGTTAGGGTATCACCAATCTTAAAATTTCCAGTATCATGAAGCCCAACAATATCACCGGGATAGGAAATATCCACAATCTCTTTCTTTTCAGCAAAAAAGGCATTTGGACTTGAAAATTTTAATTTTTTGTCCTGCCGAACATGCAAATAGGGGGTGTTTCGTTCAAACGTACCTGATACCACTTTTATAAAGGCCAACCGATCACGGTGCTTGGGGTCCATGTTGGCGTGAATCTTGAATACAAACCCTGAAAAATCCTTCTCATTGGCCTTGACCAAACGCTCTTCGGACATTTTAGATCTTGGGGGAGGGGCAATTTCTACAAAACAGTCCAAAAGCTCCCGTACCCCAAAATTGTTCAATGCTGAACCAAAGAATACCGGTTGTAGTTCACCTTTCAGATAGGCTTCCTTATCGAAATCAGGATAAACACCGTGAACCAGTTCTAGATTGTCCCGAAGGTTTTCGGCGGCATTGGTCCCGATGATTTTTTCAAGTTCTGGACTATCTATATTGTCAAAGGCGATGGTTTCTTCAATGTTCTTTTTGCTGTTTCCACTAAATAGGTTGATATTTTTTTCATAGATATTGTAGATTCCTTTAAAATCATAGCCCATACCTATCGGAAAACTCAATGGGGTCACGGTTAACCCTAATTTTTGCTCAACCTCGTCCAAAAGGTCAAATGCATCCTTTCCCTCGCGGTCCAATTTGTTGATGAACACTATCATGGGAATGTTTCGCATTCGGCAGACTTCCACTAATTTTTCCGTCTGCTCCTCCACACCTTTGGCCACGTCAATAACCACAATGACACTGTCTACGGCGGTAAGTGTTCTAAAAGTGTCTTCAGCAAAATCTTTGTGCCCGGGAGTATCTAGAATATTGATTTTCTTGTCCTTATAGATAAAGGCCAGAACGGAAGTAGCAACCGAGATGCCCCGTTGGCGCTCAATCTCCATAAAGTCACTTGTGGCCGATTTTTTTATTTTGTTACTCTTTACGGCGCCCGCTTCCTGAATGGCCCCTCCAAACAATAAAAGCTTCTCGGTCAAGGTGGTTTTACCGGCATCTGGGTGTGAGATAATGCCGAAAGTCCTTCTTCTCGCTATTTCCCTTTCAAAATCCATCAACAAAAATTTCGGCAAAAATAGGGTAATTCTAACTTTTGACATCGATTTGTTAATAGAATGGGAATTGTTGATATCATTGGAAAAAAATAGGGTTATCATCCTGTGCGAAACAAAAAAGTAAACTAATTTTCGCCTCGTTTAGGTTTTTGGACAATTACGTGATGTTATTTTCCATTGAACCAAGCAATACAATGTATGTGGTAACTAATAACGAGTAATGCGCTTTTTGTCGATTAAAATAGGCGATTACCCTTAAAAGCATTAATTATGTGACTACATTGTTTGAAAGGTGTCTTATAGCGTAATTGGACACCATTTTATAAGAAAAGCCCCAATTTTCTTACACTTACGAGAACTACTAGCCATGGTGAATAGTTGACCAAAACTTTTCATTTATGGAGAATTTTACTTTTGTGGGACTTAGCAGCAAAGCAAGTCGCTATATTTCACATATGGCCCTTCTACTTATTTTAGGGCTGGTTACCTCCTTCAAAGTATCCCCGGACCGGGAAGCTTATAGCGACGGAAGAGTTCATGGAGCGGATGTGCCGGATGATGGTATTTCGCATACAATTGATGGCAATGCATTGGACATTGGTGTCTTCAATATGGACCGTTCGTTTGATTTCAAACTGGGCTTTGGTTTAGAAGCCTCCAAAGATTCAGACGGTGATGGGGTAACCGATGGAAAGGAGGATGCGGATGGAACGGATCCTCATGACGCTTGTAGTTTTATTTTGGCCCATCAAGATTGTACCCCATCTGAAGCTTGGAAAAAAGATGATTGTGATGGTGATGGAGTGACCAATGGAAAGGAAAAAGAGGATGGGACCGACCCTTTGGACCCATGTGATTTTATATTGGCGCATCAAGATTGTACCCCTTCATATAAATGGAAAAAAGATGATTGCGATGGCGATGGTGTGACCAACGGCAAGGAAAAAGAGGATGGTACAGACCCTTTGGACCCATGTGATTTTATATTGGCGCATCAAGATTGTACCCCTTCATATAAATGGAAAAAAGATGATTGCGATGGTGATGGAGTGACCAATGGAAAGGAAAAAGAGGATGGGACCGACCCTTTGGACCCATGTGATTTTATATTGGATCATCAAGATTGCACCCCATCGGAAGCTTGGAAAAAAGATGATTGCGATGGAGATGGGGTCACTAATGAGGATGAAAAAGAAGACGGGACCGACCCGTTGGATCCATGTGACTATAATCCAGACAGCATAACCTTGCCACAGAACGGTGATTATCTTGAAGCGGATTGCGATGGCGACGGGGTCACCAACGAGGATGAGATAGAGGATGGTACGGACCCTAACGATTCATGCGACTTTTTGCTTGGTAGCCAAACGGTGGACCCTTCATCCACTTGGAACGGAGAGGACTGCGATGGCGATGGTGTAACCAATGGTGATGAAAAAGAGGACGGCACCGACCCGTTGGATCCATGTGACTATAATCCAGACAGCATAACCTTGCCACAGAGCGGCGATTACCTTGAAGCGGATTGCGATGGCGACGGGGTCACCAACGAGGATGAGATAGAGGATGGTACGGACCCTAACGATTCATGCGACTTTTTGCTGAACAGCCAGACCGTAGACCCTTCATCCACTTGGAACGGAGAGGACTGTGATGGCGATGGTGTAACCAATGGTGATGAAAAAGAGGACGGGACCGACCCGTTGGATCCATGCGACTATAATCCAGACAGCATAACCTTGCCACAGAGCGGTGATTACCTGGAAGCGGATTGCGATGGCGACGGTGTCACCAATGAGGACGAGATAGAGGATGGCACGGACCCTAACGATTCATGTGACTTTGTATTGAGCAGCCAAACCGTAGACCCTTCATCCACGTGGAACGGAGAGGACTGCGATGGCGATGGTGTAACCAATGGTGATGAAAAGGAGGATGGGACCGACCCGTTGGATCCATGCGACTATAATCCAGACAGCATAACCTTGACCCCGTCCGAAGATTGGGAGTTGTTGGATTGTGACGATGATGGGAACCCAAATGGAACAGACCCAAATCCTTTGGCTGCAACAGCAGTGGATGATTCTGGGGCAACACCAGCATTGACTGAAGTGGCAATAAACATTTTAGAGAATGATGACTTTTTGCCGAATAGCGACGAGAACAATTTGGGAATAACAAGCCTTTCAAGAATAGGGGGAAATGCTGTCGGAACAGTCTCTTTTGACGCCGAAACAGGTTTAATGACCTATACACCGACTTTGGAAGAGTCCAATTCCTCGGTCACCATTGTTTATGAGGTGTGTAACGTGGTTCCAAATCCAGCGGTTTGTGCCTCGGCTACAGTTACCATTGAAGTAGGAGCAAATACAATTGATGCCGTAGATGATTCCTACACAGCTGATAGCTCAGTGGGCGGTGTGATTGTGGACAGCAATGTACTGTCCAACGATACCTTGAATGGAGGTCCCATTGCCTTGGAGGATGCGATTCTTTCATCAACGGCCACTGACGAATTGACCATCAACTCCGATGGGACCATAAGTGTTGCCCCAGGTACGTCTGATGGAACTTATACCATAGAATATACCATTTGCGAAGCCGCGAATCCATCCAATTGCGATACGGCCACGGTAACGGTTGAAGTAGAATCAGGTATGGGCAATGTCATTGACGCAGTTGATGATTCCTACATGGCTGATGGTTCAGTGGGTGGTGTGATTGCGGACGGCAATGTCTTGTCAAATGATACCTTGAATGGAGAATCAATCACATTGGAAGACGTTCTTCTCAACTCCACATCAACGGATGAATTAACGGTCAATGATGATGGAAGCGTTAGCGTGACCCCAGGCACACCAGAGGGTACCTACACCGTGGATTACACGATATGCGATATTACCGACGTGGACAATTGCGATACGGCAACTGTCACTGTTGAGGTCGGCCCCGGAATGAGCGATGACATTGATGCCGTAGATGATTCCTATACGGCTGATGGCTCAGTGGGTGGTGTAATTGCAGACAGCAATGTCTTGTCAAATGATACCCTGAATGGAGAATCAGTCACGTTGGAGGATGTTCTTCTCAGCTCCACAGCAACGGATGAATTAATGGTCAATGATGATGGAAGCGTTAGCGTAACACCAGGCACACCAGAGGGTACCTACACCGTGGATTACACGATATGCGATATTACCGATGTGGACAATTGCGATACGGCAACGGTAACAGTAGTTGTAGAATTGGGAATGGATAATGTTATCGATGCCATGGATGATGGGTATACTTCAGACAGTTTTGGAGGACCAATTCCAGATAGCAATGTTTTGGGAAATGATACGCTAAACGAAGAGATTGTTGATGCCATTGATGTGATTTTGACGTCAACGCCAACAGGTGAGCTCCGCATAGAACAAGATGGAAGTGTTGTTATAACGCCCGGATTGGAAGAGGGGACCTATACTATTGAATACACAATCTGTGAGGCTGCCAATCCAGAGAATTGTGATACGGCCACCGTAACAGTTTCAATAGAAAACATTTTAGTGAACCAATTGGTGACACCAAACGGAGATTTAAAGAACGATTTCCTATTCATTCGAGGAACGGACAGAATTAAATCCAGTACCCTCAAAATTTTTAACCGATGGGGCACCGCGGTTTATGAAGGAAAAGACTACAATAATATCAATAATGTATTTGATGGTCGGTCAAGGACAAAATCTGCTGTGGGGAACAACAATTACCTACCAGCAGGGGTATATTTTTATATTTTTGAATACGTTACGGATAGAGGCAGGTTTACAGACTCCGAATACATATATATAAGCAGGTAATACATTGATGTAGGATGATTAAAAAGCACATTTTAATTCCAATTTTATTTATAGGATTTGTATTTCAGGGGCTGGTGGCCCAGCAAGATGCGCAGTATACCCAATACATGTTCAACACCTTGAGTGTTAACCCCGCTTACGCTGGTTCTAGAGGTCAATTGAGCTTTGCTGGACTGTATAGGTCACAATGGGTTGGTTTGGATGGAGCTCCAGAAACTTTTACCCTTAACCTCCATTCCCCCATACGGAACAGCAGATTGGGATATGGCGTATCCATCGTAAACGATAATATTGGTGATGGAGTGGTGCAACAGACCTATTTGGATGCTGTGGTTTCCTATACCATTGAATTTGCTAGGGAAGCAAAGCTTTCTTTTGGATTAAAAATGGGAGGAAACATGATAAGTCTGGACTTTAACGGACTGCGAAATTTTGATCAAGAAGTCGTACAACAAGACAATATCGATAATCAGTTTAATCCTAATTTTGGATTGGGACTCTATTACCATACAGACCGGTTTTATGCAGGGGTTTCGGCGCCAAATATTTTGGAAACCGAATATTTTGACAATAGTGGGGGAGACGCCAACTCCGTAAACTTCCTGTCGGCACAGCAAATCAACCTATACTTAATTACAGGGTATGTTTTTGATATAGGAGCTGATTTAAAATTTAAACCGGCCTTACTAACAAAGGCTGTGGGTGGTGCACCATTGCAAGTTGATTTATCAGCTAACTTTTTGTTTGCGGACAGATTCAGTTTTGGTGCAGCGTATAGGTGGGATGCAGCGGTAAGTGCCTTGGCAGGATTCCAGATAACCGATCAAATTATGTTGGGATTGGCGTATGACAGAGAGACCACTGAACTGGGCGGCACCCAATTCAATGACGGTTCCTTTGAGATATTTCTAAGGCTGGAGTTATTAAAATCATTTCAAAGAACAGTATCACCCAGATTCTTTTAATATAATATAGAATGTTAAGAAGAATACTCATATTTCTTATAGTTTTTTCAGGTAGCGTGTCACATATTCTGGCTCAAGACAGTATTCCAGATCGGCAGCAGGCTAGGGTTAAGGCAAAAGCCGATGAGCGATATGAGGAATATTCTTTTAGACCGGCCATCGATATTTATAAAAAGGTTTTGGACAAAGGCTATGTCTCCTCAGATTTGTTAAAACGTCTGGGAAATTCCTATTATTTCAATGCCCAATATGAAGAAGCAGCCAACATCTATAAAAGACTCCAAGAAGAGTATCCAGATAAGATAAGTCCAGATTATATCTTCAGATATGCCCAGAGCTTAAAAACCTTGGGCAATTATGATGAGGCTACCCGAATGATGGAAAAATTCAGGGAGATTACAGAGACTGAGGGAGAATTTGATGAGGATTATCTGGATAAGATTGAGGCCAATTCAGGTCGATATACCGTAGAACCTTTTAAATACAACAGTAGGTATTCCGATTTTGCCGCATCATATTATGAGAAAGGGCTCATTTTTGCTTCAGATAGAGATACCGGTAATTTAGCCCGATATCGTCATACCTGGAACTCAAAAGATTTTTTGGATCTCTATAAAGTCAATGCAGATAGCGTTTCAAATGATCGAGTCGTAAAGCTGCAAGGTGATGTGAACACCAGATTGCATGAATCCACTTCCGTGGTCACCAAAGATGGAACCACCATGTATTTTACCCGGAACAATTTCTTGGACGGGAAGAAGTACAAAGATGCCAATGGAATTATTCGTTTGAAGATTTATAGTGCGGAAAATATCAATGGGGAGTGGACTAATGTGATTGAGTTACCATTCAACAATGATTCGTATTCTGTGGCACATCCGGTTTTGAGCCCAGATGAAAAGAGACTGTATTTTGTTTCTGACATGCCGGGAAGTTATGGCGAGTCTGATATTTTTATGACCGAAATCATTGGTGATGGAACCTACGGTCCCATTATCAACCTAGGCGGAAACATTAATACCATTGCGCGTGAAACGTTTCCGTCCATCACAAAAGATGGGGTGCTATATTTTTCTTCCGATGGCCATCAAGGCTTGGGAGGCTTGGACGTTTTTGCTACTAAAATAGCATTTGATGATTATACACAACCCGTGGTTAATGTAGGAAGGCCTATAAACAGTCCCTTGGATGATTTTTCCTATATTTTTGACCCAGAAGAAAAGACAGGCTATTTCTCTTCCAATAGGGAAGGAGGCATGGGAGAAGATGATATTTACAAATTTGTGGAGAATGAACCTTTGGTATTGGACTGCATCCAAGAGGTGACTGGTACGGTAAGGGATCGCATATCCAATGAAGTTTTACCAGGGGCCACTGTGAAGGTTATCGATGAGGAAAATAAGGAGATTTCTTCCACAATTACAGATTCTCAAGGGAACTATACACTTCAGTTGGATTGCTCCAAAGGCAATTTTGTGAGGGCATCCCGTGATGGTTATGTTCCAGCAGAAGAGTACCTTAACAAATCCTATGGGAAGCCACGAATTATAGATTTCTACTTAGAAAGAGATGTAATTACCGGTGGATTTGGGGACGATTTAGCAAAATTACTTCAATTAAGTACCATTTATTTCGATTTGAACAAGTACAACATTCGCCCCGATGCTGAAATCGAGATTCAAAAGGTTATCGTGGCAATGGAAAAATATCCCAGCTTAAAAATAAAGGTAAACTCGCATACAGATAGCCGCGGCAACGATGCCTACAACCTTTGGTTATCTCAAATGCGGGCAGAATCCACAGTTAACTATATGATTTCCAAAGGAATTTCTTCAGACAGACTTCAAGGAGAAGGCTTTGGAGAAACAAGATTGGTAAATGAATGTTTCAATGGAGTGCGTTGCACCGAAGAGGAACATCAATTAAACCGTAGATCTGAGTTTATCATATTTGAGTGATGTTTCATGCATCATCATGAACAACTTGGAAGGATACATGAACTACTGTGTCCTTTATTCATATTCTTTTTATACAATTCCATGACCTAAAAACAAGGATTTTCTGTGTTTTGTTTTTGGATATTGATTTAACCCAGACCTTTTCCATTACAATCTATAAAAAAGTTTTCCTAAGGAGACCTGTTTTCAATTGCATATCATATTTCTAGAATAAGGTGTAGTCTTTTTCGGGCAATAGGCATTCCGTTAACCATTGATAATAGTGATTTCATCGACCAATGGTCTTAAAAATAACATAAATATTTTGGGTCATCACCTCAGAATATGGATGCTATACAGTATGATTTTGGGCATACACAACAAATATTTCTTACCCCTATAAGTAAAGGTAATTTTGTAACGTGTAATAGAATACGAAGTGTGCATTAGAGGAAAATATCGCATAAAAACTAAGCTATTTGGAATTA
This sequence comes from Flagellimonas marina, assembly GCF_042651185.1. Classification (NCBI taxonomy): domain Bacteria; kingdom Pseudomonadati; phylum Bacteroidota; class Flavobacteriia; order Flavobacteriales; family Flavobacteriaceae; genus Flagellimonas; species Flagellimonas marina. The sequence continues at coordinate 76,047 of NZ_JBHSCL010000013.1, read as the reverse complement.
AAAAGCATAACAAATACGATCCTCAACAAACAATTAACCCCATGAAAAAGAGCATAATAGCCCTTATCCTACTTCTCTCAACAGGAATTGCCTTTTCTCAAACCACGGTTACCCTTCAAGACCAGTGCAATTGCGAAGTCTTAAAAGGAACGGCCGTTTCCAGTCCAGGAGCCGTTACCCCAAATGGCGTTGATACGGGAGATATCTATGTCAATACGAATACAGGTACAATTTACTTTTGGGATGGAGATTCCTGGGAACTTACATCTTCTGACAATCAACAATTAACAGGATTTAATTTTGATGGGGCAACAAATACATTAACCTTGACCTTAGAGAATGGAGGCAGTGTAAATGTTGATCTAAGCAGTTTAAGTGACACTCTTGCGGACACAAATACTACAATTACATCTTTTGGGATTGATGGAACAAATACTAATCTTGTAATAACAGACTCAGATACAAATACGTATGCGGTAGCATTAGCGGATATTGCTGCGCTTATTGATACAGACGACCAAGCCCTCAGCTTGGCGGCCGGCAACATATTAACCTTGGAGGACGGTGGCACGGTCGACCTGACCCCATATCTGGACAATACGGACGACCAGGCGATCACGGCCTTCAGCCTTGACAACGCCACGAACATACTGACGCTGACCCTTGAGGACGGCGGCACCCAGACAGTGGACTTCAGCACTGTGCTTGCAGCGGCCGGAACCGACGACCAGGCCCTCAGCTTGGCGGCCGGCAACATATTGACCCTTGAGGACGGCGGCACTGTCGACCTGACCCCATATCTGGACAATACGGACGACCAGGCGATCACGGCCTTCAGCCTTGACAATGCCACGAACGTATTGACACTGACCCTTGAGGACGGCGGCACCCAGACCGTTGACTTCAGCACGGTGCTTGCAGCGGCTGGAACCGATGACCAGGCCCTCAGCTTGGCGGCCGGTAACATATTGACCTTGGAGGACGGCGGTACTGTCGACCTGACCCCATACTTGGACAATACGGATGACCAGGCGATCACGGCCTTCAGCCTTGACAATGCCACGAACATATTGACACTGACCTTGGAGGACGGCGGCACGCAGACGGTGGACTTCAGCACGGTGCTTGCAGCGGCCGGAACCGATGACCAGGCCCTCAGCTTGGCGGCCGGTAACATATTGACCTTGGAGGACGGTGGCACTGTCGACCTGACCCCATACTTGGACAACACGGACGACCAGGCGATCACGGCCTTCAGCCTTGACAATGCCACGAACATATTGACACTGACCTTGGAGGACGGCGGCACGCAGACGGTGGACCTGTCGGCACTGGACAACAGTGGTTCGGACGACCAGACACTGACCCTCTCGGGCAACAGCCTTTCCATCGAAGATGGCAACAACGTTGATTTGAGCGGCTACCTTGACAACACCGATGACCAGACCCTCAGCTTGGCCGCTGGCAACATATTGACCTTGGAGGACGGAGGCACTGTCGACCTGACCCCATATCTGGACAACACGGACGACCAGGCGATCACGGCCTTCAGTTTGGACAATGCCACGAACGTATTGACACTGACCCTTGAGGACGGCGGCACGCAGACGGTTGACCTGTCGGCACTGGACAACAGTGGTTCGGACGACCAGACGTTGACCCTCTCTGGCAACAGCCTTTCGATAGAGGACGGAAACAACGTTGATTTGAGCGGCTACCTTGACAACACCGATGACCAGGCTCTCAGCTTGGCGGCGGGCAACATATTGACCTTGGAGGACGGCGGCACTGTCGATCTGACCCCATATCTGGACAACACGGACGACCAGGCTATCACGGCCTTCAGCCTTGACAACGCCACGAACGTGTTGACGCTGACCCTTGAGGACGGCGGCACGCAGACGGTGGACTTCAGCACGGTGCTTGCAGCGGCTGGAACCGATGACCAGACACTGGCCCTGTCGGGCAACAGCCTTTCGATAGAGGATGGGAACAACGTTGACCTGAGCGGCTACCTTGACAACACCGATGACCAGGCCCTCAGCTTGGCCGCTGGCAACATATTGACCTTGGAGGACGGCGGCACTGTCGATTTGACCCCATATCTGGACAACACGGATGACCAGGCGATCACGGCCTTCAGCCTTGACAATGCCACGAACATACTGACGCTGACCTTGGAGGACGGCGGCACCCAGACCGTTGATTTCAGCACTGTGCTTGCAGCGGCTGGAACCGATGACCAGACACTGACCCTGTTGGGCAACAGCCTTTCGATAGAGGACGGGAACAACGTTGATTTGAGCGGCTACCTTGACAATACCGACGACCAGGCCCTCAGCTTGGCCGCTGGCAACATATTGACCTTGGAGGACGGCGGCACTGTCGACCTGACCCCATACCTGGACAATACGGACGACCAGGCGATCACGGCCTTCAGCCTTGACAACGCCACGAACATATTGACACTGACCTTGGAGGACGGCGGCACGCAGACGGTTGACCTATCGGCACTGGACAACAGTGGTTCGGACGACCAGACACTGGCCCTGTCGGGCAACAGCCTTTCGATAGAGGACGGAAACAACGTGGACCTGAGTGGTTACCTGGACAACACCGACGACCAGGCCCTTAGTTTGGCCGCTGGCAACATATTGACCTTGGAGGACGGCGGCACTGTCGATTTGACCCCATACCTGGACAACACGGACGACCAGGCGATCACGGCCTTCAGCCTTGACAATGCCACGAACATATTGACGCTGACCCTTGAGGACGGCGGCACGCAGACGGTCGACCTATCCGCACTGGACAACAGCGGAACTGACGATCAAACTGCGTTGGAGGTAAACTATGACAATACTACATCTGGTTTGAGTTCCACGAACACCCAAGCTGCTATTGATGAGCTAAAGGCGGACGTGGATGCCTTTGCGGCAACGTCTGGGCAGACAAATACCGCATCTAATGTTGGAGCTGGAGGAGTTGGTTTGTTTGCAAGGAAGACCGGAGCAAACCTTGAGTTCAAGAATATAAATGCTGGATCGAACATAGTTGTGATATCCAATGATGCAGGCAACGATGAGGTTGATATTGACATTAATGAGGCAAACCTCAGGATTACGGAAAGCCAAATCACTGATTTGACCCATACGGTTGATACAGATGACCAGACTTTGACCCTTTCAGGAAATACACTCTCGATAGCGGACGGTAACTCTGTCGACCTATCGGCACTGGACAACAGTGGTTCGGACGATCAGACACTGACTTTGTCGGGCAACAGCCTTTCGATAGAGGACGGGAACAACGTTGATTTGAGCGGCTACCTTGACAACACCGACGACCAGGCCCTCAGCTTGGCGGTGGGCAACATATTGACCCTTGAGGACGGCGGCACTGTCGACCTGACCCCATACCTGGACAACACGGACGACCAGGCTATCACGGCCTTCAGCCTTGACAATGCCACGAACATACTGACGCTGACCTTGGAGGACGGCGGCACGCAGACGGTTGACCTGTCGGCACTGGACAACAGCGGTTCGGACGACCAGACACTGACCCTGTCGGGCAACAGCCTTTCGATAGAGGACGGGAACAACGTTGATTTGAGCGGCTACCTTGACAACACCGATGACCAGGCTATCACGGCCTTCAGCCTTGACAATGCCACGAACGTATTGACGCTGACCTTGGAGGACGGCGGCACCCAGACCGTGGACTTCAGCACGGTGCTTGCAGCGGCTGGAACCGATGACCAGGCCCTCAGCTTGGCCGCTGGCAACATATTGACCCTGGAGGACGGCGGCACTGTCGACCTGACCCCATACCTTGACAACACGGATGATCAGGCGATCACGGCCTTCAGCCTTGACAACGCCACGAACGTATTGACGCTGACCCTTGAGGACGGCGGCACCCAGACAGTGGACTTCAGCACCGTGCTTGCAGCGGCTGGAACCGATGACCAGACGCTCACCCTGTCGGGCAACAGCCTTTCGATAGAGGATGGGAACAACGTTGACCTGAGCGGCTACCTTGACAACACCGATGACCAGGCCCTTAGTTTGGCCGCTGGCAACATATTGACCCTGGAGGACGGCGGCACTGTCAATCTGACCCCATACCTGGACAACACGGATGACCAGGCCCTCAGCTTGGCCGCGGGCAACATATTGACCTTGGAGGACGGTGGCACGGTCGACCTGACCCCATACTTGGACAATACGGATGACCAGGCAATCACGGCCTTCAGCCTTGACAATGCCACGAACATATTGACACTGACCTTGGAGGACGGCGGCACGCAGACGGTTGACCTGTCGGCACTGGACAACAGCGGTTCGGACGACCAGACGCTCACCCTCTCGGGCAACAGCCTTTCGATAGAGGACGGCAACAACGTTGATTTGAGCGGCTACCTTGACAACACCGATGACCAGGCACTTAGTTTGGCCGCTGGCAACATATTGACCTTGGAGGACGGCGGCACTGTCGATTTGACCCCATACCTGGACAACACGGACGACCAGGCGATCACGGCCTTCAGCCTTGACAATGCCACGAACATATTGACGCTGACCCTTGAGGACGGCGGCACCCAGACGGTGGACCTGTCGGCACTGGACAACAGTGGTTCGGACGACCAGACGTTGACCCTATCGGGCAACAGCCTTTCGATAGAGGACGGGAACAACGTGGACCTGAGTGGTTACCTTGATAACACTGATGGTCAGACCCTCTCATTGAGCGGTTCCGACCTATCGATAAGCGGTGGTAACACCATTGACATCAGTTCCATAGATACGGATACCGATGACCAGACATTGACCCTTTCGGGAAATACACTCTCGATAGCGGACGGTAACTCTGTCGACCTATCGGCATTGGACAACAGCGGTTCGGATGACCAGACGCTCACCCTGTCGGGCAACAGCCTTTCGATAGAGGACGGCAACAACGTTGATCTGAGCGCTTATCTGGACAACACCGACGACCAGGCCCTCAGTTTGGCCGCTGGCAACATATTGACCTTGGAGGACGGCGGCACTGTCGACCTGACCCCATACTTGGACAATACGGACGACCAGGCGATCACGGCCTTCAGCCTTGACAACGCCACGAACGTGTTGACGCTGACCCTTGAGGACGGCGGCACACAGACGGTCGACCTGTCGGCACTGGACAACAGTGGTTCGGACGACCAGACACTGACCCTATCGGGCAACAGCCTTTCGATAGAGGACGGGAACAACGTTGACCTGAGCGGATATCTTGACAATACCGACGACCAGGCGATCACGGCCTTCAGCCTTGACAACGCCACGAACATATTGACACTGACCCTTGAGGACGGCGGGACCCAGACCGTTGACTTCAGCACTGTGCTTGCAGCGGCTGGAACCGATGACCAGGCCCTCAGCTTGGCGGCCGGCAACATATTGACCTTGGAGGACGGCGGCACTGTCGACCTGACCCCATACCTGGACAACACGGACGACCAGGCGATCACGGCCTTCAGCCTTGACAATGCCACGAACGTGTTGACGCTGACCCTTGAGGACGGCGGCACGCAGACGGTTGACCTGTCGGCACTGGACAACAGTGGTTCGGACGACCAGACGCTCACCCTGTCGGGCAACAGCCTTTCGATAGAGGACGGGAACAACGTTGATTTGAGCGGCTACCTTGACAACACCGATGACCAGGCCCTTAGTTTGGCCGCTGGCAACATATTGACCTTGGAGGACGGCGGCACTGTCGATTTGACCCCATACCTGGACAACACGGACGATCAGGCGATCACGGCCTTCAGCCTTGACAATGCCACGAACATATTGACGCTGACCCTTGAGGACGGCGGCACGCAGACGGTTGACCTGTCGGCACTGGACAACAGCGGTTCGGACGACCAGACGTTGACCCTCTCTGGCAACAGCCTTTCGATAGAGGACGGGAACAACGTGGATTTGAGCGGCTACCTTGACAACACCGACGATCAGGCCCTCAGCTTGGCGGCGGGCAACATATTGACCCTTGAGGACGGCGGTACTGTCGATTTGACCCCATATCTTGACAACACTGATGGTCAGACACTCTCATTGAGTGGTTCCGACCTATCGATAAGCGGTGGTAACACCATTGACATCAGTTCCATAGATACCGATACCGATGACCAGACATTGACCCTTTCGGGAAATACACTCTCAATAGCGGACGGTAACTCTGTCGACCTATCGACACTGGACAACAGCGGTTCGGACGACCAGACACTGACCCTCTCTGGCAACAGCCTTTCGATAGAGGACGGGAACAACGTTGATTTGAGCGGCTACCTTGACAACACCGACGATCAGGCCCTCAGCTTGGCGGCGGGCAACATATTGACCCTTGAGGACGGCGGTACTGTCGATTTGACCCCATATCTTGACAACACTGATGGTCAGACACTCTCATTGAGTGGTTCCGACCTATCGATAAGCGGTGGTAACACCATTGACATCAGTTCCATAGATACGGATACCGATGACCAGACATTGACCCTTTCGGGAAATACACTCTCGATAGCGGACGGTAACTCTGTTGACCTATCGGCCTTGGACAACAGCGGTTCGGACGACCAGACACTGACCCTCTCTGGCAACAGCCTTTCGATAGAGGACGGGAACAACGTTGATTTGAGCGGCTACCTTGATAACACTGATGGTCAGACCCTCTCATTGAGCGGTTCCGATCTATCGATAAGTGGTGGTAACACCATTGACATCAGTTCCATAGATACGGATACCGATGACCAGACATTGACCCTTTCGGGAAATACACTCTCAATAGCGGATGGTAACTCTGTTGACCTATCGGCATTGGACAACAGCGGTTCGGATGACCAGACGTTGACCCTGTCGGGCAACAGCCTTTCGATAGAGGACGGGAACAACGTTGATTTGAGCGGCTACCTTGACAACACCGACGATCAGGCCCTCAGCTTGGCGGCGGGCAACATATTGACCCTTGAGGACGGCGGCACTGTCGATTTGACCCCATATCTTGACAACACTGATGGTCAGACCCTCTCATTGAGCGGTTCCGACCTATCGATAAGTGGTGGGAACACCATTGACATCAGTTCCATAGATACCGATACCGATGACCAGACATTGAGCCTTTCTGGTAATGATTTAACCATTTCAGAAGGAAATACTATTGATATTAGTGGAATTAACACAGACAATCAAGATGCATCCGAAGTTAACTCAGACAGTCCTGTTGATGTAGATGGTGATGGTAATACAGAAGCTACAGTGGAAGATGTAATTCAAGATATAGCACCGATTACTTCCAAAGCAGCACGAATATTTTATCCACCATCAATAGCTATAGATGCTTCCACAAATGGAACTGGACGAACCGTGGATTTATACGCTCAATATGTTGCTCAGTATGGTACTCCGGCCGTTGCAAGTGCGGGTGCACCTGCGGCTATACCAACGTATGCGGCTACTGACCTGTATTATTATATTACCTACGCTGATCCTACGGTTTTTGCGAACATGAGTATTGACGCCAATGGTGAATTAACCTATGATATTATTGGACAACCGGCAGATTACAATGCTTTGATCAATGTGGTGTTTGTTGTAAAGTAAAAATGATATAAAGACTAATCGATTTGAACTCAAATAACCTACATAAGTCTTTATTCATTGGATTGTTCATTCTGTTTCTGGGAATGAACTTTGCAAATGCGCAATTTTTGCTTCAGGCCCCAAATACAGGTGATGAAAGCAACTACCAATGGTTTGAAGCTTCTAACCTGGGAACTGTTCTGGGAACAAACTCCTTTTATGAGGCTACCCAACCTGGCGTTTACTTTGCTACTTATGATGGGACACTCTGTGGATCAAATGCTACGGGCTATTTTATTTTGACCGAATGTGGTGCACCAAATAATGAAGTGACACTTGACATTTCAGCAAGTGTGCCTACGGGAGCAACAGTAAGTTGGACCCCAGCTTTAAGTGGAGACCAAACCCGCCCAATGGTTACTAGCACACAAAGTGTGATGCGCTACACAGCTACCATTACCAAAGCAGGAAATAATTCAGAATTACCAAGATTTACTGTAGTATGTATGAGTCAAGCTGCCAATTTGGTGGATGATTTAATCACGGTGAACGAAGATGAATCTATTGTGGTTCCCATTTTCGATAACGATTCTGACTTGCCAACAACAGGTACGCTCACGGCCACAACTCCATCCAATGGTTCGGTTGCTATAAATGACAATGGAACAGCCAATGATCCCACAGATGATATAGTTACGTATACCCCGAATCCTGATTATAATGGAAGCGATTCCTTTGATTACACCATTTGTAACGCTCTGGGAGATTGTAGCACGGCGACTGTTACCGTAGATGTCTTACCTATTCTTGACACTAATGATGATTCAGTTTCCACAGACATTAACACAGACATTGTTGTGCTATGGAGAGGCAACGATAATGATATTCCTACCGTAGGAACAATTTCTGCTACAACTCCATCCAATGGAACGGTTACGCTGAACAACAACAGCACTCCCAATGATCCATCGGATGACGACATTACCTATGTGCCCAACCCAGATTTTACCGGAACGGATACATTTGAATATACCGTTTGTGATACCAACGGAAACTGTGATACTGCAACGATCACGATTATCGTAAATACCCTTGGAATTGATTTGGATGCTGATGGGGATGGCATTGTGGACAGTTTTGAAGACCTTAATGCCGATAATGACAACGACCCATCAACAAATCCAACGGATACCGATGGAGACGGCATTCCTGATTATTTGGATATAGATAGTGATGATGATGGAATTCCTGACAACATTGAAGCACAACCCGCTCTGGGATACATTGCACCAAGTTTGGCGGACGCCAATGGAAATGGATTGGATGATGCCTATGAAAACGATGGTAATGTTGGATTGATTCCTGTGGATTCCGATAATGATGGCATTCCAGATTATGTGGATACCGATAGTGATGATGACAATGTACCCGATGCTATTGAAGGTCATGACCGTGACCATGATGGTATAGCCGATGTAACACTGATCGGTTCCGATAAAGACAATGATGGGTTGGACGATGGCTACGAGGGCGAAACCGTTATTGATATCGATGTCAATGATGAAATTGATGACCCAAGCTTAGACATGCCCGATACAGATTCTGATGGAATTCCAGATTTCAGGGATTCCGATGATGACGATGATGGTATAGAAACCATTGATGAGGACTTAGACCAAGACGGAGACTATGCCAATGACGATTCCAACGAAAATGGAATCCCTAATTATCTAGATCCAGACTTGGGTGAAACTACAGTGGAAACGGTGGATGTCATCAATGTTATCACGCCTAATGGAGATGGTGTGCACGATGTGTTGGCCATAAACGGTCTTGAAAATTATCCGAACAACACCGTCAAAATTTATAACCGATGGGGTGTTATGGTATATCAAACCAGAGCCTACAATACTGCTGGAAATGTTTTTGATGGCACTTCGCAAGGTAGGGTTACTGTGGACCAAGATAATAAGCTTCCCGTGGGTACATATTTCTACATCATAGAATATCAAGATGGGACAGGAAACATGAAACAACTTACAGGGTATCTATATATAAACCGATAAAGAAATGGTCGCTGAGGATAAAAAGGCTTTAAGAAATAGAATTAAGGGACTGCTTACCGTGTTGCTACTTGGGGCAATGGGGATGGTACATGCACAACAAGATGCTCAGTACACCCAATATATGTACAATACGGTAAGTGTCAACCCTGCTTATGCCGGTTCCCGTGGTCATTTGAGCATAGCTGCACTTTATCGTAACCAATGGCTCGGATTGGATGGTGCACCAGAGACACAAACGCTCAACATCCATACCCCAGTGGGATACAGAGGTGTTGGTTTGGGTGTTTCCATAGTAAATGATAAGATAGGCCCTACCTCAGAAACCTATTTTGATGTGGACTTTTCTTATACCATTCAAACTTCTTGGGAGGGGCGATTGAGTTTCGGTCTAAAGGCGAGTGCCCATATGCTCGATATTCGTTATTCTGAACTGGATGAATTTGAAATTGATCCGCAATTACAGTCACAACAAGATATACAGAATAAGTTTTCACCCAATGTTGGTGCTGGGGTGTACTACCATACCGATAGATTCTATGCCGGACTATCCGCCCCACGAATCTTGGAAACTACCCATTTTGATACGTCTTCGGTTTCCACGGCCAAAGAGCAGATAAATCTGTATGCCATTACAGGGTATGTTTGGGATTTGAACCCTTTTCTCAAATTTAAGCCAACACTTTTAACCAAAGTGGTGCAAGGAGCTCCATTGCAGGTTGATCTTTCAGCCAACTTTATGTTGAATGAACGCTTCATTGGAGGTGTTGCCTATCGGTGGGATGCTGCTTTCAGTGGCTTGTTTGGCTTTATGGTATCCGACCAACTTATGATAGGTCTGGCCTATGACCGTGAAATTACCGAGTTGGGAGCAGCCACCTTCAACGATGGTTCTTTTGAGGTCATTCTTCGTTACGATTTCATCAGAAATCTTGGAAATCTTAAATCGCCACGCTTCTTTTAAGGACAATTTAAAACTCCTACTTCGGGTAAATTCCGCCAAAGGTCATATTTTTACCGCATGGAAGAGGAAAATGTGATTTTGGTGAATGAGGCCGACGAGCCCATTGGCTTGATGCCCAAAATGGAGGCCCACGAGAAGGCATTGCTACATCGGGCTTTTTCTGTTTTTGTGATGAACGATAAGGGGGAGACCATGCTTCAACAGCGTGCCAAAGATAAATATCATTCTCCCTTGCTATGGACCAACACCTGTTGCAGCCACCAAAGGAATGGAGAATCCAATATTGAAGCTGGTAAGCGAAGACTTATGGAAGAAATGGGCTTCAGCACGGAGCTCAAAGAATTATTTTCATTCATTTACAAAGCTCCTTTTGATAATGGACTTACCGAACATGAGTATGACCATGTAATGATCGGTTCATTCAATAGTGCACCAAACATTAATCCAAAAGAAGTGGCAGATTGGAAATGGATGCACCCAGAAGACATCAAAAAGGATATTTCCAAGAACCCTGATCACTATACGGCCTGGTTCAAGATTATTTTTGAACGTTTCTATGAACATCTTATGAAAAATATCCCATCATAATGAAGGTGAAAGTAAGCAGAAAGGCCATTTTTAATGCAGCACACAGGTTGTACCGGCCAGATTGGGATGAAGCGAAAAATAACGCTGTTTTTGGCAAGTGTAACAACCCACGGTACCATGGGCATAACTATGAGCTGATTGTTAGTGTTACCGGTGAAATTGACCAAGAAACAGGCTTTGTGATGGATTTAAAGGTGCTCAAGGATTTGATAAAAGAACACGTTGAAGAAGCCCTGGATCATAAAAACCTCAATGCAGATGTACCTGAGTTTAAAAATCTAAACCCAACGGCAGAAAATATAGCCGTGGTCATCTGGAATAAACTCCGACCTCATATAAACAAGACCAAGGACTTGGAAGTTGTGCTATATGAAACCTCCCGAAATTTTGTAACTTACTCAGGATAAAAATGGACCTATACCCTTTAAAATTCAAACCCATCCTAAAGGAACGACTTTGGGGAGGCACCAAGCTGAAAGACGTACTTAACAAACCCATAGAAAGTGATATTACTGGGGAGAGTTGGGAACTTTCTGGTGTGCAAGGCGATATTTCAGAAGTGTGCAATGGAGATTTGGCAGGAACGTCATTAAATCAACTCATTACCAAGCATGGTGAGAAACTATTGGGAAAAAGTGTTGTGGCACGTTTTGGAAATGAGTTTCCTATCCTTATAAAATTCATAGATGCCAAGCAAGATCTTTCCATTCAGCTGCATCCCAATGACGATTTGGCAAAAGAAAGGCACAATTCCTTTGGGAAAACGGAAATGTGGTACATAATGAATGCCGACCCTGGGGCCAAGTTGATCGTAGGATTTAACAGGAATGTTGAAAAAGCCGAGTACATACAAAGTTTGGAAGAAGGCACTTTGTTGGATTTGATGAACTACGAAGAAGTTTCAGAAGGGGACACTTTTTTCATTAATACCGGAAAAATACATGCCATTGGTGCAGGGGTCATGTTGGCCGAAATCCAACAGACTTCTGACATCACCTATAGAGTGTACGATTTTGACCGCAAGGACAAAAATGGAAATCTTCGGGAATTGCATACAGGTCTGGCCGTTGATGCCATTGATTATGAGCAAAAGGACGATTTTAAAGTGGATTACCCCCATAAAAAGGATGCCGTAAATACCATGGTCGATTGTCCTTATTTTAAGACCAACTTTTTGGATTTGAACAGTTCAATGCACCAAGATTTATCCACTAGGGATTCCTTTACAATATATATGTGCGTAGGGGGGGAGGCCACCATTGACAACGATTGGGGCAATGTTTCCATTAAGAAGGGGGAGACCATTTTGGTACCCGCATGCAGCAGTACTGTGAATATTAACACCCACGGAGCCAAACTTTTAGAAGTTACGATTTAGTAGTACATTTGAAAAAATACTTACCATGCCAAGTGTTCGTGATTTAAAAAAAGATGTCAACTATGTGCTAGGGGACATTATTGAAGCGGTTTATATTTGGGAAGCCGGTTCGGGAAACAAAGAATCTGAAGAGGGAACCGTAATCATTGACAAAGCCATAGCGGTGTTCGATGAATTAATGGGTAAAATCCATCAGAAAGAAGTAAAAGATACCAAAGCCCATTTTAAGGAAATACGGGTGCAACTGGAAGAAAAAGCCACAGAACTTGTGGAAGAACTGAACAATCTTGCCAGTTGATTAATCCTGCTTCTTCAAGAAATCTTGAAGCGCTTTCCCATATTTTGATGCAGCCACTTCAGGCGATAGTTTCCTGTACACCGAATCCAAATACTTGGGGTTGGCTTCTTGGGCTTCCATAATCATTATATAAGGAGTGGCATAGGAATCTCCATTGTTCAAACCAAAATTCAATACATATCTGTACCGATTCAAAAGATTTTGGTCCGCCAGTCTTTGAAGTGAATCCAACGCCTCTGTGTTTTCTTGATATTTGGGTTGGGTGGCTTCTTGCATCAAGGTTAAATCCTTCAAGTTGAATTTTGAGAGCATCTCATTGAATTCTGAAAGTGTTTCATGGGACTTAGAACCCATAATTTCTGGATTCAGGTCAAACGTGTTCCAAGAGGTATTGATTGTAATTTGTCCGGGCTCACCAAAAAACAAGATTCGGTCATTGACCTCATTTTGGTCCTCTTTTTCCAGATAGAGATAAAAAATATCAGGGTTTTCAACCTCTTGTGAAAAACTGAAATTCCCATCGCCTTCAATTTTGAGGGAATCCAATACCACCAATGAAGAATCTTTGAACTGTTGTAGAAAAAGGGTGCCTTTTTTCAGTCCTTTTATGTTTCCGGAAACCAACATGGTGTTTTCCGTTTCCTTTTCACACGAGGCAATGGCCAATATCAAAACTACTATCGTTAGGATTCTCTTCATTATTCAAATTTTGCTCGGCAAATATGCATAAACTTCTGAACTTTTTAAACTTTGGAGGCCACTTCCATCAATAAAGCACAAATATAGGCGCCGGCCGTGCCCACAACATACCCAAAAACGGCCAAAAGAATACCAACGGAGGTCAAGGAAGGATGAAATTCGGCTGCCACAACGGGTGCTGAAGCAGCTCCGCCTACATTGGCCTGGCTGCCCACAGCAAGAAAAAAGTAGGGGGCTTTGATCAATTTGGCCACCAAAATCAAAAGCCCGGCATGAATACTGATCCAAACCAACCCAATAGCAATGAGGCCTGGGTTTTCCAAAACTTTACCCAAGTCCATCTTCATTCCAATTGTAGCCACCAATATGTAGATGAAAACACCACCTATTTTGCTTGCCCCGGCCCCTTCATATGCTTTAGCCTTGGTAAAAGATAAACCAATTCCGATAGCAGTTGCAAAGACCACCATCCACAAAAATTGGGAACCTAGGGAAGAGAGTATTTTCTGTTTGTTGCGGATGACTTCAAAATTGTTCTCCAAGAATCCAGCAAAATGATATCCCAAAAAATGGGCAATACCAACCCCGGCAAAGGCATAGAAAAGCATCATCATAAAATCGGGCAAAGAGGTAACGCGGGCAATTTTTTCAGTATACGTGGAAACCTTTTGTTTGAGTTGTTCAATAGAGGAGGTATCAGCTTTTAGCCAAGCATCAATTCTTTTGGATTTTCCAATACCAAGTAAGAGCACAGCCATCCAAAGATTGGCCACTACGATGTCAATCAAGACCATTCCTCCATAATTTTCCTGATTGTATTTGAACACTTCAAGCATAGCGGCCTGATTGGCGCCTCCACCTATCCAACTTCCGGCAATAGTGGCCAATCCGCGCCAAACGGCATCAAAACCACTTCCGCCCACAGTTTCGGGTGAAAAAAGGGAAACAATCAAAATGGCCAAAGGTCCCCCTATGATGACACCAACCGTACCGGTCAAAAACATGATCAAGGCTTTGGAGCCTAAGTTCATGATGGCTTTAAGGTCTATGCTCAGGGTCATTAAGATCAGTGCGGCTGGCAGCAAATATCTACTCGCAACGAAATAGGTCTGGGAGGACGATTCGTCCACTATGCCCAAACTTGCTAAAATTGCGGGCAATAGGTAGCACATAAGTACAGTGGGCACTACACCGTAAAACTTGCTCCAAAATCCCGTTTTTAGGGATGAAGTATAGAAAACAAAGCCCAGACAAAGGCAGAGAAGTCCAAAGATAACGGTGTCATCTGTAAAAGGTAGTTGATTCATAGCAGTTAAATAGTGATGGCTCCAAATATAGGAAAATCAAAAAAAGCCATTTTATATGACTATATGTTCAACCAATACGTGAGTTTTAGGTTAATGGACCTACTTCTGGGCATAATCGTATTTACGAAGTAGTTATCGTTGTACACCAAGAATAGATCAGATAAGGGGGCAAAACGCCATTGCAAGCGCGAGTTGATTCCTAAATTGTCCAACTGGTTGCTGTATTGTACCAAAGTGGACCAAAAAACGGATTTATTGAAGGTGATGTTGATTCGCGGACTCACCAGCCATAAATCAGCACTTTCATAAGGTTCGGGCAGTTGAATGCTGTTGTAGTTTAACCCCAGGGAAAGGAAAACCGTAGGTTGGAGGCGAAGGCTTACATCCCCTTCAAGAGCAAACTGGGTGCCATTATAAAATTCACCATACCCAGGTTCAAGGGAATACGAAAGAACCTTTCTTCGATCACTCTGAAACTCAACTTCAAAACTGGTATAATAATAGCCTTGATCGGCCGGAAGTTCAACACCACCATCAGTATCAGTGGGGTCAAAGGACTCCGTTAAAAAAGTATATCGGTTGAACATGCGGGCGGATAGTTCCTCTTGGGTCTTGAACTGAGATTGCCACTCGGTAAAAATGGTATAGTCCGTATTCTGGTAATCTAAAGTTGGCCTCCAAATTGCATTGGGGTTAAAGCGAAACCCGTGAAAATTCATATTTCCCTTTTTGGGCCAGAAATTTACTTCAACAAAAGGTCTGGCGGCCACAATGTCTTGGCGACGTATGAAGCCAAGATCGGAACGAAAGTCATTACCCACAAAGTTCCCGCGAAGTCCAAAATTGAGATATCTGGAGTTATATTGCAGGTCCACTCCCCCAGCAGCATCGCGATCGCCTAGGGCATGGGCAAAAGACTTGTGATAAAAAAACTTTCCTGTCCAGGTATTGTCTGCCGATGCCAAATTGTAATCCAGCCCTACCACTCGGTTGTAGCGATCTTCCTCAGCTAGGAAGTCATAATCCTCAAAGGTTTGGCGGTTCACCAAAATAAAGCTAAGGTTGGAACGGGAGAACATCTTTTTTTGAAGGGCAAACACGGTATTGTTGTTACTGGCAATTTCATTGGCCTCATCTTCCTCCGTTTGGATGTTGAGAAAACCCAGTCTCCAGTTCTCGTTTAATTTTCCACTGAGGCGAACACCGCCAATGATGCCATTTTCAATGGTCTCACCATCCAGATTTTCGGCAATACCAATTCTTCTTGAAAAGAAGGGATTGGAATCCCGTTCATTTCCAAAAGAACCAAAAAGGTCACTATTGTCAATAAAAAACTGCCTACGCTCTGGAAGGGAAATTTCAAATCGGGTAAGATTGGTGACCAAATTGTCCACCTCTACGTTGGAAAAATCGGGGTTTACGGTAATATCCAGATTCATTCCATTGCCAATGGAGACCTTGGCGTCTCCCCCAAAATTCAGATTACTTCTATCCTCATTAGTTTCATAATCCTTTCCGGCAATTCCGTTGATGTAGGGGATAATGGCCATAGGAGTCCTTGATTTTCCAAGAGGTTTTTCAAATACCATATCTCCCATGAAGGCGAGCCCAAAAACGAACTGATTCTGTGGAATTTCAGCCCATGTGCTGGTTTCGTTGGTTTGCATATCAAAACGGTAGCTGTTAAAACGCCATTTGGTCTCCCCTTGTTTAAACTTGAACGAGGTTAGGGGAATGGCCATCTCACAAACGTAATAGCCGTCGTATATTTTTGCTTCGCCCTGCCATTTTACATCCCAAGAGGTAGTGAAACCACTCAATCCGATACCTCCATTTGAAATTAAGGCCTCCCTGCGAACCCCATAGGGATTCATTCCAAACAGAAAGGCATTGGTTCCATCATTGAAGGTGTCAAAAAGTAGGCTAATATTATCATTTCCACCAGCTCTGTAATCCCGCTCCAAGGAAGGAATCACATAATCACTACCTTCCGTGTTGAGCTTAATACCAATGTAGAGCGTAGTGGCACTGTACAACATTTTTATCTCGGTTTGCTGCAGGGCCAAAATGGAATCTGAAGGGAAATATTGTTGAAAATTGTTGGCACTTTCTGCAATATCCCAAACCGATTCATCCAAAATCCCATCAATTTGCATGGGTTCTTCAATGTATTTTACTGTGAATTGCTTGGGAGTGGTTTGCGCAAAAAATAGAAATGGGAATAACAGCGTACTGAGTACAAAACGAAAATAAAACATTAGCTGAGTTAGTTGGTTCACAAATTTAAGATTTAGCTTCGTTAAAAAAATCCCAAAGTTTGCTTTAGAGCATTGTGTTTCAAAAAAGATGGTGAAAATTGGGACTCATAAATTTTGTTAATGGATTGTAAATCTTGCTTCTATTTTTGAATACCTCATCAATCATGAAAAAGACCATAATTTTATTTTTATTGGCCCCCGTACTGGCCTTCAGTAACTTTTGGGGGAAAACAGGACATCGTGTAACAGGGCATATTGCACAAAACCACTTATCTGGGAAGGCAAAGCGGGCTTTGAACGATTTGCTGGATGGACATAGCCTTGCTTTTGTTTCCACGTATGCTGATGAAATAAAAGCGGACCGAAAGTATTCCAAATATTCGGCTTGGCATTATGTGAATTATCCCTTAGGGATAAAATATGCAGATTCTGAAAAGAGTGAATACGGTGATATTATCACAGCCATTGAAGAGTGCAAGCGAGTAGTACTGGATAAAAATAGAAGTAGGGAAAATCGTATTTTTCACCTTAAGATGTTGGTTCACCTTATTGGAGATTTACACCAGCCCATGCACGCCAGTAGGGCAGAGGACAAAGGGGGTAATGATATACAGGTACAATGGTTTGGCGAAGGAAGTAATTTACACCGGGTATGGGACAAAAATTTAATTGTTTCGTATGGTATGACCTATACGGAATTAGCCAATGAACTCGATCAGGTGTCTCGAAAAGAACGTAAAAAGATTCAGGAAGGTACCATTTACGATTGGGTGGATGAATCCCATGAAATTTGTGCCGAGTTATACGAATCTGTTGAGGTAGGTGAAAAGCTGGGTTACCAATACGCCTACAAATATAACGATGTACTGTTCCAACAACTGCAAAGAGGGGGATTACGACTGGCCAAAGTCCTTAACGACTTGTTTGCCTAGGCCATTATGCTTATTGCAATACAGCCTTTAATTGGTTTCTGTACTCTGATGGATTTTGACCAGTGAATGCTTTAAACGATTTGTTGAAATGCGAAAAGTTGTTGAATCCACTTTCATAACACACTTGGGTAATACTCATAGGCTGCTCGGCCAATAGTTTAGAAGCGTGCACCAAACGATATTCGTTTACAAACTGTGTAAAGGTCTTATTGGTGATTTTTTTGAAGTACCTACAGAATGAGGGTACGGTCATGCTCACCATATCCGCAATTTCATCCAAGCTGATGTCTTCTTTAAAGTTGGTCTTCACGTGATTGAAGACAATATTGATTCGGTCATTGTCTTTTACCTCGGTCTCTATGGAAAAGCCTTCGCCGTTCAATACTTTGATTTCATCCGAAGTAGCCAGTATGTTCAATATATTAAGGATGGATAAAAGTCGTTGGAAATCGGTTTGGTACTCCAAGATTTCCATTTTTTCACCAACCTTTACCTTGGTCATACCTGAAAATGCGATTCCACCCTTGGCAACTTCAAAGAGTTTTTGAATGTTCTTCATTTCGGGGATATTGAAGAAATCACTCCCCAAAAAATCAGCTTTCATCTGAACAAGGGTCTCACTTTTGTTTCCCGTTAATTTATCGGTAAATCCACAATGCGGCAGGTTGGACCCAATAAGGATAAGGTCTCCGTTTCTAAAATAGGAGACATGACTGCCTATTTGCCGTTTTCCGGAACCTCCGTTAATATAGACCAGTTCCAGTTCGGGGTGATAATGCCAGCCATTGTTCTTATTCTCGTTGTTCTCATTGAACTTTTGATACGTAAACGAGTGTCCAAAACTAGGCGCAATTGCCTCAAAAGCAGGTTTTTGAATCATTTTTGCCATTTTAAATTTGGTAGTGTAAAGTTACTGTCATGTTGTGTAGGGCGTCTCTACAAAATTAACCAAAATCTATGCTATTTTAACCTTAGCACAAAGTTAACATATTTACCATGTTAAAATTGCATAGAAACTGGAAAAGATGGTGGTATTCTGGGCTATAGTTGCGCCATACATTTGTACTGTAATCTTAAAAAAACGAAATGTTATGAAGTCAGTAGTAAATTATGTAGTAGCCGGAGCTTTCTTACTAGTATCAACAGTAGGTGTAGCCAACGGTCCAGCAAAAAGCGAAGTTGAAAAGAAATTGGTCAATGTTGAGCTTGACCCAGTTTTCGTTAAAAAAGGCGAAAAATTGATGATGAACCTTTTGAACATCTCTCAAGGAACAGTAATCCTTAAGGTGTATGACAGCAAGGACAGACTTGTTTACAATGAGTCAATCGATGGAAAACTTGTTGTTGAAAAAGCGTTCAACTTTGAAAGAGCCTTTGAAGACGAATATACCATAGTTGTTGTTGATAAGTTTGGTACTTACAAGGAAACTATGGCGGTAAGATAGTTTGTTTAGTTAATTTTTATGTGCATGGGGCCCTTTCAAGGGCCCTTTTTTTATAACCATTTTTCAAGACGTTCCCTTTTCCCTGAGGGTAGGGCATCATTTGCAATGGCAAGTTTTAGATGTTCTGCGATCTTTTCCTTGGAAAAAAGTAACTTATAGAATGCTTGGGTGGTCAATGAACTTTTAGATTCTTCCACCAACTCCATCATATCACCTGTAGTGACTTGTCCTACTTCCAAAATACGGATATAGGTGCCGGGAAAACCATGATCAATGAATTCTTTTAAGATTTCTTGGGATTGAAACCGGATTCCCAATTTGAAGCAGGGCTCCCTAGGTTGGGTTATTTGTACCAAGGCACTTCCCAATTTATAAATACTTCCAATCTTTAATTTGGTCTCATCCAAACCTTCAATCGTCAAGTTTTCCCCAAACATACCCCAGTCCCAATCCAAATGTGGATATTTTTCTTTCCAATAGGGATAGTGGTTCGATGAAAAAAGATAGCAGGCCTTGAAAACTCCTCCATGCACTTTTCTATCGGCAATAGTATCATTTGCAACACTTTCTGTTTCCAACCGCAATGGTTCTTTAACAGGATATTTAAATATCCCTGTTGTGGTTTGTTTCCCGTTCCAAACTATTGGGGTAGGGTTGCCTATGTTTGTTGATATAACTTTCATATTTTTTAAATTAAATAAAAGTAAGCCCAATACATTAGTCCAAATTGTAAAGGAATTCTAAGAACAAGAATCCATTTGGGGATTCCAGCTGAGGCTTTTTCCCCTGAAAGCATATAAAAATGTACCAGTAGAAAAACAATCAGCATTAAAATGATTCCGTAAATGCTAAGGTTTCTAGTTTCTGCAAAGCATAGTCCAATCCCCAAAACAATTTCTGCTACACCGCTCAAAAACACCAAAAACTTATGATAGGGAAGGTAACGGGGCATAATCCGTAGATACGCTTTCGGAAAAATAAAATGCATCAAGCCAGCAACTACGTACATGCCAGCCATCAGATACAAATGCCAGGGTGCTACCATGGACTAAAAATAAGAAAGGCAGACCAAATTGACCTGCCTTTTCAATCCTATTTTACTGTGACCTTATTTAATCATATCATAACTACGGGCAATGAACTTGGTCAATTCCTCACCTTTCAGCAGTCCTTTGGACAAACGCGCCAAATCCAAGGACTGATTGATCAAGCGTTCCCGTTTTTTGGCGGTTTTGGTGTTCAAGATTTCACTCACCAATTCGTGATTGGTGTTCACAATAAGGTTGTACATGTCAGGCATATTGCCCATTCCGAACATACCGCCTCCACCGGTACGTTGCATTTCCTTCATTCGTCGCATAAATTCCGGCTCTGTAATAATAAAGGGCGATGCACTGCTCTCCATGGCCTCCATTTGAATAGTATAGCCTTTTTCCTTTACAACCTCCTCAATCTCACCTTTGAGTTTTTCCTTTTCCTCATCAGAAAGTTTGGAAATGGCCGTGTCCTCTTTTTTGATAAGGTTATCAATATGGTCTGAATCTACACGTACAAAGGATAGATTTTCTTTTGAAGTCTCCATTTTTTGAAGCAAGTGCGGTACAATGGGCGAGTCCATCAATAAAATCTCGTAGCCTTTGGCTTTGGCAGCTTCAATATAGCTGTGTTGCGCTTCTCGGTCCGAAGCATACAAGACCACCAATTTGTCATCCTTGTCAGTTTGGTTATCCTTAATTTTAGCTTCCAACTCTTCAAAAGTGAAATATTTGTCATCAACCGTTGGGTAAAGTGCGAACTTGTCAGCTTTTTCAAAGAACTTTTCTTCGGAAAGCATACCGTACTCTATCACTACTTTGATGTCGTTCCACTTTTGTTCAAAATCTTCCCGATTATTTTTGAAAAGTGAATTTAACTTATCCGCCACTTTTCGGGTAATGTAGGATGAAATCTTTTTTACTGCACCATCCGCCTGTAGATAAGATCTTGATACGTTCAAAGGAATATCCGGCGAATCAATAACCCCGCGAAGCATGGTTAAGAACTCGGGAACAATACCCTCTACATTATCGGTGACAAATACCTGGTTTTGGTACAGCTGTATTCTATCTTTTTGAATGTTGAGGTCATTGGTCAACTTGGGGAAATACAAAATACCAGTTAAGTTGAAGGGATAGTCCACATTAAGATGGATGTGGAACAAGGGCTCTTCAAACTGCAAGGGATAGAGTTCCCTATAAAATTGTTTGTAATCGTCGTTCTCTAAATCAGTGGGTTGCTTGGTCCAAGCTGGGTTGGGGTTGTTGATGATGTCATCAACCTCTTTGGTTGGTGCCGGGTCATCCTCTTTGGCACCTTCGGGCTTGGGAAGCGTTTCGGTGCGGGTTCCAAATTTGATGGGAATGGGCATGAACTTGTTGTATTTGGTCAACAGTTCACGGATTTTGGAGTCTTCCAAAAACTCGGTGGAATCTTCAGCCACGTGAAGAACAATCTCGGTACCCCTGTCCTTTTTCTTCGCTTCTTTCAACGTGAATTCCGGTGAACCGTCGCATATCCAGTGCACTGCTGGCTCATCCTTAAAACTCTTGGTGATGATTTCCACTTTCTCTGCAACCATAAAGGCAGAGTAGAAACCAAGACCAAAATGCCCAATGATTCCCGCGTCCTTCCCGGCATCTTTGTATTTGTCCAAGAATTCCTCCGCTCCGGAAAAAGCCACTTCATTAATGTACTTTTTCACTTCTTCTTCGGTCATCCCGATACCTTGGTCTATAATATGGATACGTTTTTTGTCCTTGTTGACCTTCACCTCAATTATGGGTTTGCCATATTCAACTTTGGCCTCTCCAATGGAGGTAAGGTGTTTTAGTTTTAAGGTTGCATCTGTAGCATTTGATATCAATTCCCTCAAAAATATCTCATGATCGCTATATAAAAACTTTTTGATCAAGGGGAAAATGTTCTCTACTGAAACATTGATTTTACCTGTTGCCATGGTGTATGTAATTTTTTTAATCCCATCACGACAAAAAAAATACCACTTTGATAAAGCTGACAAACTGACACAGCTCGGTACTTTTAACATTGAAATATAAACTTTAACACATTTTTGTTTATTCTTTTTTGTAAAATGATAAACAAAATATGTATCTTTACCTCGTTATAGGAAAAAATTGCTATGAAATAGTGAACTATAACAAGTTTGTTTATTTATTGGTTAGGTTGTTGAAAATGCACTTTCGCCCGAAAGTGCATTTTCTTTTCACAATCAATTTTGCTGAACTAAAGGGTATGGCCGTTTATTTTGTTAATAAATGTGCAGTACTTTGGATATATTTTTTACTTTTCCCTTTAAAAACATATCGTTTTTTAAATAATTAGTATTTAATCAGAAAGCAATGTACAACTCAAGAATATCAGGTTTGGGATTCTATGTTCCTGAAAATGTGGTCACCAATGATGACTTGTCCAAAGTAATGGACACTAATGATGAATGGATTCAGGAGCGTACAGGAATCAAAGAGCGACGCCATGTAGTGAAAGGTACTGATACTACTACCAGTATGGGGGTAAAGGCAGCACAAAAGGCCATTGAACGAGCTGGTGTTGATAAAAATGACATTGATTTTATTGTCTTTGCCACGCTCAGTCCCGATTATTATTTTCCGGGTCCTGGTGTTTTAGTACAGCGTGATTTGGGCCTTAAAACCGTTGGGGCATTGGATATTCGCAACCAGTGTTCCGGTTTTGTGTATGGTATTTCGGTAGCAGACCAATACATTAAAAGTGGCATGTATAAAAATGTGCTCGTCATTGGTTCTGAACTGCATTCGCATGGGCTGGATATGACCACAAGGGGAAGGGGTGTCTCCGTTATTTTTGGGGATGGTGCTGGAGCTGCGGTAGTAACGCGAGAAGAAGATACCTCCAAGGGTATTTTATCCTCACACCTTCATTCTGAGGGTGAACACGCTGAAGAACTATCATTGATTGCCCCCGGAATGGGAAAAAGATGGGTGACCGATATTATCGAAGATGTGGATTCTGGTACCGAGGATACGTCCTATTTTCCTTATATGAATGGTCAGTTTGTGTTCAAGAATGCGGTAGTGCGCTTTAGCCAGGTAATTATGGAAGGATTACAGACCAATAATTTAGGTCCGCAGGATATTGATATGTTGATTCCGCACCAAGCCAATTTGCGTATTTCCCAATTCATTCAGAAGAAATTTGGATTGTCTGATGATCAAGTGTTCAACAACATCATGAGTTACGGAAATACTACAGCAGCTTCTATTCCAATTGCTTTGACTGAGGCATGGGAACAGGGAAAGGTGAAAGAGGGCGATTTGGTGGTCCTTGCCGCTTTTGGTAGTGGTTTTACATGGGGGAGTGTTATTATCCGGTGGTAATTCCAAATAAAAAACAAAGCCCCGACCTTATTAAAAGATCGGGGCTCTTTATTAATGCACCTGCCTACTTACCAACCAACACTTCGGCATTCTGCACTAATGCGTCGTTATAAAATTCCTCCGCTGGACTGTTTGGTGCGGTCATCTCTTCGCTTACGTTGTTTAGCACGATTTTTTCCACTTCCAAAACGATAGGATAGGCCTACGTAGACATTATTGCTCTCCCAATTGAACCCTCCAGCTTGTTCATACGGTCTTTCTCCTTTGAAGGCGAAACGCATGGTATTGAAAATATCATTGTAGTTAAAGCTGATAGTTCCATTGCCTTCAGCAAAATTGTAGCGAGCTCCCAAATTCACAAAATACATGGGCTCGGCATTGAATTGAATGGTACGGTTCTTTCCACGGTAAAATCCAAAAGCCTGAAGTGTCAGCTGCTTAGTCACCGTAAAACTGTTGTTCATACGTAAGTTCCAAGCGGTGTTGTCCACTTTTACGCTTTCCTCAACAATGTCATCCTCGGTAGGATTGGGGACATTTCCAGGTACAGTTTCCGTAATTCCACGATTGGTCTGGGAGAACATATCAAAACTACCGTTAATGTTCCACCATTTGGTTGGGCGATAGCTTCCAGAGAGTTCCAAACCATAGGCAGAAGTCTTAGCAAAGTTGTCGAACGTCAATATGATCTTATTAAAATCCAAACGGTCTATATAAACCGCACGGTTGATTTCATCCTTGATGCTTCGGTAAAAAACACCTGCTGTAATGCTACCATCTTTAATGCGCCGTGTATAGTTGGCTTCATAGGAATTGGTGAACTGGGGTACTAAATTTGGATTTCCGAAGGAAGAAATCAAGGGGGTGGCAAATTCCCTAATTGGATTTACCTGCTCAAGTCCAGGTCTGTCCACACGTCTGCTATAGCTCAGCTGCATTTGATTTTTCTCATTGACATTGTAGGTTACAAAGGCTGATGGATAAATCTCCGTATACTTATCGGTAAAGGACCTGACATTGTTGGTGTCCGCAGTAACTTCTACATCTTCTACACGAACCCCCATTTGATAGGACCATTTTTGATAAGACTGGCTGAACGTGGCGTAAGCAGAATAAATGTCCATTCCATATACAAAATTGGTGTTTGGGGTAGGTACCAAATTACCACCAGAGTTAAAGGAAAATCCCGTGGATGAATAGTCGACATCTGTTTCAAAATTCCGGGATTCCAGTCCAATCTCAAGTTTTGAAATGCTGTCCAAAGGATTCACATAATCCAAATTGGCAATGGTCTGGGTGCGTTCCGTATCCACAAAATCCATGTAATTGGGGTATAGACTTGCACCAACTGACCTAAAATTAGCATCTTGACCACTTTCAAAACAGTTAAAATCCACCTCCAATTCTATGTTGTGTCCTTCCTTGTTGAAGTCCAGTTTGTAGTCAAAATTATATTGTTCGCTGCGGTTGTCTGAAATGTCGTCAAAAAATTGGGTTACATTCCGGGATGTATCCGTATTATAAGTGACTTCAGTTACCCCAATTCCAGACCCGTCAAAAATATTTTGGTTGGTGAAAAAAGAAATGGTGTTCTTTTCATTGAGATAAAAGTCCACTCCCAATTTGTAAAGATGTGATTTGTTATTGTTGAAGAAATCAAACTCTTGGAGTGAGTTTTCATCGGTACGGAATATGGTTCCATCATTGACATATTTGCCAATGTTATTGCCATAATTACCATAAAAATTGAATTTTCCGTTACGGTAGTTTAAATCGATGGAGCTGTTGAACTTGGCCTCGATACCTTTTGTTAACCCGAGATTCACATTCCCATTGAAACCAATGTTGGCATTTTTGTGTAGTACAATATTGATGATACCGCTCATGCCCTCTGGATTGTATTTGGCAGACGGATTGGTGATGAGCTCAATGGATTTAATGGAGGTTGAAGGTATTTGACGGAGCAATTGAGCCACCGGAACGTTAGATAGTTTTCCATCCACCATTACCCTAACATTTGAGTTTCCGCGCAAGGTAAGATCGCCCGTTTGGGCATCCACGTTAACAGAGGGGATGTTGTTCATAATGTCTGAAGCGGTGGCGCCAGCGGTTGTGAGGTCCTTTCCCACGTTGATGACTTTTCGGTCCACCCGTTGTTCAATGGTGGTACGTTCGGCCACCACTTCCACTTCGTCCAGTTCCCGTGTTTCCTCTTCTAGGGTGATGGTCCCCAAATCTTGGTTTCTGTTGTTCTTATTGATGACCAATTCTTGGGAATAGGTCTTGTAACCAATAAATTGAACTTCAAGAATAAAGGAACCATCGGGTAGTTTTTTGATTTCAAAACTTCCATCATCCTCGGTAATTCCACCTGTTATGGTTTCAGCACCATTTTCAGATTTAATAACGATGGCTGCATAAGCCACAGGCTGCTGCAAGGTATTGTCAACAACGGTTCCAGAGATTGAGCCCAAGGCGGTTTCTGGTTCGTTGTTATTTGCAAAATTGATTTGAATGCTGCACAAGAAGAGTGCAACAACTAAGAATAGCTTCTTCATGAGTTGTTCGTTTTTTGATTTGATTGATGATAACTACAAGACGGGTTTAATGTAAAAATGTTACAGGCTTTATTGATTTTAACATTTGTAAACCGCTGCAAGGTTATAGGGAGGCTAGGGGCCAAGAAATGGTTTGGTGGAAAAAAGAAACCCTGACATTCAGAATGCCAGGGTTTTACATTGATAAGCTATACTAAACACTAACCATTAACTATAAAAAATACAGTCTTACCAATGAATGATATTTTATAGATAAAAGACGACTAATTTTTCAAATAGTTACAATCTTTGAATCAGTTTAACACATAAATTAACAAATGAATACAACACTTGTTTTTGGGGCTTCTTCAAACCCGGGGAGATACAGTAATTTGGCAATTCGTAGATTGGTTGAAAACGATATTGATACAATCGCGTTCGGAGTAAGTGGGGGAACTGTATCCGGAGTGCAAATTAAAGACAACTTGGCTGAATTTCAAAATATTAACACTATAACGTTGTACCTCAATCCAAAAAATCAGAAAGAATACTATCAAAAAATAATAGACCTTAAACCAAAACGGGTGATTTTTAACCCCGGCACGGAAAACCCTGAGTTCTACAAACTTCTCAAAAATGCAGGTATAGAGGTAGAAGTTGCCTGTACCCTGGTGCTTTTGGCTACGGGGCAGTATTAGATTGCTCAGTACGCTTTCCCTTTCGTATCAACCAAAGGCCAAAAAAGGTCAATAAGCCGTTTAAGGGTAAAAGTTCATACCCCATGACATAGCCACCAAGGTAGGACGCCGGAATATTGGCCACAAGAACAATGATGCCCACGGAAAGTAGCGATATCACCCAAACATAGCGATCCCAGATTTGGTATTTGGTGAAAATGCCAAAAGCAAATAGGCCCAACAACGGCCCATACGTATACCCCGCAACGGTTAATAGACTGTCAATCACATTGCTGCTAAGAATGTATTTAAAGGCTATGATGACCAGTACCAACATAATGCTCATAACAATGTGCGTGGTTTTTCGAATTCTCTTTTGCTCTGCATCGCTTTTCTTCTCAACAGCCAAAAAATCCACACAAAAAGAAGTGGTCAGTGAGGTAAGGGCACTGTCTGCACTACTGTATGCTGCCGCAATAAGGCCAAGCATGAACGTAATGGCCAATGTGAGTCCCAGACCCCCGTTCAATGCAATCTCGGGGAAAAGTAGGTCGGTTTTCGGTGAGCCATCCATCAATGGGATGCCTATTCCATTTCGTTTGGCATAAATGAACAACAGAACACCCAATAGCATAAACATAAAAGTGACCGCTACCAATACAATGCTAAAGGAAACCATATTCTTTTGAGCATCTTTCAACGATTTACAGGTAAGGTTTTTCTGCATCATGTCTTGATCAAGTCCCGTCATGCAAATGGTCACGAACATCCCTCCCACAAAAGATTTAATAAAGTAATTACGGTCTAAAAAGCTCTCCGTATTTAAAAAGGCATTATAGTCTTTTAGCTCATCCGAAGCCAAAAACTCCCCAAAGCTCCAACCTAATTCTTTATTGATCAAAACAATGGATAGAATCACGGCCACTATCATAAAAAGGGTCTGAAGTGTATCGGTCCAAACAATGGTTTTGATGCCCCCTCGATTGGTATAAATCCAAATCAACAATATGGAAATTACCACCGTAAACTCAAACCGAAAGCCAAGGTCATCAAAAACAAACTGTTGCAACACAATGGCCACTAAATACAAACGGAAGGCCGCCCCCAAAACCCGTGAAAGGAAAAAGAAAAATGCCCCTGTCTTGTGACTGGTACTACCAAATCGCTCCAAGAGGTACTCATAAATGGAAGTAACATTTAACCTATAATACAGTGGCAGTAACAAAAAGGCGACCACCATATAGCCAAAAAGGTAGCCGATGACTACTTGCATATAGTTGAACTGGGTATCCTCAACCCAACCAGGAACTGAAATGAAGGTGACCCCAGATAGTGAGGCCCCCACCATACCAAAAGCAACCACATACCAAGGTGATTGCCTGCCGGCTTTAAAAAAGTCTATGTTGGAATCGTTTTTGCCCGTAAAATAGGAGATAAGAATCAGCACCAAAAAATAGGCGCCAATAAGCAGGAGGATTTGCGTCGCCGACATATATATAATTTGATTTGCAAAGTACGAAAGTAAATTGGTAAGTCTAAAATCGTAATTTTGTGGGAGAATTTAGAATATGGAATTTTCATCGAAGCTTTTGGAAAATGCGGTTTATGAGATGTCGCAATTGCCAGGGATAGGCAAACGAACGGCGTTGCGCTTGGTGCTTCATTTGTTGAAACAGCCCGAGGAGCGTACCCAGCACCTATCCAATGCATTGATGACGCTTAAAAGCGAGATCAATTTTTGCAAAAAGTGCCATAACATTTCAGACACGGAGATTTGCGAAATCTGCGCCAATCCAAAGCGTGATGAAAGCTTGGTCTGTGTGGTTGAGGACATACGCGACGTAATGGCCATTGAGAATACCTCGCAGTACAACGGACTGTACCATGTTTTAGGCGGAAAAATATCACCCATGGAAGGTGTGGGCCCACAAGATTTAAACATTACTTCATTGGTGGACCGCGTCAGGCAAGGAACCGTCAAAGAGCTCATTTTTGCCTTGAGTTCCACAATGGAAGGCGATACCACTAATTTTTATATCTATCGGCAATTGGAAGGGATGGAAATCACCACCTCGACCATTGCGCGTGGTATTTCAGTGGGAGATGAGCTGGAATATGCTGATGAAGTCACTTTGGGCAGGAGTATTCTCAACCGGGTTCCGTTCGAAAGCTCCATGAAAGCCAATTGATTCAAGATTAAAAAATGAACATAAATCAATAATAAGTCGATTTCTTTAGTATTTTTGCAAAACAGAAGTCAATATTATATCGCTAACTAAGAATATGTCAAAATTCGAATTAAAATTACCGCAAATGGGAGAAAGTGTCGCCGAAGCCACCTTAACCAGTTGGTTGAAGGAAGTAGGTGATACCATTGAGATGGATGAGGCCGTTTTTGAGATAGCAACGGACAAGGTAGATTCTGAAGTGCCCAGTGAGGTCGATGGTATATTATTGGAAAAACGATTTAATGTAGATGATGTCATCCAAGTGGGTGATGTGGTTGCGGTTATTCAAACCGAAGGGGAAGTTGAAAGTTCATCAAATGGAACCCAAACTGTTGATGAGGTCAAGGATACGGTTGAAGAACCAGTTGCAGTCCTGGAAAACCAAATGACCCAAGTAAAGGAATCCGTTTCAGCCCCAGCACATGATTTTTCAAGCTCGGAGCGGTTTTATTCTCCACTGGTCAAAAATATAGCTAAGGAAGAAGGGGTTTCCATGGAGGAATTGGAGGCGATTGAGGGTACTGGTTTGGAAGGTCGTGTCACCAAAAACGACATCATGGCTTTTCTGGAGCAACGCTCCACAAATGGCAGCAAACCAGCGGAAACCACTACAACTACCACCGTTGAAGAAAAAGTGGCCACAACGGAACCCAAAGCACAAAAAGAAGCCACGGAGAAACCCAAAACCGCCCCTGTTCAAGTGGGCAGGGATGATGAGGTAATCCCATTGACCCGAATGGGCAAGCTGATTGCCCATCACATGGTAGAAAGTGTGTCCACATCGGCCCATGTACAAAGTTTTGTGGAGGTCGATGTCACCAACGTGGTCAACTGGAGAAACAAGGTAAAGAAGGCTTTTGAGGAGCGTGAAGGCGAAAAACTCACCTTTACCCCAATTTTTATGGAAGCCGTGGCCATGGCCCTGAAAAAATATCCCATGATGAACATTTCATTGGATGGGGACAAGGTCATTAAAAAGAAGCATATCAATCTGGGAATGGCTGCGGCCCTTCCAGATGGCAACCTTATTGTTCCGGTCATTAAAAATGCAGACCAATTAAATTTGGTGGGCATGGCAAAGACCGTGAACGATTTGGCCAGCAGGGCCAGAAACAATCAGTTAAAGCCCGATGAGGTGAAAGATGGGACCTACACCGTAACCAACGTTGGGTCGTTTGGCAGTGTTTTTGGAACGCCCATCATCAATCAACCTCAAGTAGGTATTTTGGCTCTAGGTGCTATTCGTAAAATGCCATCGGTCATCGAAACAGACCAAGGGGAGTACATTGGTATACGTAGTAAAATGTTCCTTTCCCATAGCTATGACCATAGGGTAGTCAACGGCGCTTTGGGCGGAATGTTCGTAAAAGCCGTGGCCGATTATTTGGAAGCATGGGACATAAACCGGGAAATCTAGAAGAAAATAGCATATTCCTATTACAATCCTTAATTTAGACCGATGAAGCCCAGTTTCATCGTTTAAAAGCCCCACATGCAATTACAATTAACAAAACCGATCTGTTTTTTTGATTTGGAAACCACCGGAACCAATGTGGTTAAAGACAGAATCGTAGAGATTTCCATATTAAAGGTTTACCCCAACGGGAACAAAGAAAGTCGAACCTGGTTGGTGAATCCAGAAATGCCCATTCCTCCAGAATCGGAAGCCATTCATGGTATATCGGATGAAAAGGTTGCCAATGAGCCCACCTTCAAACAATTGTCCAAAGAAATTTATAAAATGATCAAGGACAGTGATTTGGCCGGTTTCAATTCTGATCGGTTCGATATTCCGCTTTTGGTGGAGGAAATGCTGCGGGCCGATGTAGATTTTGATATGAAGAACATGGTATCTGTGGATGTGCAGACCATCTTCCATAAAATGGAAAAGCGCACCTTGGAAGCTGCCTACAAGTTTTATTGCGATAAGAGTTTGGATGATGCGCACAGCGCCGAGGCGGATACTTTGGCCACCTATGAAGTATTGTTGGCGCAATTAGAGCGTTATCCAGAATTGGAAAATAATATAAAAAAGCTGTCCGAGTTCACCACCCGAAAACAATCGTTGGATTTTGCCGGATTTATTGGGATAGATGAAAACGATCAACCTATTTTTGCCTTTGGAAAGCATAAAGGGAAGACGGTGGACGAAATCATGGAAACAGAACCCGGTTATTTTGGCTGGATTTTAAATGCGGATTTTCCATTGTATACCAAAAAAGTACTTACCCAAATCAAGTTGAGCAAACTCAACAACAAGTTGTCCTAAATAATTCAGAACCCCATGAAGTTGATATGTATTGGCAGAAACTATGCCGCCCATATTGATGAGTTGAAAAATGAAAGGCCCGAAGAGCCTGTGGTCTTCATCAAACCGGATTCGGCCGTTTTGCCCAAGGAGCAGGATTTTTATATTCCCGAATTTTCCAACGATGTGCACTACGAGGTGGAGGTTTTGGTAAAAATCAAAAAAGTAGGGAAGCATGTTGCGAAGCAATTTGCACATAAATATTATGATGAAATCGGTCTTGGAATAGATTTCACCGCTCGGGACCTTCAATCCAAACTAAAGGAAAAAGGCCTTCCTTGGGAAAAAGCAAAGGGTTTTGACGGTGCAGCGGTCGTTGGTAAATGGGTTTCCAAAAACAAATTTAAAAATGTTGATGATATAAGCTTTTCATTACATAAAAATGGAGAAAAGGTGCAAGATGGAAACACATCCTTGATGTTGTGGAAGATAGATGAACTCATTGCGCATGTTTCCACCTATTTTATGCTTAAAAAAGGAGATATACTCTTCACGGGAACGCCAGCAGGTGTTGGTAAAGTAAGCCCAAATGACTACCTTTCAGGTATGCTTGAAGGAGAGCAGCTATTTGAAATTAATGTAAGATAATGATTTACAGCCTCGATAAGATAAATGAAATGGCGGAAGGGGACGAGGATTTCGTAACCTCTGTAGTTTCGGTCTTTCTGGAAGAAGTTCCTGCGGACTTGGATGGTTTGGAAAAGGCCATTGCGGAAAGAGATTATGAAAATGTGTACAAATTGGCACACAAAATTAAACCCAATGTGGATATATTGGGCATGGAACAGACCCGAGCCAGAGCCCTTGAAATTGAGACCATGGGTAAAAACACAGCCAGCATTGATGAGATTCAGGAGAAATTCCCAATGCTAAAAAAAGACGTGCTGCAAGTGGTGGCCGAATTGAAAAAAGACTTCGATTTATAGATGCAGGCCGAGATCATCACCATTGGGGATGAAATTCTCATTGGGCAGATAGTGGACACCAACTCCGCCTTTATTGCCAAGGAACTGAACAAAATTGGTGTTTCTGTGTATCAAATCACATCGGTGCAGGATGATAGGGACCATATTTTGCAGTCGCTCAAAGAGGCCGGCGAGCGTTCATCCGTGGTCATTATCACCGGTGGGTTGGGACCTACCAAAGACGACGTCACCAAACATACCCTCTGCGAATTTTTTGAAGACGAATTGGTTCAGGATAAAACCGTTCTGAATCACATTGAGGAGCTTTTCAAAAAATACATCAATACACCCATTTCCGATTTAAACAGGCAACAGGCTTTGGTGCCGACCAAAGCCACAGTATTGCACAATGCCTTTGGTACTGCCCCCGGACTTTGGATGAAAAAGGGCAATACGGCCTTTGTTTCGCTTCCGGGGGTGCCGTATGAGATGAAAAATCTTATGACCCGTTCTGTTCTGCCCAAGATTGTGGAAGATTATGAGCGGCCCTACATTCTGCATAAAACCATAATGACCTATGGACTTGGGGAAAGTGCCATTGCCGATAAAATTGAGGATTGGGAAAACAACCTACCGAGCTTTATTAAATTTGCATATTTGCCCAGTTTGGGAAGGGTGCGGCTTCGACTTTCGGCAAAGGGAACCGATAAGGATTTTCTAATGGCCGCCATTACGGATGAAGCGAAAAAACTGCACCCCCTTATTGGTGACATTATTGTTGGGGAAGAGGAGGATGAATCCATAGAATACCAGATAGGCAAGTTGCTTACAGACAAACAGCTCACATTGTCCACCGCGGAGAGCTTTACCGGAGGTAAAATAGCCGAGCACATTACATCTATAGCCGGGGCGTCCAAGTATTTTAAAGGAAGTGTGGTCAGCTACGCCACTGAAATGAAGGTGAAACTGCTGAATGTTCCTGAAGAATTGATTCAGCAGCATTCCGTGGTCAGTGAAGAAGTGGCCATTTCCATGGCCCAAAACGTTAAAACCATCATGCAAACGGACTTTGCCATTGCCACTACGGGCAATGCAGGGCCCACAAAAGGTGACTCGGATTCTGATGTGGGAACCGTCTATATCGCCATTAGCACTCCAGAACATACATTTGCACAGCAATTCAATATGGGAAACCTTCGGGAAAGAGTAGTGGAGAAGTCGGTGAACAAGGCATTTGAGCTGCTCTTCAAAGAAATTTTAAAATTCTGAAAAAGAATTTTGTACGTCCCACTAAAATGGTATAAATTTGCAGCCTCAATAAAATCACTCAAATAGTTAGGGAGATGTCTAAAGTTTGTGAAGTTACAGGAAAAAAGGTGATGTTTGGAAACAACGTTTCCTTTTCCATCAATAAGACCAAAAGGAGATTTGATGTAAATGTTTCCAAAAAGAAATTTTACATTCCAGAAGAAGATCGTTGGGTGACCTTGAATGTTTCATCCAGAGGATTGAAGATCATCAACAAAAAAGGAATCTCTGCTGTATTGAAGGAAATCAATTCCAAAAAGTAAGTAGTCTAAGCGTTTAAGAACAATACAATGGCAAAGAAAGGAAATAGGATTCAGGTAATTTTGGAGTGCACAGAGCATAAGGAATCTGGTCAACCAGGTACTTCCAGATATGTTACCACCAAAAATAAAAAGAACACGCCAGATAGGATGGAAATCAAAAAATACAATCCCATCCTTAAGCGTATGACCGTTCATAAAGAAATTAAGTAATAGCTTTTACAGCGTAAAGGCCAAAAATATAAGCCATGGCAAAGAAAACAGTAGCAACACTTCAATCATCTTCAAAAAGATTGACCAAGGCCATAAAAATGGTAAAATCTCCAAAAACCGGAGCATACACTTTTGTGGAATCCGTTATGGCACCTGAAGTGGTCAATGATTGGTTGAACAAGCAATAAGGGTTGCCCCTTACAAAAAATTAGGCCACTTTTTAAGTGGCTTTTTTTATTTGTGACCGTGGCAAGTGCACTGTGCGCCAGACATTTTATGTTAAAAAAACTCCCCGTACTTTCCTATCTTTGGAGATTCACTAACTGTACATCATGAGTTTATTCAAGAATATATTTTCAAAGGACAAAAAAGAGACTTTGGACAAGGGGCTGGAAAAGTCCAAGTCCAGTTTTTTTGGGAAGTTGGGAAAGGCCGTGGCCGGAAAATCCAAAGTGGACGATGAGGTATTGGATAATCTGGAAGAGGTTTTGGTTACTTCGGATGTGGGCGTAAACACCACCCTAAAAATCATAGATCGAATTGAGGAACGGGTTTCCCGCGATAAATACATGGGAACCGATGAACTCAACACCATTTTACGGGAAGAGATTGCCGGACTCCTTTCCGAAACCCATGTGGGGGAAGAAACTGAGTTTACCGTCCCAAAAGATAAAAAGCCCTACGTGATCATGGTGGTCGGTGTAAATGGGGTAGGAAAGACCACGACTATTGGAAAGCTGGCAAGCCAATTCAAGAAAAAGGGATTAAAAGTGGTTTTAGGCGCTGCGGATACATTTCGGGCGGCGGCCATTGACCAGTTACAGGTGTGGGCAGATCGGGTAGATGTTCCCATCGTGAAACAAAAAATGGGAAGCGACCCTGCTTCCGTGGCCTTTGATACGCTAAACTCAGCCGTGGCTGAAAATGCCGACGTAGTTTTGGTGGACACTGCAGGTCGGCTGCACAACAAGGTCAACCTGATGAACGAACTTTCCAAGGTAAAACGGGTGATGCAAAAGGTAGTACCCGATGCACCCCACGAGGTACTTTTGGTGTTGGACGGCTCCACCGGACAAAACGCTTTTGAACAGGCCAAACAATTTACCAAAGCCACCGAAGTGACCAGCTTGGCCGTGACCAAATTGGATGGTACCGCCAAAGGCGGGGTGGTGATTGGTATCTCGGACCAATTTCAGATTCCCGTAAAATATATTGGGGTAGGCGAGGGCATTGATGACCTTCAGGTGTTTAACAAATACGAGTTTGTGGATTCGTTTTTTAACCTGAACTAGTCAAAGGGTAACACTTGGTAATAGTATGGTTATTGTGCATCAAATTCGGTTTGACTTTTTACCACAAACCTTCTTGAAGCCTCTCCATCAATAAGCTCATATTGTATTTGCCGTATCTTTTTCGTGTCAACACCATTTTCATAAATGGGAAAACGTTGTACCAAATACGTTTCAACCAAAGCAAACTGGTCATTACCGTTATAACCGGAACTGATTTGCTTATTTTCTTCGGTGGGTTGAAAATAGACTTGACTCATGGATTTTTGGTTGTTGACGGAAAAGGCATAGATATTTCCGTGGCTTTGGTCACCCTCATTTTGTGTGAACACCACCAATTCCGGGGAACCGTCTGAGTTTAAATCCTCCACTTCAGCATTGATAACGCTTTCATTGGTCAATTCAAAAGTTTCGTTGTACTCGTTCGGTAAGCCAAAAGTAAAAACCGTCAATTGGGTTTTACCCTCTTTTTTAATGGATGAGACGTTAAATCCGACACCTTGTAGATTCAACACTTTGCTGAACTGCGTGGGGTCAACTTGACTTTCATCGGGGGAGCATTAATTTTTTCATAGGTTCCTGCGAAACTTGCCCCACCGGAACAGTAAAAGTTCAATAATCCCGAATCCTCTTGATTTTTGGCGGAAATAGCAAGCGAATTATCCGAAAATTGGAACAGCACGGGTTTACTTTCAATTTGGGTTTGGTACGTGCTGTCATTCACTTTAGTGACTGTGGCATCAAAGGTACAGGTTGGTCTTTTTTGGTCGGCCCTAGAGCGCACCTTAATTTCCAAATTATCCGGGTCAAGTTCGGAAACCATTACACCTACCCAATCGTATCCTTCATTTCGTTTTTCATAGCCATCGGTAACATAATGGCCAGAAAGGGCAAGCGGTTTATCAATTTCTGTTTTTGGTGCTTCTTGCGGTTCTTTTTTGCTGTTTTTACAGCTTAATAGGGCTAAAAACAGTCCTAAGACCCAAACGGTTTTGTTGCGATGCATTTGTTATTTTTCTTGTTGACCTTCAATTTTGTTTACGACTAATGGTCCCAATAACTGTAAGTTAAGTGATTTTAAGATAGTGATTTTCGGTTAAGAATTGCGGTTATACATTGTTGTAAAACGTTTTTTTAATTCCATTCCACATTCAGTTTTTCCAACTCTGCATTCAATTCAGCGAGTGAATTCGGGTCAATTATTTGTGTATTGATAGTCAATTTTTTTTTTTTCAGTTTTAAGGATATAATCTCCCGCAAACTTTTTTATCCGTTTTATTTCAGTCAGATTTAGCTTTTTTCCAAATGGTCCACTCACATTAATAATTCCGTTTTCAATGGTCAAATAGTTGTATTTTTTTTGGTAGACGTAAAGTCCTAAATACATTATCGAAATTACAATCCATCCGTAGTCGGTCCAATTCGGTTCTTCTTTTCCAAAAACACCGACAAAGAACCAAATTAACCAAACGAGTCCTAAAATTAAATTCACATTTAAGTGTTTCTTTTTGTATCCTATTTTCATTTAGCAAATGTTTTACAACAACGGTCTCGGCTATGAGTGGTTGCGTGGTTTAGTACATACTATTGCAAGTAAAATATAACCTGAAAATACCGCAGGAATTTTCAGGATAAGCCTGTAATAGCAATTGTTTATAGCCATTGTTACCTGCAGGGCTTTATTCTATTTCTATAATTTCATTTTCGATTTTACCACCTTTTTGTTTTATTGTCAAAACAATTTTGGGTTCATTTGGTATTTTTGTCAATCTTATAATTTCTCTGTTACGATACCTTTTATACTCAATCAGTTTTTCATCAACATCTGCATTAAATATATCGTGCTCGTGTTTACTTTCTTGAAAGTAATCCTCTTTGATTTCTAAAACTCCAAAGCCTCTGAAACTGCTCGCTATAAACAATTTGTTATCAATAATAAGAATATCATTGAAACTCCATTTTCCTTTATACTCTGTTGAAATAGCAAAACTTTTTAATAATTTCAAATCTGAATATAGAGTAATATGTTCGCTTTGAGTGCCCCAATTCATTGTTGTCGATAATAGTCCTAAAAAGTTTTCCGTAATTCTGGCTTTATGTATGCTTTCATAACTGCTATTTGATTTAAGTTTTTCAAAATGAGAATATTCAAGTTCGTCAGTTAAATTTAGTTTATAGTATAAAATGTATTTCGGTATTATGATATTGTCAACTGCTATAAGTAAACTATCATTCACTACTAAATCGTCAACGGCTTTACCATAAGACATTACTTCTTTTGGGATGTGTAACTTAAACCATTTTTTACTTTTAAAATGATATTGTATAAGTAATTCCTTTCCCATTTCACCACCAACAAAAAGGTTATGTTGGTTAATTAATATGGTCTTGGGTTTAATGTCAAAGGGAATTAAAAGATTTGTCTCTATTGTAGTGTGGATATCAAAAAGTTGAATTTTATTTTGCATAGTATCCAAAACAGCAACTCTTTCTTTTTGGTCAGTTGCGATAATTGACTTTTCAGATACAGCAAATGATTTTAGTTTATTGATTTGGTCATTCCTGAATGAG
Source organism: Flagellimonas marina (assembly GCF_042651185.1). Classification (NCBI taxonomy): domain Bacteria; kingdom Pseudomonadati; phylum Bacteroidota; class Flavobacteriia; order Flavobacteriales; family Flavobacteriaceae; genus Flagellimonas; species Flagellimonas marina. The sequence continues at coordinate 37,782 of NZ_JBHSCL010000013.1, read as the reverse complement.
TTTATTGAATATGTTTTTCTATTCTCTTGCAATAAGAACAGGTTTCCATTTTTCAGTCCATTTTGTCCAAAAATGACCTGAAATGATAAAAATATTATCGAAGTAAAAATTATTTTTCGCATATCGTTTTTCGCCTTGCAGGTAACTTTTTTGTATAGATGTAAAATATAGCTATATCCCCCCAAAATAGGAATAAAACCGATGTAAAGGATCATCTTTTATACGTTGCAACCGTTTTATGGCGCTGCAATAGGATAAATATATTCCTATAACTCCACCGAATGCCCAACCAAATTGTATTTTTGCAGACCATTTAAAGCAACTATGCGGACAAAATCGCTAAAGAAGAACAAAATCAACGTGGTGACCTTGGGTTGTAGCAAAAATGTCTACGATTCTGAAGTGTTGATGGGCCAATTGCGTGCCAACAACAAAGAAGTGGTCCATGAGGAGGAAGGCAATGTAGTGGTGATCAACACCTGTGGTTTTATTGCCAATGCCAAGGAGGAGAGTGTCAATACCATTTTGGAATATGTTCAAAAGAAGGAAGCTGGGGAAGTGGACAAGGTTTTTGTGACCGGATGCCTCAGTGAGCGCTACAAACCCGATTTGCAACAAGAAATTCCCAATGTTGATGAATATTTTGGCACAAGCGATTTGCCGAATTTGTTGAAGGCCCTTGGCGCCGATTACAAACATGAATTGTTGGGGGAACGTTTAACGACCACGCCCAAAAACTATGCGTATTTAAAAATTGCCGAAGGTTGTGACCGTCCTTGCTCGTTTTGCGCCATTCCGTTGATGCGGGGCAAGCACAAAAGCAAGCCTATTGAGGAATTGGTTTCAGAATCTGAAAAATTGGCTGCCAAAGGCGTAAAGGAATTAATTTTGATTGCGCAAGACCTTACCTATTATGGTCTGGACCTCTACAAAAAACGAAACTTGGCCGAGTTGCTTCAAAAATTGGTAAAGGTGGAGGGGATAGAATGGATTCGCTTGCACTATGCATTCCCTACGGGATTCCCGATGGATGTTTTGGATGTCATGCGAAACGAACCCAAAGTTTGCAATTACATTGATATTCCGCTTCAACATATAGCCGACCCTATTCTAAAGAGTATGCGAAGAGGGACAACACAGGCCAAGACCACCAAATTATTACGGGATTTTAGGGCAGCTGTTCCCGAGATGACCATCCGTACCACCTTGATTGTGGGCTATCCTGGTGAGACTGAGGAAGATTTCCAAACCTTAAAAGATTGGGTAAAAGAAATGCGATTTGAACGTTTGGGCTGTTTCACCTACAGTCATGAGGAAAATACCCATGCCTATTCGTTGGAAGATGATGTGCCCGAAGACGTAAAACAACAACGGGCCAATGAGATTATGGAGATTCAGTCGCAGATTTCGTGGGAGCTCAATCAGGAGAAAATAGGGAAGACATTCCGCTGCATCATCGATAGAAAAGAAGGGAATTATTTTGTGGGTCGAACCGAGCACGATTCCCCGGATGTGGACAACGAAGTGCTTATTGACGCCGCCAAGCACTACGTGAAGATTGGGGATTTCACCGAAATAGAAATTACGGAAGCTTCTGATTTTGATTTGTACGGGGTTCCTACAAGTGGAAATAAATAGACTGAATACAGAAAATTTCTATCACCTAATGGTAGGTAGAGACTCAATGAAAAAAGTATTGGTTTTCTGGCTTCCTCGGGCTACTACCAGTTTCTTTTGATTTGGATTGAAGTCCAAATCACCATAATAATACATGCTGTCGGATGCAATTTTTGTGGCCAAGCCTTTCATGTCAATATACCACAGACTGCTGTTATCAACAGTGGTTGCATAAAAGTTTCCAGTATCATCAATAACAATTCCATCAATGTCCACTACGGGGGGATTGGTTTCAAAAAGGATTATCTCCGCTGAATTCTTATTTATTCTATTCAAATGCGTACCTCCTACAATAAGATTGTCTCCACTAAATGCAATTCCATTGGCCCATTTTAATCTTTCATCGTCCCTTGCAAAAGTCTCAAGATGGTTTTCTTGGAGTTGAAAAACTGAGTGGGCAAATGAACCGGTTACAAACACTTCACCATTTTCATTTACAGCCACATCATTTAATCCCGAATTTGGCAGATGCTCTGGTATGGTTTTTATGATTTTAGCAGTTTTGAGGTCTATGACCAAAAGGCGATTGAAGTCTGCCACGTAGAGCAAACCATTGTGGATGGCCATTCCGGTTGGGCGATTAAGGTCTTTTACCCATTTTAATTCCAATAGATTTCCTGATGAGGATAGCTTTGAGATAAATCCCTCAGTGCCCGACCTATATTCCTTTCCGCACGAAGCATAATAAACATCGTTTTCAGAATCATAGACCACGCTTTCCACATTTTGGAGTTCTACGCCTGGAACCCACCTTTGTTGCAAAGAATCAGATTTTCTAACCTCTTTGCTGACCTTTGGTTTTGTTTCCAGTTCCACTGATTTTTTAGAATCAGTTCTACAGGAAACCACGGCAAGTGATGCAACTAAAACAAATGGTAGCGCTTTCATGGGTAGTGAACTCCGTTTTACATATTCACAAACTCAAACCCGGAGAGTGGAATGTTTCTTAGGTCGAACTCCGTTTCGTTGAGTAGTATCCCATGTTCCAAATACGCCTTGAGATTGGCCAACCAAAACGTCCATCCGTTGCTACAGCCATGGTGTATGTTCAATTTATTCTCCTCATCCGTTGGAATCTCATGTTGCTTTAAAATAAGGAGCACGGCTTTGTCATGGTCCTCCAGCGTTACTGAAACCTTGCTGCTGGTAAAAGTGACTTCCAAAAAATCCGTTCCATTGGCAGCAAGCACCTTTCCTGTTTCCTGTCCGTCCCAATTGTGCCACCTCCAGCTATATTCATCCCCAGCCTGAATTTTTTCATTGGCTTCCCGCTGCTTTCCGTTGGCGGTATAAATGGCCTCGCTTAAAAACCAAGAGGTAATTCCTTCTGAAGTGCCCCAACACCAATAGAGCTTTTCTTTAGGGGCCTTTATGAAAATTTTTTTGGTAAACTGGTCAAAAGTTAATTGGCTCATCGTTTTCGTTTTAATTCGTGTTCATACAACTCACGACCCAGTTGCGCCAAAAATGGAATGCCCACTTCGTCATAATCATAATCATCGTCATTGAAAATTCCATTGCTATTCACCAAAATGGTAGCATTGATGATAAAATCGATGTTGTTTTTGGTGTCTTGGATATAGGCGCAATCGGTTAGGGTTCCATAGGCGTAGCCCACCTTATTGTAGATTTTGATATGCTCTGGCATGGGGTCGTAATTGTCCCCAAACATGAAAAACTTTACATAGCTATCGTAATATTCCTCTGGGTCGTACCCTAATTTGGCGGGAAGAGTGTGCATGGTCTCCAACAAAAAGCTACGCTGCTCATCACTAAGATCAAACCGCTGTTCCTTTGGGAATGCCTCAGGAAAAATGACGCGTTTCAAAAGGGCATTTTGGGATTGGATGGGAAAGTAGTTTTTCAAGGAAAAATCAAAGGGCGCCTGCTGGAGCAAATCGTCTTCATAATACCCTTTTCCTTTTTTTATTTTATGCAATTTCAGGGGCTTCGCAGCAGTGTTAATGATGGGTTTGCTAAGCACCGTGGTAGAATCGTTCAAATAAATGACCAAGGGTTTGGTGGTGACATCATCCCCATTTGGGGCGGATAATCTATGGGCAATCCGGATGGGTTCCACACCCCTATTGCGCATCCGTTGGTTGAGGTCGTTTTGCCCCAAAAACTCAATTAGTCGGTTGTTGGCGGCATTGTCCGATACGGCAAAGATTTCTGAAATGGCTTTGGCAAAGGTAGTTTCAACCGAATCGCCCTCCACATAAAATCGGGTGTTGATGGAAAGTGAATCAAGTGCATTCAGTTTTTCAAGTGCCGCCACCGCCGCAGGGAATTTCGCCGTACTGGCCGGGTAAAAGTAGTTAGCGGCATCCACCTGAAAATCAAAATCGGTAAAAACGATGCTGTCGTTCCTTCGGTCTATCTGGGTGTATCGAACCTGGAGTTCATGTGCCTTTAGGTTGTCCATTACCCGTGTAATCAACGGACTTTTGGAACTGAGTGCGTTCTCCAAGGGGTCTTTATAATCGACGTTGCTGCAAGAAGCAGTGCTAACGATCAACCCCAATAGTAAAAATCTGCCCCACATATTGGATTGTTTATTGCTCTCCCAAATAGATTTCGCCCCTATGCGGCTTTAATAGTTCTCTTACCTCTTTTAATTCAAACTCGGCAACGACCAAAAAAGCACTGCTGTGCGTTGGACTAAAATGTTCAAAACCGGTAATATCGAATTTTAACTCTTCGATTGTAACAAACTCTTCGAGGTGTTTTTGGTAATGTTCTGCAATCTTGGCAGCCCCAGGACCTCTAAAATCCCAAATGATCTTGATTTTCTTATCTAAAACTTTTTCCATAGGATCAGAGATGTTCAACAGAGGTTCCATTCTCGGCAAAAGCCTTAAAATCTTCCATATATTTTTTGGATTGCTTTTTGAACGCACCAGGCATTAAAAGTCCCATCATTTTCATCCCAAAACCTGAAAATTGAAATTCACTTTCAGAGATCCATCGGGTTTTTCCATCTTCTTCCTTAAAATAGTTCTTTTGAATGTTGTGCACCCCCTTGGTATCATAAGTGGTATGCATTTCTTCGGGAAGATTGCGTTTTATGATGGTTTCGATCATATCCATTTTACGGTTGCCCATTTTAAAGCTCAAGGCCATTTGGGCGCCTTCCTGACCTGGGTTTTTTGATAGCTGCTCGTAACCTACAAGTCCCCGCTGCCAGTGTTTCATATTATCTGGATTGTCCAGTTTTTGTATGAATTCATCCCGCGGAAGGTCAACAACAATCTCTGTAGTATACTTCATTCTTTGACTGGTTTGGTACTAATGTAACAATTTCTGTGAAGGAATGCTCTACTAAAAATCTGTTAATGAGAATAGAACCTACTTGTAAGGGATTTTGTAATTGTTATTTTTGCGGAATGCTTAAGCTCCAAAAAAATAGTCTTTTCCTACTTGGCACCCTTGGTGCTCTGTTGGTTTCATCATGTGAAGGCCTCTTTAATAAGGAAGAAGATCGGGAACCACTGGCCAGGGTTGGGGATACGTATTTGTACAAGGAAGATATTGCTTCTCTTATTCAAGATGATATGTCCGCAGCGGACAGCACTTTGTTTGTAACCAATTACATTAACAATTGGGCGTCCAAGCAACTGTTGTTGTCCAAATCAAAAATTAATTTACCTGAGGAAAAATTGGCCGAATTTGACCGTTTGGTCTCCAATTACCGATCCGACTTGTATACGAGAGCCTATATTGAGGCATTGGTGCTTCAAGCGCAAGACACATCTGTGTCCAATTCCCAACTCCAACAATACTATGAACGGGAGAAGGAAAACTTTAAGCTCAACGAAAAACTGGTCCAATTGCGTTTTGTGGGGATGTCCGAACAGTTTTTGGACAAAGATCAGGTCAAGGCAAAAATTAGGGATTGGAAAGAAAGTGACAAGAAGTATTTGGATTCCATTGCCGTTCAGTTCAAGAAGATGCATTTTAATGATTCCATTTGGGTAAGTGCTTCCAGGGTTATTGAAGAAATTCCTCCATTAACACCGGTAAATGAAGAGAAGCACTTAAAAAAATCACAATTTTTTGAGCTACAAGACTCGTTAGAGGTATATTTGGGAATGGTGACCAATGTGTTGGAAGTCAACGACACGGCACCTTTTGAATACATTTCTCCGGATATTCGACAATTGATCTTGAACCGGCGAAGGATGGATTATGTAAAAAAACTTGAAACCGAAATTATAGATGAAGCTATTAAGAAGAATGAATTTGAGGTTTATGATAAATAAAAGCGGAATAACATTGATGGTGGCATTTTTTGTTGCCATAGGTCTACTACAAGCGCAAGAAGCAGATGAATCCATGGCGGTAAATGATACCACCAGAACATCAAAAAAAGTAAAGTTGGATGGAATAGCAGCGGTTATTGGTGACTATGTGATTTTGGAATCTGATATCGATAAAACCTTGATCGATTTAAAAACACAAGGTGCATCTACACAAGATATCACCCGTTGCAGTCTTTTGGGAAAATTGATGGAAGACCGTTTGTATGCGCACCAAGCCGTGCAAGACAGTTTGTTGGTTTCAGATGACCAGGTCAATGCCGCCAGTGATGGACAGATACAGCAACTTAGCCAGCAGATTGGAAGCGTTGAAAAAATGCTGAAATACTACAATAAGCCAGATATGGAAAGCTTTAGGCAAGAGCTTTTTGAAATCAATAAACTACGCATGCTTTCTGAAAAAATGCAGGGCAAGATTGTTGAGGAAATTGAAGTGACTCCCGAAGAAGTCCGCCAATTTTTCAATAATATTCCTGAGGATGAAAGACCTGTTTTTGGTGCGGAACTGGAAATTGCCCAGATTGTGAAGCAACCCGAAGCCACCGAAGAGGAAAAGCAGAAAGTCATCAATCAATTAAAGGAAATTAGACAGGATGTTCTGGAAAATGATGCAAGTTTTAATGTAAAAGCCATCTTGTATTCCCAAGACCCGGGGTCCAAGTCAAAGGGAGGGTTTTACAGCATGACCCGGGAAACTCCTTTTGTGAAAGAATTTAAGGATGTGGCTTTTAGTCTTCGCGAAGGGGAGATTTCAGAGCCATTTAAAACTGAGTTCGGATACCATATCATTTATATCGAAAAAATTAGGGGGCAAGAAGTGGACCTTCGCCATATTCTTTTGATTCCTGAGATTCCTAAAAGTGCCATTGAAAAAGCTACGCAAGAACTGGATACTATCCGCCAGCACATTTTGGACGGAAAATATACTTTTGCCGAAGCGGCCTTGAATTTTTCGGATGAGAAGGAAACCAAGTTTGACGGTGGGCTTTTACGGAATCCCATCAATTTTGATTCCCGTTTTGAACTCACCAATATGGACCCTACGCTGTATAACCAAGTAAGGAACATAAAGGATGGTGAAATTTCCAAGCCCATTCGTGAAGATGACCCAAGGGGAGGGGCGCCCAAGTTCAAAATCATGAAAATTTCCAATCGCTATGATGAGCATAAGGCGGATTTTGCCAAGGATTACATAAAAATCCAAGAATTGGCTCTCAGGAAAAAACAGTTGGAGGCCATTAAGGAATGGATGGATGAGCATATAGAGGACACCTATATCCACGTGGACACAGAAAGCAAGGACTGCGATTTTGCAAACAACTGGGTAAAGGAGTAAATACATGTCAGACGTTACAGCGGTTGAAAATCTTGTAAAAAAACATCAAGCTTTAAAAAAGGAAATTGCCAAGGTCATTGTGGGCCAAGAAAAGGTGATTGACCAGATTTTACTTTCCATTTATACCGGTGGACACTCCCTGCTGATCGGTGTTCCCGGATTGGCGAAGACCTTGATGGTCAATACCATTGCACAAACCTTGGGGCTCGATTTTAAAAGAATTCAATTTACTCCAGATTTAATGCCAAGCGATATTCTGGGGAGCGAGGTATTGGACCAAAACCGGAACTTTAAGTTTATCATGGGCCCTGTTTTTGGAAACATCATCCTAGCAGATGAAATCAATAGGACACCCCCAAAGACTCAAGCTGCCCTTTTGGAGGCTATGCAGGAACGCGCTGTGACCATTGCCGGAAAACAATACAAGCTCAACAGACCCTATTTTGTATTGGCTACCCAAAACCCCATTGAACAAGAAGGAACCTATCCATTGCCTGAGGCGCAGTTGGACCGATTTATGTTCGCTATTGAGCTAACCTACCCATCCATTGAAGAGGAAATACAGGTGGTAAAATCCACCACAACCGATGATGAGGTTAAATTGGACACCCTGTTCAATGCCGATGAGATTATTGAAGTACAGCATTTGGTGCGAAGGATTCCGGTCCCAGACAATGTTGTGGATTATACTGTGAGATTGGTCAACAGTACACGGCCCGGTCTTGAGGGTGCCTCCAATTTCGTCAACAATTATGTGGATTGGGGAGCAGGACCACGTGCATCACAAAATCTTGTGCTTGCCGCCAAGGCCCATGCTGCTGTTCACGGAAAATTTTCTCCAGACATTGAAGATGTAAAAGCAGTGTCTTTGGGCATACTTCGACATAGAATCCTAAAAAACTACAAAGCGGAGGCCGAAGGAATTTCAGAAGAAAGGATTATCTCCGAATTGTTGTAAATATCAAATCTTCTCTACTATTTAAGGCAATTCTAATTCAGAAATCGTAGGTATTTTAGTAAATTTACCAAATTACTAAATCTTAAACACGATTATAGAATGGCATTTGATATTGACATGATTAAGGGCGTCTACGCTTCCATGGGGGAACGTGTGGACAAGGCCCGGGAGTTGGTAGGAAAACCCCTTACCCTTTCTGAAAAAATATTGTATTCGCATTTATGGGATGGAATGCCCACCAAGGAATTTATTCGAGGAAAGGATTATGTTGATTTTGCCCCAGATAGAATAGCTTGTCAGGATGCAACGGCCCAGATGGCCTTGTTGCAGTTTATGCAAGCTGGTAAAGATAAAGTGGCCGTGCCCACAACTGTGCATTGCGACCACTTGATTCAGGCCAAGGATGGCGCTGCGTCAGATTTAAAACATGCCAACGAGACCAGTAAGGAAGTATTTGATTTCCTTGGGTCCGTATCCAATAAATATGGAATAGGGTTCTGGAAACCCGGAGCAGGTATCATTCACCAAGTGGTATTGGAAAACTATGCGTTCCCAGGCGGAATGATGATCGGTACCGATTCACACACCGTTAATGCTGGCGGATTGGGAATGGTGGCCATTGGTGTGGGTGGAGCCGATGCAGTGGATGTTATGGCCGGAATGGCGTGGGAATTGAAGTTTCCAAAATTGATTGGGGTTAAATTAACAGGTAAACTATCCGGTTGGACAGCCCCCAAGGATGTAATCTTAAAAGTGGCTGAAATTCTTACAGTAAAAGGGGGAACAGGAGCCATTGTGGAATATTTTGGCCCTGGAGCCACCTCAATGTCCTGTACAGGAAAAGGAACCATCTGTAACATGGGTGCCGAAATTGGCGCTACAACATCAACCTTTGGGTATGATGAATCCATGGAGCGCTACCTAAGAGCTACCGATAGGGAAGATGTGGCGGATGCAGCCAATAAAGTAAAAGAGCACTTAACGGCGGACCCAGAAGTTTATGCCAACCCAGAAGACTATTTTGACCAAGTCATTGAAATCAACTTGACAGAGTTGAAGCCGTTGTTGAATGGTCCTTTTACGCCAGACTTGGCAACAGAAGTGGGAACCATGACCGACAAGGCCAACGAAAATGGATGGCCATTGGCAGTAGAGTGGGGATTGATAGGATCTTGTACCAACTCTTCCTACGAAGATTTGTCGAGAGCATCTTCCATTGCCCAACAGGCTTTGGACAAAAAATTAAAAACAAAAGCCGAGTTTGGAATCAACCCAGGTTCGGAACAAGTACGATACACAACAGAGCGTGATGGTATCCTTGAGATATTCGAAAAACTGGATGCCACCATCTTTACCAATGCATGTGGACCTTGCATAGGTCAATGGGCACGGTATAAAGACCCAAAGAATGCGCCAAAAAACAGTATTGTGCATTCCTTTAACCGAAACTTCGCCAAACGTGCGGATGGAAACCCCAATACCCATGCGTTTGTTGCCTCCCCAGAAATGACAGCTGCCATTGCCATTGCGGGTCGTTTGGACTTTAATCCATTGACCGACAAATTGATCAATGAAGATGGTGAAGAAGTGATGTTGGATGAGCCAACAGGATGGGAATTGCCTCCAAAGGGATTTGAAGTCAAGGAAAATGGATATGTGGACCCCGTTGAAGATGGTAGCGGAGTGGAAGTAATTGTAGCTCCAGACTCTGAACGTCTACAATTGTTGGAGCCTTTTGAGCCCATGACCCCTGAGAGCCTTCAAGGCATGAAATTGTTGATTAAGGCCTTTGGAAAATGTACTACGGATCACATTTCCATGGCGGGACCTTGGTTGCGTTTTAGAGGACATTTGGACAATATCGCCAACAACACCTTGATTGGTGCTGTGAATGCATTCAACCAAAAGACCAACTTTGTGAAGAATCAGTTGACAGGCCAGTACGAAGGTGTTCCTGATGCGCAACGAGCCTACAAAAAAGCAGGCATTAAAACCATTGTTGTGGGAGACCATAATTACGGTGAAGGATCTTCACGTGAGCATGCGGCCATGCAGCCCAGACATTTGGGTGTTGCGGCTGTGTTAGTGAAATCATTCGCAAGAATCCACGAGACCAACTTGAAAAAGCAGGGAATGCTGGCGTTGACTTTTGCCAATGAAAACGATTACGACCTAATACAAGAGGATGATACCTTCAATTTTGTGGATATCGATGCGTTTGCTCCAGACAAACCATTGACCATTGAGATTGTTCATGCCGATGGTAGTAAGGATACCATAAAAGCAAACCATTCGTATAATCTTGCGCAGATAAAATGGTTTAATGAAGGCTCTGCCTTGAATCTTATCAAAAAGGAGAATGCCTAAATTTTATTAAGATTATTCAATAAAACTCCTGATATTGATAAAATATCAGGAGTTTTTAATTTTTAACCTACCGCCAATACATGAAAATCAGTAAAAAGACCGTACTCAATATTGTATTGATTCTTTTTGTGCTCTCTTTTTTTGTAACCCCATTGGGCCATTATGGTAAGCTATTTTTAAATCGCTTGTTCGCTTTTCCACCACCAGTTATTGAGGAATCGCAACGGAAAACCATCACAGATTATGATTGGCGGTTAAAAGACGAAAATTGGGATTTTTTCAACTTTGAGAAATCCCAAGGAAACGTGGTTTTTATCAATTTATGGGCCTCTTGGCGATTACCTTCTGAAGCAGAATTGTCAAGTGTTCAGGACCTTTACGACAAATACAAGGACAAAGTGGATTTCTATATCATTACCAATGAAGAAAGGCCACCTGTTGAAGCTTTTATGGAAGAGCACGGATTTACGTTTCCGGTCACCTATCTGATAATTGGTGAAAAGATGCCCATCAACCCTGAAAAAGTACCTTCATCTTATCTTATAGATAAATCTGGGAATATTGTTATCCATAAAGAAGGTATTGCAGATTGGAACAATCAAAAAATCTATGCATTGTTGGATAAACTTATTGCCGAATAGACTTTGAAACTTTCCAAGGAACAAATAAGTAATGGCGTTTGGATTTTGGCCATCATTTTGATTGTCTTTACGCCTGTTGGTTTTCACCTTCGGGTATTGGTGAGCAAGCTTGTGGCCGCTAGTGCAGATGTGGTTGAGGTGAACGAACAAGATACTCTTAAGAATTATCATTGGAGTTTAGTGTCCACGGATGGAAAACCAATGAACTTTGAATCCAATAGGGGCAAAGTGGTATTGGTCAATTTTTGGGCCACCTGGTGTCCACCTTGCGTGGCAGAATTACCCAGTTTGGTGGAATTGCATGAAGATTATGGAGATAAGGTAGATTTTGCTTTCGTGGCCAGTGATGAGCGTGATAAAGTATCAGCTTTTCTTGAAAAGAAAGGATATCAACTCCCGGTATTTTTTGAAGCTTCACAAACCCCAGATGAATTGATGTCCAAAAGTATTCCGGCCACTTATATTATTAGCAAGTCTGGAAAAATTGTAGTGGATGAGAAAGGTGCGGCCAACTGGAATTCGGAAAGTACCAGAGCTTTGCTGGATAGCCTTCTTTTGGAATAATCCTATTTTTTGAAGTATTTAAACGGGACAAAAAGCATCCCGAAGCATTCCCCATCTTCCTTGCCCAAATGCTTATGGTGCATTTTGTGCGCACGTCGAACGCCTCGGGCATACCAGTTGTTGGCATTTCTGAACATCTTAAAGCGCTGGTGAATGAAAATATCATGTACCAAAAAATAGGCAATTCCATAAGCTAAAATACCAAATCCCAAAGGCCACCCATACCAAAATGAGGTGTAATTGCCCAAAAAGAATAGAATCATACTCACCACAGCATAGAACAGGAAAAAGGCATCGTTCCGTTCAAACCAGGAGTCATGGTCTTTTTTGTGGTGATCTTTATGAAGGCTCCATAACAATCCATGCATCACGTATTTATGGGTAAACCAAGCCATAAATTCCATGAAACAGAAAGTTGCCATAAAAATTACTATCCAAAGTGCTATCTTCATTATACCAGTTGTAGTTTATAATTTACATAGGATTGGGCCAGGAGTCCAAATTTTTGGTAGTTGGGTACGCGAATACGGGCGTTCTTAATTTCTAGCGGGGGTGTATTCTGAAGTTTGTAGAGCAATTTTTTATAGTAGCGATACGCTGTATAAACCCCAAATTTGGCTTGTTCGGGTAGTTTTATAATACCAGAATAGCCAACGGCGAAATCCGCTTTTATCTCATTTACAATACGTTTTTTTGAAACTTCGTCCAGTTCCATCAAATTGGTATTGGGGAAATAAGTACGGTTAAGGTCCTCATAGTCCGCTTTCAAATCCCTTAAAAAATTCACTTTCTGAAAAGCGGAGCCCAAAGCCATGGCAGATTCCTTCAATTCCTCATATTTTTCTTTGTTTCCATTCACAAATACACAGAGACACATCAACCCAACCACATCCGCAGAACCATAAATATATTGCCGATACTCATCAAAGGTTTCATATTTCTTTTTGGTCAAATCCATTCGCATACTTTTCATGAAAGATTCTACCAAATGATGGGGAATATCATATCTGTGATAGGTGTGTTGAAACGAATTCAATATTGGATTCAAACTAATTTTGTCAGCAATGGCCTGTTCCATGTCACTTTCAAAATCATTGAAAAGCTTTTCCTTGTTGTAGTCATGGAAAGTATCCACAATTTCATCCGCAAAACGAACGAATCCGTAAATATTATAAATGTCTGCCCTGATGGATGGCGCCAACATTTTTGTGGCCAGGGCGAATGAGGTACTGTAAGATTTCGTAACGATTTTGCTACAGTGGTACGATACGTCATCAAAAATAGTTTTCATCTTTTCGAGTTTTTGGTTATTAAATCAGAAACCAATTTCCCAGAGATTAGGGCTGGCGGCACCCCTGGGCCGGGAACGGTAAGCTGACCGGTAAAAAACAAGTTCTTTACCTTGCTACTTTTGAGGTTGGGTCGTAAAAAAGCGGTTTGTCGCAATGTATTGGCCAAACCATAGGCATTTCCTTTATAGGAATTGTACTGTTCAACAAAATCGTTTACACAGAAACTTTCTTTAAATATAATAGATTCTTTTACAAGTTGTTGGGTTCTTTTTTCAAACCGGTCCATTACAACATCAAAATATTGTTGACGCAACTGTGGCGTGTCTTCCAATCCAGGGGCAATGGGAACCAAGAAAAAACCCGTTTCACATGCTTTTGGTGCCATCGAAGCATCGGTAATGGATGGAAAATTTGCATAGAACAAGGGTTCTGAAGGCCACTGAGGTTCATCATAGATTTCACGGGCATGTTTTTCAAAATCCGTATCAAAAAAGAGATTGTGGTGCTCTATATTCTCCAATTTCTTGTCAAAACCGACATAAAAAAGGAGGGAAGAGGGTGCATAGGTCTTTTTCTCCCAATATTCTTCTGAGTATTGTCTGTCTTTTTCGTCCAGGAGCGTCTCGGAATGATGATAATCCGCCCCGCTTACCACATAATCGGCCAAATGGTTTTTGCCTTGGCTGCGAACGCCCAACACTTCTTTGTCCGATACAATAATCTTGGTGATCGGGCTGTCTACATGAATTTTAACCCCTAATTCCTCGGCCAAATTTTTCATGGCCTTGATGATTTCATACATACCACCTTTGGGATGCCATGTGCCCAAACCAAAATCGGCAAAATTCATGAAACTGTAGAATGATGGGGTGTTGCTCGGTTTTGCACCCAAAAAGAGTACTGGAAACTCCAAAGTTGAAACCAATTTTGGATTTTTAAAACGCTTACGGACTTCCTGACTAATGGTCTTGAAAAATTGATCTACCCGAAGTACAGTTTCTTTGGTCACCAACTCTAAAGGAGATAGACCTGGGCGTAAGACCACTTTGTTGATGGCAATATCATAGTTTTCTTGCGCTTGTGCAATAAACCGCTTTAGATGTATGCCACTACCTTTTTCCAGTCGTTCAAACTCGTCGCAGATTTTATCCATGCAATCACCAACGGTCAGCACATCATCCTCAAAAAATATTTTGTAGGCGGGGCTCAACTTATCCAACTGGTAATAGTCTGATGTTTTTTTACCAAAATCTGCAAAAAATTTGTCAAAAATATCGGGCATCCAATACCAACTGGGTCCAATATCAAAAGTGAATCCATTCTTGGTCAACTGTCGGGCCCTGCCACCAACGGTACTGTTTTTTTCAAAGATTTCAACCTCATAGCCAGCCTTGGCCAAATAACAAGAGGCTGATAACGAAGAAAAACCGGAACCAATGACAATGACTTTTTCCATCGGAAGGGTCAATTAGAGGAATTCCAACAATTGTTCAATGGAATTGAACGCATTTACAGACTCGGGGAACATATCTGGCGCAGCATGGCGTATTTGGTGGCCGAGAACATAGAGCTTGGAGTCTGGTGCAAGTTCCAAAAGATTGGAGAAACGCTCTAAATAGTCGTTTAGTTCATTGGGAGTAGGGGCCACTGTAAAATAAGAGACAAAATGGATATTGTTGTAGTATTTGAGCAAGTCAGCGAGATTTTCCATGGGCATGGTCTGTCCCAAATAAATGGACTTGTATCCCCGTAATGTAATTTCATAATTGATATACAGTAATCCTATATCGTGAATTTCATTCTCAGGTAAGAAAAGCACAAAAACCTTATCATGTTTAGTGGGTTCTCCATTTTGTAGCTTTTCTGTTTGAATGTATATCTTTTGTTTGATGAGATTGGAAATAAAATGTTCGTGGGCCGGACTTATGGTATCCGTCTGCCAAAGAAGTCCAAGCTCGTTGAGCAAAGGAATGAACACTTCATAAAAAACATCCCTGAACGATCGTTCCGCTAAAAGACTGCTGTATGTTCGCTGAAAAAGGGACTGATCAAAATTGAGCATGGCCAGTTTGAAAGCATTCAGCGCATGGCTCTTTTTACTGTTTTGGGCCACAATTTCCTTCACCATCACTGGAATTTGGGATTCATCCAACTTGGCAATTTTTGAAATTTTGTAGCCATTATTGTATAGGAGCGTAATGTTCAGCAGTTTCTGTAAACTCCCAATGGAATAATTTCTGATATTGGTACTTGTCCTTTCTGGGCTGAAGAGATTGTAGCGTTTTTCCCAAATCCGAATAGTATGGGCCTTTATTCCAGAAAGGTTTTCCATGTCTCGGATACTGAATGATTTTTTTACATTGTTCATCTTTTAAGGGTAAAGATTAAACAAATTTACGATTTAAACCATACGAACCTATTTTTTTAGCATAAAATTTGGGACGTATCGTTTGAAAAATTAGTGTTTTTAACCGAAAAGATGAACAATTTTGAAAGAAAAGAGTTGAAAGTTGAAATTCTTCTTACTGTTTTTTTCATGCCTCTTGATATGTTCTTGTTTAAGATTTGACCCCCAAGTTTTCAGTTAGCTGCGTTTTTTGAAATAAGCGCCATATAAGTTCTAAACTCTGTTTTCACCTTTGGAAACAGCAGCAATAGTCCAATCATATTGGGGAACACCAAGGCCAGAATCATCGCATCTGAGAATTTTATCACCGCATCCAAAGTAATGGCAGCTCCCAAGACCGTGAACAGAAGAAAAATTATCTTGTAAACGAGGTCAATCATCTTTCCGCGTCCAAAAAGGTATTTCCATGCCTGTAGACCGTAGTAGGACCAAGATAAAATTGTGGAAAAGGCGAAGAGGCAAACAGCTGCCATTAAAACATAGGAGGAGCCACTGATTGAATTTTCAAAAGCGAGTGAAGTTATATTAACACCGCCAATTCGACTTCCATCATTCATCAATGCTTGACCGTCAACAACATTGCCGTAGATAAAAACGCCATCCATATTAAAAAGAATAATCACAATGGCGGTCATGGTGCATACAAGTACAGTATCAATAAAGGGTTCCAACAATCCAACTAATCCTTCGGAAGCGGGAAAGGCTGTATTTACAGCGGAGTGGGCTATGGCAGCCGAACCAGCGCCTGCTTCATTGGAAAAGGCGGCTCTCCGAAATCCTTGAATAATCACCCCAACAAAGCCCCCTGCAATGGTGGCTTTTGGTGTAAAGGCTTCTTTTACTATTAGGGCTAGCGCTTCATCTACAAACTCAAGCTTGGAAAAGATGATGAAAAGTGAGGCTCCCACATATAGGATGGCCATAAATGGCACTACTTTTTCAGTTACTTTGGCGATACGTTTTATGCCTCCGATGATTACAATGCCTGCCAAAATTGCAAAACTTAGGCCGATGATGCTTCCTGAGGCCTCTCCGGTAAGTCCGAAACGCTCGATGATTTGCGCTGCAGCTTGATTGCTCTGGAACGCATTGCCCCCACCAAAGGAAGCGCCTACGCATAGTATAGCAAAAAGAGATGCCAGAAATTTACCCAGACGAACAAACCCTTGCTCTTTTAGGCCCTTGGACAAGTAATACATAGGACCACCAAACACATTCCCATCTTTGTCAATATCGCGATATTTTACACCTAGGGTGCATTCCACAAATTTGGAGGACATCCCCAGAAGTCCAGCCAGAATCATCCAAAACGTGGCCCCTGGACCGCCAATGGAAATGGCCACGGCCACCATGGCAATGTTGCCCAAGCCCACAGTTCCCGATACCGCGGTGGCCAATGCCTGAAAATGGTTGACCTCGCCCAAATGGGCTTCATCTTTAATGGTATCCACAAGGTCTCCATCAACCTCAAATGCCTGAGGTTTTAGCTTTGCGGCATGCCTTTCAAGATCGTCATATTTACCGCGAACCACTTGTATGGCCGTTGGAAAGTGACGAACATTCACAAAACCAAAATAAAGGGTGAAAAAGAGTGCACCTGATATGAGAATAATGAGAACCAAAGGGATACCATGGCCAAATATGGGTATTTCTGATAGGATCAGACTTTCCCACCAAACGGCAAAGGGCATAAAAAAATCATTGATTTTTTCATCCAAGCCCATTTTAGCAGTTTCTGCGTTCAATGTAGGTGGGTTTGATACAAAAGATTGTAAGAATGATGGTGGCTGCTCCATGATCAAAATTTATGTGGAATTTCAATCTTAGGATTTGATTTTTTGGTGATTGTCGGAATAAATCTTAAAATGTCAGTAATCCGAAAACTGACAAATTTAGGTTAACTTACTCATTATCAATAGATATGTTTGACTTTGGAATTAGTAGTCTAATTTTTCGTTCTCTATTTTCCGACATTTGGAACAAGGTGTTTTTTAGGGGTGTGAGGTGTTTGTCTTTGGTCCAGTTTCTTTTTCCAAAAAGCCCATCCAGCAGGGCTATTATCAGCCGCTTTAGCTCATTATGGTCGTTGATGTCATAATTTTTGGAGGCTTCAAAATTCTTGGGTTTAATTTCTAGCCAGCCTTCTGAAGTATGAAGTTTTCGCTCAGCAAAGGTTCTTAAAAGTTTGTATAGTGCTGGGGTCAATTCAACCACTCTAGACTCATATCCGGGAAAACCTTTTATGTTAACAGCTTGTTTGCCATATGGGAATGTTAATTTGAGGTTGTGCGATTCGGGTATTAGCGTTTCCGTGAGCTCTTTTACCCAGCTAAGTGCCAGAGCAAAAAAGAGCATGATCAAGGAAGTTTTAAAAATGGCGGAGAACAACAAAAGGTTGATGGTGTTATCCAACAACTTGTAAATCTGAGCAATTAAAGTAATGATTACCGTTAGTGTTGATAACCACCCCAGTAATGGCAACCTACGTTTTTTAAAGGATTCCCAAAGAACAAATCCCAAAAAAATTAATGTGAGCAAGGCGTAGAACACATCCAGTTCATTTATTACCGATGCTTCGCGAGCTAAAAACATTTTGTGGAGTGTTGGCAACAGGGCAAATAGAAATGGAATACCTACGATGTAAGCCCAAAACTTTGATTTTATGACAGGGTCAAAGTGTTTTGGCAAATACTTGAAGCAAGGTAAAGCCATTAGGATAAAAAGACTGTTCATTAAAGAAAGAATGCTCCGCAATCCTTCTTTAAAGTGTGCTCCGACTTCACCATTATCGAGAAATACGATTTCCACTAATCCAGAAAAGGCCCAGCAGAGTATGGAAATTGCCAACCATACAGGACCATAATCATTTTGCCTTTTTCCAATATGATACCAGATGGCCATTAAGCAGAAAAATGCGAAAAGACATACCGAAAATTGCCACCAACCGTAAAACATTGAAATTTCGGTGGAAGATGCAATTGGCAAACTCTGGTATTTTGGGTCAAGCATTGATGCGCCAGATTGTCTGATTATTGTTAAAAATAGGAAAAGCTGGAAAATTATACTTCCTACTTCGAAAAAGGGGAGATTATGGAACTTTGAAAAGAAAAAAAAGGTCTCTTTTTAAACAAAAAAAATCTCTTAAAACATTACGTTAAAAGAGATTCGAGTGCCCACGACTGGAGTCGAACCAGCACGTCCTTACGAACACTACCCCCTCAAGGTAGCGTGTCTACCAATTCCACCACGTGGGCCTAATGATTTTTTTGACCTACAGCGGCCAAAAATCTTTGGGGCGACAAATATAGGGGTTTTGTCCAAATATTGCATGGGTAAAATTAGTATTCAGAATGGGTTTCCATTTTGTAAATGTGGACTGGGTTTCCAAGATTTTCTAATTGCTATTACAGCGTACTATCAGATTTTAGTTTATTTCCGTATTCATTTTTATAGATTTTAACAATCAATAGAAAAAGACTTATCAGCAGTGGACCAAATATTAGCCCGATAAATCCAAACAGCGGTATACCTACTAAAATTCCGATAAGGGTGATGAGCGGATGTACGTTATCTAGACGCTGCAATATGTACATGCGTATAAGGTTGTCCGTAGCCCCAACGATTACAAAACCATAAATTAAAACTCCCCATGCGGCAAAGGTGTTTCCTTGGGAGAGCATGATCAAAAAAACGGGAATAGTACCCAAAGCACTCCCAACAAATGGGATCATAGAACCTACTGCCACGATAACGGCCCAAAAAACAGGGTTGTTCACCCCGAAGATGAAAAAACCAATAAGAGCAACCAAGCCTTGGGCCAAGGCAACCAAGGGTATTCCCAAAGCATTGGCCAAAACCATTTCTTTGACCTCACGTCCGATCTGTTTAAGATTTTCATTGGCAATGGGAAGGTATTCATAAAGGGATTCTTTTATTTTATTGCGGTTGGTAAGCATGTAGTAAAGCAAGAAATACATAATTCCAATGGAAATGGCGGTTGCAAAAGTTCCTCCAGCAAAGCCTTCAAGGTTTTTGGAAGCCCATTCTGATACAGCTTGAAAGTCAAACCGGGACCTGAGGTCAAAACCAGTATAGTCATTTATCTTTTGCAAGTATCCTTTTAGGACATCCATTATTTTGGGTGGACCCTCAACGGCCTTCTTAATTTTTGACCCCAACATGAGTATCACTGCGATTACTGGCAAAAGAATCACTATGAATGAAGTGAGCATTAAAGCTCCAGCTGCCAAAGATGATCGCCAATTACGAGAGATGAGCCATGCCATAGGTTTTTTAAAAATGACGTAAAATGTAAGTGCACCGAGTACCCCGGGGAGATAGGCTGCTATCTCTTTGAATATTAAGGTAAATAGCAATACAATGATACTAAGAACAAACAGTTGTCTTATGATATTGGGATGAATAGATTTCATTGCGGTTTGTTGTTTGTTTTGTAGACCATGGTCGGGTACCACATGAATTTTTTTGGTATGGAAAATTTTAAAAGAAATATAGGTAGTCAGAACCGATTGTATTGCTCCTATCCACTTAAAAAAGAATTCATTTACGAAATATATTCGCTGGTTTGACGAGTTTGGGAAATACATATGCAGGATTCCATCTAAAGGGATAAAATCTTTGAAAAATAGCTTTAATTCAATTTTATGATTTGATTGTTTGAATGAGTTGATTGTACTGAGGCCCATTAATTAGGGCCTCTATTTTTTACATCAAGTCGTCAAAAAGGGAATGGTAAAAAGAAAAACCCTGCAATTTTGCAGGGTTTTTGTGCTAAGAAATGTGACCTGGCTGGGGCTCGAACCCAGGACCCTCTCCTTAAAAGGGAGATGCTCTACCAGCTGAGCTACCAGGTCTTTTTCAATGCCGGCGCGTTGCGCTAAGCGGGTGCAAATATAACATCAATAATCTATTTTACAAGGTGAATTAATGATAAATTTGACTTTTTTTAAATTCGCTTTTAAAATCAATATATGAGAGTAGTTTTGGTAGGATATATGGCAAGTGGAAAGTCGTCTGTGGGGAAGTTGTTGGCCAGGGAGTTAGGATTTCAGTTTCTAGATTTGGACGAATATATTGAGGAGCAACAAAAAAAATCCATAAAAACTATTTTTTCGGAAAAAGGGGAAATCTTTTTCCGAAAGTTGGAGCATGAAATGTTATCCGAAGTTTTGGATAAATACCAAGATTTGGTGCTTTCCACAGGAGGGGGAACGCCCTGTTACGGGAACAATATGGAGACCATTTTGCAAAAATCCGACCACTCCATCTATTTGCAATTGTCCATCCCTGCCTTGGTGGAACGGATTAAGGGTGAAAAAGAGAATCGTCCCTTGGTGAAAAACATCAAGAACGAAGACCTGCCCGAGTTTATTGGTAAACATCTTTTTGAGCGAAGCCAGTACTACGTGGAGGCAAAACATGTGTTGGAATGTGACGGTAAGGATTTAGAAACAGTGGTGTCCGAGGTAAAGCAATTGCTATTCTAAATAAACTGCATCATTTTTGGGCTGAAACTCAACTTTTATATGCTCATTTAGCGAGGTGGAAAGAGAAATCCCTTTGAAATCAGCTTTAACCGGAAATTTTTTGTGGTTCCTGTTGACCAATACTGCCGTTTTCAACTGCTTTATAGGAGTCTTTAAAAAGTGGTGTACCCCATATATCAACGTAGTGCCCGAGTTGAGCACATCGTCTACCAGTACTACCGACTTGTCCATATATTCCTCTTCAGGGATAGAGGTGCTGACCCCACTTTCCAACGGGTTCTTTTTGTTCATTTCCACTTTACAAAGAACAATGTCTGCATCTGTAATGTCTTTTAAGACATTCGCTATTTTTTTCGCGAAGTTCATTCCGCCCCCATTTATACCCGCTACAATGATTTCTTTTCCGTCAACATTGCTCTCATAAATCTGATAGGCGATTCGTCTAACAATATGTTGAATTTGGCTGTGGGTCAATATACGGTTCATCATGGAATGGATAATTGAATCAAAGATATAAAACAGATCATTCAGATTCGTCCAAATAATCATCAATGTCCCTTCGGTCTTTTTTGGTGGGACGCCCCAATCCTTTCTTTCTATAATGGGTTTTGGCAAAGCTGAGTAACTCGTTGTGCTCAAAGGCTTCTTTTGGAGTGGTGTCCTTTCGGTAGATATCAACCAATTTTGCACCGACCCTACTTTCTGGAAGGTCCAAAACCGTTAGCTCATACTCAATCTGGTTTTTCCGAAGTACCACCTTATCCATAGGATAAACTTCCCGAGAAGGCTTTACAACACTTCCATTGACCTTCACCTGTCCTTTTTTTACGGCTGTGGAAGCAACGTTTCGGGTTTTGTAATATCTAATACACCAAAGGTACTTGTCTATCCGCATAAGCTCTGCAAATCTTTGTTAATGCACCGAGCAAAAATAACGGAAAATTGTATCTTGCGCAGCTAAAAGACACACTTGATGAGGTACGGGATTATTGTTTCTTTGTTTTTAACATTGATATTCTTTTCATGCAGTAATGATGACAACGGCGGGGTGGACAGTACACCGCCAAGGGCATTATCAGAAGTAAGTCCGGAAGATGATGCTGAAATAAAAGAATTTTTGCAGACCCATTTCTATAATTACGAAGAGTTTCAATCGCCACCAGCCGATTTTGACTACAAAATTAAAATAGATACCATAGCGGGCGACAATGCTGGAAAAACACCACTCATTGATATGGTAAGGAGTGTGACCATTCCCGTGTCTACCAGTGAACATGGACTAAATATAGATAGAGAGGAAGATGTACCCCATGTGTTATATTACCTTTCTGCACGGCCCACTTTTGCTGAGTTGGATGAAATGGGAGCAAATCCTCCAATTGGAGCCTACCCTACGGTAGCCGATTCCGTTTATGTTAGGTATGAAGGGCGATTGTTGGATGGCACCACATTTGATGGGTCCTTTTTTAACCCTGTTTGGTTCGATTTAGCTCGATTACAGGATTTATCACAAGGAGCTAGAGGCTTTGCCGAAGGAATCCCTTTCTTGAAAACAGGTGGTGAGCCCATTGAAAATGGTGATGGCACTGTTAGCGTTGATGAATATGGCGTGGGTATGATACTATTTCCTTCTGGTTTGGGATATTTTAATTCTGTTCAGGGTCAGATTCCTTCCTATAGTCCGTTGTTATTCAATATTGATTTATTTACCTTGAACCGTACTGATCATGATAATGATGGCATTCCATCCATTGAAGAAGATGTCAATGGGAATGGCTACCTCTATGACGATAATACGGATCAAGATGAGGAGGATAGGCTAAGGACAACACGTTTTGCTAACTTTCAGGATGGTGATGATGATGGTGATGGTATTTCTACCCGCAGTGAGATTACCAATGAATCTGGTGAAATTATTTTCCCATATCCCGATTCGGATGGTGATGGTATTCCTAACTATCTAGACCCAGATAATTAAAATAGGTAGTCTTAAAATATAAAAAAGGCCCGCTCATCCAAGCGGGCCTTTTTATTATACTATATTTCTGATTATAGCTTTAACGACAATGAAAAGATGACCTGGGAAGGTCTGGAATCAACCCTACCTGAAACATCGGTAATATTGTTTCCAATGAAGTTGGCTTCGTTTTCTGAGAATCCACGCTCATAGCGAATGTCAAAACCAAGTCTACCGATGTTTACTCCCGCACCAGCGTTCAATCCTACCGTAAATTCATTTTCAACGTCCTCTATTTCCACATTTTCAAGGTCGTTCTTTAAGGTGTATTGAAAAGCAGGACCAGCAAACAAATGTAGAGGCCCCACGATTTTTACACCTAACAAGACGGGCAGGTCCAACTTGGATACATCATAATCTTGGGAGTCTCCATCCACATCATAGGAACTCTTGGTCTTGGTGTAGACCAATTCAGGTCTTAGGTAAATTTTTGGAAAATCC
This sequence comes from Flagellimonas marina, assembly GCF_042651185.1. Classification (NCBI taxonomy): domain Bacteria; kingdom Pseudomonadati; phylum Bacteroidota; class Flavobacteriia; order Flavobacteriales; family Flavobacteriaceae; genus Flagellimonas; species Flagellimonas marina. The sequence goes on along the minus strand of NZ_JBHSCL010000013.1, from coordinate 14,256 downwards.
AATTTTCCCCAAAAACCAACATGGTATCCAGTTTTGCCATCGGCGCCTTCAACGATGTCTTGGCCCGAGTCTCCAACAGAACCAATAAGGTCTCCGTTCTTATTGTAATTTAAACCTGCTTTAATCCCAAAACCAGAACCGCTTTGGGCCATAGCAGCAGACCCTATTAGGGCCAACACTGCAACTAGAAGTGTTTTTTTCATAAGTGTTCATTTTAAAAGGTTGATGAAGAATATCACAAAAGTGATACCGAAAATTATTTTCGTTTCAACACTTTTAAAACGGCGGCTTCTATGGCTTTATTGTTCAGTCCGTATTTCTCCATCAACTGTTCTGGAGTACCACTTTCACCAAAAGTATCTTGTGTTGCCACAAATTCTTGAGGTGTAGGATGATGGGTTGCCAATACCCGGGCAACACTCTCACCAAGACCTCCCAAATAATTGTGCTCTTCGGCAGTAACCACGCATCCTGTTTTCTTCACGGAATCCAAAATCGCTTTATCATCCAAAGGTTTAATGGTGTGGATATTGATGACTTCCGCTGAAATTCCTTGGTTCTCCAAGCTTTCAGCAGCCAACAGTGCTTGCCATACCAAATGTCCGGTGGCAAGAATGGTTACGTCAGTTCCTTCATTGAGCATTAAGGCCTTTCCAATCTCAAATTCTTGGTCAACAGGAGTGAAGTTGGCCACTTTTGGTCGACCAAAACGCAAATAAACTGGACCATGGTGTTCAGCAATGGCAATGGTGGCAGCCTTGGTCTGATTATAATCACAAGGATTAATCACGGTCATGCCCGGAAGCATTTTCATTAAACCGATATCTTCCAAAATCTGATGGGTGGCCCCATCTTCACCCAAAGTAAGACCAGCGTGCGAAGCACAGATTTTTACATTTTTATCTGAATAGGCGATGGACTGACGAATTTGGTCATATACCCTTCCCGTAGCAAAGTTGGCGAAGGTAGAGGCAAAAGGAATCTTTCCGCCAATCGTTAAACCTGCAGCTATACCCATCATGTTGGCCTCTGCAATCCCAGTTTGAAAGAATCGCTCAGGATTTTCTTCAATAAACGTTTCAATTTTTAAAGAGCCTACCAAATCGGCACAAAGTGCTACCACGTTGGGGTTGGTTCTTCCCAATTCCGTCATTCCGGCCCCGTAACCGCTTCGGGTATCATTTTTTCCTTGATCAGTATATTTTGTCATTTTGTTTTGCTTCTAGAATTAATAATCACCTAAGGTCTCTGGGTTTTGGCCCAATGCGTTGGCCAACTGCTCGTCGTTGGGTGCTTTACCGTGCCATGCATGGGTGTGCATCATAAAGTCAACACCATTCCCCATCATAGTAGTCATAACAATGCAGACCGGCTTTCCTTTTCCAGTTCTGCTTTTGGCTTCCTTAAGACCAGCAATGACCTGTTCCAGATCATTTCCATCTTCAATTTCCATAACATCCCATCCGAATGCCTTGAATTTTTCCGCTACATCCCCCAAAGGAAGTACGTCTTCTGTTGCACCATCAATTTGCTGTCCGTTGCGGTCCACTGTGGCAATCAAATTGTCCACTTTGTTTCCAGCGGCGTACATAATGGCCTCCCAGTTCTGACCTTCCTGAAGTTCACCATCACCATGAAGACTGAACACCAAGTGATGATCCCCATTCAATTTTTTGGCCAAGGCGGCACCAATGGCAACCGACATTCCTTGTCCTAAAGACCCAGAGGCCACGCGCACTCCGGGCAAACCTTCATGGGTGGTAGGGTGTCCTTGTAAACGGGAGTCAATCAATCTAAAGGTGTTGAGCTCCTCAATAGGGAAATATCCTCTTCGCGCCAAAACACTATAAAATACGGGTGAGATATGTCCATTGGACAAGAAAAAGAGGTCTTCTCCTTTTCCATCCATGTCAAATCCTTCCTTAAGATCCATGATTTCATTGTATAGGGCGACAAAAAACTCGGTACATCCCAAAGAGCCTCCGGGATGTCCTGAATTTACCTTGTGGACCATTCGTAAAATGTCCCTTCTCACCTGAACGACCAGGTCTTGTAATTCTTTTGTGTTTGGCATTAGTATTTAATTTTGAGGTACCAAAAATACAGGCATTAGGTCGGGTAAACAAGGAAGAAATGTATTTTTCACAAAATACTTCCCCGATTAAACTTTATTTTTTTGTTAAGGGAAAGCGGGGCTGAGTTGGCTATATTTGCGGTTTTAAATAGAAGCATTGAAGTTTAGCTTACTACAAAAGGATAATAAGAGCAAGGCCAGGGCAGGGGAAATCACTACAGACCATGGTACAATTCAAACCCCAATTTTTATGCCCGTGGGGACTGTGGCCTCTGTAAAAGGGGTGCATCAGCGCGAATTGAAGGATGAAATTGACCCAGATATTATTTTGGGAAATACCTACCATTTGTACTTGCGGCCCAAAACCTCCATTTTGGAAGAAGCCGGAGGTCTGCACAAGTTTATGGGTTGGGATCGCAATATATTGACAGATAGTGGGGGATATCAAGTGTATTCGCTTTCCAACAATAGAAAAATCAAAGAGGAGGGGGTCAAGTTCAAGTCGCATATTGATGGTTCGCATCACTTTTTTACGCCAGAGAACGTTATGGAGATTCAGCGTACCATTGGCGCGGATATTATCATGGCCTTTGATGAATGCACACCCTATCCCTGTGATTACAACTATGCCAAACGTTCCATGCACTTAACGCATAGGTGGTTGGATAGGTGTATTTCGCATTTGGAGGACCTCCCTTTTAAATATGGGTATTCCCAAAGCTTTTTCCCAATAGTTCAAGGCTCCACGTATAAAGATTTACGGAAACAATCCGCGGAGTATATTGCTTCCGTTGGTGCGGAAGGTAATGCCATTGGCGGTCTCTCCGTAGGAGAACCTGCCGAAGAAATGTATGAAATGGCTGAGTTGGTCTGTGATGTTCTACCAGAGGACAAGCCCCGTTACCTCATGGGTGTGGGTACACCTATTAATATATTGGAAAATATTGCATTGGGCGTGGATATGTTCGATTGCGTAATGCCCACCCGAAACGCCCGAAATGGAATGCTTTTCACCGCCCACGGCACCATCAATATAAAGAACAAAAAGTGGGAAGATGATTTTTCGCCCATTGATGAAATGGGAATCACTTTTGTGGATACCGAATATTCCAAGGCTTATCTGAGGCATTTGTTCGCTGCCAACGAATATTTGGGCAAACAAATTGCCACCATTCACAATCTCGGTTTTTACCTCTGGTTGGTTCGGACGGCAAGAGAGCGTATTTTAGCTGGGGATTTCTTGGAATGGAAAACCCAAATGGTGCAACAAATGGATAAACGATTGTAATGCTGACCATACTTGATAAGTACATCTTAAAACGCTATCTGGTCACCTTTTTGGGGATGCTCATGCTCTTTGTACCTATTGGGATTATGGCCAATTTGGCTGAAAAGATTGGGAAAATCATAGACAATGAGGCCCCATTGGCCGAAGTAATCGTGTTCTACGGTAATTTTACATTGGTCATTGGAAATTTACTGCTTCCCGTTTTCCTGTTTTTATCCATCATATTTTTTACCTCCAAATTGGCAAGTAATACTGAGATTGTGGCCATTTTGAGTTCAGGGGTATCCTATGGACGATTTTTGAGGCCTTATTTAATAGGAGCAACTATGGTGGCCATTCTTATTTTTATGATGGGAATGTTCATCGTTCCACATGCCAGCATCGGATTCAATGAATTTGAATACAAATACTTTAAGCGGGGAAAACAAGACCGGGTCACGGACAACATATTCAATCAATTGAATGAAAATGATTATCTCTATGTGAGTAGTTTTGACCCCAATAGAAAGATAGGATACAACTTTACCTATGAGCATTTTGATTCCATCAAGCAGTTGGATTATAAAATTTCAGCGAGTAATATTCGATGGATTGATAAGGATAGCATATACCGATTGACCAATTATTCCAAACGGAAACTTAAAAATAATGTGGAGATAATTGAGACCCAACGCAGGCTGGATACGCTGTTCACCTTTAAGTTGGAAGATCTCACCCCGGTTTCCTATGTGGCGGAGACCAAAAACCTGTTCGAACTGAACGATTTTATTGAGGATCAAAAACGAAAAGGGGCCTCCAACATCAATGCCTATATTTTAGTAAAATACAAAAGATGGGCCCTACCGATTGCTGCCTTTATTCTTACCATAATTGCGGTAGCGGTTTCCTCGGTAAAACGAAGGGGAGGTATGGGACTCAACTTGGCGTTTGGTATTGGCGTTGCATTTGTATATATCTTTTTTGATAAGGTTTTTGGAACCTTGGCGGAGCAATCTGGATTTTCACCTTTGTTGGCCGTGATAATCCCCAATCTTATTTTCGGGGTATTTGCCGTCTACATGTTGATGAAAGCCAAACGTTAACCCACCTAAAACTGTTATCTTGTTGATGTTAAATGGCTTGTGCATTTTCTGTGAATAATACATAATGTCATATATTTGTCCCCATTGTATTTCTTGAAAACAACAATTTTCCAATGGAATATTTAGAATTTGAACTTCCCATTAAAGAACTTGAAGACCAACTTCAAAAATGTATGGTAATTGGGGAAGAAAGTGATGTTGATGTCACTGAAACCTGTTCCCAGATTGAAAAAAAGCTGGAAGAAACCCGAAAGGATATCTATAAAAATTTGACCGCTTGGCAGCGGGTGCAACTATCAAGGCACCCCAATAGGCCGTATACCATGGACTATATTAAGGCCATTTGCGGAGATACATTTTTGGAGCTTCACGGGGACCGAAATGTAAAAGATGACAAGGCCATGGTGGGTGGCTTGGGCAAAATTGGAGACCAGAGCTATATGTTCATCGGTCAGCAAAAAGGCTACAACACCAAAACCCGTCAGTACCGAAACTTTGGTATGGCCAATCCTGAGGGATATCGGAAAGCCCTTCGCTTGATGAAGTCTGCAGAGAAATTCGGAATTCCCGTTGTATGTTTCATCGACACGCCCGGAGCATATCCTGGGATTGAAGCCGAAGAAAGAGGCCAAGGTGAGGCCATTGCTAGGAATATTATGGAAATGACCCGCTTAAAAGTACCTATCATTGTTGTGATTATTGGAGAAGGTGCATCAGGCGGTGCTTTAGGCATAGGTGTTGGAGATAAAGTATTGATGTTGGAAAATACATGGTATTCCGTTATTTCACCCGAATCCTGCTCGTCCATATTGTGGAGAAGTTGGGAATATAAAGAGCAAGCAGCTGAAGCCCTTAAACTGACTGCAGCCGATATGAAAAAGCAAAAGTTGGTGGACGAGATTGTTAAGGAGCCTCTTGGAGGAGCGCATTCCAACCGAGAAAAAACGTTCGAGACCGTCAAGAATAAAATTTCATCACATTACGAAGAGCTCAAAAAGTTATCACCAAAAGAACTCGTTAAAACGCGCATGGATAAATACTCCGATATGGGTGTTTTCAACGGATAGTTCTTGTTTTTCAGAGGTTAACTTTTTTTATTAGGTTTTATCCTCACTTTTTTTTATGTTATTAACAGGTATTTGAAGTTGTCAACATTTTAATTGTTGAAGACCTGTGGAAATCGCATCTTTTATTATTCAAGTTAACTAAAGGTTAATTAGCTACTTTCGTACTCATGGACAAACCTAGCCCAGTCATCGGTCATAGAGTGGAGAAATCTACCCTCATTAGCCTTGAGAAAGGAAAAATACCACCTCAATCAGTTGATTTAGAGGAGGTTGTGCTAGGCGCGATGATGATTGATAAGAAAGGTGTGGATGAAGTAATAGATATCCTACATCCTGATGTTTTTTACAAAGATGCGCATCGATATATTTATGAAGCCATCTTTAAATTGTTTGAATCCTCCGAGCCGGTGGATTTATTAACCGTTTCCTCACAACTAAAGAAAGATGGAAGGCTAGAAGCCGTAGGAGGGGACTTTTACTTGATAAAACTCACCCAAAAAGTGGCCTCTTCGGCCCATATTGAGTTCCATGCACGTATCATTCTCCAGAAATATATCCAACGTAGTCTAATCAAGATTTCAAATGAGATTATTGAAGATGCCTACAGTGATTCCACCGATGTGTTTGACCTTTTGGATAATGCCGAAGCGAAATTGTACGAGGTTACGCAGGGAAATCTGAAACGTTCTGCAGAAACCGCCCAAAATTTGGTGATTCAAGCCAAGAAAAAGATTGAGGAAATTTCCAATAAGGAAGGGTTGAGTGGAATTCCTTCCGGTTTTGACAAGTTGGATAAATTGACCTCCGGCTGGCAGCCCAGTGATTTGGTCATCGTGGCAGCCCGTCCCGGTATGGGTAAAACGGCCCTTACCCTTTCCATGGCGCGGAATATTGCGGTGAACTCGGATATTCCGGTGGCATTTTTCTCTTTGGAGATGTCCTCCGTTCAGTTGATTACGCGTTTGATTTCTTCGGAAACAGGCCTTTCCTCTGAAAAATTACGTACTGGAAAGCTCGAAAAACATGAATGGGAACAGTTGAACGTTAAAGTAAAGGCTTTGGAGAAAGCACCTTTGTTCATTGATGATACACCTTCCCTTTCCATTTTCGATTTAAGGGCCAAGGCAAGGAGATTGGCGTCGCAGCATAAAATAAAACTCATTGTCATTGACTATTTACAGTTGATGACCGCTGGCGGAAGTCAAAAAGGCGGAAACCGTGAACAAGAGATATCCACCATATCCCGAAACTTAAAGGCATTGGCCAAGGAATTGAACGTTCCCGTAATAGCACTGTCCCAGTTGTCAAGGGCGGTGGAGACCCGTGGAGGCAGTAAGCGTCCCATTCTTTCCGATTTGCGGGAATCTGGGGCTATTGAGCAAGATGCGGATATTGTTTCCTTTATTTACAGGCCGGAATACTACAAAATTGACGAGTGGGATGATGAAGAGCGCACCCCCACCCAAGGTCAGGCCGAGTTTATTGTGGCCAAGCACCGTAATGGTGGTTTGGATAATATTAGGTTAAAATTTGTTGGCGCTCTGGGTAAATTTGATAACTTGGATGACTTTGACTCCCCATTCGAATTCCAATCGAAGATGAATGCGGACGAAGAAAATCCCTTTGCAACCCCAAATCTTCCCAATGCGGATGAAGCTTTTGGGAGCGCAATGAACAGTGATGACGATGACCCAGATGATAGCGACGTACCTTTCTAAAGCAACGACCTTCATGTCACTTCGAGCACAGTCGAGAAGTTTCTTGTTTTTTATTTCCTTACTCTTTTCTCTTTCCTCTTTCGCCTCTGTCATCTTAATTCCCATGGATGCCGAAAGTCAGGAAAACCATTTAAAAGCGTATGGAATTACCTATTGGGTTCTTACCAAGCAACAAAAAGTACAATGGCTGTTGAACTATCGGGGAGGTTCCTTTTTGTTGCCCGATGGCGAAGCTATCCGAAAAGAATGCCAAATTCGTGGCGTTTCTTTTGAAGTACTATCGGATAGTAAAGCCGAGCAGATTTTGGATGAAATCAGCAGTCCATCCCAAAACCAAGATGCCGTTATTTTGGAAAAAGCACCAAAGATTGCTGTGTATTCACCAAAAGACAACCCACCGTGGGATGATGCGGTTACTATGGTGCTTACCTATGCTGAGATTCCCTATACCACCGTTTATGACGAAGAGGTGTTGGGTGATAAACTGGCGTTATATGATTGGTTGCATTTGCACCATGAAGATTTCACAGGTCAGTTTGGACGATTTTACGGTGCTTACCGTGCAGCGCCTTGGTATATTGAAGCCAAAGAACAGGCGGAAAACTTGGCCCAAGAATTGGGTTACGCCAAAGTTTCTGATGAAAAACTGGCCGTTGCCTTAAAAATCCGAAATTATGTGGTGGGAGGAGGTTTTATGTTTGCTATGTGCTCGGCCACCGATAGTTTTGATATTGCTTTGGCAGCTGAGAATGTAGATATCTGTGAGCCTATGTTCGATGGTGATCCCTCCGATGCCAATTATCAAGGTAAACTGAACTATGGAAATACGTTTGCATTTACCAATTTCGTCTTGGACCGGAATCCCCTTCGCTACGAGTTTTCATCCATCGATATGACCAACAAACGTGGTAACGTGCCTAAGGAATCCGATTATTTTTCGTTGATGGAGTTTTCGGCCAAATGGGACCCTGTACCTACCATGTTGACCCAAAACCATACTTCTTTGGTAAAAGGGTTTATGGGGCAGACCACAGCGTTTACACGAAATGAGGTGAAGCCCACTGTAATGGTCTTGGGCGAAAATAAGATCAATGGAGAAGCGCGATATATTCACGGAATCAAAGGAAAAGGGTTCTTTACCTTTTACGGGGGCCATGACCCTGAAGACTATCAGCATAGGGTAGGAGACCCCAAAACCGAGTTGGAGCTTCATCCAACTTCACCCGGGTATCGCTTGATTTTGAACAATGTTTTGTTTCCTGCAGCGCGGAAGAAAAAACAGAAGACCTAGATTTTTTATTCCACCGTGTCCTTGACCCCTCTTTTGGGCCAGGCCTGGCTAATCATGTGATTGATAATTAGCCATTCACCATCTATATTTTTATATAACCTCAGATGGTTGATATGTCGGTCATCCATTTCGGAGCCATCCGGCCACTTTTGATTTTTTCTGATGTTCAATGATCTGGCCGTAGCAATAGAGTCGTTCAGAAAGGTTATTTCATTTTCACCATAATCGTTTTCCCCAGCCATAACAAAATCGAGTCCGAAGATGGTTTCCAGCAGTTGTTGTAATTCCTCCTTACTCTGAACCCTGTCCCCAAAGGCATTGGTCCAGTCAGTATCATCCGCATAATATTTTACGGAAAGGTCCACATCTTTGGTTTCCCAGCCCTTATCCCAAGCCGCAATACTTTCATTGATTTTACTTTTGGCTTCTTCAGAATTGAATGGGGTTTCTGCTTTCTGTGTGTTACAGCTGATAAAAAGGTAAAGAGTTGCCAAGGAGCATCCTAAACGTTTCATAAGATTGATTTTAAAGTTAATGGGGGAAGACTACACTTTATCTAAGTGCTTGATTCCTAAAAATAAACAAAAAATCAATTCGTAAAGAAGGTCAGATAAGTTTCTCCAAAACCCGTTCCACACCAAAATCGTTATTGCTCACGGTTTCATATTTGGCCACTTTTTTCACGTTGGGGTGTGCATTGGCCATGGCAAAACTGTAGTTGGAGAGTTGCATCATTTCCAAATCGTTGTTATAGTCGCCAAACACCATAACTTCATTTGCAGCAATTTGATACTGGTCCATGACTTTTTGCAGTGCATAGCCCTTATGTGCATTTATGTGGGAAACATCCACCCAATTGGCTCCGGACACCTTCACTTTGAGATTATCCTCCAAATGCCTAACAGAAGGGTAGATATACTTTTCGGAATCTTCAAAATGATAAATGGCTATTTTAAGGACGTCAGCCTCCACAGAGGTTTGGTCTTTAACAATATCAAACTCTGAATAATATTCAGCAAGCATGGTCAAAAACTCATCAGAAGAATCATTGGCATAGGCATTGTATTGTCCACAAAGAACAGGATGCACATTTTTGAGGGGCTTTACCACCTCTAGAATACGACCTACCTCTTGTTTGGTAATTGGGGTGGTCAACAGAACATCGTCTTGTTTTTTGATTAAGGCGCCATTCTCGGCAATAACAATAATGTCATCCTTGATGGAATCCAATTTGTCCACCATGCTATTGTATTGCCTTCCACTGGCGGCCACAAAAATGATATTCCTTTTCTTGAGTTCTTCAAAAATTTCAAAAAAGCGTGGGCTCACCTCGTGGTTGGAATTTAACAAGGTCCCATCCATGTCGGTCACCACCATTTTGATCTGTGATAAATCCATTTTCAAGAAATTAAGCTGCAAAGGTATTTCTTATTCGGAGAATGGAAGAATCCCTTTTGGTAAAGTTTATATTAATTTAGCGCAACGATTTACTTCGATATGGATTTTTACCAAAAAGAATTGCAATTACGGTCCTATTCCAGGGGATTTCATTTAATAACAGATACCATTTTGGACGCTCTTCCTGAAATCCGAAAAATAAATACCGGGATGCTGCAGGTGTTTATCAAACATACGTCTGCCAGTTTAACCATCAATGAAAATGCCGACCCAACGGTGCGTACCGATTTTGAAAGTCATATTAACAAAATGGTGCCCGAAAATGCACCGTATTATATTCATAATTATGAAGGTCCGGATGATATGCCAGCCCATATTAAGGCATCATTAATGGGCGCTTCGGTCCAGATTCCAATTACCAATGGAAGATTGAACTTGGGCATATGGCAGGGCATTTATCTTTGTGAGCACAGAAACCACGCCTCGGGGAGAAAGCTGGTAGTTACTGCCTTTGGTCAATGATGTTTTAATCTGTCAGTTCGAGCGCAGTCGAGAACACGAAAGAGTTAAGATTGAGATTTTTCGCTTCACTCAAAATGACAAAGCAGTCAATTTGGGATTATTAGAGAAATTCCTCCCTGCGGCAGGCAGGCGTGTCAGAGTTTGGTTGGCTCATTTTTAAAATAAAAGATCCCGCACAAGGCGGGAACTAAATAAGCGGGGTAAGTTTATATTGATTTTTTACTTTACTTTCTCAACGATGGCCTTAAAGGCATCGGGATGGTTCATGGCCAAATCCGCAAGAACTTTTCTGTTCAATTCTATTCCATTGGATTTTACTTTCCCCATAAATTGAGAGTAAGACATTCCGTGCATTCTGGCACCGGCGTTGATACGGGTAATCCAAAGTGAGCGGAACGTACGTTTTTTGTTTCTTCTGTCGCGGTAAGCATAAAGCATTGCTTTTTCAACCGCATTTTTGGCTACTGTCCAAACGTTTTTACGTCTTCCAAAGTAACCTTTGGCTTGCTTCATCACTTTTTTTCTTCTAGCGCGTGAAGCAACTGAATTTACTGATCTTGGCATAATGTCATTTTTTTGTAGCAGGCGTCTCAATTATTGAGAACTTTATTGGGCCCGACTCCATGGTTAATAATTAATGTACCGGTTGAACAATTATTTTAAACGTAATTGTTCTTTGATGTTGTCCTCATCCGCTGGATGAACCAAAGTGGAATGGGTCAACTTAAGCTTACGCTTTTTAGATTTCTTGGTCAAAATGTGACTCTTAAAAGCGTGCTTTCTCTTGATTTTACCAGTTCCTGTAAGCTTAAAACGCTTTTTGGCACTGGATTTTGTTTTCATCTTAGGCATTTTCCTAGTATTTATCTCCGCTTATTATGCTGAACAACGTTCAGTATCTTTTATTTCTTGCTCGTTTTGGGAGCGATGAACATGGTCATTCGTTTCCCTTCCAATTTTGGCATTTGCTCAACTTTCCCGAGCTCTTCCAATTCTTGGGCCAATCGCAGCAACAAAATTTCACCTTGGTCTTTATAGACGATAGATCGTCCTTTAAAGAATACATAGGCTTTGAGTTTGGCACCATCCTTCAAGAATTTTTCCGCATGGCGCTTTTTAAACTCATAATCGTGGTCGTCGGTCTGCGGTCCAAACCGTATTTCCTTTACCACAACCTTGGTTGCTTTGGCCTTTAATGCCTTGTCCCGTTTCTTTTGTTCATAGAGAAACTTTTTGTAATCTATGATTTTACAAACAGGTGGACTTGCATTTGGTGAAATTTCAACCAAATCCAGTTCCAGTTCACTGGCTTTTTCCCGGGCTTTGGAAATTGGATAAACTCCCATTTCCACATTGTCCCCTACCAGCCTTACCTCAGGGGCTTTAATATTCTCATTGATATTGTGAGGGTTTTTATTTTCCCTCCTTGGTTGGGGCTTAAATCTTCTTCGTATTGCTATGACGTATACTTTTTAATTAAACTTAATTTTTTAGAACGACTTTAAGGTACTATTTATTTCAGTAGATACCAAGTCGGAAAAAGCTTCTGTGCGTAAACTGCCCAAATCCTCGCCACCATGTCGTCTTACTGAAATGGTTTCCGATGCTTCTTCTTGCTCTCCAACAATGAGCATGAATGGGATTTTTTTAAGTTCAGCCTCACGGATTTTTTTCCCAACCGTTTCATTCCTATTATCAATGAGCGCGCGAATTTCGTGATTTTCCAGTGAATTCAAAACTTTTTCCGCATATTTTTCATGTTTCTCACTGACGGGCAGTACAATAGCCTGTGTTGGAATCAACCATAAAGGGAAGTTCCCCCCTGTATGCTCCAGCAATAAAGCCACAAAGCGCTCCATACTTCCAAAAGGGGCACGGTGAATCATTACGGGTCGGTGAAGCTCGTTATCACTTCCTTTGTAAGTAAGGTCAAAACGTTTTGGTAGGTTATAATCTACCTGAATGGTTCCCAATTGCCAGTTACGGCCAAGGGCATCCTTAACCATAAAGTCCAATTTAGGGCCATAAAAAGCTGCCTCACCAGTTTCAATCACATAATTCAACCCTTTTTCATCTGCTGCATTAATGATGGCCTGCTCCGCTTTTTCCCAATCATCCGTGTTGCCGATGTATTTTTCAGGATTTTCAAGATCTCGAACAGAGACTTGAGCTGTAAAATTGTTGAAGCCCAGAGAATTGAGTACATATAAGGTAAGGTCAATTACATTTTTAAACTCATCGTTCAACTGCTCTGTAGTGCAGAAAATGTGGGCATCATCTTGGGTAAAACCACGAACTCTCGTCAAACCATGTAGCTCTCCACTTTGTTCATAGCGATATACGGTACCAAATTCAGCATACCTTTTCGGTAGATCTTTATAGCTGAACGGTTGGCTATTATAAATTTCGCAGTGGTGCGGACAGTTCATTGGTTTCAACAAAAACTCCTCATCCTCTTTTGGGGTATGTATTGGTTGAAAGCTATCCTCTCCATATTTGGCATAATGCCCGGAAGTTACATAGAGTTCTTTCTGGCCGATATGAGGTGTAACCACCATTTCATAACCAGCCTTCTTTTGGGCTTTCTTTAAAAATTGCTCCAATCGTTCACGCAACGCGGCTCCATTAGGTAGCCATAAGGGTAAACCCTGACCCACTTTTTGTGAAAAAGTGAATAGTTCCAGTTCTTTGCCCAATTTTCTGTGGTCACGTTTCTTGGCCTCTTCCAAAAGTTCAAGATACTCGGTAAGCTCTTTCTGTTTAGGAAAAGAAATGCCATAGACACGGGTCAATTGTTTGTTGTTTTCATCGCCTCTCCAATAGGCTCCGGCCACACTGAGAATTTTAATGGCCTTTATGATACCTGTATTTGGAATATGCCCACCACGACACAAGTCAGTAAAAGTACTGTGGTCACAAAAGGTAATGGTACCGTCTTCGAGATTTTCAATAAGCTCTACCTTATATGGATTATGTTGTTCCTTATAATATTGAAGAGCATCCGCTTTGGAAACACTTCGCATTTTATAGTCGTGCTTGCCACGGGCAATTTCCAATGCTTTTTTCTCAATCGTAGGAAAATCTTTTTCCGATACCGTGTGCTCGCCAAAATCCACATCATAATAAAATCCGTTTTCAATGGCGGGCCCTATGGTAAGCTTAATTCCAGGATACAATTCCTCCAAGGCTTGAGCCACTACGTGCGATGTGGAGTGCCAAAATGCCTTTTTGCCCTCATTATCATTCCATGTATATAAGGTAAGTGTACCATTTTCGGTCAGGGGTGTTACAGTTTCCACAGTGGTATCATTGAATTTGGCCGAAATTACATTTCGGGCTAATCCTTCACTTATACTTTTTGCAATCTCAATTGGTGTAGTTCCCTCAGAAACTTTCTTTACCGCGCCGTCTGGCAATGTGATATCAATCATGTACACTCCTTAATTTTGAATGGTGCGCAAAGATAGTATCTTGAATTGATGCTTACAATATATATAGGATTCAATTGGATAAGAAAGCTTTAATCAACGGTTTACAAATAGTAGGAATTAATTGTTGGATTGGATTTTGATAAAATGATAGTATTCATTATATTTAAAACATTGATTATCAGTAAAATGTATTTTTTTTGAATTTTTTTTCAAAATTGTTTTGCGGTATCATTTAAACCTCTCTATATTTGCACCCGCTTAGCTGATAAGGCTGGGTGTTTTCCGGGAGTGATTTTGGTCTTAGGGCCAATTTTTTTTCTGGGGGATTTAAGGAAGAAGTTCATATACATATTGCAATAGACAGCGTAATTATTAAAGAGAAGAA
>NZ_JBHSCL010000012.1:0-3864 GCF_042651185.1 Flagellimonas marina | reverse complement strand
ATATGCCAGTGGTTCTTGTAATATCCGAATGACCTTTTGATCAAGAGTATTTTGAGTTTCCCCCTACATATCCGAACACAGTTATATCTGCTGTGACCGAGCATTCAAAAGAATCTTGTTTTACTTGGATTTCTTGGAGACTTTCTTGTCTTGTCATATGGAATTGATTGAATCTCTACGAGGTATGCAAAAAAAACTATACCTTTAAAAACTGTGTAAAAGTAACACAAAAAGTGAAAACGATGTTGAATGTTGCTCTGCAAAGAGCATCAAAAAACATTAAAAACATCCAAAATAAGGAATTATAGGGCACAGTGCCAGTAATCCACAGTGGGTATGTATTGAGCTTGGTAACACAGGCTTTATATCTAAAGGATAAGATATTGTGCTGTTTAGTAGCCATTTATGAATAGATTAAAATTACTTTGTATTGCCTTAGTATCAATCGGGGCAGTATTTCAATCCATGCTTGGACAGGATACAAAGACATTCCTTTTTGTTGGGTCTTATACCGATGGTCAGAAGGCTACTGGTATAAGTGTATATCAGTTTGATTACATGTCCGGTGGTTTGACTCTGTTGGAAGAAGTGGGAAATTTGGTCAACCTATCTTTTCTTACATTGAGTCGGAATGGAAAATATCTTTACGCGGCTACCGAAGCAAGGTTGGAAACCCCGGGTTCGGTATCAGCTTTTGAGATTGACCCATCTAATGGCTCATTGCTATTTTTGAACAAGCAGACCACCAAAGGAAAGAATCCTGTGCACGTTGTGGTAGACAATGATGGTAAATATCTTGTAAGCTCAAATTATACCGACCCCATGATTGGTTTGTTTCAATGCGAAGCGGATGGAAGTTTAACTCCAATCCTACAATCCATAAAATTTGAAGGCAGCAGCGTTGTTGCGCCAAATCAAAATAGTGCACACCTTCATTCCAGTAATTTTGGACCAGAGGGGAAATACATTTTGTCTCCAGATTTAGGCGCTGATAAGATTCGGGTTTTTTCCTTAGATCAAGAAAAGGGCAAATTGATGGTTGAAGAAAACCTAACCCTTGATACCCAAAAAGGAGCAGGGCCGAGACATCTTACATTCCATCCAAATGGAAATTTTGCCTATTGTGTGGAGGAATTGAGTGGCACTGTTACAGCTTATGGTTACAACGATGGGAAACTTACATTGATTGACACCTATTTTTCTTATAGCAAAAAATCTGAAGGGATTTACCATGGTGCGGACATCCACATATCGCCGGATGGACTTTTTGCATATGTATCCAATCGATTGAAAGAAGAAAACACCATTGCCATTTTTTCCATTGATCCGCATACAGGGGAACTTACCTTACAAGGGCATCAAAGCACCTTGGGAGAGGTGCCAAGAAATTTTGTCATTGATCCTACAGGAAAGTTTTTGTTGGTGGCGAATCTTACATCGGGAACCATAGTTGTTTTTCGCAGGGATGAAAAAACGGGTCTATTATCCTATACGGGGAACAAAATCGAGGTCGGCCTTCCCGCGTGCTTAAAGATGAAAACGTTTAAGGACTAAAAAGGTCGATATGTAATCCAAGTCAATAATTGAAACAATGAATAATCTGATTAAAGTAGGAGTTTTGTCATTTGGACTATCGGGTAGCGTGTTTCACGCTCCTTTTCTTGATCAACATGAAGGTTATGAATTAGTTGGTATTGTTGAGCGGTCATCAAAAAAAGCACATTTCGCATACCCAAAGATAAAAAGCTATGCCTCTATTGATGCTATGATTGGAGATCCCAACATTGAATTAATAGTTGTAAATACGCCTAATAGCACGCATCATGAATTTGTATTGCAAGCCCTGAAGGCAGGAAAGCACGTCTTGGTGGAAAAACCGTTTGCTATAACTTCAAGGGAGGCCAAAGAATTATTTGCTTTGGCAAAGCAGAAGAACCTTTACATTATGCCCTATCAAAATCGGAGATATGACAGCGACTTTTTATCCGTAAAGGAAGTGTTGGAATCGGGAAAGTTGGGAGATTTAATCGAGGTTCATTTTCGGTTTGACCGATACAGATATACCATAGGAAAAAGTATTGCCAAAGAGACCGAGGTGCCAGGTTCTGGTGTGCTCTACAATCTAGGTCCCCATCTTTTGGATGGTGTCATTTCACTTTTTGGAATTCCCTCGACATGGAAAAAAACACTCGGAGAGTTCCGCCCAAATACGGTTGTGGATGATTACGCCCAGATTCATTTAAGCTATCATAATGGTCTACAGGTCTATTTGACAACCAGTTTGCTGGTTGCAGACCCAGGACCTGCATTTGTGCTACATGGCACCAAAGGTTCCTATAAAAAGAACCGTTCTGACGTACAGGAACACCAATTACTGAACGGTATAAAACCGGATGATCCTAACTATGGAATTGAAAAGGCTGATCAGAAAGGTATACTTACCATTGTTGGGGAAACAGGGGAAAAGACCAAGATGGAAGTTGAGTCAAAACAAGCTTCTTACATCAATGTGTATAACGATGTGCACCAAACTATCAAGAATGGTAAACCCTTTCCAGTGACAGAAGCCCAGATCATAAAGCAACTGGAGATTCTGGAAGCTTAATCAACAAGAGAAGTCCAAAAGCAAAGAACCACCTTGGTCGAAAATACGGTTTTGAAGTTCTACCCTGAGTAATAATATCCTGAACATTTGTATTTCAAGCAAAATACTTTTTTTTGGAAAATAAATACAAGTTCAAAGGGCTAAGAGTAACTAAAGCTTAAGGGAATCTCTTTTAGAAAAACCAATATTTTTTCTGCTTTCCGAAATTTTGTTTTTGATATAAAATGAATTTTTAACCGTTGGGGATAAAAATATCTATATATTTACAACTGTGTAAAAAGTACGCAGAAACTAAAATTTGGTATTGAGCCTGGAGGCAACCACCAAAAAAAATCTATGGAAAATCCAAAACGTAGAGAAGTTAAGGACAAAGTGTTGGCCGCTCATTTTTCGAAGGTGGGTACTACCCTTTGTTTGAGTAGCGGCAATCAAAATTTGTTTATGGTATTGAGGTTCCCATTGATGGTGGATTCAATGTTTTTGTGGTTGATAAAAACGGTAGCGTAGTGATAAAAAATCAATTTTTATGGGTTTAGAACAAACATGGCGATGGTATGGTCCAAAAGACCCAGTTTCCCTTTCTGATATTAGGCAAGCCGGGGCAACCGGAATAGTGACTGCCTTGCATGATATTCCCAATGGCGATGTTTGGCCCATTTCTGAAATCAATAAACGAAAGAAAATCGTGGAGGCCGCTGGCCTAACATGGTCGGTTGTGGAAAGCATACCTGTTCATGAGGATATTAAAAAAAGAACAGGAAATTATCCTGAGTTCATTGCCAATTACAAGCAAAGTATTGAAAACCTAAGCTCGTGTGGAATAGATACGGTGTGCTACAACTTTATGCCCATTTTGGATTGGACCCGTACCGATCTTTCCTATAAAATGCCAGATGGTTCGTATGCGCTTCGGTTTGATGCCGCCGAATTCGCGGCATTTGAACTCTTCATTCTCAAATGTGACAAGGCTTTTGATAACTATTCTGATGATGCCGTTGTACGCGCCAAGGACAAATTCAATGCTATGGACGAAGATACGAGGAACAGCTTGGTCCAGAACATTATCGCAGGATTGCCCGGGGCTGAGGAGGGTTATACCTTGGAACAGTTTCAGAAAGCCCTGGATACGTACAATACAATAGGAGATCAAGAACTCAGGGAAAATCTGTACAGTTTTATCAAAGAAATAGGGCCAGCTGCTGAAAAAGCAGGTGTTTTTCTGGCAATTCATCCAGATGATCCACCATACCCAATATTGG
>NZ_JBHSCL010000011.1:0-48523 GCF_042651185.1 Flagellimonas marina | reverse complement strand
TTACCGTAAGACTTAAGGAAAGTTCATCCCAGCTTGATGAAGTTGTCGTTGTAGGTTATGGAACTTCCACAAAAAGGGATTTAACCGGAGCGGTGGCCTCAATAAACTTGGAGGATGCGAACATTGCTCCAAACACCAACGTGCTCCAGGCCATTCAAGGAAGGGTGCCTGGAATAAACATTGGCGCGGTAAGTGCCGCGGGTCAGGCACCTTCTTTATCCATCCGTGGGCAAAATTCACTCTCCGCAAGCAATGATCCTCTTTTGGTAGTTGATGGAATTATTTATCCGGGATCATTGAATGATTTTAGTGCTGCTGATATTGATAAAGTGGATTTTTTAAAGGATGCCAGTGCAGCTGCCGTTTATGGGTCTAGAGCTGCTAATGGGGTAGTGCTTATCACTACCAAAATTGGGAAAGGTGAGGCCGGAAAACCCAATATCACTTTCAATACATATGGTGGAGTACAAGAGGCCGGAAACCTGCTTGACCTAATGAATGGCACACAGTATACTCAAAAAGTCATTGATTGGGGACAAGCTACAGGACAAAGCATTGATGAATCGAATGTAGCTGATTTTCTTCAAGATAACGAAATTGATAATTTCAACAATGGAAGGGAAGTAGATTGGTATGATCAGCTTTTAAGTACTGCTGCTATCCAGAATTATGAGTTGGGAATATCCGGAACTACAGGAAAGACGAATTACTATATGTCAGGGACCTTCACTAATCAAGAGGGTGTGAGAAAAGGAGACGACTTCCAAAGAACAACCGTCAGAGTGAATCTTTCCAATGACATAACCGATTGGTTAACTATAGGTATCAATTCTGCATACACGCACAGTGACTTTTCTGGTCAAACAGTAGCTTTCGGGAATAGTGTGCTTTCCAGCCCATATGCCACGATTTTCCAGGTCGATAATCCTGATGAATATGAGACATTTCCTCAGACAGATCAATTGTTGGCAAACCCTTTTTTGCCTTTGTTGAATGATGACGTGGATAAAAGCGATAATTTGTTTGCCGTGTTTAACGTCGGCCTTAATCTTCCAATAGATGGGCTCACTTATAAATTCAACTATTCCAGAAACCTGCTCTTTGATCGAGAATCCAGATTTCAATCAAGAGATCGAGCTGGGTTGGAAAATAATGGTATTGCCACCAAATTCAATAGCTTAACAGATAGCTGGTTAATAAATAATATTCTAGATTATTCCACCACAATCAATAAAGTGCACAGAGTAGGTGCAACAATGGTATACACTCGAGATTTTCAAGAGTATGAAGAAACTGAAGTTGAATCAATTGGATTTGATGCTAAGATATTGGGCTTCAATGCGGTTGAATTAGGTGAGGTTCAAACAGCAGCTTCAGGAGCAAACGATCAATCAAATGAAGGGTTTATGACTAGGGTTAACTACGCTTATGACAATAAGTATTTGTTTACAGGAACTTTCAGGAGAGATGGTTTCTCTGGTTTTGCGGTCAACAAAAAATTCGCAAATTTCTTTTCAGCATCCTTGGGCTGGGTAATTTCAGAAGAGTCTTTTATGAGTGATCTCGATTGGCTATCATTTCTTAAGCTGAGACTATCATACGGTGAAAATGGTAACCAGGGATTGGGATCTTATGGTAGCTTAGCTCAAGTCGCCAACTCACAATACGTTTTCGGTGATGGGAGTGGAACGTTTAGTGGTCAGTTTGTATCAACCATAGCCAATCCAAATCTGGAATGGGAAACCACAAGATCAACCAATTTAGGAGTCAATTTCAATCTTTTCAAAGGAAGGTTTTCCGGAGATTTGGATTTTTATGTTTCTACAACGGATAACCTCATTGTAAATAGATCATTATCGGCTTATACAGGTTTTACTAGTACACTTACGAACCTTGGTGAAATCCAAAATAAAGGGGTAGAGCTTTATCTAAACTCCGTAAATATTGAGAAAGAAGATTTTATCTGGGAGACTGGATTTACCTTTTCACTTAATAGAAACGAGATTGTGTCCCTCTACGGAGAGGATGTTGATGGTGATGGGATAGAAGATGATGACATAAATGAGGGATGGTTCATTGGAGAGTCTATTGATGCCATTTTTGATCTACAATTAGATGGTGTTTACCAGATAGGTGACACTGATATTCCAAATCGTTATCGCGAAGGTGACTTTAGAATCATCGACGCGAATGAAGACGGCGAGATAAGTGCGGATGACCGGGTGATTGTTGGAAACGAACTTCCAAATTACCGATTTGGCATTACCAATTCTTTAAAGTACAAAGATTTTACCCTAACGGCATTCATCAACTCCGTTCAGGGTGGTAACGGGTGGTACATGGCTGATAATAGGGCGTTGAATCCGAATACATTTTTTCCAGGTAGGGCCAACATGGTAAACATTCCATACTGGACTCCCGATAATCCAACTAATGAATTTCCAAGGATAGACTATAGACCAAGAAACCAGCATCTTTTTCTTCAGGACAGAAGCTTTGTTAGGCTTCAGGATGTAACGATATCTTATGATTTTTCAAACTATTCATTCGTGAATAATTTGAAAATTGAAAAGCTCCGTGTTTATGCAAGTGGAAAAAACTTAGCTACGTGGACCAATTGGACAGGTTATGATCCCGAATTGGGTACCACATTGAGTGGTACTCCTATTATAAGGTCTTATATTTTAGGTGTTGAGATTGGTTTATAATAATTGTGTTTGATTAAAGAAAAATAAAATGAAAAGATATCATATAAATTTAATAATGACTGCTCTATTTGTCTTAACAGTGGCAGGTTGTAGCGATGAGTTTCTGGAAGAAACACCTAGAGACTTTTTCACGTCAGATAATGCCTTTTTGGAACCTGCCGGTTTTGAGTTTGCAATAGTAAACCTTCATAAAAATGTGAGGGATATATATACAAGGTCTGATGGAACTGGGCCTCATGTTTTACTTGGTTTAGGTTCTGATTTTGCTGGTTTTGGAGAAAACTTTGTAAGTGGTCCTCGAATGAATTATGAAGCTCTTGGGCCGGATGACAACTTGGCAACTTCTATTTGGGAACAAATGTATGAAATTGTTAAAAACGCAAATGTTGTCATTGAACGATCCGAGAATCCGGATATCCAATGGGAAGCTGACACTCAAAAAGATGTATTAGTGGCAGAAGCTAAGTTCTTTCGAGCTTACGCCTATCGAATTTTAGTACAACTGTATGGTGGTGTACCTATTGTTCGTAACGAAATTGGGGTGGTAACTAATAACCTTTTGCGTGCATCCAAGGCAGAAGTCTATGCTTTTATAGAGGAGGATTTGTTAGCTGCAATTGAAGATTTACCAGAGGTGACAGAGATCCTTCCGGGTAGAATACCTCGAGCAGCGGCCTATCATTTGTTGACAGAAGCATATGTTGCCACTGAGCAATGGCAAAATGCGATTGATGCCGCATCGGAGATAATAGATAATCCGAATTACGCATTGATGACCTCAAGGTTCGGAACCAGGGCAAGTGAAACCGGAGATGTTTATTGGGATCTGTTCCGAATAGGCAATCAAAATAGAACTAGCGGAAATATGGAAACCATATGGGCACTACAGGCTGAATTTCAGACGCCCGGTGGTGGAGGCGAAACTGGAGCCAGGGGCTTTACACTGGAGAGGGCCTGGGGTTCAAGATACCATTCGCTTAAAGATCCGAATGGAGCCAACGGTTTTACGCTAAGTGACCAATATGGAAGACCTGTAGGGTGGTGTACACTGACTGACTATGTCGCTTATGATATTTGGGATATCGATCAGGACGGCGTATATGATACTGATATGAGAAACTCTTCTAACAATATTCACCGATACGAGCGTGGAGATTTTGTGTACAATAATCCTGATTCTGATTTTTTTGGTCAGGTAGTTGATCTGGCAACTGTCGAGACCCAGGCGGAGAGGTTCTGGTTTCCCTATTTCATGAAGAATACCACTCCAAATAACCATCCCGGAGAAATAATTAATACTGGTAGGATTTGGAGAGACCAGTATTTGATGAGATTGGCCGAGACTTATTTGTTAAGAGCTGAGGCACATCTTGGAAATGGAGATCAGTCGAGTGCAGCGGCAGATATTAACATGGTTCGCAATAGAGCCAATGCGACACCAGTGGCAGCAGCAGATGTTAATATCAATTATATATTGGATGAACGTGCAAGAGAGTTAGCTATGGAAGAGTTCAGAACGTTAACCCTACATCGCCTTGGGCTACAATACGAGAGAACACGTGACTTGAATATATGGGCTGGTCCTACTATAGCAGCTCATAATAACTTATGGCCAATTCCACAACGTGAAATTGACTTGAATACAGGAGCTGTTTTGGAGCAAAATCCTGGATACTAGGTAACAGTTCATTTTAAACTTGATACCGTGGCAATTTGCCACGGTATCCTTACAGTGGCCATAATAGATGACTTTCGCGATTCCAAATCTTTGTTCAAGGACTCTTCCCGGCAGACTTGGGGTTTGGTTGTGTAAATCGAACAGACTAGATTTTTTTTAAAATACCATAAAATGTCAAAAACTTTCATAAGAACGGTAGTTCTAACACTCATGTTATTTTCATTTTTAAAAAGTTACTCTCAACGAGATGATTTTACCAATGCTGCTGATTATGGTTTTTCACCGGAAGCCACAGGAATAGAGAATGTAAAGTCGCTTCAAGCAGCCTTGGATCAAGGCGGCAATGTTATTGTGAGCAAACCGGGCACCTACAAGGTGGCCGGTACCTCTTACATAGGAAGCAATACCTCCATAGAATTTGCAAAAGGTGTAATTCTTCAGAAAGTGGATGAAGAAGGGGCTTTTTCCCATGTGTTGCTGAACAAAGGTGCACTGACCCGAACATGGGACGAGCATATTTCAGTCAAAGGACTTCATGTTAGTGTGAATGGTGTAGTTAAGCGCTACAATGAGGTCTTTGGGTTAAGAGGTCAGCTGGCCTTTTTCTATGTAAAGGATTTACGGATAGAAGGTTTCAGGTGCTATGATATCGAGGGAGTTCAATTTAGCATTCATGTATGCACGTTTGAGGATTTGCTCATTGATGATACGATACTTGTGGGTGATAAGGACGGTATCCATTTGGGGAGAGGTAATAGATTTAGAATTTCAAATGCGACCTTCCAAACTTTGGATGATGCACTTGCACTCAATGCCCATGATTATGCCAATTCTAATCCGGAAGTAGGTTGGATTGAGAATGGGGTAATCGAAAATTGCAATGACCTGTCGTTAGGGGGACAGCCTATAGTTGGCTACTTCTGTCGGATTTTAGCCGGAGGCTGGGTGGATTGGAAAGAAGGCTTGGAGCTACAAAATGCCGATGCGGTGGTCTCCAATGGTCGAATCTATAGGGTCGATGGTTTGGGAGATAATGGAAAGCCAATCAAGGGAACTTGGACAACCAAAACCAGACCAACACATGAAGAAGGAACTGTGGTGCTGGATGGAATCAAATGGGTTATGATGCAAGATGATGTGCAGTATACGGCAGGAGTTAGAAACGTAGTATATCGAGATATTTTCCTGGAAAAACCCAGGTCATCTTTTTCAATCCATTTTGACAATAGCAGCTGGAGTAGATCCTATTATCCTGGAGCTGATATTCCTCAACAAGAACAACTTTTGTTCGATAATGTGAAGGTATTACATGATGGTGACTTGCCCTTCATAAAAGTAAATACTCCGGTGGATGTTTTCACCATCACCAATTGCAGTCTGAGAAATTCGGGTATACTTTTTCATGGCAAGAAGGGTTACGTTCCTGATTACGGAAAGACTTTTGTCAATTTCTATGGAAATACTCTCAATAAACAAGGTGAGATGAATTTCCTTGAGAATAGAGTTCCTGGTAAGGAAATTATTCTCAAAACTGTCAACAATATCGAAATATCTGATGACTTCAAGGCGGTAATCGACAAAGGAGAAGGCAAATTCAAAATAGATTCAGATTTAACTGGGTTGAAATAAAGTCAAAAGGAAAAAATCATTTATTCAAATGAGAAATAGAATACTTAGAGTACTGTTTTTTTGCCTCGTTTTATGTTTCAATGACCATCAGGTTCAGGCGCAAGTAGATCTTCCATCAATATTTGGAAGCAATATGGTCCTTCAACGAAACACTGATGTTTCTATTTGGGGTAAGGGTTCTGCAAAGAATGAAATAACAGTTACAACTTCTTGGAATGGAAAAGCCTATGAAACCAAAACTGATAAAGAAGGCAACTGGAAACTGAAAGTTAAAACTCCAGAGGCTGGGGGTCCCTATCAAGTGAATAT
This sequence comes from Flagellimonas marina, assembly GCF_042651185.1. Lineage (NCBI taxonomy): Bacteria > Pseudomonadati > Bacteroidota > Flavobacteriia > Flavobacteriales > Flavobacteriaceae > Flagellimonas > Flagellimonas marina. Next base: position 42,199 of record NZ_JBHSCL010000011.1, on the reverse strand, counting down.
TGCGGATGGCGATGAAACAGTGATTCTTGAAAATGTGCTGATAGGAGAAGTTTGGATATGTTCCGGCCAATCCAATATGGAGTGGGAGCTAATCAAAACAGGAACACCAACATTTCCAAGTCCTAATAATTTAGTGCTTGAGTCCAGCAACCCGTCCATCAGATTGCTAAATATCGAACACAATATGAGCTATGTTGCTCAAAGTGATTTTACTGGACTTTGGAAAGAGTGTGGGCCTGAGTCATCTGGAAACTTTAGTGCTGTTGGTTATTATTTTGGCAAGATGTTATTCGAGTCCTTGAATGTGCCAATTGGCTTGATTTCTTCTAACTGGGGTGGGACAAGAATCCAGGCGTGGATCGATGAACAGGGTCTAAGATCATTTGATCCCTCAATTTTAGATGATCGTTCCAAAGGGGACAACCAAAATAGATCCTGTGTATTGTTTAATGCCATGATCAATCCAATGTTGGACTTCAAAATTCGTGGAGTGATTTGGTACCAGGGGGAGAGTAATACAAGAGAGGCCAAAATTTATGATGATCTGATGGAGATTATGGTTAGTCGCTGGAGAGAACGATGGGGTATAGGTGAATTCCCGTTCTACTATTGTCAGTTGGCTCCCTTTGATTATAACAGGCCAGCAATTAATTCAGCTTTTTTGCGAGAGGCTCAATATGAAGCATCGAAACGAATACCAAATTCTGGAATGGTTTCATTGATGGATTCAGGTGAAGAAAAGAATGTTCATCCCAACAATAAAGAAATAGCCGGTCAGCGACTTGCTTATTTCGCTTTAAAAGAAACTTACGGAGTTAAAGGGATAGTCTGCAAAGGGCCGGAACTCGACAAAATCACCATTAATGGCTCTGAGGTAAATCTGACATTTAAATATGATGATGGAGGCCTTACCAATTATGGTAATGGTTTTAATCTGTTTGAATTGGCGGGTGAGGATAAGCGATTTTATCCTGCTTCTGCCAAATACAATAAGAAGACAAAGATTATGGAGTTGTCATGCCCTAATGTCAGCAAACCTATTGCGGTGCGATATGCATTCAAAGATTTTGTGGTAGGTGACATATTTAATAGATATGGTATACCAGCATCGTCATTTCGAACAGATGGTTGGGAAGATGAATAAACAGTAGTGAAAATGCACGGAATAATTATTAATCCCATTCTCATGAGAAAAGCTAAGTTCAACATCCAAAAGTTTATACCAATAGCTCTGCTTATTGTTGGATTACAAAGTTTGGCTCAGGACAAACCTCTGAATCTAAATAAACCTGAACGGGAAGCCTGGTTCACTGAGTTGGGTTTCGGAATGTTCATCCATTGGAGCATGGATGTTCAACTAGGGATGGTTATCAGTCATAGCATGGTTGGTGCCTCAGATGACTATCTGGATAGATATGTAAATCAGCTTCCTAAGACCTTCAATCCAGATCAGTTTGATGCCTCTGAATGGGCAAAAGCCGCTAAGCTAGCAGGGATGAAGTATGTGGTTTTCACCACCAAACATCACAATGGATTTTGCATGTTCGATACCAAAACCACTGATTTTGATATCATTAACACTCCATATGGAAAGGATATTACCAGACAAGTGGTTGATGCTTTTCGAGCAGAGGGATTGGCTATTGGTTTCTATTATTCCCCTGATGATTTCTATTTCTTGTATGATCAAGACACACTGATTTCTAGAGATCGACCGGAAGCACTCGCCTCAGGTAATAAAGCATTGAATAAGTATGTGAAGGAACAGATGCGAGAGCTGATGACCAACTACGGTAAGATTGATATCATTTTCCTGGATGGTAGAGAGCAATACGCCAAGACCGAATTAGCTAAAGTTTGCTGGAAAGTTGACCCTAATGTGATAGTCACAAGGGGAGCAATGGAAACACCTGAGCAGTTTACTCCTGATCAGCCATTGCCAGCACCTTGGGAAGCTAATTATACCTTTGGAGATCAGTGGCAATACAGGCCATCCAATGAAAATTACAAGACAGCCAATGACTGTATCAGAAAACTGATTGATATAAGAGCCAAAGGAGGAAATTTCCTACTCAACTTCGGTCCGGATGAGAAAGGCCGGTTTCCGCAAGAGCAAGCTGCAGGATTGAATGAACTGTCTCTTTGGATGTTTATCAATCAGGAAGCCTTTGTTAATACAGAGCCTTTGGATATTGTCAGAGAGGATAACATCTGGTTTCTAAAGGAGAAAGGCCAGAATACGATCTATGCCTTTCTGATTGAAGAGTCATGGCCATTCGGAGAGCGCAAGGTTCGCACAATCAAATCGCTGCAAGCAGGAAAGAATACCAAAATATCTGTGCTTGGGCAGAACAGCCTAGTGCTGGAATATAATCCTGACACTGATCCTGAGCCAACGATTAAAAATACTGCTACCGGCCTGGAAATATCTGTGATGCGTTCCCATAGGATTTACAACGATCGCAAATGGCCAAATCCAATTGTCGTAAAGCTAGAGGATGTATCATACAAACAATCACTTAATAAGTAACATGAAAATAAAAACAATAAGTATTCTCTTTGCTGTCTTCATCCTTCTAACTTTTGGATGTCAACAGCCTTCATATGTCAAGGCTCCATTTACTGAATTGGACACGCTGGCAGTCAATGATTGGTGGAACCGTCCTGATAATCCAATCATTAACCTCAAGGTAGAAAGGAAAGATGTGATTGCCTTTGGTATCTACACAGTTTCTGATGCGACGTTAAAGCTGAGTGCCCAGTTATATCCACTTTATCCAGAGGAGACGAGAGAGGTACGCCTTGAAATTCTAAAGGAGAACCAATGGACGGAAATTCAAAAGCAAAATGTCACGGAGTTAGGCTGGTCTGCCTTGTTCAGAGTTGAAAACTGGGATCAGTCTGTGGATGTAAAGTATAGATTGCTCCATGGAAAAGAAGCAAGGTTTGAAGGGTTGATTAGAAAAGATCCCACAGAAAAGGACGTAATATCTATTGCCGCTATGTCATGCAACAGCCGAAAGGATAGAGGAGACAGAGAAAACTATGTGAGAAACATTAATCATCAGGATCCTGATATGGTATTTTTTGCTGGGGATCAGTCGTATGATCATAAAGAGCATACTGCCGCATGGCTTAAGTTCGGAATGCAATTCAGAGAGGTGTTTAGAAATCGTCCATGCATCACTATACCTGATGATCATGATATTGGACAACCCAATCTGTGGGGTGAAGGAGGAAAAAAAGCATTAAGAAAACAGGGTGATGACGGGGGATATTTTTATCATCCAGAATATGTGAAAATGGTAGAAAGATGTCAGACTTCACATTTACCTGACCCCTATGATTCAACTCCTGTGGAACAGGGAATTGGGGTCTACTACACCAGTTTTTTGTTCGGAGGGTTAGATTTTGCAATAATAGAGGATCGTAAATTTAAGTCAGGACCCAGTGGTAAGGTTCCACAAAGTGGTTCACGGCCGGATCATATCAAAGATCCTAATTATGATCCATCGTCTGTTGATTTGGAAGGGTTGGAATTGCTTGGAGATCGTCAGGAAAAGTTTCTAAATGATTGGGCTGATACAAATCCGAATTCTATAAAAGTAGTGTTATCGCAGACAGGTTTTTGTGGAGGCGCACATGTGCACGGCAACCCAGAAAATAGGCTGCATGCGGATATGGATTCAAATGGTTGGCCCCAAAAAGGAAGGAATCGAGCATTAAAAGCAATCAAAAAAGCAGGAGCTGTTCATATTGCTGGTGACCAGCATCTGGCTACAGTCGTTCAGCATGGTATCGATGAGTTTGACGATGGCCCTTGGGCTTTCGTGGTGCCAGCTATCATCAATGATATATACAGTCGATGGTGGTGGCCTGAGGACGAAAAAGGAGGGAAGAATTCGAATGAGGTACTTCCCTGGACAGGTCAGTATCTGGACGGGTTTAACAATAAAATTACTATGCATGCTTATGCTAATCCGGAGACCAGCTCAAACGGAGAAGGATATGGTCTCATAAAATTCAATAAGACCAAACGAGCAGTTACGTTCGAATGCTGGCCAAGGTTTGAAGACGTGACTAATGAAGATGCTGAGCAGTTTACGGGATGGCCTATTATGATCCAGCTATGAATTCAATTTTAAGAACAACATATGCGATTTACATTTAAATACCATATCATCTTATTTATCTCATTGAGCATGTTATTCGCTTGCTCCAATATTGAGAGTGACCCCCTAGGTGATAAGATAGACCTAACAACTGATAAACTAGAAAATGTGCTTGTGTTGAGCACTCCTGATCCGAGTGATGAATCCCTTCGTGAAATAATACTGCCAGAGTTTGAAAAGTTTGTTCATGTAGCGGCTGACTCTAACCAATTTCGTTGGATTGGCGCAAGCAACAGAATGTTCCCATGGGTTGGAGGCAAGGAATTGAAATCCATTTTTGAGCCTAAAGATCCGGTTCCTCCCAGAATCCCACAACCCAACAGAAGGGCACTGACAATGCTTTTTCAGTTGACCAATGGTAACTATTTAACGCTACTACCGCTAGCTGGAGACGTGAGTATTAGCTGGTTGGAAATCACTGAAGATGGTAGGCTAGTGCTCGATTATGGAACACTGGGCACACAGTCTGTTCCTCAAGATTCAAATGTTCCATTACTGGCATGGTATGAATCTGAGAGCATGTACGAATCGCTATTCAAAACCTGGGAGCTTGTATTAGAGCATAAAAGCAAATTTGCCAGTGCATCGTTGCGAGATACAAAAGAATATTCCGAGCCTTTGAAGTATTTGGGTTGGTGTACTTGGGAGCAATACAAAAAGACAATCAATGAGGAGATTCTTGTCAACGCAATAGACAATATTGAAAAATCAGGAGTTCCGGTTAGATGGTTTTTGATTGACGATGGTCATCAAAATGATAAGAAAAACAAGCTTATTTCTTATGAGCCCAATTCTGAAAAATTTCCAAATGGATGGGATCCGATTACCTCCAGAAAATCAGACGATGGGATCAAATGGATGGGAATCTGGCACGGTTTCCTGTCACATTGGAATGGGGTTCATGTTGATCATACCATGCCAGGATTGTCCACTTTCCTTATGCCAAACCCTAAACGAGAAGATGGATTGCTACCCAAGGACGACATGGAATCCAGTCAGGCCTTTTATGATTATATGATCTCTACACTTAAGGATCAAAACTTTGATTTCATGAAAACCGACAATGTTTCAAGGTCTACCATCGAGTACTACGGATCAGCAAATCCGGCCATGGCCCAAATGCAAAATGTACTGTCTTTGGAGGAGGCTTGTTTGGAGCAGGGTTTTGGCTTGATGAATTGCAGTGCGCAGAATACGATAGATATGCTGAATGCAAAAAGTAGTGCAACCATGCGCACCAGTCCGGACTACATCAAGCACGATCTGGCCACTTCAAAATCGCAAATCCTACAGTCGGTTTTCAATGTGTTATGGTTGGGGCAAACCCTATGGCCTGATCATGATATGTTTCATTCCTCAGATACAGAAGTGGGTGAAACGATGGCCGTGACCAAAGCACTGTCCGGTGGGCCTATTTACCTTTCAGATGATCCTGCAGAATTTAATTCTTCGGTAATTGAACCGCTAAGCTATGATGATGGAAAACTTATTAGGCCATTAGCCCCGGGAGTTCCAATGACCAGTTCCATTTTCAATGATGCCTTGTACGAAAATCAGGAAGCCTATAAAACAATAGCCCCCCTTAAAAATGCATCCTGTGCTATTGCTGCGTACAATCTCAGCGTCACAGCTTCAGAGCCTTTGATGGGAAAAATTGACAAATCAGATTATAAACAGGCAGGGGCCATGATTCAACCTTTTGCCGGACTCTGGGAGCAGCCCGAAGAAGGATTGGTCATTTATGACTGGAACAGTCAGCAGGGACAAGTTCTGAGCGAAGAAGGGCTTCAATTTGAGATCGACGGGTTTGGTCATAAGCTGTTTTTGTTGATTCCTATCATAGAAGGTTGGGCAGTTATAGGGAGAACTGATAAGTATTTATCACCATCTACATTTGAGATCCAAGAAACAACAGATAATGAGTTGACATTAACAATGCATGAGTCAGGAGACATTGTGTTGTATTCGTCAACCGGCGAATTACAATCCGATCATTTTGATCTGATGTATTTGGGAAATGATTTTTACAAAGCGGCCCCAAAAGAAGGAGTTGAGTCTGATAAATTTAAAATTTCACGATGATTGATTTTTTGAGGAGACTTGCCTTTATGTGTTTTCTGGTTGTAATGATTTCGTGCTCGTCCAACCACTTTAACAATTCGAAGCGCAATACATGGGTTTTTATCATGGCAGGACAATCGAATATGGCAGGTAGGGGCTCATTGGAAGCCCAGGATTCTTTAACTAACAAAAAGGTTATAACAATAGATAGCTTGAATAATTGGATTCCTGCACGTGAACCGCTACACTTTTATGAAAAAGGTGGTCTGGATTGTGGAATGAGTTTCGCTCAAACACTCTTGAAAGATACTCCAAGAAACGTCACTATTGCTATGGTGCCGTGTGCGGTGGGAGGTAGTTCTGTCTTTCAATGGCTAAATGACAAAGAGCATCGTGGAGTTAAGCTTTTGAGCAACTTCAAAGAGAAGGTTGAGTTGGCCAAAGCGAAAGGGGAAATTAAAGGAATCTTATGGCATCAGGGTGAGAGCAATGCCAAACCCAATGATTTTCCCGTATATCAAGATTCCTTGCTTGCATTGTTTGATGTATTTAGGTCTGAGATAGGTAATGCTGAATTGCCCATCATGATGGGGGAATTGGGCCACTTTGCACAGCCAAAGGAAAAGGCCGAATACTTTAGTAAGATCAATCTCATTTTAGCCGACCTGGCAAAGGAAGAAGAGTATTGCTATTTGATTTCTTCAAAAGGTTTGGACCACAAAGGAGATAACCTGCATTTTAATTCTGCTGCCCAGCGAGAACTAGGGAGAAGATATGCCGATGCCATTCAAAGTATATTAATTAACGAACACAAATAATCTATGAGAAACAGAACTACAACAGCACTATTTTTTGGTTTTACATGTCTATTTAGTATCCTTAAAGTTAATGCACAGATTGAGTTACCGTCGATATTCGGGAGCAATATGGTACTCCAACGAAACAATGATGTTTCTATTTGGGGGTCAGGACCTGCAAAGAGCCAAATAGTGGTAACCACTTCGTGGAATGGAAGCACTTATACCACCAAAACAGACAAAGAAGGTAGCTGGAAACTCAAGGTTAAAACCAAAAATGCCGGAGGTCCTTATCAGGTAGATATTTCGAATGGTGATGAAACAGTAAGCCTTGAAAATGTAATGATTGGAGAAGTTTGGGTCTGCTCTGGACAGTCCAATATGGAGAGACCGCTGAAGGGGGCTGGAAATGATCCTGTCATAGGTGCGAATGAAGCAATCTTGAGATCGGAAAATCCGAATATTAGGTTCTTTAAAGTGAAAAATGAAAAAAGCTCTGAACCTAAAATTGATTTTAGCGGTGAGTGGGAATCGTGTAGTAGAGCGACGGCCCCAGATTTTAGTGCAACTGGTTACTTTTTTGGTAATCTAGTTCAGGATATTATAGATGTGCCTGTTGGTCTGATAGCTTCAGACTGGGGAGCGACAAGAATACAATTCTGGATGGATGAAGGATCGCTCAATAAATTTGATCCTGAGGATCACAAAAATTCAGCGGCCACACTCTTTAACGGTATGATTCATCCAATGCTGGGCTTCAATATTCGAGGAGTAGTCTGGTACCAAGGAGAGTCTAACCGATACAATCCAGGGATATACAAAGACATGATGGTCGAAATGGTCAAGGGTTGGAGGGCGAAATGGGGGATAGGAGAGTTTCCGTTTTACTATTGTCAGATTGCTCCGTACAAATATACAAACGAGGTAAATACTGCTTTGCTCAGGGAGGCACAACTGATGGCTTCCAAAGAAATTCCAAATTCAGGAATGGCATGTTTATTAGATGCAGGAGATGAAAATTTTATTCACCCATCAAAAAAAAGAATAGCAGGAGAGAGACTTGCCTATTTGGCTTTGAAAAATACCTATGGGGTTTCTGGGATACATGCAGAAGGTCCACAGTTTGTCGAGATGAAGATTGATAGTTCATCAGTAGAACTGACGTTCGACAAAAAACTGACTTCTTTTGGAAAAGAACTAAAGCTTTTTGAATTGGCTGGTGAGGATAAGAAGTTCTATCCTGCTCAAGCTGTTATTCACAGAAATACGGTTATTGTTACTTCTGAAGATGTATTAAAACCCATAGCTGCCAGATATGGATTCAAAAATTTTGTTGACGGAGATCTATTCGACCGTTATGGAATACCAGCCTCTTCTTTCAGAACGGATAATTGGGAAGCTGATACTGGGTTGTAGCGTGTGGATAATATAACAATTGATAAAGAAGATAAGATGAGTCGTTTCAAATTAATAGGTATGCTCGTTGTAGGCATTTTGCTATTCGCATCATGCCAGGATGATCATGGTGATAAAACCAAAAAGCTCCCCAACATTATCCTAATAATGGGAGATGATCATGGCTATGAAGAAACCGGATATAATGGCCATCCTTTTATCAAAACACCCGTCCTTGATGAGATGGCTGAGAATGGATTAGTGTTAGATAGGTTTTACGCTGCTCACCCTTCATGCTCACCTACGAGGGGGAGTGTAATCACAGGAAGGCATCCAAACAGGTATGGAACTTTCAATGCTGGGTTTTCAATTCGCCCAGAGGAGATCTCGATAGCGAGTTTGCTGAAACAAGCAGGCTACACAACCGGTCATTTTGGTAAATGGCATTTGGGTCCCGTAAAATCCGAATCTCCTACCAATCCGGGTGCCATGGGATTCGATACATGGGTGTCACATGACAATTTTTTCGAGCTAAATCCGGTGCTCTCCAGAAATGGGGGTGAGCCAGAAAAATTTGAAGGTGAAGGCTCCAAAGTGATTGTAGATGAAACCATATCATTTATTGATAAGGCTGAGGGAGCTCCATTCTTTGCAGTAGTATGGATGGCTTCCCCACACGAGCCGTATGAAGGACTTCCAGAAGACTTGGCACTTTACGATAATCTTCCAGACAGCCTAAGTTCCAAGACTTTCGATTTAACATCGATGAAGACTGGCCGGAGGGTCACACGACCTCAAGACTCTGTTTTGCAAGAACGATTTGCTGAGATTACTGCAATGGACCGGGCCATCGGTCAATTGAGAGATTATCTATCGTCCAAAGAGTTAAAAGACAACACCTTAATCTGGTATTGTGGTGATAATGGAATTCCTCCGAGCGGTATTCAATACTCTAAACTTCATGCTTTAAAGGGAACGATTTACGATGGTGGTACTAAAGTGCCTGGAATTATAGAGTGGCCATCTGCCATCAAAGAAAAGAATATTTCCAATGTCAATTCAGTGACCTCTGATATCCTACCTACGCTTTGTGAGTTGGCCGGAGTTCCATTACCAAATCGACCACTCGATGGGATTAGTTTGGTTCCACTGCTAAGTGGAAATATGAATAATCGTGAAGAGCCAATTTGTTTTTGGATGTATGATAGATCAACAATTGATAAAGGGAAGCCTTACATTGGTGAAACGCTACAAACAGGAACGACTCCATTGGTAAAGCTCTGGGGAGATTCATATATCCGGGTATTTCAAAACTTTCATTATGATGAAATTAAGGAAGAGCACTACCATGGTGATCGATCTATCATTGATGGAGATTATAAACTGATAGTAAGGGATTTGGAGGAAGGAGAAGTGAAGGAACTCTACAACATTTCCACTGATCCGGGAGAAAGATTGAACATGATTTCGTTTCATCCAGAAAAAGCAGAAAAGTTGGAGAGGCAGTTAGTTGATTGGCAACAATCTGTACTCCATAGTTTATCGGAGAAGGATTACAAATGATAATATGGAGAAGCTACAGAAAGTGAAAACAAACCTGTATAAATATAGAATGAACGTACCATTGGCTGCCTTCCTGTGGTTATCAAGCCTGGCCTCCTTTGCACAGTATAGTGTCATAATGGAAAGTGAAACAATGAAGAGCATAGTATTGGATCAAGAAATCCGTTACAGTGTGTATTTGCCTCCGGGTTATGAGGTTTCAACACGAAAATACCCAGTCTTGTACCTCCTACATGGGTTTGGTGATGATGAGACCAGATGGATTCAGCGAGGGAATGTTCAGGAGATTGCAGATCAGGCAATAGAAAGTGGCTCGGCAGTACCCATGATTATTGTAATGCCGGATGCCCAGAAAAGCTGGTATTTGAACTCAGAGGTATTGGAATTCCGATATGAGGATTTCTTCGTGCAGGAGTTTATTCCATTTATTGAAGGAAAATATAAGTGTAGGACGGCCAGGGAACATAGGGCCATTTCCGGTTTAAGTATGGGTGGTCATGGCACCATCATGTTTGCTGCCAAATACCCAGATCTATTTTCTTCAGCTGCCCCTTTGAGTGCTGCAATTTGGACGGAAGAGAGATTGACCAAACTTGGTCAAAAAACATGGGATTCTTTTTTTGAAAGAGTCACCGAGTCTAAAGCCGGTGATAAAAGGATCAATGAATTTACTAAGGAGAATTTTGGTTTTTTTCTGATGTCATCCACTCCGACTGACGAGCTCAAAACTGTCAGATGGTACATTGATTGTGGAGATGGCGATTCTTTCATCTTCGGAAATATGAGCCTTCACGAACTCATGAAGGACAAACACATACCGCATGAATTTCGAGTAAGAGATGGTGGTCACAATTGGTCTTATTGGCGAAATAGTTTGCCTTATGTCCTTCAGTTCGTCTCAGATGGATTTATGAAAAATTAGTTGTTATTAAACGAGCACAATGAAAAAGCTAGGAAAAAATGATTTTAGAATCTCATTGATTCTTTTGGCGGCAATAATGGTGGTTGTTGCATCATGCAACAATCCATCTTTTGAAAGCAAGCCTAAAAATACGCTTTGGTACGATGAACCCGCCTCTGATTGGTTTGCAGCCTTACCGTTGGGCAATGGCCGGCTTGGGGCAATGGTGTTTGGTGGAGTAAATGAGGATCATCTTCAGTTGAATGAGGAAAGCCTGTGGGCAGGGATACCAGAGAACCCATACCCTGAAGAAGTGGAGAAGCATTACACTAGATTTCAGCAATTGAACCTGGAAGGTCAATATGAAAAAGCCTATACCTATGCGATGAAGAATTTGGCGATTTCACCAACTTCGATTCGGTCATATGAGCCACTTGGTGACCTATTTCTTCAATTTGATCATGACTTGGGGCCTGAGACGTACAAACGATCTTTGGATATTGAGAAAGGTATTAATTCTACCGAATACACGATTGATGGTAAGCGATTCCTAAGGGAGTCGTTCATTTCCTCTGAGTATGATGTGATTGTGTACCGCTTTGAAAGTATGGACAAACAAAAGATTTCATGTAGGGTTCGCTTCAATCGGGATAAGGACATTACCCTCAATCATTTGAACAGTAATATCTTGGAAATTAACGGTCAAATTTTTGATGATCCTGAGGGGTATGATGACAACAAAGGTGGATCCGGGCAGGGAGGCTACCACATGAAGTTTAACAGTCATCTTAATTTTTCCAACCATGACGGCAAAGTTTCTATGGATAAAAATGTGTTGATCATTGATGAAGCCACCGAATTCACATTGATTCTGAGTGCTGCTACCGATTACAATCTTGAAAAGATGAATTATGACAGGAGCATCGACGCAAAGGAAATTTCACTTCGCAAGCTTAAGAAAGTACAGGAAGTACCTTTCGATAAGCTTAAAAGTAATCACATTGCCAGACATAGCGGAATATTCAATCGGGTTCAGTTGGAAATTAAAGGAGCTTCGCTGGATAGCCTGACCACCGACGAGCGAATAACCAGACTTAAAGAGGGAAATGAAGATACTGGACTCATAAACCTGTTTTTTCAGTATGGTAGGTATCTGATGATGTCCAGTGGCATGCAGCAAGCTGTATTGCCAGCCAATCTGCAGGGAATCTGGAATCAGGACATGTGGGCACCATGGGAGTCTGATTTTCACTTGAATATCAACCTGCAAATGAACTACTGGCCAGTGGAAACTTGCAATTTGTCCGAATCGATGGTGCCACTGACCAATTATATGGAAGGATTGATTGAGAGAGGCAAGGAGACTGCAAAAAAGTACATTGGTTCCGATGGTTGGATGGTACACCATTCCACCAATCCATTTGGTCGGGTTACACCAAGTGGATCGACCGAAGCTTCTCAGGTAGTCAACGGCTATAGCTACCCACTTGCAGGAGCATGGATGTCTCTTACGATCTGGAGGCACTATCAATTTACAAAAGATCAACATTATCTGGAAGAAAAAGCTTACCCAATGATCAAGGGTGCGACACAGTTCATTTTGGATTTTCTAAAAGAGAATGAAAAGGGTGAACTGGTTACTGCACCATCGTATTCTCCTGAAAACACCTATATCGATCCCAAAACAGGTAAAAAACAGCTAAATACTACTGCCGCGACCATGGATATTCAGATTATTCGCGATGTTTTTCGAGCATGCTTGGAGGCTGAAGAAACCTTGGGCTCAAGCCAGCTTACGTCATCCATTACAAAGGCACTAACCAAGTTGCCTGATACTAAAATTGGTTCGAATGGGACTATTCAGGAGTGGTATGAAGACTATGAAGAGGTAGAGCTTGGACATAGGCATATTTCCCATTTATATGGACTGTATCCATCCTCCCAGATTTCTATGGGGACACCAGAGCTATTTGCTGCGGCCGAGAAGACCATTGAGCGACGGCTTTCACAAGGTGGGGGACAGACGGGATGGAGTCGAGCATGGATTGTCAATTTTTATGCAAGACTTAAAAATGGAGACAAATGTCTTGAGCATTTGAATGCGCTTATTGGTGATCAACTGGAATCCAATCTTTTTGATTTACATCCTCCAAGGATATTTCAAATTGACGGAAATTTAGGAGGTACGGCTGGAGTGGCCGAGATGCTCATCCAGTCACATGAGCCAGGTAGGATTTATTTACTTCCTGCCTTGCCACAATCCTGGAAAGACGGAGAAGTAAAAGGTCTTATGGCCAGGGGAAATTTTGAGGTGGACATCAAATGGACGAATGGTGAATTGGTAAATGCCAAAATATATACTCCAATAGGAGGTTCTGTTACGGTAATTGCCGGGACAAAAGAACAAACAATAACACTTTCGGCCAAAGAGACGAAATCAATCATGTTTAATCAATGAAAAAATAAATGAAGCTTTTTTGACATGAGAATTATAATAAGTATTTGGGTCCTGCTAGGATTTGTTCTAACTGGTTGCGCACAGAAGAATAAGATTGAACATTTGTGGGACAAGGAACCCTCATATTGGGAAGCTGCTCAAAAGACAAAAGTGACCTTACCTGTTTCAAAGTCCGTAAAAAACAGCAGCGGAAATGTTATCTGGACCCCACAAGCATTTACAGAACGACATGACAAAGGCTTTCAGATGAACAACAAACAACTGAAAGTAGCTTTGTGGAGCGATGACAACAAGCAGGTTTTGTCCTTAATGAAAACCGATGTCTGGGACAGACGTTTTGCCAATACCCCTATCCTTACTCTGGATGAGATAAAAGAAGCGCTTTTTGATCCGAATAATACATACAACAAAGAAAAGACCAAAGGGTTGGACAATGGTGTCAGTCCACGCGATGGAGGGTGGATTAAAACACCAGACGGACAATTGCACATGAGCTATGGTTGGAAAGCGTATGATTTCCCGATCCAAAAGCCGGTCGGTCAGGCTATTTTTAACCTCGATGATTTGAAAATATCAGAGGATGCATTGATGGGAACATTGAAATGTGACGATGGTACTGTTAGTGTGGAGGTCAAAGGGAAATCTGGTGCCAGCGCGGTTTTCAAGTATTTGACAATGATGCCTGAAAACATAGTGGCCGTAAATGTGAAGGCCAAAGGTTTGACTAACCCTGCTTCTTTGAGGCTGTTCCGTCATCAGGATATTACCAAAGCTAATTGCAAGGCAGTTCTCAGGGAAGTGGATGGCAGAAAAACAGTGGTTTATGAACAATTTGAAGGTTGGGACTATGCCGCCCATCCGGAATTTGGTGAAGCGATAGAACCACCTAAAACCGGGCATGACGACCGTTTTTTCTGGATTACCCAGAGAATGCCTGCCGAGCGGACGTTTCCTCAAGGTTTTGAATATGTGCTGATGGGACTTGTAACCGGTTCTCCTTACACCATTGACATTAGGAAAGGTAAGACAGCCGATCTGGGAATGATGAATGAAATTTATGACAATACTCCCGGGTATGCGACAGAAGTGACCCTACCTGGGAAGGGGGAGACCGATTTTACCTTACTGCTTACTGTGGTCACTTCCAATGACGGAGAGGATGTTCTAAAAATTGCCCGTGAGAGCCTTCGGAAAGCGGCAGCCAAAAACATGGACGGTTTGATTGCTGAAAATGCTGACTGGTACAAAGATTTTTACTCTAAAAGAGAACAGGGGAGGATATTTGACGGCACAGCAGAAAGAGCTGAAAAGAGAATCCCCAACCTCTTTTATAGTTGGGTAGGGATGCACTCACGTGAAAGTGCGCCTGACCCCGAAATGTACGAGGCAGATGCTTGGTATGGGCCATTGGATGAGGATTTTACAAAGTCTTGGCATACACTTCCCTGCTACAATGAAACTTATTTTACACATTACGCAGTGATGAACAGGCTTGATATGATGGACTACCAAATCAAGCTCCCAAAGTTTTGGTTGGAAGCCACTAAAAGATATGCCCGGGAGGTATTTGGTTTAGAGGGGGCATTTGGGCCACCCCATGGATTTCAGGGTCCGATAAAACCTGATGAAGTCATGCGTACAAACACGGTTTTGGACTTTTGCACGGAGGTACCGGGCCAGGTATTAAAATGTGCCTGGGATGCTTGGGACTATGGAGGAAATGAAGAAATTTTAACGGAATACCTCTACCCACCTCTGAGGGAACATGCAATATTTGTTTCCCAATATGTCACAATGGGTGAAGACGGGAAGTATCATGTGATTCCATCGCAGAGCGGAGAGCATTTTGGATTTACCTATCAATACAAGTACAACAAAGACAATGTAGCAGGTGTAGCGATGTTCAAATGGATATTGCTAAAGGCGGCAGAGGCTGCAGAATACCTTAAGCAAGATTTAGAATTGGCAAAGCAGTGGAGAAATGTGGCGGCTCAAATGGTTGACTACCACCTTGTCGAAGGTCCGAGCGGTTCTGTGTTTGCTGATGCAGAGGGCATAAGTTCTCTAGGAGTGCCTTATAACAATGCCACAGTCGCTTTTCCAACAGCGGTAGCCGATTTTATCAATCTGGACTCAGATCCAAAAGATAAGGAAATAGCCTTGAATACGGCTCGGGATGTCTGGGGTCATAGGGTAAATCGACAGGTATTCCACTTGCTGGGAGAAGATCCCGATTTACTTCATATCTGGTGGGCGGGAGTTTTTACCTATCACATGTCCAAATTCGGTCGTAAAGGTTGGCCGCCAACCATTGATGAAGATATTACAGTGCCATTGGATAATCCCGATACCAGATGGGATGCTTTCTTTTTTGAGCCGGAAAGGCTGATAAACTCCAGAAGTGGACGGATCCATCTGTTCCCTTGTGTACCAATAAACACGACCATTGGGTTCAACCAAATGCTGGCCAGAGGAGGGTTCGAAGTTTCTGCTGAGATGATAGAGGGAAAGACAACCTATCTTAAAATCCATTCGAGAAGAGACAACGTCTGCCAACTAATGAACCCATGGCCAGGGCAGTCAGTGAAAATTATATCAGATCAATCAGGAAAACAGGTTGATTTTAAGTTAGACAAAAGCAATGGAGAGTGTATTGTTTTTAAAGCTAACAAAGGAATTTCCTATTCAATAAAGACTAATTGAAAGAAACACGTATGAAAAAAATCATTTTTTGTTCAGTCTTAGTTCCATGTATACTATGTTTATTTTATTCATTTGGATTTCCCACAGAACAATACCTAACCAGTCCAGACGAGAATCACCGGATAACCATGATTAAAACAGAGAATGGGATTTCCTTTGATTACACATTCAGGGGGCGGGTCGTTCTTCATGTTGATTCTTTGGGATTGGTGACTAATTCAATGTTAACAAATGATGTGTCTCTAAAGTCTGTCGATAAATCCTCATTCGAAGAAACATGGTATCCTGTGATTGGTAAGAATACAGAGGTTTTGAACCAATACAATGAGTATACATTTCACTTACAGGATTCGGAAACCGGCACAGGTTCCTATGACATCATCTTTCGGTGCTACAATGATGGTTTTGCCTATCGATACGTACTTCATGATGGCGGTGAAAATGAAATACAGATTTTGTGCGAGCGAACAAAGTTGCGTTTTTCTGATGACTTCACCTTTTGGGCCTATAATCGAGAAAATGCCAATCTGGGACCTTTGCATAGCAATGATACCTCCCTTACGGAAGTTAAGATACCGATGGTGGTAAAAACCAAGCATGACCTTTACCTTGGGATTCATGAAGCAGCCATTTTAAGGTATGCCCCGGCTACTCTGAAATCAGAAGGAAAAAATCTTTCATTTAATGTAAGCGAGACTACTGATCACGGACCAATTACTACTTCATGGAGAACTTTCATTGTTGGCGACCAACCGGGTGATCTGGTTAACTCCAACCTCTTGCAAAATCTCAATGAACCCTGCAAGATTGAAGATACTTCCTGGATCAAGCCTGGCAAGTCTATGTGGGACTGGAGAGTTTGGGGGTACAAAGCTGCAGATGGTTATGAATATCTACTCGATACCAAAACACATAAGCGCTTTATTGATTTTGCAGCTGACAACAACATCCAATATCTGCTGATCGATGCAGACTGGTACGGCCCGGAGTTCAGTGCGGATTCTGACCCGACGGCGGCAAGCCGGAGGGGGTTTGATATAGAGGAGTGCATGGCCTATGCAAAAGATCATGACGTTGGTATAATACTTTATCTCAACGATGTTGGAGCGAAGAAATTCGGGTTAGATAGAGTGTTGAAGCAGTTTGTAGATTGGGGAGCCGTTGGAGTGAAGTATGGATTTATGAAAGGGACCTGGGAAGAAAAAGTAAGGCACACAACTGAAGTAATTGAGATTTGTGCGAAATACAAACTCATGGTTGATTTTCATGACAACCCCGTTCCTCCGAGTGGAGATGAGCGAACCTACCCCAATTTGGTCACCAGGGAGTTTTGTCATGCCCAGGCTGATGCAAAGCGCTCCTATTTCCCGGAAACAGCGGTATCATCAGCCTTTATCAATATGATAGCAGGTCCCCTGGACTACACCAACGGCTGGTTTGACCTCAATCATGCGCACTCACGAGAGCGCGTTTTCGAAGAAATACCTGGAACAGTCACTGCTGAAGTAGCCAAATTGATTGTAGCTAATACTGGCTGGATGGTACTGCCTGATGCCCCTGAGGAATATTTGAAGAAGGATGATCTGTTTGATTGCATACGAAAGATGCCCTCACAATTTGATAGTTTCAAGGTTCTTCAGGGAGGTATTGATTCGTATATCACGGTTACTAGGCGTGCTGGAGAGGATTGGTTTGTAGGCTCGCTTACCAACAGGGAAGGGCGAAATTTAAAAATTAATTTGGACTTCTTACCGGAAGGCAAAACGTACAAAGCCACAATTTACAGTGATGGAATGGACGCACATTTTTTGAACAACAAAGAATCCTACAAAATTGAAGAAATGGAGGTCGAACCGAAAGATATTCTGGACGTGAGGTTGGCTCCAGGTGGGGGCAATGCGATTTACTTAAGAAGCTTATAAACAAACAAAAACTATGAAAAAGATATTCATTCTCTTGACTTTCATCCTTTCAATAGTGTGCGTAAATGCACAGCTGAAAAAAAAACAATCTGATGCAGATAAAGATAAAAAGGAAGGCCTTCACGCAGATGGCGGATCGTGGGGCTTCAAACCCGCGACGGATGTAAATGAAAACGACTCTATGAACATTTTACTCATAGGAGATTCTATTTTAAAAGGATACGGAAGACTTGTAACAGATAATCTTAAGAATAAAGCCAAAGTGGATTTTTGGATAACGGGGAAACACTTGAACAGTGATGGCCTGCTTGAGGAATTACGGGAATACGTGTCTAAAAGGAAATACGACGTCATACACTTTAATATCGGTTTGCATGGGTGGCAGGTGGGTAGAATCCCAGAGGGGCAGTACGTACCATTACTTGAAAAGTACGTTCAGACACTCAAAGAATATGCGCCACAAGCCAAATTAATATGGGCCAATACCACTCCAGTTACCGAGCATGGCAGTCCAGTGCTGAATGATGAGATCAATCCAACTATCATTGCACGAAATGCCCTTGCAGCCGAGGTGATGAAAAGAAATGAAGTTGTTATAAATGACCTCTACACAATGCTAGTGAACCGGCTCATTCTGGCTCGCTTGGATAGATTTCATTGGAATGAGGAAGGATATCGACTTATGGCGAATCAAATCTCCGATTATTTATTGAAGGAATTAGAATAAGAATTTAAAACGCACGAAATCAGGATTCAATGTTAATTAAGAATATATCACCCTTTCAAAAAGTATGGAAATATTCATTTTGCTTTTTGACTATAGTAGGACTAGCCGACATGGCCTTGGCACAAAAAAAATCCATCTACCAAAAGGGATGGATAGATTTTAACAAAAATGGGGTAAAAGACATCTTTGAAGACCCGGAAGCAGTAATTGATGACAGAATTGAGGATTTACTTAGCCAAATGACTGTGGATGAGAAGACTGCTCAGTGTGCTACACTTTATGGGTACAAGCGGGTGTTGAAGGATGAACTTCCAACGCCTGACTGGAAAAATGAGGTTTGGAAAGATGGTATCGCCAATATCGATGAGCAGCTCAATGGATTGAAACCCACACAGTATTCCTATCCGTACAGCAAGCATGCGGATGCCATCAACACTATCCAAAAGTGGTTTGTGGAAGAGACGAGATTGGGTATTCCGGTGGACTTTACCAACGAAGGGATCCACGGGCTCAACCATGAGAGAGCGACCCCACTTCCTTCCCCAATTGCTATTGGAAGTACCTGGAACAAGAACCTGATAAGACAAGCGGGGGAAATTGTGGGCAAAGAGGGAAAAGCGCTCGGCTACACTAACATTTATGCGCCCATCCTTGATCTGGCCCGCGACCCGCGCTGGGGCAGGGTGGTGGAGTGCTATGGGGAAGACCCCTATCATGTTTCGGAGCTGGGCATCCAAATGGTAAAAGGAATCCAATCGCAAGGCGTTGCGTCTACCTTGAAGCACTATGCGGTTTATAGTGTGCCGAAAGGAGGGAGGGATGGCCGGGTACGGACCGACCCTCATGTGGCTCCTAGAGAACTACATCAGATGCATTTATATCCTTACAAACGCGTAATTGGCGAAGCACATCCAAAAGGAGTCATGAGCAGTTACAATGACTACGATGGGATTCCGGTGAGCGGAAGTTACTACTTCCTCACCGAGCTTCTCCGTCAACAGTATGGATTTAGAGGTTATGTGGTTTCAGACAGTGAAGCCGTAGAGTTTATACACAGAAAGCACCATGTAGCAAGTGATTATAAGGAAGGGGTCCGGCAGGTTGCTGAAGCAGGTTTGAACGTGAGGACCCATTTCACTCCTCCTCAAGATTACATTATTCCATTAAGGGAACTGGTCAACGATGGAGAACTCTCCATGGCTACACTTGATCGGAATGTTAAAGACGTTCTGCGGGTAAAATTCGAATTGGGCCTATTTGACCAACCCTATGTAAAGGATACCAAAGCGGCGGACAAGATTGTGGCGAAGGACACCAAAGACTTCGTATTGGAAATGGCCAGGGAATCATTGGTGTTACTGAAAAATGAAGAAAACACATTGCCACTAAACCTTGAAAAACTCGACAAGATCCTTGTGACCGGGCCATTGGCGGTTGACAAATCAGTCTATATAAGCAGATATGGTCCTCAAAACATGGAGGTGAAAAGTGTGCTGGAGGGCATACAAAACTATGTTGGAAGCAAAGCAAAAGTGGAATTCTCACTAGGCTGTGAAGTTGTAGATGAAGCTTGGCCGGAGAGTGAGATTATCCCAATCTCCCTCTCAGATCAGGAGCAGCAGATGATCGATGAGGCACTTACCAAAGCTAGAAAATCAGATGTGATTATCGCAGTGATGGGAGAAGATGAGAAGCGTTGTGGAGAAAGCCGGTCAAGAACAGATTTGGGACTTCCGGGTAGACAATTTCAATTGCTTCAAGCTTTGAAAGAAACAGGCAAACCAATCATCTTAATTCTAATCAACGGCAGACCACTAACCATCAATTGGGAAAACCAGTATATCCCTGCAATACTGGAAGCATGGTTCCCAAACGTAGAAGGACCAAATGCCATTGCGGAGACTATCTTTGGGGATTACAATCCTGGGGGGAAACTGCCCATTACATTTCCTCGAGCGGTTGGTCAACTAGAGTTGAATTTTCCGTACAAACCCAGTTCACAAGTTGGTCAGCCATCATCCGGGCCGAATGGAACGGGCAAGACCTCTGTAGTAGGAGAGCTTTACCCATTTGGATACGGACTTAGCTATACACAATTCGAATACAAAAATCTAAAGATCACCCCTGAAAAAGGCAAGACTCAGCACCAAATCCAGGTGTCAGTTGAGGTGACGAATATCGGCAAAGTGAAAGGTGACGAAGTTGTACAACTCTACTTCAAAGATCTGGTGAGCAGTGTGATAGTGTATGAAATGCAACTAAGAGGTTTTGAGCGAATAACGCTTGAACCTGGAGAAACTAAGAAGGTTAACTTCAAGCTTAAACCTGAAGACCTACAACTGCTAGATAAAAACATGAACTGGAAGGTGGAGCCAGGCAAGTTTGAGGTCCTTATCGGTTCAAGTTCTCAAGACATTAGAGCACAGGGGAGTTTTATTTTAGAATAATTAATTATAGACAAAACAGTATAGAATGAAAAACTTGAAGAAAATAATTATACTACTAAATCTATTCTTACTGGCATTGCTTCACGCGCATGCACAAGTGACACTCCCTGCCATTTTTAACAGCAATATGGTGTTACAGCGCAATCGTGAAGTGGCTATTTGGGGCAAAACCGATACAAAAATTACGGTTACCGTTACCACTTCATGGAATGATCAATTCTATGAAACCAAATCGGATAAAGAAGGCAACTGGAAGATAAAGGTAGCTACCCCTGATGCTGGTGGCCCTTACAGTATTAAGATCTCGGATGGACAAGATTTGGTTTTGGAGAATGTCCTAATTGGAGAAGTTTGGGTGTGTTCGGGTCAGTCCAACATGGAGTGGAGAATTCAGCAGTTGGGCAGTAAACTTCCTCAAGGATTAAATGATATTTTGCTTAAATCAAAAAACACATCCATTCGTCTCTTCAACATAAAAAATGAGAGGGGCTTGACCCCTAAGCAAGATTTTGACGGCAAATGGGAAGAAGCGAATGCTGTTTCTGTTTCGAACTTCAGTGCGACCGGATACTATTTCGGCAATCTACTGTATGAAACCCTTGGAGTTCCCATTGGACTTATCTCCTCCAATTGGGGCGGTACCCGTATCCAGGCATGGATCGATGAAGAGGGGTTAAAGTCTTTTGACCCGACGATTCTTGAGGATAAGAAAAAGGAGCTAAAGCACAATACATCAACCTCTCTGTTCAATGCAATGATTAATCCCATGTTGGGATATGAAATTCATGGTGTCATATGGTATCAGGGCGAAAGTAATAGAAGGGAGCCCGAAATCTATGATGACCTGATGGTGCTCATGCTTGAAAGGTGGAGAACACTTTGGGGAATAGGGGAGTTTCCTTTTTATTATTGCCAGTTGGCGCCCTATGATTATCACGATAAATTAGAGCCTGATCTCAATTCAGCTTTTATAAGAGAAGGGCAATATCTGGCATCCAAAAAAATCCCAAATTCAGGAATGGTCTCGCTTTTGGATACTGGCGAGGAAAATGACATTCACCCTTTAAATAAAATTGAAGCTGGTAAAAGACTAGCATATTTTGCCCTGAAGGAGACCTATGGAGTAGAGGGAATTGTCTGTCGGGGCCCCGAACCTGAAGATATGACCATAAATGGGTCTGAGGTTAAGCTGACATTCATAAACGATGATGGAGGACTTACCAATTATGGTAAAGGCTATAAACTATTTGAAATAGCAGGAGCTGATAAAAAGTTTTACCCAGCCACTGCTGAATATATCTCCAAACAAAGAGTATTAATTCTTTCTAGTCCAAAAGTAGACAAACCTGTAGCTGTTCGGTACGGTTTTAAAGATTTTGTGGTTGGTGATCTTTTCAATAGCTATGGCATACCGGCACCCTCATTTAGAACAGATAATTGGGAGGAGGAGAATTAAGGAATGAGAAGTTGCTATTAAATGAGAAAAACAAATCGATCGGATGGGCATTTTTAGTAAAGAAAAGAGCCCCATAGATTTAATAAATATCTATAACACATATGCCGAATTTTAAAATTTTATCCAAGTGAGATTAATTAAGAATATCTATAATGCTCTATCATGCCTTCTGCTTTTGATAGTGCTTTGTTCCTGTCAGTCACCAAAAGGTGAAACCAAAAAGATTCGGCCGAATATACTTTTCTGTATAGCAGACGATGCTTCATTTCCACATATGGGTGCCTATGGGACTTCTTGGATCAAAACGCCGGCTTTTGATTCAGTAGCAACGAATGGACTGTTATTTAACAATGCTTATACGCCAAATGCCAAGTGCGCCCCATCAAGGGCATGTATTCTTACAGGAAGAAATAGCTGGCAACTTGAGGAGGCAGCCAACCACGCGTGCTATTTCCCTTTAAAATTCAAATCAATTATTGAAACACTGGGTGAAAATGGTTACCATGCTGGATATACTGAAAAAGGGTGGGCACCTGGAATAGCCTTGGATGAAGAGGGAAATCGGAGATCTTTAACCGGCAAAAAATATAGTGACATTAAACTAACTCCACCAACAACTGGTATATCAACGGCAGATTATGCAGCAAATTTCAGTCAATTTCTCGATGACAAACCAAAAGATAATCCATTCATCTTTTGGTATGGTTCCAGAGAGCCGCATCGAAGATTCGAGTTTATGTCTGGAGCTAAAAAAGGAAAAAAAGAAATTGACGAGATTGAAAAGTTGTTTTCTTTTTACCCGGAAAATGATTCTATTAGGCATGATATTCTGGATTATGCTTATGAAATAGAATATTTCGATATGCATCTGGGGCGGATGTTGGAAGACCTTGAAGATAGAGGCGAACTAGATAATACGATAGTCATTGTCACGGCAGACAATGGCATGGCATTTCCAAGAATCAAGGGACAAGCATATGAACTCTCCAACCATTTGCCTTTGGCCATCATGTGGGGAAAAGGAATAGTGAATCCAGGACGTGTTATTGATGAATATGTAAGTTTTACAGACTTTGCTCCCACATTTATGGATGTTTCGGGAGTTGATTTTGATAAGAGTGGAATGAGCGAGATGGAGGGAGCGTCGCTTGTAAATGTTTTTGAAGATAAGGAAGCAAGACAAAAAAGAGCGCATATGTTGATTGGCAAAGAGCGTCATGACGTTGGACGACCCGATGACGTAGGTTACCCAATCCGGGGGATTGTAAAAGGGGATTATCTCTACCTGATGAATTATAAGAATGATAGATGGCCTTCGGGAGACCCGTTCACCGGATACCTCAATTGTGATGGCAGCCCGACCAAGACCGTAATTTTGAATAGCTGGCCAGAAGAGAAGGAATTTTGGAAGATGTCTTTTGGCAAAAGGTTCAAGGAGGAACTGTACAACATTAAGGAAGATGCGGAGTGCACGGATAATCTGATTGACAACCCGGAGCTTAGTGAGACTTTGGCGTCAATGAAGTCCACCATGATCGAGCAACTCAAACTACAGCAAGATCCTAGAATACTTGGTAATGGCGAAATATTTGACAACTATAGTTATACTAGCCGTTCCCATGTTGATTTCTACAATAGATACATGGGTGGAGAATGCATGGAAGCTAAATGGGTAAATAAAAGTGACTTTGATACACGATCATTCGAATGATTTGTTTTATGAATCAAATTTTCAATATACGGAACCAAAAATCGATAACCAAACATATGATGTTTTTACGAACAATGATCAAAATATATAAAATAAAAAAAAGGCGTTCCATAGCCGGGATTTTTGCATTGCTTCTGTCCTTTCAATCCTGTCAGTCTTCAAGATTTGATCAGAAGCCCAACATCATCATTATAAACATTGACGATATGGGTTGGAGAGATGTCGGTTTCATGGGGTCGGAATTCTATGAAACGCCCAATTTAGACAGACTGGCAAGTGAAGGAGCTATTTTCACAAATGCCTATGCCGCTGCTTCCAATTGTGCTCCAAGCAGGGCATGCCTAATGAGCGGACAGTGGTCCCCAAGGCACGGCATATATACAGTCAGGAGTTCATTCAGGGGAAGAAGTAAAGACCGCAAGCTTATCCCCACGGAGACCAACATCACATTAGCAAAAGAACAGTACACCCTTGCCGAGGTTTTAAGAGATGGAGGCTATGCAACCTGCCATGCCGGGAAATGGCATCTCGGTAATGACCCCACCACCCAAGGGTTTGATTTGAACATAGGGGGTTCCCATGCGGGGAAACCAGGTAATTACTTTCCTCCATACAAGAATGTAGAGCTCAATCCCCCATCAGAGGATTATAATCTTACCAGATTGGTGATGGATAAAGCACTGGAGTTTGTGGAGACTACGGACCAATCCTTTTTCCTGTATTATTCACCTTATGCTGTACATGGCCCCATCCAACCTGTAAAAGAACTACTTCCGAAATACGAAAGAAAGGCATCGTGGAATGGTCAGGATAATATCAAATATGCCACTATGATCGAAAATTTGGACAAGCAAGTGGGAAGGCTTGTGGACTTATTGGAAGCAACCGGTAAGTTGGAAAACACGTTCATCGTCTTTACATCGGATAATGGAGGCGTTTACAGCATTACAAAGCAATGGCCGTTGCGGGCAGGCAAAGGATCTTATTACGAAGGGGGTATCAGGGAACCCATGTTTGCCTACTGGAAGGGCAAAATTGATGATGGGATTAAAATAGATGTTCCTGTCACAAACCTTGATTTTTATCCAACCATACTTGAAGTGACCGGGATTAAAAAACCTGCGAACAAAATTCTGGACGGGAATAGTTTTGCTTCCATCTTATCAGCTGGCAATGATATGCCCGAGAGACCACTTTTTTGGCACTTTCCCATTTATCTGCAAGATGGTAACAAAGAGACACAGGATTCAATATTCAGGACAAGGCCAG
This sequence comes from Flagellimonas marina, assembly GCF_042651185.1. NCBI lineage: Bacteria > Pseudomonadati > Bacteroidota > Flavobacteriia > Flavobacteriales > Flavobacteriaceae > Flagellimonas > Flagellimonas marina. Next base: position 16,617 of record NZ_JBHSCL010000011.1, on the reverse strand, counting down.
GGTCTGCAATCCGGTTGGGAGACTGGAAATTGATCCAGTATTTTGAAAACAATGACATTGAGCTATACAATCTGAAGAATGACATTGGGGAGAAAACCAATTTGGCAGATGTTGAACCTTCCAAAGTAGATGAACTTTTAAAGATATTAGAGAATTGGAGAAGCGAAACAAATGCACCAGTTCCTGTCAAACTAAACCCGGATTATAGTAATTCAAAATAAGACTTAAAACAAACATTGACTTTAATCAATAAACAAGAACAATGAAATTAAGAATATGTACTTTAACGCTTCTTTTTTGCCAGCTATTTTCTATTCAGGCACAGCAAAAAACCAACATCATCTACATCCTGGTAGATGATCTGGGGTATGGTGATCTAGGTTGCTACGGTCAGCAAAAAATTCTCACTCCTGAGATTGATAAAATGGCATCTGAGGGGATGAAGTTTACCCAACATTATGCCGGCTCCACGGTTTGTGGGCCCAGCAGGGCCAGTTTGCTTACAGGTTTGCACACTGGTCATTCGCCAGTACGAGGAAACCCTCTTTGGACATTTACAGGGAACCCAGTGGATATGCCCAGAAGTCAGGTTACGGTAGCTAAAGAACTCAAACGGGCGGGATATACCACAGGCATCATAGGGAAATGGGGAATGGCCGAGGCAGACCTGGAAAGTATGCCGCTCAATCAGGGTTTTGATTATTTCTATGGCTATAGAAAACATAAAGAGGCCCATCACTATTACCCGGATATCCTTTGGGAAAATAATGATCCTTTTCACCCCAAAGGCAATGACGGGTACAATACCGAAGGCCAGTTTTCTCATGACAGTTTTACATCAAAAGCACTGCAATTCATTCAGCAAAATGCAGAAACGCCCTTTTTTCTTTACCTGGCGTACACCATTCCCCACCTCGAGCTGTCCGTGCCCGAAGATTCGAAAGTGCCCTATAAGAACCTCGGCTGGCTGAATGGAGAGTCTGGTGGAGATGATGGGTCTAGCAATGTAACCTATGCAGGGATGATCAGCCGTATGGATCGAGATATTGGTAGATTGCTTGATAGGTTGAATAAACTTGGGATAGCTGACAATACGCTTGTTATTTTCACTAGCGATAACGGACCAGAATTTGATAAAGGTTTTTTTGATAGCAACGGACCCCTAAGGGGTAAAAAAAGGGACCTGTATGAGGGGGGTGTTCGGATTCCTTTCATTGCCTATTGGCCAAAACATATCAAATCCGGATCCACCAGCGACCATATTTCGGCCTTTTGGGACTTTTTTCCCACGGCCTGTGAGCTAGCGGGAGTAGAACCTTCGATACAGACCGATGGAATCTCTTATTTACCAACATTGCTTGGTGGGAAGCAGCCAAAGCACGACTACTTGTATTGGGAAATTAATGTGCATGAGGGGCCCATTCAGGCAGTGAGAAAAGGTCAATGGAAGGCTGTGAAGTTCTATGATAAGCCAATTGAGCTGTACAACCTAAATAAGGATATTGGGGAGAAGAACAATATTGCTGAATCAAACCCTAAAAAAGCCAGACAGCTTATGAAGTTGATAGAGTCAGCTCGTACCGATAATCCGGCTTTTAAACTGGAACCACATCCAAGGATTTCTGATAGATGAAATGTTTTTTGAAAATAAACTGAAAAATATTCTTGTAACAGGACCTCTTGCGGTGGATAAGGCAGTATACAGCAGTCACTATGACCCTCAGAATACGAGGATTCGAAGTGTGTTGGAAGGAATCCAGAACTATGTTAGTATTCCTGCAAAGGTTGACTTCTCATTCGGTTGTGAAGTGGTCGATGAAGTCTGGCCTGAAGGTAAAATTATCCTGTTTCCACTGACCAGGGATGAAAAGAACGGGATTGATGTAGCTTGTACCAAAGCCAAAAAATCCGAGCTGATCAGCACTGTGATGGGAGAAGATGGGCAACACTGCGGAGAAAGCCGGTCCAGAACAAATTTGGGACTTCTGGGCAGTCAGTTTCAATTACTTCAAGTTTTAAAAAGGGATAGGCAAACCAATCATTCTAATTCCAATCAACAAAAGACCATTATCAATTGGGAGAACCAATACATACAGGCAATTCTGGAAGCATGGTCTCCAAATGTAGAAGGGTCAAATGCCATTTCAAAAACAATCCTTGGAGATTACAACCCAGGAGGCAAACTACCCATCACTTTTCCTCGCTCAGTGGGTCTGTTGGAATTGAATTTCTCGTACAAACCAAGTTCACAGTTAGGTCAACCATCTTCCGAACCGAATGGAACAGGAAAGACCTCTGTTGTAGGAGAACTTTATCCATTTGGTTACGGACTTAGTTATACACAATTCGAATACCAGAATCTCAATATTTTTCCTGAAACCGGTAGAACACAGCAACAGGTCCAAGTGTCAATAGAAGCGATAAACGCTGGCAAGGTGAAAAGAGATGCAGTTGTACAACTCTACTTTAATGATTTAGTCAGTAGTGTTAATGTTTACCAATTACAGCTAAGTCGCTTTGAATGCATTACGCTGGATCGGGGGAGAGATTAAAACAATCCGGTTTAACCTAAAACCGGAAGATATGAAGCTTTTGGATAAAAACATGAATTGGGCGATAGAACCAGGAGAGTTTGAAGTATTGGTTGGTTCTAGTTCAACCGGTCTACAGGCGAAGACAAGTCTTATACTGGAACAGGCTAATTAATAATCTGATATGAATAAACCTATACATCTAATAAAGAGACAAAATAAATAGCAAACATATGGTAGATTGGAAGAAATTTATGCTTACGAGCCTGGGCTTAGCAATGCTCGTTCCCTTACGCGCTGAGGTAACACTCCCTGCGATTTTTGGTTGCAATATGGTCTTGCAACGCAATAGCGATGTGGCTATTTGGGGCAAAACGGAAGCAAAAAGCGAGATAATCGTAATTACTTCATGGAATAGTCAATCCTATAAAACGAAATCTGACAAAACAGGAAACTGGAAAATCAAAGTGGCAACGCCCGATGCTGGTGGGCCTTATACGGTCAAAATTTCAGATGGACAGGAGTTGACATTGGACAACGTTTTAATAGGAGAAGTATGGGTCTGCTCGGGCCAGTCAAATATGGAATGGACAATCAAAAAAATGGGTAATAGGCTCCCTCAAGGATTAAATGATATTTTGCTAAAATCAAATAATCCATCCATTCGCTTGTTCCATGTAAAACAAGGGAAGAGCCTGAGTCCCAAATATGATTTAGATGGCAAATGGGAAGTGGCGAATGCCGTTTCTGTTTCCAACTTCAGTGCGACCGGATACTATTTCGGCAAACTTTTGTACGAAACTCTTGGGGTTCCCATTGGGCTTATTTCCTCCAATTGGGGTGGTACCCGCATCCAAGCATGGATTGATGAAGAAGGGTTAGAGTCTTTTGATCCGACCATGTTGGATGATAAGAAGGATAAGCAAGACGGGTTCTACAACAACACTACATCCTGCCTATTTAATGCAATGATTAACCCTATGTTGAATTATGGAATCCAGGGTGTTATATGGTACCAGGGCGAACGCAATCGTAGGGAGCCGGAAATCTATGATGATCTGATGGTGCTCATGTTGGAAAGGTGGAGAGCGTTATGGGGAATAGGGGAGTTTCCTTTTTACTATTGCCAGTTGGCACCTTATAATTATCATGATGAAATAGAGCCTGACCTCAACTCAGCCTATATAAGAGAAGCGCAGTACAAGGCCTCAAAAAGAATCCCAAATTCAGGAATGGTATCACTATTGGATACCGGGGAGGAAAATGATATTCATCCATTGAACAAGGTTCAGGCTGGAAGTAGACTGGCCTATTTTGCATTGAAGGAAACATATGGGGTCGAAGGTATTGTCAGTCGTGGACCAGAACCTGAGGAGATGACGATTGAGGGGTCTAAAGTCAAGCTGACCTTCATCAATGATAATGGTGGGCTTACTAATTATGGGAAGGGTTATAATCTATTTGAAATAGCAGGGGCCGATAAAAAGTTCTACCCGGCAACAGTCAAATATAACCCGGGACAAAAGGCATTGATTGTTTTTAGTCCAGTGGTGAAAAATCCTGTAGCGGTTAGGTATGGCTTTAAAGATTTTGTGGTTGGCGACCTATATAATTGCTATGGTATACCGGCACCCTCTTTTAGAACAGATGACTGGGTGGAAGAGAATTAAGAATTAATACCATTAACCTTTGAGAAATTAAAATATGAAGTTTATAAGTTTTCTTGCCATAGTTTTCTTGGTTGCGTGTGGACCAAAAATGCCTAATAAAAAGGAATTCTTCACCTCTGGGTTCAAGGCGATGGAAGTATCAGATTCTACTGCACTTATCTGGACCAGACTATATGGTCAAGCTACACCTAATCCCATTATACATAAAAAGACCGATACCCATCCGAGTTACCCGATTGATTTTAATGAAGAAATGGCTCTTGATTCGGTAGATGGAGGGGTTTTTGGCGCAGAAGGAGAAGTTAGATTCACTTTAACCAATGGATACGAAAGCAAGGTATCACCATGGATAAAAGTAACAGAGGAGGATGATTTTACGGCAAGCCATGAATTCAGTTCATTAAAACCAGATACCCAATATGAGGTAACCGTTGAATCAAAAGGGTCTGGACACAAAGTCGATGGGTATTTCAGAACGGCTCCCATAAAAACAGCTGAAAAATCTATTCACTTCACTACTTCTACCTGTCAATTTTTCTGGAGCTATGATGATAGTCTGCGTGGATTCAAAGTTTATGATGCCATGAATAGAATGAATCCCGATTTTTTTGTTCAGACAGGAGATTATGTGTACTACGATCGAAAGGGGCCCATGGCAAAGGATATTCCAAAAGCTCGTCACAAGTGGCATGCCATGGACTCATGGCCCTCATTGGTTGATTTTCATCTTAAAGCACCCATGTACATGATTAAGGATGACCATGATCTTTTGCAAGACGATATCAGCGATAAGAATAAAGCTTATGGTAAATTAAGTTGGAGTGATGGTTTAAAAATATGGAAGGAAAATGCCCCGTTGAGAGGTGAACCTTACCGAACATTTCAATGGGGAAAAGACCTGCAAATCTGGTTGGTGGAGGGACGGGAATTCAGATGTGAGAACAACATGGACGATGGCCCGGAAAAAACGATTCTGGGTACACCACAGAGATTGTGGTTAGAGCAGACGCTAAAGGAGTCGGATGCTACATTTAAAATCTTATTTTCTGCTACACCCATCGTTGGACCAGATAGCGATAGGAAAAAGGACAACCATGCCAATAAGAGTTTTAAAACCGAAGGGGATTGGATGCGGGGAATGCTCTCACAAATAGACAATGTCTATATCATCAATGGAGATCGTCACTGGCAGTATCATTCAGTTGATTCTGCAACACAGGTCAATGAATTTGGCTCTGGTCCGGTAAGTAACTCACATTCTCAAGGCTGGGATCAGGATGATGTGAGACCACAGCACCGTTTTTTGAGGGTGAATGGTGGTTTCTTAGGAGTGAAAATAACCAGACAGTCCAGTCGGCCCGAAATTGAATTTACCCATTACAATGTGGATGGAAAAGAGGTTTACTCAGCCAAATTTCAGGCAAAAGGCCATCTCTCTAAATAAACGATTGGCGAAACGTTAAGATTTTGACAACATACATAGAAGGGCAAAGTATGGAAAGAAAATCTTAATATACCTTAAATTAGCTAATACGGGGTTCCTAATTTTAAAAAAAACCTTATTAAACTGAGAGCCATTATGAACAATATCAGTTTGATAATTAACCCATTAAACTGTATATAGGGGTATGCCTTGGCATCAGTGCAAGACTTGGCTTATGAACGTTTCAATCCTGGTATATGACAGCACATAAAGGATCAGAATCCCTATCTTTATTTTGGACCGTCTTTATAGAATCGTATACCATAGTAACCTGTTACCATAAAGCATAGAGCTGGGAGCATAAATGAGAAATTTACCTCAGGCACTCCAAAAATCTTTATGTCCGTATAGCCTTTGCCACCCATGTCCAATATCAAACCTTGCAGTGTTGGCATCAAAGCGCCACCAACAATGGCCATGACTAAAAATGCCGATCCAAATTTTGCGTCCTCACCTTGGCCTTCAAGTGCCATTCCATATATTGTAGGAAACATTATCGACATAAAGAAAGAGATGCCCACCAACGCGAACAGCCCTACATGGCCGGGAACAAAGATGGTGGTCAATGTGCATAGCAGGGCACCCATTGAAAAGTAAAGCATTAACTTTCCACTGTTTATATATTTGAGCAGTACGGTACCTATCCAGCGGCCTATGAGAAAGACCACCAAGGCACCAATTCCATAGTTGACCGCGGATTGGTTATCTATACCAATGGACTCCGCATATTGGTACAAGTAGGTCCAACACATAATTTGGGCGCCCACATAAAATGCCTGGGCAATGACCCCTCCTATAAATTTTTTGGAACGAAAGAGCCTTTTTATGGAGCCATTGATCGATACTCTGCCTTCTGTTTTGTTTTGAGGCATTTTAAGGCTAAAAATCAGAATAAAGAAGACAATGACCACCAAACCAAGCAGTACGTACGGGTTTCTAATGACTTGAAGGTCCGCAGTTCTTATTACAGCCTTGGCGCCTTCATTCAGTGTTTCGTATATGGAAGCTCCCGATTCGTCCAAATCATCGGATTGCAAGGTTCCCAAAATAAAATTCTGTGCAACGATTAACCCTCCCAATGCCCCAATTGGGTTAAAGGCCTGTGCCAGATTTAGACGTTGCGTGGCCGTCTTTTCGCCTCCCATGGAAAGGATGTAGGGATTTGCCGTGGTCTCCAAAAATGCGAGTCCGAAGGTCAAAATGTAAAGGGCGGCCAAAAAGAACCCAAAAGCTTCGAAGGCCGCGGCCGGATAAAAGAGTAGGGCCCCCGTTGCATATAAAGCGAGCCCCAATAGAATTCCTTTTTTGTAGGAGTACCGGTTTATAAAAATGGCCGCTGGCAAGGCCATGGTGAAATAACCGCCATAAAAAGCCAACTGTACCAGTGATGCTTGAAAATTATCCAGTTCCAGCACCTTTTTGAAGGCAGATACCATGGGGTTGGTAATATCATTGGCAAATCCCCATAACGCAAAAAGTGAGGTAATGAGAATAAAGGGTACCACAATTGCTTTTGCTACTATTGGTGTGCTTTTGGAATTCATGTCATAGGTCTAATAAGGTTAAATTTCAGTGAGAAGTGCACGATCCAAGTGTATGTAGCCACCATCTACAGTAATAAACTGTCCTGTAGTGTGTGAAGATTTTTCAGAAATGACAAAGAGGCAGGTATCCGCTATTTCGTGGGGGGTCGTCATCCTGTTTTCCAAGGGAATTTTTTTTACAATGGATTTTAATTTTTCCTCCCCATTGTCCAATGCTTTTATCCAATTGTCATACGCCGGGGTCCAACTTTCAGCAATAATGATGGCGTTGCACCGTATGCCTTCCATGATCAGGTCCACGGCCCATTCCCTGGTCAAGCCTAGAACACCTCCCTTGGCAGCGGCATATCCTGAGGTTTTCCCTTGTCCGGTCAGCGCCACTTTTGACCCAATGTTCAAAATATTTCCCTTTGCTTTTTTGATGTAGGGCAAGCTGTATTTGGTCATGGCATAAAAGCTGACCAGGTTTAACTTCAATGAGTGCATGAAGTCTTCGATTGGTGCATCCAATCCTACTCCATCATTTACCCCCACATTGTTGATCAATGCATCGATACGTCCATATTTATCCCCTATTTTTTTTACTGCTGTCTCAATCTGGGACATTTCTGTGAGATCGGTCTTAATAAAAAGGGAGTCAATCCCCTTGTCCTGAAGTTCTTTTTCATATTCATAGCCGCGGGCGTTGCGGCAAACAATAACAGGTACGGCCCCTTCATTGGCCAAGGTGTCCACAATGGTTTGTCCAATGCTGCCCCGGATTCCCGCCGCACCTGTAACCACTACAATTTTGTCCTTTAGATTTAAATCCATGATCTATAAATTATAAAATGCAAGGGCATTGTTGCCCATAATATTTTCTTGTTCTGATGTAGTCAAATCCGCAATGGCATCCGTCACCAATTGCTTGACTTGTTGGTATGTTCCCGCCACCAAACATACAGGCCAGTCGGAGCCGTACATGATCCTATTGCTTCCAAATGCTTCCAGCACATGCTCCAAATAGGGATTGATTTGTTCAGCGGTCCACTTCACATAATCGGCTTCCGTAACCATACCGGACATTTTGCAATACACGTTTTCATGCTTTGCTATTTCCCGCATCAAAACCGACCATCCCTCGAAGTGGCCATCCTTTATGTAGGGTTTGGCCAAGTGGTCAATCACAAATTTTTGGTTTGGGAATTTTTTTACAAATTCCAGTACGGCTCCCAGTTGGTAAGGAAACACTAGGATGTCATAGGTGTATCCATATTTTTCCAAAAACGAGATGCCCCTCCCAAAATTGGGACGAAGCAAGAAATTGTGATCGGCTTCCCCTTGGACCACGTGCCGCCATCCTTTTAAATAGGGGTCTTCGTGGTATTTTTCCAATTCTTTTTCCACCGATGGGCCTCTGAGGTCAACCCAACCCACAACACCTTTGATGAAATCATGCGCTTTGGCCAAATCCAATAAGAAATTGGTTTCGGACAGGGTTTGGTCAGCTTGGATGGCCAAGCAACCATGAATACCATTTTCTTGGTACACTTTTTTTAAATCATCCGGTAGAAAATCACGACGGATCATGGCCATATTGTCATCAATCCAGTCATGTTTAGTGGAATCATAGTACCAAAAGTGTTGATGTGAGTCGATGGTCATATATTATAGCTTTTGAAGACTGTTTTTCACCCCGTTTTGCTCAATATTAAAAATCACATGGGCCACATAATCGGCCAAGCCATTGTATCGGGTCAAATCTTTATTGAAAATATTTCGATTTGAGAGTATGGTATGCACCATTTCAGGGAGTGTGCCATTTCCATAGGTCACGGTATTCCATTCATTCTTGAAAAATAAGAGGGTATCCTTATCATCATTCAGTGCAATTTCTTTCCCACCAAATTCACCCTTATAAAACCGGATCAGGCAAGCCAAGGAAAATGCAATATGTTTCGGAAAAGTTCCTTGTTGGGTGCAATATGCTTCAAACACGGGCAACAACCTTGTTTTGAATTTGGAAATACTGTTCAACGAAATGCTCAAAAGAAAATGTTTCAATGTCGGATTTTTGAACCGATCCAAAACAGTGTCGATATAGTTTTCCACTTGATCTTTTGAAAAATCCTCCAATGTGGGTCCAATTTCTTCCAATAGGAGACCACGTATAAAATTGAACACCATTTTATCGTCCATACAATCCTTTACCGTGTACAGTCCTGCTATATAACCTACAGGAACCATTGCCGTATGTGCACCGTTTAGTATGTGCACCTTTAATTTTCTAAAAGGAGTAAGATTCTCAACGAATTGGACGTTAAGGTCTGTTTTAGAAATGGGCAGTTCTTTTTTTACAATGGGAGGGGCTTCGATTATCCAACTATGGTATAATTCACCTGCCACCAGTAATGAATCTTGAAATCCCGTTCTTGTCAGGATATCTTGTGCCCTGTCCTGGGGGTATCCTGATACGATGCGGTCTACCAAGGTGTTGCAAAAGAAATTGTTTGTGTCCAACCAAGTTTGAAAATCAGCACCAAGATTCCAAAGGGTGACATATTTTAAAATATTCTGGAGCAATACGTTTCCATTATTTTCAATTAGTTCACAGGGCAATAGGATACAGCCCTTGTCGCCATCTCCTTCAAAATGTAGAAAACGGTGGTAGAGCCACCGGGTCAATTTAGCTGGAAATTCACTGGGTGGATTGTCCAAAAAACTGTCCTTATCGGAATATGCAATTCCCGCCTCTGTGGTATTGGAGATGATGAAACGGATTTCGGGTTGTTCTGCAGTGGCCAAAAAAGTTTCCCATTGATCATAAGCGTGTATTATTTTACTTATACATGTAATCAATGAGATCTCTGAAACCATATGTCCATCCTCAATGCCATCGATGACGGCATGGAACAAGCCATCTTGGATCCTTAATGCAGTGTAGTCCCCACCTTGTGTGGGCTTTACAACGATGACATTGCCATCAAAATCCGTTTTCCTGTTCAAAATATCGATCATCCAGTTGGAGAAGGCGCGCAAAAAATTGCCTGCACCAAATTGTAGCACCCGTTCGGGGTGGTGCACGGGACTATTTGCTGTTGTTCTGTTCAAGCGCTCCATGGATAATGTGTCGATCATAATGAAACCCCTCTTTTCCAGGGAATAAAATCATGTTGTCCCTTTAATTCTGCCTTTACGGTAATTGTACCACTGGCCACTTCAATAATATGATCCAATAGTTTTTCACCCATACTTTCAATACTGTCCCCACCATTGATAACGGTTCCTGCATTGACATCGATGATATCGTTCATCCTTTCAAAAAGAGTTGTGTTGCTGGAAACTTTGATGACCGGTGCAACAGGATTTCCGGTCGGAGTTCCCAAACCGGTCGTAAATACAATGACATTGCAACCGGAGCCTGCCAACCCAGTTGTGCTTTCCACATCATTGCCCGGGGTACATAACAAATTCAGCCCGGGACGGGTGACCTTTTCACCATAATCCAAGACATCCGTTATGGGAGAACTGCCTCCTTTTTTTGCCGCACCAGCAGATTTTATGGCATCTGTTATAAGGCCGTCCTTAATATTTCCCGGGGAGGGGTTGCTCTCAAAACCCGATCCAACCGCTGTGGCTTTTTGGGAATAAGCATCCATCAATTGGGAAAATTTTCTGCCTAATGCACCTGTTTTACTTCTATTGATGAGTTCTTGTTCAACTCCATTCAATTCGGGAAATTCCGCAAGCACCGTGGTGCCCCCCAAAGCCACTAAAAGGTCGGAAGCGTATCCTAAGGAAGGATTTGCTGAAATGCCCGAAAATCCATCGGATCCGCCACATTCAAGCCCTAGGACCAATTTGTTTAAGGGAGCTGGTTTTCTTGTGGCTTGGTTGGCTTGGGCCAAACCTACGAAAGTGTGTTTTATCGCTTCTTCAATCAACTTTTGTTGGCTTCCACTTTTCTGTTGCTCAATAAAATACAATGGCTTTGAAAATTTGGGATCCTTTTCTTGTATGGCCTCTTTTAATATACTTATTTGAGCATGTTGACAGCCCAAACTCAGTATAGTGGCCCCAGCGACATTGGCATGTACAATATAGCCAGCCAATAATCTGCAGAGCATTTCGGAATCTTGGCGAGTACCTCCGCACCCCCCATCGTGTCTTAGGAATTTGATGCCATCAATATTTTGGAAAACCCTATTTTCAGTCATTTCTTCATAGGAAGAAATAATGGGGGTGTCGTATATTTCCTCATCTGAGGCACCTGATCTATATTTGTTGATCAAAGAGTTCACATCAACCGCAAAGTCTTTCTTGGCACCGTAACCCAAGCTCTTGACCAGTAGTCCTTCAAGAATGTCAATGTTTCTGTTTTCGCAAAATACCAAGGGGATAACCAACCAATTGTTTGAAGTGCCAACACTACCATCTTTACGATGGTACCCCATAAAGGTTTTGTCTTTGTATTTTGAGATATCAGGGGGCGTCCAGTGGTATTTTTCCTTTGAACTCCCATAGGCGGCCGAAGCATGTTTTACGTTATCCACGGTAATTCCACAGCCTTTTTTTATGGGTCCAGTGGCGTTTCCTACCAAAACCCCATACATAATGATCTCATCTCCCGAATCAAAATCCTTCAGGGCAAACTTGTGCTTTGCCTTAATATGTTCCTGTATGTGGATATTGGTACTGTCCATTTCAATGGACAGCCCCTCTTCCAAATCCGTTAGGGCAACAACAATGTTATCTTTTTGGTCTACTTTAATGTACCGTGGCATATATATTATATTAATCCATCTATTTTAGCCTTGCACCACAAAACAATTTTGCACGAAGCCGGAACTCATTTTTTAAAAATCAATGGTTGCTTTCATAACGCCATAATCTGAATCCAACCACTTGTCAAAATGCGCTATCATTTCTTTAAAACCGACATTGTGGGTAATGAATGAATCGGTGGGAAACTTCTTCTGTTTCAGGATCCCCAAAACATACTCAAAGTCCTCCAAAGTTGCATTCCTGCTACACATCAATGTTGTTTCCTTTGCATGTATTTTTGGGTGTGAAAATACAAGTTCACCCTTTGATAATCCCACAAGGATGTATTTTCCGCCATGGGCCATGTAATTGACCCCTGCTTCAATGGCCGTTTTGTTTCCCGTGGCATCAAAGACGACGCTGGCCATATCCCCATGGGTGGTTTTTGCAACTTTTTCCTGTACATCTTCGGTGGCTAGAATGGTAAAGTCAACCCCTAACTTATTTTTGGCATAGTCAAGTCTACGCTTGTCAACATCCATTGAGATTACCTTGGCACCTCTTATTTGTGCCATTTTAACGATTGCTATCCCAATGGGACCGCATCCCATGACCACCACCACATCGTTTTGACCAAGCCCTGCCCGTCTGATGGCATGTGCTCCTATGGCCAAGGGCTCTACTATGGACATTTCTTCAATGCTAAGTCCGTTGGCTGGTAAGAGAAGTTCTTCGGGCACCGTTATCTTTTCTTGCATGCCCCCATCCGTGTGAACTCCCAAAACTTTGATTCTGGAACAGCAATTTGTTTTTCCTTTTCTACAGGCGATACATTTTCCGCAGCTAACATAGGGCATTACCACTACAGAATCACCCACTTTGATGTCGCTATGGTCATCAATTTGTTCCACTTCACCGGCCAGTTCATGCCCCAAGATTCTGGGGTATGTAAAAAAAGCCTGATTCCCAGAATATGCGTGCAAATCTGTTCCGCAAACCCCTACTTTTTTTATTTTTAGCAGAACCTCACCTTTTTTCCTCAACGGTTCCTTTTTTTCCAAAAGCTTTAACTTTCCGGGCTTCTCACAAATAATGTATTTCATATCCCTTGCTTAATAAGTGTTTGCATCTGTTTGTTCCTCCAAATCATCTCTTAAAAGTCAACATTTTCAAATTCTATCATTGGGTTTGGTCATTATCGATTGTTGTTAGATTCTCTTTTTGCATATAAGCGATATATCTAGCCTGACCTTAGTATTCTTTAGGGTCTGCTCAGGACATACATCATAATATTCGAGTACCCCCCATTCGAATATTTGAAAGCCCTTCAATTCATTAGCAATGTGGTTCACTTTTCTTTTTTAGGCGCCGGAACAAAGGATATTCGTTCCGGCACCAATCAAAAAAAACTAAACTAAACTAACTCAAATAAAACATACTGTTTGTATTACTATTCCTTGTGCAGCATCTATTTCTTTTGCATATTGTCAACAAGGTTTGTTAATTCCGGAGCACTCCAATTTGAAGTTGGGTACATAACATTTTCCTATTCTGCTTCGTTCAGGATTAATTTTTTGTATTGTTTTATATAATCTGAAGGAGTCCTTCCGGTAATTTTTTTAAATTGTCTGTTGAAATTGGAGATATTGTTATATCCAGATTCATAGGAGACCCTCGATATATTGTAATTATATTCGTTCAACAATTTACATGCATATCCGATTCTCACCTCATTGACATATTCGTTAAAAGTTTTTCCATTGACCCTTTTAAACGAACGGCTAAAGGCAGATGCACTCATATGTGCAATGGATGCAACTTCTTCCAAACTAATGTTACCTTTATTAAAGTTTTTAAAGATATATTCATGGGTTTTGCTCATTTTTTTATTGTTCCCTTCCCTAAATATGTTGAGATACCCTTTGCTTGACAGTTGAGTGATGTCCTTGTGGTTGGTCAAATCATTTAGGATATTCAGGAACGACATTAGTTTTTCAAAGCCATTTAAGGCAACAAGCGATTCAATTTTTGCGATCAACTCCTTTTCAGGAGCATTGAATTTCAAACCATATCTGGATTTTTCAATAAGTGCCTTAATGTGTCTAAGTTCTTTAGAATCACAAAAATCCTTGCCCATGAAGTCCTTTCTAAAATGAATCGCTATGGCCTCAGCCTGAAGATTCTTGGAATTTGAAAAATACTTGTCGTCGTTTAACCACATATGTGGAAGTTTCTCCCCGATGAGTATAACATCCCCTTCTTGAAATCGTTCAATGCTATCACCAACAAATCGAGTCCCTTTGCTCTTTACAATTAAGGATAGCTCCAATTCAGGGTGATAATGCCATATCCTCAAAAAATAAGGGAAAACATGGTGCTTAACACTGAACGAATTATCTGAGGTATTGCTCCTGTCTAAGTAATGAAGTTTCATTTCTAAGGCTGTGATTCTACTAAAAACTCAAGAAATATGAACAATATTAACTGATTAATAAATAATAAAGTGAAAAATGTCAAAAAAGTATCATATTTAGCTGAATATTTGGAAGAACACCTTCCAGACGTGAACCATCTTTGTAAAAGAAATTTCTGTTTGGAGAAAAAAACTGATTTTGATGTTAATTTGAATAAAAAGAATTGGTTGGGATATTAAGTAAATCGACATATGCAAAAGTATGTGAATGCGTACCTGTGTAGCTTGTCACTTGGTATAACTGACCACGACGCTAATTTTACTTGTAATGGATATACAGTTGGTTTTTTATCCATAAAGAACACGGGAGGTGCCATCGAAGGAGTAAAAAGCTATGCTTTTCCTTACAGGTTGGAACAAGCCCATTGTTAACAAGTTATAATCAAATAAAAAAATGAAAAGAAGATACTGCACAGCTTATGTTTAAGGATGGTAGGGATTTTAGCAATATTTCATTAATGTAGTATTGGATGATGGTTAAGATTTTGATTTAAATGATAAAGAATACCAACTTAATGGAAGATAGAATAAAAGAGAGCTTGAAAAAGGCAGAAGTCACATATGACCTGGAGGTTTCCTCCCCCGGGAGGGTGAATTTGATCGGGGAGCACACGGACTACAATGACGGTTTCGTTCTACCGGCGGCCATTGACAAACGTATTTTCATGAGATTTAGGGCCAATGGCAGCAGGACCAGGTGCACCGTTAAGAGCAAGGGCTTTGACAGTGTCCTGGTGGTGGACCTTTCAAAAATGGACAGGGGCACCGAGGGTTGGCACAATTATGTACTGGGCGTTCTGGATGAGATTCAGTTGCTCACAGCGGGCCTAAGGGGGTTTGACTGTGAGATGGAGACGGACATACCCGTGGGATCCGGGGTAAGCTCCTCAGCGGCCCTGGAATGTGGTCTGGCCTTTGGCCTGAACGAGCTTTTCGGTCTGGGACTGGACCGCTGGCAGATGATCAAACTGGGGCAAAGGGCGGAACATAACTTTGTGGGCACCCAATGTGGGATCATGGACCAGTTTTCCTCCGTTATGGGACGAAAGGACCATTCCATGTTACTGGATTGCCGATCGCTCGATTTCGAGTACATTCCCACCCATATGGCCCCCTATGTGATCTTGATGCTCAACACCAACGTAAAACACAATCTTTCCACCAGCGCTTACAATGACAGGAAGCAGGAGAGCTCTTCGGGCCTCAAGATCGTGGCCGAGCGCCATGGCGTCCCCAATTCGTTCAGGGAGATAACCTTGGACATGGTCAACGGGTGCAGGGAAGATCTTGGCGAGCTGCGCTACAGGAGGTGCAGTTATGTGCTTGAGGAGAACCAAAGGGTCCTGGAGGCGGTGGAGTGCCTGAAGAACAATGATCTGACCAGTTTGGGGAAGCTTTTGTACGAGTCGCACCGGGGACAGAGGGAAAAGTACGAGATCAGTTGTCCCGAGCTTGATTTTTTGGTGGATTTCTCAAGGGATTGGGAAGAAGTGCTCGGCGCCCGGATGGTCGGTGGCGGTTTCGGGGGGTGCACACTGAACATCGTCCACAGGGATGCCGTCGACAGTTTTGTGGATGCGGCAAGCGAGGCCTACAAAAAGAAGTTTTCCATTGGACTGTCCCCGTTCCAGACCGTTCCCAGTGAAGGGACCGCAATAATCAATGGACATGGCTGAAGACCGATTGAACCAAGTACCGCACCGTAGATACAACATCCTTACCGGGGAGTGGGTACTGGTGTCGCCCCACCGTACCAAACGGCCCTGGCAGGGCAAACAGGAGAAGTTGCCTGCCTTGGACAAACCATCGTACGACAAAGAATGTTATCTGTGCCCGGGAAACCATAGGGCCAGTGGGCAGACCAATCCCGATTATAAGGACGTGTTCAGTTTTGCCAATGATTTTTCGGCATTGCTGCCAGATACGCCCAAGGAGGTATATAACCAAGGGCTTTTATTGGGAAAGAGCGAGACCGGCATATGCAAGGTGGTCTGTTTCTCGCCGGATCACTCGCTGACCCTTCCGCTGATGGAAGTTACGGCCATAGAAAAAGTGGTCTCCCTGTGGCAGAAGGAATACACGGAACTGGGCGCGCGCACGGATATAGGCCACGTACAGATCTTTGAGAACAAGGGGACCATCATGGGATGCAGCAATCCCCACCCACATGGAC
>NZ_JBHSCL010000010.1:0-178077 GCF_042651185.1 Flagellimonas marina | reverse complement strand
ACAGCGGGGTAATTTTCTGTGTGTCCCTGCCAGATAACGCGTCGATAATATCCAGCGGGGATTTCAGCATCGCAAGGATGCTGAAAATTTTGCATAATCCCATCAATGATGGTTTCATAATCCATGATCATGTTTAGCCTACCTGTACAGTACCGCCAGTGATCTTAGTCAGTGCGCCGGAATCAATGAAAGTATTATTCGATGCTCGAATGTTGATATTACGTGCGCCAATATCCAAATCTTGCTCAATATCAATCAGAGCATTTTTTGCGGTAATTGTTGCATCTTCTGTTACGGCAACGGTTGCATTCTGTTTAACGTTAGCCATTAAATTCTGATTCACGTTTACGGTTGCATCTTTTTCAACGGTTAATTCTGCGTTGCCTTTAATCAGCCCCACATATTCACCTTCAACGGTTTGATTCACGTTACCGCGCACGAACTCGGTCACGTTACCATCAACAGTTTGTTGAACGTTACCCATATTGTAAATGAACGCATCACCTTCGATGACAACCTGTAAATTGCCCTTGACGTTTAATTTGCGGCCTTGCATGACGATTTGATAATCATCACCAACGATTTTAACAACACGGGTTCCATCAGGGCGAATTTCTTCGTATGATCCTGCTGGATGAACACGGTTGTAACGCTCAAAGCCTGGGGTGTCGTCGAATTCCTGAATGTGTCCAGAACGGGATTCGAATACCATGTTGTATGGATATTCAGCAGCGTATGCCGATTTAGGTTCCTCGAACATTACGCGGGTATCACCAGGAACAAAAGGATCTTCTGGGTTGCTTGCTTGCAGAACCACCGCATTATAAGCAGCACTCAATGAACGCCCTTCTGGATCTGGAACCTGAACACCGTATGATTCAAGGTTGCCCGTCAGCACGATTTTAGATACGCGTGAAGAACGTCCTGGCGTCTGGTTAGCCCATGTAGAGTTTCGCAGTTCGTTGTAAGCGGTTTGCCAGTCCTGACGCTTCATAGCAGCCAGAGCATTAGTAAATTTGGCAACACCACCAACACCCATCTGGAAGCACATGTTTTCGATTGCCATTTGACGAGGACGGTTTAACGTCACGTATACTTCTCGAACGTTTGAAGTGTTGCTGATCCCCTGCCGGACTTTTGCCAAATCCTGAGCAAACAGCGTTGAAACTTCTTCTGCTGTGATCGTTCCATTGGTTACTTCTCGACCAACTGCTTTACTGATCGCGGCGTTAATCTTCGCAGTATCACGGGTTTTTTCCATGATAAGCAAATGACCGATCCCGATAGTCGGATAACCTTCACTATCAATATACCATTTTGTGCGGATACCTTCATCCTGTTTAAGCATGGTTTCGATAGTAAAACCGCCAGTATCAGGACGGTTATCTTCTGGGATCTCGTCAAGTGGGCGATCATCTGGATTGACAGCTAACGAACTGTTAGCATCACGAATAATCACGCTCGAAGAACCGCGCCCCTCTGCGCCACCGCGAGCCAGTACGTTGACATCGTTACCTACATAGCGAGGATACTCACCAAACGGGTCACAGAAGCCTTTCTGGGTGTCCGGCTTCTCTCGGTACTCACCAGCAAAGGTTCCCAGTATAACGCCGTCCTGGTGCCATTTATCGCGCCAGTAACCGATAACGAAACTACCGCGCGTGATACCAGTCGGGGAAAAACCAACACCAGAAATAGCGGCGCTGCGAATATCCTGAATAGGCATCATCCACGGTAATTCCTCAACTGGAATACCGATAGTTTCAGATTTTTGTTTCTGTGCCGGATGCTCACCGAATACACGCACCTGAACACGCCCCAGTAGACGAGGATCATCGACTTCTTCGACCACCCCCTCAAAGAAAGGGGAGTATTTATTTCCACCGTATTTCATAGGTTTGCCTTTTCCATTTCCTTGATATAATCGCTTACAAACGATTGAATATCAGAGGGGTTAATAATCTTGATGGTTCGTTTTGCTTCATTTTGAAGCACCGCATCTTCATAAATATCTACAGGGACTAATGTTCCCTGGTACTGCAAATAACGCATGTTCTTATCGCCTTTGTCATACCAATGACCGGGATTCGTAGGGTCTTCAACCAAATTGTAATAACGGTTGCCCTTACCATCCATATGATAAAGAACCTGTTCACCACCTGCTTTTGAATAACGCTGGATAGCGCATTGATAAGCCGTTTCCTGATCGGTAATCCATCCGTAAAACGGATCGTAATTATCGTTAAGCATCAGGATAACCCAGTAGTATTGCTGGTTTCCGTATAGCGTTTCCGCTAATTGTTCGGGTCTTAATGAACCTGTCAGTTGATATGTACGCGGCTTATAATTCCTGATCACGCGGTTAAAGTAAAAACGATAATCGCGGTAGATATCAGTAGTTGGTGTGCCTTTGTAATCAACTGGTGGAAAGAATGAGAACAACACGATGGCTTCTCCTAAATATGAATATTACTACTATTTAGGGAATACACATGAATTACCGCAAACACTATGAACTTCTTATCAAAAGAGCACAATCAAGAACTATAAGCGGGTATTCAGAAAACCATCACATCATCCCTCGGTGTATGGGAGGAACGGACGAACCCGAAAATATCGTTTGTCTCACTGCCGAAGAACACTATCTCGCCCATCAACTACTCGTCAAAATGTACCCAAAACATAAAGGAATCGTTATGGCTGCAAACATAATGGGAACATCAATGAACGAAGGAAGATTATCAAATAAACAATTTGGATGGATACGCAGAAGAATGGCTAATGTGATGACGGGTCGAACTCTTTCAGAAGAAACCAGAAAGAAAATGAGCGATGCGGCAAAAGGAAAGAAATTATCAGAAGAAACGAAAAGAAAGATTTCTGAATACCAACGAGGTAAAACAGTTTCGGAAGATACCCGCGAGAAGATGAAACGTTCATTTAAAGGTCGCAACGCCAAAACATACCATCTTATTGATCCAAACGGCGAGAAAATAACAGTAACAAATGTTGCTCAATTTTGCAGAGATACGGGCATCCCTGAACATGCAATGCGACATCTGTTAAGAGGGGAAACCAAAACCTGCAAAGGATGGAGTTTACAATAATGGCTGGAAGACAGACATACAAGGGGTCTTTTATGCCCCAGAACATACAGAAATATAAGGGAGATCCGCGAAAGATAACGTATCGTTCAAGCTGGGAAAAATATATTATGAACTGGCTTGATAGAAACCCGCATGTGAAACGCTGGAACAGTGAAGAGGTTGTGATCCCTTATTTCAGCAACGCAGACGGAAAGCGACGGCGCTACTTCATGGATTTCTATGTTGAAATGGATAACGGCGTGACCTACCTTTGGGAAGTCAAACCGATGAAAGAAACGTTGCCCCCACCTAAGCCAGCGAACAACAACGTTCACAACAAAAAGAAATTTGTTGATGCGTTGTATACTTATGCTGTAAACATTGACAAATGGAAAGCCGCGAATGCAGCAGCAAAACAAAAGGGCTGGGAGTTCAAGATCATCACAGAGGACACATTGAAACGTGTGTTCGGATGGAAAGGGCAATAAATACCCTAAACGGAGGGAATTATGAGTTTTATTTTTGAGTTCGAGATCATCGCAGAAGAAGACAAGCCAAAACCACCACCGAAGCGAAAGCTGGGTGAATGGGTTGAACTTGGTATCAAATTCCGACGCGCAAAATTAAAAGGCATGACAGCCAAAAAGTTCGCGGACGAAAACGGGATTGCATACGCAACGTTCACAAAGTCTATGCACCGCTATAAGCAGCAGATTGATGATGAAATCGAACGCCGTAAAGCAGAAACCGAAGCCCGACGCAAACGTAATGATTATCGCAAAAAACACGCGGTTGATATCGTAAACGATTTCCGCAACAGTTTGAAGAAAATGACTGTTGGTGTAACCGCTGCGAAACGTCAGAAAGATTCGACCGATTGGTTTGGTGATTTCATCAAAACCAGCATTAAGACGCACAGGGTTGCGAAACCAGCAACGGGTCGTTTGTATACGTTCATCTACGATGCGAAATACAAAGACACCCTGCCATACTGGGATCGGTTCCCGCTGATCATTTTCCTGGGTTCAGGACGTTCGAAAGCGGGTAACTTGGTTCTGTACGGGCTGAACTTGCACTATGCGCCACCGCGAGCACGTCAAGAGTTTTTAGAAGAACTCCTGAAACGTGGCTACGGATCAACAGATCGACTTTCTAACAAAACCAGACTGAAAATCAATTGGAACAACGTGAAGGGAATGCGCGGGGCTGATCAAATGATCAAAGCCTACCTGCCAGCCCATCTACGTTCACCACTTGCAGAGATCGCACCAAAAGATTGGGCGAAAGCAGTTTGGTTGCCTACACAGGCTTTCCAGTCCAAAGGAAAACCATACAGCGCGAAGAAAGTTTGGAACAGATATTAACAAAAAGCCCCAACCGAAAGGAAGGGGCTTTATTTTTACAGGGTACTCACGATTTCCGCGAGTTTGCCAGGGGTTGCGCCAGGTCGAACCTTCATCGCATCTTTCAGGTTTTTATCAACCATCTTTTCTGCGTCTTTTTCGTTAAACCCACGTTTCACCAACACCGCAATAACTTTTTCGCGAATATCTTTAGCGGCTTCGTTCAAATCTTCTGATTCAGCTAGAACCAGTTTAGACAGAACATCACCTTTGTATTCCTGGGTAAAGCGTTTACCCGATACCAGACGAGGCTTACCAGAGGCATCTACAACCGTAAACACGGCGTATTCACCTGTTTCTTTGGTTTTGGTACGTCCGGTATACAGCAAGCACATATCGTTACTTGGGAGCTTGTACACCTTTCCTTTCACCAATGCTTCATCCAGAGGCAGATCAATTTCGAAATCTTCCGCCAACTGATTATACAGATCCAGGTTTTCTTCGGCTTCTTTGTACAGGGAAGCGCCTTTGAATTTCAGTGGCTTGTCAAATTTCAGATCGTCAGCAGGATCACCGCTGTAGAATGAAACAGTGCCTTTCGCCCAGTCAATATACGCTGCCTGAGTCTTGCCAGTGGTTTTACCTTTCAGGCGGACAACACCTTTACCGAAGTAAGCGAGATCGTGGGAGTCCGGCGCATACACATCGTAATCAGCACCATGTGCAAAATGCAGGAAACCGATCTGACCTTTTGCAGCGTTACCACGGTCAACCAGATCAACGGTCTTAGCAAATTTTTTGTTCTGAACAGATTCAGAAAGTAGTTCTTTGAATGATTTCATGTTTTCAATCTCTTTTGAAAGTATAGGTATGATATACCTATTTATTGAATAGATCAACTAAAAATTAGATCGCGAGCGAAGCGAGTTCCGTCAAGCGAAGCGAAGACGGATAGTTAACGATTGTATAAAAAGTATACGAAAATGTACTGTTTTCTCTATATATAAAATATAAATATTATAAACAGTACATCGTACATAACACTCACTTCGTTCGTGTGTTCGCTTCGCTCACGGTCTTGATCTAAATATCTATAAAATGGAGATCATCATGAATACAACTGCTATGATCCTGAACCAGATTTCACCTACTAACTTCATGTTAGATATTCCTGACAATGATTATGTAAAAGGGTTGAAACTACAAGTTCAGGGTGTTACACTACCTGCTATCAACATTCCAATTACGGATGTCCCACTGAACCCAATGATTCGAGGGAAGATCCCAGGATCTGCAATGGAGTTCGATCCACTGACTATTCGTTTTGCTGTTGATGAAGAACTGCGATCGTATCTTGGGGTTTACCTTTGGATGCTCGGTACTGTCGATTTTAACACCTTCGATTCCGTGCGTTGGAGTGAACCACAACAGGCAATGGCTTTGCATATCCTGGATAACTCGCAGTCAAAAACTGTAGCGACATTTCGCTTCTATGGCGCTTGGCCCTCCAACCTCGGAGAGCTTGAGCTTATGTATACCAATGATTCGGATGAAGCCGTATCCTGTATGACGATGTTCAACTTCGCTCACATGGAAATTGAGATCGACGGACGGGTGATCGTGCCTACTCCACGGAAAACGCAAAAATGATTTATGGTATTTGTGGTAAAAAGCGAACGGGTAAAGATACCGTTGCTCAAATGGTTGTGCATAACTTCCGAAATGTTGAAGTTATTGCGTTAGCCGACGAAATCAAAGCTATCCTGAAACGTTCTATGGAACATCACGATAACACGCAATTGCGAGCGCTGGCAGCGAAGAACCCATTCTATGAGGGTGATCGTGAAGCCCCGCTGGTGATGTCCAATAACGATGCATACGCGCTGTTTTCTAGCGGTATCAAAAAATTAAGTTCTCGCGGGTTCTTCATGAGTAACGCAGATGTTATCGCTCATAAAATTTGCGAAGAAAACAGCCAGCCCTGGACGATTCGCCGTTTGATGCAGGTGTTCGGGACTGATATTGTTTGTAAAATAGATCCGTCTATCTGGACTTCAATTGCGCTTCAAAAAATGTTGAAATCCTACGCGGATCACTTTATCATTACCGATGTGCGTCAACCGCATGAATATAAATACCTGAGCAAGTTCGGGACTCGCTTTGTGTTCCTTGAACGTGAAACTGGTATTGAAGATAATCATTCAACGGAGAAAGGTTTGACACCTGGCTTGAGTGATTATACAATCCTAAATAATGGTACGTTAGACGATTTGAAACGCAACGTGCTTAATGTATTCAATCTTTTAAGAGTGTAAACAATGACTGAACAAAACCAAACCCAACAGCTTCAAAACGATGTC
This sequence comes from Flagellimonas marina, assembly GCF_042651185.1. Classification (NCBI taxonomy): domain Bacteria; kingdom Pseudomonadati; phylum Bacteroidota; class Flavobacteriia; order Flavobacteriales; family Flavobacteriaceae; genus Flagellimonas; species Flagellimonas marina. The sequence goes on along the minus strand of NZ_JBHSCL010000010.1, from coordinate 171,288 downwards.
CTGATCCTGAAAGCCCGTGTATTCGACCTGAACGAAATCATTCAGGGTAAAGAACAAGAACTGGCAAATCACCGTCAACTCGTAGGCCAGATTTGCGGTCTTCTGGAAATCGACGGTTCGCAGGGTGTATCCCCTGATGCCCTGATCGGCGCGATCAAAGCACTTCTGCCAGCAACAGTAGAAATCGCTGGTGATAATGAAGCGATTGATGCATCAAAAGCATAATTAACGCTTAGGCGTTTAACCACTGGGGGCGAAAGCCCCTTTTTCATTTGGAGTACACATGAAAAGTTTTATTGAAGTAGCGAAACCCGTAGTTGATCCGGGGATCTATATGTGTGCGAAGTTCGATCAGGCTTCCTGTGAAGCGCTCGCGAAGGTGCAAAAACTTCTGGGTGTAGAGAATCCTGTTTCCGCTGCAAAACTGCATACAACGATTGTGTATAGCCGTAAGACGGTTGATCTGTTCCCTGCCTCCGGTATCTCTGAACCTGCCCGACTGGTTGACGTGGAGAAGTGGGAAACGAAATACGGTAATACGATCGTGGGAGTTCTGGAGTCTGATTATCTCCATAGCCGCTTCAAAGATGCAATGGATGCTGGAGCAACATACGATTATGACGATTACAAACCACATGTAACCCTCGCGTATGATTCCCGCATCGAAGATATCAGCGGAGTTAAAAGACTGTTGACATTGCCCGTAGATTTGACTATCATCCGGGAAGATGCTGAACCGCTGGATCTGGATAAGAAAGTCGAAGACATCACGGAGCACATCGAACATCGCGGCGATAAGTGGGTTGTGCTGAACCATGATCGCACGAAAGAACTTGGTGAATATGATTCGAACGAGGCAGCGGAAAAACGTCTGCGCCAGATTGAGTATTTCAAATATAATGGGTGATTTATGAACAGAGCACGATTGATGTATGTTATCAATAACTTACGCAGAGAAGTTAACCAAAATTTCAGTAAAGCGTTAAGTGATTGGTATGTGACAAAGGTTTCAATGACTACAGATCACATCGCAGACCGATTCCTGGATCGTTCCGCGTCAGTCAAAAAAGACTTTGCGATCTACAGTGAAATTCTTAATAGTCTCGCTAAACATTATTCGTGTAACGTTCTGTATTACGCGGTGAAAGCGAAAAACGAAGGTATGCAAGAAGTCATTGCATATCGCCGGATTAATGGCAAAGTGTTTGCCTGTGCGTTCACCGTCCAGATGTTCGAAAACATGGATGATTCGGTTGCTCACGAAAAGCCAGTGATTGCTTTACGATTCCGAACCGTTATCCCTGAGTACACGTTGAGCCTGAACACGCGAAACGCGATCCATGTTAATTACATCGCACCTAAAATCAAGTTCGAGTATGACGGCTACAGACGCGTTATGTCACGCCTGGATCGCCTGATTGCTTCAAAAGATTGTCCGCCTCAACTACACATGTTGAAAAATATTTGAAAAAAGCCCTTGCATTCGTGCAGGGGCTTTTGTTATATTAGGGGTGTCGAAACAAAGGAGGCAATCATGAAACTTTACTGGCTGGTGTTCTCAAACGGGTTTGTAATGAAAGGCACTGTTCACTGTGCGAAAACTTATTGCAAATGGAATGAATGCTCTTTCCGTATCCTGAGCGTTGCATCTTCTCAACCTGTAGGGGATTACTAATGACTGGTGATAAGTGGGTTGATAAAACTTTGTTGTTGACAGTAATCTACTTTCTGGTAAAATACCTGGTGTAGACAAAGGAGGGAGTTATGAGAAACTTACTGAATATCGCGGAAATCTTTTGCTATGGTGTCGCTGTGTATGTCCTGTTTAACGGTGACGGCGCGGGATACTGGATCATGTTCGGTGGTGGATTGTTCCTCTCTTTCATCAAAAAATTTTTTAAGTGAGAAATATACTATGTGCTCAAATGTACCGAAAAACCTGTATACCGTTATTGATGCTGGTTCGATTCGTATTGCTGATGTAATGGCACTGGTCGAACGCTTCGAACGTTCAACAACGCTGGGGCAACTGCTGAGTATGGTTAAATCCCAGTACCCACACAAATGCCCGAAATGCGAGGGTAAAGGGTTCGAAGTCAAACGTGTTAACACGTATCCTTCTGGCTTACCGGATTCTGGCTGGGTTGATCAGATGGAAGACTTCAATGTTACTTGTGATATCTGTAACGGGCAAGGCTTCACTAAAGAACGCCTTATCGCAAAACCTGTCAAAGTGGAATATGTACCCGCATGAAAAACAAAATCTATGCTCATATGTCTGAGCACACAACGGTTCGTGTTATCTTGGTAGATGGGCCAATCGCTCAAGTAGAAACCAACGATAAACCTTTCTCGTTGCCTTTACAAACCAGTGTCGGTACTTTCGATGAAGTTATCGAAGAATTGACAAAACACGCCATTGTTTATCTGTGGGAAGCGCAAAGTTATCCATACCCAACTCCTACAAGTCCGGCGTCAGAAGATAACGTAAAAATTCGTTGGGGATATATTGAATGAAAATTACCGATCTCGTAAAAGCGGCTAATGCGCTTGTAACAAGCGATCATTACGTCGATTACTGCGAGCAATACCCTGTTCCCCTGGAACGCGCAATTGCTCAATCCGGTTATGATGGTGTCAGTACCGTAACCGTTGAAAACCTGAAAACGTTCATCGTGTTTGCTAACACGTTCTGGATGTACTTACCCGATAATATCGGAATTCGCCAGCCTACATTCTTCACGCTGTGTATGTTCTGCGAAACCTATCTCCCAGAATGCGAGGATTACGAAGAACATTATGGGGAATAAGATATCAATGGGTAACAAAGTATCCCTGATGCAGTTTGATAAAAAGCTGGGGTTTGCATTCTCTCACGGATTCGCCCCAGACGCGGAAACCATGTTTAAAATGGCTTTTGGCATCGATCCGGCTACCCTCGATCAAGAGGTGTTGTCAGACATCAACAAAACTGGTACGCTGTATTATGCCCGTCTGCCAAATCCAGAAAACGGCATTCAGTACCAATCGACTCTCGAAAAACTCAAAACTGAACTGAAAGAAATAGGTGAATTATGACTTCTACAGCTATTCAACAACAAACCATTGATCATGATGCTGAATTCGCACAACTGATCAAAGAACATAACGCTTTTGCGGCTTCTCGCGTCAATGAAGAAAGCGAACAGACCCGCCGATCTCTCTGGGTTAGCATTTACCGCGAAGTATTCAGCGAGAACTCCGCTAACAAACATACCCAGGCTGTTGATGCAGCAGATAAAGCGCTGGCAGCATACGATCATAAGTTCGGAGCACAGTAATGGAACGGTCTGCTGGTATTCTCTTCCTGAATAACGGCAGCGTTTTGATGGGTCACGCAACCGAAACGCCTCATTGGGACATCCCAAAGGGGCATATTGAAAAAGGCGAAGAACCTATTCACGCTGCGATCCGTGAGTGCTTCGAAGAAACCGGAGTTCTTGTTGAACCGCACGAACTGGAAAGCCTCGGAAGACTGGATTATACCAGTAAAAAAGAGCTTTACTTATTCGTGTATAAAGGCGACAATTACCCCGAAGCTGATAAATGTTTCTGTGCTTCAACGTTCGTGAAGAACGGGCGAATCATCACAGAAATGGACGGTTTCAAATATGTTCCGTATAGCCAGATCCGCGATCATGCGCGTAAGACTATGGGACAACTTCTATCTAAACTTGTGGGATATACATCATGAAAGCAACAACTTTTCAAATTTGTCAAATGATCCTCCTGGCTACCGCAACCCGCGCTGCTGAACCTATCGCGTATCAGTCATGGGGTAGCGAGTTCGCCGCTAAGAATATCCGCGATCTCCCTACGCGCCTTTACATGTCCCCTGATTTCGAACCCGTCGATCCAAATGACCTGACGCTGGAAGAAATGAAAAATCTGGGCTTCCGTAAGTGGAGCGACGATTCAAACATGATGCTGATCCCTCTGTATCTGTTGCCATACCTGAAAGACGGTTTCCGCGCTATCAGTATCAGCGGTGAAGAGTTCACTTTCACCAGGGATAAAGCAGATAACGATCATCGTATGGGGCTGCTTTCGTTCGGAGCACTGCCTAATGAGTCACGTTGATTTCAACACCTTATCTCAATTGGGTCTGATCTGGAAAATCAATAAAGATATCCTGCATCCCCTGGGGCTGGCGTTGACGCGTGATCCTGAAACTGGCGTATCAATTGGTGCGCTGGTTTCCGATGATGGTGTCTGGTCGTTCAGCGAAAAATCAGACTTTGAGAACATCGCAAAGCTGAATAAACTTTATGCTTTACAGGCCGAAGGAAAGCTGTTAGAGTTCCTACAACAAAACGTGAAAGAGTGATCATATTATGACTTACAAAGCTGGCGATCGTGTAGTAACCGTTAAAGATGGTAAGTTTGCCAAAGCCGGAACGCATGGAATTGTCAATACCGATCGTGATGGTATTCTGGGTGTGGTTGGGCCGGATCATGGAAAATCAACATTATTCGAAACCGACAAAGTGCGTATCGCAACCGCTGCTGATCCTGGTTACTATGGAACCCGCGAAGAGTTCGAAAGTGAAAAGGATCAGGAGATCGCAGAACTGAAAACCAAAGTTCATAACGCGCGGGTGTTGGCGGTGATTTGCCTTACCGTTGCGGCTATCAATACTGGTTTGTTGGGCTGGGTGGTGAATCATGTCTAAAGATGATATTCCGGTTCATAACCGTATCCGCGATCAGTTAACTTTTCGCAGTCGCGATCACGCGATCATGGTTGGGAGTTATCTGCATTGGTGGAAGCATAAAGATCTTGATCTGAATCCATCTTACCAGCGCCCCTATGTGTGGACGCAGAAAGAGCAAGATGCGTTCCTGACTACTCTGATCAGTGGTTTCCCTTGCGGTATCATTGCGATCGCGGTTGATAGTCAGTTCAACGAAACCCATTGGGTAGAAGTGATCGACGGCAAACAACGCCTGACGACGATTATCAAAGTCTACGAAGGTGAAATTGGGATTCCTATGCCGGACGGTTCCCGTTTGTTCTGGGACGAAATGCCACGACACGAACAACGAGCCTTTGAAAACATTTCATTACCTGCCCTGGGGCTGGATGAATGCACCAAAAAGGATCGTCTGGAATTCTTCATCAAACTGAACTTCGCGGGTGTGCCTCAATCTCAAGATCACATGAACCGCGTCCTGGAAATGTATAAGGCTGCAAAATGAACAAAGACGAAGAACTGTATATGGATTCAGCAGAACCAAACCAGTTTATCATCGGCAAAGAAGATCATGAACTGTTGCAAGCGGTTAAAAACTTGCTGGCGTATGCTCATATCCGTGTACCTAACGGCGACAACACGAAACTGGAAATCGCGTGTGGTGGTTACGGTTACACCGCTACCGCTGATAAACTCATTAGCTATTCCGCATCAAGAACCCGCGAATTGGTTCATTATCGCGATAAATTGAGTGAAGAACTTCATCAAACTCAAGCACTTGTAGACCAGTTGCCAGAAAAATTCGATTGAAGTGAAAAAGCCCTTGCAGCAATGCAGGGGCTTTTGTTATATTACACACATCGAAACGAAACAGAGAAAGGAAAACATCATGAACATGAACAAAAACATTGCTGCTGTAGTTGGTTGTGAAGTTTCTAACGCAGAACGTTATGACAACGGTTTCTCTTTCTGTGTTCCGACTGAACTCGATGCGTACAAAGCCGCTTACAAATACCGCACTATGCCGATGGTGAACGTTACTTACTCACCGAACATCGAAATGTGGGTTGTTCAGGTTTACAACAAAGCATGAACTTCCACGAACGCAAGGCCGCACGAACCGATTATTACATGCGGTTCGTGTGATGGAACCGGAAAAGAACGTTTTAAACCTGTGAGGAATATATTATGCAACATGTGAATCTCAACCCAAAAATGGAAAAGTATCTGAATCGCCGTCATGACAACCAGGCGCAAAGGGATCAGGAACGCGCGATCAACATTGAAACGGCTAAACTCCTTACCCAGATGTTCCGTAAGTTTCCTAGCAAATTTCCATGCAATTCTATGCATTCAAGTAACTGTATCAGCGTAGAACTTGCTGATAAGCGTTGTATCCGGGTTACGCTGGCCTATGGGTTATCCGAAGACGGATATAACCTGGTAATGGGCTGGACATCAATGATTGGTAACTTCGTTGAACAGAACAATATTGAGTTCAATATGATGCGCTCTGATATGTTCCAGTGTCCGGTCGATTCGATCAATATCGGTAGCCTTTACGCTATCCTTCGCGCACAACATGATTTGTGGAGTACAAAATGAAAGTAACAAGTGAAAAACTTGAAGAAATTGAAAAATCAGCCCGTTCGATTTCTTATATGATGGGTAGTAAGTGGACTCTCGTTGAAAATATGAGCATCCAGGGAAATCAGGAATATGGTTTCAGGGGTAAAGAGTATAAACGGGTGTTCTCATACGGCGTTCCATATGGCGACAGCCCAACACAGATTAAAAGCTGGGAAGAGAATCTCGGAAAATATCTGGAAACCGTAGATCCGCAAACGGTTCTGGATCTGGTTAGCGATCTGTCACTCGCGCTTCGAGACAAGCAAAAAGCAGAATCAGAAGCCGCGCACTGGAAAGCAAATCATGAATGTGAAGTATCCCGCGCCCGTGTCCTCAAAGAGCGCCCTGATATGCCTCTGGAGCGCGTCAACGCATACAACCGTATGGTTGAGTTAGAAGAGGAAAACAAAGCCTTAAAACAGCGTATAGCGAGCCTGGAGGATGTCAATCAAACCCGCATGATGTTGCAGATGATTCAGAGTATGGTGATTGATACCCAAAACATGAACCGCGAACAACTGCGCTACTGGCAAACACATTTCCGCAATCCTAACGGGTGGTAATATGTTCGGACGAAAACGAGAATGTAAACATGTTGCTACCGGATGGATGCGGGGAACTCCTTACGCGTGGATGCATCATTCTGTAACCGATGGGATCGGGCGTATACATGGCGATATGTATGCAACATGCGACAAGTGCGGGGAGAAGTTTTTGATGTGTAAGATACACGTTGATCACGCGATCCGTGAGCTGGCAAAACATCCGATCACCCGCGCCGAAATCATTCGAATCCTCGAAGAAACAAAATAGCACTTTTTGTTTAAAAAGCCCCTTGCAACCGCCAGGGGCTTTTGTTATATTACACACATCGAAACAAAGGAGGAAATCATGGAAATCATCTACAAAAGCCGGAACTACAAAAAAGAAGATGTTGCAGCAGTTTACATCAAGTACCGGAACGTGAAATGTGAGTACAGTGGGATCTGGGGTTACGAAATCGTTGTTGAAGAAGTCAACGCGGATCACAAAACCATTTGCAGTTTCACCACTAATACCGATAGCCCTCTGTTCACTACTGAACAGCTTGAACAGGCTTATGAACTGCGCAACCAGGCTTTTAACGCGGTACGTATCAAATGAGATTCCGTCCTTATATCGAATTCCTTCGCGGTATCAGTGAGATCCTGAACCGCGAAATCAAACCCAGCCCGTTAGCTGTTGAGCTTTACCGACTGGACGCAACCCCCGAAGATGCAGCGAAAGATTACGGAGATCAGTTATAATGTTAACTTTTGAAGAGTACAAAGCACAGCGTGATCAGTTAAGCAACTGGTACAGAGAGATCGGCGCGGAGTTGAGCGCATACCCTAAAAACGAAATGGGGATGACGATCGAATCAATCCGTAATACGCCGGAATACAAAGCGAAACGTGCTTTGTGCAACAAGGTTTTCCAACAGCTTCGCACCCTTAACGGGAAGTACATCAAAACGTACAAAAAAGAACTGGCTGACGAACGTAAACTGAAACGGAGTATAAAATGATGCAACACACAATCAAAACAGAGATTGACAAACGCACCTTCCTGGAAAAGAATAAAACGGTAACGCTGTTGCATTACTCCACAGAAAACGGTTCTAGTGAGTTCTGGCGCGTTAACATTGACAGAAAAGAGCAACACCAGTCGATACCGTTCGACAACGAAAGCCTTGCTCGCGCTGTTTTCCGTTCCCACGTTAAATTTTGAGAATTATATTATGAAATCTGTTGATATCGTTACCAGCATCAAAGCGCCGTCCCTGTTCATCTATCAACACGGTAATATGCGCTTCGCTCGCTCGAAGTTCTACAACTATAATTTCAACGTTGATACCGGTGAATTCGCTCGCTGGGGTGCAACATATTCCCACGATCCAGAATACGCACCATTCCCCGAAATTCTCGATATCGAGATCACTACCAAATGCAACGGGCCAGCGGGTAAACTCTGCGGGTTCTGCTACAAGTCCAATAACCCGAACGGGTTCAACATGGATCTTGCCAACTTCAAAAAAATCATCGACAAAATGCCCTGGTTGACTCAATGCGCCCTCGGTGCTGACGCACAAGGTGTAACGAACCCTGATATGTTCGATATGATGGCGTATGCGCGTTCTAAAGGCATTGTGCCGAACCTTACCATTGCTGATGTATCAAAAGACGTTGCAGCGCGTTTAGCGGCGGTTGCTGGGGCTGTTGCGGTATCGGTTTATAAACACGCTGGCTTTGATGTCGCTTTCGATTCAGTAGCGAACCTGACAGAAGCCGGACAACAGCAAATCAACCTTCACTTCATGGTTAGCTCGAAAACCTACGATGATGCGTTTAACGTGGTTGACGCTGTGAAGAATGATCCGCGCCTGAAACAAGTCAACGCGATCGTGTTCCTGGGACTGAAACAAAAGGGACGCGGTAAGAACTGGGACACCGTTACCCGCGAACAGTATAAAAAACTTGTTGAATATTGCCTCGATTCTGGTGTAGGATTTGGATTCGATAGCTGTTCAGCCCCCGCTTTCGTTGAAGCGATGGAGGGACACCCGAACTTCGAACAGTACAAGCAATACGCCGAAGACTGTGAAGCGACGATGTTTAGCTCTTACATTAATGAACGTGGTCAGTTCTTCCCTTGCTCGTTTACCGAACGTTGGGTTGAAGGTGGCTGGGAAGAAGGTCTGGATGTTCTGGAAGCCGAAGATTTTGTGAAGGATATCTGGGAACACCCGAAAACAAAACAGTTCCGTAAAGAACTGACGGGCAACAAGGATCATAACGGTTGCCGTAACTGTCCGGCTTATGCTGTATGTGGTAAAGATATGCGCGTACACAAAGCCCCTGAAACCGATGTATATGCAGTGGAGTTGAAATAATGTTAATCGTATCTCGTATTAAATCATACGTTCGTGATCGTGATATTCTGGACGTGTCGCCTTTGGTTGGTGAATCTGTTACCGTAAGAAACTATCCAGTCAATCTGGATCACGTAACCTGGATCGAAGATGATGCAACAATCGTTGTTGAAGGGAAGAGACACCCAGCAATCACTTTTCACCTGATTTGTTCAACCCCGATTACCTGGGCTGGATATGAAAACAAAGAACAGCGTGATAACGCTATCCATGCGATTGAGCGTAGAATGCAGTTTGCGGAGATCACATTCTGATGATTTATCAATCCCATAATGATTCAACGATGCGAATGGTTCCGGTATCTATTGACATTCCAGCAAAACCGCGTACACTGGAATCGTTGATTGAAAAATACTCTGGAATGGTTATTTGTCCTTCTACCGCACAGGTGGCAATGGCAGAACGCGATGAAATTGTATTTGAATGTGATGCGAAAGGCTATCACACCGTTGAAGATATGCAGATGATTGAATATCTCTGGGGAATCCGAAACGCTGTAGTACATCACATACTGACCGCTGAAAAGAAAGCCGAAGCCGTGAGAGAAGTTGAACAGCGCGAAGAGATCCGCTATAATCGGATGTCTGTACAGGAAAAGGATGAAGCATATGAAGTGTGCCGCCGTAGTTGATGAATTAATGAGCGCGTTTAAAACGCGTCGTACAGATGGGCGTATTAAAGATCCGAAGTCAATCGCGATCATCGAACGGTACGCGATGAAGTTAAGCGAACAGGAATTCACGCCAAAGGCGCTCAATAGCCTGATGGTTCTGAAACTGCTGATCGCTTCGGGTGACGATATGCCGCACGATGAAAACAGTGCTGAATCATTCCAAAAGGCTTATCGTTCATGGGGAGTGATTTACTCCCGCTCGCTGGGTTCGTATGACTCCGTTATGTGGAACCTGATGCACCTGGATCGCCTGATCTGGGAAGTGCTCGAAGAAGAGGGTATTGTATGAAACTCGATCGTGAATTAAGCATGGCTATCCGCACTATTGAAATGATGCTTGATAAACTTAGCGCAAAAGAAGAGTTTTGTGTAAGTGATATCGAAGCGGATTTAGTTGAATGGCGCGGTGCGCTTTACGAAGCGACAAAGGGCAACGATCCCCTGTTCGATGAATATGATGTGCATGAAGTTGAACTCTGGAACCAGAAATACCGTTTCAAGTGGCCCAACGATTCATATGATTTCATAAAAACACTGTATACGTCCGGTGGTTATTTGTATGCAACCAGCGTAAGTGTACATGATTTGTTGTTATCTCCTGATGGTGTTTCTTTACCGAACACATTTAGTCATACAACTGTATGTCTGGGTGATATTGGATCTAACCAAGTAAGCTGGATCGAAGCCAGCAAAACTAACCTTAAAAGAGTATAAATTATGTGGAAAATTGTTGTGTGTATTTTGATGGTTGTCGTTGTTGTGTTCTTGCAGTCAAGCTGTACTGACGAGAAAGAGGCACAGCGTATCCTGGAAGCACAGGGTTATACGAACATCCAGTTCACGGGCTATAAGTGGTTTGCATGTTCAGAAAAAGACACCTACTCAACCGGATTCGAAGCAACTGGTGTGAACGGAAAGCAGATCAAAGGATCTGTGTGCTCTGGAATGTTTTTCAAAAATAGCACAATTCGTTTCGAATAACTGTTGACACTAATCCCCGTTGTGATAATATCTCTCTCGTAGACAACGAAACAGATAAACAAGGGGATTAAAATGAACTTACTGAACGAAATGCTGGAAATGGTTGAAGCGAACAAAGAAGCAATGAAAGCGAAAGAAGGTTGGGTAGTTGTTACTGACTGCTACAAACCGCAAAGCTGGCTTCCTGTGTTCCTCAATAAAGATGGTAACGAAGAACACGGCTTCTATGATGCTGCAATCTTCGAAACCGCTGAACAGGCTTGTGATTTCTGGTCTTACCTGAGCGGTGACAAGCCTTTCACCAAATACGGTGTTTGTCAGTGCAAAGACATTTAATCCCAGCCCCGAAAGGGGCTTTTTTGTAGGTGAAATATGACCAAAGCAGAAAGAATTATCAATCATCTTCAAACCGGATTCCCGTACCAGGGAGATCTACAGCGCGATATTATCGAACTGTTATCCCAGCATGACGGAATGGAAGCGGAGATAAAGGAATTGACGCACCCTGACGTGAACATATTCGCTTCACTGATGGATGATGTGATCGCTATCGACTCGGACGAACTGATCTGTATCGAGACAACGAACCCAGAAGATAAGACGATCCTGAAACAAGCGTATGAGCGTATCGAGGGATTACACGATCGCTTGTTCCAGTTAACTTTCCCGTCGAAAAACGATAAACCTTGTTGACACCAAACCAGATTGTGATAATCTGTATATGAAAACCAATTGTGAGGAATACATTATGAACGCTTTTGAAAAACGTGCTGTCCTGAAAGATATCAAACCTGGCGCAATCCTGTACGAAGTAATCAGTATCACTGGTGAAAAGGCACAGATGGGTCGAAAACATATCATCACTGGCTTCCCGCGTGAACATCGTGGGCTGGGGCTGTTTGTTAACGGAATCACTGTGTATGATGATTGGGAAAATAAAGGTCAATTCTCTCTGGATGATCGTAACGTAACTGGGCGCAACCATTATAATTTCCATGCGTTGTTCCGTAGCGAAGCAGATGCGCAAGCATATATTGAACAAATCAATAATGATAAACTTCCTCCTGATGACAAACAGGAGAGTGTTGAAATGACGATTCGCTGGAAACGCGATCGCGCGGAAGATGCAATTTGGGGTTACATGTAAAACGTTGCGCCTCTTAAACCGTAAATACCCTGTGTAGCCCATAGGGTATTTTCATAAAGAGGTATGTATGTTTAAATTTAGTCAGAAAAGCCTGAACAACCTGCAAGGCGTGAAGCCGGAACTGGTTAAGGTGGTAAAACGTGCTCTGGAACTCTCACCTGTTGATTTTGGTGTACGCGAAGGTCTGCGCACCGTAGAGCAACAGCGCGAAAACGTCCGCAAGGGTGTTTCCCAGACCATGAACTCAAAACACATCACTGGTGATGCTGTGGATCTGTATCCTAGCGTTCTCCCTGCTGGCTGGCAGACTAACCCGAAAGTGTGGTTGCCTGTCCTGAATGCAGTGAAACAAGCCGCTGATGAACAGGGCGTAAAACTGCGTTACGGTATCAACTGGAAGAACGATCCAAACCTTCCGATTGAAACGAAATTTATCGACGCACCACACGTTGAACTTGCATAAGGCGACAACATGATTTCACAATTCTATGTTGACGCTGTAAAGCAGTCACGTAACCTGCACCTTGCGCGAATCATTGATGGGCGTTGGGGGCAAGAATGCGGCGGTGTGTCTATCTTCGAAACTGCGCTGGATATGGGCCGGATGTCGGGTAAAACCAAAGCGGCTTTCGATATCATCAAGCAGTCGAAAGGGACACTGAATATCTACGTTGCACCGACAAAGCAAATGGGTATTTGTGCTGCGACAGAACATGGACTGGATAAGGGAGATGATTCGTCTTTCATTCTGTCGAAAAAACAAGATCTGAATACCATTTTCCGTGGACAAATGATCAAGTATCAGGCAATCAACCTGATTTTCGATGAATGCGACATGACGATCGACGAACGGTTTGAACTGGCAAAAACACTGACCTTGTGTATGCGTTCAAGTCATCTTCACCCGTTCCCATATATCCATATTATCCGTTTGGGTATGTAATGAAAAGTCATGGTTATTCATCAAGAACCATACAGGAAGAGATTCAAGGGATTGAGTCTCTTCTGAGTTATGTAGATGTTGATACATCTACGGGAAAAGTGTATTGGAAAATTCAGCGCGGCCCTATGTCTCCTGGAAGTGAAGCCGGAAGCAAGAACGAGTATTCCCAAATTCATTTTAAAGGTTCTATGTATTTGCGACACCGAATAGTGTTTTACGTTGAGAATGGTTATCTTCCTCCTATCGTAGATCATGTGTATGGTGTTGAAAATGGAGATACAGCAAGAAATCTACAGAAAGCGACGAACCAACAAAACGCGATGAAAAAGAAATGTAATTCAAACAGCAGTACGGGGTTGAAAGGTGTTTCTTATCACAAAGCAAATGGGAAGTATAAAGCGCAGATAAACATAGATGGAAAAAGAAAATTTTTGGGGTATTATACCACTCCAGAAGAAGCAAAAGCCGTTTATGACCGGAAAGCGAAAGAGGTTTTCGGCACATTTTTTAACGAAACCACATAAGGTTAATGTATGTCAAAATACGTATTAGACACCAATGTTTTGATTAGTAACCCATATTCAATCTATTCTTACATCGAACCTGACAGCGAAATCATTATCACCGCTGCAACGATGGAAGAACTGGATCACCTGAAAAGCAAAGAGCGAACCGCTCATGAAGCACGACTGGCGATCCGGCTTTTGTCCAAAGCAATCCTGGGACAAAATTATGAAGCAATTACCCAAACAGGGGTTTCGTTAAACTTATCGAACCCAGCAGTACCGGAAAGCGTAACACTGAAAATCGTCGATTATGACGGCACCGAAGAATTCCCTCTGGATAAACAGGATGCGCGGATCATTGCAACTTGTATTCAGCAGGGCGCAACTCTGGTGACTCGTGACATTAACATGCTGTTGATCGCGATGTCTAAAGGTTGTTCGGTTCTTCAATACACTGGCGATGACTCGCTGAAAGATAGTGATGTGTTGTATTCAGGTTATATCGACCTGCCTCTGTTCTGGGAAACTGTTGAAGTCCTGGAGTATGTCGGGCCTGTTGCCGTTATAACGTATTCATCGCTTCCTGACGCGGATTTCTACCCTAACCAATACATTCTATCGTGTGGTGAGATTGTAGGGCGTGTGGTGAATGCTGGAGAGTTTCAGCTTGAAGTGTTGCCTATTAAGCACGAACAGGCGTTAAAGCGTAAGCTGATGAAAACAATCCAGCCTCGCGATGCTCTGCAAGCGTCATTCGTTGATGCTATTCTGGACAAAAACAATGACGTTGTGACCATCATGGGCGCGGCGGGTTCAGGTAAAACCATGCTGGCTGTTGCTGGTGCAATGCACATGGTAAACGCGGGACACTTCGCAAACCTGATGTATGTCAAGGCAGATAGCCCTCTGTCGGGCGAAATCGGGTTCTTACCTGGTACTCTTGGCGAAAAACTGCGTCCTGCTGTAGAACCATGTATTACGAGCCTGAACATTCTGTTTAAGGATCAACCGGAAGTTGACAAATACGTAGAAGGGCTGTTGGAGAAAAACGTTGTCCAGTTCCCTAGCCTGTATTACTTCCGTGGGCGCTCAATCGGGCATCCTGATCCGGGTAAAGGTTCGGTTCTGATTGTTGATGAATGTCAAAACTTGAGCAATCACGAAATCAAATCCATCATTTCCCGTTGCGGTGAGAACACCCTTCTGATACTATGCGGGAACATTAAACAGATTGACAACCCGCGCAATACTGCTGTTAACAACGGCTTTGTGTATGCGGTTGAAAAACTTAAAGAGTACGGTCATTCAAGTCATGTGATCCTGGATACCGTATATCGTGGGCGACTTGCAGCTTTTGTTGAAGACAATTTTTGATCAAGGGGGCTTCGGCCCCTTTTTCGTGAGGTATACATGATCAACGTTATTATCAGTCCAAAGCTAATTACCGTTTGCGCTAACTGCAAAAGTGGGTTAGAGTATGAACTGTCTGATGTACAGAAGAAAAACGAAGTGTTCTACAACGGTTTCTTCCGTGCTGCTGATTACATCGTGAAAAAACATATCGTCTGCCCGAAATGCGGTAGCGAAGTGAAACTATTTTTGTGAGGTTATTATGGTTCAAGTTGTAAGCATTACCCCAAAACAAACTGCCTGTCGTTGTGGTGCTGTTCTGTCATACACTGCGCAGGATGTCAAAGAAAAGGTATCAACTGATTACACTGGCGGTCGTGATGTGTATCGTGTGATCCGGTGTCCGGTCTGTGATAAGGATGTAGTAGTATGAAACGCGAAGAACGTTATGCAGTGTTTAAATATGCGGATATTGATGTCGCGTTAAGTGATAGCGACAAACTGCTTCTCTCTGCGGTAGTGAATAAAATTGATCGCTATCGTAAAGAGCAAGGCAAAGAACCCATAAAAGGGGTTGTTGTCGAGCATGATTGGCCTGAATATGAACAGGTCTGGAAGATGATCGAAACCCGTGTTGAGCGCGAAGAAAACAATCGTAAGTTTGAAACGATGCTGGACAATAAAGAACGTCTGGGTTATTTCTTCGTGATTGAGACTCACACAGGGAAATTCCTGATCACCAGCAACGCGCACAGCGCAAACCGTTTGAAAGAATACACAGGGTACGAATATCGCGCCATGTTCAGCCCTGATTGTGGGTTCAACAATAGCGAAATCTTTACGACTAGCTGGAGCGTTCACTTTAAACATGTGGTTCGGGTATCGTTTGATGAAATCATAGCGCTGTACGATCCGATTGCGTCAATTTCAAACTATAACATTGCTGAATTCATCGAGAAAAAGCTGACCGAAGCAAAACAGCGTAAAATCGTTGCATAAATAATAAGACGAGGGTATCATAGCCCTCTCTTGTTACAAATAGGTATTACAATGAAGAAAATTATCTTTGCTGCCAGCATTTTCTTATGCTCTTTTTCTGGCAACGCGGCGACTGATCCGTTAGGAGAGTTTATCCAAACACTCCCTTCTGTGAAGTCAACTTTACCGCTACAACAAGCAACAGTAATGAAGAAAGCGCCAGCCAATGCCCCCAGCTATGTTAAGGAATTGGATGATATTACACCAAAGCAGAAAAAGGTTTTGGAGTACGCTTTCAGGATCGGTAACGAATACGATCGCAAAACTGCAAAGCCAGTTGAATCGGAAACATCGAAACGTTTGGGATATCATTTAGCGGCTATTGCCTGGATCGAGTCTCGCGCATGTGAGAACGTGGGGAAAGGCAAAAAGAATCATCATGCTTATGGTTGTTTTCAAGTAACAGCCCGTAGCGCGTCCGCACGAATGGATAAATCATATTCCAAACGCGTAGTAATCAATAAGCTCGAAACCCTTCGGGGTGGTTCCAAGTACGCACTTCACGAACTGGAATACTGGCTTGATTACCACAAAGGCGACTTGAAAAAGGCGCTTGCGAGTTACAACGCGGGGTTCAAGTATTCTAAGAAAGAAGCCCGTGATTATGCTCGCATGGTTAACCATACCGCGAAGCTGTTAGAAGAAAAACGCATTATCTGATAAAAAGCCCTTGCAATTTCGCAGGGGCTTTTTTATTATGTGTGTACCAACTATTGAGGATTAAATCATGAGTACATCACATCGAGTTATTGTAGGAAAATGCGGTCTCATTAAACGAAACGCATTGAGTGTTATCCAATCAGTTCTATCCGAACTAAAAAATCAACCTAATGTTAAAATTCTCCAAATCACTGTTGATAAAGACAGTATGAAAGCATTTAACATTTACTTCGAATACGGTGAAGAAAAGCGCAAACTGTTTGTGTATGAAAGCGATGATGTGTATCGCGATATAGAAGACTATCCGATCGAATGTGACCTATACTTCAATCTGAATGTATGGGGTAGCCACATAGAGATCATGAACATCGTAAAATCTGGCATTCGTAAAGCGGTACGCGCTGGAGGAATTTACGAATGTGTTAACGATGCAATCGAAGACCGCTTTGTTTACGTGTTGGGAGAGTAATCATGAAAAAACTTGCGCTGCTGTTGACTTTAGTTTCTGGTTTCGCGTATGCGGATATTTCAGACAACCGCCTTTCTGAACTCTGCAACCATCGCGACATTAAAGACGTTGCGGTATGTGAACAGGTAATCGCTGAACAACTGGACGCGGCTTATGTGTGGGGCGAAGAAAACGCGCACCTCTTCAAGCGTCAGAAGTTGGTTAAACTGCATGAGTTTTTACAGTCTGAACCAATGATGAACCTCTGTACCAATGCGCCAAATAAGGAACGTTGTGAAAAACTCCGTACTTACCTGGTTGATGAATATGTTGCTGGCATAGGATTATACTGATGATGGGATTAGTGATCTTTTATGGGTGTGTGATTGCTGCTGCAATCATTATCTGGTATTACGTTAAAAAGCCAAACGAAAGCTCGTTCCCTGTATATGATGACGAGTTGGAAGCGTGGCAAAGATGGGACGATGAATTTAAATGAACACAGGTTATATCTTAATGTGTGTTGTGGTTGTGATCGCGGGGCTGGCTGTGCTGGCTTACCGCCACTATACAGGTGATGAAAATGATTATTAAAGAAATCAAAGGGAACGCTGTAGAGTTGTTCCTGAAACGAAAAGTACACTTGATTCATGGGTGTAACTGTTATTGCAACATGGGCGCGGGTATTGCTAAAGAAGTGAAGCACAAAATCCCTGGTGCGTTCAAAATTGATGCACTGACGATGAAAGGCGATCAACGGAAGTTAGGCACTAACTCCATCTACATGACGGAAGAAGGTCAGATTGTCTTCAATGCCTATACCCAGTTTAAATTCTGGGGTGCTGGCCCACAAGTGGATTATGATGCAATCCGGTCATGCTTTGTGAGCGCCGTAGAACGCGCCAGTGCGTTTCCTGAAAAATTGCCTATCATTACCCCTCTTATCGGTGCGGGGCTTGCTGGGGGCGATTGGCTGCGTATTAGCGCTATTATTGACGAGTGTACGGGAGATTACCCGATCATCGTTGTTCACTTCGATCCATCGGTTGATCCACATAAGGCGGATTTATCATGAGACCGCAAGAACAAAAGCTGTTAAAACACAAGCTGAAACAACTGGGCGAAGCGTATCAGGATTATGCCGAAGATGATGATCCTGATTCACGCAACTACAATCAATCCTGTATCGACGACATTACAGCGGATATCCTGGATTTCGTTGAAAATGAAATCACCGATGCTGTTCGTGATGCGGTAGCGGTGGAGCGAGCTAATCATGACTGACAAAATCAAAGCTAAAGCAATGAAAGTGATTGCGACATACGGAACACTCCGTTGGTGTAACGCGCAGGTGTGCGGGTGTATGGGTTGCGCAAATCATACTATGACGAAAGAAGAGTATGATATTGCGATCCAGATGCCAGAAATCAAAGTGCAACTTGCTCGACATAACAAAAAACTCATGGGTAACGGATGGTTTACAATTGGCTAAACTGTATTATCACTATGCATCAATGAACGCTGGAAAGAGTGCGCGACTGTTGACGGACGCGCACAATTACAAAGAGCGCGGTATGCGCGTTGTAATCTATAAGCCAGCGATCGACACCCGCACATCAAACACAGTGAGTTCGCGTATCGGGCTGAATGAAAAGTGTGAATTGATTGCACCTGATATGGATCTGTTCTGGGACATCCAGCGCCGGAATAAAATTGCTTGCATCTTCGTTGACGAGGCGCAATTCCTTTCGAAGAAAAACGTTTTCGATCTGTGTCGTGTTGTCGATGAACTTGAAATCCCCGTTATGGCCTATGGTCTGCGTACTGATTTCCAGTTGAATCTGTTCGAGGGTTCTTACTGGCTGCTGGCCTGGGCAGACGAGATCCGAGAACTGCGGGGAATGTGTCACTGTGGACGTAAAGCAACTACGGTTGCACGTATCGACGCACAAGGCAACTTCGTAACCGAAGGGGCGCAGGTTGAGATCGGAGCCGAAGACAAATACGTTTCGCTCTGTCGCAAACATTATCATGAAAAACTTCTTGATACTGTGGGCCTGAACTGTTAAGGTGTATTCAGACAAACAAAGGAGAACACTATGAGCCGTACTTACCGTAAGAAATATGTTCCAGTCCGTGATAAGTCTTCCATCGAACAGATCGAAGAGACAAAAGCATTTTCAGAGTATTATGCACAGCACGGGGAAAGTCCTGATGGTTTACGTTGGTATACAACCAACTGGAAACACAAATCAGGTTGCGCATATATCCGGTTCGATAAAAACCTGAATCGCGACGGTAACAAAGCTCATCGTGATATCTCCGCGATGCTTTCAATCGCTGTGAAAAAGATTGATTCGAAAGTACGCGCTAAAATGCGTCAGGAATTACGCCGGATGAAAGCTGGCGTAATTGGATGGGATGAAAATATCGAGAACGCAAATAAGATCCGCGCTTTTGAGCGTAGCTTATGCTGGTATGAGATAACTTGATGTATTTTTAGACTAATTTTACATAAGGGGCGATTCGCCCCTTTTTTGCTATAAATATATACAGGAACGGATCTATTGTTGATCCGTAAGCACGTAGAGAATTGCTTATGAACATTAAACGCATATCTAAAGCGCTGATGTTTGGTTTGTTAATCTTGTCTCCGTCATCACATGCTGATGATAGGTCAGTAGTCGCCAAAGAGTTCGATTACTATATCAATGCGGCGCTACAGGTATATCTTGACACCATCCCTCCCAGCGTAAATACCAGTGAACTATTCTATAATTACATGGAACGAAAATGGCAGCAGAAGCAATGTAAATCCGAACCCGAATGTAAACGTTTAGGGCTACGGGTTGCAAGTGAATTCGCCGCTATTCATCGTTCATAAGGGATGAAGATGCAGACGTTTAACGAAGTAACAGAACGCGATACCGCGAGTAAAATTGATGCCTTTATTGGCACTTGCTTAATGTCTGTAACCTATATGCACAGCGCACATTTTGCGACTGGTTCATATTCACAGCATAAAGCATTTGAAGGGTTTTACGAAGATATGCAGGATTTGGTTGATAAATTCACCGAAATCCATATAGGCATTACTGGTCGATACAAACCCGTATTAAAAACAGAAAATGTGCTTGACACGGTCGCGTATCTCCGTAAAATAGCCGATGAAGCCAACGAAATCTATGATTCAGTAGATAGTTCATTGAAGAACGTCCTGGACGAGATCAAAGGCTTGTGCTATCAAACGATTTACAAGCTGACAAAACTTTCTTAAAAAGAGTTTGACAAGCGAAAAAGTGATGATAGAATAACTATCGAATTGAAACATAAACCCAATGGAAATAATGATGAACTTAAACACTATCGTAAACAACCCGAAGAAAACCACACTGATCGCTCTGGGCGTAATCGCCGCTCTGTGGCTGGTTCCGAACTCGTACACTATCGTTCAGGATGGTACGGTAAAAACTCAAACCTTCATGGGTAAAGTTTCACCGAAGCCTGTTCTGCCTGGTTTCCACCTGGTAAATCCACTGGCTGATTTCGAGGTGTTCAACACCAAAGACATCGCAATGAAGTTTGACAAATTGCAGGTTCCGTCCCAGGATAAATTCAAATCCACTGTGGATATGACCGTGATGTTACAGTTCGATGGTAGCAAAGCCCCGATCAACCGTATCAATGCGGGTAGTCAGGATCAGGCGCTGGATAAGTACGTGACTGAAAAACTTCTGTCTACCGTCCGTGAGTTCGGTAAATCTGTACCGAAAGCACAGGATCTGTATAATGCAGAAGTTCAAAGCCAGCTACAGATCGCAATTCAGCAGGAAGTAGAAGAGTATGCCCGTCCTTACGGTTACACCGTGAAACAGGTATTCTTGCAGGATATCGACCTGCCGGAAGCGATTAAGAAGCAGGTTGAAAACACGAAAATTCGTGAAGAACAGGTGAACGCAGAAAAAGCAGAACTTGCTCGTAAAGAGCAAATCGCTCAACAGGCAGTTGTTCAGGCAGTAGCCGACAAAGAAGCCCGTAGCAACGCTGCACAGGCTAACGAACGTGATGCTGATGCCCGTCTGTATGCGGCTAAGAAAGAAGCCGAAGCAAACGCCATTCTGCAACGCACAATCACCCCAGAAATGATCCGCTGGAAAGAACTTGATGTTCAGCAGACCATCGCGGACAAATATCAGGGCGGCGTACCTCAAACTGTCATGGGTTCTGATTACGCTGGTAAAGTGATTTTCGATTCTCGTAAATAAGGGTTTAAAGCCCCCAGAGCGGGGGCTTTCTCCGAACGAGAATACTACAATGAACATAAAACAGATCATCCTTACTATCTTCATTTCGCTATTCTTCGGCTTTATTGGCGGTTTTCTTGGTGTATTGGTGATTGCGTCTGTTTTATGATTAACCTTTAAACGTGGAGCACGTTATGAAACAATTTGATAAAGCTGTCGTAATTGGCAGATTCCAACCCTTCCATAATGGTCATGCAGCAATGGTGCGTAAAGCACTCGAAGAAGCAAAGATCGTTTACATCCTTCTGGGTTCAGCATATGCTTACCCTAACGTTTTAAACCCTCTGACAGCGAACGAACGCGAAAGAATGATCTTTTCGTGGCTGATGACTGAATACAAATACGAAGATGTTTGTCGTGTTAAATTTGCTCATATTCCTGATTATCTTTACAACGAAGAAAAATGGAAAACCTCTGTTCGTACAGCAATCGACGAAACCAAAGGCGACAACATCGCGATCTATGGTTACGAAAAGGATGCTGATTCATACTGGCTGAAAGCGTTTGGATGGACTCATGTTCCGGTAGATCCAGTTAAGGTTGACGGGAAAGATTTATCTGCGACCGATTTGCGACCAACCATCTTTTTGCATAAGAATGGATGGGATAAGAAACTATCTCGTTATGTTCCTTCGTCTACTGTGAGTTATATCAATTCATGGATGATGACGGATACATTTTGGCGACTGTACTACGAATACGAGAAATGGGAAAGCGAATTGGAGAAATTCAAAAACTACCCATACCCAGAAGCGCTAAACTGCTGCACGGGTGATAGTGTGGTTGTGTGTAACAATCACCTGCTGGTAATTCGTCGTAAGTTCGCACCAGGTAAAGACGCGTTAGCCCTTCCTGGCGGACACAAAAACGCAAATGAAACGTTCCTGGATTGTGCGATCCGTGAACTGCTCGAAGAGGTGCGGATCAAAGTTCCTGAAAAGGTTATCCGTGGTTCAATCCGTAATTCGATGCTGTTCGATCATCCGAAACGTTCCGTATACTTCTCAAAACCGACTGTGGCGCAGTACATCAAGTTAGAGCCTAACAATGATGGTAGTCTGCCCCGCATTATGGGCGGTTCTGACGATGCGTTAGAGGCGTTCTGGATGCCCTTACATGAGGTCGTACAACGACAAGGGGAATTCTTCGATGACCACTATCAAATCGTTGTAGCTTTCACGGGACTCTGATAAAAGATTAAAAAAGCCCTTGCGTTCGCGTGAGGGCTTTTGTATTATATACACATACCGCATGAATAATGAAAAGGAAGAAAAAATGAATACGATCAACGTTTCTAAAGCTGATGTTATGAAAGCAACGATTATTGCTACCGAAGCCATTTCATTCATGGCTAAGAAAGCAGGAGTTGATGGTGCTGTTATCCTGATGGAGATTACAAACAACCCAGAAGGCAACACCGCAAGGTATTTCAAAGATCTTACTTCCTATGCAATGGAAGAATTTAAATGATTAAACGTCCTTACTGCCTCGTAAACCGTCCGATCTGTGCGGGTGGTTTACCCGTCAACTGCTGGCAGTTGATTGAAAAAGGTGACGCGTTCCTGAATAAGCGCGGTGATAAAGTATTCGTTTATGGTGTTAAATCGGTTGAGAATGAAACGCTGGTTATCGTAGACGAAAAAACAAATGAAAAATATACGTTGACTTCTGATCACGATTGCCGTAACTTCAACGTGTACTGGAAATCTGATGATGAATTTGAGAGGAATAAATCATGAAAGTAGCAACCCTTAGCGGTATCTCTGATGTAAAATGTCGTATGGCGCTGGAACCTGGTAATCGTGTGGGAATCAAACACACAGGTTCTGTAGGTACAAAGAATTTTACCTTACAATCAGTTGCGCGTGATAAAAATGATATGGTTTATGTGTTTGTTACCGAACCAATGTCTAGTAGCATCCGTCAAACTCTGGTGATGAAACTGGGAACCAAAGAACCCGCAATGTTAATCGGTGGAACTGTAGAGCCTGTCACTGTTGCGAGTGTCACGCATAAAGGCATCGAATGTGCCGTAGACGGCAACGGCAAACTGTCCTATGAAGGGACTAAACGCCAACCCGTCGATCGTCCGGTTGTTGTTGGAGACATCTTCACGTCAGAACGCCGTGAATACCATGTTGAATACATCGCACAAGATGGTTCTCTGGTTTGTCGCATGTACTCCCGTAAGAGCGCAGACGATAACAAATACATGGGATTAACCGTCATTGATGGACGTGACGCGATCCTGCTGGATTCCCTGAATGTTAAAATTAAGTTTGCATACTCATGATTCACACAATTAGCGTTATTATGGGTGATGTCGTAAACATCAACGGGCACGATTACTACGTAGCGGAAATCAATACAAAGGGTAATCGTGAGATCCTGGAACTGGACATTGTAAGGCCGTCCGAAGGGCAATCCCTTACGATCGAAGTGGTTCATAACACGAACACAGGGGAAGACGTAGTGAAGCCAGTTCTGGCACGTCTTCCGGTGTTCTACTGTGAAAAGTCAAAACGTTGGAAAATGAAATGATAGATTTAACTGATGTGAAAGTGGGTGATACCCTGTTTGATCCTGGTATTCGTCGATACAGTCATCACAAAACCCCACGACCTCGCACCTTGTATGTGATCAAGGTTGCCCGTCAATACCTGTATGCGTCGGAAGATCCAAATATCACCGATATTAAAGATTTCCGTGTTGAGCGACTTGATCGAAAAACAGGTAGCGCTAATGACTGGAATAATCATACACAGGGTTATCATAGCGAAGACGAATACAAAGAACATTTGTACCGTATCGAACTTACTGATAAAATCAAAGACGCGTTCGGTCGTGGACATGTAACGCGTGTACCAAATATCACTACCGCTGAACTGCGCGGTATCGCAAAAACCCTGGGGGTTGAATTTTGAAAACTGTAATGGAAACCGTGTTCGGTTCTCACCTGTACGGACTGAACACACCGACAAGCGACAAAGACTATAAAGGGATCTTTCTCCCGCACCCGCGCGATATTCTCCTGGGGAAAGCCCCGAAGACTATTGACACCAGCACAGGCGATAAAAGCTCTAAAAACACCGTAGACGACGTTGACCGTCAGTTGTATAGTCTGACTAAGTTCATTAGTCTTGCGTGTGATGGTGATACCGTAGCGCTCGATATGCTTCACGCTTCGGATGACAAGCTGATCGCTAACTCTCAAATCTGGCAGTATATCCGCGCTAACCGCTGGCGTTTTTACACCACTGAACTAACTGGCTTGTTCGGTTATGTTCGTAAGCAAGCCGCGAAATATGGCGTGAAGGGTTCCCGACTGGCTGCACTGCGCGAAGTTGTCGATGTACTGAAAGAAACCGAAACGATCGGTGGTATTCAGGAATTCACGCCAGATATGAAACGCTATACGCGTGAAGTGAAAGTGTCTGACATCAAGGATCGTTTCCCTACAAACGAGTTCTGCCGATTCGTTACCGACACGACAATGAAATCTGGTTGTCAGGACTTCTATGAAGTGCTGGGGCGTAAATTCCAGTTCACGATCAAAGCCGATGAAATGCGTAAGTCTGTGTATAAACTCTGGGATGAATACGGAGAACGCGCACGACAAGCAGAAGCCAACAACGGTATCGACTGGAAAGCATTAAGTCACGCGTTGCGCGGTGGTATGCAGTTGATCCAGATTTACAAAGATGGTGATATCGTTTATCCTCTGCCTGATAGCGCATTCCTGAAACTGGTTAAAGCTGGCGGCGTACCGTTCGCAACCGTACAGGAAAAACTGGAAGAAGTTATGGGCGAAGTCGAACGCCTTGCAGCGATTTCAACATATCCGAAAGAAGTTGATCGCGAGTTCTGGAACGATTTCATCGAACGCATATACAGCGATCATGTTGTGGGGTATTACAAATGATGTATCCTAAATTGTCCGGCGCTGAAATTGATGTTCTGTATAAACTTTACGGATACGCAACTAAAGTGCTAGACTTAGATTTCAATGACGTACCCAGCAAATCAGGGCGTGATTCCCTGATTCAAAAAGGTTACGCTCGAAGAGTAACGGGTTATCACGATAATTCGAAAGCATGGTTGCTGATTACCCCACTGGGGATTGACGCATACCGACACGGAATTGAAACGGAGTGGCACTAATGGTTAAAGATGTAAATCTGTATGTGGGTTACATCGAGAAACGTGATATTCCTCGCGTAGAGGATATTGTTTCCGATATGATTAACCTGTACAGTGAGCCTCCGGTGCTTGCTGAAAAGATCCGCGATGCTCTGTATCATGCATTCTTTCGGGTATATGTCGTTGATGTTATCAAACATGATCGTTCCGTAACAAATGAGGATTACGATTATGAAATCAGTATCAACGAAGCAAGCCCAACACATGTAAATTTCAACACCTACGGGAAGTTTTACTAATGACTGATATTATTTTGAACGTTAAAGATATTGTACTGGGCGATACCAAAAACCCAGACGCGGTTACACTGGAACAGGCTGTTGTTCAGATCATGCGCGATAGCCTCCGTCTGGAAGTTACTGAACGTACCGAAAGCAATTACACGGGCGGGATTGATGGTCGCCAGTTGTACGAAGATAGCAAAAATGTTAATGTAACCCTCTGGGCGGACATTGACGAAAACTCATACAAAATTGACGAGATTGATTTTGACGTATGAAAATAATTGACCTCTGCGCGGGTGTGGGCGGGGTTCGATTAGGATTTGATAAGGCATTCGGCGGTGTCGAATGCCTTTTAACGTCTGAAATCGACAAGTTCGCACAGCAAACATATATCGAAAACTGGGGCAATGATAACCTACAAGGTGATCTGTTCCAGATTGATGAAAACGAAGTGCCGGATCATGATATCCTGCTCGCGGGGTTCCCGTGTCAGGCGTTCAGTAAAGCCGGATTGAAACTGGGCTTTGATGATGTACGCGGTACGGTGTTCTTCGAAATCCTCCGCATTATACGCGCTAAAAAGCCCCGTGTGTTGTTCTTTGAGAACGTGCCTGAACTGCTAACCCATGACAAGGGGAAGACGTTTAAAACGATTTACGGGCTTCTGGAGGCCGAAGGATATAACGTATTCTATCAACGCCTGAACACAAAGGATTTCGGACTACCCCAAAGACGGGAACGCGTGTTTATTGTCTGCTTCCTGGATGATGTATTCTTTTCGTTTCCGGTTCCCCCGCGTACCCCTACACGCGTAGGCGACATCCTCGAAGATGCTGATGATTCGTTCACCCTGTCAGATAACGCATGGAAGGGCTTTAGAGAGCGTAAGGAACGAAATAAGGCAAACGGTAAGGGTTTCGGTTATCAGGCCGTCACAAGCGATTCTACGCACACTGGGACTATCACTGCAAATTACTATAAAGATGGTGTTCAATGTCTGGTATTGCAGGAAGGAAAGAACCCCCGAAGACTTACTCCCCGTGAGTGTTTTCGTTTGCAGGGTTTCCCAGATTCGTTTATTATCAACAAAAGCAAGATGCAAGCGTATAAACAAGCAGGTAATTCTGTTTCAATACCAGTCATCGAGGCTATAGCAAAACAAATCAAGAAGGTGTTATGTCACACAACGGACTAAGAACAATCGAAGAAGAACAGAAAGGAATTGACGAATTCCTTAAAACTGTTTCTGTTGATATACAAACGGGGACAATTATACGAACGTCACACAAACGTTCTGACTTGATCGGAAAGGAAGTAGGTTCGAAGATTAAAGGAGGATATACCCGCGTTTATTTCAAAAGCAAAGGATATCTACGTCATCGAATCATCTACTACGTTGCAACCGGAAAACTGCCTGATGTGATTGATCATAAAAATGGTGTTGAGGCTGGCGACGGGATTGATAACTTGCGTGAAGCGGATCAATCTCGAAACTGTCAGAACCGGACTAAACGAAGAGTAGCAACCAGTCGATTCAAGGGTGTATGTGTACGTGATCAACCTACTGGAATACGTTACATTGCACAGATAAAGATTGACGGCAAGGTTAAACATATCGGTTCCTATCGTGACGAATACGAGGCTGCAAAAGCATACGATCGGGAAGCGATAAAACATTTTGGTAAATTTGCAAAATTAAACATTGCATACTGACCAGGATAGTGGTATCTTAGCTTTAACGAAACGAAACTGAAAAGGAACAATACCATGACTTTTAATGACCTGTTTAACGGATGTACTGGCGCTGGTGCGAAATTCAATCTACTGAAAGATTACCCGCTGGGTTCTAATCCAGGTTACGTGATGGTTGAAGTGCGTAACGGTGAATACTACAACGTGTTCATGTGGGATCGTTCTTTCTCTTACTGCTGGTTCGGTTCGAAATACAAACCAGATTACATTCTGGAACAAATCGAAACCGTGAAAGCGAAAAACCCTGAACTGTACGCGTTCGCAGAGTCTATCCGTGGTGTGTTCGGACACTGATTAATCAAGCCCCGAAAGGGGCTTTTTTGTGAGAAAAATATTATGACTTCCGCATTTATCGTTATATTGGCTTGTATTTTTGCTTTGGGTACAATTACTTGTTCATTTATTGGGCTTGCGGTGAAAAAAGAGTTGAGTTGGACAACAATTATTGTTAGTCTGTTGTTCTCCTGGGCAGTCTTCGGATACATGATTGTTGATGTCGCTGGGGATATCCTGTATTACTACACATTGTGAGGATGATGTTATGATCTATACTGTTGAATGTCTTGTTGATTGTGAACCTGGTAATCTGATTTGCGCATCCGATACCATTCTGGACTGTATCGACGCGGTGAACAATCACGAAACCTTCCCATATGTTGCTGATGATCTCGAATTCATCGCATGGAAAGACGGTAAGAAAGTTGCGGTTGCTGTATTGGTAGGGAACAGAAAAGGCGATAGCCGCGAAGACCTGAACCCTGTGACATACGAAGAAGTTATTGGTAAAATGGAGGCGGTATGAAGGTTAAAAACTCCGAACGCGGGGAGAATACCAACGAAATGTTCTTCATTCGCTGCAATCGTAAGCCCCTCAAACGCGGGTACGACGACATCGATCAAGCCCTGAGCAAGTTTAATGAAATTATCCGTTCATCCGTCTATCGTAGCGGGGAACATCCTGGCGACCTGTGGGAACTGGTAGCAAAAGATCCTTACAGTAACATCGTCCTGAAATCCGAAACAAAAGGTAAATCATGAATATCTATACTGTTGAAAGTTTAAGCGAAGATTACTATACATTTAGTGATTTGGTCGGTTCTACCGTATCGCTGGAACGTGCGATTGAAATGGCTAAACCTTTTGACTGGGTGAGTATCACTGAATGCGACGGCTTTACTGGCGAACGTCTGCGCATAGTAACACTGAGCAACGAAAAAGCCATTGCGAACGCAACCAAAGAAAACTTACAATTTGAGGATGTAAAATGAAAATCCGTTCTGGTTTTGTGAGCAATAGTTCATCAAGTAGTTTCATTGTCCGGTTCCCGAAAGATCCGACTAATATCGACAACCTGCGCGAAATGATGGGTGATTGCGTCCCAGACTGCGGTTACTACGATCCTCCATTAACAGCGGAAGAAGTGGTCAATCACGTTCAGCGTGATTTAGGCGGTCATCTGGGTAACAGCTTTGAATCGTTCTACGACGATAAACGCTATGACTGGGAAACCGAAGAAAGCGCAGAAACCCGTTACCGTTCAAATCCTCAAATTGCGCTTGCGTATGACGGGCGAGACTGGTACGATCTGGACACAGAAGAGAAAGACGTTCTGATCAAAATGTGGTTGTACGAAGAGTACAACACGAAGTTCGGCAATCAGGACGGCGTGTTTATCTATGAATTCACGTACTCCGATGAATGCGGTCCGATCGGAACTCAACTGGAACATGGAAACATCTTCCGTAACCTTGAACACACATCAAAGAGTCATCACTGATGGATAAGAAACTGAAAACAGAAGTTTGTGTTGTTATGCCTCGCTATGCATTAGGGGAGTCGATCCCCTTTAGCCAGGATCGCCCCGCACCGTTTGATGTATTTTCTTTGCGAAAATATCTTGAACGTTTTGAACTGAACGAGTATACTCTCCAAATCGTTCGGGTATGGAATCCGGTAATGTATGCGCTTGCGTTTGACGTTGCAGAATCCAAACTCACTACGATGGATGAATACGTTGAACTCCTGGCGCGTAAGTTCGGGTGTGATCGTACAGTCGAAGCAGTAAGCAATAAAGTTAACGAAATTTTAGAAAAATTCAAATACGAGAAAATTTAAATGTCAATCACAAATATCGAATTCAAAAACGCTGTATCGAAGCCAACCCCGACAAACCACGTTTTCGTGTGTGACGTATCCGGTTCAATGTACAACGAACTGCCTAAGATCCGTAAACACCTGAAAGCAAACCTGGCGAGTCTGGTTAAACAGGATGATACCGTTTCTATCCTGTACTTCTCCAGCAAAGGCGATTACGGCACGGTGTTCCGTGGTGAGAAGGTTAGCAATGTCTCTGACCTGTCTAACATCTGCGCGGCTATCGACCGTTACCTGAAACCTACGGGTTGTACTGGCTTTGTTGAGCCGTTGAATCTGGCTGCGGAAATCGCTACCGATCTGCAATCCGAAAACGGCAACCTGAACAGCCTGATCTTCCTGACAGACGGTTATGATAACTGCTGGCGTACCGATGATATTCTGAAAGCGTGTGCGGTTCTGCCACTGACTTTCAACAGTATCGCGTTCCTGGAATACGGTTATTACGTGAACCGTCCTCTGCTGGAAAAAATGGCAGAAGCAACCAACGCATTACACAAATTCGTTGAAGGTTTCGACGCATACGAACCAGCATTCGCGGAAATCATCACTGCACAGACTTCCGCACGTATCGAAGTTGCGGTTGCTGATGCTACCCATGCGATCTACCTGGACGAAGGGCGCGTGTATGTCCTGAACGCTGCAAACGGTGTTGTGCTGGTTCCAGAACACATTAAAAACATCTGGGCGCTGGGTGACAACGCAATCAATGATGTTGACGGTTTCGATCCGAACATCACCAGCGAACAGCAAGTTCTGTATGTCGTGCTTTATCATGCACTGCACACAATGAACCCTGATCTGGCATGGAAAGTGCTTCAAAAGCTGGGTGATGTCCGTCTGATCAAAGCGTATGACAACTGCTTTACCAAACAGGACTACTCCAACGCGAAAGACCTGATTGCACAGGCTGTTGTAGATCCGTCACAGCGTTTTGTTGATGGTATTGATTACAACATGGTTCCAGACGAAAACGCGTTCACTCTGGTTGATGCGCTCGAACTGCTGGCACAAACGGACACCGTGATCGACCTGTCTTCTGAACACTGGGCGTACAACCGCACAGGCCGTCAGACTGTACAGAAAGAAGATGATACACTGGATCAACTGTCTGAACAGATCGCAAACGCTGCAACCCCAGAAGAACGTAAAGCACTGGCGGCGCAAATGGTAGCACATGAAGTATGGGTTCCGAAGTTCACCCAGACTACAACCAAAGTATCGGTTAAACATCTGGTGGGTAACAGTTCCCGTCCGAACATTTCCATCAACACGGATCTGGAAGGGTATGTGACTATCCCAGAAAGCAAACAGAAAGAATTCGGTCTGCCGGAAAAAATAGAAACTAAGCAGGTGCGTAACTTCACCATCGTTAAAGATGGTATCGTGAACGTTAAAGTTCTGCCGCTGGAAACCGATATTCCGACACTGAAAAACCTTCGTGCTTCTGGCCTGACTATCAAGCCGCTCGAAAAAATCGGTGATGATCGTATGTCGGTTCTGGTAGACTTTACCTCTCTGCCTCTGGTTAACCGTGGCATGACTCGCGGGTTAAGCGGTAAAGAGTTCGTGACTGATAACGTGCGCCTGGAAATCCTGAAAGGTCGTCAGAAGGTTATGAAGTTCTTCCGTGACAACGCGATCGGACTGCGCAACGCAGAAGGGCTGAAACAGCGCTTTGGTGAGGCTGCGGGTGAATGGCTGTCTGAACAGGGTATTCGTGATTACGGGTTCTCTCCGAAGGTTGAGCGCACAGAATCGACTGATGTTTACATGTCGAAAGAACTGAACGTGAAAATCAAGGGTGTTTCCTCCCTTCCTGCTGTAGCGGCTACCGTCGCGAAGCGTGACGAAGGTAAGAAGAAACTGAACAACGGCGACCTGATTATCCTGTGGGCTTACGATCAGGTGAAATCTGAACTTGATGCGCTTGACAAAGATCAGGTAGTCGAGTATCTTGATAAGCAGACAAAGGCAACGATTCAGGAAGTCCGTAAACTGAATGCTCGTTTAAGTCGCGTAATGTACGGTGTTGTAGTAGCACATGCATGGTTCGCGGATCTGGACTTCGAAGAAACCAAAGTTTCTATCGCTGCAAAAGATATTCTTCCGAAAGAAGATAATATTCCGTCCGATTTCTGGAAAGTCTGGGAAACCACATCATTCGAATGTGAAATCGTCCTGGAAGAAAAAGAAGTCAAAATCTAACAATGTCCGCCCCCGAAAGGGGGCATATTGAGGAAAATACTATGTCACGTAACGTATTCTGGGATGAAGTTGTAAAAGGCGATATCCTGTACCTGTCAGAACCACAAGCCTATCGTGAAAACGACGAAAAGAATCACGCATACGCGCCTATGCTGCCGGATTTCGTGGTTGTTGATGATGTATTTGTCGGTGAAAATGGCTGGCAGATCGATTTAGTCGGATTCCCATATAAAAAGGGTGCAATCCTTCTCGAACTGGAAGACCATAATTTCTTCGCCCACGTTGGCAACATCGAAGATCATGGTGAATTCGGTATCGAAGATATTCGCGAAAACCCGTATGTGTTCAGCAACTACTACAAGGTCGGCGGACATCTGCGCAGTGATAACAAAACTGTTCTGTATCTGGATGGTATTCTGTCTGGGATGCATAATTTTAGCATCGAGAAGCCAGGCAATAGCGCAGAACTCTACCGCTTGTTTGAGAAGTACAATCGACAGAATGGTAAACTGTTACCGTCAGAAATGGCTTATATCATCAATCGTCTGATCATGGGACTTCACAAAACATTCCTGATTCACTATGATGGTGATGTAGAACAGGCGATGACTACTGTGATTGACATCCTGAAAGCAAAATCTCGTGAAATGGATACCCTGCCAAAATGACATTATTCTTCATCATTGCGTTAGGTGTGTTTATTCTGGGCGCTACGATTACATTCATGGCGTTCGATAAACGCGAATATCAACTGGCTATCATCGGGCTTATAGTAGCTTGTATCCCGCTGGTGTTGTCATACAACCTGTATCATGAGAAAATCGCGGAGAACGCGAAATATGAGGCAAGACGATGAAGATTCGTTCTGGGTTCGTTAGCAATAGCTCAAGCAGTAGTTTTATCATCGGGGTCGGACTTGTCCGCCCTGGTAAAGAACAGGAAGTTGCAAAGATTTACGGTGAGTCAAACGTTGAATCTCTGATGGATATGTTTGATGATACTCGTCCTAGCTGGGGTTTACCTCAAATACACGATGACGGTACAATCACACTGGAAGCGTTCGGATGTAATAGCGTCGAAATAACCCGCATCTGGGACAAGCTGAAAGAACTGAATCTGGATGATGTTAAAATCGTTCACTTCAATGAGCGCGGCGACGAACCGGAATACGACGATGAAACCGGAAGTTATGACTATGACTGGTATGACGACGCGGACGCATTCGGGCCGGAACTCGAAAAGAAATACAATCTCCTGAGAGATAACCGCGAACTGTTCATTGAAGGTGATGTTCGTTGTGGTGGTGGTTATGACGGCTAAACGATTGGTGATCTGTTACCGCTGTTTGCATGTGTATGATCACAACACAGCGAAGCGAACAGCAACAAAGCGCTTGCGCGTTAAAGAGGCGGAATGTCCTCTCTGTAAATGTAAAATCTGTTTGGGGTAATCCATGATAACGATAGTATACTGGGAAGAACTGGAAAGCGAATTCAGTGATGAAGCTGGGGAAATGGCTGCTGTAGCGGGTGAATCTGAAATGCTAACAGCTACCGAAAGCATTGATGATGCATTTGATCGCATCAAGAAACACCAGAAGGAAAACGAAGGTCGGGATATTCAGTACATGCTATCGTTCTGGCTGGATGGTGAAATCTTCTGTCATGCTGCTATTGCTGAGGATACTCCGGTCGATATGTGTCGTGAAGAAATCGTGAAGTACGTCAAATCTTTTATGCATTAATTAAATGAGAATTGAAAAATGGCTTATGTATCTAAAAAAATTGAAATAATTTCGTCGATGATGGGTAAAACTCTGGAAGAGATCGACCGGATTGGGAAGAACTTTAAAGATGAAGTTTTCCGTTTACCTGAACGTGAAATAAATTTAATCCCGTATTTCAACACGGTTAAAATTCTGATCGATCCTAGTTTTGGTCTAACGGCAACTCATTACATTGTCGGTAATGCTCCATATATGTTCGTGTTCAGAAAATCTAAGTTGATTGCGTATTTCGATCGCGCGAATCTTGGACATATTCGGGCAATCATCGACCGGATCGACCGTTATGAAGTAGGGAATTACACGGAACAAACCAGACGCACTACATACGGAAAGATTACGAGTATGCTGGAACAAACCAAACAATTCGACGGAGCCAACATCGAATTGATTGATGATCTGCTAAAAAGGGTCAACAAGTTCAAAGAAGCGTTTGACGTAAAGAAAACCGCGCTTGCTGAACCAGAAACGGTGAAAGCGCCAACCCTGGCATCTTTCGAAGAACCAGAAACCATTCCAGTAAACACAGCGTTGAAATACATCATCGAAATCGAACCAACAGATCTTGATGCAACATGTAAAGCATTGAATTCTATAGGGATTAATTTCACTCTCTATAATAAATTCAGTTAACCCAAAAAGCCCTTGCGTTCGCGTGAGGGCTTTGTTATATTACACATATCGAAACGGAACAGCCAAAAGGAACGAGAACATGAAAGCTAAAATGATGAAGTTCGTAAAAGACTGGAGAAAAGGCGCGACAATCGGTGAGAGCTACGTAATCGTAGACATCGAAAGCAACCTGCTCGAAGGTGCGAACGTTTTAGAAGTTCCTCGTTACGGTATGGTTGAAGCCGCTGATAAAGCAAAAGAACTGAACGGTTACGTTCTCCACATCATCGAAGCAATCGAGAAGGAATTAGCATGAACAGCGTTTATCTGATTGAAGAAACCATTATCCAGCCAAACGGCGGAGTGTATGAAAAGAATATCGTGTGTGCTGCCCTGAATGAACAAGAGGCAGATCACAAAGTGAAATATTTAAATGAAAATGCTGTTGTATGTCAGACGTATTCCGGTTATAGTGTTGCATATGCTTGGAAAGCGGTTAGTTTAGAAACCCAACCATCTTGGTTAATCAACCTGAAAAAATAAGGGGCTTATCATGAAAATGAATTACGTTCGCGGCGGTATCATGGCACTGTTACTGAAAGGTGTTTCTCGTAGTGAGAATCGTATGGGTATGGGGCCGATGGGTAAAGTCTGGTCTGTCTACATTGGCGGTGACTGCATCGGTTACATCGGCAATGATGGATTGAGCCGCGTTTACCTGGCTATCTCAAGCGGGGGTCGTGAAGTCGAATGTGGTAATTTCATGCAAGCACTTGCGCAGTTCATTGATACTGCGATCACTCAGATTGAAAAACAGGGCTGTATCGAACGCCGTTACGCAAACAAGATCGGAATGATTGAATATTCCAACTTCTGCTTCGAAGTCGAAGAAGTGCGTTACGACACTATGGACGAAGTATACGAATATGTGCTTCGTGGTGAGGAAGTGATTAAGTCCTATAACGGGACGAAGGTTATCAATAACCGCTCTTTCATCACCCCGTTCGAATTGCGATATCAACAGCTAATGGGCTGGATCGTGATGGAATAAGAAAAGCCCCTTTCGGGGCTTTTTTGTTATGAGGATGATAGCTGGAGTTTGATTCTTTCTACTTCTTCCGGTTCATCAATGATGCTGTAGTAAATCGTCACGGTGATTGCGTTTTCGTCATACTGCGGAATCACTTCAACATCCAGATTGTAAACACGGGGTTCGTATGCGCGGATCGCGGAGACAATCGAAGTCCTTACTGCTTCCGCTGTTAGCGGGTTCATGTTCTCGAAAATCTGTTCCCCGATCTCACAACCAAAGTTGCTATCGAAAGGCCGTGTGCCTTTTTGTGTTGTTACGATACCGATCAGACTATTCTTTACCGCTGCCGCCCCTTTCGAGGCGGTTACGTCATTGTTCCAGTCTTTTGTTAAGTTGGGATCGATATCGCTATACAGTAAGCGAAGGTTAACACCCATTTTATCCAACCACCTTTAGAAACGCCTCTAAGCCTCTCAGTGCAACGATATGTTCGTAGCCACACGAACACCTTACCGGAATGTTTGCAACGATTGCTGGCTTATCCAGAGCGCTATTTATTGATTTAAAGACCGGATAGTCGATACTATCCAGAACGGCTTCTTTCTCTGACTCTTTACAGTCATCCCATAAGATTTGTTCACCGTCGATGACTACAAACTTAATCAGTTCGGGTAACTCTTCCTTTCCGGTGCGGTGTGGTTCGACTGAAATCTTGATCTCATTGCCGTACAGCTTTTCTTCGTATTCATCCACCATGATATGATGACGATTGAGCACAAACTTAATCAGTTCCCCGCATTCAGGGCATTTGATTTGGAGATCTACAGTCTCTTTGTTGATACTGTCGAACAGAGCCATAATGTAAACATAATCGCGCTGATGCTTGAACACATCACCTTCAATAATGAAGTTATCCGTGTCATCAAGATCGCCAATGGTTAACGGGCGATAAGTCACATTATATTTTGGGATATGTCGGGGTGTATGTTTACGCATTTGCATTCTCTTTTCGTTTCAAGTCTTCCGCCAGCAGTGCAACGTAAATTGAACGTTCCATCGGGCTTCCATTCATTATAGGTTCAATCTGTACGGTATTCTTATTTAACAAATAGTTGGTTTTGAAGAACTCGTTCAGTTCTGATTTGTTGAACAGGATTTTGTACAGTGTCAATAAGTCGCTGAACTCAATATCACGCACGGTAACATGACAGGACTTGCGTAACAGTTTAACGATATTTTCCATATCTTCAATAGACACCAGATCCAGGATCGCGTTCTTTGTATCCTCGTCTAATGCATTCCATTCGTATCTTTCGCCGTCCTGCTTGACATACTGGATACATTCAAGGAATAATTGTTCACTGTTGTTACGATGTTTCGGGAATTTGAATCCCAGAGTAAGCGAGTCATCAAGGGCATATTCATTTTGCAAAACGTAATCAGTTACATGCATGAATGCTTCTGATTGTCCGCTGCTTCCTTTGATTCGGATCTTTATTGCGTTCTTACCGAACGATACACAATACACCTTAGTGAAAATGTTTTCCTGTTCGGTGCGGGAATAACCCGGATACAGAATATCTAAAATTTCATCCAGCATTTCTTGCTGTTCTGTGAGCGTCTTCCCTTCCATGTCCGCGCTTGTGAGTAAGAAACTCAACTGATCGCGCACGGTAAACATAGGGAATCGCTTCACTCCACCAGGGAGTTTTACGCGGATTATATCAATCATTTTAACCTCAAAAGGGGCTTTCGCCCCTTATTGTCCTGTAACCACACCACGAACGGCAATTGCTGCACCTTCGATAAGTGATTGTTTGAATCCGTCCCAACCTTCTTTATCTGCTTCAACAAGCCAGCCTGTTTTATAGGCAAAGTCAACAGTGAATGTCCAGATTTCGTTATTGCTTTCATAACTCAGTTCTGGATTGCTGACTTTAACAGGCAAACACTTCTGGAATACATACGTGCTGTGCGGGACACCATCGCGATTGTGTAAGTTTACCTGGATCGCGCTTGATACTTCATCAATGAATGCGAACTGGCCTGATACATCATCACGAATAGCTGATAACCATTCGTTGAATACTTTCAGGTTACGCGCTTCTGAATCCACACGGAACGTTAGTGATAATTCTCCATTCTCCGGTCGGGTGAATCGGATCTGGGGTACACCGCCATTATACACGTATTCATAACCCAGTGTTTTACCAGGCAACTGAACACCAACGATGCTCAACCCCATATTATACATCATTTTGTCACGGAATTCTGTTAGCATCTGTCCGTAAACACTATCACCAAACAGGGAAGTAATTAAACGAGGGCTTAACGCCCCCATGATTTTACTGAAACCTGTTTTGTTCAGGGACATAATAGCTTTATCAACTGTATAGCTGAATAGCTTGCTTACGCCCCCTGTAATAGCGTTCATGAACTCGTTCGGGTTATTCGCGTTAATGGAACTCATAGTACCATCTATTAAAGTATCGCGGATACTCCCGATCGTGCTGTCGAGAATGCGTGATGCTGGACTGGTTGCGAATACAACACTAAACAGGTTGCTTCGCTGAAAGTCTCTATTTGCCATTCCTGACAAAAATTCATCTACGCTATAGAACATTGTTCCCCCTTAATACTGCGTATCAAAAATCGAATCCTGACGCATATCGATCAGTTCCATAAACTGAATTTCGATTTCAACTGCGATCGGGGTGTTCGGTGATTCTCTCAACGTATTTACAATGTTGTCCATTGTACGCCCGAAACGAACGCTGGTAATACCTGCTGGCCCGAACGTGGAATGAGGGAACCGCAAACTGTCTCCTGTCTGGAAGTCACGAATAAACCACACAGGAGGCGATTTAATAACTTCAACGTTAGATACGAAGTCAACAATCTGATCCCCGATGCTGCCGTTGAAATCGCTTGCTGTCGTCTGGTTTGTTGATGGTGCAAAAACGTTTGCAACCTTCGAAGCGCTGGAATTATACGCTTGTTTAACCAGTCCGGCTAATTCTGCTGGAGTACCGCCAGAAGTAGTACCATAACCCAGCACCGTGAACAGGTAATAGATTTTAATCAGTTCCAGCAGGTCATAACGGCTTTCGATAACGAATGTATTGTAATACATCTTTGTGCGCTTATCAGAGCCTTGAAACGCTGCTTTCGTACCGATGTCGATTGCTTCCCTACGGTCTGCCAGAATACCACCAGAAACGGATTCTACAGCGCCCCAGATAACGTTTGATACCGCACGGGATAAACCTTTAGCAACAATACTATCGGTTGCATCCTGATAACGGTGTGAGTTCACTTCGTTATCGTTCAGGCTTCGCGGTAAAAGTATTTGACAAATGGGGTTAAGTGTACCCATAGTACGGGTATTCAAAACCTGTTTGTATCGAACGTTCCCAGTGTTAGCACTAAGGATCTGTTGCGCGTTCTGTGCTGCCTGACGTAATGAGCGGTAGTTGTCTTTACTGCCTGGTGCAAGTCCACCCGTGAAATCATATGCTGTGAACAGCAAGCCGTTATTATACAGGCTTGATGCATTATAAGCGTTATCAATACCTGCTGCACGTTGGGAAGGAAATTCCGCTGTTACGATCGGTTGAGTCAACGCGTTTTTAGTTGTTGCAGCACCCCCAGAGGGGATGCCAGCATTTTTGATTTCAGCAAATGATTGTACAGTGTCTTGCAATACTGTAATTTTCATTTAAATTTCCTTTAAGCTAATGCAATCAATGGTTTACGGTCAGTTCGTTGTACTGAATGCTGAACCGTGTTGTTTACTGTTTTGTTGTTGACCTGAACGCTGTTAGGCGTTGTAGGCTGAACAGGGGCTTTCACTGCTTCCGGTTGCTTGTCAATACTTGCACTCGTTTCCGGTACTGCGGTGATCTTTTCCTGCCAGCGGGAGATCATATCACGATAGCGGTCTTTGTCGTCCTCATTCAGCTTGTTCGAATTGTTTTTCTCTTCAAGCGATTCTATGAGTTTTTCCATTACCTTTTTATCGTTGCCCGTCAGATTGTCTTTGTTCAGGATTTCATCGCCCTGATCGAATTCATTATCCGCTTTAGGTTTCGCTTTCGCTTGCGCGGCTTCGATCTGTTTGGTTTCGTCCACGCGCTTACGATTAGCGGTATTCTCTTTATCAACCTCAGCCTGTAACAGTGCGGGGTTTTCCTGCAATGCTTTCAGTTCTTTCTTCTTCTCTTCGGTGATCTTTTCTTCAATAGCCACACGATCGCGCATCTGTTCCAATTGCTTAGACAATGCTTTCTGTGCGTCTGTTTGCTGTCCGAAACTATATGAGAATGCGCCCTGGGTAGCCTTAACCTGTTCGACAACCTTAGAACGTGCCTCAACCACTTTATCATTCTGATCCTGGATCTCCTGCTGTTTCAGCAGAATCAGGTCATCGGGATCAATTTCAAGACCGTATTTTTGTTTGTCGCGCAGTGCTGATACTTTCATTCCGCGTCCGGCGTTGGTAATTGTTTCAGATCCGGTATATTCACCCAGAGCGTAAATCAGATTACCGATACCTTCCGTGATTGCGGTTTTGATGGTATCGCCCAGAACCTTAAACGGTTCAAGGAACAAGTTTTTCAGCGATTCGCCCAAATTACTCATATCGAAGTTTTGCAGACCTTCGTTGATTTTCTCAGCAAGGGTTTTGATATTCCCGAAGTATGAACCAAACAAATCTTTCGAGGCTTCACCCTCTGCAAGAATATCCTGGAACCACTTCTGAACAACCTTACTCAGTACGTCGATCGCAAATACGATACTACCGATAATCAGAGTCCATTTTGCAAACTTCGCCAGCGCTTCGAGAGAATAACCGATAAAGCGAGCCAGAAGACCGGATGTATTATCCTTGATTGCACCCAGCAAAGACAATACTTTCTTGCTGAATTTCTTCTCGTCTTTATCCTTATCGCGGATCTTCTTCTTGTCCCGATCGACCTCCGGTTCCTCTTCCGGTACTGGTTCAGGTTCCGGCGCGGGGGCTGGTTTCTTTTCAGCGAGTTCGATAAACTTGGTGATTGCTTCTGCAATCGTTCCGGTGTATGTTTCGATTTTCGCAAATGGGTTATGCTGGTTCGATACACTGACGGAGTTATCAACACTGGTTGTGCTGTTGTCTGTTAATGATGGTGGACGCGCTGGCCCAACAAAATCGGGCAACTGTTCAGCAAGTGGTTGCTGATCCTGTTCGTATTGTTCCTGGAAGCCAGCGAATTTCTCTTTGAAACGATCCTCAAAGGATTTCACACTGTCTTTGATGTCCAGTGTATTCAGCGCGGTTTCAAGGGTATTATCATTAATATCCTTTAACTCGCGCATCGAATCTTTATCTAACGTTGCCTGGATCTTACGAACAGTCGGTTGCGCCTGTGGTTTTGGTGGATTCTGCATCCGGCGACGTTGTTCTTCGTTAAAATATGGATTGCTAGCCATTATCATTCACCGATGATGTTAAGCCCTTTAATGGTTTTCCCCTCATGCACAATATAGACTTCCTGGAGTACGCCACGTTTTACATCGTCATATTCATAACGATACAGGCAGTTAATTAATTGAATACGGTTTTCGTCCGTCAGTTCGATCGGCTTCCCGTTGTCATACGCTTCTTTAAGCAGTAATGCCAGATCATCCAGCATTAGGGTCGGTTTATTGAAGACCAATCGAAGGTTATCAAAAGTATGTTCATACTTAGCTTCGCTGATTTTCATATCATCCAGATTAATACCGATCTCTTTCAGTATCGCCATTGCTTTATCGTCATTGTGATAATGCAGGTGAATCAAAAGGAATTCGGTTTCTGCTGCGGTTAATTCGCGCGGTTGAATCTCTTTGATGATATACTCAAGCAACTGCATTGGGTCTTTCATTGCTTTAATCTGGGTGAAATGACGATAGCCCAGACGGGGGATCGTAACCTGTTCACCAGTAGGCAACGTGACTACTTTATTTTTGCTGTTCTTGATGTTTAAACGCGTAACCATAAATTTATCAAGTGTGTTTTTCTTCTCTTTCATGATCGCCTCAAGTATCCCGATATTTACTATTTAGTAAATAGAATATAAAGGGAGGATGTCTAATGTCCAGTAAAGTTATAAACCGCGTCGTGTCGGTTAAATTATATCCAACATATGAAAAGTTCGCTGATAACGTCTATCTTGAATTGTTACCTGCCCTTGTCTCAATGAGTGAGAAAACCATCATTAACGGTACTTCTGAAACATTGATGCAGATCTATGATAACCAGTTAATCTATCAGTTGACAGAAAAACCGATTATTCAGGTATCCTTCCAGTATAACGAAACGTTAGAACAGCATTACTACGGTGTTCTGTATTCAAACGTCGAAACCGATGATATGAACCGCTCTATACTGCGCCTAAACCTTTCTCCGGTGCATACGGTGTTTCGTCGTAAGTTTTCCCGTTCGTTCAGTAACAACGCCGTACAGACGATTACAGAGTGCATGACGGCACTGTATAACGATATGAAGTTGATCACGCCGCATATCGACGCATCAAACGTGCGTATTCCTCCGGCTTGCCTGAGCGGGACGTATGAAACCGTGTTTGATTACATCCGTGACAACGGGCAGAGCGTAGATTCGTCTGACTTCTGTTATCTGTGGGAAGATGGTTCCGGTATCTTTATGAAAAGCAATACGGAGATCCTCGCACAAACCCCGTTAAAGGCTTACAAGTTCAACGTAAGTAACCCGTTTTTAGGTGACGCTTTGGTATTCACGAAAGGTGAATACATTACCCATAAGGATAACACTACCCTGTTAGGGGATGCAAGTTTCTTTAGTTTCTCGATGACGGATAAAAAACTGTATAGTGATATCCTTGCGAGTACCGATATTGAAAACGCATGGATCACCATGAACAGAAACGCGGTATATGAGAACAACTTCCAGAACCCAGACAAACAGGGTCAACCGTTCCAGGCTGTGAAGTGTCAGACGTTATCCAGCTATGAAAAACGTATTCGGTTTGATATCAATCAGGGTCGAATGGATGTTAAAGTGGGGGCATTGATTGAGGTGTTAGGGGATGAATATTCAGGGAAGTATCTGATCGTTGAATGTATCCGCGATGTATCAAAAGATTTCCACCTGCAAACATTGGAATGTGTACAGGTGGCAGCGGCTACGAACGACACCAGTAAAACCAGTGAGGCTTAGGCCGTAGTTTCTTCATGATAGCCCATGAACAGGTCGAACACGTTGTTCTTGTTCTGTTTACGGGCTTTCTTGATATTCTCGTAGTTCTCGCGAGGCATATCGATCATGAAGCACTTCTGACGCGCTGTAGCGTTCTCTGTGAGCGCGAACAGTTCATCTTCGGTGTAATCCTTGTTTTTGTCCAGATCGAGAATGACGCATTGCCAGGTGTCTTCATCACTGGTTTGCTGCATCATCACCAGCGCGGCGTTTTTGAACCCCAGATTATGAGCAAGCATTTCATGAACGAATTCGCGATCGTCGTCTTCATAACGGATTTCTTGCCCTTCCCAACGGATCAGGCGGATAGTTTTACTTGGTTCTGATTTCATAATTTATTCCTGCTCATGATTTCACGCAAACGCTTCGTCGGTTCTGGTGGATTCTTAATGATTTCCTGAATCTGATTCCAGACTTCTTCCGAAACTTCTTTCCTTTCCATGATAACAATATTCGGGTTATCACAGCATTTTCCAACCATAACACAACGCCCACAATTAAGGCAGATTGTGTCCGGTATCGTTGGAGCATTATCAAGGAAGCGACCGAAATCAATATCTTTCAGCGCTTCCGCAACCCGTGCTTCAACGGCTTCTTTACTCATATCAACCATTTTTCGCCTCGTTCATCCAATCGCGGAATTTCCACAATTTGTTCTGTGCTGCGATGTAGCTTTCTTCACGGAAATTAGAAGCGCAATAGATCAGAGTCGGGAACTGAACTTCGTTATTGCTTGGCTTCTCGTCAAACACATACACCTGAATGTTGTTGCGAGTTAAACGCGGTGCGTTCATGCCAGCAATCAGAGCCAGAAAATCCGCTTTCTTAGTTAAGTGAGCCATTGACATAATCTTTTCCTCTTTCCGTGTTGTTTCGATGTGGGTAATGTATCACTACACTACCCAGGAAGCAAGTATTATTTTTCGATTTCGTAGCACTCTTCAACTTCGATGTTCACCAGAGGTACTTCGATATCCCATGAATCCGCTTCTGCATCGTATACGGCTTTGTCTTCGTCGTTCAGAGGCAGACAAGTAACCCAACCGTCAGTAACACGCATCACACGCATTTTAGAAAGGCTTTCGAGTGCGTCCGCTGGCAGTTTTTCACCACCGTTACCCAGTTG
Source organism: Flagellimonas marina (assembly GCF_042651185.1). NCBI lineage: Bacteria > Pseudomonadati > Bacteroidota > Flavobacteriia > Flavobacteriales > Flavobacteriaceae > Flagellimonas > Flagellimonas marina. The sequence goes on along the minus strand of NZ_JBHSCL010000010.1, from coordinate 127,576 downwards.
TGCCAAACGGTCTTCATTTACCAGAACGATTACTTTACCTTCGAGTTCTTTAGTGATTTGCATGGGATGTTCCTTTTGTCTGTTTCGTTTCGATGTGTGTAATATACAAAAAGCCCCTCACATATGCAAGGGGCTTTTTAGCAAAAAGTGCTATTTAAAACAGATCAGCGAAGATAACGTGAATATCATCCGGTTCGGTCTTATCGCGTCGGATCTTCTTGATGATTGGCAAGAAGAAACTGAACTCAGGTTCGCCCTTCTTACGTGTTTTAGACTTCTGGAGTCCGTCAACTTCCATTTCGACGATAGCGCCGATATAGTCATCTTTGTTCGCCATGATGTATTCGCGATCCAGTTCACCACGTTCTTCTAACGGGATGTACACGCGGTTAATACCGTCTTCATCGTATCGGTAGTCCGTATCAGTCAGACCGGAACCTGTGTTTGTTCTGGCTTCTCCTGATAAGTCCTCAACCACGAACCCTCCGACCTTATGAGCTTCTTTGGTGTGTTCGTACACGTCGATGATTCGCAGTTCAATCGGGGTTTTGTTCTTCAACTTCACCTGATCCGCAACGCGTGAATCCTTCCATTTGAAATCAACGTTTTTCAGGATTGAACCCTCTTTACCGTCATTGCGGTAATTGTTGTAATCCTTTTTCGCTTCCGCGTAGTTCTGCACCAGGATAGAAGGGATCAACTTAACCGATGTTACACCAGAGCCAGCCAGCGCACCTTCCAGGATAGAGAAACGATCGCAATATGGTTGAACACTCGGAGCATCGCCATAGTATACTTCATACGGTACGATATCCCAGACAACATAAACGATATTGCGCTGTTCTTCGTCGCTGATAGTACCTTTCAGGGATTTGTTTACAATCCCGTTGCCCTCTTCGCGTTTCGCTTCAGCTTGTGTCTCGTTCTCGGTAGCTTCCCGCCTAACATCTGCCACAAGGTCAGAAACAGAATCGTCGTCATCGCCCATAAACCCAGCAAGACTAAATGGAACGCTGTTTGAAGGAACGACAGCAGTTTTTTCAGCAGGGACATAGATCAGTTCTCCATCAAGTACAACATCATAACCCAGATATTCACGAATCTTTTTCAGATCCTTGTCCAGATTCACCAAACCTTCATACTCATTTCCCGCGCGGGTTGCTTTGCGGATCTGATTCTCTAACAGATCGGACATACAACGCGCACCATCGGCTTTAAGCTGCGAGTAAGCAGGGAAGCGAATACGTTTTAAGGCTTTCTCACTAAACGGCGTAGCGAGGCATTGAGGCTGTTCTGGAATGAGTTTCTTCCATACGCGGTTTGGTAACGTTGTACCAGCACCACATTCCAGATCGCGGTTAATGATACGGCGAAGCACTTCGCGATCATTCTCGTTCACCGATGATACGATATCCAGCAGACGATCACGGGCTGCGTTGCCCGTATATTTTCGCGTTGCCAAATCAGACATCAAATCCGCGATAGCATTCGATAGCGGGGTTGTGCCTGGCTTACCGTCCACCTGCGGAAACTTCTTAATGTGAAACATAATCTGTTTCGTGTACGTAATGCGGAAAATCTCTTTTAGCAGATCATTACCTGCATTACGTTTCAGGATCGCTTCCTTCTCTGAGATTTTCAGAGTCGAAGCGAGTTCATTTAGAATCTGTAAGATCATGTAATTTCTCTTCGATTTCAAACCATGATTTAACTGACTGGTGAGGCGACCACGGGGTTTCACGTTCACCACGCAACATATGGAATAACGGCAACTGACTGATGACGTTATGACATTCGTTTAAGTTTACCGCAAGATCATCAACGAAGCAAACCAGACGATTGCCATATTTGGCTTTCGCTTCCAGATAGCGGTGTACTTTAGTTTCACCATGCCCGACAACCATCACTTCTTTGAATGCAGAAGGGAACAGCGTGTTCAGGTTAGCAATACGGTTAAGGCTTGCCGTAGGAGTGGTTCCCAGCGCCGTGACAGCCACGAAATCATATTTGGCTTTCAGACGGTTGATCACAATCAACGCATCGTCATACGCGCTTAGATAGCGAATAAACGAACTGTTGTTGTATTCTTCCATGAGAATTTTCGCCAGTTGGTGATCACACCCGAAGATTTCGGTCATATCACGGAATTTTTCATCTGTAACCATATCCAGGGCAATATCGGTCGGCATATTGTGTTTTGACAAAAAGAACGGCAACCCCGACTGCCATTTTACGGCGATCCCGTCAATGTCGGTAAGAATAACTGGTTTCAAGATTTAACCTCATAACGATCAAAGAAAAGGGTACTCTTAAACGCTTCAATATCCGCAAGGAATTTGTCACGCTCAAATGTACGATAATAATCAAATTCGATACACAGCATATCATCATTCGTAACACTGATACCAGTGATATCTTGATGATATTTCTTTGCCTGTTGCAGAACGAAAGGATCAAGATCCGAACAATCGAAATAAACTACGTAACCCATCATCAACCCTTGTACATATAAACAGCGTCGAAGCCAGGAACATCCATTTCGACTTTATCGAACACGATATCTTTCAGCTTACATTTTTCAACGTAGCTGTTGATCACGTTAATGTTGTTCGCGCCGATGGTGACGTAATACACACCCGCTTTGTAGATAACACCCATAATCAGGGTAGAACTCAAAGCGCCCTGTGCGTGGAGTAATGCCAACGGGTTAATCGCGCCTTTGAACAGGAACGCGCATTCTACTCTTTCATCATAATCTTTATAACCTATCATAACAGATCTCTCAATCGGGTTAAATTTCGGACAAACTCACGTTCAGTGAGTACCGTTTCATTCATCTTATTCTTTCCCATTGAATGAGTCAAGGTACTTTTTCCGGTTGCAGCCAGCGCACGGCGGAACCCGTCATTCAGGAAAAGAGCATTGTACGCGTTTTCAATCAGGATTTGATATGCTTCTGATTCACGGTGAATCGGCATACCCTTCCAGTATAGGGTCTGATCGCGATACCATTTCTTTTTCTTGCCTTTGAACTTGGCGGCTTTACCAACCAGCGTACACACATGCGCTTGCATATCTGGATTGCTGAATTTCAGACTTTGTAAAAAGCCCTCCATTGATGCACATTCTACCCCGTCAAACGTAAACGGATGCGGGGCGAAGTTGCTCAATGCGCATGATGGGTATGAATCACCACTACCAATATTCATAATAACTCTCTTAACGTATGGTCTACATAGAAATTCATTGATTACATCAATCTCTTCGGAGATTGTTCTTTCTGTTTTCCCCGTATACCTTCATACACCGACTCGATTAAAAGATCTTTTTCGAATGACCGTAACATTATGAACACCACCCGCCCCGCAAGTGCTGGTTTTCAGAGTTTCGGCTTTACGCGCACCCAGAACCAGAGTTTTAACAGGAGTCACAGGAGCAGCGATAACCACAACAGCAGCCCAACGTGCGCCAACAGCTTTATCAGTACCCAGGTCGATTACAGCAGAGGTATTCTTACCAGCCGCCAGAACATACGCACGGGCTTCACGACGAGTGTTGAAGCAAACCAGTTCTTTCATGTTGTAAGTTTTCATAATGTCATCCTCAAAGTTAAGTTGTCTTGCCTACGTGGTTAAAGATACAAGAAAGCCTGATTCAGTGCAAGCATTATTTTGCATAAAAACGAAAAAAGCCGCTACCTTTCGGCAACGGCTGGATTTTAATACTTTTCTTCTGGCTGGAACACCGCACGACACGCCCACATAGAGGCTTCTTTCAGTCGGTCTTTCGCCAGTTGGATTTGATGGACACGTTCAAGCATCGCATCGAGTTCTTCTGTTGTGAATGAATCGGTATCTGATACCGCGTAATCGCTTGAATACTCTTCATCCAGTTCTTTGAAGATTTCGCCCAGGGCAATTTCAGCGGCCTTGATGCGGTTTACTTTGTCGATCTTTTCTTTTGAATGGGGCTTATAGCCCTGTACGTCTTCAATCGCCATTATAGACTCTCTGTAAAGGTTCGGGCGATAACGTCGCGCTGTTGTTCAGGAGTCAGTGAATTGAAACGCACTGCATAGCCGGACACACGGATCGTTAACTGTGGGTATTTTTCTGGATGCTTCACAGCATCTTCCAGAGTTTCGCGGCGCAACACGTTTACGTTTAAGTGTTGTCCACCTTCCACTTTAACAGTGGGTTGAAATTCAATATCGACTTCACGTTTTGCGAATGGAGCAACGCGAGCTTTACCGATCACTGAATCCATTTCGAGGGTTTTGGATACCACCACACGAACATCATTACCTTCTTCCATGTAGATTGTGCCAGTGTGTAAACCTTCTAAAATCTGATATGCTTTCATTGTATTACCTTTCTACGACATAATAACGCAACGGGTTGATATGGAACGCCAGCATTGCACGATCCAGCCCGTTCGGGTCAGTTACTTCCTGTTTCAGTTTCCACCCGCAATACACGCGTAAGCAGAACTGAACCTTTCCGACTTTAAGCCACGGTTTGAAGACATAAAGCCCCCATGCCGATTCATTCCACATCAACAGATAACCGTGACGCGATGGATCGGAACCACCTTCTGTTTTCGGGTTGCCCTTCCAGGCGAAGTCTGATTGTGCTTCACGCCCTAAGACGTGATAAGCGAAGTTGTACGCCTTGTTACGCCACAACCAGCCTACACGTTGCGCATACACACCCAGAGCGCCTAAGTGATACCGGATGTTAGCCCAACGCCGGATATGTCCACCATCACCATCGATCGGGTTATCGAATGTTTCCATCCAACGGAACCCTTTAGGTAAATGTCCGGTTTCATCACTATAGAACGGAACCACGAAAGGAGCCAGCAGAATAGCCAGAACACCGGACAGAATATCCAGGGGAACCAGTACAAACCAGCTTACGTATTTTAAAAAGCGCATGTGCTTCTCCAGAAAAAAGGCTATCCGAAGATAGCCTGATGATTAACGAATTGCTTTGATGTACTTATGGGCTTCTGCAAACTCTTCCATAAGAGCTTCATTTGTGAACGGAATATCGTTCGATTTGAAACCGCCGCTGATAAGATACTGGATGATAAACACAGCAGAATCAACAGATATCAACTGGTGATTTGTTGGTTCGATGTCAGTACGGCGAACCACGTTTACGATCGACCAGTCGAAGAATCGACGATGGCATTGTTTCTTGCTGTTCACCTGTGGTGATGCAAAGAACCCGTTCACGGAATACGCTTCTAACGCGTGACGGAACAGAGTTTCAAAATCATCAATTTCTTCGGTGAAAAACTTCATCAATGCATTATTGATTTCATCGTCACTTTTAGTGATTTCACGAATTTGTGGGGTTAAATCAAACAGCTTTTGAAGACCTTTCATATTTTTCTCTTTTAAATTTCGTATGCTGCATCTATGCAAGATTGTATTAGTGCTTCGGGCGAATTCTCGATAATTGGTGCAATTTCACCACATACATCTGATGCATAAGGATCATCATCAACATAACATTCGCGGAACTTTAATTTATATCGGTAATCGTTTTTACACAACCCCGCTTTCCATTCGTTGAATGTAATGCCGTACCGCTCTTTGAATTGCGCTGGCGTAATCACTTTGAACGTGTGGATTGTTCTGTCTAACTTAGAGTCATACGCCGTATTTTCACGAAGTTTCATATAAATCTCGCATTGTTTGATGGGCTGGAAGTTTCTTTACTTCACCCCGCATTCCGGGGAACCTATTACCGGATACCAACAGAGCCTATCGCATACGATAAGGTTGCATATTCCGAACCATTTAACGGCATTGCGCTACGCACCCGAATTGGAGCAGGTGAAGGGACTCGAACCCTCAACAATCTGGATGGAAACCAGATATTCTACCAATTGAACTACACCTGCGAATTTTTTTAGAACTGACTGCGGTAGATACCACGAACCAGCGGATCGACATCTTTCGCGTACTTACATACGTCTTCGAACTGGACGATGTACGCCATGACTTCATCGGCACGGGATTTAAGTTTACCCTGATGCGCATCAATGATCATTGCTGTCATTACGTCAATACGCGCTGGGGCTTCCAGAATTTCGCCTTTGTCGAACAGCTTTTTGGATTTGCTGACGGTATCAGCGATAATTGCTTGAATTGATTTAGCCATTTTTAGATCTCGTAGATTGCCTGGATTGCTTTGTAATGTGCGGAAACGTATTTTGTTTCCTTCTCTTTTGCTTCTTTTTCGGAAATGTAACCCGCAACCAGATCAGGGTCAGGAACATTCGCCATGTGAGCGCTTGGCAGTGGGATATATTTACCCAGGATTCGTTCTGCCGCTTCTGCTGGAACGTCTACGCCTACAGAAACAACTTTACCATAAAAAGGTTGTTCCCCGTGCTGGCGTACACCAACCACGATACCAGATTCAGATTTGATTTCGGAACCCTGCGGACGCGCAGTAGCTTCGATGATCACATATTCGCCGGATGCTTTTACTTTCAGTTCAGACATTTCTTTACTCATTGTTGTTAAACACTACTTTGGAAAAGTCGATAAACGATTCTAACTCTTCCCGTTTAATTTGTTCCACGACACAGCCATATTTCTGCAAGCGTGAAATCCATTCATCATTACCACGATCGTATTTATCGAGATAATACACCGATGTAATCGCCCCGCTAGCAACATACCATTCGATATGTTTCGCGCAGTTAGGGCAAGGCGATGCAGTTGTGTAAAGTGCTGCGTCTTTGAGTATAACACCTCTTGTGTGCGCACTCAATAGCGCTTTCATTTCTGCATGAATTTCGTTATCGTTTGACCATGCTGAATGTTCAGGACGATCAACCGCTTTCAGTTTACCGTCATCATTCACCATATGATTGTTGCATGAGTTGCAACGACAATCAAGGTCAACCGTATTATTTTCGCCCCACGCGACGGCACGACCACCTATCGCGATAATAGCACCTACACGATTCGAAATACATTGAGAACGTTGACTCCGATCGATTGCTCTCAACATATTCATTACTTTGAATTTCATTAACAATCATCCATATATTTCAGAATGTCTTTGATGAAATCGTTATCAGGGTTAACGATGTGATACGTAGTACCTGAACGTGTCACCACTTCAACAAACGATTTGTTCGCCGGAATCGCATATTCAACAACCGGACTTGTTGCAATGTCCTGTTGAGGATCATTATCAACCAACCCAAACACACAACCATAACGAAGCATCGTTGGTTCAGTACATAACCATGCCTGATGAATCTTTCTGATTTTGTCGCTCATAATACTCCCGCCCATGCTACGAATTTAGTTACCGGATTCCACTGAATCCCGAACTGCTGTTCAACGATGTTACGTTGACTCAAAATACCCAGAAGGAAGGAGAACTGACCATCGCGGACAATCTTCACTGTATAACCAGCAGGAATTTTATCAGCAATGCGCTGGCCTAACTGGTTGAGTTTCAGTTGAAGTTCAACAGGATTCTCAACTTTAACACGATCACCCAGTTCAACCATCACATTTTCATTTTCACGAATAACCATAATATTCTCCTTTGTTTGTGCGGGTATCTTATCACACCCGCACTCACTGTCAACTGTTTTTTAGAAGTCGCCGTAATCAACCTGGAAACATGGGATACCGTTCATTCGCCACATCCCGACTGGTGTATCCCTGTCGTCCACTGCAAGAACAGGATAATACTTATCGAGAATCTTTTCAACAAGTATTTGCTCTTTTACGTGGAAATCGTGACGATGATCACCTTCTTCGCGCATGTAGATACCATCGCTCAGGTCAACATCGTATCCGATCAGGCTTGCAGCGGTATCATGTGCGCACTGTACAGTACCCTCACGCCCAGACACAACAACACAGGCATAGCCAGCGGCCTTATACATCCTGAACAGTTCTTGAACAGGAGGGTTAGGCGGATCGTTGATCACCTTCGTAAAGTCATACGGGCTACGTTGTCCGACTTTGGTTAATGTCCCGTCAACGTCGAAGATAACACATTTCGGTTTGCTTGGATCTGCATAGCTCATAGCCGGAACCCAGCCACGGAGTTTACGGTACTGTTCGAACATCGCCCAGACACGGGAAACAGGTAGAGCATTCACACCGCGTTTATGGTTGCGTTTCAGGAGTTCTACGATATCGGCATCAATCCATTCGATATGGAAATCAGCATTGAACTCTTTCGCGATCTCTCGCCAACCATCATGATCTTTTTGGTGCAAATGGGTGTTGTGAACGATAACATTCTTCCCGCTTGCCAGTGCATTACGAACTGTATCTTCTTGCACTCGGCAAACAAACAGTTCTTTCTCTTCGGTGAAGCGGTAGCCAGTGAGATCACCGCCAGCACAATAAAGGGTTTTGCGGATATCGTCGCGGGAAACAGTCAAAGTGTTTCCCAGTTGACGTGCTTTTTCTTTCGCCCATGTAGTTTTCCCGCTACCTGGTACGCCTACAGTAATAAACAGATTCATTTCACAATCTCATATTCAATCAGTTCTTTGTTATGCTCATTCGTTAGATTGAGCCACATATCACGGTTCCAGTCATTTTCGATCCAGAGACCTTCTTTGTCCTTCTTCGCATCATAAACCTTTCCTTCGGTTATGTCACGGAAAAATGACTTGATTATTTTGACTTGCATTTCTCAGGGTATCCCACGGTACACAGAATGTTATCCGTCTGGTCTTTCTGACGCTTAACGTCATTCATCCAGCTACGGAAGATTAACGAATCGGGATATGAAAGGGCAACGTATGGGTTTCCGTCATAAGGCATGACAAGGTATTTTTTACCGTCAATCTCTCGGACTTCTGCAACCACTTTCCATTTCACATTCACCGGATTTACCTTAGCGGGGAGTGTAGGCAAAATCTTTTCTGGGGGCTTCTCCGCACACCCAACCAACAGAACGCCCAGAACAAGGGCTAACGTTGCAATTTTCATTTGTCGTACTCCGCCATATACTCTTCGAAGGACTTATTGATCTTGATTTCGATCAGTCCTGGTTTCTTGAACAGCAGGTCTTTACGTCCGGCATCCTTGACCAACTGCTGATCCTTGCCTTTTTGTTCGACATAGATCACCGTATTGGTGTTGTTTGTCTCTTTGACTTTTTTGATATCAGCCTGTAACTCTTTGATATCTTTAGCCAATTGATCGTTTTCACTCTTTAGCGTGATTGTCATGTACAAAAGCCCTGCTAACGAACCAGCAACTATTACAGGCCATATCCACGAGCTTATATTAAACGTACCCAATACGTTTTTGATATTCATATAACGCTTCCTCGTAAGCTATTGATGCTTGTTCCTCGGTATCATAGTAACCGATGTGTTTTTGCTTCCCGTCTATCTTTATCTGTGCTCGATATTTTCCACGCGAAGCCCTGTAATCAACACCTTTGGATTTAACCGTTTTAGGTGTTGATTTAGCTTTTCTTTTCAGCATATTATGAAGAGGATCTGATTCCTGTAGATTTTCTATACCATCCCCAGCTTCCAACCCATGCTTATGATCAATAAGCAAAGGCAGATAACCATTGCAGTAATAGAAAATTATGCGATGTCTGAAATATTTTCTATCGCCGTGCCGAATTCTCACGTAAGGTTTTGATTTGCTCATAATAGAACCAGCTTCTTTTCCCTGATTCTGTTTTGCTGCATTGTTATTCCAGAAAATTTTTCCGGTTTCTGGGAAAACGTCAACGTAAAGAAGCAGGGAATCGATCCCTGCTTTCTCTTCTTCTAACGTTGTGCTTCCAGCGCCAAAGCACTTTGTCATTTATATTCTTCCGGTATAAACTGTTCGTAGTTCTTCGCCATTAATGCAACGATGTTATCGACCAGCTTTTGCTTATCGGTATCATCGAAATAACGCATCATAGGCCCAAAGATAATACGACCGTCAGGGGTTAAGTCAGCACTCAGTGCGATCGCGTAGTCTTTGCGTGATTTGCCTTTCGTGTCTTCGATTGCCTGGAATGCTTTTGCAGTCAGACGATTGAGACTATCAAGGAATAACGTTTCGAATGCGTCAATTTTCTTGAGTGCGTACATATCATCGAGGAACATTTGTTTCAGGTCATCGACGGTATTTTCAACAATATTTAAGAACAGATCTTTGTTATTGTTGATGCTATCCTTCGTGCGGTGGAGGTTTACATACCAGTTGGTTTTCGCTTTCACAAAACCTTTATCAGTTTTGATTACGTAACCCTCGAAACCTTCTTTCGAGTAGGCTTCGGTAATGAATGCATCCAGATCGGTGACTTCGATTTTCTCGCGCTCAACCAGGAACGGACGTAATACACCATCTGCGAAGATATCCTGATAATCAACATATTCGCCCGTGTCGTTATTACGGATGTTCAGGATCACCACTGCTGGTTCCTGATAGCCAATTACAATACGGTTTGTCGGTGCGACGTATTCCATGTTGACTGTGAAACCATCGTTAACCAGTTCGGTCAGACGATCGAACAACGCGCGGTTAGTCTGGATCACGCTCATAGCGTCCATAGCCTGTTCAGATTGAACGGATGCTTTAGACTTAACGCCCAGATAGCCGGAATCACAGAAGGTGGAGATCAGGGAACCATCTTCCTTAATCATCACATCCACTACGGTTTCACCAATCGTCACAGGAGAGGCTTTCAGTGCTTCCCATGCCTTTACCTCGGCATAGTTGAAAAACTTCTCCATAGGGCGACTGACGAGTTTTACGGGGGTATCCCCATCCATCGCAAACATGATACCGCGACATTCCAGCGCACCAGGTTTTAACCAGTCGGAATAGCTCGCCATGCGATAGTTAAAGATGCGAACATTGGTTTGCATCACAGTTTTTTGGTCAATGAAGTAGAAGCATTCGCTTTCGTTACACAGTTTCATCAACTGGTCAAAGAGGGTTTTCTGATTTTTGGTTAGCTTTGTCATAGTGCTGTTTGTTCCATTCAGGATTGATTTTTCGGATCATGTTTATTTCAAAATCATGATATGTGTCTTCATCGTGTGTTGTCACGATAAGATTTACACGCTTACGTTTTTTGATTGCCATTTCCAGACGTGCGGTTTTCAGAATATTACTGGGGTTTGCTTCCCGCCAGTATTTCGAATTGCGGTATGTGTCTAACCGCTTCCACAAATCACGACATTTTCCAACATACACTATCCGACCGTCGATTTCAATAAAATACACACAATGCCGGAATTCGCCACATTTAACGAAACTCCGGTCTATCCTCTTGTCTGAACCCAGACGCAAAGGAAATATTACACCAAATGTTACATCGTCCATTATATATCCAACTTATTCACCTTTCCGGTCAACACATTGACGCAGTGAGCAATATAATCACCGTGGCACGGTAGAGGTTTGCATGTACATCCTAACCGCTTCCCGTCCAATGCTTTCAGTTCGTCGATTGTGATCACGCCAGTTCGAATCAAGTTTTGGAAATACGGGATGAAGTTCATAATGTTTTCAGCCCGTGTTCCCTTGTAGAAGGGATTGCCGAATTTCGTACCTCTCTGAATATCGACATCCCAGCTACCTTTATACTTGTTTACGACGCGACAATCAAGCGTATTTTTGTCGCCATTTTGCATAGGCTTCGTCGCTGATCTCGGTGTTGAGGTTGCCAACCAGGTAAGAACTCACTTCTACTTCTTGTGGGGCTACCTGTACGTTGTCAGACTTCAACCATTTGTTCATCCACGGATACGGGTTCGGCGTTGGTTTAAATGGAGACTGCAAGCCAACCGCGCGCATACGCTGATCTGTCAGGTGTTCGATATAGGCGATCGTACTTTTCAGGGATACGCCGTCTACATCACCGATAGAGAACAGGTGTTCAGCCCATTCTTTTTCCTGTTCGTACACTTCCAGGAAAATCTGTGTCGCTTCCTCTTCGTACTGGTAAGCGATTTCCGCCATTTCTGGGTCATCTTTACCCATCTGCCAGAGTCGGATCTTGCTTTGAGTACCTTTCTGATGAAGTGCTTCATCACGGGCAATCAGGCGCATGATCTTCGCGTTACCTTCCATCTTGCCTTGTTCGGCAAAGTTGAACGTGAAGGTAAACGACACGTAGAAGCGGATCGCTTCCAGAGCGTTGACAGCGTGCATACACAGATACAGAGCGATTTTGCATTTACGCATTTGCTCTTTGCGTTTCTTTTCGTACTCTGCGATCGATTCGTCTGGGTATCCGTGGGACGTTAACATTTCGATTTTGAGCACAATGTTTTTCAGTTCATGACATTCTGCGATCAGGTCATCGTAGTATTTTGTCATGGAAGCCGAACGTTTCATGATCGCTTCGTTGCGCAGAATTTTATCGAACTCTTTTGACGGGTCGATGTGTAGGTTGCGCTGAATGTGCGTATAACTGCGGCTATGGATTGTTTCACTGAACGCCCATGTTTCGATCCACGTTTCCATCGAGACATCGGAAGCGATAGGGAGGAAAGCCAGGTTAGGGCCGCGCCCCTGAATGGTATCCAACAGGGTTTGATATTGCAGGTTCGAATCGAAAATGATTTTTTCGTGTTCCGGTATTTTCGCGTACTGCATACGGTCGATCGACAGATCCACTTCTTCCGGTCGCCAGAAGAATGACAGTTGTTTTTCAGTCAGGGTTTCGAATACACGGTGTTTCTGTTCTTCGTATCGTGCTACGCCCGTATCCTCACCAAAGAACATAGGCTGTTCTAAGTGTTTGTGATCTGGGTTTGTGTTCATTACAGTTAACATGGATTTACCTTATAAAAAGCCCCCGAAGGGGCATTGAATCAAATTTTGCAACCTTCGCAATCTTCCGCTTCTTCCTCACCTGCACCGTCACGGGTGTTGTGGTAGTACAGCGTTTTGATGCCGAAATAGTTTGCATACAGCAGATCTTCAAGGATGATTTCAGATTTCACTTTACCATCTGGGAAGTTAGCCGGATCATAGTTTGTGTTTGCAGAGATAGCCTGATCAACAAACTTCTGCATAACCGCTACGTGCGACAGATAACCTTTGTTTCCACGTTTTGCCATTGTCCAGAGATAATCATAGAAGTCAATCTGATTATTTTGGTTTGGTACTACCTGATTGAATGAACCTTCTTTCGAAGATTTCACACTCACAGGGCCGCGCGGAGGTTCAATCCCGTTGGTTGAGTTACTTACCTGCGAGCTACTTTCACAAGGCATTAAAGCAGAAAGCGTTGAGTTACGCAAGCCATGTTTTTTGATTTCACCGCGTAACCATTCCCAATCGCAGTTATACACAGGTGATGCCAGTTCATCAACGTTTTTGCAGTACCAGTCAATAGGCAACAGCCCTTGTGCATATTTCGTTTCGTGGAACAGTCCACATGCACCGCGTTCCTGTGCGAGTTCCATAGAGGCAACCAGCAGGTTAAATTGAAACGCTTCCATCAACTCATGAACGTTTCCGGCGTATGCTTCGGAGTAGTCGCAATAGTTGCTTGCCAGCCAGGATGCATAGTTGGTGATACCAACGCCCAGAGAACGACGCTGTTTGGCTTTCAGAGCCGCCGCAACAGGGTAGTTCTGGTAATCCAACAGGTTATCCAGTGCGCGTACTGCGATGCGTGTAAGGGCTGGGAATTCGCTTATATCGGCATTATCGAGAACGATCGCCATAAGCGTACACAGTCCAATTTCGCCAGCCAGTTTATCATCGTCATCCAGTGGTGAAGTTGGGATCGCGATTTCACAACACAGGTTCGACATACGAACCGGAACAGAGAAACTACCCTGCTGGTTTACGTGATGACTGTTGAAAATGTATTTGCGTCCGGTCTGTGCGCGTTCCTGAACAAGCAACTGGAACAGATCTACCGCTTTGATGCGTTTCTTGCGTACCGTTGGGTCTTTTTCCAGACTGGTATACAGTTCTTCAAACTCAGTCTGATCCGCTTGATAGAACGCGTCATACAGGCGATCGTTCGCAACGTCAGGGCTGAACAGAGTGATGTAATCGTTATTGATTAAACGCTTATACATCAAATCGTTAAGCTGTACGCCATAATCCAGGTGACGAATACGGTTTTCTTCAACGCCACGGTTATTTTTCAGAACCAGCAGGTTTTCAACTTCAAGATGCCAGATCGGATAATACAGGGTTGCTGCACCACCACGAACACCGCCCTGGGAACAGGATTTAACCGCCGTCTGAATGTGTTTCCAGAACGGGATAACGCCTGTATGTACTGCTTCACCACCACGGATTTTTGAACCCATAGCGCGAATGTGTCCGGCGTTGACACCGATACCCGCACGTTGAGAGATATACTTCACGATCGCGGACGTAACAGCGTTCAGAGAACCCAGAGAATCACCGGATTCGATTACAACACAACTGGAGAACTGACGCGTAGGAGTACGCACACCCGCCATAATAGGCGTAGGCAATGACAGTTTACGATCCGAAATCGCGTTATAGAAGTCAACAACATGACTGATTTTATCAGCGTGTTTTTCGTCCTGATGCAGACACATCGCGATCAGCATGAATGCGTACTGTGGTGTTTCGTAGATGTCGCCGGACGTGCGATCCTGTAACAGATATTTCCCGATCAACTGCTGAACGCCAGCATACGAGAATTCAAAATCTTTATCGTGATTGATTTTTGATTCCAGATAATCAATCTCAGCAGGAGTCCATTTTGTCAGGATTTCTTTATCGTATTTTCCAGCCTCAACCAGCTTAGTGATGTGTTCGTAGAACGGGATCGGGTCAAACTGCCCGTAAACGGTTTTACGAAGGGCGAACATTTCGAGGTTAGCCGCTACATACTGCCAGTCAGGTTCTTTTGCGGAGATTCGATCCGCTGCATACTTGATCGCTACAGCCTGGATCTGTTTGGTAGTCATACCATCACGAAGCAGGTCAACGACACTTTCAAGGAATGCGTTAACATCAATATTTCTTCCAATACTCGCCCAATTAAGGACTTTGAACAGTTTTTCTTTTTCGAACGTTTGACTTACGCCAGAAGACTTCACTACTGTTTTAATATCACTCATTATCTTACCTTGTTAAGAAAGGGGCTTTCGCCCCCTTTGTTTATACTGCCATAGCTGCTTTTAGCGAGCCGTGGTGATTATAGTCTTTCAAATGGATGGAGTCAAAGAATTCTTGATCCAAATCAAGTAAGCTATTTACCTTCGGCATATAAAGGGTCGGAAGTGGAAGCGGTGCGCGTTCCGGCTTCAACAACTCTTTCGCTTGTTCTACTGCGTTTTTGTAGATATGGACATCACCGCCAGTCCAAACCAGATCACCCACTTCATACCCGCAAATATCAGCGATAATATGCGTCAGGAGAGCGTATGAGGCGATATTGAACGGCAACCCTAAGAAGACATCAACTGAACGCTGATACCACTGTAGAGACAGTTTACCGTTGATTACGACGAACTGGAAGAAACAGTGACACGGACGCAAAGCCATATCATCCAGATCCATCGGGTTCCAGGCAGAAACGATGATCCCGCGATCGTCTGGTTTGGTTTTCAATTGTTCGATGACTTTCTTAATCTGGTCAACACCATAATAAGAACCTTCCGCACCAAATGAGCGCCATTGATGCCCGTAGATCGGTCCCAGATAACCATGCGTATAACCCAGCGCTTTAGCCTGATTTTCGTAGTTATCGTCCCAGATCGTCCGCTTATCGCTATCTTCACCCCACGTCATTTTACGCAGTGTTTCCACGTTGGTAGAACCTTCGAGGAACCATTGTAATTCATGCTTACACGGTTTGAAGAATAGCTGTTTGCTGGTAGTAGCTGGGAAACCTTCTGCGAGGTTCCAACGTGCTTGCATCCCGAAGATGCGCAGTGTACCAACACCAGTACGATCGGTTGATTCAGTACCGTGTGTTAGAACGGTGTTGACGATATCAAGATATTGTTTCATTTTATGCCTTTTTCGTATGTCGATCGACGATAATTTTTCTGACTCGTTCGTTTGATTCGATCTGTTGAATTTTGAAATCAGTCAGTTCATATTTCAGAACCGCTTCGCAGAATTCAGGAACCGTGAACGAAACATCACGTTTAAAAGCTGGTGCATTATATGCATGATGTCCGTAAATGTGGGTCACAACCACTTCATCAACCAGTGTATTATTGATTGCTTGCAGAAGCAACCACTTACCACCAATGAGACACACATCACGATCTGGATGCGTTGCTTTCATCACGTCGATTGCAGCAGACAACCCGCCGCCGTGAATGATGTAATCAGCGGTATTCCCGTTCTTCGTTACCAAACGTTGACCGGATGCAGACAGAACGCAATGAACTCGCCCTGGCAATTTACCAGGCAGAGAAGTAAAAGTGTTCGCACCCATGATCAGGACGCTATTTGCGGTTTCTGCTTTGAAGTTCTGCAAATCCTCTTTGCAGTGGCCCCACGGCAAACCCTGTTCATAACCGAAAGCATAGTCCACTTCGTACATATCATGACCAACGGCGAAAACTGCTTTTACTTTGCTCATAGCGCAATCCACATTTTGTTGTCTTCAATAGTCACGATGTAGCCCATAGCTTCAACCATGACACGCAATTTGTCTTTACAGGCTTCATTATACCCGCGAATCTTTTCAAATTCAACAGAAAAGATACTCAATCCGTTAACATGCGCGTTAATGATTTTGGATTCCAGATCGAACACCATCACATCTAACGGACTCCATTCAACAGAATGAAGTTTTTCGCGGGTTAACAGGGTTGTGTGTTTTGGTAGTTTCATTGGGGTACAGTTTGCCATAGCCATTGTTCCATTTTGCGTAAATCTTCCTCTAACGGAGTGAAACCAAAGGATTCTTCGATCACACCGTCTTCCCATACATCAATTTCCAGAATTTCCGTTACCGGAGGGTTTGACATCACATGATCACGACATGCAGCCATAGCGGTCATAATGGAATTTGTTACTGTCAGAGTGTTGCCCTGAACCGATACCTGAATAATCATACTCACCTCATAAAAAAGGGAACTGCTTTTCAACAGTTCCCATTATAGCATAACCAGTTAGTGTTTCAAGCGCCAAAGAGCGATTGCTTCATCAACTGCTTTTTTGATTTCTTCCGGTGTGTCTTTGCGTCCGGCTTTAACCAGGGCAGAGAGCATAGAACGAATGGTTGCATTCATCTGTGATTTCTCACGATCCATCTGTGCCTGATGCGCCTTATCAACCGCTGGGGATTCTTTCTTCGCTGCCTGTGGTTTCGTAGGCTGTGCGCCTAACTCGTCCTTAGCTTGCGTTTCAGTGCGTTTCTGTTCGGCTTCTTTCTTCACATGAGGTGCGGAGAATTTACCAGCCTTGAAGTTATCACGCATACCTTCCAGGATCTTACGGGCTGTGTACCAGTCAGCAACACCACGAAGTTGTTTCAGGGTATCAACCAGCAAACCGATACTTGCGCCTTTGCTATCCTCGTCAATGTCGATATCTTTCAACCATTCAACATGTTTCTGACCGGAGTGCATGAAATCAAAGCTGCTGAAACTCCAGAAACCTTTACGGTTGCTGATCTCGCGTTTGAAGTGGAAAGTCAAACCCGCGCCGTTATCAAACTCACCGTAGTTACTGCGGAATGTTGCCCCCGCCTGTTTCAGTGCGTTGAAATAGTCATCTTTATTGATGCGGTTAACGGTGCGTTTTGGTTTCTCTTCCGGCGCTGGCGCTGCTGCTTGCTGTGCGGTACGTTTAACAAAAGATGCTGAACGATGCCCCGCTGCAAACTCTGCGTTCATCCGGTCGATTACCGCTGCGATGCCGCTTGCGTCTGGTTTCACTTTCTGCATTTCTTTGAAAGTGTCGATGATCATATCCAGACATGCACCGTCTTCATCTTCCAGCATAGTACCTTTCAGACGTTCAGCAGGTTTGAATTTGTTCACCGTTGGGTCAACAACATACTGGAACACATACGCGCCTTTACGCATGAATACGTGACGGTAGAAGTGAACTTTATAGTGTCCAACATCAACAATAACATCGTTACCGCTAACCTTCGCACCCAGGATACGGGCAAAGGATGTCATGTAGTCCGCGCGTTTGAACTTGAGATCCTTCTTAGTCGGGCTAAAGATGGATTCCAGTTTCTTAGTAGGGAACAGGCTTTCCGGCGTGATTTTGTCTGGGTTCTTGCCCCATTGGTAATCACGGCTTGCCATTTTGTGTTTCTTCGTACCAACCAGAACCAGAGTATTAACTGATACGCTACCCAGTGCGGACGCGTCCGGCGCTGCTAAACCTTGACCGTTAGGCGGTTGACAAGAGAAAGAGAAGTCAAAGAACGCATCACCAGAAGTGAAACGATAGGTTGCGTGAACAGTATGACCGCGAACTTCGCTGATTGTCTGGGTATAGGTTGTTGGTTGTCCGGTGAATTTCGTGAAATATTCCGCAAATTCTTGCGCGTTGAATTTCGTGCTGAAATAGTTTTTCGCAACCACGAAATACGCCGCAAATTTTTCTTCCCATGCTTTTTTGTTTGCTGCGTGTTCTGCGCGAACATCACTGAAAGTTTTACCAGCGCTGTTTGTTTTGGTTACAACGTCATACGCCTGGTTGATTTTCTGCATGAGTTCAGTGCTACCACCACGATCGGGGTGATTGCGCAGAGAAGCACGTTTAAAGAGTTTTGACAGTTCAGCTTTAGATTCGTCGCCAGTAGCGCCTAAAATCTTCAATGCTTCGCTGTGTGACATTTGTTCGTTAATCATTTTCCGTTCCTCAAAATAAAAACCCGTGCAACTCAGTACACGGGCGACTTTAAGGTATTTATGTTTTACTGTCAATAGATTTTTTCGAGGAACCACACCGAAGATTTATTATTCTTGATGCGGGTCAATTCAATGGGGTTGTCTTTGAATGCTTCCTCAACATCTGCCATTGTAACTACATGTTTTTCTTCCAATAGTTCATTATGGAGATAAAACCTCTCCACTTCGGGGCTTGTTATCAGTTCAAACTCTCTTTCTAACATAATCATGTTCCTAAATAGGGGTATCTAACGGACTATCAAACAGGATTTATCATCATGAATTATCATAAGATTTACGAACAACTCATGACTACCGGAACGGATGCAGAATACAAAGAGAAACATCACATCGTTCCAAAATGCATGGGAGGATCGGACGATCCCGAAAATCTGGTTGAACTGTCAGCACGTCAACACTTCATAGCACACCTGCTATTGGTCAAGATGTATCCAGGCAACCATAAACTAATTTATGCTGCTAACATGCTTACAGTTGGCACTTCTCGATCGTCTGCGCGTACAGCAAACCGTCGCTATGGATGGTTGAAAGAGAAAGCACTTGAAGCCCAGAAACAAAAAGAGTTCAGCGAGGAGACACGCTTACGCATGAGACAGGCCAAACTTCAACAGAACAGGGTTACGTGTCCTCATTGCAATACGTCCGGCTTAATAGGTAATATGAACCGATGGCACTTCGACAACTGCAAGCACAAGCCAGGCAATGAAGGGAAAGTGAATGCATTTGCAGGAGTCATGCGAGCACATAAAAACAGCAACGTAGTATCGGAGCGCGGTTCTTGTCCTCATTGCGGTACAGAATCGACAGTGCATTACTTGAACAGTCATATTCCATATTGTACTCAGAACCCAGACAGAAAAACACAAAAGAAAAGGGAGCAATTAACTTGCCCCCATTGCGCTAAAGTTGGTGATGCCACCAATATGAAACGATGGCATTTTGACAACTGCAAGTTTAAGACTTCTTGATTTCCATCTTCGAGAATCGACCGACCTTCGACATAACGATGTGTCGGTCAAAATCTTCTGGATCTAAATCCTGATGACTTATCACAATCAAATTCCCGTTAACACCATCAAGCAATCCTTTTACAGCAAAAGAGCCGTCTTTGTCAAGGGGGCCGTCGAAACATTCATCAAGTACCAGCAGAGACAGATCCACGCCTGATACTTTACTTGTCACGTCACGCCATGTGAACAGAATAGACAAGTTGATGCGAGCGCGTTCGCCTTGACTGAATGACGCATAACTGAAATCATCGCGCCCCAGTGATTTGATCGATTCGTTGAACTCGTCATCTAAAGTGAACTGATAATCAGCACCCAATAGATCCAGATAATATGCTATCTGTTTGTTGAAGTACGGAATATAACGCTTAACGATACTCGCTTTAACGCCGGAATCTTTCAACATATCCGTAACAATACCACGAATATATTTTTCCTTGACGTAGCCTTGTCGTTTTTCGTTCAGTTCTGCTTCCTGCTGTTGCAACTGCTTCACGGGTTCTTCATCAATGACTACTTCCGCGCTTGCCTGTTCCATGATCGCCTGTGCGCGTTTAGCGTTGGCAACTTCGTTTTGCAGAGTACCTTTCAGGGCTTCATATTTGGTTTTCAGGGCATTGAGTGCGCGTTGCTGTTGCAGCAAGTCATTCATGATCCCTTGCAACTCGTCCTGTTTGGTTTTGATCAGGGTTAAACGTTGTGTACCCGCTTTGATGTTCTCTGCGATCTCCGCCATACGCTCAGGAGTGGGTTTAATCGCTTGTTTACAGGCCGGACACTCACCACCTTTCTGATACATCACCTCCAGCTTTTTAAACTGTTCTACAGTCATTGAGAGCCGCGAATAACCGTCACGGAGTTTGTTGATATCTTCCGTCCGGTCTTCGCCCGTGATCACCACTTCCGCGATCTCCGCTTGCAACTGCATAAGCTGTGCTTTGATGTTCTTTGCGGTTTCTACGTGGCTATCGTAGATCTCTTTGTATCGGGCGTTGTTCTGGTTTGCTTTCGCTCGCTGTTCGTCAATGAAGCGCTGGTGTGTTGCGATCTGCTGCTGGATGTGATTACCCTGCATTGAGAGTGTATCCAACTGCTGATTAACACCGCGAATGTATGACTTGTTTAACTTGTCCATTTCACTGATGACGGACAGAGACAGCAAATCTTCAACCAGTTTCCGGCGTTCGGGGGTTTTCAGTTCCATGAATGGAGTGTAACCCGCTGTACCCAGAACGATAACCTGTTTGAAGCCCACAAGGTTGATGTTCAGCATATATTCAAGCTGTGCCTGATAATCACCCGCTGCGGAGTCTTCCGGCAACTTCTCGCCGTTCTTCCAGATCTCGAATACCTTCGGCTTTTGTCCGCGCACCACTTTGTACGAGTCTTTCCCGTATTCGATTTCCAGTTCAACCAGGCATTTCTTTTTGTTGACGCTGTTCACCAACTGCCCGACTTTTAGATCGCGGAATGACTTACCGAACAGGGCATAGGTTAACGCCTCGATCAGTGTCGATTTACCGCCACCGTTTTTCCCCGTGATCAGGGTTTTCTTTGCCGTATCAAATTCCAGTTCGATCGGGGTGTTCCCAACCGACAGAATATTTTGATACTTAATTTTTTTGAAGTTTAGTTTCATTTAAAATCCGTTCACATAATTCAGTGATCATTTGAACAACTGATGAATCAATACTATATGATAGAGTATCGTCGTCCAGTGTATCAAGCATGAATATTGACCATGTTCGTGATGAATGCCATGCACCCTTCATGATGGTCAAACAAACTGCGCTGGTTTCCCCTGCTTCGTCGGATGTGGAAATGATGTGTTTCATTCCCAACATACGCAACAGGTGAGAATATCGGGGATTTTCCCCGAAATATTCATCATAACGGCTATGCACTTGACACCTCCGCGTATAGTTCGCTGATCAGCTTATTCACTTCCTCTTTTTCATCGTCGGTGATCTGCATGTTGGCGATATACTCAGTGATAAGGCCACGAACGGTTTTGATTTCAAAGTCGGTATCGACATCCGAATCTGTTTGAACTTTGTCTATGATATTGATTTCATAGGCAATTTCTTCAATTTTGGTTTGGAACTTTGCAAGCCCCTGATCAATTTCACTGACAATCAGACGCACCGCGCAGTTGCGGAACTGTTCGAGATCAACATCTTTCTGTGCTGGATACATGATCCGGCGATGGTGACACACAGGGTTAGCGATGAAAGTCAATTCAGGCTTGCCCGTGAACACATAGAATCCGCGTGTTTCGTCTTCGTCGTTTGCGCTCATAGTCAGAGGCGTACCGATATAAAACACGTTATCACCCTCGTTAGCGTGGTGATAGTGTCCAGAGTAAACACGATCGTACTTCTTCAAGAAATCAGGTTCCAGCCCATGATCGGCTTTGCTGTTCTTGTAGAAATAGTAACCAGACAGTTCGAAGTGTCCCAAACAAAAGTTAGCTTTCGATTGTTTGATGTAGTCAAAAATACGCTGGCTGTTTTCCTGACAAATCCACGGGATCAGGTCAATCGAATTTCCGCCACCTAAATCAACCGTGGTCGGTTCGTCGATGACATTAAAGCATTCGTATTGACTTAGTATCTCGCGTGGCGCGTTGGGGCGTATTTTGTCCTTAAATTGGCAATCGTGGTTGCCGACAAGAACATCCAGAGTGATCCCCGCCTCAATCAGAAGAGGAACCAGCTTTTCACGAACAAAATTCATTGTCGTTTGTGTGGTTGCTTTTCGAACGTCGAAGAAGTCGCCAGCATGGAAGCCGCGCGTGATCCCGTGTTCTTTGCAATACTCTACGATCTGTTTGAATACCGCATACAGGTTTTCTTCGTTCCAGGGGTTATCCTGGCGAAGTCCGGCATGGGTATCCCCAATTAAAACATAGTTCATATAAACCTCAAAACCCCCGAAGGGGTTTATTTGCCGTATTTTTCAGAAGCCATGATGAACAGGTCTTTCAACTGCTGGTTCGAAGTGATCCACATCGTTTCAATCAGTTCATCGTTGTATGGTTGCTTGAGCATATCACGCATCTTTTTGATCGCGTATACGTACTGCTCTTTGTTACCTTCGAAGAGTGCGTTCTCTGCGTGTTTATGCAGTCGCTTCCATTCCGCTTTGTTCTTCCGCATGAACTTTTGCGCTTTGCGTAGGGCTTCCTGTTCAATGCGTGTACCCTTGATGGATTCCAGTTCTTCTTCACGAAGATCCAGCGCTGATTTTTGGTGTACTTCGTCGATTACTTCATGCTGCACGTTCATAGTAAGTGATCTCCATGATCATTGTTTCGGCGTTTATTACATAGTCCAGACGACCTTCTGTTATCTGGAAGTCTGGATCTCGTACATCTGTAGGGTCGATGATAATCGGAATCCCTAAGCTCTGCAACTCTAATTTCACAAGGTAAGGAAGCAGATCAATTTCGTCGTTAGCATCTGCTAAAATTTTGTTCAGGTCAATTTTAATTTTCATAGAAACATTTCCAATGTTGGCGATTCGTCCACAACCTCGATTTTATCTTTTGGTTTTTTCGCGGACTCTTCATACTGATTAAGTTTGTCATGGATATCCTGAATGAAAGTTTCATCGGCTATCGTGGTCATATCAGTATCATCGCTGTCATAGACATGTTCCAGGAAGTATTTGTATTTCTTCGCGTTCTCTTTCTTCTCGTAGAGAATACGAGTTACAAACGCTTGCCAGCAAGCCTTGTTGATGTAACCGTAGACGTTTGTATATTTGGTTTCGTCAAAGTTATGAAGGCCGGAAATCGTTGCTGAAATTCCATCATCGATCATATCCATTTTCCAGTCTTCGGAATAACGGTTGAAGTTGTATCGACGTGCCAAACCGTGAGCAATATTCATAATCGCAATACCGAGTTCATCCGGCATCTTACGATCACCAGTTTCACGGATTTGCTGTTTCCACTTACACATAACTGGATACAGCTTATCATTATCTGCATAAATCTTTGTAGTCATTATATTCTCCAAATTGAATACATTCATTATAGCCGATTGAATCAGGTGTTTCAAACCTACTTCCAATCTATATTATTTAATAAAATCAGCGCGAAGCGCTTCCGTGAGCGAAGCGAAACGGATAGTTAAAACTGGTTAAAAAGTATACGGAAATGTACTGTTTTCTCTATATATAAAATATAAAAATATTAAAACGTACATTCAGTACATAGACACTCACTACGTTCGTGTCCTTCGCTTCGCTCAGATTTTTGAAATGATCTATTGACTTTGAAAAAGTGATCACTATAATCAGTTTCATTCAACAACAACGAGGTATTGAAATGTCTTCATTTGCAAGTATGTTCAACCTGAACAGCTTAATGAGCAATGACGATGATCCTGTTGATGTGATGTGTATAGATATTTCAAACCTTTCGGTAGCAACGTTGATGAACAACTTCAAGCCGAAAGACCAGAATGACATCAACCAACAAATTGTTCGTCACATAGTGCTTGACACCATTCGTCACAATGTGGTTAAATTCAAAGGTGAGTACCCTGAAATTGTTCTAGCCTTTGATGATAACAAGTATTGGCGCAGAAGTAAAGCCTGGTACTACAAAAAGAAACGAAAAATGGAACAAGAAGCATCGGATTGGGACTGGGATCGCCTGAATGGTTTCCTTCACCCGACATACGATGAAATCCGTGCTAATTTACCGTACAAAGGTATCCGTGTTGACTTCGCAGAAGCCGATGACGTGATCGGTGTGGTGACGCGTAAAGCGGTATCCGAAGGTAAACGTGTCCTGATCGTTTCTGCTGATGGTGACTTTGCAGCCCTTCAAAAATATCAGGGTGTGCGTCAGTGGTCGCCAACCCAAAAGAAATGGGTTACACCGAAATATGGTTCACCTCGTAACGATTTGCGCATGAAGATCATCAAGGGCGATAAAAAAGATAGTATCGCTTGCATTAAAATGCGAAATGACTATATTGTTACGAAGGTTGAAGGAGAACGCGCCCCACAAATCAGGGCTGCTGAACTCGAAGCCTGGCTGGAAGCGGACGATCCGACTGTGGGTATGCCAGAAGAGTGGGCGATCCGCTACAGAGAAAACGAAGAACTTCGCGACTTTGATTTTATTCCGAAAGATGTTGCAACGGCAATCGAAGAAGCGTACAATGCTCCAAAAATCGGGAACAAAGCAAAAATGGAGAAATACTTCATGGAATGCAAACTTACCCGTATGTATGAAAAACTAAGTGACTTTTGAGGTAACAAAATGAGTGTAGAATTACTGCAAGAAAACCCAGACATCGCTAAAGCGGTTAAAGAACTGATCAAAGAAGCGTCGAACGTTAAAACTCAGATCGAACATTTCCAGGGTTCTTTCAAAGACATCAAATCCAAAGCGAAAACGGATTATGGTATCGACGGTAAAACCTTCGGCAAGCTGTTCAAACTGTATCACGAACAGGCACGTACCGCGTTCGAAGAACAGAACAACGAACTTATCGAACTGTACGATGTGATCGATAAGGCGTAATATGAGCGAAATCGGAAACAAAACCGAAGTCGGCTTGTATATCGAAAATCTGGTTGCCTCTGAGGGGGCAACCTACATGGAAGCTACGTTACAATGGATGGACGAAAACAGCATTGATTATGCTATGCTGTCCAAAACAGTACCGAAAGCGATCATCGACAAGATTAGCGACGAAGCCATTAAAAACAATCTGCTGCGTCCTTCTGTGGCTAAAGACCACGCGACGACGCAAACACTGGATGATTTCATGTGAAATTTAAAACCCCGTTTGACAGTTCAGACGCTAATTCCCGTTTGAAACCGATCGCGGTATACAAACTGTATCTGGTGATGAAAAATCACTTTGCTGGGAAGTATGACGCGATCAAGTACAAATGGGAAATAAAGATCACTGAACAAGCGTTCCAAAAGAGAAAGGATAGATATTTTTTCGCAAAGTTAGCCGAAAGGTTTACATTCAAAGAAATATATCTTATACTACTCTGCAATATGGTAGCTAACCCCGACTTCTGGGTCGGGGATGTAGACGAAGATACGATCGTGTTTTATCGTCAATACATAGGCAAGTTGAGGCGAATTGATAATATTTTCGTGGACGATGTAAAAAACCTGTATGAATTTTCCCGCATGAAAGGTATTCCCCTCTCAAAGGTGTTTCAGTATAGCGTCAAATCATCAACCTCGTATATCAGCAAACTCGTACAGTCTGGGGTGATTTCTTATGAATCATTCTTGATCCTCGACTCGTTTTTAGACATCATAAATAAACACGATGAAATCGCAACGGATTTCGTCTGGAATGAATTTAGTAAAAAACTAAACGCATACAGAAAATTAGTTGAAATCAGTAACGAAGAAATCGTAAAATACCGAAACTTAATGAAACAAACTTTAATTAACTTAAACGAGAAATAACATATGTCATTCTTTAAACGTCAAGATCCAACCAAACTGCAAGAACAAGTCGCCGCTCTGAAAGGTTCCTCCGGCTTCCAGAAAGATGAAAAAGAGTGGAAACTCACTCTGGATGCACAGAAAAACGGTTCTGCGACTATTCGCTTCCTGCCTAACCGCTCTGATGACGAACTGGCGTTTGTTCGCCTGGTGAATCACTCGTTCAAAAAGAACAATCAGTGGTTCATTGAAAACTGTCCGTCTACCCACGGCGATTATGATGGTTGTCCTGTATGTCAGTATATCTCTGACAACGATCTGTTCGAAAAAGCCAAAGCCAATAAAGGCGGCGAAGCTGATAAACTGCTGGGTATGATTGGGCGTAAACAATCCTTCTGGGCTAACATTCTGGTCGTTAAAGATCCGAAAGCGCCGGAAAACGAAGGTAAAGTGTTTAAGTTCCGTTTCGGCAAGAAAATCATGGATAAGATCACCGCTGCTATCGCTGGCAACCCTGATCTGGATGAACCAGGTATCGCTGTAACTTGTCCGTTTGGTGGTGCTAACTTCACCCTGACCGCGAAGAAAGTAGGCGACTGGCCTAACTACGACGACAGCAAATTTGGTGTTCCTGGCCCAATCAAAGGCATCGAAGACGAAGCGCGTCAGAAAGAAATCTTCGAAGGTATGAGCGATCTGCGTCCAATCACTGCTCCAGACCAGTTCAAACCAACTGCGGAACTGACCGCGAAGTTCACCAAAGTATTCGGTGGTGCTGCAATGGGTGCTGGCGCAAGCGCTGGTGCGGATCTGGATTCAGAACTGAACTCATTTGACAACGAACTGAAAAACTTCGATAATGGCAACCAGTCCAAAGGTGCTAAAGAATCTGGTGGCGTAAGTCAACTGAACGTAGGCGGAAGCGTACCGGAAGATGACAACACCCCTCCGTTTGACCTGGAAGGTGGTTCCGGTGATGACGACCTGGATAAACTGCTGGATCTGTAATGCTTACGGGGGCGAAAGCCCCCAATTTGAAAGTTTGAGGTAGATATGAATTTAGAACAAAACGTATATGTAGCGCATCTGAACAACGTTCGCAAATCCTGGGTAGGTAAAGTGCCGGAAAACATCAAAGAGATTTTCCGTGCGATGCCTCAAGCTGAACGCTTTGAGCATTACAAACGGATCGACGAAGCAGTAAGCGCAGTACATACCGGACTGATTCACGACGCTCGCGAAGCGGGTACGAAAATCAACGAGTCCAAAAGCAAAGAATTCCTTGACAATGCGGCGGATCGCGTTGTAGAATCCCTGATTAACGGCACTTTTGCCTAATTGAAAACTATAGGTTGAATATGAAATTCTCTAAACAAACGATCGACATCCTGAAAAACTTCTCCCAGATCAACCCGTCTGTAATGCTGAAAAAGGGTTCGTTCATTATGACGAAATCCATCAACAGCGTAGTTTACGCAGAAGCAACGATTTCTGACGTAATTGACGAAGATGTAGGTATCTACGATCTGAACTCATTCCTGAACATGCTGAACGTTGTAGGCACTGATGCCGAAGTAACTCACGACCTGTCCACTGGCGAAATCGTCATTCGTGGTGAGAAAATGAAAATCGTTGAGCGTTCAAGCGATCCAACCACAATCGTACAGCCTAAGAAGCGTCTGGAAATGCCAGTTGCGGATCTGATTTTCCAGATTAGCGCGAACGATTTCGAAAAACTGATCAAAGCGTCACGCATGATGAAACTGACCGACCTGTCTGTTGAGCCAATCAACGGCAAGCTGGTAATCACCGCGAAAAGTAAAGAAAGTCAGTCAACCTTCTCTGTAGAAGTGGGCGATTACGAAGGTGATAACATGTTCAACTTCGATATGAAGATTGACAACATGCAGTTCATCAACAGCGATTACAAAGTTGAAATCTCTTCTCGCGGCGCTGCGAAATTCTCGTCCGAAAACGGCGTTGCGTATGTAGTGGTACTTGAAGCAACCAGCCAGTTCAAGTAAGATAAACAAAGTAGTACACAAGGGGCGTTAAGCCCCTTTTTGATAATCAATTGAAGGTAATATTATGGAACTTAGTGAAAACGTACAGTTAATCGAAACCAAATACGGCAAAATCTCCCAGTCTCCCGAAGAATTCGCATGGGATCAGCGCTATCGCCCGACGACGATCGATGAATGCATTCTCCCTGCTGCTGATAAAGCGACGATGCGCGGCTTCATCAAGTCTGGGCGCATCGACAACATGACTCTGGTTTCTGATTCCCCAGGTACGGGTAAAACAACGCTGGCGCTGGTTCTGGCTAACGAAGTTGATGCGGAAGTGATGTTTGTCAACGGTTCCGATTGTGGTGTGAACTTCATCCGTAACGAACTGGATCGTTACGCGTCCTCTATGACGCAGAAGAAAGGCGGTAAAATCATTCTGATTGACGAATTCGATCGCCCTGGCATGGCAGAAGCACAGAAGCACATGCGTAGCTTTATCGAAGCGTACAGCAAGAACGTTACTGTTATCATTACCGCGAACAACATCAACGGGATTCACCCTGCGCTGATCTCCCGCTGTCCGGTAGTCAAGTTCGGTTCCCCGTCGAAGGAAGAACGCGTTGAACTGATGAAGCAAATGATCAAACGTTGTTTCGGTATCCTCGAAATCGAGAAAATCGAATATGACCAGCAGGTGATCGCCGGATTCGTTAAGAAGCACTACCCAGACGCGCGATCCATCGTTAAAGCTCTTGGGTTCTATTCTAAGCGTGGCAAAATTGATGCTGGTATTCTGTCTGAGATTGTTGGTTCGGACATCACACCAGTGATTGAGGGGCTTAAAGCGAAGAACTTCAAAGCACTGCGAGCCGAAGCAATCAAGTACGCGCCTGAGTATGAAACTTTCCTGGCTAAACTTCTGGATGCGGTATACCCGATCGTCACCAACGAATCTAAGGTTGCACTCATTCAGGCAGTAGGCGAAAACAACGCACAGTACGGGCTGGCAGTGAACAAAGAGATTCACCTGCAATACCTGTTCATGGGCTTAATGCTTACCCTCGCGTGGGAGGCTTAAAATGTCACTGGCTGCTTTTCTCGATGAAGAAGAACTGAACGAACATGAAGCGGCCTGGCGTTCTAAAGACTGGGACAAGATCGAAGAACTTGTGAAAGAGTACACCAAAGACAAGGAAAACACCTTGTTTATGGTGCTCGAAGAACTGAACAACGGGAAGACACCATTACGGATCTCTGCCCTTGATTCATACGATAAGTTTTTCATCGACAATGCAATGAGCCAGCATATCGAAACGCTGATACCTGCATACACGATGAATATGATCGGTTCCGGTTTACCAGACCAGGCGCACTTTGATTATTACCTGCATACGGTGCGCAAAGGTAAGCGGTTCGGGGCGTGGGCTAAACTCACCGAAGATAACGAAATGAAAGTTATCCTTCATGTTCTCCAAAAACGATACGGTGTAAATACACGTATAGCAATGGAATATTACGAAGAACTCAAACAGCTTGAAAAACTGGACGAGTGGAAGCGGAAAAATATGAAAGTTGCTTTATCTGTGTTGGCTGATGTTGTGAAAAATAAAACCGACCAGAAAAAGGTTGAACAACTAATAAAGAAATGGTGATGTATGAACATGCTCGAAATTAAACTGTCCAGCGATGACAGTTTCCTGAAAATTCGCGAAACGCTGACCCGTATCGGGATCGCAAATAACAAAAAGAAAATGCTGTGGCAGTCTTGCCACATCCTACAGAAACAAGGGCGTTATTTTATCGTACACTTCAAAGAACTGTTGAAGCTGGACGGTCGCCAGGTTGACATGACCGAAGATGACGAACTGCGCCGCAATAACATTGCGCGACTTCTGGAAGAGTGGGGTATGGTTTCCATCCTTACGCCGGATCTGAAATTCTCCGAAGAGAACAACTTCCGCGTATTGACTCACGCACAAAAAGCTGAATGGACTTTGAAATACAAGTACCGGATCGGACATTAATCAAAAGCCCTTGCAGAAATGCAGGGGCTTTGTTATATTGGTTGTACACCACTTGTGAGGACTAAATTATGAAAATTCGTATTGAAGAAATCATCAAAGCTATTGAATCCGGTGATCACTTGATCAACCGTCTGCATAGCGAAGACATCAAACTGTCTCTTACTTGCAATCTCTCTGATCTGCGCACCTACGCATACGCGCGGGATCACTTCCCTAAGTTCTATACCCGCATCATGGAAGAATATACCGTGCTGGTTGAACAACTAAATCGGCCTGACACCCAACGCTATCACAAATTAGCGCAACGCTCGCTTGATCTGATCAAGCTGGCTGGGGTATCATTCCTGTCACGATTAAACACGGAGAAAGAAAACCGTAATGAATGAATTTTATCTATCCGTTGAGCAAATGGGCGATCACATCTACGAGCGCTTCATTGACTCTGAGGGACGCGAACAGGTTCGCAAAACAAAATATGCGCCTACAATGTTTCAACACGCTATGGCGGGTGTAGACTCGCCATATCGCGACATTTACGGCAAGACCTGCATCAAAAAGAACTTCGAAAGCATCAAGGAAGCAAAAAACTGGATGCAGCGAATGAAAGATGTAGGCATGGAAGCGCTAGGCATGGATGATTTCAGGCTGGCGTATATCTCCGATTCCTACAGAAAGGAAATCGAATACGATCGCGACAAGATCCGCATTGCTTCACTTGATATCGAAGTTACCGCGCCTGAATTCCCTGATCCACGCGAAGCAAAATACGCTATCGACGCAATCACCCACTATGACAGCGTTGAAGATAAATTCTTTGTGTACGATCTGGTCGAGGGTGGTTTAGATGAATGGGTAGCGTCGAAAGTTGATACCGAAAACGAGATCAGCGAAGAAGATTTGAAGAAAATTGTTTACCGTTCATTCCAGACCGAAAAGTCGCTGATGTCGGCTTATATCAAAGACTGGAAAGAGCGGACGCCTGTTATTGTTACGGGCTGGAACTCAAACAAGTTCGATATCGCGTATATCATCACCCGTTACCTGAACATCTTCGGGCAAAACGTTGTTCGTCATTTCAGCCCGTTCGGGAAAGTGACTGCGAAGACAACAACCGACCATTACGGGAACGAACAACTGGGCTATGAGATTTACGGCGTTGCTCAAATGGATGGAATGGATCTCTACAAGAAATTCAGTTTCACCCCGCAACCAACTTACGCTCTGGGCGCGATCGCTGAGTTCGAAACAGGTAAAAGCAAAGTTGATTACGAAGGTTCGCTGTCTGAACTGCGTCAAGCGGATCACCAGAAATACATCACGTATAACATCGTTGACGTTATCCGCGTGTTGGATATCGACGGTAAACGCAACTTTATCGAACTGGTTCTGTCTGTAGCATACTACGCGAAAATCAATTTCCCTGGGGTTATGTCACCGCTTAAAACGTGGGACGCAATCATTTACAACTCTCTGCGTGAAGAGAAGAAAGTAATCCCAGAAAACAAACGCCATACTAAAACGCCGTATGATGGTGCATACGTTAAAGATCCTGTTGTCGCTCCATACCGTTACATTGTATCGTTCGACTTGACCAGTCTGTATCCATCTATCATCCGACAGGTGAATATAAGCCCTGAGACAATCGCTAACAGCTTTGCAGTGCGTCCGATGCATGAATACATCAATAAGACTGCGCCGCGTCCTAGCGATGAATTTAGCTGCTCTCCTAACGGGTGGATGTTCCGACGCGATGTTAAAGGCGTGATTCCGGTCGAGATCAAGAAAGTATTTGATCAGCGTAAGGCGTGGAAAAAAAGAATGATGGCGGGTGAGCGAAATCTCGAACTGATTAAGCACGAACTCGAACACCTGACAGACGCACACAGCCAAATGATCAACCCTGATTTCGAGTTCTATGAAGATTTCGGTGATGAATCAAAAGCTGTACTGAAAACTCTGTCTAAGCAAATGCTTAAAGCCGTGAAGAAAGTGTGTGAGAAGAAAATCGCACAGGCGAACACCGCACAGCTTAACCGTAAAATCAGTATCAACTCCCTTTATGGTGCGTTGGGTAACGAACATTTCCGTTACTTCGATATTCGAAACGCCAGCGCGATCACCATGTTCGGGCAGTTGGCTATTCAGTGGATTGAGCGTAAGGTTAACGAATACCTTAAAGAACTGTGCAACACCACGGATTACGCATACGTGCGTTACTGTGACACCGACTCCATTTATGTTTGTATGGACAACGTGATCGCGAAAGTCGGCGGTGAAAGTAAGTTCAGGGATAACAACCATTGGGTTGACTTCCTGGATAAGTTCAGTAAAGAACGCATGGAACCTATCATTGATAAGGGCTACCGCGAACTGTGCGAGTACATGAACAACGTCGAACACCTGATGTTTATGGATCGCGAAATCATTTCTGGTCCACCTCTGGGATCGAAAGGTCTGGGTAGTTTCTGGACGGCTAAGAAACGATATGCGGCTAACGTATGGGACTCCGAAGGAACCCGCTACGAGAAACCTAAATTAAAGATCATGGGAATGGAAACCCAGCGAAGTAGTACACCGACAGCGGTTAAAAAGTTCTTGAAAGAAGCGATCCGTCGCATCCTGCAAGAAGGTGAAGAATCCTTACACGAACACTTCAAAGTATTTGAAGAAGAGTATAAGGCGCTTGACTACCGCGAAATAGCTGGTGTATCATCTGCTAACAATATCTCAAAATATCGTGATGATTTTGGATACCCAATCAAAGGGACACCAAACCACATCAAAGGCGTTCTGTTCTTTAACCGATATACGAAGGGTTTTCAAGGAATTACCCCGATTATGGAAGGTGAGAAGGTTATGGTTCTGCCGTTGCGAGATAAAAACCCGTGGCAATCCGATTGCATCGCATGGCAATCCGGTACGCGTTTACCTGTTGAGATCGAAAGTGATATTCTCAACTGGGTTGACTACAACGGATTATTTGAAAAACATGTGATTAGCCCGTTGCAAAACATCACGGAAGCATGTAAAATTGATTACGAAAAACGCGCATCCCTGAACACTCTGTTCGGTGATGACTGGTAAGACCTGACGGGGCAGAAATGCCCCATTTATATAAATTTGTGAGGAATATATTATGCGTGTATATAAACCGGAAAAATAAATGTCTAATAAAGCACTCCTGAAAAAACTGATCAAAAATTCGAATAGTCAATCTGCGTCAATTCTGTCTGAAAGCGATGTTTTCAATAACATCACCAAAACTCGAACTCGTGTACCGATCCTGAACCTGGCGCTGTCCGGCGCTTTCGATGGTGGTCTGACTTCCGGCTTAACTCTGTTTGCTGGTCCGTCAAAACACTTTAAATCGAATCTGGGGCTGGTGACGGTTGCGGCGTACCTCAAAGCGAATGAGGATGCTGTGTGTCTGTTCTACGATTCAGAGAAAGGCGTAACTAAGTCTTACCTGAAATCAATGGGCGTTGACCCCGATCGTGTGGTGTATACTCGTATCACGACAGTTGAGCAACTTCGAAATGACGTTGTGAGCCAGCTTAACGCGCTGGAACGTGGCGACAAAGTGATCATTTTCGTGGACTCTGTAGGCAACACCGCGAGTAAAAAAGAACTGGCTGATGCCCTGTCTGACAACGACAAACAGGACATGACCCGCGCTAAAGCACTTAAAGGTATGTTCCGTATGGTTACGCCTTACCTGGCGGATCTGGATATTCCAATGGTGTGTATCTGTCACACATACGACACACAAGAAATGTACAGCAAGAAAGTCATTTCTGGTGGTACTGGTCTGATGTATTCCGCAGACACCGCGATCATCCTGGGCAAACAGCAGGTGAAAGAAGGTACGGAAGTTGTCGGTTATGACTTCATCATGAACATCGAGAAATCTCGTTTCGTGAAAGAGAAATCCAAATTCCCGCTTCATGTTACCTATGAGGGCGGTATCAGTATGTTCTCTGGTCTTCTGGATCTGGCTATGGAAATGAACTTCGTTCAGACTCCAACGAAAGGCTGGCGCGGTCGTGCGTTCCTGAACACGGAAACGGGCGAACTTGAACTGGAAGAAAAGAAATGGCGTGAATCGGAAACCAACTCTATTGAGTTCTGGAAACCTCTGTTCACTCACCAACCATTCCTTGATGCTATTCAGGATAAGTACCGTATTCCTGACAAAGAGATCACTGACGGGGCAGCACTCGAAGATCTTTATTCTGACGATGAAGTAGAACCGTCAAATAAATTTGATCTCGATGACGATATCCCTGATGATGTGGATATGTCAGAAGAGTAATAAACAACTGGGGGCTTTGCCCCCTTTTAATAGGTGAATCATGGACATTGAACAAAAAACAAAAAACATTCTTGATGAAGCAATGCAGGACGTTATTCAAGAACTGTTGATCAACGATGAAAACGATGTTGCACACTTAGTGTACATCCATAAGGTGTATTGGGATAACGGCCTGAAAGTCGAATTTAGTACGCCGGACGAAGACAAAGAAAAACTGATTCCGCTGGTTCACGATGCAATCTACGCGCAGATCAAGCCCAATCTCCCAAAGCCTGAAAAGACCTTATGGGCGGCGTTGAAAGTAAAGCTGTATAATTTCTTTCAGATGTTCGCTAATCTGGTTTAAGAGGTAATAATGATCGTCGAAACAATATTTTCAAATCTGGTTTTTAATGGTACGTATTTTGTTCAGGCGTGGCCCCATTTACGCCGTGAATATTTCGAAGGGAACGCGCAGATTCTCTTTGATTTGATGGATAAGCACGTACAGGAATTCAACAGCATTCCTTCACAAACTGCTTTAGAAGTAGCTCTGGACAAAAAGAGCCTGAGTGATGTAGTCTACGAAGATACCAAAAAGATGATCCGCAGCATGAAAAATGCGCCGGAAGATCTGGAATGGTTGATGAAAGAAACGGAAACCTATTGTCGTGACAAGGCAATGTATCGCGCTCTGTCCCGTGCAATTGAGATCCAGGCGAATGCTGAAAAACCTGCTGGCGAACGCAACAACAAAATCCCTGACGTTGGGGCAATCCCTGACATCATGGCGGAAGCGTTAGCGATTAGCTTCGATAGTTCGGTCGGTCATGATTACTTCGAAGACTATGAAAAACGCTGGATGCTTTACCAGTCCAAAGCGATGAAGATTGCTTTCAATATCCCGATCCTGAACGCCATTACCAAAGGCGGCGCAGAACGTGGAACATTGAACATCTTAATGGCTGGTGTTAACGTTGGTAAATCTCTGGGGCTTTGTTCTCTCGCTGCTGACTACCTGCAATCGGGTAAAAACGTCCTGTATATCAGTATGGAAATGGCTGAACACGTTTGTTCTAAACGTATTGACGCTAACCTGCTGGATGTATCACTGGACGATATCGACAACGGGAACATCACCTATGCGGACTATAAGAACCGTATGGAACGCCTCAAACAGTCGAAGGTCGGACGTTTAATCGTTAAGCAATACCCAACAGCAGGGGCGAACGCGAACCACTTCAAAGCGCTGATTAAAGAGCTTAAATTGAAGAAGGGTTTCGTACCTGATGTGATTATTGTTGACTACCTGGGGATCTGTGCTTCTACCCGTGTACGCGGGGCGGAAAATACATACATCCTGGTTAAAGCGATTGCCGAAGAACTTCGCGGTTTGGCTGTTGAAACGAATACCGTAATGTGGACTGGTGCGCAGACTACCCGCGCCGCGTGGGATGCTTCTGATATCAGTATGGGCGACGTTGCCGAATCTGCTGGTCTTCCGGCTACCGCTGACTTTATGTTAGCTGTGATTGAGACCGACGAGTTAGCTGATCAGGGATTGCAGTTGTTCAAGCAGATCAAATCCCGTTACGGCGATAAGAACCACTTTAACCACTTCAAACTCGAAGTGCGTAAGGGTAATCAACGCTGGATGGATACCGACAACAGCGATATCGGGTTCCAATCTGATTATAAAGGTCGTCAGATGCCGAAAACGCTTGAAGAAGCACAAGGTGCTATGGTAAAACAAGCTGAGAATAACCGAAGCAGTAAGTTAGCCGAAGTAGCAAATAGTACAGACATTCAATTTTAACGGGGCTTCGGCCCCAATCAAAGGTATAGTGAAATGAAAAAGATTCTCGTTATTGTGTTCCTGATCCTCCTGTCTCTGAAACTGGCAGCAATCGGGGTTATGGCAAATGCTTCATGGTGGCTTGTGTTTGCACCTCTGATCGTGATCGGTGTGATTAAGCTGGCTTTCTGGGTGCTGTTTGTGTTGGCAATGGCAAATGTATTCCCTAAACTGACTCTCTGGATTGCAAAAAACGTAAAATAATCCTGATTAGGGGTTGACGGGAGTTATGATTGTGATAATATGACTCCCGTAGACAACGAAACGGATTAGGAGATACCAAATGAACTTACTGAACAACCCATACGACGAAGTGATGAACCCAGAACTGGATTTCAGCGCGGGTTATTTCGATGCAGTAGTTAACAGCGTAGTAAACAGAGGTTTGCTGGTTGAAATGCTGAAAAGTGGGAAAGCAGATGTTGAAGGTAGCGTTGACTTCCTCTGGGGCTTCCTCCCAATCGACCCAGAATTCAAACTCTGCTGTAACGAAGTTCAGGCCAAAAACGTTCTTCGGTATCTTATCAACAAAGCATAAAAATTAAGCCCCGAAAGGGGCTTTTTTGTATCTATAGGTATTGCAATCCTTCACGAAAGGTGATACCTTATTCTAAACAAACAAAGGAGGACATCATGAAACTTGCAATCGCTTTTATCTTACTGGTTCTAAACGCACTTATGGGATTTCCGTTCCCGTGGTTGGTGCTTCTGGCTATCCCGTTTGCATGGAACCTGTTCAGAATCGGTTTGGCGGGTTGTGTTGGTGTCCTGATGCTTATCATCGGCGCTATCGGTGGCAAAGACGCTTTTATCGGTGTTCTGAAAGCCATGAAAGAGGGCGTTAAAGAAGGTTTAGTGAAATGATGAATTTAGATTTTTGTAAGGCTGAAATAAAAGCTGATGCAGACGAAGAAGAACCGAAGTTCGATAGTCCTCACAGTTCGCGCTGGATCGTAGCTGTTGACGATGAAGGTTATGTTACGGTATTATCTCGTCCGTTCATTCACGATGCATTTTTTGAGTGTGGACGCAGTGCGGAAGATATCGGGCTTCCTGATTCCGTAGAACTGCCGCCAGGTGTGTACGAATGGATCTGTGGTTTTGAACAAACTACTGACTGGGAAACCGGATACGTGGACGGGTGGGAATTCTACCCTAATGAATCAACATTACTGTATAGCTGGGACAATGGCAAAGTTAACGAAAGCGGAAACGAAGCAACACAACAAGATAATGGATCTGGTGGAGTCTGACAAGGCGCTAACCTACGACGAAAAATTATTCATTATCGAAAACTTCCATGAAGGTGCATTTACGAATAACTCTGAACTGGGTGCATTCTTTACCCCGATCGGACTTGCTCGCGATTTCACCATTGATGCTTGTACCAGTGGAAGCGTTGTTGACCTGTGCGCGGGTATCGGTGGGCTATCCTTCGCGATGCTTCATATGATGATGTACGCCAAACCGCGTGAAATCGTCTGTGTGGAGTTAAACCATACATACTATAAGTTGGGTAAGCGTATCGTACCGGAAGCGACCTGGATTAACGCAGACGCGTTAACGACGGAGTTTGATACTCTGTTTGATATGGCGATCAGCAATCCTCCTTTCGGCAAGATAAAGACATCCAATTTTA
The DNA here is from genome assembly GCF_042651185.1 of Flagellimonas marina. Classification (NCBI taxonomy): domain Bacteria; kingdom Pseudomonadati; phylum Bacteroidota; class Flavobacteriia; order Flavobacteriales; family Flavobacteriaceae; genus Flagellimonas; species Flagellimonas marina. The sequence goes on along the minus strand of NZ_JBHSCL010000010.1, from coordinate 89,454 downwards.
AGGGTAAGTATACGGGCGCGGAATTTGAATATAAAGTGATTGAACGTGCTTCACAGATTGCCCGTGCGGGTACGTTCATTCTCCCGCAGATGTCCGCGAATTTTCGTTACTCTGGACGGCGTTATTTCCAACAGGACGAATCAACGACAACATCGAAATGCAAAAAGTTTCTTGATGAAACTGGCCTTGAAATGCAACCAGGTTACGGCATTGATACCGGATATTATCTGGAAGAATGGAAAGGCGTGAAACCGATGTGTGAAGTTGTCTGTATGGAATTCCCCGAACCGGAGCCAGAACCCGCGCAAAACCTTTTCACTTTCACAATAGAGTAAAGACTATGAGCGATCAATTAATCAAAAACATGGATTTAACCTACAGTGTGCGAATGATTCGCCTACTGAAAAAGCCCTGGACTGAATGGACGGCTTACAAGCTGGGTATCATCGACGGTCAAGGGGAAGTATTGAAAAACCCGAAAACGAAGGAAGAACTGGAAGCATATTCCCCATTCCATCGCTCTGTGAGACACATCAAGCGCCGTTTAAACGCGGTTCCTTATATGTCTGGGTTCATGAACCTTACAAGTGCTTATGACTCGTTACGGAGCCGCTGGAACCTGACCGAGCAAGATCACGAAGAAATCATGATGAACCTCCCAGAACTTCGCGAAAGACTCAACGAAGAAATGGTTGCAGGTGATTCAGGCGGAAGTGTGGATAATATTGCTTCGGGTGTGACTACAGGCGCGATCACGAACAAAGGGCCGAAGGTTCTGGGTTCTACACGTCCGCATAAACGCAAACGTAAAATCATGAAGAGTGAAGAATGAAACCATTACCGCCATTGAATTATCGGATCTGGGTTACTGCGAACAATTACACCTGGTTTCCTATCCGTATCAAGTACATGAGCGACACAGCGATCGTGTACACGAACGAAAGAAAAACATCATCGGGTGTTGATATTCCTAGACCTTATCCGTTTTATAAGATATTCTATGAATGGAAAATCACTTTAGACGGCACAGAGAAAGAAGTTAGCCGATAGAGGTAAACATGTATCTTGATATAGAGTTCGCAACTCGTATCATGGGATCATTACCACAAAGCGAAATCGTTCGACGGGGTGGAGAATTCAGTATCCATTCCCGTTGTCCGATTTGTGGCGACTCCATGAAGGATAAGCACAAAAAACGTTTCTGGATATTCCCGTCAAAACGAGGCACACACATGATGTGTGGTTGTTTTAACTGCAACTACAGCAAGCCGTTTTCTGTGTTTCTGAAAGACTATTACCCGGATGATTATACCGCGTATTTGATGGAATCTTTCAAGGATCGTAAAGATTTAAAACAGACGCACGAAGAACCGCCGAAGGAAGAAAAGAAATATATTCCTGAATTGCAGTTCTGCGAACGTCTGGACACGTTGCCAGAAAATCACCCTATCGTTAAGTATGTTGCAGGTCGTCACATACCTAAAGACAAATATGATCGCCTCTGGTTTACGCGTCAATGGCAACACCTGGTTAACTCTGTGAATGCGGACGCATACCCTTTACCGAAGGATGAACCGCGTTTGGTGATCCCTATCTTTGATGAAAAGGGTAAAATCGAGTCATTCCAGGGACGTGCCTTACGTGACAATGCCAACGCAAAATACATGACAATCAAAGCGTGTGAACACTCAACGAAAGTTTATGGTCAAGATACCATCGATCCGTTGAAACCTGTCTACCTGCTTGAAGGGCCGCTGGATAGCCTGTTTGTAGATAATGCTGGTGCGATTACGGGCGGACAAATGGCGCTGTCTGACGTTCCGTATAAAAATATGCGTGTCTGGGTTCTTGACAATGAAGCGAGACACCCTGATACTACTCACCGCCTTTTAAAATTAATTGAGGCTGGCGAAAAGGTTGTGTTGTGGGACAAATGCCCGTGGCCGTCAAAAGATATCAACGAAATGATAAAAACGGACGGCGCAACTAAACTTGAAATCATGCAGTATTTGAAAGATAATACTGTTTCTGGACTCACGGCGAAACTTCGGTTTAAGTCGTGGAACAAATCACCGAAAAAATGAGATTGATATGACTGATAAAGCTCCTGTGTTTAATAGCTGTGCGCACCTGGTTAAAGCCGATGATCTGGAAATGGTAGAAGGTTTCTACCGCAATGCATTGCAGAACGGAATTGACCCGCTGCAAAAGATGCTGGACTTGCAAAACCATGCACAACAAAGCCTGTCTGATACCCTGAATTGGGTTCCACGTCCGAACGAACTGAAAACGTGCGGTGAGATCCTGGACTGGCTGAAACTGCAAGATGATGCAATCGCAGACGAAACCCGCGAACTTTACACCGCTCTGGGCGGTATGTCACGCGGTGCAAAAGCGGCTTCCGGTGTCTGGAAACCGTGGAAAGCAAATCACCAGGAACTGCGTAGCCAGGTATTCGCAGAAATGAAAGAAGAAGACAAACTGGAAATCCTGTTTGAACTGATTGACCAGTGGCACTTCTTCATGTGTAAGTTCCTCGCGCTGGGACTTGATGCGGAAACCATCTACAAGCTGTATGCTCTGAAACAGGCGGAAAACCTGCGTCGTTGGGCTAACAACTACTAATGGAACTCACCGCGCTACATGCCGTATTTGCTTTGTCTTATATCGTTTGCGCGGTGATAACGTATCTCTTCGGATGGTGCGTTTTCCACGTTAACGGTGTTGACAGAAAAGCCGCTTTGATAGTATTATCATTGCTATGGGTTATAGGTTTTTTCTACGTCATCTATGAGGGGCGAAAATGATTGACAAATACTATATCATTGTTACGAAAGACAAAGACGGCTTTACTATTCCATACGTTGAAAACGGGAAAACGCCGGAACTGTTTGCATCACCACAACTTGCAAAAGATAAATTAGATTTTATCCGCAAGTGCTACGAAACCAAACTGAACTACACGCCGGACGAACCGCGTTTCAGTTTCTTCCGCAAAACCGAGCAACTACCAGCAACCGAAGAACAGAAAAAAGAGATGCGTTGGTTTATTGAGAATTCGAAAATTCAAGGGGTATTACTCAAATTATGAGCGAGTTAACATTTGATGATCTGAGTGACGATCAGAAGTCCGCGCATGATCGCGTGATCCACAACATCCAGAACGCCATTCATACAACTATTACGGGTGGCCCTGGTGTTGGTAAAACAACACTGGTTAAGTTTGTCTTTAACACTCTGAAAGGGTTGGGGATTAGCGGTATTTGGTTAACTGCCCCAACACACCAGGCTAAAAACGTGTTAGCAGCGGCTACGGGAATGGACGCAACAACGATTCATTCTGCATTGAAGATTAGCCCTGTGACTAACGAAGAACTGCGTGTGTTCGAACAGCAGAAAGGCAAGAAAGCGCCTGATCTGTCTACCTGTCGCGTGTTCGTTGTTGAAGAAGTCTCGATGGTTGATATGGATCTGTTCCGAATCATCCGGCGCAGTATTCCAAGCAACGCTGTTATTCTGGGACTGGGTGATAAAGATCAGATCCGTCCGGTAAACGCCGATGGACGTGTTGAACTCTCCCCGTTCTTTGATGAAGAAATCTTTGATGTTATCCGTATGGATAAAATCATGCGTCAGGCAGAAGGGAACCCGATTATTCAGGTTTCACGGGCTGTACGTGATGGTAAGATGCTGAAACCGATGTCTGTCGGTGATCTGGGTGTGTTCCAACATGCTAACGCTGTTGACTTCCTCCGTCAGTATTTCCGCCGTGTCAAAACGCCGGATGACTTGATCGAGAACCGCATGTTCGCTTACACTAACGACAACGTGGACAAGCTGAACGCAACGATCCGTAAACACCTGTACAAAACAACAGAACCTTTCATTCTCGATGAAGTGATCGTGATGCAGGAACCGTTAGTTCAGGAAATGCGGTTGAACGGGCAAATCTTCACCGAGATTGTTTATAACAACAACGAAAAAATCCGAGTCTTAGAAATCATCCCGCGTCGGGAAGTTATCAAGGCGGAGAAGTGCGACGAGAAGATCGAACTTGAATTCTATCTTCTGAAAACGGCATCACTCGAAGAGGAAACCGAAGCACAGATTCAGGTTGTTGTTGATCCGGTGATGAAAGAACGCCTGGGTAACTATCTGGCCTATGTTGCGAGCACTTATAAGCGCATCAAGCAACAAACAGGTTATAAAGCCCCGTGGCATTCGTTCTGGGCGATTAAAAACAAGTTCCAGGATGTTAAGCCTCTTCCGGTTTGCACGTATCACAAATCACAGGGGAGCACGTATGACCATGCGTATATGTACACGCGCGATGCGTATGCGTTCGCAGATTACGATCTGTGTAAGCAGTTAATCTATGTGGGCGTAACCCGCGCACGTTACACCGTTGATTATGTATAAGGGGCTTTGCCCCTTTTGAGGTTATTATGAAATTGACTATCCTTGTAAAAGACATTCCCCGAATTCTGGAAGCACTCGATAAAATTCGAGAAAAAGATCCACATGCGGTCAATGTGTTCGGGATGTATAGCGCAGCAGATCCGCAAGAAGTTATTCACCGTTTGCGCTTCATTGAAAAATCTAACGATGTTCTGTATTCTCCGAACGGGCCAAGTTATTCATGGAGTCCTATTGCAAAAGAAGTCGAATTGACTTATGATGAATATGGCGTTATCGTGTTGATTCTTCGAATGGCACGAAACATTCGTGAAAATAAAGACATATGGACACTAATATCATGAAAAAAGATGTATCTATCCAGATCCCACGCCTCCACGCGGAAGCAATTGCAGATCTAATTTTCAAAACTCCTGTTCAAGAACTTCCGCATTTCATCGATCGTGATGTGTTGGACGAATTCACAGAAGCTGTTGAAAACGCGAACCGTCTGGAAAAGGCAATTTATCATTCCGGTCTGCGTCAGTTCGGTATGATGACTTTGCAAAGCAAAGAGTTTGAAACTTTTGATATCAACCCAGAAGTTGCGCTTACGCTGGCGTACTTCATGGAAGAGTATAAGCGGAGAACTTCATGAGTCATTTACCTGTAGATTACGTATGGGATTATGAAACGGTTGGCCCTTCCCCGAACGGGAAGGTGATTGAACTCTCATACGTTCCATTTGTTGATGATCCACATAACCCGCCAACGTTCGCGGAACTGGTTGCACGGGGGCGCAAGTACAAATTTGATTTACGCAATCAGCCTGATCGTATTGCTGATCAGGGAACAATCGCCTGGTGGAAACAACAAAGCGAAGAAGCCCGTCAAATCCTGAAACCGTCGCCGGAAGATCTGGAACTCTATGCAGGACACAGACAATTCTTTGAAGACCTGAAAGCGGATGGTGTGAGCCGTTGGCAATCACTCGATTATGTTCGTGGCCCTGAATTCGATCGCGGTATTCTGGTTGATATCGTGCGTAAGATGGTTGGTAAGATCGACATCTTCGAAGATATGCCGACCGTGTTCTGGAATAGTCGCGATGTGCGTACATGTATCGAAAACCGCCTGTTAACGCGTGATGCTTCGACCTGTCCTCTTCGGAAAGGGTTGCTTGATGGTTTTGTGATGCATAATTCAATTCACGATTGCGCGAAAGATGTTTTGATGATAGTCTATTCATTGAGATATGCGCTGGGGCTGGAAGAACCCCCAAGTGAAGAAGAAACCGATCCATTGAGTCTGCCGAGGAAAAGATGATTAAATTATCATTTGTGGGTAAAACTGTACATGCAAAAACACTGAACGAAGCAAAAGCGCAGATGTTTGACATTCTCATGAACCCCGCGTTCGTTAAAGTCGAATACGATGAATATGTTGTTCAGCCTGGCGATAGCATGTATTCAATCGCTGAAAAATTATACGGTTGTGGTGAGCGCTGGCAGTCTATCGCTAAGTTGAACCGTAAAACCGTTAGTAATGCAAGCTATATCCTTCCGGGGATGGTTCTGAAATTGCCTCAGTTAGTCGAATTATGATAAAAAGCCCTTGCATTCGTGCAGGGGCTTTGTTATTTTGTAGGGACTGAAACAAAAGAGGATGAAACATGTTTGGTGATTTGAAAGAAGGTTTGAACATTTTAATCGGATTTGCGATCATTGGTGTGATTGCGTGTGTATCCGGTGCGGTGTGGTTGTCTTATCAGGCGATCGTGTGGTTAGGTGAATGGCTTCACATTCTGGCACAGTAAGGGGATATTATGCGTTTATGTTTAGTTGGTGTAGGTTTCGGTCGTGCGTTAACTCAAGGGTTAATCGACTCAATCCGCTGGATTCAACCACGCGTTGAACTGTACGCAATGCCGAACCGGATCGAATACTCTGATCCAACACCGTACAAAATGAAACCGTATCAAGCGCCACGCGTTAACCGTGTGCTGCACCGTCAATCTGTAAACAGGGGTAAGTGATGAAAGAACTTACGATCGTCGCAGCAGTTCTGATTTTCGTCATAGTTTCAATGATTATCGTCAGACTGTACCAGCACGGAGAAGCGTTTGAATGGTTCCTAGATCATGACAAAGCGTTTCGAAAGCATTTCGCTGGTGAGTTCATCTTTACTCATGTAAGCGTAGCAAGCGGCACAGTAACGTTTGATTTTGACGGGAAAGGGAAATCATACCATATCGAACTTTCCCTTATTGAAGCTAAACGCGTGTATGATGCGACACAAAACGGCGGTATGCGAAAGATGCTTATACCACTGGCAAAATAATTTTAATAGCCTCTTGCATTGCAAGAGGCTTTTTTGTATATTGCGCACATACCAAAAGGAGGCAACTATGACACGTATTAACACAATCGATCCTTCTCTTCTGCTGAACGAACACCTGATCGCAGAACTGCGCGAACTCCCTCGCATCCCCAATGCCGTTTTATCCGGTAAGGCAAAAATCAACCTGTCAAAAATCCCTGCTGTGTATACGCTGGGAACCGGACACGTAACCTTCTTTTACAATAAGCTGGGATACCTTCGCGATCGTCATGTTGCATTACGTGCTGAATACCTCACGCGTAACGGTAAAGAATACATGGACGGTGCATACGAAGATTTCGATCTTAGTCCGCTGTCAAACTCCCTGTTTCATCGTCATTTGTGCGCGGACTGGCAACCAACGCCGGAATCAGTGAAAATCAATGTTGAGCGTATCCGTGAACGTTTCGAACTGCGCAAACGTGCTTATCGGTTCGGTACTGAGATCATCAACGACGAAGCGGCATGGGATACGTATTACGAAAAATTAAAAGAAAAATACGATTTTCTTTGATTTGGGTATTGACCCAAATTTCGATATGCAGTATATTACACACATCGAAACGAAACAGACAAAAGGAACGCATCATGAAAAACTTAGAAGCCAAAGTAGTTAAAGTCCTGGTTAAGAACGGTTTCAACGAAAACGACGCGGTAGCAATGGTTGAAAAGAATCTGAATGATGCGTTGAAAGTTAGACCAGAAGCAAAACCTGCTAAACTCGCAGAGGTGATTGTATGCATCATGTAAAAGTAAGCATCAAGGATATCACGGTGGGTGACACCGTGATCCACGAAGGGAAAATGAAGACTGTCGGGAAAAACGATATCAAGCACGACCCTTTGTTTGGTGTTCTCCTGTTCGGTGATAGTTTCAACTTGGGGAGAACTTTTATTGACCGGGTTATTTTCCCGAAATGGTATCAAGGGAAACGGGTTTAACAAATAGCACTTTTTGCTAAAGACTTCACGGGATAGCTTTGATATAGTTATCCCATCGAAACGAAACAGACTTTAGGAGATTGCCATGTATACTTTTGACGAACTGAAAGCCGCAGCACAGCCTTTACTGGATGCGATGTTCAAAGCCCGTAACGGTGGCGCATTCGAAAACGAATTCTTTGAAACTGTTTTCGTTCTGGAAAAAGGCCGTAAGTATCATCGTATTGTGCAGGATACTCGCAACAAACAGACTGGTGAAATGTTCGATCAGCGTTCAGTTGCTGGTTTCCTGGACAATGACGGCAATATCCTGAAAGCCGCAGGATGGAAAGCACCTGCTAAGGGTATTCGCGGTAATATCTTCAACAACCCAGAGAACGCGATCGACCGTAGCGGTTACGTTCGCTATCTTCGCTAAAATCGGGGCTTCGGCCCCTTTGGAATATTAAAATGAAACTATCAGCGACCGCAAGTTGGTCAATCTTCGGACTGATAGCCGCAGGGGTTTTATTCTTCGCATGGCAATCAAGAGATCCGAACAAAGCGGCGTATGAAGCCGCACAACGAGTAGTAGAACAGGATGCAGAAGCGCAACACGAAGCAATGTTAAAACAACGTCGTGATATGGGCTTTGTGGAGACTGTGAGTTACACAAACGCTTTTGGTGATGTCACCACGCGCTCTGTAAACGTCTTAGGGCGCACGAAAGGGACAATGCTCACCATCAGACGGGAAGGAACCGGAAAGCTCGTAGACGTGTGTTTCAGCGCGATTACGGACGATTCCAAACGCGAACTATTCGCCCCGTATTTTTCTACGCCAGTCTATGCTAAATTTGACGGCGGAGAAACAAAAGAGTTTAGCGCAAGCAGAGGAAGTACCGAAGATTTCCTGTGTATTACTTCCCCGCAACGTTTCCTTTTCAATATGGATCGTGCTAATGTTATGCAAGTCCAGTTAGTATTCCTGGATCATTACTCCAAAGTGCCGGAAGTGCATGAATGGAACCTGTCAACATATAATGAGGTTGTGAAGAAATGAGCAGACGCCCAAAGAACAGCAAAACCGAAATGTTTGCAACGTTTGATGTAAACGGAAAGAACATTGAGGGTAAACCATGCACGAACTCAAAGTTTATGCATATCGCCGGATTGCCTGGTATGAGTGTTAAGACTTCGTATGATTGTCACTACAACGAAGAAACCACCTCTGTTTATTTGGGCGAAGAACTCATGGCTGAACGCGTCATGCAGTGTGTGCATTTCCCTGGTGAACGTCCAGAAGTGAACTGTTTTATTGTTGGTTATCATAAAGGTATTGTAAATGAGCAAGTATAAAATTGGTGATATGTACGCCCCGAAATCTATGTTAATGGCTGTGTGTCAAATGGCATCCGAAGCCGACCCGATTCGTCGTATGTATGACGCGTTGCGTAAGAATCCGATGGACTTCAATTCACCACGCCGGATCAGTATGGTGTATGAAGAAACAGGGATTCTTTATCTTGAAGGTATTCCCGTTCCTATCAAGTTCAACGATATGAAAGGGCTTTTCAATCCGGTATGGATTGCACCAGAACCGGAAACTGAAATCAACCACGTCAATAAAGGTGAGGAAGTACCGCGCGAAAATTCCGCTGTAGTTCTGGATAAGTTTTTCAAGACCGCTCATAGCGTCAAAAAACGAACCGTTAGCGACGTGGTTCACCACCTGTCCGCAGAGGTTGGGGAGATCTCCGAATGTCTCGTTCAGCCTCAACGCGGCGGTGATATCGTCGAAGAAAGCGTTGATGCGATCGTGTGTGCCCTGGATGTGATTTACCTGAAACTGAGTACAACCCACGGGACGACAGAAATCGCGCAAGTGATCAATAAACTGCTTGATAAGAAATTAGATAAGTGGTACTCTACTTGTAGTTAATCAATTACGAGGATCGGATCATGTTGGTTTATCGCGTTGAATTGAAAGCGTCTATATTATCCAAATATGATGGATGGTGTAAGCAATTAGGCCCGTATACGGGTTGTGTCGGTGATGAAGACGATCTCTATGAGTATCTCGATATTCATGGAATCGAGTTCGGTTTAAACTTCGGTATCTCCGAGACTCGTCACCCCGCACCATGCGAAGACCTTCGTTTAATGCGTAACCTCAAAAAACATGGTAAAAATTATCGTAGCTATATTTTCGGCTTCTCTTCATTGCAGAAGTTGTCTAAATGGTTCGATAGCTGGGAGCGGCAAATTTTGGAGAATCAGGGATATATTTGTATGGTGTACGAAACTGATCTCATGTTTGCAGGGAACAAACAATGTGTTTTCAGCAAAGCCGCAACCCCGATCCGTTTTATTCCATTGTCAGAGATTTATTAATGCCAACATATACCTATAAATGCACCAAGTGCGAAAAAGAATTCCCGAAAATGTCCAGCATCGCAAGCCGCGACGAACCGAAAGATTGTGATTGCGGGGGCGAGGCGAAACGAACGGTTGATAAGCCGCAGATGGTGAAAGACGGATTCCCGTACAACAAGTAAACCCCGAAAGGGGTTTTCTTTTTCATAGAACCCTATATAATGTCTGAGAACTAATAAAGAGGTGAATATGAGTTTAGATTTCTTAATGGACGATAACGAGCCGCAGAAAGCACCAGAAGCCCCAGCAAAGGGCGCTAAGGTGGATGAATCATTCTGCTTGAGCGATCGCGATCACATTCGCAAACGTCCGAATATGTACGTGGGTTCAGTGAACAAAGAAGCCCATGAACGTTTTATCATGGGGCAATTCCGCAAAGTGGAATACGTGGAAGGGTTGGTGAAAATCATCAACGAAATCCTGGATAACTCCATCGACGAAGCGATCCGAACTGATTTCAAATATGCGAACAAAATCGAAGTGAAGATTGATCACAATCTGGTCACTATTTCGGACAACGGACGCGGTATTCCACAAGATGACGTGAGAACGCCAGAAGGGAAGATTGTTCCTAAACCTGTTGCAGCATGGACAATGGCTAAATCCGGTTCTAACTTCGATGACGAAAACCGCGTAACAATGGGGATGAACGGTGTAGGTTCTTTCCTGACAAACTGTTACAGCGCGATCTTTATCGGTGAGACATCCAACGGTAAACGCAAAGTCACGATCAACTGTACGGACGGGGCGCAGAACATGGATTACCGCACCAGCCCGACGAAGGAGCAAGGGACAACCGTTAAGTTTACCCCTGACTTCTCTATCTTCGGCGTGGACGGTATCGACGAAGAGACAAAGGAAGTCATCAAAGATCGCCTTATGGCGCTTGCAGTGGCTTTCCCTGCCGTTAAATTCACATATAACGGTGATATCCTCCCGAACAAATTCGCGATGTATGGCGCGATGTACGGCGATAAAACGATTACCCAGACAAACAACAAAATCAGTTTCATCCTGGCGAGCACAGAAGACGGTTTCAAACAGAAATCCTTCGTTAACGGTCTGGATACGAAAAACGGCGGTGTTCATGTTGATACCATGATCGACGGTATCTATTCCGAACTCGAACCGATGATCAAGAAAACACACGCTATCGAGATCCCGAAAGCCCGTGTAAAAGAATGCTTGACTTTGGTTGTGTTTTTGCATAACTTCAATGCACCCGCTTTTGATAGTCAGACGAAAGAAAAACTGACTAACACCGCTGGGGAGTTCAACAACCACGCCGGACTGAACTATAAAAAGATCGCGAAACATATTATGGATACTTCTGAAATAATCACTCCGATCATTGAGTCCGCTCTGATTCGCAAACAGGCCGCAGAAGCCGCAGCCATTACCAAAGCGAAGAAGAAAGCTAAAAAGGCGAAGGTTGCAAAACATGTTCCGGCATCAGGGATCGACACTGACGGGGTAGAAACCACTTTGTTTCTGACCGAGGGCGATTCCGCCGTGGGGCAGTTTATCGAGTGCAGAAACGAAGAGACACAAGGCGCATTTCCGCTACGTGGTAAACCGTTGAACACCTGGGGAATGAGTAACTTAGAAGTGCTCAAAAACAAAGAATTGTCTGAACTCATGGCGATCCTGAATCTCCATCCAGGCGACTCTTCCGAAATGACTTACGACAACATCGGGATCATGGTCGATGCGGACGTTGACGGGGGTGATATTCTCACCCTACTGATTGCGTTCTTTAGCCGCTGGCCTGAGTTGTTCGAGAAGAAAAAGATCCGTTATATCCGCACACCGATTATCATTGCGAAAGTCGGTAAAGATGAAAAATGGTTCTACTCCCTTGAAGATTTCGCACCGTTCCGCGATAAGGCGAAAGAGGTACGATATATCAAAGGGCTGGGTTCTTTACGTAAAGAAGATTACGATCGGGTGTTGGGCGACCAGTTAAAATACGATACAATCGTACTGGGCGACGAATACAAAGACGTTCTGGAACTGTGTTTCGGTGATGAATCCGATCCGCGTAAAGACTGGGTGAACGGAAAACATAAATTTTCGGTGAAATGATGGAAAGAAGTATTAAAGACGTTGTGCAGGTAGAAGGGCTTACGTTTGCCCTTTACACAATTTATTCTCGTGCGATCCCGCACCTGGTAGACGGGTTCAAACCCGTTCACCGTTTCTTCGTGCATTCCGCAGCGAAAGGCGGTACAGGCTTCCAGAAAGTAGCCTCTATCGCTGGCGGTGTTGCAATGTATGGTTATCACCACGGGGAAACATCCGTTGAAGAGGCATTGTCTCTTATGGCGGCGCACTGGTGCAATAACATCCCGCTTTTTGACCGCGATGGGTTCTTTGGTTCCCGTTTGGTTAAAAAGCCAGGCGCACCGCGTTACATTAAATGTAAGCTGTCTCCGCTGTTCAAGGCTATCTACATGGATGAAGATTTAACAATCCCGCATGAAGATCCTGAACACGTACCGCCAGCCTATTACCTGCCAATCATTCCGATGGTACTGGTTAACGGGTTCAGCGGGATCGCGAAAGCATACGCTACCAACATTCCACCACACGATCCGATTTCGGTTCTGAATGGATGTGTTAGTTACCTGAACGGAAAAGATTTCACACTGGATCTGAAATACCCGCATTTCAAAGGTGACATTGAAAACGGTACGATTTACGGCAAGTATGAACTCCAGGGTAAAACCAAACTGGTGATCACAGAGATTCCGGTCAAGTACGATCGCGTGAAATATATCTCTATCCTGGATAAGCTGGAAGAGAAAGGGTATATCGTAAGCTATAAGGATCTATCGAAAGAAGATTTCCGCTACGAGATCACCCTCAAACGCGAGTATGCAAACGGGCTTACCCGTGAAAAGATCTTGAAAGATTTCGGATTGATTGAGAACTCAAACCCGAACATCAACGTTATCTTTAACGGGAAACTGCATTCATACGAGCGTCCTGAAACGTTGCTTAAAGACTTCGTTGACATCCGTATCGGTGTTTATCAACAACGCATTGATAAACGCATCAAAGAGACTAAGGAAGCGTTAGATAAGGCGCTGGCGAAGGTTGACTTCATTGATCAGATGATCGCACAACCTGACGCGTTGAAGGGGCTTAGTCGCAGCGAAGCGGTTAAACTTGTCTCTACGTGGACGGGTTGCGAGAACCACGCCGAAATCCTGGTTGCGATGAATATCTATCATCTAACCACGGATGAACGTCAAAAGCTGGAAGACGAAGCGAACGAACTGCGTAAGCAACTGAAATACTGGGAAGAAACGACCCCGAAAACTGAATATCTCAATGATTTGAAAGAACTTTCGAAGAAATTGAAATAATTTACAAAAAGCCTCTTGCATCGCGGGGGGCTTTTTGTTATAGTGTTCTCACTGATTTGGGGAGGATATAAAATGTTCAAAACTCGTAGCGACATGGAAATAACCATTTGGGCCAAAAGCATCATGGCGAAGTATGGCTTATCTCATTGGTCTTTTAAAATCAACGGACGTTTCAAAAGAACTTTAGGTCAGTGTTCATACACTCGTAAGTTGATTGAGTTACGTCGCGATCATGTTAAGGAAGACACATACGAGAACGTTTTAGATACTCTCATGCACGAAATTTCTCATGCTCTGGTAGGACATGGAGCGGGACACGGGATCGTATGGCAGCGTAAAGCTATCGAGTTGGGCGCACAGCCTACACCATGCAAAAGCCGTATCCGTGAGAAATCAGTAATTCAGGAAAGCGAAAAAGACATATACGCGTTTTTCCTGAAAACTCCGAACGGTGAAGTTTATCAGTGCAATATGACCGAAAAGATGTACAATGAGATCCAGGAAGGTAAACGCAACATTGCAAACATCTACATTTCAAGAAACAAACGAGCAACCAAAGGGCGCTTAGTAGCGCGTAAATTGACACCAGAACAATATGCAGAGGCGATTCAATGAAACCATATGATGCACCAAAAACGGGAAAATATATTACAATAGCTGTGCTGTGTACTATTGCAATATGTTTTGTAACTGCTATCGTGGTCGGTATCATGGATATGAAAGACCGCGAACGTCAGAAGCAACAGGTTTACGAATACCTTGACCGGATGTGTACACCTGTTGAGTATGGGCTTGATCAAAAGCCTATGAAATATTCATGTGATAACATCATCTTCAACACCAAGTGAGATATAAACAATGAAATTGCGTCAGTTAGCACCACAAACCATTCACACTACGGGCTTCGATAAAGGCGAACGCACGAAGTTTAAAATGGCTACCAGTGCGAAAACATACAAAATCATGTCATCAACCATTTACAAATACAAGATCCGCGCAATTATTCGCGAAATCTCCAGTAACGCCATTGATGGTCATATGGTAGCGGGTAACATGAACCCGTTCGATGTTCAGTTACCAACTGTTCTCGATCCGCGTTTCATCGTCCGTGATTACGGCACAGGGTTAAGTGACTGGATGGTTAAAGAGGTGTTTGCAACCTATTTCGAATCCACCAAAACCGACACCGACGAACTGATCGGGGCGCTGGGACTGGGTAGTAAATCCCCGTTCTGCTACACCGAAACATTCACTATCGAATCCATCCAGGACGGCGTTAAACGTGCGTACACGGCTTACATGGATAATGGTGAACCTTTCGTTGACCAAATCTACGAAATCGAAACAGACGAACCTAACGGCGTTCAAATCACCGTTCCGGTTAAAGTCGAAGATATTGAAGAATGGGAAAGAGAAGCGGCGCGTGTTTACGAACCGTTTACGGGTATCCGTCCGCGCTTCATCGGTGTTCAGATTGATGTTAACTGGCAACCAAAAGAAGCAGACGATCGCGGGATCATTCGTTATAAGTCTGCAAACTATTCCGGCGTATATGCGCGTATGGGTAACATTTGTTATCCAATCGATCTGGATATGTTCGAAAACTCGCTGTTCTACTGCTACCGTAACAGCAATTACGCATATATTCTGGATTTCCCTCTGGGATCGCTGGACTTCATGCCGTCGCGTGAAGAGTTGAGCCTTGATAAAGTCACGAAGAAAGTGATTACGGATCGACTGGACAAAATCAACAAACGCTTTGATGAAGAGTTGATGGAACAGTATAAAAAGCAGAAGACAACCCGCGATAAACTCGTATGGTTTAATAATCTGCCTGGTTTGTTGCAGGGGTTCGTAACCCGTGATAATCGTTTCCGTGTGGGTAAAGAATCGTTGGCTGAAATTCTGACGCATCTTAAAAGTAGTGAAACTGCAACCGGAAAATATATCTGTGGTTTCTGGGCTAACCCATATGACGGGAAAGATTGCGTATTTGAACGTGTGGGTTCTGGTCGCCGTCACGAGACATACAAAGCGGAAACTACCAAACGCCAGGACGTTATGCGCATGATTCAACCGTGGCGACAGAAGAAACTGTTCATTGTTGAAAACGATAATGAAGCGCGTTCACTCCGCCCATATCTGATCGGTTACTGCATGTTGAATGGTTCGGAACGTATCAGTTTCGTAACCAAAGAGATTAATAGTGAACCTGTTCAGGACTTGATCAGAACTGGGTATTTCGATGAATCTGAGATCGTTACACTGAAAACCAGTGAAATGACTAAAGAATTCGAAACGTATACCGAAGATCGCAAGCGCTGGAAAGCAACGCGTGAATCATCTTCTGGTGATTCAGAACCGCGTCCAAAAACGCCTACAGCATATCATTACTTCCTGGATGATCAGGGCAACTTACAGAAAAACGATCTGTACCTGACTAAAGCACAGTTTGTGAAACTGGATGAAATGTACGCTATGCGCCTTTATGGGGTTGATGAATATAGCCGACTGGACGGAGAAGCACAGAACTATTCGTTGGGTAGCATCGCCAGCAGTATGATGACCATGTTAACGGTTACAGGTCTGAACGAAGTGATGGTTCTGCGAAACTCTCTGTGGAGTCGCATTCCAGATAGCAACATGAAATGCCTTGATGATTATCTGGTAAAACGTTTTGCGGACGCAGCGAAGAAGATAAAACCTAACTGGTTCCCTGCATGGATTTCATCAAACCACGGAAGCGAGATCCGAACCCTGCGCGATTCTATGGGCGTAACCCTTGATCGCATGGTTAAAAACCGCTATAATCCAGAATTGTATCTGTTGCTCGATTATCTTGATGGTAAGTTTACCTATGATGTTATCGAGGGCAAAAACAAATCAAAAACTGTGGTGCGTAACCTGTTACTTCGTGAAATGTCAACGAAGTATTACAAAATGCGGAAAGATATGAAAGAACGCGTTGATACTGCTTACGATTTATTTGCAGAACGCAACCCATCAATTCATTACATGTTGTTGCATTCATCTTATTCTACATTCCGCAGTATGTTTAATGATGATAAAATTGTGATGGATTTGGTCAACCTTATACGGTGGAAATAATGAGAAACGTTAAGATCCTTGATGATGTACAAAAGAAAGCTGTCTATGAGGGCTTTCTGACCAGCGCGAACAAAACTGCACTGGCTAAACAATTTGGTGTAAGCGTCCGAACCATCGGGCGCGTTATTACCGAGCAACACGCTAAGTATAATACGGAAGCATCGAAACCACTTCCGCAAACAGATGTCAAATCTAAAATGATTGGTTCTGAATCGTTCATTACTCTGGTACTGGACGGCAAGATCATCACAGCGGATTCGTCACACCCTAACTTCGAAAAAGCACATGCTTTAATGGTTAAGGGCGACATTGAGGGAGTTGCTACCCTGCTGGACACAACGCAAGCGTTGAAGATTTACAGCAAAGGCAACATTAAAATCATCGGGCATAAAGTCCTGTACAAAGATATCGTGTTTGACAGCGGTATCACGCAACGTATCGTTCGTGAAATGTACAACGATCGCCCTTACGAGCACCTGGTGAACTTCTTCGAGAAGTTGATGGAAAACCCTTCACGCGATGCTGTGTATCAGCTTTACGGGTTCATGGTGCATAACGATATCGAACTGGCAGATGATGGAGATTTCTACGCGTGGAAACGTGTTCGTGAAGACTTCCGCGATCTGGCTTCCGGTAAGTTCGATAACTCCCCTGGTGTTGTGGTTGAAATGCCACGTAACCAGGTAGACGAGAATAAAAACCGAACCTGTTCATGTGGTTTGCATGTTGCCGCAAAATCGTACCTGCCTCACTATGGCGGAGGACGTGGGCGAGTCATTCAGGTTAAGGTTAATCCTCGCGATGTTGTAGCAATCCCAACAGATTACGACAACGCTAAGATGCGCGTATGTCGTTATCAGGTGATGCGTGATGTAACTGTGGGATTCAGTCACTACTAACCCCAAAACAGCGCCTGGAGCGATTCAGGCGCGGAGGATTCGATTATGAAATTCCTACAGAGCATTCCTGACTACTGGCAGAACTTGAGCGGGTCAGAAACAGCCATTAAAACCGCTAAAGAACTCTGGAACGGAGGCAACGTTACCGCTGGACGTACAGAAGACGGCGAACAGACATATTTCAAAAAACCTTACGGTATTATCGCAACAGCCCTTGCATTTAATCTGGGTTATGTTATGCTGGTAATCGCAACGGTTCAGAAGTGGGTAGAGATACCGATGAAATGGATCGGGACGTTGTTGATTCGCTTAGTTCGCTTAGTGTTCGGCGCAACGATCTTGATTTTGTCATGCCCTATCTTCTTGCTGGTACTGACAATGAATATGAAAACTGGTGTAAACACCAAATTCGGAAATAAACTGGTAAAGAAAAATGAAAAGAATTCTGACAAGGCTTGACATCCACAAATATGCTGTTAAGATAGGTGACATGAAGCGCGGTGACTTCACCAAGTTCGAAGGGGTTGACCTGAAAGAACACGGCTTCTACCTGGTAGTTGATGATAAAACGGGTAAGGTAGTATTCCGATTCTACGTAGCCCCAAATCAACGCCGTAAGACTGGCGCAAACCGTACTCTGTTACGTATCAAACGCCGCGAACACGAACCATCAGCGATGGTGGCCTTGCTGGATAGTGCTTCTCTGTACTTCGTTGCACACGATAAGATTAAAAACCTCTTTGGTTTCTCAAATCTTACTGGTACAATAGCGGAAAGCGCGATTCAGATGCGGTTCGGGGATGGTGAGAACTATACTGAATACAACCGCGCACTAAATGATCTGTTTGACTTTGAATTCCAACCATACTAATTGAGATAATGAATATGAAACTGTTTTCCAAAATCCGTTCTGTAGATGAAATCGTAGCAACTTTTGACAAAACCCTGACCGAACTTGAAGCGCGTATTGCTCACGATAACGAACAGGTCGCACAGGTAGCAGCAGACCGCAAAGCAGCGGAAGAAGAACATCAGCGCAAGCTGGCTGAACTGGCTACCAAAGAAAGTGATCATACCGCAAGCGCAACACGCGCCGGACGTATCGCGGATAAAATCCGCAAACTGCTGGATTAATTCTCTAAAATGGGGCTGAAAAGCCCCAATAAGGAAAATAATATATGTTTGTAATTTCTTCGTACTATGATTCACGTCAACGAGTATCGCTGTCTTCTATTTCCAAAGCACCAAAAGATATAGATGACTTCGGATTGCTTAACTTCGTCAAAAAAGAAATCGACCGCGTTGTTCCAGAAAAATACAGAATTGTTAAAGGATCTGATAGCTTAACTATCGTGAAACTTTATGGTGAAGTCAGTATTCAACATCATGTGCCATTATATCCTCGATGAACAATCTGGTAGCGAAACATGCCTGGATTAACCGCGCTTCTACTCACCGCGATCGCAAGCGAGCACTTAAAGAAGCAAAACGTAAACAGAAACATAAAGGTAAGTGTGATGAAAACCGCTTTGATTATTCTTGAGGAAATCCCAGAAAACACGGGGTTGTATCTCGTTGAAGCCGACGAAGATATCATTGAAATCCTCAAAACCGCTCACGGGCATTATGTGAACGGATGCAACAACACCCCAGAACAGGAACATGCTGTCAATATCGTTAACCTCATGTTAGGGCCGCGTACAGATGACAACCTGGCATGGGCGAGTGAATCCAACATTCCTCATGAGTATGTCGGGATGTATTATCAGTGCAACGTTGATGCAGATGTGCCACTGATACCGGAAAAACAGATCGATTTAGTAGTTCGAACAGGTTTCTTCTTATGAGTTCACAAATTCTGTTCAGCAACGAAGATCCATTAGGCACAGATTCATCGGTGCAACGCTTATTCTGGCACATGGATTATGCAAAAAATCGTTGTCGTAACCCAAACAATACATGGGGAAGCAACGAAGACATTGATAAAGCAAAAATTTATCCTCGCGGAAAAGCATACTGGAAAATTTTTGATATCCATCTTCATAAAGTTATGAAAGATTCGAACGCATGATAAAAAGCCCTTGACTTCGGTTGAGGGCTTTTGTTATATTAGCCTTGTCGAAACGAAACCACTGAGGAGATTCACCATGACTAACCTGACTAAAGTTACCGCGACATACTTCATTTCTTCTGGCGCTAAAAATGCTATGTACACCCTGCGTGTAGAGCGTCGTGGAGGTGAATTTACTTCTGATAACTATATCTGCAACCTGTCTACTGACCCAGATAAAGCGGAAGCGAAAGCGCGTGAATACTTCGATCGCATGGTGGATCGTCTTAACCAGACCGATACTTTCCAGATGGTGTTCCAGGGCTTCGCAGATTTCGATCTGTTCGAACGTCGCAGTAAACTGTCTGTACAGGACACCGAAAATCTGGAACTGTTGGAGAAGGGCATCATGCCAATCGGCAAGCGTAAAGGTGAAGTGATTGCTGATATGCCGATGTATACTATTCTGTGGTGGGCTGATCAGTGCAAAGAAAACGGCAACGATAGCCCAGTATTTCAGGCTATTTGCTCTTACTGCATGGGCGTAGCGCTGGAGAAGGATTATATCGCTAAACGTGAAGAAATCCGTGCAGAATGGGAAGCAGAGCGCCAGGCGAAGATCGCCGCAGCGCAGCACATCGGGGAAATCGGCAAGCGTATGGAAATGAGCGGGGTTGTTGAGAAAGTGATTTCTCTCGGATATACCCAAGTTTCTTATTACACCGAAGTGGAACGTTTCATGACCAAAATCAACGTAGATGGTAACGTGGTTATCTACTACGGAAACAAAATTGTTGAAGAGGGTGATGTGATTCGCTTCAAAGCGACACCTAAACTTCACAACGAATACAAAGAAGTTAAACAAACAATCGTTCAGCGAGTAAAGGTATTATAATGACATACGAAGAAATGCTTAATGAAGTGTGCGCGGGTAAAACCGCGTACCGCCCGATTAACCCAGATATGATCGTGTTCCGCGAAGGGGATACGATCATTCGCCGTTCTCACCGTAAGGTTGAGATTAACCAGGTATTCATTGCCAGTGTTGAAGAACAGAAAGCGACCGACTGGGATATAGTTGCAGAAGATGATAACCACGACGAACTTGACCTGATCTTAGTCATAGATAATCACCCACTGGGTGTTCGTCCATACATCTATCACAATCAATACAGAGGCGAAGTGATTCTATCATGACACACGACGAAGCCATGAAAGCCGCTACACGCGGTTTTAAAGTCGCCCCTGTGGGTAAGGCTGGGTTCTTTGTATATCACAGCGTAGAGGCTGGTTTCCGGCGCATTACGATAGGTAATGTTGGATACTGGAACGATGAATATGTTCCGACACCTTACGAACTCATGCGCGTATGGGACATATACGATAAAAGCCCGATGACGAAAGTAAAAGATTTCATCAATCGGGCTTTGAGTAGTTTGAAACTGAAATTATCATCGAATCCTGCCTAAAATTCTTGCGGCCTGATTGCACACGGTCATCAACTTCGTATCGGTGACTTCGGGCTTCTGTATATACCATTCCATTAGAATCGATCCAGAATAGTAGTTTTCGAGATTGAAATAAGGACAACTAAAGGTATATGCTACCGGAACAAGGTCTTTTGTTGGAAGATACGGGCTTGCAATATCTGAGATATAGTACAGCCCGTTTATATGTCTATTATACTCTTCCGATGTCTTGTCTATAGGATAGCCACCCAGATTTTTCGGGTTAATCTGTTGCGGTAACTTCCCTTCATACGCAATTATATCAACAAAATAATTGACATTCTTAGGTCTGAAACCAAAGATTGCCGAAAAATCCGCACCCGTAGTTAAATGCACTATGTTTAACTGTTCGATGGATGCGGATTCAAACTTTTTTGCCTTTTCAATCTCCATCGTCGGCACGTCTATAACGCTTGAAGATGTTTTCCAGACTGAAAATAAGTCATCCCACTTGTACCATGTTACGAACATAATGAAAATAGTGACGATAAGAACCAATTTAATGAATAACTGTTTCCATGTTTTGACCGCCATGATGAACGATATTACCCGTTCAAGCACCGCCAATTTATCTTGTAATAGCGCCATGTTTAATCCTCAAGTTCGGGGATGCCGACCCCCGAACATATTTAGGAATTTACTTACACTCGTGAACCGTAAATTGTGCCAACTGCTAACCATGCGGGGGCATTACCATTTACAGCAGCACCAGCAGCACCACCCGGCAACGGATCTAAACGGTCTGGAGCGTTAACACCATTTTCCCCCGCACCGCCTAAGTTACCACCACCACCAGATGTAGCACCACCACCAGTAGCGCGAGCACCTGGAGCATCACGCGATGCAGCGTTACCATTTGATGTATAGTAACCACCCGTACCACCAGGGCCGAACGGACGACCACCAGAACCAGGAACAGCAATACGGCGCTGTGTTGAAGTAGGCATGTTGATAGCACCGCCACCACCACCACCACCAGCGATATATCCTCCATTGTTGATCCTGAGTTTACCCCCGATCTCGTTGGTAACACCAGTACCGCCAGCCTGACCAGAGGAATACGCACCCCCTGTGTTATCACCACCACCCGCACCACCGCGACCCATAATACCGCAACCGCCATTGATAACCAGTTCGATATAATCGACGCTTGCCAGTTCGGAAGGGAAATAAAGACAAGGAGAACCAGCACTGTTAGAAATAACCGTACCCGCGATTACTACTTTAAACGCGTTACCAGAGACACCCATTGATTTAATCTGGTTGACTAACGTACTCCATGCATAGGCATCGGTTGATCCTATAGTGATTGTCTGTTCACGCGATACGCCAGCAAATCGTGACATATACCCCGCAGCAGATAATCGAAGTTGACCCGCCGCAGCAGACATCCAGCGCTGACCTGTTTCACTTACCGCAGAAGACCCGATCCATCCGGGTATACCGACAACAGCCATAAAATATTCCTCTTAAAGAGGGGCATTAAGCCCCTAATTTGTTTTCAATTGCTTCCAGACGTTCGCGAATCTCATTGATTGCGTTCACCAGAAGCGCGTTAATTGCAGACGGGGAGATCGTCAACATACCGGAATCGTGGTCTTCGCGTACTGCTTCCGGCAATACCTTCTCAACGTCCTGAGCGATCAGACCGGATTCGCGATGGTATACGATATCATCAGCATCTTTTGATTGCTTATCGTAGATATAACCTTTAAGCTGTTCAATCTTGCTTAACGAATCTTTCAATTCAACTAAATTAGATTTCAGTCGAATATCAGAACGAATATACACATCGTTGGCGTTTACGTTACCTTCAACATACAGGCCACGGTTCATATACAGATCCGAAGTACGCAACTGTAAGGTCGTATTCAGTCGGTAGTTGTGTACCGTTACGTTATCATCAGCACCACCAAACCCGAAGTATGCGCCGTTGTTACCTGCCAAAGTAATCAGCAAATAACACGATTGGTTAGTCGCTGTGTTATTCAGAAGTAATGCTGGCCCGTTAACACCCTGAACCTGTAACTGTTTATAGTTAGCAGTTGCACCAGTAGTCCATCGCATAATACGCTGGCTATTTGCATAGGCGTTGAGAATACCGTCACCTTCCTGTTTGAAACCTGTATCGTTATCACCCAGAGAAATACCAGTCGTACCCAATCCGTTTGGCGTACCACAACCAATACCGTTTGTTTCGACCGTGCCGTTGAAGTTTACTGCGTTACCAAAGCTAACAGAACCGTTAATGTTCGCGCCATTTGCGATAGAAACAACACCATTACCGTTACTGATTGTAATAGGGCGTAATGAACCCCATGAACCATATGGATCGCCTGAATCTGTCAGAAGGAAATACGTGTTACCACCATCATTACGGATAATGAAACCATAGTTGCCAGCAACCGCTCGGAATTGCCCACCGTCGCCTTTTACTGCTGTGCTTTGGAATTCCTGACGAGTACGACAATAACCAGCAGTTGAAATCTGTAATTCTTCCTGTCCGTCTGTAGAACCTGTTGCCAGTCGATATACGCCACCCTGAACAGTTTCATGCCAGATTGTGTCCGCGTTACCGCCTCGGAACTGGCGCAAATAGTTTTTCCCGCCCTGTCCGACAGTAGGTAAGAAATATTGCGCTGGCGTGCCCTGTGGAACGTCGTTATAATACGATGGTACGTTTACGTTAAGACCTAATTTGGTGTTAATATACGTTACGCCAGTACCACGGAAATAATGGTTATATCTTCCGTTACCATCTTTATGGCCTAAGTAGGTAACACCGTCACCAACAGCATTTCCATCCCCGTTTGTAGTTACTCGAAGTATTGCTGTGTTTATCCCTTGCGTATCATAATCAGTTTCGACGGAAGCACGGCTATTAAACACACCCAGACCGTTAAACGTAGCCTGTCCAGGAACATTTAGATGGTTAGCGAGAACTAAAGTTCCATCAGATGCAAATCTGGTTGCGTATGCACCACCACCAGTACGAACATATAAGTTCTTTCCTGTATCGGCATAGATCAAACCGAGTTCATTACCGCCAGCATCCTGGAAGAACAGATTTCGGTTAGAATCTCCTTTGATTGCCATTTGTGTACCAAACAAAGTACCATTGACCCTGGTTGTCATGCCAATGTTCAGCCCACTTCCGATAAAAGATATTTCACCGTTGCCGTTTAGGTAAATCTCTGCTGTTCGCGCACCGCTTGCGCCCGTGGTAGTGTTTGGGGCTGCAAATGCCTGTAACGTTAATGATCCGTTACCTTGCGTTGTCTGATCTGCCAATACGTTAGCCAGTTGAGCACCAGAAACCGGATCTGCTGTTGTTGCGGTACGTGCAGTAATCGTCATCACGCGAAGCGTGTTTGATGGATAACCGTTTGATACAGGGTTGTTATCTGGACGAACAAACAGCACATACGGATCGCCAGCAACCGCGCGTTGCATCAACAGACGATAAGGAACAGTTAATTGACTGTTTGCGCCCGTAATGTTCAACGATCCGGTCATATCGTCGCCAGCTTTCTTCACCTGTGCATCGTTCGTTACGTTGCCTAATCCGATTTCTGCCTTTGTTGGCTTATCGTTTTCGGTGTAGATTTTAAAGCCTTTATATGTGATTGTGTTTCCAGAAGGGAGCAAAGGCAAGTTCGCCTGACTCCAGATAGTATTACCGCCAACGGTAGTACCCGCTTTTAAATCTGCCATTATTAGATCCTCAAATGCTTTTATGATATTTATAAAAAGAAAAAGCCCCGAAGGGCTTTTAATTAGCGGGATTTAAGTTCCCTGACTTCCTCACGGAGTTCTTTTACCGCGTTAACCAGCAAGGCGATAACAGCAGAAGAAGAAACAGTTAAGATCTCGTTCTGTTCACCATCAACACCTTTCTTAACGGCTTCCGGTAATACTTCTTGCAGTTGTTGTGCGACTAAACCAGCCTCACGGGTAGTTTCTTCACCCCCAATATGATTTGCTTTGTCGTACACCATACCATCAAGTAAATCAACTTTATCCAATGCATTTTCAATCTTACTGAAATTGCTTTTCAGTCTTTCATCAGAACGAATATATACATCGTTAAAGCTACCATTACCGTTCATTATCATTTGAATGCCGGATGAAGGGTTGCGTTCAAAATAAACCAGATATGATGTAGTATCCGCAATTTCAACACGGTTTCCGCGAGAAGCATCGCCAGAATGGAACATATACATATCGCGAGGGTTAGCACCACTTCGTGAAAAATATACCCTTGCAACATCAGAACCGTTTAATACTAATTGACCATTGCTCAAACTGCTGTTAGCTGTGGTAAATGAACCGTTGACGCTGAGATTTCCGCCTATTCCAACAGCATGACCTAACGTTACAGAACCCGTATCATTGTTGATATACAAAGGACGAAGACTGTTGTATGTGCCATACGGATCATTATCATTAGTCACCAAAAAATATGTGCTGTTTGAGTCATTTCGGATAAAGAATCCTTTATTGTTATACGCAATTCGCAAGCCGTTAGCTGATTGCGAAACAACCTCTCCTCGATATCGAACCCAACCAGAACCAGCAGTAGAAAGAATCATTTCATCTTGTGAATCAGAACTTCCCGATGCAATACGCCATGTATTACTTTGCGCGGTTTCATGAAAAATCACATCACCAGAACCACCACGGAAACGACGAAGATAATTCTTCGATCCGGTTGCTATTGTACTCAATGCAGAAGTACAGTAAACACCAGAATTAAGGCTGTCCTGAACAATCATACCCCCGCCGGGAAGCGTAAAGTTACCGTCTTCACCAAATACAAAATCACCGGAGTTTGACGTGTTTCCACTCACACGGTTAGGTGTACCGCAGTTAATACGAACACCCTGGCGACGTGTAGGGTTGTCTACACCATCTTTATAGATGTACGCATCGACCGCTGTAGTACCATCGTTTTTCTGGTATTCGAAACGGAAGTGACGGCTTACAGTTCCGCGCATACTGATATCAGCAGACATCCATAACTGACCCGTCATCGAATCACCAGATTTGTTTACCGCCCCTACTTCTGCTGGTGTTGGTGGGGTAGACGTATCATAGACACGTCGCCAGCCATTAGCATCGCCCTGGTTCCATGACCAAGCACCAGGAGAACCAGATCCCAAACGAATCCATAAATCGTTCCCATAATATTCTTGAACCAGAGAAACGCCTGTGTTCAATGTACGACGATAGTTGACGACTTGACCGTAGTATGTTGTATTACCATATGGGCCGTCTGTTACGTTACCACCTACTGACAGAACATCGTTCTTTTCGGTAACAACAGCAGCCCCGAAACTAGTTCCATACATACCGCGAGGAATACCCGTGATATAACGTTCATCATGGTTTGACCAGTTCGTCGGAGTAACCGTGTTTGCAGTCATCGCACCGGAAACAACCAGTGATGCAGCATTCGTCACGCCGAGGTTAGAAGTCCCGATCACACGGAAAGAACCCTGTTCAACTGTTATCTGCTGGGTTTGTGAGTCCAGACTCAACAGCGTGTTTTGAGTACCGTTTTTAAACGCTTGAATGTATATTTTATTACCGCCGTCTGTGCGAGCGTTTACGTTGATTGCACCTGCTAATTGACCGCCAGAGATACCGTTATATGCGTTGATAGACATAATACCAGATTCCGCAGTAGGAACACCCGTAATATCAGTTCGACGAAATCTGAGCACAGGAGCAACGGCGGTTCGGTCTACAGTAACATCGCTATTTGTCTGAATAGCGTTAGCCGTTAACATTACACCTACGGTTACGTTTTGACTAAACGTAGTATTCTTTGCAACAGTCCCGCCGTTAATCGTCGAGAGTGCGTTTATATCTTCTGCTGTTGGTCGATCATTTTCTGTGTATACTCTCCAGCCTTTATACGTTAATTGTCCACCAGAGGGCAATAGAGGAAGGTTAGAAGCACTCCAGATACCCGCACCACCCAGCGTTGTACCTAATTTCAAATCAGCCATAAAAATTTCTCCTGTAATGACTGTATTTATGAAAAAGGGGCTTTCGCCCCTTTAACGCACAATCGACAATTTAACGTCTTTCGCGGACATTGAACCTGTGTTTGTGTTATTTGGATAACGATATAAACCGAAATCGAAAGTAACCGCCCCAGCAGGAACAACACCTTCATTTTTGTAGAATGAATAAATGTTCGGGATCGTACCAACATCACGCATGTTAATACCAGTGATATACGTATTGTTTGCATCCCAGAACTGCATTACGATGTATGCGCCTTTATTATTCGCGATTGCTGTTGCATCGCGTTTCATTTGACATTGCATACGGATCGTATCGCCAGGTTTCATTCCATAACTGCTTAGTGATGCTTTAGTTACCGCCGCTTGTTGTGTTGCTGTCCATTCCTTGTACTGATATTCCGCTGTGTTAGTCGAAGTGTATTCAACCGGATCAGAAACAATATAATCAAGTTCTGCGAAGTTATGAGAACTGATTTTCTTATCGCTGTTCGTTCCAGATGGAGAAACAGGAAGAGAAAGCAGCATATCAATCGGGTTTTGGGTTCCAGTATCATCGACTTCGGAAAGCGTTTGCATCCTGATACCATTGACACCAATTGCCGCCCCGTTGCGATCGGTTTCGGTTCGTGGAACTTTACTGATCTGGACATTGCGACACTGAGCAAGCCCCACTTTCACGGTAGACGGGTAGTGATATACCATACAGCCCATCTTCACGTTTAGCGCGTCCGTAGGGATAGTGAAATACGCTGATAAAGAATGCCATTCATCAGGAGCTAACCCAGTAGTTCGTATGATCGCAGAGGATAACCATTGACCAGAGGCGTTCTGTGACCACATATAGAGATAACATTCACCGCCAGCATCACGAAGTTCTTGCGAGCAATACACATCACCAGTGAACTTGAAGATGTCTCCCAGGAAAACAGTAGAACCAATATCCCACATCCCGTATAAATGGAAGCCGTAAGCACTGCCACTGTTCTGATATACCTGAACATCATCAACCATTCTTTCAGGAATACCAGTTACCCCGATATCACTGAATTCATCGAATACAACCTCAACAAAACTCGTCGTGTTGTCTTTGAGTCCACTACCAGAACCACCTACGAAGTTTTCCATACAGATCTTTTTCATCGTGGATGAATAGATTGCTGAATAGGATGAACGTTGCGGGTTGTTTGTTGATGATGACGGCGTGTTAAAGAATCGTGTTTCAGGCCATGCAACCGATCCGATTGTGCGCATATAACTCAAAAACGCATCGGTAGATTTTATAGCATCGAACGTATAGAAACATACAATTCTGTTTGCTGGAAGTGTAGATAGGTAATCACTAATCGCAGTCCCATTCGTAGTAGGATCACCATACATATCAAAAGTTTTGAAATCCAGCAAAGCCAAACTCGTACCGTCAATTACAGCAAGGTTAATCCCTCGACCGCGCTGTACGTTTCGGTTAATAATATCAGCCCCATTGATAGATACCTCAACCGAGTTGACCGCAGAATCGTTATTCGTTCCACGGACAACAAGGCGATATTTCACGGCGTTTGCTTCTGAAAACACACTCGCCGTGAAACTATCAGGGCCGAATAACGCCATAAATTCGTTATTCGCCATTTAAATTATTCCTCCCACACAAATTCACAAGTCTTAGTGACTGGATTTGCGAAGATTTTCACGTTACCGATTTTGATGTAGTCGCGAACAACCAGAGTATCAACGGTTGAACCCGCCAGCGCAACAGCACCGATTTCCGCAGGAGTCGGACGACGACCCGCATGATAAATCAGGTTTCCGTTGATCATCGCTTTGTTGTAATCGGTGATGTTGATGTTGAATTCAGTCAACACCTGATCATTGATGCCAGTTAAGCGCATTTTCTGAGTCGCCCCAGAGAAATCACCCGCCTGAATATGACCAGTACCGTTTACACTGGTAAAGCGTCCACCCGTACCGCTAACGTTAACCGCCAGGGTTCCCGTCATCGTATCACCCGTCGCATTGACGTAGGTACTGTCAAGATGCTGAGTGAAGTTTCGAGTGTTGATCACGGTTGCAGTAGTCACGCCGTTATCATTACTGATTGTCACACCGTTCCAACCGTTAGTTGCAGCGGTTCGTAATTGTACCGTAGGAGTTGCATCACTTGCAACAAACAGATCGCCAGCGGTATTGATATTTGCAAGGGCTTTACCGTTCAAGCGAATATTCGTACCGTAGTACGCCATAGCGCCGTTAGAAGTATCACCGATAGTCAGAACATCAACCAAATCCGTTGCACCCGTTGCAAGGCGGTACATGCTTCCCTGAACCGTTTCATGCCAGATAGTATCCGTTGAACCACCACGGAAAGTACGAAGCAGGTTTTTGGTTCCCGCAGTAGCAGTGCTCAAAACAGTATTAGCATAAACCGTGTTTGCTTTCGCAGACTGGTTAATGTTGTTGTTTGAGGTCATAACCGCGTTAACTGCTACCGCAGCGTTCGCAGTCAGTGTGCCGTTAGTGGTTACATTGCCTACGAAGTTGCTCGTACCGTTAAAGGTGTTATTACCTGTCACGGTCTGATCAGCATCGCGACGCATCCAGCTTGCAGCAACCACACCGCCCAGACTCAAACTATTCTGTGCTGTTGCCATTTTCGGTAAGAAGTTTTGCAGAGCAAAGTTCAGACCGCGAGGCGATACAGCATAAAAATCTTCCAGGTAGCTATCTACTGCCTGAGTAGAACCAACCAGATTATCACCGATAAAGGTGTTTGATTTGGTTGTGATAAACACAGCACCGCGTCGGGTAGTTGTTGCGCCCCATGCCGGATCAGTACCATTAAGGAACTGCATTGTTGCCGGAGTGATTGCTAAGTTAGTAGCAGTACCCGCGCCAGCTTCCGCATTAGTCGCACAACGAATGATACCTTCTGCTGTATCAGTTGATTTCTTCGCTTGCAGTTTCTTCGCAGTGATAATCACATCATCACGCGTACCCGCATCAGTTTCGCCCTGAGTCGCTACGCGTAAAGTACCACGTTGCGTTTCGGTAGCAGAAACAATCCCCAGGTTAACCGTTGTCCAGATAGTACCGGACTGAGTTAAACCATCAGCAGTTGCAACCGCAACATGACTTGTAACGTCGAAGAACTCTTTCAGCTTAACCGGAACAACTGCCTTATTCGTCACTGTACCTGCTGCAACTTCCGCAGTAGTAGCGAGGGCAATAATACCATCAAGTGATTCAGTAGCCTTGCGGTCGTTCAACTTCTTAGGCGTTACCGCACGAAGATCATCAACACCGTTATTTGTTTCTGTCTGAGTAGCGATTTCAATCAAACCGATTCGCGATTCAGTAGACGTTTTACGATGTAACATTTCAGGAGTTACTACAATCGGCATTGAAGCAGATCCAGCAGCAGCACCAGTTACCACTTCGTTTTCGGTCGCCAGAACAACCAGACCTTTTGACTTTTCGGTCGCCGTCTTCTCGTTCAATGATTTCGGAGTCAGTAAGTCAACACCGTTATTGAAGTTGTAGACGTTAGTACCAGCATCCCCACGTAAAGCCCCCTCCGCTGTCGTAGCGCCCGTTGTAACGAGTTTCCCGATACCTGCTAGGGTTTCGGTCGCGCGGCGTGTGTCGAGCTTCTTAGGCGTGATTGCGGTAGTGTCATCAGTACCAGCGTTTGTTTCTGCCTGGGTAGCGATTTCCAGCACCCCACGACGATCTTCGGTTGCTGATCGTTCGTTCAGCTTTTTAGGCGTCACGATCACGTCATCAAGGAAGGTTGCTGTCGTGTTCTGGTTAACTTCCGCAGTTGTTGCCAGGCGAGCGATACCACGACGCGTTTCAGTAGCGGTTTTATTCGCCAGTGTGCGCGGGGTTATTGCCAGTTCATCAGACGGTAAATCTTCCCAGTTTTTGTTTACTTCTGCCTGTGTAGCCAGTGCGATAACACCCAGACGAGAACGGTTTGTTGGATCGACGCGTTCAATGATCGGGCGATACTGTGCAACTACCCATTCTTTCGTAGCTTTCAGATATGACAGTTCCATATATGGAAGATAGTCAGTATCGGCGTTGAAAGTCAGAGTGTCAACACTGAACCAGTCATCAGGCGGATAATCCTTACGCTGTGGGAACTGCATCATGTTTTTATTGGTGCGGATCTTTTCACCGGAACCATCTTTAACTTTGATTGTACAGTTCTGCGTTTTCCCCATCATGTACATACTGATATATACGCGATCACCTTCTGCAACATCTTGCGGAAGAGTCAGCGTTACATTACGTACAGTTGGTGGGTTGACAGCAATCGGAGTGATGAACACGTAATCGTTCGGCAACATGTTCAGGTCATCACTGATACGACGCAGACGAACGCGCTGATCACCGTCATAAACAACCCAACGGTTATTAGCCTGATCGAACATGAAAATACCATAACCGGAACGCTGTGAAGTCACAGAGGGTACGTTATTGATACCGTCATAACTGATCGTGTGTCCGCTACCGGGATAAACTTGCAGAGTCGCAACGTTCACCGAAGCAAGACGATCCAGATCGTAGGTTGTGATTGAATCACCATCGTTTGCATACTTCGGCAACTGGAGGGTGATTTTACCTGTACCGCTGTTACGGAATGTTACCATACCCGCTTGCATTTGGAAAGGAAGCAAACCAGTTGCGTTTACAAACTGAGAATCGCGGTTATCACGCATTTCCGCTACACGCCATAAGTTACCGTTGAAGATAAACGCTACGGTCATATATGGGTGAGTCAGTCGGTAAGAGCTTGACTGAATATCACGCAGACGGATCTGACGAGTGTTTGAACGTACCAGAATGCTGTTGACACCAGCAAGACCGCCACCGTCTTTAAAGGTTACAATATCACCTTCAATCGGGGAATCTGGCAGAATGTACGATAGTTCAGAGAATCGCCCATCACACATCATGTACGTACCAGACTCAACAGGCAAGCCGTCTGGATTGGTTACGTTGTTATATACCCATTTTGGATCATTACGTGTTGCGATCCACTTTGTTTCATCGAAAGCCCCCGCAGGTGATGCGATATCAGCGCGAGCGTACCAGATACGACGCGCGTAAATGATAGCCATGAAAGCAGCATAGCCACGGGTTGAATCGTACTGTTGTACGGTGTTAAATTCGTTAAAAAAGTCAACGTTCACGCCGTCACTCAACACGGAGCGCGATGCTTTACCAACGTTGATAACTTTTTCGCCAGCAGCATCAAGGCCACTTGTGGCGCGGAATGATTTAGCTACCATTATCGTTTTTCCTTTATCTATTCAATACTGATATTTATAAACAAAAAAGGCGACCATCAAGTCGCCTTTTTCTCACGGTAATTGTTCAGCCAATCTTTGACAATCGCGTGATGAAGAGGATTCGCATAATCTAATTTGTTTCTTTTCTTGTATGGCGTAAAAGCGTTTTTCTCTTTGTCCGTCATTTGGAAAAGGGTTTGAAATGATTTGCGTTGCCTTTTCGTTTGAACTGCTTCTGTGGTTTCGATAATGGCATCGGGAAAATATTTTTCCTTCATGTATTTCGCTAACCGCATATCAGGCACAAATAAATTAATCTTTCTTTTGCTGTTGTTGTGTCGGATATCAGAACGAGCGCATAACTGAAAGGCTGGTTCGTAATATTTACTGACAACATAAGCATCAACTAATTCTTCCTCTTCGAGTCCAGAGGACACCGCAACCGCTCGCAACATTTGACGAAGCCAGGGTAACGGGTTGTAACTGAATAATGCTACCACGTTAGTATAGCTCGAATAGAAGTTCAATCCGTGCGAGTTATACGGGATTTCCTGCCCCTCGCTAAACTTCGATCGATACGTGTTGGTGCAATAGATGAACTGTTCGCCCCCTAAAAGCGCCTCCACGCGTTTTTTAATCTGGGTGTATACTGTCGTCCCAGATTGAGAGAGATCACCCGTATAACGCGAATAATCCCCCTCTGCGAGCACATGTATTTTAATGCGCTTCGTGTTTTTATATTGCTTAAAGTCAACCAGCGTTTGAAGCGGTGAATCTTTGAACTCCACATCATGAAACGTTTGTAGGATCTTCCCTGTAATCGTATCTTTGATGTTGGATGAAGCAATGGTTACATTTTTGAACTTCCACTGGCTTACGTCATGATCCTCTACGAAGTAACAGACATATCCCGAATCGCTACATTGCATCTTCACCGGAATAGCCCCTAACAGAGCACGGTAAAGCGGGAACATCTTCATTGCGATATCATCACGTTTACGAAGCCCATCATAGGCTAATCGTGTAACCAGTTCTCGTTTTTCTTCGTCAAGTTTTAAATCAACGATATCATCGGCATTGCAACTAAACGGCAAGCAAATCTCGCGTATGTGCTTGATATTGCTATTAAATCGCAGACTTTCGAACGCAACCAAATCAGGAACTTCGTCAATGTACAGAGAAAAATCCTTATACAAATCAAAGTCATCAATGTTTTTGAGTGCTGCATGAGTGATAAAGATCACATCATAATCTTTGACAACCTCACGCAGCGCATCATTATTGGTTCTTTTGGTTCGGTGATCCGTGTCCACAATCACCGCTCGTTTCCCTTTTACCTGGTTGATGTAGTAGTCATAAGACTGTTTTGATAACATCATGGAAATCGAAGCGATGATTGCTTTTTCGCCCGTTTGATTGATATGGTTCAGAATCGCCTTTGTTTTACCACTTGACGGAACACATTCAATCGTATGAAAGATCATTTATTCTTAGCGTATTTCTTCTGGTATTTCTTGATTGCTTCGTCGGTGATCTGTTTAGGCATTTGACGTGCTTTCTTCGGTTTCAGTGGTTCGACACCGAAGATTTCAACGCCGTAATGTTTCAGCATCATTGCAACGATTTCCTGACGAATGAAGTTGCGGCTAACCTTTTCAGGGAATTGATCTTTAATCTGCTTATGAAGACGATCTTCGAGCGCGTCCAGGTGAGTAGGAGTGATGATCGCGGTGTTATCGCGTTCAACGAATTTCTCCATGTATTCCATCGTTTCAGCATGAACAGCATTTGCAGCAGGGAGTAAAATTTCACGGCTCATTTAATCACCAATAAGTTGTTTCAGTTGCAGATAACCGCCGATAAGTTTGTTATCGACAAAAATACGCGGGTATTGAAACGCTAAACTACGTTGCCTTACCCGTTTTGCTAACTCTTCGATACGTGGGCGATCGTATTCAAAGCCCAGATCGTTTTTCGCTTCTTTCAGAACGGGATAAAATGTATATTCTATCCCTTTTTCTGTCAACAGCTTTTGTGCTTGTATACACCCGTAACAGTTATGAAGACTTTCGGGAATTCCGTAGATTTCGACTTTCATTCTTCTTTCCGTATGGTTTGAGATCCTGCAAAATACGCTTTTTCTCTTTGCCTAACAGTTTTTCGATATTCTCAACAGCGGTTAACTGAGTGTGCAGATCGAACAGGTTTGCAATCTGGTCTTCCTGCATTTTCAGTTCAGATTCCATGTTGATTTGATAGATGCTACCACCACCGAAAACATGTTGCAAGGCGAAACGAAGCATTGCATCGGATTTACGTACTGGCATCGGTGCAATGCTCAACGTTTCCAGGTTAGCCCCGAATGATGGATCGATGCGGAGATCACGCAGAGGATTTTCCTGTACAGGGCGATACGTGAATTTAGGGATATCCATCAGGCACAGATCCGAACCAGTGACACC
Source organism: Flagellimonas marina (assembly GCF_042651185.1). Taxonomy (NCBI): domain Bacteria; kingdom Pseudomonadati; phylum Bacteroidota; class Flavobacteriia; order Flavobacteriales; family Flavobacteriaceae; genus Flagellimonas; species Flagellimonas marina. Next base: position 54,601 of record NZ_JBHSCL010000010.1, on the reverse strand, counting down.
AGCGGAAACCTCTTCCGGTGTAGCGATACGCATAACGTTTTCAGCCTTTACACCTTTACCCAGATTAACTTCTTCTGGTTCTTCTGTGGTGAATTCACCATCTTCCGGCGTTACTTCCTTGAACCATTTCCATAGTGATGCAGGGAGTTCATATTCGTAACCACCGTCCATGATAAATGCGCGGTCTTCGAACTCACCGATCGAGGTGCGATCAATAGTCACGTAACCTTTTTCACGAATGATGTTTGCGATACCTGTTTTCCAGGTTTTCTCTGCAAAGATTTCAGGGGATACGGTTAAACCGTAAGTTTTTCCAGCGAATAATTCCATGATTACCTCAAATAAAAAAGGGGATGCCGTAAGCACCCCCGAATTATATTACTTACTTGCCAGCAATGCAAGTTTTGCGGCGGCTTCACGAACTGCGCGAGCTTTCTGCGCAACAACTTCGATCGCTTTCTGGTGTTCTGCCAGCGCGTCTTCTACTGCCAGCGCAGCAGCGATGATCTCTTTATCGCGTTGCTGTTTGGCAATGTCAACAGTCTGAACCGCTGGGGTATCTGCCTGAACTGTACCAGTACCGAGTTCACGGAAGAACTTACGCTCACGATGCATAATATACGGGAGAGTACGATCTAGTGTGATAGATGCATCACCGTCGCCGTCAACAGACTCAAGCACCATAACACCGTTGTTGTTTTTGATGTGATCTACAATACGCTTGTTAGCAGCATGAGAACGACGGAAACCAGGTTCATCTACCAGAACATACGGACGACCAGCAACGAAGTTATAAGGCATAGCTTCAACCGTTGCTGGCTGTGGCGCAGCAGGTTTTGCAACTGGTTCGGTTGTCGCTGGAGCGAGGTTAACACCACCATCCAGTTCAGAATCCAGATCCGGTTTCGCTGGCGCAGGAGCAACGGACGGTTTGCCTACTGGTTTTGGCTTTTTAGCACGTTTTGGCGCTGGGGCTTTAGCTGGAGCAACTTCTGTGAAGTATTTCGCTTCCCATGCACGAAGGGTAAACATTGCAACACCGACCGGAGCGTCAAAGGTGTAGGTGTCACCGTTACGGCGTGTGATGGTTACAACACCATCCAGATGTTTGTTGATCTGTTTCGCCTGTACGCTATTGGCTGTGTTTTTGCCGTCATTGGTGAAACCTTCGACATCAACCAGCTTGTATTTTTTGCCGTTTTCGAAACGGGTTTCTTTTGTTCTCACCGTCCACGGATGTGAACCGTTTCCTTTGGTGATGTTTTTCAGTGGGATCGACCACTTCCAGCAATAGTCACGGGCTTCTTTACGGGTTTTGAAATTCAGAATCATGATATTATCTCTCAATTGGGTTAAATTTATGCTACGTGGATATCTTAACAGAACTACCAACCAGGTCAAGCGATATTTTTAATTTCGATGGAATTCTTTTTGAACTCAATCATTCGCTGATTATCCGAACCGCGAAACGGTTTCTTAGTCGGTAGATCCTTTTCGTACCTTCCATCAATCAGAACATCAATGAATGGTAACAGCTTAGAGCGTTCTGTATCGCCCTGTAAGGCTTCGAGGGTGTAACCCGTCCAAACCCACACATCTTTATCAGGGAACGTCGCACGGACGCGCTGGAGCAGTTTTAAGAGCGTCGGATGATTGGTGCGGTAAAACGGATCGCCGCCTGTAAGCGTCAACCCGTCCACATGGGGATTTGAAAGGAGTTTAATCAACTCGTTTTCAGTCTCTTCGGTGTATGGTGTACCGTTGCGGGGATTCCATGTTGATTTGTTGTAGCAACCTTCGCATTTATGATTGCAGCCAGTCACGAACAACACTACACGGATTCCTTTACCGTTAACCACATCCATGTTATAGATGCGGTCAAAGTTCATCAGCCTTTCGCCTCTGGGAACAGATTGTTCAGCGTATGGGTGTCTAATTTCAGTTGAATCATTTTATAGTGCCTTTCTTCTCAAGGATCAGTTCTTTGATCCGTTCCACGATTACGGCGTATTCCCAGTTGGCTAACTTCTGGGTATCACACCACTGTTGAAAATCCTTCATTGCTTTTACGTGACCTTCTTTCCAGTAAGTCACCGCGATTTCGTTGCAAAGATTTTCAGTAGCAGTATTTTTGATTTTCATGATTTAGCCCCTATAGTTTGTTGTCTACAGGGGCATATTATAACATCATTCGTCGTCCGTCAACTCTTTTTTGAATCCGACATAATAAGCATCAGATCCATTCCATGTGGAGGCGTTAACGCTACCAAACAGAACACGACAAGGCATATGTTTAAGTGCAGACTCTACCACCTGGGATACTGAATCCAGCGGATTGCTACCAGATACCCAGCGGAGAAGATGACGATCATCACTGTTAATCGGATCGACGAATTCGAAGTTGATTCCGTTTTCAATCAATTCGTGTAGCAGAAAGTTAATCGCTTTGCACTGCGCTTTGTTAATCAGCATAAATCACCTACCAGATCTTTATCAATTTTGGTGTATGTGAGCGCCGGATCATACTTCTCCAGCACGTTCTTTTTGCACGAATGGATGAATTTTTCCATTGCGCGGGCTTTCATCAACACTTTGAAATCTTCACCAAAGCATTGTTTGACTGTGGGAATTGCACGAGCCGCTTTGTCACAATCAATGATCAGCTTGTATTCGCCTTGTGTTGTGGCGACTACCATTGAAATCAGAACACAACCATCAAATCCTTTTTCATTGATTTTATGGAAGTTCAGCTTATCCGTAGTGCTTGCCAGGTTCGCATAACGATCCCCGCGAATGCTACCCGGAGAACTATACCGCGAAACGTTGATTGATGGAATACGAATATCTTCAACGATATCACATGACGCAACAGCTTCAACGAAATCAAGAATTCTGGTCGCTTTGATGACGTGCGCCTTAAACGAACCGACTTCTAACTCATATTCATCTTTCCAGCCTGAATAGTAGTCAACCGCAGGGCTAATCGCTTTCATGAGCGCTTCGGGAATGTTAATGTGCCATAGCTGTTCTGCGTACTGTTTGCGCCAGTCTGGATAAGTTTTACGTGCTGGTTTGAATGCACTGTTGCCGTCTTCGAACATCATTTCACTTTTCCTCTCTTTTTCGTAAATGTCGTACACACTTCTTCGTTCGTAAGCGTCTTTTAGGTTGCTGTTTACTATACTATCATGCGTCAGTTCTTCGCAATACTTTTTATCCCATTCAGAACACGCATGTTCAACCATTTCCTGAAAAACGCGCTGTGGAACATTCCCATCTACAAGAATCCTCAATAAGCGATCAGTATCATCATTCGGTAAAGTATGAAAGTTTTTAGGAAGTTTAACATAGAAGTTTCTCGCACGAGAAATCAACCATTCTTCACCGCGATCACGTTCAATAGTGTAATCGTACATAGCAAAAAAGGGGCTTGCGCCCCTTCCTCTTATTTCGCGTTCAGGGAGTCGATGTAAGCGCTAACGTCAGCGGAGGTTACAGAAGCGGCATTTTTGCCACCCAGCAACACATCAATCTTCGTCACGATGGTATCGACGCTTACGGAGGTGTGGCCTACAGCGGCGATCACGTCTTCTGGTACAGTCAGACCCAGACTTTCGGTTTGCTTGTTCAGTTCGATGATCTCCAGGTTGATTTTGACATCAGCCAGTTTGCGATCCAGTTCGACGACAGAGAGATCAATCTCTTTGTTCATCCCTTCCAGTTCTTCGATCTTCGTCTGCAAGCCCTGCCAGATGTTACGGTGTTGCAGCGCCAGCACGTAATGACTGTTGGACACTTCCTGCCCCGCCGCCAGCAGTTTTTTGATCTCCGACTCTTTACCAGTGTGAAGGTCTTTGTGTTCTTTGACTTTCTTTTTCAACTTCACGATTTCCTGAACAGCAGAAACGCGAGTATGTTGCAGACGGTCGATCTCTTTGATCAGGATACGTGCAGCACTGCGCCAGGCTTCTTCTGGGGAAGTGTTTTGTTCAATTGCAGTTTCAACTTTACCAGTCACGAATGCTACGATTTTCTTGAACATAATTTTACCTTATTTGATTTCAAATTGATTGGTGAACCATTCAGGGGCTTTAACAACTTTCCCCTCTCTGATATAACCGATTTTACATAGTTCGTTGGTCAAGTCAAGTCTTTTTCCACCCGCCATGTAAAATTTTAATCTGCTTACTGGGATCACCGGACGGATAACGTCACGATAGCCGAAATGCGCACTACGCACCACTATAGAGAGCATACGCAATCGGTTGATGCAACCAGTATACGAACGCCCAGTAGCGAGGGAGAAGTCCTCCAGCGTAACTCCAGGGGCAATTGCACCTATCAGATCAAGATAATCCTTTTCAACCCAGAACCGCCCAACAGAACATTTCGATACACCCTCAGCCATTACCGCGTTTGGGTGTTTCTCGTCTTCGCGCTTCTTTTTGTCCTCAAGGAACTTATTGAACCGGATTTCTTCGAGTCGGTTTTCCCGTTCTACCCGTGCGCGTACACGGGAGGGAAACAAAGTATCAAGGATTTTCCCGATCATATCGTTGGCTTTCCGTTTGGTCGTTTAAGATCGAAAGGAACATTCACAGGCCGGACGGTTTCTAATTGGAGATATTGTTCCATCCCCACACGCTTACCGCCTACTTTGTTATAACGGATGTTCTTTCCGTCATAGCCTACAGCCTGTGAAATGTAGTAGTGCTTAGTTTCGCGTAAACACTCCATCCATTCTTGTGTTCCGGTTTTGTTGCGTACTCGCGCCTTTAATGGAAACATCATTCACCCCGTAAGAGAGCAAGATCGGTTACACACTGTTCAACAGTTTTCGTTGCGTCCGCGAGATTCCGTTCCATTGATTTCAATTTACTTTCGCGTTCTTTACGCAAGAACTTTTCCAGATCGCCTGGCTTCGTCACCATCTTACCATCTACGTAAATTCGACCCAGAAGGTGCGCACAGTCCAGCAGTTGTTGCGCTTCGTTCTTCTCCTGAACAGGAGGTTCGGCAGTCACCGGATTTGCGTTGTAGTTCACCTTTTTAAAGAAGTGAGTACGGTCTTTCTGATTGAAAAGGCGTTCGGAAAGATGGAAGCCAAACACATCAGCATTGTATTCTTTGCCTGTTGCATCGGTAAATGCATAAGCACCAGCACGATCGCAATCAGTGATCTGGATCGGAAAACGAACCTCTGTCAACATGATACGTGCTGCATCATCGCCCCATAACGTGTTGACCATTTCGGCAAACCCATCGGAGTCAAGTAGTTCAAATTTGCTTTTAGACCATAATTTCATTTTTCAATACCTCATAGTTTCTGTATGTGCAATATAACAAAAGCCCCTCACTTTCGCAAGGGGCTTTTTGATTAATTTTGATGCTTAGTTCGGTGCATCATTTCTTTGTTCTTACCTTCGTTGAATCCACGGACAGCAGGAGCACCCAAATAACCGCATGTACGGCGCGTGACGCTCATTTTAGCCGGATCGTGATTACCGCAGTGCTTACAGTGGAAACCTTCTTCTGTAGGCGTGAACTCGTCATCAGAGCCACACACAAAGCACTTATCGACCGGAAGGTTAGTTCCGAAGTAGTCCAGTTTTTCCATCGCATAATCCCAGACTTTTTCCAGGGCTTGCAGGTTGTTTTTCATATCAGGGAATTCAACGTAACTGATATGACCAGCAGTAGCGATGTAATGATAATCGGCTTCATAGTCGATTTTCTCGAACGGTGTTACCTTGCGATCAACGTCCAGATGGAAACTGTTTGTGTACCATCCTTTATCCGTGATCCCCTTGACTCTTCCGAACTTCTCAAAGTCCAGCTTACAGAAGCGATGGCAGAGAGATTCCGCAGGGGTTGAATACAGGCTGAATCCAAAACCAGTTTTCTTCTTCCATGCTTCGGTTGCAGCGCGGAGATATTCAATGATCAATCGGCCTAATTTCTGGGAGCCGATACGATCAAATGGGTGTTGGCCTGAACCAAACATCAACAGCGTTTCATGCAGTCCGATATAACCCAGACTGATAGAGCTACGCCCATTTTTGAACAGTTCCAGAATTTCATCATCCGGTTTGAGTCGAACACCAAAAGCACCTTCTGTGTACAGGATCGGCGCAACACTGGCTTTAACACCGCGTAGGCTTTCGATACGAGTCATCAGGGCTTCAAAACACAGTTCCAGACGTTCATCAAGGATGCGCCAGAATGCGTCGTGTGCGTCTTCGTTTTCCTGTGCTTCCGCTTCAATAGCGATGCGTGGGAGGTTGATTGTCACCACACCCAGGTTATTACGTCCATCCAGAACTTCATTACCGTTATCATCATGCCACACGCTAAGGAAACTGCGACAACCCATAGGAGATACAGGAACGCTAGAACCAGTAATAGCGCGGTTATTAGCCGAACTAATGATATCTGGGTACATGCGTTTAGAAGCACATTCCAGAGCCAGTTGTTTGATGTCATAGTTGCGATCCTCTGGATCAAGGTTGATTCCTTTTTCCATGAACATAACCAGTTTAGGGAATACCGGAGTGATACCCTCTTTACCCAGGCCGCGAATACGGTTTTTCAGAATCGCTTTCTGGATCATGCGTTCACATCGGGATTGACCAGTACCGAACGTAATTGTAACAAACGGGGTTTGACCGTTCGCAGTATGCAGGGTGTTTACTTCGTATTCATATGACTGAAACGCGTCGAAAACATCCTTTTCAGTTTTATCTATTGCATACTGAACATCACGAGGGATTTGATACTTTTTGGCATCTTTAAAGTGCTTATCATATGTCATTTGAACATATGGAGCCAGCACTTTATCAACGTTAGCAAAGGTTGTCCCGCCGTACTGGTGAGAGGCAATCTGTGCGGTGATCTGTGCCATAAGAGCAGTCGCAACACCGATTGATTTCGGGGGTTCGATGTCTGCGTTACCCATCTTGAAGCCATTAGCCAGCATACCTTTCAAATCCACCAGACAGCAGTTTGTGTATGGCGTGAACGGGCTGTAATCCAGATCATGATAATGGATATCACCAGAATCATGCGCTTCTACAATGTGTTTTGGCAGAATGTGGTTACGTGCGAAGTGTTTCGCTACGATACCAGCCAGCAGATCGCGCTGTGTCGGGAATACCCTTGCGTCTTTGTTCGCGTTCTCGTTGGTGATCTCTTTGTTGGACAGATTCACCATACCGGAGATATCTTTGAACAGCTTACTTTTCTGTTCACGGGCAATATCGCGATCGTGGCGATATTCGATGTATGCACGGGCGACCGCTGGGTTCGTTTTCATCAGGGATTCTTCAACGAGTTCCTGGATACGGGCGATCTTCATTGCGCTACCATCGCGGATCTGATTGTACTGAACCAGCATGATTGCGGCATCAGCATCCGTCATAGTCCCGCCAGCTTTTTCTACAGCAATACGGATTTTTTCTTTATCGAAATCGACGTTTTTACCGTCGCGCTTTTCAACTTTCATTTCGTTGCCTTCATTAATTGCTTTCTATATTTCGCGGTTAAGGCTTTGCGTTCGTCTTTGTCGGCGTACTCGAAGCCCATAGAAACCATTTCGACAATCATATCAGGTTTGGTAAGTCTTGAAAACCATTTTACCTTATCTGGTATGAATTTGTCATGAATACGGTTTTCGGAATAGTCTTGTTTCAGATATGTAAGCAAGTTTTCTAACCAGGCGATGTAATCGACATCACGGGACACCAGACCGGATCTGTTGAATTTGTGCTTTACAATACCTTCTGTGCCGTTACACAGGTTACACAGGAGGCCGCGCACACGTCCGGCGTTTTCGCCGTCTAAAGCATGGTCATGGTCAAGGTGATGTTTCTCGATCTCTCCCTCAAGAGGACGTTTACATATAGCACAATGCCCACCTTGTTTTTCAAAGAGGGCTTGCTTGATAGTTGGGTAGTCTTTTTTGGTAATTCGTTTCGTCAGCATAATAACACCATTCAGTAAGGTGTCATTATTTATTACAGGGCGCGGACGTACTCACGAAGTTGATCGAACCCGCCTACGTGTTTCCCGTCATGGAAAATCTGGGGCATAGTCATCCGGCGCGTACCAACCAGAGATTCGAGTTCATCAATCACCGCTTCGTTCAGTACAGGTTTACCGTCTTCCACGGAATCAGCAACAGACACGAACTCATACGGATGTTTTTTCGCGTCCAGCAAGCGCTTTGAGTTCAGGCAAGGGGCGCAGTTATACACAGAAGGGATATAGCCATAAATTTTAAACATGTTAACCTACATTAAATCGTTCAGTGTTAAAGGGAATGTATTTACGTCGCGTTTCTGGTAGTTGCACACGTAGACTTCTTGCGTTTTGTTTTGCTCGTAAGAGTCGGTATGCTGGCCTAACAGATACTTTTTATCCAGATTATGAACGCGGTATTTCTGCATCCATTCAATCAGGATATCATTTTGTTTTCCGGCATGGTGAGTCACGTTGGACAAACCAAACCAAATACCCCGCTCATGCAGGGAGTCAAGGAAAGCATATAACTCGCGTTCGTGATCTGCGTTCCAGAATTTGTTATACACCGCATCAGTGATCAGATACGGAGGATCGCAATAAACAAAATCGTTATCGTTGATTTCAATATCAGAGTATGAACCAGAACGAAATTCAATTCCTGTCACATTCTTTTTGAAATGTTCGAAACGTTTTTCTGTCATAAAGTTGAGGGTTCGTTTTCCTACAGCAGCGTTAAAATCGCCTTTGTCGTTTGTCCGGTTAACGTTGCTGAATGAATGCAGGATCAGGACATAGAGCCATAAAGGATCTTTATTCTGGTTGTATTCATCACGGAATTTCAGATACTCTTCTTTCTTGTCTTTCCCCAGCCCCTTCGATGCAATCAATTCTCGCACCGGAGACAGGTCAGGAAGCGTTTTAAGACGCTCATACATATCAATCAGCGTCTTATCATAATCGTTGCTTAGAACGGGTTTAGGGACGTTTAGCGACACACTAAGGCCACCGCAAAAACAATCAATGAAACGCATGTATGAACTTCTTTCGGGGAACAGCTTGAATAGTTCAGGTAATAGCGATTGCTTGTTACCTGTATACGGAATAACACCCAAATAACTCATAGTTCACTCAGTCCTTTCTCAAATAAGGCGATCGTTTCGTACTTATACCCACGATTCACCACGAAGCAATGATTTTCGCCTAATTTCTCAAGCATTGCAATAGCACGATGTTCATCTTTTTTATCTTTCAGCAGATAAGCAATTCGAACAACCTCTTTTAGTGTCGCGTTGTCCACCTGTTCCAACTTGAACCCGTAGCCCACCAACTTACAAAAAAGCCCCTTGCGAGCGACAAGGGGCTGATTGTTGTAGAAGACTACTGATCCGTTATCGTTGGCGCGGATATTAAATCCTTGCTCGCTCACGGATAACCCCTACTGTATCGGAGGTGTTTAATACACCGTTGTCGTAATACGTAATCATCGCATCACGCCACCCGTCAGGAATCTCAGTTTCCAGAGTGTCGATTGTTTTGAATTCCACACCGTTAGTGATGGTCATCAGCAAACCTTTCTTACTCTGTTTCCATTCGGAACCTTTCGGGCATTTGTAAACGCCTTTCCACACACCATTCACGCGGATAGCGCACAGTTTTTCAGCATACTTTTGAGTGTCGCGGGTAACTTCTTGCAGCAAACCGCCGCCCATACCGAACGCGATGTTCTCACTCGCCCACTTGTTCGCTTCCATCCAACTTAACACACGGTTGATTGTTTCAGGTCCGTGGATCTCGTCGCCCTGGATGATTCGAACTGAATTATGCAGAACTTTGTAACCTTTGCTGTTTACGGTGTAACCGAAGATTTCGCCCAGTTTACGCAGGGTGTACATGATGTTATCAATCATATCACCGGAATCAGGACGAACAACCAGAGTACCACCCGCAGCAATAATTTGCTCTTTATATTCAGCGATGCGATCTACAGCGCCTTTGTAGTCCCAGGAATCGTACACACAAGCGTAGAACCCTGTACCGAACATTTCGATGCTGTTTTTGTATGCTTCGTCTTCGTTCTCTTTACCGTAGGAAATCGTAGTCGAATGTTCGCGAGCCGGAATTGAAACACCGATTGCTTCGACGTTTTCAACTTCATCAAACAGAGTTTGATAGTCCGCAAACAGACTGATTGCCATAATCATACCTTCAACGGTATCAGTCCCGATGAAGTTATAGAGGTGTGCCAGCCCACCAATACCCGCAGATTCAGCAGAGGTCGCGCCACGCGCCCCGAAATCATGCAGACGTGTACCCAGTGTGATGTTATATGCTTCACCAGTCAGGTCAGAAGTCATATCAAGGTAATGAGCCAGAACCTTTTTACACTCACGCGATAGCGTTGCTACAGATGACGGATACCAGATACCGCGAATCGTCATTGTCTCCAGCCACCCAGCCAACCATGAAAATTCACGTTCGGCGTACACAGTCGCAACGGCATTTTTAACCGGAACAACCGTACCTTCTGGGATCGCACGGAAAGTAACAGGGACATAACCCAGTTCTGCGATCTTCTTCCACCCTTCGTAGTTGAAAATCTCTTTCCCAAAGTGCTTACGGTAAAGTACCCGTGCCAACTCAACTTGTTTCATGGTAATTGGTTCAGCAAGAACCCGCGCAACGAAGTTAACGCCAGCGGTTACTACTTCATCAAACTTACCACCGCGAGATTCAATATAGAACATCGCTGCATCAGTGCCTTGTGGATACTGCAACCAGTGGGACACTTTATAGGAATCAGTTGAGGTGATCAGGCTATTCAGTTCATTAAATTTTTGCATTTAAACGTACTCCACGTTTTGATTAAAATATACGATCCAACCGTTCTGGATGGATCGTGTTCCAGTATTTACTCTTACAGTCTTTCCTGGATTTTTTACCATTAGAGCAGAACACCTTATGATATGTCGTCTTCTTGTGCAACTCTTTGCACGTAGGACAAGTGATCATGGTTCCTACTTTAGCGGCTTTTGCAACATCGTACAATTGTTTGATGTCCTTCTGCCGCTCGGACGTAATGACACGCCCGTTTACTTCTTTGACAACCGTTTCATTTCGAATCGAACCATCGGAATATTTAACTTGTTGTTTCTTTCCAGATCCAACAGTACGCCCCATTGCTAAACGGCTTCGAAGTTCACGCTTTGTTCTTTCAACCCCGCGCCCAACACAGAAGAATTCTCCATCTTCATTATCGAGATCAAGGTCATCAAAGTCAGCCCAATCTTCGAGCGCTTCCGCTTCTGAACACTCATTCATTCCAAACATGTTCGATCCTTAATTGCTGGTCAGTAAGAAGACCCGGTTGTCGCTATAGTCGATGTAGCAATCCCACCAACCCGCACAGTTAACACCATCTTTTTCAAGGCTTATGATTTTAACGCTGGTTGCAACGTCATCATATTCATAAACCGCACCCAGTTCGTTCAGCATTGCTTCAACGTTAGCCCGTAAGCCTTTACCGTTGTGTGCTACACCATTCAGTGCCAAGCAGTAGCCAGCGCAAGTAGGTACTAATTTGATTTCCATGATGTTTTCCTTTTAGGTTAGTGTCTTGTCTACGGGAGCTATATTACCACACTCATAACTCCCGTCAACAAGTTTTTCGAATTATTTTCACCAGGTGATGTAATAAGTCAGATCGCTATATCCGTCACGCTTAGGATCGCTAAAGTTGGTAATACGACGCGAACCCGCGAAGGTATTGAGTAACGCAGCTTGTCGGTTGCGCTGGGTATCGAAAGTAAACCCTTCTTCCGCCAGCCATTCACCCAGATCCGCATATGCTTTTTCGGTACATTCCTGATCCATAACCTTACCGATAAAACGTTTCATATCAAAGGTATATGCTTGTTTAGTCGGATATTTCAGGACATACTCGGAAATGTCTTTACGGGATGCTTCGACCATTTTCGCGTTGATTTCATCAACAAGTTTACGCGCACGTTCCGCCAGTGTCGGGCTACGTCCACAGCGGGGATCATCTTGCGTTTCGCGTTTGACCCACTGTGTCCCGCTTCCCGCCTGTGCGTTCACACCGATTCCATTGATTTCTACCATTATGTTTCGCCTTTTTTAATGCCTCTTCAACTGAGAGGCGTTCGTAATTACGTGATTGTTCGGGAGTTATCACCAGAGAAAATCCAGAGTAGGAGGTTTAGTGTTAATCCCTAAAGTATCGCAGACTTCATCCAGAACGTTTTGATTCCAAAGATTGAACGTTGGAACCTTATACAATCTGGCAAGCCTTGCAGCGATCGCAGTACCACCTTTAACACAAAAATCTTTCTCTACCGCCCAGAATAGAACAAAATCTGTAGGTTTGTCCAGGTTTTCGGTTAATACCTGCATTGAATTGCGAGCATATCGGCGCTGTACCCATTCGTTTTGGTTGTCGAAGTGTCCAGCTACCTTTCTCGCTTCGTCAGCGGCCTTGTACGTGTCGTATTCTGTATAGTCGATGATATCCTTGCCATTCGAATACAACCCGTTAAAACCGTTCTCAGGGAGGATTATACGCCGTCTTTCTGGTGAGTAGTCAAACATGAAATGGCTATCCATTCCAGGAGCACCACCAGAGTAAGCGAAGATCCCCCGATCACTTAAAGCACGTCCAATCTTTATGGCTATACTCGCGATACGTTCAGGGGGTTCACGGCTACCGATCAGTGTAGCCGTTTTTGCGTTTTCGAGAACAGTTTTAAAATTCATTGTTCAGGATTGCGCCCCAGTTCTCACGAACCAGATTTGACGCTTCGTTAGTGAAGGTTTTCTTCGCCAGCGTTGGGTTTTCGAACTGTTCCAGGAAAGGCCCGTAGTTACGTTCGATTTCTTCCAGCGCATCCTGTACAGTCAGCCCCATCACGCGACCGAAATCTTTCGCGGTGAGATTCGCGCTGTCAATTTTGGACAGGACGTTTTTCACGCGGTTTTCAGTCAGGAAGCAAGTGAATTCGTTCAGCTTCGCTTTGTCTGTTTCTGACAGTTCAGAAGGAGCATTGAAGCGGTTCGCTTGCTTGTTCTTCTTCTCTGTGAACTTCGTCGTTTTGCATTTGATTGCAACGCGTTCACCGTTCGGCATGAAAGCAGGTTGAACAGGCTTCATCACGAAACCTTCTGCGATGTTCTCACCTTCACCATCTTTCAGCGTCATGAAGTTTTTGAACTCAGGTTCAACGCCGTTCTTTGCAGGGATCGCACCGGAGTTCGCCAGGTTAACCACCGAATCAAAGGTGATAGGCAGTGTGCGGATCTCGTCAAACGTACCGTATGCCAGCAGTGGAGCCATTTTCAAGCCAACAGCAACAGCGTAATTCGCAACAACGTTATCAGGGAGGAACTGACCATTGACGCGGATATCAAATACGTAGAAATCTTTTTCTCCGTAGTCAACATCTTTCTGTACACCACGCCCCGCGAATTCGCCGTATACCTGGATCACCAGTTCATCGCTATACTCACCGCTTAACTGACGCGCAGTAGAGATCATTTCCCACATCTTACGAACAGGTTCGGAGTATTTCGCAACTACGGGTTCGCAACCGTAGAACTGTTCAGCAGGGAGAATTTCACCGCTACGTTTTGCCGGAATGACTTTGATACCGTCCGAAGTGATCAGGCTAAAGTTAGCCCCGTGGATCTTTTCACGCGCTACCCACACGCCACCAGTCAAACCATTCATGATCACACCGTTGATGAATTTACCTTCATAATGGTTAGTCAGAGAAGAATATTTCACAAACATAATTAACCCTTGATTTTCAGTTGTTTTTCGATTTGATACGCGGCTTTGCGTAACAGTTTCAGTTTTACTTCTGGAAGGATCACAGAACCCTTCATGAAAGCGTCTAAACGTGATTTCTCACTATTCGCGGCACTGGTTACTGCGATCGTGTTCTCTGTTGTGTATCCCAGAGAAGCGTTGATTCTTTCCATCGTGCGGGAATCATCACTACCGCTTTTATTGCTGAATCGTCTGCCTGAATATTGGCATACGGGTTCGCTCATGAGTTTTGTCCAGTCGCTTAACGTCAGAGAAAATTGCAGTTGACGGTTACGCGCATCGTCGAACTTGTTATTGTATGAGCGAGCCACACGCAAATCAAATTCAATCTGGTTTGCACGGCGACGGTGTTCTAACTCAGCAGGATCAAGTGATACCAAAGTTTGAACTTTTTCCGGTTCTACTGGCTTTGGTTTTGCCTCAACCTTCACCAAATCCTTTTTGATAGTCGAAGTTATCACGCCCGACCAGCGATTCATCATTGAAGACATATAAACCCCTTACACCAAACCCGCTTCCTGGAACGCCAGCGCCATAGCGCCGTTGATTGCTTTACGTTTGTTATCTGGACGAGGATCGCGTTTAGCTTTGGTCTTAGGCTTACGCTGTTCTTCACGATGTTTGTTGATATACACACGACGCAGAACATGTTTCACTTTTGGATTTTCTGCGCGGAAAGCACGAATTCGCTCGATTTCCTGAACAATCACGTAAATGTCGCCGTTATCGAGCATGTGCTCACGGGCGATCTGTGCATAGCCCAGTTTCAGATCATTGAATTTAAAATGAATCTGTACTTTTTCCTGCTGGCTAACTTCGCTGATATTACGCTGAACGATTTTCATAGTTACTTTCCTTTAGTAGAATCAATTTTACGAATAAACTCTAACACTTCGGCATTTCTGCTGTCAACATTTTTTAGAACAAAAGTTACAACTACATGAACACCGGATGCTTCGTTCCAACCATCAGCACACGGGATCATCAGATCATCCAGAGTGTTGACAAGGTTTTCCATATCCGCAGGGTGATCGACAAACAAAGTTTGTGTTTCGGTGATACTGGCTTTGAAGCGTTTCCCGATCTGTGCTTCGAGTTCGTCCAGCATACCAGCAGATAACGCGGCGATGTCGATATTTTTCATCCCACCATACACAACATGAAATAGTTTCATATGCAACTAACCTCATTTTCATATTTTTCGCGTTCGAAACAGTCGGGTTCGTTCCAGATCTGGTCAAACTCACGTTTCGTCATGATATAGCCACGGGCGATTTTGCGAGTTAGATCTGAACCGATCGGAGCATACCACAAAATCAATTTACACACCATTCCCTGAACCAGACAATCATACAGCCCTTTTTCCAGGGTGCGTACATCTGTTACGCTATCGACTAAATCGGGGGCACTTCGTTCAGGATGGTCTTTCCACTGACTTTCGATGATGTCGTTTAGTTCCCTGTGAAAATAAATCCACGATTGGAACGATGCATCAGGCGGATTTGACTTGCAACCAGCAGGATAAAATTCAAGCATTTTGATCAGCCTCATTCGCAATACAGATCGCCATAAAGGTAAACATAACCCCCAACGCAACCATCCAGATCGCGGTTAAATCTCCATACAAAGAAGAATAACCACCCATCACTTCAACGCGATATCCCAGCAAGAAAACGAGATACGCTAACACCTTATCTTTCATAATTCCTCACAGAAAGCCCATGCAGCATGATAAACGCTTGCGCCTTTGTCATCGTTCATGCATACCACATCTACCGGACACACAACCCGATACAGTACCGGATCACCACCTATTGAACGTGCAGCCCTTCCAGCATAGATACGAGCCAGCCCGATATCAGCAGTGAAGAAAACACGATCCAGATTTTTCTTTCTGCCTTTTTCAGACAGAGTATCAGAATCACAAGGAGGCAACAACATGCTTTCGATTCCGGCAGCAGTACATGATCCGTGATAGAACTCAACGAACTCTTTGCGGCAGTGAATGGTATTCATGGTTATCTCCTTGTTTTCAGAGATTACAGCTTATCGCTATTCGCCCGACAAGTCAACAAATTCTTTTTCAACGTCTTCTTTTGTTCTGAACAGGTAATCAGTAAGGCTACCTGTCATCAATTCGCGAGTTTTAGCAACTGAACGAACACGGCGTTCACGTTGGCTTTCGGCATCACCAATTCCGTGACCTGGTTCCCACCCTTCCATATCCAACATAATGCGCGGGTGCATCATCACACGAATATCGTTTCCATATGAATAGCTGTTATATTGCCCGAATACAAATCTTTTGAATTTTTCATGATGAACATCATCAACTTCGACCTGTTCACCATAGTACACAATTTCATCACAGAACGCAGCAAGAACAAGCCCACCAGAGTTTTGAATTTTCAGGATTGTATGGATCATCCGGTGACGTGCTTCTGCAATTATATCATGAGAGCCAAATCCAATCTCTTTTGTCCCGAAGCGACAGAAAATAGAATAGGTGATGTTCAGCAGGTATTTCGCGACGATTTGCCATTCATTATAGATAGGATTGGGATTGACACGGTATGCTGATTTATATTCGCGACGCAGTTGAAGAAGTGTTTCTATGACTTTAGCAACATTCCATCCGTTCGGATAAGTCGAATCATGTCGTTTTGCAACAGCAATTATTGAGTTTGCGTATAAGTGGGTGAAAGACATCACACGGACGTTATCAACGTAACCACGATCGCGAGAACTCCATTTGAAGTAGTCCCATTTTGGATCACAATCTGGACGCATAGACGGGGTATGCCAGCGCTTGAACCCCAGGAGATTACAGAAATCGTCAATCAGGGTATCGCGACGGGCTTTATATTTTGACTGGTCGCCAAGAGCAGCGGCGTTGATGAATTCATGCAGTTCATTTTTCATAATTGTTACCTTATGGTTAAAGTTCTTCCGGCTTATCCGTCGAACAATTGCACTATAAACGCACTCATAAACCGTGTCAATAAATACTTTTAAATAAACACCTGGAGTTCTAAGATGAAATCATTCAAAGACTTTACGAGCCTTGATGAAGCGCTGATCACCTTCGGCGGTAAGGCTTATCCTAAATTTGGTCAGGTAGTCATCCTGGCTGGCGGTGCGGGTTCTGGTAAAGGGTTCACCCTCGAAAAGCTGTTAGGCATCGAAGGTATCACACTGGACGTTGACGCACTCAAAAAACTGGTAATGGGTAGTACCAAACTGGCAGCAGAGATCAAAGCGAAAACTGGTCACGATGTCAAAACAATGAACCTGAAAAACCCGGACAACGTAGCAACCCTGCATCATGTGATCGCGGACGTGTTCAACGTATCAAACAAAAACCAGGCGCGTGTTTACGCGGGTATCACATCAGCACCGGAAGATCGTAAACCAAACCTGATTTTCGACGTTACCCTAAAAAGCATGAGTAAGCTGGCAAGTATCGCCCGTGATGTTGAAGCGCTGGGTTATCAGAAAGAAAACATCCATATCGTTTGGGTTATGAACGATGTTCATATTGCGATGCAACAGAACCTTAAACGCGATCGTGTTGTGCCTAAAGAAATCCTCATGGATACCCACGAAGGGGCAGCGCTCACTATGGCGAAGATCCTGAATATGGGCGACTCTCTGAAACAGTACATGGACGGCGATATCTGGATCAGCTTCAACAAAGTAGGCATTGACAGTGAAATCAAGAAATCTGACAAAGGCGGTATGTTTGTCGTTAAGTCTAACTACATCAAAGTTAAGGCAAAAGGAAAGCCGCAGAAATCCATTGATCAGCTTGATAAAGAGTTAGTGGCGAAAGTTGCAGCATACGCACCGAAAACTGATACATGGGGTTGACAATAGGAACATATATGAATATGATGCACACACAAACCGAGGAATTGATATGAAAAAGTTTTTGTTCGATATGGATGGTGTACTGTTCAACTGGGAAGGTTCTTTTGTTCCGATGTACGGTGACCCGGCGAGAATGCCGGAAGAAGAATTGAAAAAAGCGAAACAGGCTATATCACAAACTGACTTCTACGAAAATCTGGAACCATTACAAGAGGGCATCGACCTGTTCTGTCATTTGAGAACTTTAGGTCAGGTTGCGATCTTAACCAGCGTAGGGAAATACAATTCCGATGCGGTAGCAGAACAAAAAAGAAAAGCGTTGATGAAGGTGTTCGGTTATCTGCCTGAATTCCACTACACCAAAAGCAGCGGAGAGAAAGCAGCATATGCGGACAAAGGTATACTGATTGATGACAGGGCAAAAGCTGTGTTGCCATTCAGAAAAGCCGGAGGTAAAGCGATTCTCTTCGTTGGTAGCAAAGAAGAAGCATTGAAAGAAATCAGAAAAATTGCATAAAAGAAAGGGAACCATTGCGGTTCCCTTTTTTGTTTATGGTGTGTAATCCGCAAAGGAGCGGTTCACATCCTGAATAGTGATGTTCATATCGTCGTTCAGGAAAACACTACGATATTTCCCTGCGCTATCCCATGCTTGACGATGCTTATCATTGCGGGAGATCAGAGGGCAACGGTAAGCGTGGGCTTTCAGTTCGTTCAGATCCCGACAAGTCCAGAAGTCTAAACGTACAATACCCATCTGTGCGCATACTTTATCCATGTACGCGATTTTTTGACTATTCACCCAGGACGGGCTTTTTGCTTCGTTGACGAGAATAAAACCGACTTCGCGATCGCGATAGGTCATGCCCCATTTCATCATATCCCAACCCAACACCTCGATCGCCAGTTTTTCATAGAAATCTGTACGAACCAGGGACGATACAGCAGCTTCATATTCTGCATCTGTCATGTTTTGTGGGCGTTTGCCAAATTTGGCTTCGATTGCGTCGCTGAATTTTGCGAATACATCATTGAATTCAAATAGTAGCATTTTTACCTTCTTAGTTGTTATTATGGTGCAGGTTTAACGTTTACCGTCAGAGTTGCAGTAACAGATCCAGAGGTTGCTGTTACAACAACATCACCTTCACTAACCGCATGAAGTTTACCACCAACGATAGAACCATGACCGGAAGAGTCAACACTCAGAGTCATTTCTGTACCAGAAGGATCGATGGTAAACAGATCAGTTGCAGCCAGATCCGCATCACCTACTTTGAAATCAGCAGGAGCGGTTTTTGGTGTAATTGTTACGACAGGATCAGCAGGAGTAAAATCACTCAGCTTATACAGATAACCGTTACGAGATTCGATGAAATCAACATCGGTGTAATCAATATACGCTTGTTTCAGTGTGTCGAATTCTTTCGCGTATTTTTCTTCGGCATAATCACGCCAGTCTTCGCTTGCAGCATTCGCAGCCACGATGATATCAAAGATCCACCACGGCAGATAGGTAAAGCTGGTGTTACGCCACGGGATCGGGTGTACCGTAGTCCATTTTTCTGTAGCCATTTTCAAAACCTCTTTAGTTTTTCTCTATTTAGAGAAGTAAAATTTTGCCGTCACAAGACGGACATTTATCATATTGGTTCACGCGCCCATAGCCGTTGCATTCAGGACAGAACGGGTTTGTTACACCGAACACATTACGGATCGCGTAAGTGGATTGTTCTTCTGTCAGCCCTACGAACCCATCGGTATTGATGAAATGTTCACTCTGTTCCGGTAGCATATCGGTATCGTCATCAAGGATAAGGTAATTCTTACATCCGAAGGTGTCGATCCATGCTTTGATTTCATCACCGCGTCCTGCTTGTCGGTCTGTTAGATTCGTACAGGTTTTCCCAATGATGCGATACAATCCCCACGGGTAGAAGATTTCCCGTAGAGTATGGGTTGTGTTGCCGATCCTCCATGTAGAGGAAATGACAATATCACAGTTCGCATGATTTACGATCCGGCGCAGGTGTCGAGCACATTCAATGTCCATATGCTCACCAAATTTCATGCACCGCATATTATTTAGAACGCCGTCGATATCAAGGAAGATGACGTTTCCGATCTCTTTACCTTCTGATAAGTCTTTCAGGCATTCGTGATTTAATTCAGTCATATTTTACCTACAAAAAAGGGGCCGAAGCCCCCTTTGAATTTTAATAGAAACCGCGAGCTTCGTTATCAAGGCGACGGTCTGCAATCATGTGCGCTTCCATCTGACGAGAAACATAATCTGGATCGCATTCCATTCTTGCTTCTTCGTAGTTGTCCCAGGTATCAGCAACCCATTTTGAACCATTCCAACGAGCATAACCAGGTTCAGAAGGAACAGGATAATTAGCTTCGGCAGCGTGACGCAGCGCTTCACCAACAGTATAGTAAGGAGCATTTGAATTGACTACTTTCTTCACTTTACCATCAGCCCAAACAAACAGAACTGGGTAGTAAGCATTTTTCATCATTTCGTTTTTCATTTTGCTTTCCTTCTTCACTGCGAGAGCCATTCCCCCGCCTTCGAGTACAAATATACTTTAAACGAGGGTATGCGTCAACAAGTTTTTTTAGCAAAAAGTGCTAAAATCGGAAAGTTTCGAATCGACTGTTGCGTGTTTCACGAACAGTAACTTCCCCATCACGCTTGATGTAGTACACCAGCGATTTGATGGTGTCTATCGCGCTTGCGTGTGGACAGCTATCAGGATCTTTATACCAGTTTGGATTTTTCTTGATCCAGTCATAGATCCACCACGGACAAGTATAATACCCATTAGAACGAGCAGAGCGCCCCATCAGGAAGATTGTAGGACTGAATGTGTCCAACCATACCAGTTCGCCTTTGGACTCGTCAGAAGCGCTTACAGGAGCTTCTACGACATCAGGTACTAATTGGATTTGATCGGCTACTTCCGGTGCGACCTCTTTAACGTACTCCATAAAATCCGCAGAAGCATCAATAACCACATCAGGAATGTTTGGGGCTTCGATGACAGGTTCACCCATAGTCACCTCACCTTTGTATGCGACGATTTCCGGTTCAGGGGAATCAATCAGCAGTTCCGGCTTTTCTTCTTCATCCGGTAAAGCAGCAACCAGATCAGCCAGCATGTTATCAAAGGATTTCTGTTTGTTCAGCTTAACAGCAAACACGTTCATAGCATAATCAGCTAACGCGCCTTTCTGTTCTTTTGCGTCGAGGGTACGGAACCCATCAACCTTTTCGTAATCAATGTTCATTGGAATCTCCAGTGTTTATTCAATATTTAGAGCATAAATACATATATACTTTGTACATAGGGTAATCATAGTGGATATTGAAGTCAAATTTTTAAACACAAGCCACGTACAGATTCAGGCAGAAGCAAACATTGTCTATGAACTGCGTGACTATTTCAGCTTCCAGCCCCCAGGCTATCAGTATCAGGCCAAATACAAATATGGTGGATGGAACGGTTACATTTACTTGATGGACTACAACGGGAAACTCCCGTATGGGTTAGCCTATCTGGTATCCAAATTCGCAGAATCACGCGGGTATTCAATCTGGGTTGATCCAAAGATCCACGAAACTGAGGATATCACGCAAGAAGATTTTGATAAGTGGGTTAGCGAACATCCGGTTTATGACGGCGACAAACAGATCGATCCGTACTGGTATCAACGCGAATCCGTGTTCCACGGTATCAAAAACCGTCGCGGTGTTCTGAACCTGCCAACATCAGCAGGTAAATCTCTGATTCAGGGGCTTATCTCTCGTTGGTGTCTGGAAAATTACAGCGGGAAGGTGTTGATCATCGTTCCGACTACCGCACTTGTTGACCAAATGATCGAGGACATTGCAAACTATCGTTTGTTCCCGAAATCGGCAATGCTGGGTATCCGTTCCGGTACAGCGAAAAACAGTAATGCACTGATTTACGTTTCTACCTGGCAATCAGCGGTTAAAATGCCTGCCGAATGGTTCCAACAGTTCATGTGTTTGATGGTTGATGAATGCCACCTCTCAACAGGCATGAGCATCAAAAAGATTATCGACACGATGGATCAATGTATCTTCAAACTGGGTTTATCCGGTTCCCTGAAAGAAGGGAAAACGAACATGATGCAATACATCGGTGCGTTCGGCAAAGTCTTTAAACCAGTTGATACGCGTCGTTTGATGGATGATGGACAAGTCACCAACCTGAAAATTAACACGATCTTCCTTCGATACAAAGAAGAAGAGGTCAAAAAATTGAAGGGTGCGGACTACCAGACGGAAATCAAGTACGTAACCAGCCACACACGGCGCAACGCGTGGATTCTAAAATTAGCGCTCAAATTAGCCCGTGAGAAGAACGAAAACGCCTTTGTGATGTTCCGGTACAAAGAGCACGGAAAATGGCTGTACGAGCAGTTGAGCAAGGTTTACGATAACGTGGTGTTGGTCAATGGTGATACAGACATTGACGATCGTAACGAAATGAAGAAAATCGCGGAATCGACGAAAGGTTTAATCGTCATCGGTTCGATCGGAGTATTGAGTACGGGTATCTCAATCAAGAACCTACACCACATCATTTTTGCGCACCCTTGCAAATCTGCTGTTGTGGTGAAACAGTCTATCGGTCGTGTACTTCGTAAGCACGGATCGAAAGCGCTCGCTACTGTATGGGATATCGTTGATAACCTGGCTACGCTGTCAAAGTCTAAGACAGCCAAAAATAAATACAGTGCGACAAACTACGGTATGAAACATGCTATGGAACGTGTGCGGATCTACAATGAAGAACGATTCGACTACGCGATCAAACAGGTAGAAATTTAAGAGGTCAAAATGAAAAGTTTTACTACATTCGTAAACGAAGCAGCGATTGATGATTTCATGAATAAGGTTGCTTCGTGCCGGACACTGGACGGTTTGAAAGAACTTGAAAAGTATTACAACACCCGCGTGAAAGAAGTCGAGGTTGCAGCATCCGATGACATTTCAATGCGTGACGCGATCAAGGGACGGCGAGAAGAACTGAAAGCCGAACTTGAAACCGGAGAAGAAGAGAAGTTTTAAAAAGAAAGCCCCAACCGAAAGGAAGGGGCTTTTTAATTTCGGAAACCGTTTGTTCCGACACGTACATTTATTTTATTTCAGTGCTGTACTATTCTGAATTATAATTAACTGGCCTTTACTCGAAGGTATCTTACCAATCACCCCACCGAAAGTAAATTCTATCGGACGGCGCAAATGGGTACGCCACACGGTAAGCCCAAGCCCCACAAGGGGTACACATCTATTTACTGCTATAAATCTGGGCGTTCGTCTTCGATACAACCGCTTTCAAACGAAATTCGAAGTGCATGAACCCTGGTCACACATTCTTCCATCAATCCCAGCAAACGAAATACTTCGTTAAAGTCGATTTTTGAATAGTCTTTCATATCCCCACCTACAGCAACATTTGAACTTCGTTCAGATCGTCGGCTTCATTGATACCGCGATCATTCCTTTCGTTGAGATATTGCAAACATACGACACCGCAGATCGGGCCAGCTTCATTGACAAACGCCGTATTACGGGAGTTCATCGGTTGTTTGCACACAACGCATTTGCAATCAAATTCTTCTGCCATTTTATGCACCACTCTCAAGTTTACGGATCTCCAACATGTTTTTGATGGAGTAGCCTTTGTTCTTAACGATATCCAGCGCTTTTCCGGTAAACTCTGCAATCAGTTCGAAGTATTGGATCAGCTTGTTAACTTCAACGGTCTTAGGATCACCGGAGATAGCAATTTTGATTTCACCCGAACCAGTGTAAATGACATCGGTCATTTCGCTTTCGTGTCTACCAGTGTAGAACAGTAACCGATCTTTTACAATCGCTTCTTTCTTCGCCTGGAGTTGAATAAGTTTTTTCTTAGCATTCGAATGGTATCGAAGCCATTTTGACCAAATCTTCGGAATGTCTGCTGATTCGCTTTGTAACTTCAACGGATCAATACGCATATCCTCTTCAAGTTCAGCCTGTAGATCTTCAAGTTTTAGTTCAGCCATGTATCACCTCAAAACAAAGTAACATTATAACCAGTTAGATCAAGAAGTCAAATCTACGAGCGAAGCGAGTACATGAACGAACGTAGTGAGTGAATGTTGGTTAAAAAGTATACGGAAATGTACTGTTTTCTCTATATATAAAATATAAATATTATAAACAGTACATCGTACTTACCCATCACTCACTTCGTTCGTGAAAACTCGCTTCGCTCGTTTGACCTTATAGATCTTTATTACTATAATGGTCTTCTCAAAACAAAACTTGTTAACCCAGTTTAGGTAACTTAATACCTACGATCTGACTCAGCTTAGATTTACCTGCAAGAGCAGACCAATCATCACCTTTGATCAGGTGATCGGATTCGCTTTCTGCTGTGTATGGGTTCACGGAAAGACCGTAACGCATCAGGATAGCAACTTTTGGTTGCAGGGATGCCGGATCTACGGATACTTTGATTGAACCTGCTTCGTCAGCTTCGGTATACGGAGCAAAGAACAGAGAGCCTACGTGATCCATATCACCCAGATCATATTTGCAACCAGTCAGCATATAATCGAACGGACTGGTTGTGTCTGTATAGACATAATAACCGTTGTTCAGCTTACCTGTTGCCAGTGGGTGTTGTTCGTCGGTTTCGTGCATCCAACCAGACGCAGCCAGAATGCCTACAACACGCGCTGTTGCGAGGACATAGGTAGCATCAAATGAAGTCGTTCTATTCATTTCCTGCCCCATTTCACACGCTAATTGATACAGGATACGACCCAATGCTGGGGCATCCTTCGCGGTGTATGCGGTTGTGCCGTCAAAAATACCATCCGTAACGAGTCCATCGACGTTGTAACGTTTGGAAACGGTGATCAGTGTTTGAATAATGTCTTTGTTGACTTCTTCACTTGCCACGGTTCCCAGGATGTCTTCGATCACCCCATCAGCTTCGAACTGGTTCGCTTCCAAATCCTGCATCAGTTCAACCGTCATTTCGGTTTTAAACTTACGCGAACGTACCGGAATATTCCAGCGATCCATCTGGAAGGAGGTTGACGCGATATCTTCGCTGGTTTCATACTTAGAAGTGTCAGCGGCTTCACTCACCAGTCGAATTTTGCTTTGGAACACAGCTTTCATGATCGCGGTGTCTTTGTCAGTATCCAGAGTGTTCAGGGTAATCGGTTCGATAACCTCATAAACAACGTCAGTGCCGTCATGCTTGAACAAATCACCTTTAACGTAGGCTTTAGTCAGATCGATTTCGTCGATATCTGTACGTCCAGAGATTCGGCCTGAATAGGTTGCAGCACTGGAGAAAGTCATATCACCGTTAGGGTTGCGATAGCGAACACCGAACAGTGTTGCAACAGGGAGTTCTGTTTCTTGTACAGCAACCAGTTCATGATAGATCAGGTTGTTAACCGCGCGAGTCAAAGAAACCAGTTCTGGGCGCGTGTTCTGTACGTTGATGTCGGTCGTGCCTGTTGCTTCGTTGATAACTTTTTCTCGTTTACCAGACGGAAGCGCAGACTGACGCATCAACTTGTGAATTGTGTAGTGTTTATCACTCATTTCTTTGGTTCCTGAATTATAGGGAGTATATTGTTTATTTATGCAACGAATTTCCATTCAGGAAATTTGTCACTCTTTAAACGGTAATCAAGGCCAGATCGAGAAAGCCCCAACGCTTTAGAAGCATCGGAACCGCTTGCGTAAACAACTCCATCTATCGACACAGAACGGCTTATTTTGGCCTTGTGCGCGTCTGTGAGCTTAGATCCGGTTCTGTCGAATGCAGAACCCTTGTACATAGCTTTGATAGTCTCTGAACGCTTCCTGTTGGATTCTTCCGATTGTTTCTTTCCTGTTTTTATTTTTGAAAGGCGTTCTTTTACTTCTGGTGTCATTCTTTCACGAGTTCTTTTGGAGATTTCATGTTTCTTTTCTTCTGAATGAAACATTCCCAGCATAGGGCCACCAGAACCACCCACGCCCATATTGTACACATCTGGACGATTGACGAAATCTAGGTTTACAATCTCCCTTTCCTTTTCATACATCTCTTCGCTTGTATCAAACACGAACAAGATCTCTTTTACGAAGTTCTCAATTCCATATTTCCGTTGAGCCGCTTTGATTGCTTTACCAGAACCCATGTATGAATCGTTAATATCATCTGTCGAATGTGCGCCGATATAGATTCTATCGTTTATCTTGTTTGTTATTTTATAAATTATATGTTTCATAATATAGCCTCAATAGTTTTCATTATTTATATAAACAAAAAGGGAACCCGAAGGTTCCCTTTAAAAAGTCGTTGTTTTTCAACAACTTATAAGCCCTTAACCCACACGCGGCGGAAGTATGCGTTTTTACCGCACATTTCTTTGCTGATCATACCAGAGGTGATACGATCTGCCGGAGCCTGAGAGCGAGAGTTCGCAAACGGGTTGATACCGATACCGTAACGAGTTTTGAAGCCCATTACTGGCTGGAAGTTCTTAGGATCAGAACCACGCAGCGGAGTCAGCGCAACGTATGGAGCGTAGTAGATACCAGCATCCATTTCGTTATCACCCTTGTAGCCCACGGTGAAGTAATCCTGGCGAGCGTACTGGTCGATGTACACTTTGTAAGTGCCACCCAGTACACCAGCGAATACCGCTTTAGTGGTGTCTACGTTCAGAGTTTTCTGGAGACCCTGACCTGCCGGAGTGATGCCGCTGTCGATACGAGCCAGAGCGGAAACCACGTTACGGGAAGCGATGATGAAGTTACCAGCACCACGACCAGTTTGACGCGCGATTTCGTTCGCTTCTTTGTCGATCTGAATCAGCAGAGCTTTATAGCTTTCACCAGCCCAACGAGCGCCGCGAATATCTACTGGATCTTGGAAGTCAAACGCACCAGCTTTAGAGCCTACGGTCTGGGTGAAACCAGTTTTACCAATCTGCGCGGTGTAGTTGATCAGGTCAACGATTTCGCGGTTGATTTCCAGCATGATTTCAGTTGCCAGGATTGCAGACAGTTCGGCGTCAGCGTCCATACCGTGTACAGCGCGAAGATCCTGTGCCAGTTCAACGGAATACTGTGCTTTCAGTTGACGGCTACGAGCTTCGATAACCTGTTTGTCGATACGGAAAGCCATTTCGTTCCACGGGTTAGCGCTGGAACCGTTGAAGTTTTCCTGGAGTTCTGCTACGCTGGTAGCCATACCTTCGGAAATTTCAGCCAGAGTGCCTTTCTCGTTTTCTGCGATTACAGCAGCATCCAGAGCAGCAGCATCAGCACCAGTTACGGTTACGTTGCCGGAGGTTACGTTCTGGAAGTACGCGATACCAGTTTCCTGGAATACGTGCTTAACGATAGCGCCGGAAGCGATAGCAGTACCGGAAGCGATAGCAGCAAACGCGGTGTTTGCACCTTCACCAGAATACATGGTGTCTGGAGCGAACATCGGATGGAATGCTTCACGAACGTTTGCAGGAGTACCGCCAGCCAGAGGATCTTTACCGTATACAGCACGGAGTGCGAACACCTGACCAGTAGGGCCAGTCATAGGCTGAACACCGCAAATGTCGAATGCGATCAGGTTAGGAATCGCACGGCGAACCATACCGATTACAGCAGGGCCGATGTTGGTGATTGCACCGCTGGATTTACCAGAGGCAATGTTGGTTGCGTCGTAACCGTGGTCACCCGCGATCTCTGCTTCCGCCAGGAAACCGCCGAAGGATTCAATGATTTTTTCGTCGCGATATACTGGATCAGTATCAGCATCCTTTTCCTGAGTTTCCAGAATTGCTGCAACCAGTTG
Organism: Flagellimonas marina; assembly: GCF_042651185.1. NCBI lineage: Bacteria > Pseudomonadati > Bacteroidota > Flavobacteriia > Flavobacteriales > Flavobacteriaceae > Flagellimonas > Flagellimonas marina. The sequence continues at coordinate 26,974 of NZ_JBHSCL010000010.1, read as the reverse complement.
TTTTTTGGATTTGGTAGCGATATCCGGTAAACCTTCCTGAGATTCCAGAAGATCGTTCCATTTTTCCATCAATTCGTTTTTCTTAGACATTGTTTCTTACCTTATAAGATTAGGAAAGGGCTTTAGCCGCTTGTACATATTTATTGATCTTCGATTTCTCTGCTGGAGGTGTATTTTCATTCACCGGAACAAAGTCATCTTTAGTGGTTGTCTGAGTAGTGGTACTCTCTTCAACCTGTTTTTCCGCTTTAGTCGCTACCATTTCAACGATTGCGGTCAGTTTGGATTCGAACTTGTCGGAATATTCCAAACCTTCGATCAGGTTCTGAACCTTTTCAATTTGCGATTCAGTCAGATCTTTTGTTTTTTCTGAAACGATGGTATCGCGTTTCATGTTGGCGATCTCTTTAGCCTGAGCCTGATTAGCTTCGAACAGGCGTTTAACTTCCTGCTGATTCTCGGTCAGTTCATCTTCGAGTTCTGCAACAACATCAACCTGCGCTTCTGGGATAACTACGTTGTGTTCAACGAACAGTTCTTTCATTCCCATTACCAGAGATTCGAACAGATCGGCCTTGATATCACGGGACACAGCTTCTTTGTTTTCAGAGAGCCATTCCTGCGCGATGTGGTCGAAGTATTTATTCGCATCTTCGTACAGTTTATTTTCGATTTCGCCAGCTTTTTCGGCAACCTGGGCTTCAACCAGTTCATCGGAGCGTTCCGCGATCTGGGCGATGTGGGTTTCAGCGAGTTTCGCAGCACCTGCTTTTACAGCTTGTTCGAATACAGTGGTGAAGTTTGCTTTCGCATCATCAGAAAGTTCAACTGATTCGAAAATGCTGTCTAACTCAACTGGGGTATCCAGGTTCTGGGCTTCTGCCAACAGTTGTTCTTTAAGCATTTCTAAGTTTCCTGTTTGATATGATATTATTTATATAGACTTTTCAAACGTTCAGAGAGTTTTCTGAAAGCGTCATCATCAGCACTATTATTCTCAACAAGCGTTTTGCTTGACTGAGATTCGGTAATCGGCTTAACGTAAGCATCTGGAGCGCTTGGCCCCCAAACAACATCAACGCCTACCGCCAATTTAAACCCTTCTTGTACGATACCGTAACCTTTTCCAGAATCGGAAAGTTTACCCAGTCCGCGAGAAGAAACACCTGGAACCCAACCTGCGCGAATTAACGCCGCGAGTTTATCCCCATCACCGTTATCACCTTCGACAACAACAGCGCGACCCCAAACGTCATTACCTTTCCACCATAATTTTTCAATTAGGATGCAAGCATTACGCGGATCGACATTCGGTCGCGGCGGGTGATTCATTTCACCCAGAGCTTGACGGGTATTAACCTGAGTTCTGATATAATCGTTTACTGCTTCTTCTAATACTTTTTTCGGATACAGTCGCTTATTGCGGTTAACTTTTTCGGCCTGGAGGAAAATACCTTCAATCCGAAGTTTACCGTCTTTTTTCGACTCACCGACCGATTCTAAAATCGAATCGGAAATATCCGCACAAGGTAAACCCCATTCCTCGATTAGCAGCATATCGCCGTTTTCATTGAGTTGGGATTCATTCATATTTATAGCCCTAATGCGGCGCGTTTACGGAGCGCTTTTTTACGCTTACGCTGTGCGCGGGTTGTAATAGAAGGGTTTGCACGTTTTGTTTTTAGCGCACGACGCGCAATTTGGCGACGTTGAGATTTAGTTAAACCAGTTGTTTGATACGCATTACGTTCACGGGTTTTACGGTCTTTTTTACGTTCCACATTACCGCGCGAATCTACGTGTTTAACAATGACTTCATCTAAACTCAAACCCTCGACAATGGACATCATAGCCAGGGCTAAATGAGGTTCATTGACCGCCAAATTTTCGATGATCTTCACAGTGCCGTCATCGATCCCCAGAACATCAACACGGGCTTTCGCTTCGGTTAAATGGGGTTCGAGATCTTCGACGCTGATTTCTTCGAGTTCGAGTTGCATTATTTACACCTCTTATTCGTCTTTATCGTCGTCTTTTTTATCAGACGGCTTTTTGTCTTTGTCGTCGCCTTTATCATCGCCGCCTTTGTCGTCGTCATCGTCATCGTTGTCGTCATCGTCGGTTTCACCTTCGATGCGTACAGCTTCCGCGAGTTCAACGCGCATTTCTTGGCGAAGGGCTTCGGTACGGTCTTCCATGATGGAATAGAATTGCTTCTTCGCTTCCACCAGATCACCGCTTTTGATTGCTTCGATAAATTCTTTCATCAAAAGTTTTCCTCTTCCTCTTCGGGATTTTTGAACCGTTCTTCTTTGGATTCTTCTTCGATCAGCTTCGCTTGTTCGTCAATGTCTTCATCAGACATTCGAAGAATCTCTTTCATGATGTATTTATGGGAGACATATTTCCCTACTACACCTTCAACCTGTGACATTAACGTTAGGCGACGTTCCATGATCTCAATATCTTTCACTTCCGCGTAATATGAATCCTGCTGGAAAATGAAGGAGATTTTGCTAACGTTCTCTTCCCATTCTTCCTCTGTGATGATTTTTTTCGCGATCAGGTTAGTTTTTAACGGATCGGAAAGCACAGGGCTGAACTGAATTTGCAGTGTGCGGATAAACTTACTGAATTTCAGTTCATCACGGGTGATTTCGCCACCACCACCAATTTGCATACCCCCATCATCGCGAGGCATACGGCTTAATGGCACACGCAGTGCTTCATAGAGCTTACGGTTAAACCATTTGATATCATCCATATCAGAGAAGTTAGCACCGCCTGGAAGCGTGTCTACTTCGGTGATAGCTTTACCGTCACGACGCATTAACCAGTAATCTTCTGTCATTGACAGGTTGTTTTGCTGGTTCTTAACAGTACCCGTTTTAGCATCGTACACAACGCGGTTTTTAAGCCCCTGTGCAATGTTATTTACGTACTGTGTCGCTTTGTTGCCGCCCATCTGACCTACATCGATGTAGAACACACGGCGTTCAGGTGCGCGGGTGATACGGTAGATGACCATCGCATCTTCCAGTAAACGCAATTGGTTTGCTGGCTTGACTGCGCGGTGCAGATATCCGATAATGTTGTTACTGCAATCTTCCAGACCAGAATGCGCATACACGATAGCGGAGCGCGGGATTTTAACCTTCTGGTTATGCTGGTAGATCTGCCCGTTGTATGTATAGCCATTTTTAGGAGCGCTATACACGAAAAATTCGCGATAACCACGGAATACTTTCACGCCACCATCAAGGGTTTCAGTGATAGATTCGCGGATCAGTTCCATCGAACGCGGATCAAGTTGACGCAGTTCGCGGATACCTTTGCTTTCGTCTTTATGCATGATTTTATGGAAGTAGATACGGGAATCCACATACCAATCACGGAACAGACGCGCACCCATGTTATCAAAATCATAGATATTTAGAACGTTATCAAATTCTTCTACGATTTTGTCCTGGATTGCCTTACTAAAATCTGTTTTGGCAAGATCCAAAGTAATGATATCTTTGCCCTGTTCATTCACGATCGCATCGTCAATAATTTCAGAAACAGCGTTTTCTACTTCTGGGTAAGACATGATGCCGCGATATGTATTGATTAATTGTTCTTTGTTCTGAATCGCCGGATCTTGTCCAGAATAAAACTGCTGGAATACGCTTGCGTATTTCTGATTAGTCAGATCAGTTTCGATTTCATAAGCACCATCATTATTTTTAGGAGGCGCGACCGAACCTGTATCATTTTTTAATTGCTGTTCAAGATCTAATTCGTCCTCACGGGCGAAATTCTTGAAAAAGCTAAGTACATTGCCAAAGCCCAAAAAGTTCATAGTAACTCCGAAAAATAATGATAGGGGTATTGCTACCCCTGTATTTATAACCTTTATTCCCACCAGTCCAGCGCGAACGTAACCTCAAAGGTTGACACTTCGTTGTTGCTGTCCCAGTCCAGGGTGACTTCGCCTACGTTAGTAGGGAACAGCCCGTGGATGGTGTGATCGGCGGTAATTTCATCGTTACGGTTTTTCTGTTTAACCGTAGCGGTTTTTTTGTAGTTCGCTGGAATATCACCGCTAATCTGATCACCCATTCCGTGCATCATGTTTGACCATGCTACCAGAGCGTCACGCGTATTATGCGCGTCATCGTTATAGATTGTGATTGTCCAGTCATCATAGGTACGGTCACCAGCAACGTTGATTTTGCGGTTTTGGTATCCTACAGGAACTTTTTCAACTGTAGCCGCTGGCATGGTTGCCGCTTTACATTTGAATTTAAAGTTTTTGCCCAGATATGGGATCTCTACTTCGAACAAGTTCGGACGTGCGAAATCACCAGATTCAAAGGCGCGTAAAATGTCAGTAAGCATTTTTAACCTCGGATTTATTTATAGGGGCTTTTCAGCCCCTTTGACGTTATACGGCTTGCGGCCCTACCAGTTCATCGAAATCTGCGCCTGTAGACGTTGCTACGAAGTTCAGAGTGATGTAGTTGATAGAACGAGGCGGTTTCACGTAGATCGTTGCTACAAACTCGTTACGATCGATTACGTCTGACGTGTTGTTCGTGGTGTCGCAGATTACACGGTAATCGTAGCAGCCACCCAGCGCACGAATATTAGTCATGTACTGACCTGTATCCATACGGAACGAAGAACGGGTGAAATCATCGTTGTTTTCGAACAGTTTGTATTTCGCGTTATCACCGATGTCTTTCTTGATCATGTTGAACAAGCGACGAACGTTGATACGGTCAAATGGACTCGGTACGTTAGTCAGTGTTTTATCACCGAACAGAACGAAGCCGGAACCACCCGCGAAACCAGTTACCGGGTTAATCTGAACCTGATACATTGCGTCACGATGTGCTGTGCGCGGTTCGATAGCCAGTTTGATACAGTTGCGGATCTGACCACGGTTGTAACCTGCTGGAGACATCCACGGTTGAGCAACGCTATCAGTGTAAACACACAGGCCAGCGATATCACCTGCCAGCGGAACCCAACGGTTCACGTCATTGTATTTATCATACTGATATTTATAGTTACCATCCAGGAAGCCATAACTTGTACTTACGTTCAGGTTATTGTCTACCGCAGCACCACCACTGATTTTATAACCAGTACGCCATTCAATCATGTTATCAACCGCTGTTGCCAGAGGAATGTTAACCAGAAGAGAGCGCGGAGGCGAAACAAACACGGTACAATCCTGACGTTCATCACCGATTGAAACAACGTGTTTCTGAACGGTTGACATTACTTCTACGGTTTCACCAGCGCAAGCACCAGCAATCAGCAGAGGCACATGCAGCGCTTCGCGATCAGCAAACATATCCCAACCAGTCATCAGTTCATCAGCGCCTACAGTGTCGTTCGAGGACAAACCACCGCCGAATTCCAGGATACCGGAGAAGCCTTTAGGCCAGTTCAGGGAGGTTGCATAAACGTACTGAGAACCACCGTTCGCGAAAAAGTCATCCATGAAGATGTTAACGCCATAGATATCTTTATCGGTCTTTTCGGTTGACACGATGAAGGATTCCTGTACAATACCACCACGACGCACAACAAAAGCGTATTGATTGTCTGTTTGTGGCCCATAGGTCATAACAGAGCGACCGCTGTTCTTCACAGAAGAACCGGATGGATATGCAGTAATCATTGCACCGCTTTCATATGCCGCTTTGGAAATGATCTCAACCTGTACGGTTGAACCCAGTTCACCAGCATACAGAGCCACGACAGACGGGATCTGATATTTCTGGGTAAGCGCCTGGAATGCGGTTGCCTGAATGGTTTCTTTCGCAATATCCAGGTTCAGCAGAGTGATCCCAGAATCGCTTTCGATACCATCGATTGTGATCGAAGCGGAAACACCGGAAGACGCGGAAACGATCTCGGTAGTCCAGCCAGTAGAAATATCTGGGTAAGTACCATTCTGTTTCGCACGGGCCACGATTTTTTCGCTTGGGATGATTACCGCAAGGATTTTACCGTTGCTGTCAACCTTAGAAATTTTACCGTTTTCTTCGATTACGTTGTTGTTAAATTTAACTTTGATCTGGTCATTCACAGAGTAGTTAGAACCCTGAGAAGCAATCGTTGTTTTGATCTGGTTAAAAATTGCGCTTGCGTTTTTTGCGGCATCTTTATCGACAACGCGAACCACACGGAGATCATTACCGTACTGTAAGAAGTTAACAGCACTCATGAAATAGTCAGCGGTCAAGTTGTCTGGAGTACCAAAATAGTTTACCAGTTCGACTTCGTTAGAAATCTGACGGATCTGATAAGCTGGCCCCCATGAAAATTTACCAACAATGGCAGCGCGACCAGTTGAATTTCGAACAACGGTAGATTGTACCGATGTTTCTTTGGTTTCAATACCTGGAGATTGTAAAGCCATTATAGAATTTCCTCTAATTTATATAAACGAAATACCGTGAGAACCAACCGAAATCGTTTCATCACCGCTAGTAACGATAACCGGACACAGTGCGTCTTCGTATAGCTGTTCGCGTTCCCGTGCAAAAACTTCATTGGCTAGTCTTAAATCGTCCTTCTCGCAGAATTCGGCAAATTTCATTTGAGTTGTAAGCCAACCGAAACAAGCAAGCGACATAACGAGGTCGTCGTGATATCCTTCTTCCGCAGCCCACGAAACGCCTTTTTCTGAGAAAGTACGAAATTCGAGTATTGTCTTTTTGTTATTTATGATCAATTTATCTTTCTCGATCAGGTCTTTCAGCGTCGAACATCCCATAGCTTTTGATCGCTTAGTCTGTTTCATACCCAAATCGTTGTAACTGTCACAAATAACATTCTCATATTCCAGTTCGGAAAACAGAGATTTGGCAACTGAATGCCCTGTGCTATTTAGCTCAATGTAAATCCATGCCTCGTTATACATATTCAGATAACGTAACAGGATGTCCGGCAAAATAAGATGCGACGTTTTGTTTGAGTGATACACCGCAACCTGTTCAAATGGCATCGTCGTAATGTCGATGATGTGCATTGCATGGTAATCCTGTCCGCGACCTTCCGCTGGATCAAGTACCGCAACGTATTTATGCCCCTCTACTGGACGTTTATACTGATAAAAGTTCGTTTCCGTTTCATCAATATCAATCCATGAGAGCTTTGACAGTTTCCAGCCAGCGATCAGGGTTCCGCTGGTTCCCATGAATTCCGCGCAGTGTTCCTGTAAGAATGCCTCTTTGCTGGAGCCAGCGATCATCTTCGCAGACCACGAATAACCGTCATCAAATGTACCGTTGTCACCGTCTGTATACAATCGCTCTTTAACCGATGTCCAGATCGCCGTGTAAGGCACGAAGCCGGATTTTCCTTCTATAGCAGCGTTCCAGATATCATAGAAGTGGTTAAGCCCGTTAGGTGTCGTTGTGATAAGGATTTTCGATTTACGACCAGAAGAGATTACTGGTTGAATCGCTAACCACGCATCAACAAAGTTCGGGATAAACGCGCATTCGTCGATGTAGATCATCGCGAAGGAGTTACCACGCACCGCATCGGGAGAAGATGCAAACGCACCAATTTTACATTTGTTGTCAAGTTCAATAGAACCTTTGTTCCATTCAACAATACCAGGCTGCAAGAAGTCGGGCAGTAGTTCGATCGCCTGTTTGGTACGATCCAGAACTTCCGCAGACATCGAGGCTTTGTGAGCCAGCACACCAACATATTTATCTTCGTTGAAACACACGAAGTGAGCCAGGAAGATTGCAACAACGGTTGTTTTACCCAACTGACGCGACAGGTTACAGGCAACCATACGGTTTTTGTGCATTTCGATCAGCATTTCGCGCTGATAGTCACGCAACTGAACCTTGATTGTACCATAGTCAATGTGGGTGATCGCACAATATGTTTCGGCAAAATAAACGATGTCGTCGCGACATTTAACCCATTCCATGAGCATTTGTTGTGTCCATTTAGTTTGGACGAATGCTCGTTTCAGGTTTGGGTTCCCGTTATATCGGGTTTTCTTGTTGCCTTTATTTTTGTACGTGGCAAAGTTCGAACTGTCCTTAGACTGAATATCGACCTTTTGAATGCCGTTAATTTTCAGGTAGTCACTGAACGTTGTCGGATACCATTTTTTATCGTGTTCGCTTTGTGTCCACTCCATCCCCAATTCATCAATTTTCTTTTTCAGATATTTGGGATGCATTAATCCGATAGGGTGATCTGATTCCTTACTCGGATCGATCGTCGGTTCCATTTCCATCAGGGTTTACCTCTACAGCTTCACCATTAATGAAGCCCTCTTTGGGTTCATATGCACTGCCGTATTTCTGCATCAGTTCCGTAGGGGAACCAACAAATACGGTTGCATTCTCGATATTCATTTCACTACCACCACCGCTTTTTTCAGCACCTGGTTTTGTAGTCTCTTCCGTAATCTCACGCATTTCTTTGTGAATCTTCATCAGGCCAATGTTTGAAACGTTTAACTGATTCATCAGGCTTGTGAATACCTCGACGTGGCGAGGTGATTCGGAGTTCTTCGCGTTGTGTAATGCGATCTGCGCCATATCCATGATCATCTGATTCATATGGTGCGCAGTCTTACGCGCGAGCGTATAATCCTCTTCCAGATCCGGTTTCCGGTCTGCTGGATGTGATTGAACGTCAACCAGTTCAAGTTTCTCGTAAACAACCACATCCTCCCCAGACTCAACGCCGCCAGGGAGGGAATCAATATTCAGCAATTGCTGCAAATCTAATTTTTCATCCATTCTCATTCCCTCGGCTTAGGAGGTTCATCACCAGACGGGATCGGCTTATCGTGCGAGTACGTCTGAATATATTCTTCGCCCGTGTAGTCCTGCATAGGCAGATCTACCGGATCGGCTTGACTATCCACGGATTCAAAGTTATCTTTATCTAACGGGTTCATGTTAGCGAAGAAATCCGTGTAAACGGTTCTGATTTCACCCTTGACATCAGTTACAGGCGGGTACAGATAACCCTGTAATTCAAACATAAATGACCACTCAACATGACGGCGTTGATTTGCATCGCCCTCGAATGTGGTATCCGGCGCAACCGATTGGAGACTGATTTTGATGTCTCGGTCAACTGTGATATCGTTCTTATGCAGTTCGGTAATCTTACAGTTGAAATGCGGTTGAAAATATGGCAAAATCTGTTCTGCGATTTGGAACATATCATCTTCATATCGCGTATACACACCCAGTTCGAAAATCAGACGATATGGCACAGGGTTAAACTGTGTGATCGTTTTTCGTGGGGTTGCTAACTGTGTCATTTTTTGGTTGACCGCGATACTGGTTTTACGGATTGCGTTATATTGCAGATCCACCAGTGATAAGTTCATGCGCGGTAAAATCGTTTCCGTTTTAGCAACGTTTTCCTGACTCAACGTGTAGTTAAGTTTGTTCATGGAAGCGAGAAACTTCTCTTTCGATGCATAGGTGATCGGAACCTTTATGTATTTTTCTTGATCGCCGCGTACTCTTTTAACCTGAACATGGTTAAACAATTGTCCCATAAGAACAATGTAGTTACGCAGCGAACTATTATACCAGTATCCAAACAATTTTATACTCCTTCTATAATATTCAACAGTTTATCGTAATTGGATATATCTGTTGTTTCTGTATATCCATCCATCATATCTGATTTATCAACTACGCCACAAACAAGAGATTGTTTGATCTTCTGTTCAATACTCATTGCATCAATACCTTTATCGAATAATTTTTGATAAACCAGTTCGTGTTTATAAACGGATTTATTTGATTGCGCACACATTCTTTTCTTTGGTGTTCTGTTGGTTATCCCAAATTTCAGAAATTTTCCAGATAGTGATTGTACGTATACGTATGCTGGTTTGTTCGGATTGAACCCAGACGTTGCGCATTTTTTACAGCGATGACCTTGATTGAGAAAAGCAACTATACTTACATCCCAATTATGGCCTTTATCGCAAACCATTGATATTTTTGTGTGTGCATCTTTATACACCCCAACGAAATCTATGAATGTATATCCAATTGAATCTGCAAGAGTTTTGATTTCCTTGATTCTGTTTTCCTTTGATATTTTCATCTTAGGGGAACACAAATAACATCCGTTTGGACGACTTTTGTTGACAAATGGTTTGATCTGTTTTTCTGTTCTATGTCCTTTACTGCAAACAACATAAAACTTTGAATATTTTGTGATCGCTGATTGGTCTACCCATCCATCAAAAGATAGTTCTAATTCCGCACAACGTTCTTTTAATTGATGTTCTCTTTGTTCTATAGAGATTTTTGCAACCATATCATAAAATCCTCTTCGAAGAGGGTATAGACTTTCGCCTATACCCATATAACGTATTTATGGCAGACTTGCAAACGGTGAACCGCGTCCGTTGACAACATCAAAAGATTCGATGAATTCATCACCTTCTCTTTCAAATTCTTTGTCTTCTTCGTACTGTTCAATGTTGATATCAGCCAGCCCGTCAAGATTTCGAATCGGTTCGAGATCCAGTTCTGCATCCGGTTCGATGTGGATTCCTTCATTTCGCTGCAATTCAGGAGCCAGTTCTTCACCTGTGTAGATGAATTTCGCCAGGTTGATTTTGCGTTGAGGACGATCACCGAACTGATAGAACGGATCGGCTTCTACCCACGTAATTTCAAACAGGCTATTGTCCATAGGGAAATAAACCAGATCCCCCAGAACAGGAATACCACCATCAGTTTGATGTGCGAACAAACGAGGGTTAATTACCAGCGTCATTTCATCGTTTGAACTCAGACCAAATTTACTAAAGAAATCTCGTTGTCCTTCATAGTTGGCATACGATTCAATATATGCAGCAATTTTCCATGACTTCGTAAATTTGGATTCTCGGTCTTCGCCCAGGATCTTATCAATATTCACGAAGTCACGCCGGACGTAATACATATCAGGCGATTTCATCTGGATTGATTCAGCAGTCAATGAATCATGTAGCTGTTGTGTCGGATTATATTTGTACCAGTTTACATACGGGTTAGTGACCTGATCCTTTAAGTTGCGATCAACCCCTTCCCCCGTAGACAACTGAGCGAATAAACTTTCATCCCAGTTTTGCATTATTCCCCCTACACCATAATGATCGGTACTGCGTCAGACATCGAAATCAGTTCATCGCGCAGACTTTGCAGTTTGGTTTCCGCTTCCTGGATCAGTCGCGTACCATCAGGAGCAACACCGCCAGGCAATTGCATTCCCTGGAACTTAGCCAGAATTTGTCCGTTGATCTCTTTCACCAATGCGGTAGAGTAGTCTTTTACCCAACGGTTGTTATATGCAGACGTTCCGCCTGTAACAGTTGAACCCTGTCCCGCTCGTACACCGCCCACAACGCTGTTATACGGGTTTTCGTAGATGTCGGCTATGGATTGGTCTTCCACTGCGTTAGAACCCGCTGTAGCGTATCCTGCGACGCTTCCTACGGAGCTAGGAACATCAACGAAGGAACGAACCATCGCTTCAAGAACGAGAATATCGCCTTTGTTAACCTGCCCCCATGCGCAGAACTGACCAGTATCATCGTTGAACCAGTAATCAGGCAGTGGAGCCAGCAAGTCTTGCATTGAGCGTTGATAGGACATCATCTGGGTAAAGTATCCCATATCCGCACCGTATGCGTTCATACCGTACACGCTTGATGCACATCGACCGCCCAGAGAACCACCAGTAAGCCCCATCAGGAAATCGGTAAACCACGGATAAACCGCTGTACCGTCCATCGTGGTCAGTGAACCCATGTTTGTACGCAATACTTTTGTGATCGCGAAAATATGTTCTTTGCTCAAGTCGAACACGTTGCGCGGGTTATCGTCACCCAGAGTCAGAATAATATAACTTTTGTTTGTGCCGTTGTAATGATATTCTGCATAAAGATCTAAAGCGCGTTGAATGCAGTCATAAATCTGGTCTTGTGTGATTTCGATTTTGATGATTGGCGCGCCCAGACGACGAAGAATTTCATCCTTTAACTGTTCTGGATTATTTGTAATCATATGATCCTCAAAAGGGGCTTGCGCCCCTTATTAATTATTGAACCGTTACGGTTGCGTGAGTTGATTCGATTGTGTTACCCAGATCATCAAGAACAGAAACAAAGTACACGCCAGCGTTTTCGCTTGCCGCCGATGCTACTGTCAGAGTATCCAAAGTTTCACCATTCAAATCAGAGCCGTCTTTATTCCACTGATACGCGTATGGAGATTTACCACCAGTTGCCGCAACATGAAGCGTTAGCGGGTCGCCAGTAGTTACAGTCACATCAGAAATATCAGTGCTTAATGACAGAACCGGATGAACGGTAACAGTAATTTCGTTAGAAGTAATTACAGTATTTTCCGCATCAGTCACGACAACTTTGTAAACACCATCATCAGCAGAGGTTGCCCCCGCTTTAGAGAATGTTGCGCTGTTGGTTCCTACGTTGGCATTATCTTTCTTCCACTGATACGTGTAAGGGGTAGCGCCACCCGAAACAACTACGCTGAACGAAATAGTACCACCTTCGGTGTAGTCACTGTTTCCAGAAATGTTCTGGTCGAACACCATTGGAGCAGTTTTTGCAACATATTTCGCATCTGCTTCAACTTCTGTAATATACGGAACCAGAGCAGAATCAAGGTCATCGTGAGATACTTTGCTGTTTTCCAGTTCAGTAACACGGGTCGCGAGATCGCCACCAGAACCACTTTCAAGAGCAGCAACGCGAGCAGTCAGATCGGAAATCAGTTTATATAAACCAGTTTCAGAACCAGTAGTGTTCACGCCGATTGCAGCTTTACTATCGCGAGCAGTTTTCTGAATACCGTCTTTCAGGAACGGATCTGAACTTGCTGCATCACCATAGACGGCTTTACCCATCGCAATATTAGCAGCTACCAGACCAGACGATGTATTACCAACAATTGCAGTAACATCAATGAGTGATTGATGATCGTCACGCTGGGTGTTTTCAAGGTTCAGAATACGGCCTTTCATACTCGTTGGTTGTACGTCAGTACCGATGTCCGTTAATACCTGCGCCATTTCTCCGCGCAGACCATCATCACTTGATTCACCGACAATCATACTAAGATCGCCAATGTCTCGCTTCATGGTACTGATATCATAACGGATACTACCAGGAACCTGAGAGTTACCAACAGAACTTTCGAGCACAATCACGCGAGGCAGAACACCAACAACGGGATCGTTTACCTGAGTTTGCAAAGTAACGATGTTCTGTTCTGCTACATTCATACGGTTAACGATGCTACCAGTGCCACCAGAACCACTACGACCGATATACTGGTTGATGCTTGTCAGTTCGTTATCAACGCCTGTTAAACGCGTCCCGATACCATCTAAGCGAACGTATACGGATTCGAAGGTTGCCAAATGTTTCGGCCCCATTTCGTTACGCAGATCGGTCACTTCATCGGTTAAGTGTCCTACGTCTGAGTTCGCCCAGTCATCTTCAAGACGGGTAATACGCCCTTCGTGGATCGAAATCGCCTGTGCGTTCGTCATGATTTTGTATTTCATGCCAGAACCAGTAGACGAAGGATCTACATCACCGTTTTCGTTAAACCCTGGATATGCACCCAGTTCACCTTTCAGGAAAATGATATCTTTGCGGATCGTGCGGTGTTTAGGATCGGTTGTCGAATCCCATACACCAATTTCTGTTTCGATGTCATTTACTTTGAGCACTTGACCTGCTACGGTATTCTGAACGCCAGTCATATCGACTTTAAGAACAGATACATCAGAAACAACCTGATCCAGCTTGTCAATTACACTTTCATCAGAGATTGCGGCAAGGTTTTCACTAATGAGGTTAACCTGATCAATGACTTCGTTGATCTTCGATGTCTGTGTAGTTGTGTTTTGTTCCAGTTGTACGGCGTTCTGTTGAACCATAACACCGCTTCTGTTTAATGAACCCTCGTTAGTGGTTTTGGTGTTTGCACCATTGAGAGTTTCACCGTTAATAATCCATTGGATCTTAGTTTGAGTGGAGTCCGTAGGGACTCCATCAACAAACGGGATCTTAGGTAACGGGTTAAGTTTTGAAATCATGGATAACCCCTTTATCGTACTCGAATTACATAGTTGACCGCAACGTTTTTCATTCGTGTTTCTGTGCCGCCATTAGGAAGCGCACGGGTATAGCGGTTGTCGAAATGAATAACTCGTTGGTCATTCTTTTCTGCGCCTTTCAGTTCGTAAATCGCTTGACTTCTTGGAATGTTACCACCATTGTTATAAATCAATTCCAGATCATGTCCGTGAGATTCATACATGTCTTCCTGGTAAGTACCAAACCCGCGACCTGGGTCTAAACCACGTCCAGCATCAAATCCGCGAGCAGCAACACCGCGCATATCTGGGAGGTTGAAAGTACCGCCCGAACCACCATACGTGTACCCGATACGGGCAAACAGATCTGCGTAAGTTGTCGTGCTTAATGAGCGACCGTTACAGATAAACAGGTTTCCTGCATCGGAGTTGAATGCAGCAAGCATCATGCAACCGATCGGGATATTTGCGTCAACATCAGTCTTTGTTTGGTATTTATTGTCAACATCAATTGAACCCTGATACAATGCACCGCCAGTGATCGCACTGTTTCGGTTACTCGGAACAACGTTTGCACCAGCGGACAACGCAGTATTTGCTAATCCTGTATTGATTTCTGTTGATAATTTAACCATACCGAAAGTAGAGCCGGAGCCTTTCACAGCAGCAAGTTTTTGCGGGGTGATCGCTTTGGTGTTATCAGTACCCGCGTTTACTTCTGCCTGGGTAGCGATGCGGAGTAAACCTAAATCGCTTTCGCTTGCAGTCAGACGAATAAACGTGTATGGTGAAATCGCAAATCCATCACGGATTGTACCTGCGCGGACTTCTGCGACGGTAGCCAACTGAACCAAACCAAACGAACTTTCTGTTGCGTTGGATTGTACCGGAACCAGAGCAGAGATCGCCTGTTTAACTTTAAGCGGAGTCATTGCGGTTGTGTCATCAGTGCCGGACGTTGCCTGAGCAGTAGTTGACAGTTTAGCAGAACCCCACACGGTTTCTGTTGATTTTCTGTTATTGAACACGTAGTTCAACGAACGCGGGGTAATAGTCACCAGATCGTTCGAAACAGTTACCGATTCGGCATCAGTTGCATAGCGAGTATATCCCCATACGATTTGTGACGCATGAGGGTTCTGTAAACGATATTGCAGTAATGCAGGGGTAACAATCGTTGTGTTATCAGTACCAGCGTCAATTTGTGCCTGTGTTGCGATCGCGGCTATACCACGGAAGCCAGGAGCAGCAACAGGCAAGCCAACATCAGTACGCGCCCAACTACCGATAACAGCAAGAGCCTGTTGGACGTTTTTATACGTGCTAGGCCATTGCGTACCCGTAGGATCAAAAGTCACGTAAACGGACGCATCGCTTACGTGGTTAATTGTGTTGTTACTCATTTGTTATCCTTATGCAATACGCTGGAAATAGTAGATCGGAACTGCTGGTGTGACTGCCAAATCAACTTCCCCCAATTTCGACCATGTTCCATAACCAGATTTAGCCTGAACGTCGATCGTACCAACCATCGAAATACCGTTTTCTGTTTTATTAGTTACCGGATGCGGAACTGCATCAATAAAACGAACTTCCAGCATTTCCCCGTTAAGCCCTTTACGAGTCACCAAATCGAAATATTTTTCATGGGTAACAAAATCGTTAAAGGTGTTATATACTTCTTCACACACACTTGATGCGTTAGTTGTATTATCGAATACAAATGGGAATCCGTATACGTGAATAGTTGCTTTTGTCTGATCCGGGTCTGGGTTTAATACAGCACCGCCAAACTTAATTGTTTCTACTTGCTGAACAGCAGACGGCGGACTATCTTCGGTCATCATAATCACCCCGTTAATCGGGATCTGCTGAGATAAAGAATATAGATCGTCGATTGCTGATTGTACGTTAGGGTAATCAACCCCTTTGCGAAGCTGATCGACGTTAGCGCCGCCGATAGTACGTTTACCACCAATCAAAGGGTCTTTCGTACCCATTTCATATTGTAAAAAATCTGCTTCGCGGGAAGGGACTTTCGCCCCCTCCCTTGTTTTGGAAATAAATTGTTGTTTCATTATGCTACCCTTATCCAGCGATGAACAGTAATATATGGCGGGAGCGTTCTAAGTTTATCGGGGGTAGTGTTACCCTGATTTACTTTAATTACATCCTCGCGGTATTTAGTGTAACCTGGCCCCTTCGCATCAGGATCAACCTGACAGCCCCCGATAATAATGATCCCGTTCGCGTCTTTAATCAGAACCTTATCGGTTGACTGAATTTGAGGAACGTTGATCGGTTTGATTTCGTAACCACGTTCGCCACCAGTGCCACCAGAAGTATGAGTTGGTTGACCGGAACCATCCAGATCGTTATTATTCAGACCAAAATCACTATCGGCTTCATCGGTAGTCCAGCCAGCAAGGAACATTCCTTCGGCATAACGTGTCCAGATACCAAAGCCCATATAATCGCCTGGGTTCGCGTCGTTGTGTGCGTTTTCGTAGATTGTCCCAATCGGGTGAATCACATCAAAGAACGCTTGCAGATCCAGCAGACGACCAGTAAAGGTATCGGCTACTTTTCGAGCGGTTTTCTGTGTCGGGTTGTTGTAATCGGTATATTCAATCTGATTCACCAGAACAACTTCTTCTTCGTTGTTCAGATAAATCTTATCAGTATGTTCTTTAATACCGCCTACACCGTCCCATTCCATCACCGTACCGATATCATTGTTGAACCAACGAATTGTTACGACATCGCGAGTTTCCAGAGGTTGAGCGAATTTGATACCAGTTACAATAGAATCAACGAAAATTAGGCTGTAGTCCTGTCCAGAGGGAACCCACGCACCGGAGTTAGCCAAACAGCTTGATTCATCGTAACCTTGTGCCCCTTCGCACGTAAAGGTCGGGAGATCCGCATCACCAGCTTTAACCAGTTGACGACCGTTAAGCAGCAGTTCAAACGAGTTAGGGTTTACCAGAATACGAGGACTGATCCCGAACTCGGCATTGGTGAATTCGCGTTTGGTTGACAAGTCACCAACCCAGATTTCGCCAGGAACACTAACCTGTTCGGTGTCGCCTGTGTTGTATACGCGCATAGTATGCGCCTCATACGTCGAACGCCATGCGGCAATACCATCCAGATAGGTAACGAATTGAAGCGTGTCACCAGCGTTACACGGACGTTTGAGGCGAATATTCACCCCATCCAGATCTACCAGTTGTCCGGCGCTAGCACCAGGCGAACCGTAATCACTGTTTGCCTCTACAAAGCCGTTTTTGTCGTCGATGTACAGCAAGTTACCGCGATAGTAAACTTCCAGAGCACGGACGTTATACGAGTTATTAGGGCCAAATACGTTAGGAAAGTCTGTCTGTCCCTGTGTAGCGATATACGTTTCTTTTGATACGGTTGCAAGATCCGAAGTAGTGATTTTGTCGATCTGTTTGTTTTCGACATATTCCCAGCGACCAGGAGAACAATAAACCAATTCAACATCCATGAAATCTTTGTACAATTCTTTGTAAGTCGGGGAACCTTTAATGGTGTCTCCGCTTGCAGGAATCAGACGCACGTTGTTGGTAGCCCATTTACTCCATACGTCACGTAGACGAATAACCTTGTTATAATCGCTTACGCCGCCTTTAGGGAGGTTTACAGTAATACGGTTGTTACTTGTATTCAGCGCCCACGAATCACCGAAAATAGGGGATAGCGTAGGGGCTGAATGCGTTTTCCATGCACCCGCTGGGTGAGGGATTTCCCCATCACCCAGCTTGTTGTAAAGTTCGGTAAAGTTCGCGTTTGTCTTTTGACCACCACGGCGTAAGTAATCGCCAGCGCCGTCATCAACCACGTTACCAATAATAATTTCTTGTTTCATGCTGCGATCCCTGATTTAATGGTGTCAATCGCTTTAATCGTAAACTTAATACGATCTTCGAGTTTGGATTGAACGTTAGCATATACCACATCACCAGCGCCAACAGTGAAGTTTAGCGTGTACATATCATCGTCGCTGTTTTTCAATACTGCATATTCAGTTGAATACACATTTCGAGCGACACGATCCACGCCTAACAGAATTTCAGCCATTTTAGTGACTGTACCTCTCATATTTTCAGCATACACGAGAAGTTTCGCGCCGCTGAACTCACTGTAACCAAATAACGGTATTGCGGTAGATGATGCTTTCAAAATTAGTTTGGTAGCGTCAACGGGCATTGTTTTAGAACCGAACATTGATTCTACTGAATAATCCCATGTAGTTACTGAACCCTCTTTCTTCGTACACCACAGCATAACGCGGGTATACGGGGAGGTCACGTAAAGCTGATCCTGTACTCCCGTAATTCCATCGCCAACTTGAGGACGGAAAACAATAGGGCGATCAACAGAAACGCTACCGTTACTATTTATGAAATAGCATCCTTCACCTAACTTACCCGTAGGGAGAACAACTGTAATCGGCCCTGTAGAAGTATCCATATCATGCAAAGAACCCAATTCGATCGGGTTCCCTGAATAATATGTGCGAGGCAGCTTTTGATAATAACCAGTCGCGTGAAGCAACATTGTACCAACGCCATTATTAGCACTAAGCAGACGAACATCACCAAATGCGTTGTATATGTTCGTTACCATTTCGTTTAATTTAACACCGCCGTCATACAGCGGATCACCAGTTGACGGGTTGCCGATCTGCCCCACGTCAATCAATTTTTTACCTGTTTGATATGCCATTATGGTTTCCTTAGAATTCGAAAATAATACTGACTTCTTCGGTCTGATCAGGAGAACGAATAATCGGTTGACGGTTTTCCATATAGATCATTTGTCCTGAATCCAGTTCAAGTTGATTCCGTGTGTAATACTGGCCTGTTGCTTTTACTTCTGGGTCTGAGGGTTGCGCCTTTTTAAGTAGCGGGTTTACAATAACGCTTACTTGACGGAATCCACGGTTCCCAGGTAAAGAGGCTTGCGGGAAGAACAACGAATCCATATACGCACGGAATCGCATTGAGTGAACCTTCATTCGGTAAACCAAATCATACATATCTGGATACCATTTGATTACGTTGTCGTAACCCCAGCGAACCGGATCTTCTTCGAGTTCATTCGGGAACGGAACAACGATATGTTCGTTTGTGCAACGGTTGATCACAACATCTGGTGGAATCGTGTAGAGATATTCCCAGATATAACCGTCGCCCATATCAATACCGTTCGCTTCTCCGCGTGGAGGTTCGATCGATTCGTGTGTAGGTGTCCAAACGCCACCAATACGCACACATTCAACTTTCCCCGTGATGCTGGAGATAGAGCAAGAACCGATATCAGGAACGTCAGCAACGCGATATACCATCCATCCTTTACCGTAGTCAGTACGGTTATAAGGAGCGGAGTTGACAACCACAATATCATTAACGTAAAAGATTTTAGGGTTCGGATATCGTGTATCGCCCCAGTCTTTACGGGGAACGATCGCATCAATCATTTCGCCAGGAACTTTAGTCATCCCGATCATATGCGTCCACATATCGACAATACCATCTGTATCATCGTTAGGATAAGGGGGCGCGAATTCTGGGTCGGATTCATTATCCGCCCATTGTTCAGTTCTCCCGATCGACATATAAATCGAGTTATGATCGGAGGCATCCCCGATCATTTCGCGAAAGTTCATCATGTTTTCCGTGCGGAACTTACCAGTTACAACCGCACGGTAAATGTTTTGTTGAGCCATTTATTTTCCTACCTTTCTTTGTGACGGTGGATTTGGATCGCGTGGATTACCAGCGTCATCTTTCAATCGTTTTTCCACTAAGTTACGGAACTGAGAGTATTTAACCGCAGAGCTATCGAACAGTGGACTTTGATCAAATCGACGCGCAGAAGGTAAAACACCATTCAGCGGTTGTTCATCAACATCATATTCAGGAGGAACATCAAAAAGCTGTCCGGCTTTAGGATGTGCATCATATAATGCTTCTCCTGTTACGAGGTCGAATGTCTGATTTCCGTTACCATCAAGACGGGCTACACGATCAGGCCAATACTTCGGATAACCACTGTCATAGCGATAATTTCGAAGAATATCAATAATCGTTTCGCTATGCGTCATAGACAAACCAGAGTTAATGAAAACAGTCAACATCGTGATTCCAATAAAACCGAAGCCTACAGGGTGAACGAATCGCAGAACATCATCCTTATAACGGGATGCTGGTAGATTCGAACGAATTTTCATCACATAGTACGAACGTCCACGGTTGAAGTAGTCGATCGAGTTATTCGCCATTTGTTTACCACGAACACCACGCAGAACCATTCCAGTAAAGTTAGTTTTTTCTGACTTGACAACCTGACCTTCAAGGAAGTTTCCTATCACGTTATGCAGAGTCATTGACCAGCGTAATTGTCCGTTTTCATAGTTGCGTTCGATATACGTCACGTTAGCTCTTGCTGTTGGTGTGTAAATCGTCCGGCCTACAATATCCTGGCTGATATTCGTTGACGATACCAAAATATCATATTCGAGAGTGTTTGAACTTTCGATTTCAACGGTAACATCTTCGTTATACAGCATTTTGAACAGGAATTTGTAACTGGTTTCGATACCCTTTGACGAATAGAAGTCACTCGCACGGGATTCGAAGAACCGAACAACCTGATCACGTTTCGATTTATCCAGGTAGATATTACGGCGGTTTACTTCCGACCAGAGATATTCAACGCTGTTTGGTTCGCGAGGATATTTGTTCCTGATCAGGTTCAACAGTTTGTTATAATAGGTATTTTCACCCAATGAAACGAACTGCAAATAATATTCCCCGAACTTCTCGAAATATTGCTGTTCCAGATAGCTTTGAGGCGCAAAGCGCGTAATCATATGGCTTAAATCTGGGTCAATCAAACCAGGAGACAGATCTGGCGTATATGGTTTTTCTCGTTCCTGCTGAATCAGATTAGCAATCAACAAAGTATTGTCTGGTTTCCAGAAAATCGTTAAACTGTCACGGGCGCGATAACTCAACTCATAAAATCCGATGATTTCGCCTGAACTCTTATACAGTAACACACCGTTAGTGTACTTGGTAAAACCAGTAAACTTGATGTTGTTGATATAGATTTTCACATTACCACGATCCCACACTTCACGGTTAACACGAAGCGATGATGACGTGCCAGCACTATCAGTAACTAGCGTATACGTTATTTTCGGGTACACCACCAGAGGACGGTTATCATTGGTAATCCATGTGCGAACAGAATCGCGGAAGAACCAACTATAGTTTGCCTCGTTGTAGTATTCCTGAGCACCAAATTTCCACACAGTAGGATCGTCGATGTGTGCGCGAATCGTCGTGAAGTTGATCGCAAGGCTGGAGGTATAGCCAGGACGCAGATCATATTTCACCGCATCAACCAACGCTGGGTTTTCCACCACCAGTTCTGGATCTGGTAAAGTTCCAGGATACTTGTAGTTTGCAACAGAAATGAAAATTTCTGTACCGTTTGTTGACATATTGGTGTATTGATGTTCAATGAAGAAACGTTCTTTTTCCGTGTTCCCGTACAGGCGTACAAAAGTTTTAGTGTCTTCTTGCCACTGATACACACCGGATGCAGTAGACGATTTAACGTTAGCAGGTTTTGTTGGATCTAACAGAGCAGTTTTCACCTCACCCGTTACAAGCGCGTACAGAATGCCGTCCATAACATCCATTTTCTTAACAACAATCTTATCATTACCAGGTACGATTGTATAGCTAACAGTATCGAAAATCTTTTCCCCGAACGTTGGTGAACTTGGGTTCGTATCGATCGGTGTCTGTTTCAGAGCGATACGACGCATGACGTTTTTAGCAGCAACATAGAGCCAGCCATCAGAACAGGCCATTGCTTCGGCATATTTCGCCACGTTACCAGGCAATTTAGCAAACGTGTTGTATGAGTCTACATCGAAATCTAAGCCCGTCTGGTTCCCCAGTTTGGCAAACGTAACATCATCAGCAGAGAATCGCACATCGTCCGCAGACCAGCGAATATCTGTTGAGGTGCGCCCGTAGAAGATACGATCGTAACCCAGTACATAGGTTGTGTTTCGGCTTTGATACGCAACAGAGCGCGATACAGGGTTTCCTACGCGGTCGTTAAACGCCTTGTAGTAATGCCATGTTTGCCCTTTGTCGTTTGATACCTTCGCCATGTTCTGAAAACGTTCAAACAGATAAAGCAAACCGTTTGACGCTACCAGGAAAGTTCTGTTAATGTCGTTACAAACGTGTTCGATATGATCCTGGATCTCATGATAGTTTTCTTGAGTAAGGATTTTATCACTGATTTGTGAAACGTCGGTGTATAATGGAGAAAACACAAAGTCTTCTTTCATCAGAGCCGCCATTACCACATCAGAATCAAAATTCACGTAGTTTCTGTTATTCTTTGAAAATTTTTCGTTTATGAATGCATCACTTGGTGTGAATTCACGCATAGTCGAATATGTGTATGCGTTGAGATCGAATGTCCAGAGTTCCTCTGTATAAACCCAGTCAGACGGGTCAAAGCCTTTATGCGTAACCATGACGCGATATTTGTAATAGCTGTTGGGCTGTACGTCAGAAGAAAACCATTCGTTCTGATATGCGTAACCTAATTGAAACCAGGTAAGTTCATCATCTGGAACCACAGCACCACCCGCACCGCGAGTTTCAGCCATTTCTACCACGTAGTAGAAATCCATGCCTACGCTATCCCACTTCAAATATACGAAGTTAGCAGCCAGTTTATCAACGCGCAAACTGGTAATTGACGGCGCTTTAATCATTATGTTTCTCCAAATTTGCGTTTTACTTATATCCCATATTTAGCAAACAAAAAACCCCTGCCGGATGACAGGGGTTGAAATTATTGACTGATCGGGTTCATCGTCAGCGTTGTATATTGAGGACGTAGATCGTTTTCAAATACAATCAAGGAACCATCGCGGGTGAAAATAGTTTCTTCTAACGGTGTTGCTGTCAGTTCGATGTATGCAGCGCTAAAGCGTTCAGCAGGGACGTTAAGCACACCCAGATCGAAACTAATGAAATCAGTGTAGTGTTCCGCATATCCGACTTCGTAATATTTAGTACGATCCGTGACTCCTGGGTATTTATTAAAATCGGTTCCTGTATACGCAGTAATAGCGATATCGCCGTTTTTGAAAGGCCCAATCACGATTTTTGCCCGTCCAGAACTGTTGGCAGCGGTTGACGCATAACGAACGTTATACGAATCACCAGCGGCGTTTGTGTACTTGAAACCGTTCGAAACAATACTGCGCGGCGCTACTTGGTTCAGGAAGTGAATACCTGACATTGGGGCGCTGTAGTAGTTGTCCAGTTCACGCAACAGGCTAATCGTAGCAGAGGAACCAATGATCGACACGTCCGCATTATCAACATAGGTTAACATTTTGGACTTACTGAATGATTTGTTGAAAATTTCAACGTTATCAGTATAGTAATTATCAATCGCTGTGATTACCTGACCGCGCAACCATTCTTCCGACTCAACGAGTTTGCTGATATCATACGTTACTTTGATGCTTTGTACAATATACAAGTAGTTCGGGTCGAGAATAGACGGCGTGATCGTCGCAAGATTATACTTCGCAAGATAGTTTTGCATGTCTTCTTTTTGTACAGAAGTCAACCGTAAACCAGATTTAGGCTTAACGGAAATGAATGCATAACCAGGTTTCTCGCTATCTGTAAAGCACTGAACCGCCTGAATAACAGAACCGAAACGGTGTGACAAGAACGATTCATAATCCGATGCAGTAACGCAACGTCGCTGTGTCTCACGCATGATAGGAGCCAGTTCACGAATACGTTCAATATTTTCCGGTTCGCCACCACCATCAGCACCGACATAATCAGCGGAATCTGTAGGGTTTTCGGTGATGCTGGTAATGCTAATGTTTGTCAACGTATCCACGTAAACAAAGTTTTCAGCACCGTTAGCATCTTCTCCGTTCGTCGAAATATATTCAATAACGATAGTTGATCCGTTTGCTGGTTTCAGACCACCGATATAATCAGCAGTCAGAGCACCACCCGCGACTTGTTGGCTTGTTTCACCTTCACCAAAGTAAACTTCGGTGTGTCCGTCCACAGTTTCACGCATATAGAAAATTGTTGATGCGCCCGTGGCGTTTACGATACTTTCATTCGTCCAGTCATCCCATTGTGCGCCGTTAACAGTAACGCGAACCTGACTACGATCGATGTTTGGATCTCGAATCAGGATAGTAGAGCCGTCGAAGATGACTTCGGTACGTACTAAACGCCCCTGAACGATGTTCAGCATAGAAACATAGTTGTTGTCTTTGTCACGAACGATAACCACGTCATCAGATACGACGAACGGGAAACTGTTTGTCTGTTTTACTGTACCGATGAATTTCGTACCGCGCGGAATACGGATCGATGTCGGGTTCAGTGGGTTTTTAGCAGTAACCATGATCGCAGTGCTTGCAGCAGTACGGGAATCCGGCATATAGCCCAAATCTTGAGCGTGTTGCACAACAGAGCTACGAAGCGCCGCAGTACGAATAAACGATTCGAACAGTGCAGTGTTACCCATCTGTTGAATGTACAGAGTAGCATAACCCAGCAGATCCACAAGCACGTTCATACGCGAGCCTGAAAAATCGTAGTCTTTGAATTCTTCTTGTCCACGGAGCCAGTTAATTAAGTCCGCTTTGATTTCTTCGAAAGTAGCCCCGACAAAAATATCGGGGATCTGATTAATTTGTTTCTTTAAAGTAGCCATTATTACCCCTCTTTATCGGGTATTTAGTATTGAACCATAGGGACGCAAACACTAATCGAACCGAAAGTGATCGCAAGTCCAATCAGAGACAATAGCTTGTTAACATATTGAGTCACTTTACTTAGGGCAAGCGTACAAATCTGGTTATATATTACTTTGCATGTATCCTTAAACGATCTGGAACTGTCAACAAAGTCTTTGTATAGCGATTTAGCGCCCGTCAGTGCGTTGTCATACGTTTTTAACAGGTCATCGAATGCAACCCCACAGTAACCTAAGAACTGGTTAATCTGAGCCATTACAGGAAGTTTCTTGAGTTCATCCATCGCCATGCTGTAGGTGTCTTTCAATCCATCCTGCAACGATGCGATCTGCGCCTTGATGCCCTCATATGTTGCCTTAGTCGCTGCAATAGCCGCGTTTGCTGCATCGAGTGAAGCCTGATAAGCAGCGGTAGCCATTTCAGTTACAGGTTCCCACATCCAGTTAAGGTACTGGTCGAACTTACGTTTAATAGAATCCCTTTCCTGAGTCTGAGAAGTCAAGGTTTTGTAAACTTCTTGCGCCTGTTCATACAATGCGGAGATCTGCGCATATGATGCATCGATAACTGCTTTAACCTTGACCTGTGCTTGCTGATACAGATCCATTGCTGTAAACCCTGGGAAGTTACCGCCCAGAATCACATCAAGTGGTTTAATCTGTCGCATGATGTTACGGATAGCCAACACCGCAGACCAAAGCGGGTTTGGTGTTTCAGGAGGCATTGACCAGATCTGCATCATACGCCCGTACAAATCCACCAAAGCAACGCAACCATTTTGGAACATAGTCAAACACCAGTCAAATAACGCGCTACACGCGTCTACAAGGTCGCGAGCGCCAGCCTTGACGTATTCAACGGCGTAGTTGTAAGAACTGCCTATAGCCCCGTATATTGCGTTTATGACGCTTTCATACGTCTGTGCGCCGGAATCAATCAGAGCCTGGAAAGAATCTTTCAGGGATTGAACCGAACTATCACCAAACACCAGATCGTAAATGTTGATTGCAACACCCATGATCGCAACAGTCGGGAGGAAGTTATTGATCAGACTCCATGCACCGCCCACGATGTTAAACGCAGAGCTAATGATCTGCCGGAATACCTTCATTGCGGTTTGCCATGCCTGCTGTGACAATGCCAGAGCACCCGCTGTGATTTCTTCCATCCCGATCGAAAGTCCATCAAACATCGTTGCTATGCCTGTACCGTTCTTGATCGTACCCGTCAACATGTTAAATGCAAGTTTGAACGTTTCGCGGGTTTCGTTCCATGCGGACAACATAGCATCACTAATGTTAGTGTATGCAAAGCCTACGGTCGCCGGAATACAACCCAGTCCAGAACGAGCAGAACGCAACAAAGAGATCTCACTCGGTAGCGCCCCATACGTTGACGGGAGAGCCGGAGGAACCGGAGGAATGCTGGTATCTGCGTTCGTGTTTACCGACATCCCTGTATATTTGCACTGGTGCGCTGGGGATTCGTCGTGTTTCATGTAAGCAATACGATTGCCATTCCAGTAATAATCAATGCTGGTAAATGCGCCCGTGTCTGGGTTGTATACCTGTCGGATTCGCTGATCACAACGGGGGCCAGCAGTCAGCAAGTAACCACCGGAGTTTTCCACCTTGTACATCGCGAGTTCGCCAGGGTTCTTGAACAGATTCGCTTTTGACAAATCAGCCCCGTACCAGTCATTACCCGCGAGCTTAGTAGCCCCGATCGATGTGATATAGGCATCAATATCCGCTTGACTGGCGAAATAATAACCAATCTTCGTAACCAGAATGTCAGTAGAAACCCCTGGGGTTCCGTCTGGGTTTGTGGGTACGTTTGGAGAGTTCACCACCGGAAGTGGATCGCTTTTCTGCCCGAATGGAGAACTCGTATACAGGTGAGTTCCGATCGGGATGATTTCGGTCGCCCATTCTACCCCAACAGCGGGGTAATTTTCTGTGTGTCCCT
>NZ_JBHSCL010000009.1:0-628481 GCF_042651185.1 Flagellimonas marina | reverse complement strand
CATCGATGAGCGTCAATATTCCGTCACGCTCAATCAAGACACAATGGCCTATTGCCGGACCAAACGGTGATTCAATTTGGATACAATTTAAATGAAATGCTTTCATTGTTTGATGTTTATAGTTGGAAACAAAATACTCGGGCAAAATGTTAGAGTTCACCCTTCAGAAATGACTCCGCAGTTTTTAAAAAAGTATCCGCCCACCGCTCATCCCATATGGGCAAATGTCCACCATTCGGGATAATCCATAACGATGATTTTGGAATTGCTCTTGACATTTCAAAAGGAATCTCCAAAGGGAAAAATTCGTCAAGCTCCCCATGAACGATCAAGGTGGGGCATTTAATCTGAGAAAGGTAGGGCGCTGTAAAGTTCATGTCGTCATAGGAATGTTGCATACCGTTAAATTGTTGTAGCAATTTTTTGATTTGTTCATCGCCACCGGGTTGATGGTTTCTCATATCCAACATCCAGTCTTCCGGTACTGTCTCGAAAGTGGAATTTCGCATGATTTCCCTACAGGGCACCCCAAAACGTGATGTTGCACCTACCAATATCATGGCTTCGATTCTGGTAGAATCCATGGTCGCCATGTGAATCAAGGTCATGCCGCCGGAACTGGCGCCGATTGCCTTGAACTTTTTAATTTCCAATGCATCCATAAGTCCATAGATATCCTTGGCAGAGGTGCTATGTGTAAATACATTCTCAGGATTGGTGGATTTGCCATGTCCCCTCAAATCAGGTACAATTAGTTTGTGGTTTTTTGAAAGCCTTTCAATAAAAGGCTCCCAGAGCTTGTGACTGGATGTAAAACTATGCAATAAGACAAGGGGATCCCCTTTACCATAAATTTCATAATAGATTTCAACTCCATTGACTTGGGCGTGGTTTTGCTTTTGAGCAAATACTCCATAATGCAGGCAGATAAAAACTGCGATAATCGCTGCTCGATTCATTTTAAATTGTGTTTTTAATTTTCATTTGATATGTCCCTAAAAAGAAGCATGTCTTTAACCTTATTCGATGCATCCAGATAGAACCCTGTTTCATATTCAAGCTTAGGATTCTTGAAAGTTCCAAAAAGGATGTCAAACAACACTTAAAGAGGTATAGGTAAGTTTTCAATGATCTCTTTCATGTCATTTTTTCTATAAAACTTATTGCTAAATTTTTGCGCTTTCTAACAAGTCAAGATGCATACTTCGAATTGGGTGCCAATCATATCGTCTTAATTTTTGAATTAAGGTAAATCTGTGAATTCTTATTATAGTAGTGCTTTTGTGGAACCATAATTTTAAGGAAAGACCGTACTTCCTAACTATAGGTTGACTGAATAACGGTCGTAATGCTCTTTCAGAAATTTTATACAAAATTAGGATTGCGACAATAGCCAGAATAGAACTCTAGCGACATTTGGTTTTAACATTCAAGTAGTCGTACTGGAGTAAAAAAATCTTCTTTGTCGAAGGATATATGTTTGTTTAGTAACCCGTTCTTGAGAAATCTATTTGGGGTTAACCCCGAAAAATATTTAAAATCCCTTATGAAGTGTGACTGGTCTGAATAACATAGCTGATAAGCGACATCACTTAGCTTTTTGAAATCACCTCTAAGAAGTAAATGAATGGCTTTTTGAAATCTGAGAATTCTATAATAGGTCTCAGGATCTACACCTACATGCTCTTTAAATTTTCGCTGGAACTGTCTTCGTGAGATTCCTAAATCTGAGAATATTTGATTGGCTGAAAGGTTTCTGATACCTCTCACAGAATGATTGAGGTACTTGTCAAAGAAGCCCGTATTTTCTGGTCTAGATTTTAAATTTAAAAATCTCTTACTGAATAGCTCAATGATATGAATAGGAGATTTAGCATTTAACAAGATATCCTCAATGTCCGAAGAAAAGAAATGCTGAGAGTCTATTAGTTGATTACTTATCATTGTGGCATCCATACCAAACAATGATTTAAATGCCGTGGGACGTAAACTTACTCCAAATATGAAGGGTTCTCCCGTAATCAGGTTGGTACAATGGCTGGTATTCTGACCATATAAAAATGTTATTGGCAGTTGCACTCCATTTACATTTGAAACCGCAGAATTTCCATTGGAATGTTGAAAAATGATTCCGGGCAAACCATCAGCTAAAATTCTATATGTTTTGGCAGAGTTATCTGGATTTTTGAAATCGGAATACCAAAAAAAGCTCACCAAGTCTTTCAGATGTTTTGGTGGTTTGACCTTTACCGCATTCATTTTTTAATTGAGATTAGTGGTTTGTTTTTTTGATTGATGGAAGTACTTAATAACTATTACCCAAATTTGGTTGCACGCCAGAACTCTCAGGTGCTTCGGAACCATTATTAAAAGTAAAATTAATAAAACATTCACCACCCTTTTTGGCAAAATACTATGCATCATAGAAAGGGTACGAATTATAAGTAAAAATTGATGACCAAGACTATTGATTGAGAACTGTCCCTTTTCCTGTTCCTTATTAAAAAACAAATCCCTCTAAATCAATGACTTAGAAGGATTTTACGTGGTCCCACCTGGGATTGAACTATTTGCATATTTGACTCATTTTCAGATGATTATAAATCAATAAATCTGATTACTCACCGAAAAACTCACCAAAACTATGTCGGATTTTAAATGAACGTGTTCACTATCAAATATCTTGAAATTATATGAGATATTAATCATTTCTGTCATAGTTCCTTAAAAAATATTGTACATCCATAATGGTATTATTCGTTACGCCAAGCAGGAAAACTTTGTCTCCATATAAGCCGTTTGGTAAGAAAACCATTAGTTGAAAAAAATTGTATAGATAATTAAATTTGGGGGTTGAATCTAGATACACATCTATTATTTTAGACCTTGTTCAAACTTTATTTCCTTAAATGATTAGTAATAAATTAAGAGTTGTTGAATTATTTGCCGGAGTTGGTGGATTCCGGCTCGGGCTTGAGAAAAGCAACTACAAAGTTATTTGGAGTAACCAATGGGAACCTTCCACAAAAACACAGCATGCCTCCAAGGTATATGAAGCAAGATTTGGCAAGGAGAACCACTCAAACCAAGATATTTCAACTGTACCGACTAATGATATTCCGGACCATGATTTGTTATGTGGTGGTTTCCCTTGCCAAGATTATTCTGTGGCAACCACTCTTAACAATTCAAGAGGGTTAAAAGGAAAGAAAGGGGTTCTTTGGTGGTCAATTCATAGAATATTGGAAGAAAAGAAAAACAAGCCTAAATATCTTTTCTTAGAAAATGTTGATAGACTTTTAAAATCCCCAGCCTCTCAAAGAGGGAGAGATTTTGCAGTTATGTTACAAAGTTTAAACCAACTAGGGTATGCTGTTGAATGGAGAGTGATTAATGCTGCAGAATATGGAATGCCGCAGAGACGAAGAAGGGTCTTTTTCATTGGGTACCACAAATCAACAGAGCTTTATTCAAGACTTAACAAGTCAAGTAAGCACGACTGGATTTTGGAAAATGGAACAATTGTAGATGCTTTTCCCGTAAAAGAGAAAATATCCCCTTCTTTCAACGAATTTGAATTGAAAGGTGACTTAGTAAAAATCACGAACAATTTCAATAAAAAAGGTGGTCTCACTCCATTTGAAAACACTGGTGTGATGATTAATGGGATGGTTTATACCGTTAAAACCACTCCCAGTTATAATGGTCCTTATAAAGTATTGGGAGATGTTTTACAAAATGGAGAGGTTACATCAGATTTTTTCATAAGTGATGATGATAAACCTAAATGGAAGTACTTAAAAGGGCCTAAAAAGCAAAAACGAACGACTAAAGATGGTTATGAATATAACTATAGTGAAGGTGGAATGATTTATCCTGATGCATTAGATAATGCCTCAAGAACAATTATAACTGGAGAAGGTGGAAAATCTCCGTCAAGATTTAAACATGTAGTTGAGTCAGAAAGAGGGTTAAGGAGATTGACGCCAATAGAATTGGAAAGATTGAATATGTTTCCAGAAGATCATACCAAGCTTGAAGGCATTTCAGATTCTAAAAGAGCTTTTTTTATGGGAAATGCTTTAGTGGTGGGAATTATTGAAAAAATAGGAGAATCACTTTATAACAAAATTAAAAGTGAATGGCCGGCTACCTGTTCAGCATAGGGAAAAAGAACAATAAACCAGATTTTGATACTCTCTACGAGTTCATAAATAGGGGTGTCTATTCAACTAATATTTCCAATCCTCACCGGATATGGAAACCGCATCAGGAAGGTACATTTGCCGATTACTTTTCTATGAATGAAGGAGATAATATCTATTTCTTTATTGATAGAAAAATTTATGGTATTGGTCGACTAATCAATATTAATGGTCATTGTAAATTTTTGAATTATCCAAATTCCAATCAGCCAACCATTCAAAGGTATCAGGAGATTCGTCCTTTATTATTGTATGATAACGGGGTGAGGGCAATTAATAATAGGTTTTTGTGCACATTTGAAGCCTCACCACATTTCTTTCAAAATGGAATCGATATGGATGAGGTTCTATCTTCTGCTCCTGAAAAATTTAAAATATTACGAGCTTTTCAAAACTTAAGTTTTATTAAATTTTCAGACACTGAAAATCAAGGGTTTAAAGACATAATTCTTAGAAGGAATATTGCTGCTATTAACACTCCAAATGAAGACAACATATTCAACCAAAATATTGAAGAATCACACAGTGAAATTAGAGAAAAAACAAATGGGAACGATCATTATGTTGTAGAAATTGCCCCATTTCTAAATACTATAAATAATCCAAATGGAAGTTTAAAACATGAAATGGCCATTGAAGCAGCATTAATATTTCAGTTAAATTATAACAAATCTAACGCTAGGGAAATTTTTGGGGCTTGGGATTATCTTTCACATCAAGTTATTGCCTCTCCATTTAAACCCCTTCACTATGTAGATAAAATGGATGTTTTTGGATACAATTTTATACCAAATCAAAAACCAACCATTTGTGATTTTCTTGTTGTCGAAATCAAACGAGGAGAAATATCCTCTCAAGATATTTTGCAACTTATGAAATATGTTGATTGGATAAAAAATGAATATGCATATAGTGACTATAGCATGATTAAAGCCTTTATGCTTGGGTATAGTTATACCCAAGAAGCCCTTGAAAATTTTGCTGAGAATATTGAAAGAAAATTCATTAAGGGTGTGCGACCCTCTGTATCAACAGAGTGGAACAATGTAACGCTTGTTCAATATAGGTTTAATGAGGATACTCAATTGTTAGACTTTACTAATGTCACTCCTAATGGGTAAAAAACCAGAATTTGATCCAAAATCTGCAGATTCAATTCTTGAATTCGCCCAGAAACTAAAGAACAAAACTTTACGGCAAGCTTGTGAATCTGAAATTGAAAAGCATGGGTACAAAGGAAAAGGAAACTTTGGGCAGATTCTTGAAAAATTCTATTTTGGTTACAGCCCGAATTCCGATACAGAACCTGACTTTATAGAGGCTGGTCTCGAATTAAAATCTAGCCCTCTAAAACTTCTTAAAAAAGGTCAAATCCGTTCCAAAGAAAGACTTGTACTTAATATTATAAACTACTTAGAAGTACATAAAGAAAGTTTTGAAACCAGTTCTTTCTGGAAAAAAAATGCTCACTTACTTCTGGTTTTCTATCTACATGAGGTTGATGCCGATTTATTGGATTATACGATTCTCTTAGTAGGTAATTGGAGATATCCAGACCAAGACCTAAAAATCATAAAACGAGATTGGGAAACAATTAACCAAAAAATCAAAGATGGAATAGCTCATGAATTATCTGAAGGTGATACTTTTTACCTAGGTGCTTGTACCAAAGGTTCAACCGCTGCTAAATCTTTGCGTAATCAACCATTTAATAAGGAAAAAGCCAAGCAAAGGGCATATTCTCTGAAACAAGGTTACCTAAATCATATCATTGCCAATATTGCTGATGTGAAACAAGGGGCTTACGGAAAAATAATTACGGCTCCTGAGATTCTTGATAAGGCAGATACTATTGAAAACATTGTTATTAGCAAATTTCAACTGCATTATGGAAAATCTGCTGATCAGATTGTAAATGAACTTGGTCTTAAGGTGAACAAAAATGCCAAAAGCTATTTTGCCAATTTGACCAATGCAATACTTGGGATTGAATTGGACAGAAAAATTGAAGAGTTTGAAAAAGCCGATATTCAAGTAAAGACAGTAAGGTTAAAAGAAAATGATTTGCCAAAAGAAAATATTTCCTTTCCCACCTTCAAATACACCGAATTAGTCGAATTAGATTGGGAAGATTGTGCCTTTAAAAACATATTAGAAAGCAAGTTCTTCTTCGTATTTTATCAGTTCGATAATGACAAATTAATATTAAGAAGAGTGAGATTTTGGAACATGCCTTACTCTGACATCCTTGAAGCAAAGGAGGTGTGGGATAAAATGAAGGATACTATTTCAAAAGGAGAAATAGTAAAGGAAGTAACTGCTAAGGGAAAGAGAATGACCTTTTTTCCGAAGAAATCGGAGAACAGAATAAGCCATGTAAGACCGCATGCCAAAGATGCTAAAGACACTTATACTTTGCCTCTTGCAGATAAGCTAACTGGCTTAACGGAATATACAAAACATTGCTTTTGGTTAAATGCTAATTATGTAAAAGACGAAATTTACCTCGGCTGACTTATTTAATTTACAGCCTTTTTTATTTTGAATCTAGAGAGGCAATCTCTTTCTCAATCATTTTGAACTTATCCTTAATTTCCTCTCCCATATAAAAATCCAACAAATCTTTTTTTGTAAGTGTCCCTGTTTCCAAAAATTGACTCAAATACTTCTGGTTGAATTCCATCATTAGAATGGACTTTTCAATTTGTTTTAAGATTTCATTATTGGTTTCGATATTCCTGTCTACTAAGGATTTAATTGATTTTATTTCTTCAACATCTTTGATAATACGAGTTATTATAATCGAGAGTATTTCTTTATCTATTTCTAGCGTTTTTGCATTAAGGGCTATATCCCTGGCCAGCATATATGCGATTATCAAATTACCATAATCTCCCCTTTGTGAGTCAATTATGGCTATAAAACCGATATTGGGTATATAGCCAACATTTTCACTAAATCTCAAAATAGAATTATCCACTAAGGAAATATCAAATACTATTAGGCTTACTCTTGAATTTCTATTTGCATCCGCTTCGATAAGTTGGCTCCAAGCTGTGTCGCTTCT
Source organism: Flagellimonas marina (assembly GCF_042651185.1). Classification (NCBI taxonomy): domain Bacteria; kingdom Pseudomonadati; phylum Bacteroidota; class Flavobacteriia; order Flavobacteriales; family Flavobacteriaceae; genus Flagellimonas; species Flagellimonas marina. The sequence goes on along the minus strand of NZ_JBHSCL010000009.1, from coordinate 621,209 downwards.
TCGAGTAAATATGTCTTTATCCTCAATATCTCCAAGTTTGATGCTTTTATCAAATTTACATTCTATTGTAATTTTCAAATCTTCGTTTCCGTTAACTCTACAGACAATGTCTCCAGTTTTGTTTCGGGGTAATGTTCCAGCGGCATTACCTGTAAGTGTCGCCCTGTCATTGATTTTTTTACTTTTAAAATACTCGTTCAAATAGTCAGCAATCTCATCTTCTGCTAAAGAACCCTTAATGGTAGATTTGTAAAAAAGCTCCTTCTTCATATCAAAAATCATTTTCAGACTTTCCAATTCTGTCCCCAACTCATTAGATGTTTTTGATAAAAAAGAAGATATACGGTCTTCCATTAAGGCTAATACCCCGATGTAAATAGCTCTAATTAATTTTTCGTCTCGTTCAGCAGCTGGGAGATTGTCGAAATAATTGAAAACGATTTCGTTGTCCAATTCGAATCTTTGAATTTCGACACGTTTTAATTTTTGATTTAGTTTGATATTGCCCATCTCAGAATACTTCCTTTAGAATTTTGTTTTCAATCAATTTTTTCCAATTTTCTCCAACCCCATTCCAACCATTTTCTTCTTTCCAATTTTCTTGTATGAATTGAAATGCAGTGTAAGGTTTATTATTAGATGGGGCCTCGTATCCAAGAACATCCTCTAAACAATTTTCAAGCATAATTCGAGATTCTTCATTCCCTAAAGCCTCTAGAATGGGCTGATTAAATTTGGTTGCTCCTTCGCTCTCATCTTTGTCATGTACCACAAAAGGTTGAAAGCCCATCGCTTTGAGATACTTCACTAAAGATATTATTGTGGCTTTTCCTCGAGCTTGAACAAATTGGTATTCTGATTGAACTTTCTTACGTTGAATTTCTGGTAATCTCCTAACGGTTTCACGGAAAACAACCTCTTCTGTGTTCCCCTCAACAATAACAATATTTTTGACAAAGAAAATTCGAGCTACATAATCATCAATTTTTAAAAGAAATTTAATTTTATCTCTTTCATCGTTAATTAAGCTCTCGTATGCTTCTGTAGAATTGAAAGGAATTGAATTAGTATAAGCTATTCCTTGTTCATTAAAGTTAAGTCGCAATAGATTTAATATCTGCTTCGGAAATTTTGGTTTGTCGATATCTTTCCCTAAATCTATCATATAAGGTGAATGCGTAGTGCAAATTATTTGTGATGTGCTTGAAACCGCAAGATTATAGATTTCATCTCTCATATTATTTGCGGCATTGGGATGAAGATAAATTTCCGGTTCCTCAAAGCCAATAATTAGATTTCTCTTAGTCATAGCTTTTCGCTCAAGGAAGTTTTCCCTGTATCGGAGTAAGGCAAATGCAGCCGATCTAACGGAACCCGTACCTTGCCTTTCAGGGTCAGTTCGTATATTACTTGACATTTCGATGTTAAAATGTGGGTGTAGTATTTTATTAGCATCACTAAGTTCGGTTTGAACATGCAATCCTGTTTCGGGAAATACGTTACCTACAATCGAATTAATTTCTCCTAGCATTTTACCAAAATCTCTCGTTGGGTCCTCTGGATCTAATTCTTTAGATAATTCATTTAGGTACTTTTGGGCGTTCGCAAAATTTTCTGAAGCATCTCTTACATCTTCAAATAGGGTTTTCATAATATTTTGAAGAGCGCCTGTCTTACCATCGATATCATTTTTACGGTCTTCAGCAGGAATAAATAAAAACCTTGGCAGCCTTGAGGTTATGTTTCCAACAATTCCTCCAGGGCTTTGAAACCACTCACTATTTTCGTAATCAAAATCCCAAATTGATAGAAGTTCTTCCAAGTCTGATTCATACTTTTTTACAGTAATGTTTGTATCCAAAGAAATATCACCGAATACATCTATTATTTCTTCTTTTTTTATTCCCTTTTCAATGAATTCTTGCGCTTTTTTGCATCCATCATATTCTGCTTTTCGGCTCTTTTGATATTGTTTTAAATAATGTAATCCTTTGCCATCTTTTGGAAATTCCTTTTTGAAAAGGATATATTTTTCTTCATTACCTTCTGCATTTTTTCTTTTTAGAACTCTGCCCTTAAATCCTTTCCAGCTTTCTGCTTCTTCAGGAAGGTCAACATATTCCGCTTCCATAACTACTTTTTCCGATGTAAAATCAGATTTCTCGTCATGAAAAAAGTCTAAATCTTCCAGTTTAGGATCTCCAGAATGAAATATTTGCAAAGCATTTAGAATAGCACTTTTGCCAATATTATTTTCTCCGATAAGAAACGATGCGTCTCCAATAAGAAATGACGCATCAAGAATTCTCCGAAAACCTTTAATATCAAATCGTTTTAATTTCATACTTATCAAATTTCGTTGACAGGTTTTATAATTCTTGATACCTATAATCATTTCTGATATTGGCGGAAAAATATACTCCATGAGAAGGTGCGTCCATTAATTCGTCGTATACTCCTTCTGGCACACCAAAATATTGGTAAACTCCACCATTTTTAAATTCTATTTCTAAAATTTCATTATCTGCATCATATCCAATTGATGCTAAGTTTGATGAACTTACTTTTTGTCGTTCCATGATTGTATTTCTAGTTTTAATCAAATATTTAATCTCTTTTTTTGCCTTATTTCTAGGTCCTCTTCACTAAAGTTTAGTATTCGCGCCTATAATGATTCAATTCCCTGCCTTCAGATTTTAACCTTTGACATAAGTAATTCAAACTTCCAATGTTGGGGGGAAACGGATTCGTAAGATAATTCCTAAGATAGGGATATTCTTTTAATGAAAAATGTGGAAATCCGTAATCGTTTCTTAAATATATTAGCTACGGGATGTTGGACTCCAATTCCGTTAGGCTTTATTAAAGACTATCATTGTGATTTAATGGGATTGGAAGTTTGAAAATGTACTCTTATGAATTAAGAATCAAAAAAGCAAGCGAAACTTGGTTTCGCGCTGCAAGCGTCCCAAATACTTACACAAACTAATACTACTGAGCGAGGCAAAAGTTCCATTTTAAATTGAAAATGGGTCAACTTTTTTCTCTGTTTATAGGACTTTTGAGAGGATTTGACCCATTTTGCCCTAATATTCCATCAATAAACCCGGGGATTTATCTGGAAAAATAAAAATGAGATAAGAGTTATAAAAATTCAAAACTCTTATACTGATTGTGACAATTCTTTACAATGTTTATAGGGGGTTCAAGCGGATTTGTCACAATTTACTTTTAGTTAAGTGCTGTTGCAAACCCACACAAAAGTACTAGGTTTACTGGTCTTTTAGCCAGAATTTGGACAACGTAGCACCGCTTTAGCGTGCTACCCTCTCGCTGTACAAAATTGGCCTACTTCGTATCCCAATTTCGCACACTGCCAGACCAACTATCCAGATTCAAAAAATAGGTTGTGCGCCCTATTCCAATTTTACTTTACGCTTATCTTTCCGAATGCTATAAAATTGGAACAGGATCCATGCGCAAAGTTTTTGGGTAAGATTTGGGGGTTAAAAACAAGTAGATAATTTTTTTAGAGATTAATCCCCACATTTAAACGGCTGCATATTTCATCCTGACCAATTCCATGTCCTCCATAAGTTTTTTGTCAAGCACCTTGGCGTATATCTGTGTGGTCTTTATGGACTGGTGCCCGAGCATCTTGCTCACCGATTCGATGGGCACTCCATTTGATAGGGTAACCGTAGTGGCAAAGGTATGTCGGGAAAGGTGAAAAGTTATCCGCTTTTTTATCTTACATAACTGTGAAATCTCTTTTAGGTACTGATTTGTTTTTTGGTTACTCAATACGGGAAGCAACAATATGTTTTCAGCTTTTGGCGAGTTCTTTTTATACTTCTCCAATATTCTTTCCGCCATTGGTAAAACCGGGACGGTGCTCTTGACCTTGGTCTTTGTCCGCAAGATCTTTATCCATCGCCTACCATCTATTCCTATTGCAATATCGTCTCTTGTCAATTTTTTGACATCAACATAGGAAAGACCTGTAAAGCAGCAAAAAATAAAGACATCCCTTGCCCTTTCCAAACGCTTCGATTTGAATTCCTTCTCTATCAACGTTTGTAGTTCGGTCTCGGTCAGTACCTCCCGTTCGGTTTTCTGCCATTTGGCCTTCCAATGGAAGAAAGGGTCAGAGACAACCCAATTGTTGGCAAATGCCATTCGCACTATCTTCTTGAAATTGGTCACATATTTGGTAATCGTATTGTGGCCTCCTGCACCGATCATATGTAGATAATGCTCAAACCGGGTAATAAACCCTAGATCTACATCCTTGATAAAAAAATCCTTCTGTCCATACTCTTTTCGGATGAATCCCTCCAAATGGTTTCGTGTTCGTACGTGCCGTCTATAGGTGCTATAAGTATAATCCTTTCCCATCAAGCTTTTCATCTTGGCATTGTGGCCATCATAAATGGACAGTACCGTTTTGAGTTCATTGCCCTTATTCAACAACCGTTCTTTAAGCATCGATGCCGTATAGGGCTTTTCCTGTGCTACAAACTCCCCTTGGATGCGTCGGATTCGTGTTCTCAGTTCATCCAGATAGCCATTAATCTCTTCTGGTGTCTGTCCCCTTCCCTTGACCTTGCCCGAATTTGGGCACCAATCATTTGGATCCACTTTTCTTTTTAAGCTGAGTTCCACCCTTTTTCCATCAACTGTAATGCGAAGAAAAAGAGGGGACATTCCGTTCTTGTCAGAGTCTCTGGTTTTTGGGTAAAAAAGGATGGAAAATGTGTTGCTTGCCTCCATAACTTTGTTTTTTGGATTTTTAATTTCGATTACAAATCCGAATAAAGAATTGACAATCAATTCTTTAACATAGTTTTGGAAGCATTTTTATGAATAAAAAAGTACTCACCGATTTACTCACCAGAAGGGTTGATTTCATATGGTTTTATATGAAATCAATGAAAATGAAAAAGCCTGAAAACAGTTCATTTTCAGGCTTTTATAGAAATTTTGAAATCTCCCGGTGGTCCCACCTGGGCTCGAACCAGGGACCACCTGATTATGAGTCAGGTGCTCTAACCAACTGAGCTATAGGACCAAATTTTTGCGGATGCAATATTAGTGTTTATTTTGCTTTACCGCAAGGTTTTAACGCAGCTACCCCGCTTTTATTTCCTGACAAAGCTCCACCAACACCCCGTTTGTACCCTTGGGATGCAGGAAGGCCACCAGTTTGTTATCCGCCCCTTTTTTGGGTGTTTCGTTCAAAACCATAAACCCCTCTTCTTTCAATCGAGTGATTTCAGCAACAATGTCATCCACCGCAAAAGCAATATGGTGAATGCCCTCGCCTTTCTTTTCCAGGAACTTGGCAATAGGGCTTTCTGGGTTTGTGGCCTCCAGCAGTTCCACTTTATTGGGTCCCGATTTAAAGAACGAGGTCTTTACCCCTTCCGAAGCCACTTCTTCCATTTTATAATGTGGAACACCCAAAAGTTTGGCGAACAAACTATTCGATGCTTCCAAATCCTTCACGGCAATACCGATGTGTTCAATTTTGTCCATGGCCTTTATGTTTTGTTGTTTCTAGTTGCTTTCAATCACGGCACCGTCTTCCCGATACAAATCCACTTCCCCATCCAAAAGAAGGGCAAGCACCGTCATGTTTTCATCCAAAACATGATCAGGTACTTTAATATACTTGATTCCTGGATATTGACTCCAATAAACCTTTCCCACCACCTGATGTTCCAATTTGGCACCCTGACCCACTACCCAAATCCGGTTAATGTTGTTTTTAAGTCCCCGGAGTACCACTTCACCATTAGGGTTTCCTTTTACAAAAAGATACAAAATCTGTTTGTCCTTGGACAAAGTTGATGGACCATAAAAATGTTCTTTGGGAATGCCGGACACGGTTTCATAAATAGCTTCGTGATGTTTGTGCACCCATCGGCCCAACCCCTTCAGTAAGCTTGCTTGTTCTTCGGGAATGCTCCCATCGGCCTTTGGGCCAATATCCAACAACAAATTGCCACCATTTGATATGACGTCCGAAAAAACACCAATGATTTGGTCTACTGTTTTGTAGTTCTGGTCCGTTTTCTGATACCCCCACGAATCGTTCATGGTCATACAAAGCTCCCAATACTTGTTTTTGGGCCGTGTTATGGGCATTCCTTGTTCGGGGGTCGCGTAATCACCATGTCCTTTTAGCCTTGAATTAAGGATGGTATTTGAATTTTTCTCCAAGAGCATCTCCCTAACTTTTTGGGCTTGCCACTCCTCCGCACTGTGTTCCCAATCTCCATCGAACCAGTATAAATCGGGATTGTATTGCTCCGAAAGTTCCTTAAGCTGACCATGATAGTACTTTAAAAAGGTGTCCCACCGTTTGGGTTCGTCGGAGATTTTATATCGAATTGAATCACGGGTAAAATGGGTATAGTCCAAATACGACCAATCTGGCAGCGAATAGTAAATCCCCACTTTTAGTTCATTGTCCCGAAGCTTTTCAACAAAAGGTGTGAGTACATCTTTTTTGGATGCTGCGCTTTTTACGGCATTTAGGTTTCCATATTTAGTGTTCCACAGCGCAAAACCATCATGGTGCTTGGCCGTAATCACCGCATATTTGGCACCACTCTCTTTAATCAAGTCCACCCATTGGTTTGGATCATACTTTTTAGCAGTAAAGCCTTGGATTTGCTTTAGGTAATCCTCATGCGAAATGTATCCGTTGAAAAAAGACCATGATTCATCTATCCCATCCACAGCATACAACCCCCAATGAATAAAAATACCCAACTTAGCATCCTTGAACCATTGCATTTTTTGTTCTTGGACCAAAATTGAATCATTGGTCTGTGCATTTGTTGTTACTGTCACGAGGACCGTTAACATCGTGAGGAAAGTCTTGATCATCTTGTTTGTTTTGTGCACCAAGGTATTTTCACTTCAAAAAAGACCTGCTAGAGCAAAAATAGTATTGTAGGCAAAATGGCAAAGGTTTTGGAAAGTTTCAATTACTTTCGACGGGCAACCCTTAAAAAACCATGAAAATAGGTATCTTGAGTTAACAAAGCTATGGGATTGGGGCTGAATTCGGTAATTTTGCGTCATGGAGGAAACACAACGGCAAAAGAAAATAGCGGGAATCATTCAGAAAGACTTGGCAGATATCTTGCAACGGGCCGCCACGGACGGTGGATTAAAAGGAACTTTGATTTCAGTTACCAAAGTGTCCGTGACCACGGATTTGTCCATCGCCAAAGTGTATGTGAGCATTTTTCCCAATAAAAATGCCAAGGAATTGCTGGACGGTATCAAGGAAAATCAGGTTGCCATTCGATATGATTTGGCCCAACGCACCAAGCACCAATTGCGCCGTGTGCCAGAACTCAATTTTTATTTGGACGATTCCTTGGAATACATTGACAAGATTGAAAAATCGCTAAAAGGTGAAGGGAATCCCATTGAGAATCGAGATTTGCTTGATAAACGAAAGAAATCCTGATTTTGAATTTTCCGCTGTATATCGCTAAACGTTATCTGCGCTCAAAGAGCACCCAAAATGCGGTAAACATCATTAATTTCATCACTTTTCTGGTGATTGTCATCGGGTCTGCTGCCTTATTTATTGTGCTTTCGGCCTTTGCGGGATTAAAAACCTTCAGCCTCTCTTTTTCCAACACCTTCGACCCAGATTTAAAGGCTCAACCCACCACAGGGAAGTATTTTTCCATCACAAGGGATGAAGAAAGTGCATTGAAAAAGGTGCCCGGCTTAGCCAATTATTCCAAAGAACTTGAGGAGCGGGCCTATCTCACCTTCAAAGAGAAAAGTTGTATCGCCTACATCAAAGGAATAGATGAAAATTATAGGGCCGTAACCGGAGTGGACAGCACCCTTTACTTTGGTACTTGGGGTGAGATGGAATACAATGGTGTTATGGGGATTGGAATCTACAACCAACTTGGTGTTCCCATTGACAATTACCGAAGTCCCATGACCGTTTTAGTGCCAAAACCGGGTAAGGGTTCACTGGCCCCGCAGGGGCTTAATGCCTCCAAGCCTTACAACCAGCTTTCTTTGGTGCTAAGCGGAGTGTATGCCGTGGAGGAAAATCTGGATAAAAAATATGTGTTTGCGCAACTCCCACTGGTTCAAGAATTATTGGAGCGCGACAGTACTGAAATTTCAGGTATCAATTTTAAATTGGATAGCGAAGCGTCTGTTGATGAAGTGAAAAATTCCATCAACGCCATTTTAGGGGATAAAGTTTTCGTCCTTACCCGACAAGAGCAGAACAGTACGTTGCACCGCATGCTGAAAACCGAGAATCTTGCCACCTACCTCATTTTTACGCTGGTTTTGATCATTGCGCTTTTTAACGTGGTGGGGGCCATCATCATGATGATTTTGGACAAGCAACAGAATTCAAAAACGTTGTTCAGCCTAGGAACTACCCTAAAAGAATTGAGAAGGATTTATTTTATCCAAGGACTTTTGGTTACCTCTTTGGGTGGACTTATTGGCGTTTTGATTGGGTCTTTATTGATTGCTTCCCAATTGGCGTTCAGTTGGTTGAAAATTACGCCTTCTTTAGCATATCCAGTGGAATTTAATATTATGAATGTGCTATTGGTATTGGCCACCATTGTGGTTTTGGGCTTTATCTCATCCAAAATTGCGAGCAGCCGAATTACCAAAAAGTTGATTATGGATTAGGCAAATTGGAAATCGCCAAACTTTTCCAACACCTCATCAAAAGCGGCAAAAACATCAGCAGAATCATCACTGGTCACCATTTTCATCCGATATTCCTTAAAGTGGGGAATCCCCTTAAAATAGTTGGTGTAATGCCTTCTGGTTTCAAAAACCCCTAGTTTTTCACCCTTCCAATCGATGGACATTTGCAGGTGTCTACGGGCAGCTTCCACACGTTCTTCCATGGTAGGTGGAGCCAAATGTTCGCCTGTTTTAATATAGTGTTTTACCTCCTTGAAAAACCAAGGATATCCAATACTGGCACGGCCAATCATGGCGCCATCCAGACCATACTCATCCCGCATTTTTACGGCGGCTTCGGGGGTGTCCACATCACCATTCCCAAAAACAGGGATGCGCATTCTTTGGTTGTTCTTTACTTCAGCAATGGGTCTCCAATCAGCTTCACCTTTGTACATCTGTACCCGGGTTCGGCCATGGATGGAAATAGCCTCAATCCCCACATCTTGCAGTCGTTCAGCGACCTCAACAATTTTAATTGAATCAGAATCCCAGCCCAATCGGGTCTTAACGGTAACGGGAAGTTTGGTCCGCTTTACGATTTCTTCGGTCAGTTTAACCATCAAGGGAATATCCCGTAAAATTCCAGCTCCGGCATTTTTACAGACCACTTTTTTTACGGGGCAGCCAAAATTGATGTCAATGATATCCGGGTTGGATTTTTCAACGATGTCCACCGCTTGAAGCATGGAATCCAACTCCGCACCGAAAATTTGGATGCCCACGGGGCGCTCCTTTTCATAAATATCCAGTTTGATGACACTTTTGGCGGCATCCCTGATCAATCCTTCTGAAGAAATGAACTCTGTGTACACCACATCTGCCCCTTGTTCCTTGCACAAAGCACGAAAAGGAGGGTCGCTCACATCTTCCATGGGCGCAAGCAACAAAGGAAAATCAGGAAGCTCTATGTTTCCAATTTTTGGCAATTCTTTTGTTTTTTGGACTGCAAAAGTACAAAATACCCCAAAATCAACACATTACTCTTCGCGTGCAAGTCGATCTCGTTCTTTTTTCTCGATGGCTCTTTGATTGTCCTGCAGTTTGAAGTTTCCAAAATTATAGGTAAAGCCCACCCGAATAAATTGGTACTCCGCCCTTCTTCGATAGAAGTTGTCCTGATTCAGATAGTCAGAGCGGTAGGTGGCGACCCATCTTTCCAAAAGGTCTTCCGCAGCAATTGAAATAACCGCCCTGTTGTTGAACAACGACTTTCGCAAGCCAAGGGTGAGGTTCAATTGTTCATCCGAAATATAAGATCCATATAAAAAATTGGAGATGTAGGTCATAGTGACCTCTCCGGTGAGGCTTCCATCCTTGGAAAGCGTTACATAATTGGCCAAATAGCCATAGACCCCATTCACCTCATTGGTGTACTCCACATCGCCACTTTCAACGGCCAAAAAGGTTTCTTCTTCATGAAATAGTGAAGTGTATGCGTACACAAACCAAGAGGGTAAAATGGTCTTGCTCAAGGTAAAGTCCAATCCGTAGGATTTGCTTTCCAACACATTTTGCTTGAGCTCCACCAAGGTTTGATTATCGTTGTCCTGAAACACCAGATAAGCAATATTGGCTCCGTTGTCCCGGTAATACACGTCGAAGAAATACTCACTGTTAAGGGTATAGTTCAGGTTAAAGTTGTTGCTAAAGCTTGGCCTTAACCGTGGATTCCCCTCTTCATAATCATTCTCATTGAAGAAAAACCGAAATGGGTTGAGGTCATTGTATTTGGGTCGGTCCACATTTCGTCCATAATCAAAGGAAAAGCTATGCTTATCCGATGGTGAATAGAGCAGATACAAAGAGGGAAAAGGTTCAAAAAAATCTTGGGTGTTGATCTCGTTCAGGGTCAATGAAACCCCTTCCGCTTGGGTAAGTTCGCCCCGCAAGCCCAATTTCATGGACCACTTATCCCAGTTTTTCACAAAGCTGAAATAGGCAGCGTATACATTTTCATCATACGTGTAGTCATCAGAAAGAGATGCATCAACCGTATTGCTGGAGCCATTAAAATTGAAAAAATCCACATTGCTTTCTGAATTGATTGAGGAAATCTTTGCGCCAGTTTCTATGGAGGCATTGCCCATGGGCGTTGAAAAATCCACCTGCCCCGTGTAAATCTGAATGTCCTGTTGTGAATCGGAATCAAAACCAAAATCCCTCAGAAAACTACCATTGGCATCAAAATACTCAGATGCCAAATTTTGAAAAGAACCTCCATCGAAATAGGTGTAATGGCCGTTGAAGCTCAATCGCGCTCCCGGCTTTTTCAACTTATGTACGTAGCTCAGGTCAAACGCCAAATTGGTGTTGTCCATGGTGGCATTGTTCACTGTGGTAAAGGTTGAATCCAACTGAAATTGGGCGTTGCGCATATCATTGCTCAATTGGGTCTGCTGCTCCTGATTGGGATTGAACAATAGGTTGGAGGTTACATTTATGCTGTTGTTATCATCAAAATCATAGTCCATGATCAGGTTGGCGGAATGCGATTGCGTTCTTGTGACCTGATTGTATTGTGTGTCCCAGCGTGAAAATATGGAATTGGTATTATCTATAAAATTGATGCCTTTGTCGGTTTTTCGCAACTCCTTTTGGGGATTAATGGTGTAGTTGGCAAAGAGATTAAGCTTATCCGTTTTGTAATAATGGCTGGTCCCAAAATTGAACTTTGGAAAAACAGCTTGGGTATAGGTTCCGTTGATACTGCCTTTATACCCGGGAATGATATTTTTGCTCGTTATAATGTTGAGAATGGGGCCACCTTCGGCATCGAACTGTGCAGGTGGATTGATCATAACCTCCACCGATTTAATGTTCACCCCGGAAAGCCCCTGCAACAAATCTTGCACCTCCTGACCGGAGAGTTGCACCGCTCTTCCATTCAGGTAGACTCGCGCACTTTCTCCCCTGACCAACAATCGGTCATCATTTACAATGACCCCTGGCGTGCTTCTTAGGATATCCCAAGAGGTGCCTTGGGAAACAATCGTATTTTCAACTGAAAAGACCAGTCTGTCTGGCAATCTTTGAAGCTTTGGGCGTTGCGCCGTAACCACTACCTCGTCCAGCTCATTGGTTTCAAGTGGAATGATCAACGCCCCTAAGGAAACGTCTTGTGCAATATCCAATGCTCTAGGTTCGGAACCACGGCCTACATAACTTGCTTGCAAAAGATATAAATTGGCATCAACTTCCGTAAGTCTAAAAAAACCATTGTCGTCTGCAGAGGTGCCTTTTACAAAAGTGGTATCAGATGCTTGTAACAACAAAATGTTGGCAAAAGGAATTACCTGATTTTGTTCATCCACAACCTTTCCCGTAATCTGAAAGGTCTGCCCACTCAGGTGGTTGACCATAAAAAACACCAATAAAACAGTGTAGGTGAGGTTTTTCATTTGAGGCAAGGTTGAACATCAAATCTAATAAAATATTTTAGAGCGGTGTAAACCCATTCTCTTATTTGCAAAAAAGCATTCGCAGGTATATAAAACAATTATATTTGCAGTTGCTAAGTAGTCCACTATTGTTGACCAGCTGTTGATATGGAGAAGATTAGGAATTTTTGCATCATTGCGCACATTGACCACGGAAAAAGTACGTTGGCAGACCGATTGTTGGATTTTACCGGCTCTGTGACCGAGCGTGAAAAACAAGATCAGTTGTTGGACAACATGGACTTGGAACGCGAACGCGGGATCACCATTAAGAGCCATGCCATTCAAATGGAATATGTGCACGAAGGTGAAACCTATATTCTCAACTTGATTGACACTCCCGGCCACGTGGACTTTTCCTATGAGGTATCTCGGTCTATTGCCGCCTGCGAGGGTGCCCTTTTGGTAGTGGACGCCGCACAAAGTATTCAAGCACAGACTATTTCCAACCTGTATTTAGCTCTGGAGAACGATTTGGAAATCATTCCCGTACTCAATAAGGTGGACTTGCCCAGCGCCAATCCAGAAGAGGTTACGGACGACATTGTGGACCTTTTGGGATGCAAACCCGAAGAGGTGATTCCAGCCAGTGCCAAAACCGGAATTGGTATCCAAGATATTCTCACTGCTATAATTGAACGCATTCCTGCTCCAAAAGGAAACGTGAACGAGCCCTTGCAAGCTTTGGTTTTTGACTCGGTCTACAATCCATTCCGAGGGGTGGAGACTTATTTTAGGGTCATCAATGGAGAAATAAAAAAAGGACAAAAGATAAAATTCGTCGCCACCAAAAAGGCCTATGATGCCGATGAAATTGGAACGTTGAAGCTAAAGCAGGTTCCAAAAAACAAAATATCCGCCGGAGATGTGGGGTATTTGATCACTGGAATCAAAGATGCCCGCGAGGTAAAGGTGGGGGATACCATTACTGATGCTGCCAATCCCACTAAAAATCCTATTGAGGGATTTGAATATGTAAAACCCATGGTTTTTGCCGGAATCTATCCTGTGGATACCGAAGATTTTGAAGAACTGCGTTCCTCCATGGAAAAACTGCAGCTCAATGATGCTTCCTTGGTCTTTACGCCAGAGAGCAGTGCCGCTTTGGGCTTTGGTTTCCGTTGTGGGTTTTTGGGTATGCTCCATATGGAAATCATCCAAGAACGGTTGGAGCGCGAGTTTGATATGACGGTAATCACTACGGTGCCCAACGTTAGCTACCACGCTTTTACCACCAAGGACACCGAAACCCCGGTCATTGTTAACAATCCTTCGGATTTACCCGACCCTTCCACTTTGGATAGGGTTGAAGAACCTTATATTAAGGCAACAATTATCACCAAATCCGATTTTGTGGGGAACGTAATGTCGCTTTGTATTGACAAACGTGGACAAATCGTGAACCAGACGTATTTGACCACGGAGCGGGTGGAGCTTATTTTCGATATGCCCTTGGCTGAAATCGTTTTTGATTTTTACGACCGATTGAAAACCATTTCAAAAGGATACGCCTCTTTTGACTATTCGCCAATAGGTATGCGAGTATCCAAACTGGTCCGAGTGGATATACTTTTAAATGCCCAGCCCGTCGACGCTTTATCTGCATTGGTCCATTTTGATAATGCACACAACATTGGGAAACGGATGTGCGAAAAATTGAAGGAACTCATCCCCAGACAACAGTTTGATATTCCCATCCAAGCTGCCATTGGTTCCAAAATCATTTCCCGAGAAACCATTAAGGCCTTGCGAAAAGATGTTACCGCCAAATGTTATGGTGGGGATATTTCGCGTAAACGAAAACTGCTCGAAAAGCAGAAAAAGGGTAAGAAGCGTATGCGCCAAGTGGGCAATGTGGAAATTCCGCAGCAAGCATTTATGGCTGTTCTTAAATTGAATGACTAGGAAATTCCACGTCAACACTCCAAACCGAATAAACATTCTCTTGTAACAATTAGGGTTTATTATTCCCTAAAAGTATTGTGCAGCAATCCCTGCTGTGCTGGAAATTGACGAATGCACCGATTCAATTGATACATCGATGAAAAGCGTGTCCGGGTTCGGATAGGTTTTAAGCTGGTTCTTTCTCCTCGGCAAATCGTTTGCCCAAATAAACGAGTTTAAAGCCTTCTCCCTTAGGCTGAAAATCCTTGCTGTTGGCAGGAATGATTTCTATGCTTCCATTGGGGTGTTTGGTGAAAACAGGAATGATATCGCCTTCTTCTTGACTAGTATCTATAAGTTTATCGTAGTGTTCCTTGTCCTTTAGGTCAATCTCATGGATGGCAGGATATTTTCTAACCGTATCCATAAGTTTGATGAAATCATCCGTATGTGAAAAGAGTCCTTCCTTTGGATTGTTCTGTGGGTCATTGACCTCCTCGGTATTTACCAATCGGAAAGCCCCGTTTTCCCCAAACTGTTTTTGAAATTTATCAATGGCAAATTTATTGATGTCCGAGTTTCCGGTGAGTGCCATAAGATAACCCATGTCGTTCAGTTCAATATTATCAGCCAAAGTATCAGAAAATATATTGGCCGTAATGGCTTCCAGTCCCAATTTCTTAGCCTTATCCACATTGGTTTGGTTGTTGTCAATTAAAACCACGTGTCTGTTGTTCTTTCGTAAATAATTTGCAATTAAGCGCGATAGCTTAGACGCTCCAATAATCAAAATACCTTCGGACTTCTTCAAGAAAACACCCACCAATTTTGCGAAGATTCTAGCCGTTGTGGCATTCAACAACACCGTTCCCAAAACAATCATAAAGACCAAAGGGGTAATATATTCCGCTCCGGGTTCTCCTCGTAATATCAATTTGGAGCCAAAAAGCGAAGCAATACCCGCAGCAACAATACCACGGGGCCCGACCCAGCCGATAAAAAGTTTTTCATTGAACTTTAAGTTAGAGCCATGCGCACTTAAAAACACGCCCAGTGGTCTAATTATAAAAACGATAACGGCAAATAGGGCCACAGTGTCCCAGTTGTAGATTAGCTCCATATCGCTGATATTGATATTGGCCGCCAAAAGAATGAAAAGGATGGATATGAGAAGCACGCTCAACGATTCCTTGAAGTACAACAGTTCCTTTAAATTAGGGAGGTTCATATTACCCAAAACCATTCCCATGACCACAACAGCCAAAAGTCCTGACTCATGGGCGAACAAGTCTGACTCCACATAAACCAGAAGTACGGTTGAAAGCGAAACCACATTCAATAGGTAATGCGGAATAAAATCGCGTTTTATGGCAAAGGCCAGCGCATGGGCGAATGTAAACCCGAAGGTAGTACCAAAAAGTATGATTTTTCCAAATTCCACCAGGGCTGTTTGCGTAAAGGCCTGCCCTTCACCAACACTGATGAACTCAAACACCAAAACCGCTACCAATGCACCAATGGGATCAATAAGGATTCCTTCCCATTTTAAAACTGTGGAAACATCTTTTTTGAGTGGTATATTTCGTAAAATAGGGGTTATTACCGTTGGCCCGGTAACTATGATCAATCCAGAAAAAAGGAAAGATATCTGCCAAGACAGCCCAAAGATATAATGGGCGGCTACGCCTGCCCCAAAAAATGTCACAACAGTGCCAATTGTAATCAGTTTTGTGATTACAGGGCCCACGTTTGATATTTCGGCCCGTTTTAAGGTAAGTCCTCCCTCAAAAAGAATAACACTAATGGCCAAGGAAACAAAATAATAAAGTCCCTCCCCCGGAAACAACCCTTTATCTCCGTTCCAAATAGGTTCAATAAGTTTTGACCCATCTTCTGTGTACAAAGTGGATATGGGCCCAACCAAAAGACCAATCAATATTAAAGGTAAAATGGCCGGCAATTTAAAGCGCCAAGCCACCCATTGTGCAATAATGCCAAGAATGATTATTCCTGCAAGTTCGAGCATCCGTCAAGTTTTGTTGAAATTTACAGTTTTTCTTTTAGATTGTCCCCAATCCAAAAACTTAGAGTTTTCAAGGATTGGTGTACTAGGTTTCCCCAAGTACGTTTCCCCTTATCAATTTTGTTAAAATAGGGCCAATAAATTCCTATTTTTTAGCCATTTGCATTGTGCTTTTCTTATTTTGCATGCCATTTGCTTTCTAAATGACGATTTATCCTGTAGAGACTGGTAATTTTAAGTTGGATGGTGGTGCCATGTTTGGTGTAGTTCCAAAATCGATATGGAATCGTACCAATCCCGCTGATACCAATAATATGATTGATTTGGGCGCCCGATGTCTTCTGATCGAGGACGGAAATCGACTTATTTTGGTTGATAACGGTCTGGGCAACAAACAATCCGAAAAATTTTTCAGTTACTACTATCTCTGGGGAAATCATTCGTTGGACGGATCTTTGGAAACGTTGGGGTTTCATAGGGATGATATTACCGATGTTTTTTTGACCCACTTGCATTTTGACCATTGTGGTGGTAGCATTCAATGGAACAAGGACCGAACGGGCTACGAACCTGCTTTTAAAAATGCCAAATTTTGGACCAATAAAGACCATTGGGAGTGGGCCACTAAACCCAATCCACGCGAGAAAGCCTCTTTTTTAAAGGAAAATCTGTTGCCCATGCAGGAGAGCGGACAGCTTCACTTTGTGGAGCAACACAAAGATGCCTTTGTTGAAAATTCTGAATTGGGCTTCGGAGTGCATTTTGTTAACGGGCATACAGACAAGCAAATGCTCCCACATTTGACCTACAAAGGCAAGACTATGGTTTTTGTGGCTGACTTAATTCCCACTGTGGGGCACATACCGTTGCCTTATGTGATGGGATACGACACCCGACCTTTGCTTACCATGGAAGAAAAAGCAACATTTCTCAATAAAGCTGCTGATAATGATTGGCTTCTGTTCTTTGAACATGATGCCCACAATGAACTCTGCACCTTAGAGCATACGGAAAAAGGGGTGCGCCTTAACGATACGTTCTCTTTCAATGAAATATTCAATTCGCAATAAAGTTTTACATTCTATATCTTATTATTTATGAATCGCACATATAGCAAACTATCTTTCCTGTCTCTTTCCGCTTCACTTTTCCTGATGGGATGTGGAGCCACGTCTTTGGTTTCAACGCCAGTTGAAAATATTGATGCGGTACCGCTCAAGATTACCGATCTCACCGAAACTGAGAGAAAAAACTGGGGGCATGCCGACCTAATTATGGACACCATACCCGGAATGAGTGTGGATAGGGCGTATAAGGAAATCATCAAAAATAAAAAAGGAAAAACCGTCATTGTTGCCGTAGTCGATTCTGGAATTGATTTGGAGCATGAGGATTTAAATGACGTATTATGGACCAATACCGATGAAATTCCGAACAATGGAAAAGATGATGATGGCAATGGTTATGTTGATGATATTCACGGCTACAATTTCTTGGGTGATTCGTATAATGAACAGTTGGAATATGTGCGAATGCTTCGCCTAAACATTGGAGACGCCTCGGAAAGGGCCCAAGCAAGACTTTTATTGGACAAGGAGTACCCAGAGGCACTTCAAAACAAACAGCAATACGAACAAATTTATCAAGTGGTCAAAGGAGCCGATGCCGCAGTTAAAGAAAAGTTGGGGAAGGAAACCTATACCAAGGAAGATTTAAAATCCATTGAGGCCAAAACTCCGCAAATGGAACAAAGCGTTGCGGTGCTGACCCAAATGTTCACGTATGGCGATGATATTCCAAGCGTTTTGGATGAGCTCAATGAAGGTATTACCTATTTCGCCGACCAAGTCAATTACAACCTCAACAAAGACTTTAATGGGCGAACCCCTGTTGGTGATGACCCTTATGATATTACCGATGTTCCCTACGGGAACGGCAACCCAAAAAACCAAGTTGAGTCTGAAAGTCATGGTACCCACGTGGCTGGAATTATCGCCGCAGAGCGAAACAATGGTTTGGGAATGAACGGTGTGGCCCAAAATGTGGAGATCATGAGCATCCGTGCCGTACCCAATGGCGATGAATACGACAAAGACATTGCTTTGGGCATACGATATGCTGTGGATAATGGGGCTAAAATCATCAATTGTAGTTTTGGAAAGGCATTTTCTCCCGAAGCTGAATGGGTTTACGAGGCCATTCAATATGCGGCTTCACGGGATGTGCTGATTGTGCATGCCGCTGGAAATGACGGCCATGATCTAGACGACCCGGAGAACCCAAACTTCCCCAACGATGCCAAACTAGGCCAAACCAACGAGTTTGTGGACAACCTTATAACGGTAGGTGCACTTACCAGTAGCTATGGCTCAGATATGGTGGCCACTTTTTCAAATTACGGCAAACAAAATGTGGACGTTTTTGCGCCCGGCGATGATATTTACTCCACCCTTCCCAACAATACCTACGATTTTCAAGGAGGTACATCAATGGCAGCACCGGCGGTTGCTGGGGTTTCGGCTTTGGTAAGGTCTTATTACCCAGACTTGTCCGCCGCCCAGGTAAAAAGCATCATCATGCAATCGGGATTGTATTCCAAGGCCTCCGTTATTGTGGCTGGCGATGAAACCAAACCCACAACCTTTGATAAAATCTCAAAATCAGGAAAAATGGTCAATGCCTATAATGCATTAATTTTGGCAGATAATATTTCAAAAGGTAAAATGACCTTGAACAGCAATTCTAAATAAAATATGAAGCGTTTACTATCATTCTTTTTCACGGCAGTATCGGGAATTTCCCTTCTCTTCGCGCAGAACAATTCGTATTGGCAACAGCATGTGGATTATACCATGGATGTTGAAATGGATGTAAAGACCCATCAATATACCGGAACCCAAAAGTTGGTCTATACCAATAACTCACCTGATGTTTTGGACCGGGTTTTTTATCATTTGTATTACAACGCCTTTCAACCTGGAAGCGAGATGGATATTCGTTTGCAGAACATCAAAGATCCTGATAATAGAATGATGGAAAACGGCGTGAGCAGAATTTCAACCCTTTCCGAAAGTGAGATGGGTTACCTTCACGTGGAAACCCTCACCCAAGATGGCCAGGCCGTAACATTCACAGAAGAAGGTACCATCCTTGTGGTGGATTTGGCCAAGCCCATTCCCTCTGGCGGAAAAACGACTTTGGAGATGACCTTCAAGGGTCAGGTCCCTTTGCAGATTCGTCGTTCTGGGCGAAACAGTAGCGAGGGCGTGGCACTATCCATGAGCCAATGGTATCCCAAACTTTCTGAATATGATTTTGAAGGTTGGCATCCTACCCCTTATATCGCTCGGGAATTCCACGGCGTATGGGGTAATTTTGATGTGAAACTTACCTTGGACAAAGAGTACACCGTTGGTGGAACGGGCTATTTGCAAAACCCAGATGAAATTGGGCATGGGTACGAAACTCCTGGAACAAAAGTGAAAACCAAGGGCAAAACCCTTACTTGGCATTTTGTGGCCCCCAATGTCCATGATTTTATGTGGGCTGCGGACCCAGAATACATCCATGATACGGTTAAAATGGCAGATGGGCCAACCCTTCATTTTTACTACAAGAACAATCCAGAAATCATCGAAAATTGGAAAAAATTACAGCCCAAAACAGAGGCTGCCATGCGGTTTTTCAGCAAGAACATTGGCAAATATCCATATGATCAATACTCCGTTGTCCAAGGTGGCGATGGCGGTATGGAATATGCAATGAGTACTTTAATTACTGGAAATCGTGAATTTAGTAGTTTGGTTGGAGTTATGGTACACGAAATGGCGCACTCTTGGTTTCAACATGTACTGGCCACCAATGAGTCTGAACACGAATGGATGGATGAAGGTTTTACCACCTTTATAAGCAGTCTTTGCATGAATGAAATTATGGAACAAAACAAGCAAAATCCGTTTGAAGGTTCTTATAAAGGGTACTACGCCTTGGTAAATTCTGGTTTGGAGATGCCACAAGCCACCCATGCAGATCGCTACACCACCAATTTTGCCTATGGTATTTCAGCCTACAGCAAAGGCGCCATTTTTCTATCGCAATTGGGTTATGTCATCGGTCAGGATAAGTTGATGGAAACCATCAGAACGTATTTTAATGAATTCAAATTCAAGCACCCTGTGCCCAACGATGTTATAAGAACTGCGGAAAAAGTTTCTGGAATGCAGTTGGGTTGGTACTTGACCGATTGGACAAAGACCACCAACACCATAGACTATGGTATTCAAAATGTAGCGGGTGATGGTGATAAAACCAAGGTTACATTGAATCGGATTGGTGAAATGCCCATGCCATTGGATATTTTGGTTGTAGGTGCTGATGGTACCCAAAGCACTTATTACATTCCCCTGCGAATGATGTTCGGGGAAAAAGCAAATCCATACCCAAATTTGGAAAGGACTGTTTTGAAAGATTGGCCTTGGGCGTACCCAACTTATGAATTTACCATAGACATGCCTTTGGAAAATGTAACGGCCATTGTTATTGATCCCTCCCAGCTCATGGCTGACGTGGATGGCGAAAACAATGTTTATCAATCGAACCCATAAGTTTCCCAGCTTTCAAAAGTATTCCTGGTTAGTAATGTCCCCTTGAGGGGACCTTAGGGGTGTTACGTTTATATTTGTTTAATTTGGTACAGCCAATGCCCCCTATGGGGACTTTAGGGATGCCCGGTGAAAAACAAAATCATTCCATATAATCCCAAGCTCAAGGAATTTGCAAGACAACTTAGAAAAAATAGCACATTGTCCGAAGTATTGCTATGGCAGAAAATAAAGCAACGGGCTTTGGGGGTTCAATTTCACAGGCAAGTTCCGTTGTTGGAATACATTGTGGACTTTTACTGTCACGAATTGCGGCTGGCCATTGAAATTGATGGAAAGTCCCATGCGTACACATATAATGAAGATGCATTTAGAGAGGGTCAATTGGACCGATTTGGGGTTCAGGTCATTCGATTTTCAAATGAAGAAATAAAAAATAACCTATTTAGTGTCTTATTGACTTTACAAGAAACTGTGGACAAACTACATCAAGATAAATCTACCCATGCGCTTAACAAAACACCCCTAAGGTCCCCTCAAGGGGACAGCTCTACAAGCCCATTTACGTTCCCAAAAAAAGAAAAGCTCAAGAGCAAAACGCTGTTTGAGTCTCTTTTTAAAGAGGGAATGAGCGTTTCCCATTTTCCTTTAAAGTTGATTTATCTCAACACCTCTTTTGAGGATGACTCAAAAATAAAGGTGGGTGTGGTGGCCCCAAAGAAAAAGTTTAAAAGCGCTGTTGACCGCAATCGCATAAAGCGTCTGTTACGGGAAGCCTATCGACTCAACAAGTCCCTTATATTTAACAACATAGAAGGTAACTTTGCGTTCTTATTTTTATACCTTGGTAATAAGATGCCCAGTTATGTTGACATTGAAAGCGCCATGCAAAAGCTAATGGAAGACTTTCTTAAAAAAGAATCCCATGAAAAAATTGATTAAAAAACAGGTTGTAATTCCCATCTTGGCCGTTGCCATTTTGGTTGGAGCAAGCAGTTTTAGTTTGAAGAGCGATTTCTTTGAAATCGCCAAGCAAATTGAAATTTTCACGACGCTTTTTAAAGAGCTGAACATGAATTATGTAGATGAGACCAATCCCGCAGAACTCATGGATTCTGCCATTAAAAGCATGTTGGACGAGCTCGACCCCTACACCCGTTTTTTAAACGAACAAGATGTAGAATCCTATAAAATCAACAACGCCGGGGAATATTCCGGTATAGGCGCATTGGTACGTTCCTATGAAAGTAAATTGCTCATCGTGGAGCCGTATAAAGGCTATGCCGCAGATAAAGCAGGGCTGAAAGCTGGGGATGAAATCATTAAAATAGGTGATACCAAGGTGTCCGATTTTGATGATGATGCCGGTGAACTGCTCAAGGGTGCCAACAATACCTCGGTAAATGTTACCTATGTACGACAAGGAGAAACCAAAACGGCAAACATTACGCGTGAAGGTGTTGAGGTAGATGCGGTTCCTTTTTATGATATGCTCGATGAAAAAACCGGTTACATTGTGCTTTCCCGTTTTAATCGAAAAGCCTCTGACCAAACAAAATCAGCGTTACGGGACTTGAAAGGAAAAGGTGCTGAGAAACTGATTTTAGACCTGCGCGGAAACCCCGGTGGACTTCTTTCAGAAGCCATTAATGTGACCAATCTATTTGTTTCCAAAGGTGAGCTTATCGTTACCACAAAATCCAAGGTCAAAAAGTTCAACCAGGAATACAGAACCAAAAACCAGCCCGAAGATTTGGATATTCCTCTTGTTGTTTTGGTGGATGGAAAAAGTGCATCGGCCAGTGAAATCGTCTCTGGCGGGTTGCAGGATTTGGACCGCGCCGTGGTCATGGGAGCTAGAAGTTTTGGAAAGGGATTGGTTCAACGCCCTTTAAAACTAACGTATGGAACGCAGTTAAAGGTCACAATATCAAGATATTATACGCCGTCAGGTCGATGTATACAATCGTTGGATTATTGGAACCGTGATGAAGAGGGCAATGCAGTGCGCAATACCAATTTTCACGAATTCACCACCAAAAATGGTCGCAAAGTCTGGGACGGTGGCGGTGTAATGCCCGATGTGGTCATTAATTCTTTAAAAACCAATTCCCTGATCAATTCGCTTCAAGAAAACAATATTCTTTTTGATTTTGCCACGGATTTCTATTATGACCACGATTTTGGTTCTATTAATGATTTCACTTTTTCCGATGCCGACTACGATGCCTTTAAAAAATATGCCAAAGAGCAAAACTTCACCTTTCAAACCAAAACCGAAGAGTTGTTGGAGCAATCCATCAATACCGATGATGCGCTATTGGGTTCAGAAGTGCAAGAGAAGTACAAAGACCTTTTGTTAGCTGTAAATCGTGGGAAAATCACCGCTTTGGACACCTTTAAGGAGGAAATAAAAAAGGGATTGGAAGACGAGATCATTACGCGCTATTTCTACCGTGAAGGGCTTTACAAACATTACTTAAGCCATGATGACGCTATTTTGGCCGCCAAAACACTTTTGGGCGATAGCACCAAGTACAGCGAAATTTTGGAATAGCCGGTTGGGTTTAATCCCAAACAGGTTGTTCATCAATCCGAAACAAGCAATCGTCAAATAGCCGGGGCTTTGTTTTTCCCTGTTCGTTATTTTTTCTAAAAATTTCGAGCATGCTCTACACCATTTTTACCCTAAGCCTTATAGGTCTTGTTTTACTGTTTTGGCTATATAAATTGATTTGCCATTGCTTTTTTAAGCCTTTTCATCTTTGGAAAAATCAGGAGAACAGCTCTGTTCCTTCGAAAGAGGCCACCATACTTTCCATCAAAAAATTAAAAGAAGGCAAGTTTCCCCTATTGGAAATTGAGGTTGTTTTTGAGAATTTTTCTGGATATCCCATCCAGCGAAGTTTACGGTTCAGAGACAGTAAACCCCACTTAAACCGATTCAAAAAAGATGGCAAGGTTCGAATTACGCTTGATGCGAATAAAAAACCCAACCCTCCTTACTTTTTACATTCTGGGAAATATAAGGTTTCATTGATTTTTATTTTACTCTGCAGTCTGTTTACCATTGCCTATGTTGCTGGGTGCTATTTTCTGATGGGAGAGGCTATTTCTCGCATAGTATCCGCTCCAGGATATCATGAAAATCTATTTTCCAATTCATCTGAAACTACCGAAGCTTTGCTGTTTGTCAGTATAATTTTGATCGTTCTCAATTACATTTTCAGAAAAACAGGGCTGTTGACCAGCAAGAGAACCAAATCGCAAAATTGGGATTTGATGTATTATGGGCTGGGAGCAATGGCCACGGTTACCTCCTACGAAGATACCGGTACACTTATCAATGAAAATCCAGTGGTAAAATTCAATTATACCTATGAAGATGAAGCAGGAAATACTCTGGTTGGAAGCGATAAAAAAATAGTGGGGAAACTGGAGATTATTGGGCTGCCGGACATACATGAAATTGAAATCATGTATTTGCCAGACAATCCTCAAGTGTCCAAGTTGATGGAAAATTTGCAAAAACAAAGCTTTCAAAATTTTGTGAATGCAATGTTCCTGTTCTGCTTTTTTATCTTTTCGGTAATCTTGATTGTTTCATTTTGCCGAGATGTGTTCTGACGATACCAAACATGCATGAATTAATGAAGCCAAAACCTTTCTACTTCAATTTAAACCACAATACTGAAGCTGTTTTTGGTATCTTTCCTAAAGTTCAACCACAACCATGGCCAAAATAGATAGAGAAGACATACAAATTGTCTGCAACCACAGCAATTGGTCCGAAGTTGGGGTGCGCAAAACATTGGAAGGTCAAATTTATAGCGGAGTTGTATCTTGGCAACGTTTTCTGAAGTTTTTGCTGTTGGCCTTGGGCGTCTCTTTCACGGCGGCGGGAATCCTATTTTTCTTTGCCTACAATTGGGCAGAACTTCACAAGTTTGTAAAGCTCGGGATAATTGAGGCCCTTATTGCCCTTTTAATTTTAATCGCGGTTTTCGCCAAGACAAAACCACTGATAAAAAAAGTGTTGATTTTGGCCGCGTCCATCTTGGTCGGGGTGCTATATGCGGTTTTCGGGCAAGTGTATCAAACTGGAGCCGATGCTTATGATTTTTTCCTCGGGTGGACCCTCTTTATTACAATTTGGGTGCTATTCTTCAATTTTGCGGCCCTTTGGGCACTTTTTGTTGCTTTACTGAATGTCACGTTCATTTTATATGCCGAGCAGCTCGCCTATGAATGGTCCGAGCTGTTTTTGTTTTGCCTACTCTTTGGCATGAACAGTCTTTTGCTGTTGGGCTTTATTTTGATTCCTAAAATATTTAAAATGACCCCTTTTCCAATATGGTTTATACAACTCGTTGCATTGACCGCAATTGCATTTTCCACCATTGGTATTTCATCTGGTATTTTTGAGAAACCCGAGCCTTCTTTTTGGGCATTGTTTATAATGGCGTCCATCTTTTATGGTGTTGGCATCTGGTATGGGTTAAAGACAAAAAGCCTGTTCTATCTTTCCATCATTCCTTTTAGCGTAATCATTATACTTAGTGCTGCGCTATTGAACTTATCGGGTGAAGCCGGCATGCTGTTCGCTATTGGAATTTTTATTGTGACGAGTATCACCCTGTTGATTAAGATGTTATTGAATTATCAGAAGAAATGGGCAAGCTAGAAGACATTCAGCAACACTTGGCAAACATCAAATCCCTCGAAGGAGATTCCTTTGCATATGATGAACAGGCCATTCTCAAAGAATATGAAAAAAGGAATGGGGAAAAATCGAATTTTATCATAAAAATCCTGTCCATTTTTGGTGGCATCTTGGCTTCCATTGCCTTTTTGGGCTTTCTTTTTATTTTGGGGCTGTATGAATCCGAAGTCGCAATGCTTGTGGTAGGAATCGGGCTCATTGTCGTATCCATTTTCCTCACCAAAACGTTTGATGCGCTCATCATGGACACCATCGGCATTTCCCTTTTTGTCTTGGGGATGGTGCTTTTCATTGCCGGATTGCTCATTTTTGAGGTCAATGAGAACATCATAACCATTCTGGTGATGACCATAGCCTTTGGTAGTCTGTTTGTGGTTCACAATCCCATTTTGTCCTTCTTTGCATTCTTAATCTTGAGTGGTGGGCTATTGACTTTAATCATTTCCAATGATATCTACAGCGTAATTCATCTGTATATCAACCTACATGCCCTTGCACTCGCCTATGTTTTCTTGAACGAACCAGGCATGATTACGTCTGATTTAAAATTGGTGAAATTGTACGACCCTCTTCGGATTTCACTTGTGTTTTCCTTGTTGTTCGGGCTTATGGCTACAGCCAAACAGGGATTCCTTTTTATGTCTCAATCCTATTTTTGGATGTCTTCCTTGGTCTTAATCTTAATTTTAATGTACCTAGTGAGTCTCCTTATAAAAACTTTTAAGGTTGAATCAACAAACACCAAGCTTTGGGTATACCTCTTTAGCGCACTTACCCTGCTGCCTACCTTATTTGCTCCGGCAATTCCCGGGGCTTTGCTTATTGCTTTGTTAAGCTTTAAAGTCAATTACAAAACAGGTCTGTCCATTGGCATTGTGTCCTTGGTTTACTTTGTAATTCAATATTACTATGACCTTAATTATACGCTTTTGACCAAGTCAATTATTCTATTTTCATCCGGATTGGTGTTCCTTTTGTTCTATGTTTTCCTTACCAAAAAACTAAAGTCCAATGAAAAAGTATAGTAGATACATCATTTTGACCAATCTGATTCTCTTTCTAGGGCTTTTTCATTATAGTATTGTACAAAAGGAGACCATTATTGAAGACGGACAGCTGATCCTGATGGAACTTGCCCCCGTTGATCCCCGATCCTTGATGCAAGGGGATTATATGCGATTAAATTATGCCATTTCAGACGAGGTAATTCCCAACGAAATTCCAAAGAGGGGCTATTGTGTGGTCGCCTTGGATTCGGCTGGTATTGCGCAGCCAGGACGTTACCAAAAAGAGATTTCTCCAAAAAATGAAAACGAATACCTTATTGAGTACACTATGGGAGAGTGGAATAGGATAAAAATTGGCGCGGAATCCTTTTTCTTCCAAGAAGGCGAAGGGGAAAAATACGCAGAGGCCAAATACGGTGGCATCAAAGTGGATGAAAATGGCAACAGCGTTTTGGTAGGACTCTACGATTCCAATCGAAAAAAGATAGAATAAATCCTATTTTTGAGCATGCAAAAACTTAAGGTCTGTGAACTTTTTGCCGGTGTTGGTGGTTTTCGTTTGGGTTTGGAGAAAACGGGTCGCTACAAAGTAGTGTGGAGCAACCAATGGGAGCCCTCAACCAAAATGCAGCATGCTTCTCTGGTCTATGAAGCCCGGTTTGGGGCCAATAACCACACCAATTCCAATATAGAGGAAGTTCCAACTTCTGAAATTCCAGACCATGATATATTGGTAGGTGGTTTTCCCTGTCAGGATTATTCTGTGGCCACTTCTTTAAAAAATTCCAAGGGCCTTTTGGGTAAAAAAGGAGTGCTTTGGTGGTCCATCCACCGTATTCTTTCCGAGAAGAAAAATAAGCCCAAATACCTGTTTTTGGAAAACGTGGACCGCCTTTTAAAATCTCCCTCTACCCAGCGAGGGCGAGATTTTGCAATTATGCTCCGCAGTTTGAACGATTTGGGGTATGCGGTAGAATGGCGTGTAATCAATGCGGCTGAGTACGGAATGCCTCAGCGCCGAAGGCGCGTTTTTTTCTGGCCTATCACATATCCTCAGCACTGTTCAAATCCCTTAAAAAATCCAGTCCAAAGGATTGGGTTTTAGAAGATGGGGTAATTTCGACAGCTTTTCCTGTTGAGAAAAACAGTCAAAATATCGTGACTTTTGATTTAGCTGAAGATTTGGTGGGACTTTCCAATCATTTTAATGCTGAAAAGGGACTTTCGCCCTTTTTGAACTCTGGAATATGCGTCAACGGAAAGGTTTCCACCTTAAAAGTGGTGCCTACTTACGATGGAAAGCGTACTGTTCTTTCTGACATTTTAGAAAACGGTTCGGCCCCGAAGAATCTTTTTATTGAAGAATCGGATATACCAAAATGGGAATATCTAAAAGGCACCAAAAAAGAAATCCGTAGGACCAAAGCGGGTTTTCAATACAACTATAGTGAGGGCAGTATGGTTTTCCCTGATGCGCTCGATCAACCTTCCAGAACTATTATTACCGGAGAGGGCGGTAAATCCCCTTCCCGGTTTAAGCACGTGGTCCAGACCAAAAAGGGACTGCGAAGACTTTCTCCTGTTGAATTGGAACGGTTGAACATGTTTCCAGACAATCACACACTATTGGAAGGTATTCCTGATGCAAAACGTGCATTTTTTATGGGAAATGCCTTGGTGGTGGGTATTGTGGAACAGATAGGTTCTGCCCTGTTCCAGAAAATATCCAAAGTTGAAAAGCAAATTCAAGGCTGACCTGTCCAAAGAACAACATTTAGCTCCTTTATTGAATCTTTATTACCAAAAGCATTTAAAGCGGTATTCCTTTCAGCGTTTTGTTGATTTGGAGCAGCAACTTTTAGGCATAGATCTAATTCTCACGAATAAAAAAGATGGCGCAACCTATTTTGTTGATGAAAAGGCCCAGCTGGATTATATCAATGAAAGTCTGCCTACTTTTGCTTTTGAACTTTTCTACTCAAAAAAAGGGATTCAAAAAGAAGGTTGGCTGTTTGATGTCTCCAAAAAGACCCATTTTTATGCGTTGGTGACCAGCATCTTTTCGGATGAAAAAAACCTATTTACCTCTTGTAACATCACTTTTGTAAATCGGGAAAAACTGATTCAGCATTTAACTGGTTTGGGGCTCCACCAAGAACGTTTTCAAGAAATCGCTACTAAACACAATGGGCATCATGGGAAACTGGGGCTCGAAAAACTACATCCGTGGCATGAGGGTTATCTGTTCTTTTCCACCCAAAACAAGGCAGAACAGCCTGTAAATCTCATCTTAAAACTGGATTATTTGATTGCCATTGGGGTTGCAAAGCGGTTGGTTTGATTCAATTCTGTTTCCCTTCGACTTCGCTCAGGGAACGATATGAAATTCCTTTTTTAAAATCATTTTTGTATCATCCGAACATGCGGAATACCATCCTCCAAATATTCTTCGCCTTGAGTCGTAAAGCCCAACTCGGTGTAGAATTTTAAGAGGTATTTCTGCGCGGAAATTTCAATAGTGGTTTTTGGAAATCGTTGGGCGAGTGCCGCCATGGAAACTTGCATGATTTGCTTTCCATACCCATATTTCCGCTGTTTTTGAGCAACTACTACTCTTCCAATACTTGCGTTTTCAAAATAATCACCGGGTTTGAACATTCGGGTATACGCCACAAGCTCACCATCCTTTAAGCCCAAAACATGAAGTGCTTTTTGGTCCATGTTGTCGATATCTTGGTAAACACAATCCTGCTCCACAACAAAAACTTCACTGCGTAATCGGAGAATTTGATACAATTCTTGGGTGGAAAGTTCCTCAAATGTTTTTACAACGGCTTCCATCAATCCTGAACAATTACATGTTTGGAATCACATTTGTCAAATTCAGGTTGAATGTTAACATGATTGATTCCGTGCTTGTGATAGACGTGCTCCTCTATTTCTTCCAAAATGGCATCAAATTCTGATAGTCTGATATCCTCGGTAAAATCAATATGGGCCTCCATGTGTACTTCATCTTCATTGAGCTGCCAAATATGCACGTGATGTACGTTCTTCACGCGATCTATAGTACAAATAGATTCCACAATATCTTGTATTACGATTGACTTTGGGGTAAAGAGCATGAGCACCTTGGTGGATTCCTTTAATAGATCGTAGCCCATGTAAATCAGATAAATGCCTATTAACATGGTCAAAACCGCATCCACCCAATAAATTTGAAAGAATTTCATCAAAATACCTCCAATCAATACGGCTACCGATGCCATCATATCCGTCAATAAATGCAGATATGCCGATTTCATGTTCATGTTGCTCTTTGAATCTTTCTTCAACAAAAGCACACTAAAACCGTTGGCCGCAATACCCAAAATGGAAAGCCAAATGACCAAACCAGATTCAATCGTTTGTGGATCAAATAGGCGTTCCACGGCTTCCTTCATCAAAAAAATAGCGACCACCACAAGGGTTGCGGCATTTACAAAAGCGGCCATAATTTCAGCGCGCTTATATCCGAAGGTTTTTAAGCTCGACGCTTTCTTTTTTCCAAAAACAGTTGCTATATAGCTTATAATCAGTGAAAGTACATCACTAAAATTGTGAAGGGCATCGGATAAAAGGGCCAAACTTCCAGAAATAAGTCCACCTATCACCTGCGACACTGTAATGGCAATGTTTAAAAAGATGGATATAAGTAGATTCCTTCCTTTTAAATCATTGTGCGCATGTGCGTGACCATGATGGTGGTGATGGTGATGGCCCATGTAATCGAATTAACTGCATGGAATTTTCTCTATTCTTCTTTCGTGCCGACCGCCTTGAAATTCAGTATTTAAAAAAGTTTCTACCATTTCCAATGCTTGGGGCAGCGCAATAAAACGGGCTGGAAGACTTAAAATGTTGGCATCATTATGTTCCCGGGCCAGTTGGGTAATCTCTTTGGTCCAACACAATGCACCACGTACTTTTTCGTGTTTGTTGATGGTCATGGTGGCACCATTTCCACTTCCGCAGATAACAATGCCCAAATCTACATTGCCTTCCTCTACATCGGTGGCCACGGGATGTACAAAGTCTGGATAATCCACACTATCGGTACCGTCGGTACCATAATTTATGACTTCAATTCCTTTTGATTTTAAAAGCCCCATAATGGCTAACTTATAATCGGTTCCAGCGTGATCGTTTCCTATGGCTATTTTCATGATTGTTGTATTAATCCAATGGATTACAAAGGTACAATTCTTTTTGAGTGGCCGTGTTGATAAAAAACAACGAATCCTTGCATAGTGTTGTAAAACAACAGATTAACATTTTGCTCATTTTGTTGATCTTTTTAAGAAAACTAAGAGCAATTAAATTTTGTTATTTCTAAAAATAAATCCAGTACACAATTTTCTTAATGTAGAGATGATATTCCTTTAAAAATTAATCAACCTATTGGGAACAAAAAATAGCGATAGTTAACATTAAATCAATATTAAGTTTTCAATAAATTCATGTTGAAAACAGTTATTAAAAATCGTTCATAAAAAATCTAAAGGGTTGATTATCTTCAATATTTGAATCTGAAAAAGTGTGAACAAAAAACTTCACCTGTTCAAAGCAAGAAATAGCAAAAAAAATTATTCCACATTTCAACAGTCTATCATCATCATCATTTTTTTTAATTTTTAAAAGAAAGAAAAGATGTTATTATACTATTTGTTGATAAAACACCTTGTGATACGGATTACTTTACCTTTGTTGGTTAGTCAAGAATTATAATTTGTATTTTTCAAAAAAATAAGGACGTTAATGTCAAAGAAAAAGAAGAGGAACAGGAGTCAGCGGAAGAATGAAATAACCAAAGGCATTTTCACAGTTCTGGAAAAAGAGCCCAACCAAAGCTTTAACTACAAACAGATAGCCTCAAAGTTAGGAATAACGGATACCCAGGATAGAAATTCGCTCATCAAACGTTTAGGGCAACTTAAAGCTACGGACAGAATTGTAGAGGTGGAACGGGGCAAATACCAGAAAAAACCAAGCCTCCATACCTACTTTACAGGTAAGGTAGATATGACCACAAGCAGTAACGCTTATGTTATTGTTGAGGATGTAGATGACGATATCTTTGTCCCCTTCAATAGGATCAATAAAGCATTTCATGGGGATATGGTTGAGATTTTCTTGAAACCCAAACGAAATGGAAAACGACCTGAAGGTGAAGTTTCAAAGGTTTTGGAACGAAGAAAATCCTCTTACGTGGGGATAGTTGACAAGCAAAAAACCTTTGCTTTTGTTCGGCCCACGGACCCAAAAATGTATACGGATATTTTCATTCCTCTGGAAAAGCTTAAAAAGGCAAATGACGGGGATAAAGTCTTGGTACAACTTGGTGATTGGCCCGATGATGCTGATTCACCTTATGGTGAAGTACTAGAGGTACTGGGCAAACCTGGTGAACACAATACGGAGATACATTCCATTTTGGCGGAGTATGGACTACCCTATGAGTTTCCGTACGAGGTAGAACAATTTGCAAAAACCTTGGATACCTCCATTAAAGAATCGGAGATTGCAAAACGAAGGGATATGCGAGATGTGCTCACCTTTACAATAGATCCAAAAGATGCCAAAGATTTTGATGATGCCCTTTCCTTTCAACAATTGGAAAATGGCAATTATGAGATAGGAATTCATATTGCGGACGTATCGCATTATGTAGTTCCTGATACCATTTTGGAAGATGAGGCATTCAATAGGGCCACATCTGTTTATTTGGTGGATCGTGTGGTTCCCATGCTTCCAGAAGTGTTGTCCAACAATGCCTGTTCGCTACGACCCAATGAGGAAAAATATACGTTTTCTGCCATTTTTGAAATGGATGGGAAGGCCAAATTAATCAACCAGTGGTTTGGTAGAACGGCAATCAATTCCAACGAACGCTTTGCATATGAAGAGGCACAGCATATTATTGAAACGAAACAGGCCAAGATTCCAAAAGACATTTCCATTCGAGGGGATGCCTACACGGTTTCTGATGCTGTAAAAGAGGCTATACTCAAGTTTGATGAATTGGCAAAAATTATGAGAAGAGCCCGTATGGATGCAGGGGCCATTTCTTTTGATAAGATTGAAGTGCGCTTCAATTTGGATGAAAATAATGAACCCGAAGGCGTTTACTTCAAAGAATCAAAAGATGCCAATAAACTTATAGAGGAGTTCATGCTATTGGCCAATCGTAAAGTCGCCGAATTTATTGGCAAACAAAAGAAAACCTTTGTTTACAGGGTACATGATGAACCTGATGAAGAGAAACTATTGGCCTTGAACGGCGTTATTTCACGTTTTGGACATAGTATTAACCTAAGGGACAGAAAAAGCATCAACAGTTCGCTGAACCAACTTTTAGAAGATGTAAAAGGAAAAAAGGAACAAAACCTCGTGGATACTTTGGCCATACGCAGTATGAGCAAGGCCATTTATACCACAGAAAATATTGGACACTACGGGTTGGGATTTGAATATTATACGCATTTCACTTCGCCAATTAGAAGATATCCGGATGTAATGGTGCATCGTTTACTGCAGCATTATTTAGATGGTGGCAAACCACCCAAAGAGACCCTTTATGAAGAAAAATGCAAACATTCTTCAGATATGGAACTATTGGCGGCCAATGCAGAACGGGATTCGGTTAAATACATGCAGATCAAGTTTATGGAAGACCATAAGGATCAAGAGTTTTTGGGTGTAATTTCAGGAGTTACCGAATGGGGCATTTATGTGGAAATAATTCAGAATAAATGTGAGGGAATGGTTAGGATTCGTGATATTAAGGATGATTATTACGTTTTTGATGAACGCCAATACGCCATTGTTGGGGAACGAAGAAAAAAAGTATATCAATTGGGAGATGAAGTTTACGTAATGGTCAAGGATACCGATTTGGTAAAACGTCATTTGGACTTTTCGTTGATTGGTAAGAAGGAATGATACTATTTTGGAATAAAATTTGTTATTCTATTGAGAACCAAATTTTTATAGTATGAAAACCTACATAATCCTTTTGTTGAGCCTGTCGTTTCAGGTAGTGATGGCTCAAGAGGAGTTTACCGTGGAGCTTCAAAAGTTTACAGAAGTAAAGGCTTTTGATGGTATTTCGGTACGTTTGATTAAATCCAAGGAAAACAAAGCGGTCATCAGCGGAGCTAACACCCATAAAGTAGCCGTTGTAAATAATGATGGTGTCTTAAAAATTAGAATGGAAGTGACCAAAATGTTCAGTGGATACCGAACGTATGTGGATTTATATCACACCGAAATCCTTAAGGTTATTGATGTGAATGAAGATGCCCGTATTTCGTCAGATGAAACCTATGTTCAGGATATTTTGGAATTGAAAGCGCAAGAAGGTGCCCTATTGGAAATCAATTGCCAAGTAGATCAGTTGTTGATCAAATCGGTTTCAGGGGGAGAGATATTGGCTGCAGGATTTTCCAATAATCAAGATGTTATCATCAATACGGGCGGTACCTATAACGGACGAACATTTAAGACCAAATTTACCACCATTACCGTGAATGCCGGTGGAAACGCTGAAATATACGCCACTGATTATGTAAAGGCCAATGTAAAGGCTGGTGGTGAAGTATTGGTCTACGGAGATCCAAAAAAAATGGATGAGAGTGCTGTATTTGGTGGAAAAATTAAAAGAGTGCAATAAGTGAGATGATCGATGATATACAGGCAGCCATACCGTTAGGATTTTTACTGAGCTTTATGATTGGGCCTGTTTTCTTTGTGTTGTTGGAAACAAGTGCCACAAAAGGATTCAGGGCAGGGGTAAGCCTGAATATTGGAGTGATTTTAGCGGATATTGTTTTTTTGCTCATTGCCTATTTCAGTAGTTTTCAATTATTGGAAAACTTGAGCAACCAACCAGGACTCTTTGTTTTTGGGGGAATGATTCTTTTGGTCTATGGCATTGTACTTTTCGTGAAAAAGGATGGTAAAAAGGCAAGATTACGGGCAAAAAAGGGCACATACCTGACTTTAATGGTAAAAGGTTTTTTATTGAACTTCATCAATATAGGGGTGTTGGCTTTTTGGTTAGGCCTTCTCATAGTGGTGGGACCGAGTTTGGACAACCACCCTAACCGTATGATGGTTTTTTTTAGCACGGTACTTATTGTTTATTTCAGTACAGATTTGATAAAGATTCTATTGGCCAAGCAACTAAAAAAGTATTTGACCAAGGAGCGAATTGTACTTATTAAAAAAGGACTTGGAATTGTACTAATAATGTGTGGTATTGTATTGATTACCAAAGGATTTCTTCCAAAGGATGAGTTCAACATAAAAAGGGGAATACAACGCATAGAACACATGAACCCATAAAAAAACCCAACAGATTTGTTGGGTTGCAGAGGCATCGAGCGGATTCGAACCGCTGTACAAGCTTTTGCAGAGCTGTGCCTAGCCACTCGGCCACGATGCCATTTTGGAGTGCAAAGGTACTACTTTTTTTAGGTTACCCAAACGATTATTTGGGCCTTTCAAACTCTAAAAAAACGGTAACACTTTCCACATCACCCCCTATGGGTGGATTGATTTTTGAAACTTGAACAGCTACTTTGGTAACCTCAATTATTTCCCTGAAAATACGGTCTATGATTCGTTTTGCAACGTGTTCCAAGAGGTTGGAACGTATGGCCATTTCCTCTTTTACAATATTGTTTAAATGAACATAATCTACAGTTTCACTGAGTTTGTCCGATGCCGAAGGAAGGGAAAGATCAGCAGAGATTTCCAAATCTACTCTATAATCACTCCCAATGAGCATTTCCTCTTTTAAACATCCGTGATTGGAATGTATCCTGATGTTGTTTACCCTAATTTTTCCCACACCATTGCTTTAAACAGCGCAAAAATAGGGTAAAACCAACAAAATCAATACATACATCTACAGTTGCTTATGCCTTGAAAAAGATCCATTCCAACGGTAACCACATGGGTTCCTGTACTGTATCCCAAAATTTCATTGGTGATGACTTGGTAGGAGTACCCAAAATAGAAGTTGTTTTTCTTCAATCCAGCGATGGGGGCAATGTATAAAGGTTTACCCAATTGGTCGTTCAAGAAACGATAGGTGGCCCCGATATAATAGTAATCTTCAAAATCGTGAAAACGAAACTTGGCATTCAAATCAGTAACGGAACGATTATCACTTTCAAACCATTGAAAGAAAACGGAAGGCTCCAACTCCAATTTACTGTTTTTGTTCTTGGAAATGCTATATCCGGTATAGACATAGTAATTTCTTAGGGTATTTGGTTCAAAAACGGGATTGAACTGCTCCAAATTCTTGTTCAAAATGTTGGATGCGTTCAAACTGAAATAGAATTTATTATACCGATACAGAACTCCTAGATCAAAATTATGGTTGGTAGTAGCCTTGTCATCAGTAGGAAGCTGTCCGTTGTTTTCCCTAAAATTTTCTACATCAATTCTAAACTGGTTGAAGTTATAGGATATACCGAAGGATAAAAAGATATCATCATACCGGTCTATAGTCAAATGGTGGGCAAAAGAGACCCGCGCCCCCCTTTGTTTGGTTTCACCGTTACTATCATTATACAGAAGCATTCCCAAACCAGAACGATTCCCAATTCGGGCATCCGCTGCCAAAGTCTGGGTATCTGGGGCATCTTCTATCCCAACCCATTGCGTTAACCCATTTAAACGAACCTTTATGTGGTCCCCAATTCCGGCATAGGTTGGGGACATGATAAAGGGGTTATCAGCAATATATTGTGAAAGCTGGGGTATGGTCAACTCCTGTCCTTTGACCGTAAAGGCCAAAAGGAAGAGTAAGACTGATGAATATGCTTTTTTAAACATTGTGGTTCTGCAGGTTAAGCGTTATTGTCGATATAAGGTAAAGTGGCCTATGAACTCGCGATCGTCATTTTCGCCATTAAGACGTATCACGTACCAGTAATCTCCTGTTGGTAACGGTTTTCCATCGTATTCTCCATCCCAACCTTGGGTATCCCGAGTCATCTTTTCCACTACTCTACCATAACGATCATAAATGGTAATTAGTACATCTGGGAAGCCTTCCATATTATCTGGAATCCACATATCATTTAGGCCATCTCCATCTGGAGTAAAAAAGTTTGGCATTTCAATGTCAATGAACTCCATGAATATCTCTGCAGAAACTTCACAGCCATTCTGATCTATTACAGTTACGGTATATGTGTCTGTTCTATTGATGTAGAAAGTATTGTCCGTACCATTGTTACGATCATCAAAATAGAAGGTATACTCTTCCACCCCACCAGATGCAACAGCGGTGATCTGGTTGATGTTGTTGTTTTCAAGAACCAAGGTCAATGGCTCATATCCCTCTATATTGAAATCGTATGTGGCCATACAACCATTTGCGTGTGCTATAGTGATGTAATGGTTACCAGGAGCCATGTTTCTAAAGTCTGAAGACAATTGCATATCCGCTGGATTGGTTGAATCCAACGCATACAACACATCAGCAGAAACAGTTGGGTCTTCAAAAACAATATCCAAGAAATTATCGGGGATATTTCCAGTACACTCATACATGGGTGTAACTATTGCGTTCAGATTAACACCA
Source organism: Flagellimonas marina (assembly GCF_042651185.1). Classification (NCBI taxonomy): domain Bacteria; kingdom Pseudomonadati; phylum Bacteroidota; class Flavobacteriia; order Flavobacteriales; family Flavobacteriaceae; genus Flagellimonas; species Flagellimonas marina. The sequence goes on along the minus strand of NZ_JBHSCL010000009.1, from coordinate 584,126 downwards.
GGTTCTATTTCCACAAAAACATTGGTCTCACAACCTAGGGCATCACGAACAAACACCACATGGGTTCCAGCGGCCAAATCTTGGAATACCGTTTGATTCGGCACAAAATCAGCATCCGCATTGGAGTTCAAGGCTGTCTCGTACGGAGCCGTACCACCGGTAATCTGCAATTCAAATGCACCATCAGCACTGTTAAAGCATACTTCGTGCATAATGTTGATGGCCTCGGCCTCTAAAGGCTGGGGTTGAATTATCTCAAACTGGAAGGTCATGAAACAACCATTTCTATCTTGAGCGATTACATCGTAAATACCTGGAGCCAAATCCGTGAATGTATTTTCTGTATCAAATTGGTCAAGATTAGGTGAAATGGCATAGAAAATCTCACCAGTTCCTCCGGAAACCTCAACAGTAATGGTACCATCGTCCATACCCGCACAGGTAACATCAGTTGAGCTTTGATTATCAACTTGCAATGGAGCAGGGTCAATAATGAGAATCTCGTTCGACACCTCTTCACAATCCTGACTGGTGACGCGCACAAAGTAGCTTCCGGCTGGGAGATTGTTGAAGGTACCATTGCTTCCTGGACCGCTCAATAGATTGGTCAAGGCGGCATCACCAAAGAGTTCATATTGGTAATTGCCCAGACCTCCAGTAGCTTGGGCCCTAATACTTGCTGTAGACTCACCCATACAGTTGATAAAGGCCGCAGAATCATCTATGTTGATGGTCAATGGCGGAACCATATCGATACTCACCTGATTTGAGATTTGCGAAGTACAACCTCCAGGAATGTCACGGACATAGTATTGGTAAATTCCAGCACCCACTGAAATGGTTGCGGTATTACCTGTCATTGCTGTCCATGTTGTTTGATCTAAGCTGTATTCATACGAACCTGAACCTCCAGCCGCTGTCAATCTGATTTCGGCTTGATTTAAACAGGTCAATGCACTCAATTGAACCAGAGATGCCGATACCTGATTGGGTTCAGAAATGGTAACAGGGAGCGTTTCCACATCACAATTCCAACCATCGGTTACGGTGATGCTGTAGATTCCAGCACCTAAATTGTTGAAGGTATCGGAAGATTGCTCTCCAGAAGTAAATACAATTGTTGTTCCAGTGGCATCATAGATATTTAACTGATATTCATAAACCCCTTCTCCACCGGCTTCATTTTCAGCCCAGATAGATGCAGTGGTATCTCCGTAACAGGTCAACATAGTTGTTGAAGCTGCTATATCGGAAGTGATAAATGCCGGCTGAACCAAAGGTATCGGCTCGTTGATTACACATCCGTTGTTATCTGTAATCTGAACATCAAATATACCTGCGGACAGACCACTAAACAAATTGCTGTATACATTGTTAACAGTATACACTTGTGCAGTGGTTGTGTTGGTCAATACAACATCGTAAGGAGGATATCCGCCTGTAGGGGAGACCAATATTTCCCCTTGATTATTGGTACAGGTAACACTAGCTACTTGCTGAGGAGTTACGGCCAATGGTGCACTTGGTGAAACAATGGTTATGGTATTGGAATCTTCTACACACAATGGATTTGCGGTTTCGGTAACACGAACAAAGTAATTACCACCTACCAAGGCAGGGTCTGTAATGGACAACGGATTGGTTGTGGTATTTGCACTTCCGGTTATACCCGTTGTGGTACCGTTAGAACGGAACACCTCATAATCATAGGTTCCAGAGTACCCAGTTACATTGATTTCAAGGGTGCCAGCACCGCCAAAACACACTGCAGGAGCGGTAGCCGTGGCCACCACATCGATTAGGTCATATGGAGCTATGGTATATGGAGCTGTGTTTACGTAACAACCTGTTGCATTATCGGTTACCCTGAAGGTATATGTACCCGGGTTTGTCAATTCAAAAGTAGCTGTAGTATTGCCTAATATTGTTGGAGCTGATCCGTAAGGATTTCCAATAGGCAACAATTCAAAGGTATAGGTGTTAGCCACATCGCCATTATCTGAAACCGTCAACAACACTTCTTCAGGATTGGCACAACTAATGGCCACATTCTGGGTTACACTTACAGTAAAGGCATTGATTGTAGGAATCATTACGGAAGCCGTTGTGGTACAACCATTGGCATCCCTAACATAGACCGTAATATTTTGGTCAACCCCAGTATCAATCACAGTAAATGTGTTGGAAGCCTGGAAGTTGGTATTGTTCAAACTGTATGCGTAATTCGTTGTACCGCCCACCGGTGTAACGGTAATTGTTGAGGTGCTCACGGAGTTGTTTGGATTACACACAAAATCCGTAGCTGTCGCTGTAGCAGTCAACACCGCTGGTTCTGTAACCGAAGCATCATAGAAATCCTCGCAGGCTCTTGAAGAAATTACACGAACTCGGTAATCTCCAGCAGGAAGGTTATCAAAGATGGCACTGCTTTGTGCAAAACGGTATGGCGTAACCAAATCTGACATTTCATAAAGCTCATAGGTATACACCGGATCTACCACAGAGGCAGGATCCAATACCACGGTCAAACTACCATCAGAACCACCAAAGCAGTTCACAGGGTCCATTATGACATCGTCAATTATGGGGATAACCCTATCGTCCAACTCTTGTGTAACGGTTACCGTACATGGCGTAGCCGTATCGTTATCCGTTATGGTAAAGGTGTATATACCAGGCTGTGTAAGTCCTGTGAACACGCCAGTTGCATTGGTAAGTGTTGTAACAGCGTCTGGGAAAAGAACGTCATAGGTTAAGTTGGATGAACCACCACTCACATTTACGGTGATTCTTCCCCCCGGATCTACGGTACAATCAATAGGTTTTACTACGGTAGTGGTCGCTACCATGGCATCCAAGAGTTCAACTGGCCCAATGGTTGTGGTACAAGTCCATTGATCGGCAATCAACACCTCGTAACTTCCAGCACCCAATCCAGTGAAAACAGGGCTGGTCTGAGGTGAACCAACATTAGACCCATTACGGATAAGCTGATAGGTATAGTTACTGCCTTGTCCTCCTGCAGTTCCAATAACTTCAATCTCTCCTTGAAGGTTGGTACAGTTGTCCTGATTGATTTGCAAGGTTGCTGTGATTGGCGTTGGGTCAGCCAATACAATGTTGTTTTGTACCATTTGCTCGCATCCACTGGAATCCATCACCCAAGCCTCGTATGTGCCAGGAGCTAGCGTACCAAAAGATGGGCTGGCCACATAGTCACCAGGCCCTGAAGGAGCAGAAGTGCCCACATAATAACTGTAACCTCCCCAGCCTCCGGCTACGTTGATAATTTCAATAATACCATCGTTGCCAACACAGGTTATTGGAGTAACTTGAGTAGTTCCGCTGATTGCAGCAGCAGGTCCAGCAATGGTGAATGATTCTGCATATACACAAGCAGAACCAGGAGGGTTGGTGTCTGTAACCTCAATATAGTATGTTCCAGCTGCCAAGCCTGTAATGGTAAAGTTACCATTGGCATCAGAGCCAGTAGTGGTTACATCATCGGCTAAGTTGGCTGGGGTGTTGTTGATGTCGTAATATAAGGTGTAGCTGGTCGCACTTGCATAGGTTACACTTGAAGCGTCAACCAAGTTCAGTTCAACTTCACCATCTGTTGCACCAAAGCAGGTAATGTCAGTAGTGCTTACCACATTTAAATCCAATACCTCAGGATCGGCAACGGTATGTGATACGCCAATGATACACCCTGTTACGGAGTTTCTTACTTCAAAGTTATGTGTTCCCACGCTCAATCCAGTAAAGCTTCCAGAAGCTTGGAACACACCGGCGGGTAACAATCTAAACTCATAATTTCCGGGTGTTGTTGTGGAATTGGTGATAGAACCGGTTGCGGTGATGGTAATATCTTCACCGGTAACGCAGGTAGCTACAGCATCAACAGCAACATTGGCAGATAACAATTGATCGAAAGGAGCAATGGTTTCTGTAGTTGTTCCGACACAGCCATTCTCATCATATACGTTGATGATGTAGCTACCTCCGGCCATATTGGTTTCTGTGTAGACATTGTTAGATCCGGATTGGACCACAACATCATCACCTGTAGCTGGGGTGCCTTGGTCATTGATGAACTCATAGATCACATACGTACCACTTCCACCTGTAATTGAACCTGTGTCCACTGTAATAGTGGAATTGTCCCTATTGTTTCCAGAGGTACAACCAAATTCAACCACACTGGCATTTACGTTAGCGATTGGGTCGGGTTGGGTAATTACCTGTGTTTCAGTTGCAGTACAACCGTTTGCAGCAGTTATCTCAATGGTATAGGTGATTCCGGCTGCGGTTCCTTCCAATCCCGTGAATGTAGCCGTAGTGGCATTGCTCGTGGTTGGGGCAATTGGGAACGAAGCAGAACTACCTGGGCCTGAAATGATTTCAAACGTATACGGTCCTGTGCCATTATCAACAGCAGCCACCGAAATGGTACCGTCTGCATCTCCATTACAGGTAACGTCATCAAAAGAAGTAATGTTGAAGGAAGGTAAAATGGCAGGGGGAACTGACACATTAAATACCCTTGAACATTCTGGAGAATCGGTGTTATTATCGTAAATGGTTATGGTGTAATCCTCAACCGTTGTTGTGCTGAATACAAAAGGATTACTTGGCAGGGTGGTTCTGCCCACTACAACACCTGAACCATCTGAAATTTCGTAATCATAGCTTCCAGCAAATCCTAGAATGTCACCAGAACCTTGAAGTACATCAATGGTAATTTCGGCATCTGGACTAACGGAACAATCCAACAATTTGGTCAATGTTGCACTGGCTTGAAGCAGTGGGTACACCGTAACATTGCTGGTGGCAATACATCCGTTGCTGTCCAAAATGGAAACATTATACGTTCCGGGAGCAATATTGTTGAAAATACCGCTATTGTCTTCGTAGGTGGTACCACCATCCAAAGAATAGAAGATTTGTGGGGCCACACTGGTTGCAGAAATGGTCACTGTAGCAGGTGACATACAGTTATCCACTGTAATATTATCTATGGTTGGGTTTGGGGTCAAATCTAAGATTACATCGCCCAATGGAGTAGCACAACCATATTGATCCTGCATGGAAACAGAATAGGTTCCTGCTGGAGAATTGGCGGGAATCTCAATAGGGTTATCCGATGTGGCCACAATGGTTGTGAAAGGAGCAGGTCCAGTTACAGTGTAGGTATAGATTCCACCACCACCAAGAGGGTTTTGTACCTCAATAAGTCCAGGTGTATCACAACTAATGTCCTGAAGCACATTTGGTGTTCCACTCAATGGGTCGAGCTCTATAAGCAACTCATTTTCTGTTGCACCAACACAGCTATCATTGTTTGAACCGTCAACCTCAACAACTTCTATAAAGTAGTTGCCTGGGGCCAAATTGGTTATGGTAACATCTTGTTGTGGAGTTGAGAAAGGAACTATTCCCCCACTGTCCGTTACAAAAACAGCAGAACCAGAGCTCATGTCGTACAACGTCCATCTAAACTGTGTTTCAAAAGGAGCTTGATTATCGGTTACTGTATAGGTGATACTTCCGTTGTTTGCACCATTACAGCTTGGAGTTATACTTGAAGTAATCTCCAAAGGAACGGTGATGATGTCATTCACATTTACGTTACTTTGACGCACACAGCCCGCATTGTCCCTAACATAGAAAGTATACGTTCTTCCGGGCACCAATCCTGTAAATGTATGGGTGGTTCCCAAAGGTAATGGTGCAGTCCAAGTTGCGGTGGCAGGGTTAAAGTTGGCGGGGTCATCTGAATACGCATATTCATATGGTGCCGTACCGTTCTGTCCCCTTACGGTAACTTGTAGCTCATTACAATTCACAATGATGGGCAATATGGTAATGTCCAAGTCATCCAATGGGTATGGAATAATGAAAGGAGGAAGGTCTGTCTGACAAATAGTATTGTTTGAGCCATCCACAGTTCTCATGGAAGGATAAACAGTTTCACCTGAGGTATAACCTGTAAACTGATCGGAAGTTCCAGGGTTGGAATTGTCGCCAATCCATGTAGCCCCACCATCATCACTAAATTGAATGGTTCCCAAAGTGGTTGGATATCCAGAGAAACCAAAGCCGAAATCATTTGGGTCACCGGTACACGTGGCAGGGGTAACTCCTGTTACAACACCAGTAAGCTCATCTGGATTATTTATTGTCTGTGTCTCGGTAATGGTACAACCCGTTGCATCGGTTACATTAATGGTGTAATCCCCGGGCATTAGGTTGTAATACGTTCTACTTGAAGCCAACACATTGGTATTGGTCTGGTTAGACGCACCTCCGTTATCCACATCAATAATTTGTATGGTGTATGGACTGATTCCTGAAGTAATGTTAACCAAAATGGAACCTGTTCCATCATGACACTCAGGATCCGTTGGGGTAACCGTCATGGTTAATGGAGTGGCTGGGTTCACAGTCACTGTTTCCATAAACTCACAGAAAGGAACTGTAGCCGAGTTGTCGCGAACATACACATCATAAACACCATCATTACCTGCGGTGACAGGGAATACATTGGTGGTGGAGAAAAGTCCGGTTGGGTCACCACCATTCAATACAAAGGCATATTCCAAGTTGGGAACACCTCCTGATGCATTAACAGTGATACTTCCATCTGCACAAGTACTGATGTCAACAACATCCACAGAAGCTTCCAAAGCGTCTTCAATGGTGATGTTTTGTAGGGTGCCCACACATCCAAAACCATCCCTAACATTAATGGTGTAGTTTCCGGAGGCAAGCCCAGCAAAGGTATGTGTTGTGGACGCTGCAGGACTTGGAGTGATCCAAGGGCCACCATTGAGACTAAATTGATAATTTCCATTACCATCCGTAACATCCACTTGTATAGTTCCGTCGTTATTTCCGCTGTAACATGCTGTTGGAGTGGAAGTAAAGGTTATGGTTTCTGGTGGTATAACTGTAATGACAGCATCGGTTGGGTCTTCACAAAGGTTGGTATCCCTGACCCTAACAATATAATCTCCCGCAGCCAATCCAGAGAAAATAGGGGAAGACTGATAGGCCACTAAAACACCTCCAACGTTGTCCTCTAATTGGTATTGATAAGCTGGCGTTCCTCCTGTTGCAGAAGCAGTAATAGTTGCTCCACCATTGGTACACGTCATTACACTGGTAACCGAAGCAGAAGTTACCAATGGATTGGGTTCCGTTAAAGTTTGATTTAAGGTTGTGGTACACGAAGGATCTCTAAGGTCTGTAATGACGATGGTATGAGCTCCCGCAGCCAAACCGTTTATGGTTATTGGACTGGCAAATTGGGCAGCAGAAACCGCACCACCATCTACTTGGTAAGTAAATCCAGTTCCTGGCTCAAAGTTTTCGGCCTCAAAAGTAATGGAACCATCTGCGGCACTGTTACAAGTAAGGTTTGAAAAGGCAGTAATTCCAACATCAAAAGCATGCCCGTCCTCCACATTTACATTAACGGTCAATGTTCCAGAACACACTTCGGGAGTTTGGAAAGCTTCAATATCATCGATGGCTATATCGTTACCTCCCGTTACAGCGGAATTGGTTCGGATTACAATATCCAGATTGCTGTTGGCACCGGGATTTAGGGTCACACTGTAGTTCTGCCAATCGTTGGCACCATTGTTTTTTGGAACTTGGCCCGTAGTTGTACTGGCAATAACAGTTCCTACACCATCCACTAGTTGAATATCAATATCTGGATCAGCACCTCCTTGCCCATTGCGCAATAAATTGAAAGCCCACAAAGAAATGGTGATGTCGCGGTTAGCAACCACTTCAATATTTCTTTTGGCATAGATGATTCCGTTTGGTCCTACTGCACCACCAACGTTCATAGCCAAGAATCTACCGTTGGCCATTCCTGAATGATCATTAGGACTTAACCAACTGCCATAAGGGTTTACAATAAGTTGAGTTACTGAATATTCCCCATCTTGAATATGGGTGTCCGTGCCAAAACCACAAAGACTTGCACTACCATCTTGGGGTTCGTAGCAATAGGCAGGGTCTACTTCTGGAATACTGGTGTTGGGTCCGGTTCCAAAAGTTTCCAGCAACAACACACTTGGGCTTGGGGCTGAATTACTGGTATAGTTTACGGTTACGGTATGGCTTCCAACCGTAACATTGTTGAATACGTTTGAATCTGCAGGGGTGTTTGGAGTTCCATCCAGCTCGTAGGTATAATCAAAATCTGCACTATCTGGAGTAAGTGTCACAGTACCTTCGCCATCACATTCGTAGTCAATGGTAGGGGTTACATTTGGCGGCGTTGGCTCTGGATCTATGGTCACCGTCATCGGGTAGGTACATAGATTGGCATCCCTAATATACACGGTATGGGTTCCCGGTAACAAATAGCCGATAGAGCTTGCACCATAGCTGGTTCCACCATTAAAACTGTACTCGTAAGGAGCAGTTCCACCAATGGCATTGGTGATTCTAACTTCGGCACCCAACCCTGGATTGCACTCTGCCAATTGCGTAACAGCAGCAGATGCGGAAAGAGTCAAGGGTTCGGTAATGGTATAAATTTGATTAACGATACAGTTATTGGCATCCCTAACCCTGATGTTGTAACTACCAGCGGCTTGGTTTACAAAGGTGTTTGAAGCTTGGAAAGTCGCCCCATTGTTGATACTGTATTGATAAGGAGCTTCACCCCCTGAAGCGGTGATGGTAATGGTGGCCTGAGCCTCACCACTACACAAGATTCCTGAATCGGATACAGAAATGGCTAAAGGAGGGTCTTGGGCAACTGTAATATCGTATGAGGCTTGACAATATCCGGCATTACCATTGTTATCACGGACATACACGTCATAATCTCCAGCACCGGTTACCGTAACCGGGTTGGTGGTAGAGAAATCCCCAGCATTAGGGGTAACCCCATCAACAACTACTGCATAGACATAACTTCCATCACCACCAGCAGCGGTAATGTTAATATCGGTGTCAGTGGTACATGCGGTAATGTTTGGAGCGGAAGCAACAACACTCAACTCTGGGTCAATAGTGATTGAAGCTGTGTCCGTACAGGTATTTCCATCCCTAACTTGGATGGTGTACGAGCCAGGTCCCAACCCAGTGAATACGTTATTTGTACCAAAAGGACCACTATTAAGGCTGTATTCATAATTACCATCACCACCAGAGGTAACGTTGGCAGTCAAGGTAAGGCCTACAGCGTCATCATAACAAATATCATTAGGTACAATGGCTAAAACAGGAGGTACGGCATCAATAATATCAAATGTGTCTGTAAAAACACAACCATTGGCATCAGTAACAGTATAGGTATAGGTTCCACCGATGGTCAAGTTGTTGAAGAGACCATTGGCTTGCGGGCCAAAAGTTGCTGGCCCAGCAGTAATTTCATAAGTGTAACTACCCCATCCACCTGAACCGGTAATGGTCACAGACCCCGGTGAAGGACAGGTAGGCTGTGTAACCGACTCACTGGCTGTTAAAGCTGAAGGAGGTGCGTTGATGGTTACATTAGCAGTATCGGTACAGTTGGTAAAGTTGTCTGTAACGGTGATGGTATAGGTTCCTTCCGCCAATCCGTTCAATGAGATTGTATTGTTGGTCTCTGCAGTTCCCGAAAAAGTGGCTGGGCCTGTTACGGAGTAATCATAATCCGTGTTGAAGTTGCTTATGGTGTATAACAATTCACCATCAGAAGCACCAAAACAGGTAATGTTGCCTACAAGTTGACCCACCACGGCAATTTCGGTAACTGGATCTATGGTGAATGATTCATCATAGGTACATCCTTTATCATCTGTTACCCTAAAAATGTATGTATCGGGGGCCAATCCATCAAAATCTGCTGAACCGCCAGAAGTTGAGGTTGCAGCAATGGCAGAAGGCGAGATGATTTCAAAAACAAATGGAGTGTTTCCACCAACCACAGAAACGGTAACATCCGAAGTAAATACCGGGCAGCTTGGGTTGGAAGCCGTAAATGTTAAATCTGTTGGAGGGTTTAATGGATCTAAAGTAATGGGATTTGTATCCAAAGTACATCCGTTGGCATCCCTAACAGTAATGGTGTAGGTGCCACTTGTCAATCCTGTGAAGGTTTCAGCTCCCGCACCGCTAACAAAGTTTACACCATCAATACTGTAGGAGTAAGGAGCAGTTCCCCCAGTTACATTCTGCGCTTCAATGACACCATCTTGCAAACAAGTATAATCCTGAATTAGAGCTGCAGTTCCTGAAATGGCTGTTGCCGGCGCAGAAATGGTGTGGTATTCAAAATAATCACAAGAAGCACTCCCTTTCCTTTGGTTTACCACTATGGCGTAATCACCATTGGACAAACCAGGGAAGTTACCTGAGGTGTTAGTGGCCAAGGCATTGGTAATGTCATAGTTGTTTTCATCAAACCCAGTAGCATCAAACAGATAATAAGTAAGTTGATATCCGTTGTCGTCAACAAGATTAAATTGAATGGAACCGGAAGCATCGCCATTACAAAGCACATGGTTCACAGAAGTTGCATTGTACTCCGCTTCTGGCCTAAGCTCTATGGAAACCGTGTTTGAAATGGAATGACAGTTGTTACGGTCCACCACCACAAAGGTGTAATCCCCTGGATCATAGATGTCAAAAATTTGACTGGTCTGATAGGCCGAACCGGGAACATCGTTTACGGTTGGGTATGAGATTTGCGTGATACCATTCGTGTCCACAAACCTCCAAATCGCATAGGTGTGTGGGGTTTTACCTCCTGTGGACTCCATTAAAATATTCCCTTCTCTACAGGTAATATGCTGTGAGATTCTAGCCTCTAAATCAAGGTCTGTGGTATCCTCTATTGTAACTTGTTCGGTATAACTACATCCATCATCGGTTGTAACGGTTACATCATAGACTCCTGCACCAAGGTTTTCAAAAGTGTAATCGTTGTCCATAGATGGACCAAAATCATCCACGGAGACACCACCTTGAAAAATTTCGTAATAGTATTGGGCCTCTACATTGAGGGCGGAAATGGAAATCTCTCCCAATCCATTACAATCCACTTCTTTTGTGGTCACATCAACTTGAAAGTTTCTGTCTAGAATACCAATATTGTCCAGAACAAAAACGCATCCATCAGTAACGCCTTGTTGCCTCATTTCAACGGCATAGGCACCATTGTTGGTTATGGTAAATGTTTGACCTGTTTGGTATGGAACCAAAACGTTCCCGTTAGTCTGGTCAATCAATCGATACTCATAGTTAGCAGGCATATTTGTAACGGTGATGAATCCATCGGTATCACAAATTATGTCCTCTGAAATGTATTGTGGGTTCAAGGGGTTCTTATATATATTGAAGTAGAACCGGGTAAAACATCCGTTCTGGTAGTTGATGACCAAGCGATATTGACCAGAATTAGAGGCCAAGAAATCGTTTCCGGTATCAACCGTGTTCCAGGTACAGCCCGTATTGGTGTTAGCGCAGTCTTGGGTTGATGCAGCACAGCTGGCTTCATCCAATTGTTCCCAAACAATGCTCTGCGCATCTGGAATGTTTACTTGGATCAACTCGGTATCATTAAGACCGCACAAGAAAATCTCGGGGAGCTCACTTCCGTCATTGGGGCAAACCACAATTTCACCATCAACCGTGTTGGAGGTGTCATTAATTAACGCAGTAATAGGGTTGGATTGGACACTTCCAAAGAGCTCCACAGTAATGATTTCCATAAAATCCTTACAAGGGTCGGCTACTTGTTTATCTACCAAATAGGTCCCGATTTCGGTAACCAATAGGGTACTTGGATCACCATCTGGATCGCCATCGTTGATCACAGTGTCTGTTCCAAGATCTATCTCGCTGTTTCCGTTTTCATCACGGTACCAGATATAATTGTCAAAATTATCACCAGCGTCCAGAACAACACTTGTTCCGCACAATTGTACGGTTCTAGTGAAGTTACATGCACTTAAATCATCCAATAGAAAGTTGGTGGCTCCTGGGGTGGTAAACCCACAATCATCAAAATCGGATACACTGGGATCATCACTAATTTGGTTATCGTTAATTTCACCTTCGTAGGTGGAATACGCCAAGTTTTGAATAACATCAGTACAGGCGTCCACAAAATCAAAACAGTTTTCTGCAACCCGTACCCGCATTCTAATTTCTTCGATACCATCTCCTTCTTCCACTAACCCATCAGGAATGGAAAAGACCACTTCCCGAGTTAATGCATCGTAGGTATAGGTAACACCAGTGGGGACATCAATAGACGTTTCATCCAGGGTTACATTGGTTGGCAGTATATCACGGATAGTATAGTTCACAGCATCGTCATTTCCTGTATTCACGAAGGACAACACATAATCCAAATACTGACCCAAGTTTACTCCGGCACCAGTAATATCGTTTCCTGCAATATCCTCAACCTTTTTTTCCAAAACAATATTGGGCTCTATGATTTCTACCCCGAAAGTCACCAAGAATGCACCAAAGGCATCACCTTGGGTATAAAGCCTAAGGGTTGCATCGGTTTCTCCGTTGTCTATAATACTGTTGGAAGGGTTACTGATTTCAAAGATGTCAGAGTCAAACCCTAAAGTGTTGGTGGCATAGATATCCCGAGTAGTAACATCTACACCATCAATGGTAATGTTAGAGTTGAAAAAGTTGTTGGCGGGGTTTGCCGCATTGGAAAGACTGGTGAACCCTGGGTTCATAGGGGTCTCTATTCTAAAAGCGTCTCCAGTAATCCCTCTATCTCCTTCAACAACACTGGCGCCCAAACGTGCCCTAACTGGACCAACAGGAATGGTATTAAAACCTGAAACGTTGATATCTGCACTGGCACTTCCTGAAACACCGGCATATCCATCAAAAACAGAGATGTACTTTCCTGTAAGCGTGGGGTTTTCATAAATAACAACCAAGGTCCATCCGCCGGCACCTCCAACACTTACTCCTCTAGTTGCCCTAACGTTGGCAACGGTGTATTCCCCTTCTGGGTCTGCGAGGGCCTGTAAATGGTTGGTTACGTTTTTAAAACAGGTATATGGGGAGTCCTTAAAGTTTACGTCATCATGGATAATGGCATCCTCCTCACCTACGGGGTCAGGATTATTATCAGCTACAAGGTCAATGTAACTTCCGCCGGGCACCTTGAATTTAATGGCAGTAAAGTCTAACCTTTGCGTATCATTTGCGGGTAATCCAGAGATTTGGCTGTTGTTCAGCACTTCTTGTTGGTAATTCGCGGACCAGTATAGTCCGGCCCAATAAATTCTAGAACAGTCCGGTACTGAGAGGGTAGAGCTACTGGAACTAAAGGTTGATGGATCGCCATCAATATCTATATAATCCCTATGGAATCCGTTGTTGTTGGAACTACCGTTATAGGGGTCATTGGCATCATTGCTTCCATCCACCCTATTGAGGATGGCATTGGAAAGAAAGGTATAATCACCCTTAATGTTTATATACGAATTGTCTAACCTAGGTGTAAAAGGAACTTCTACCTGGGCTTGACCCGTATAGCCAACTAGCCAAATGCCAAGAAGGCAAATAACTGTTTTAAAGATATGGTTAGTCATGGTTAACTGTTAGTGTTTGGTTTTATTCGCATGATCCACATTTCGTCATCATACGAGGCGTTTAGTTTGGAGTAGTATGAGGTTAGCGCGTTATTCCAGGTTTCGTGTTTCTTTAGGTACACGTACCTGTGGTTATCTTCGGGATTGATAAAATAACTGGCGTTCAACCCCTTGGCGTTTAATTCTTTAACAAATCGATTGGCACTTGAAGCATTCTCAAACACATTGGCGATGATGTAATACCCAGAACCAATACCACCTATTTTATAAGTGCTATAGGCAGCTTTTGATTTGCCCAGCTTGGCTTTGGCTACATTTTTATGAAGTACATCGTCATCGTACTTTGAATCATTTGAATTGGTCATGGCACTGAATCCGCCAAAACCAGTGTTTCCATCATTAACGTTCATTACCCAAGCATCGCCTTGATAAGAACCATTTAAGTTGGAATGATAGGCGCTCAAGGCCTCTTTTTTATCTTTATATCCGTTCAGATAAACGTAGTTAAGGCCATTTTTTGGGTTGGTAAAGTACCCCGCTTCAATACCTTCTGATTGCAATTTTTCCACAAAAGCAGTAGCATTGTCCTCGTTCTTGAAAACATTGGCAATCAAATAATGCCCGCTTTCCACATTTGGAATGGCATGGGATTTAAAATGGGTTTTGGTTGCTTTTTTGGCTCTATAAGTCTTGTCTTTTTTAACTTCTGAGGTGCTAGCCATTCTAGAGTTGGCACCATTGTCATTTAGTCGGATGACTTTTTTGGCGGCAGTTGTGTTGGAAAGACCATGATTGGACAGGGGTTGGTTCTTTGTTGATACTAGATCGGCACTGTCCGCATTGGCAAAATATACTTCTTTGGCTTTTTCCTCTAGCTGAGGATTTTCGCCACGGGTTTCTCGACGCACCATTTTCATCACAGTTTCAAACCTTTTTTCAAGGTCTTGTCGCCTGTTGGTTTCAATGGAGTCTTGGCGCATTAAAAGCTCATCCAAGATGGCATCGTTTTCGGCCAATTTTTCTTTGAGCTGGGCAATTTCAAGGTCCTTGTCCGTAATGTTGAGGCTGTCTTGGGGCACGTTTTCGTTTTCCACAAGCTCCTCCCCTTCTTTTTCAAGCATTACGCGGTCTTCTGTCAGGTTTGGAGTGAAGGAATAGGCCAAGGAAATTTCGTGACTAACGCCAAAATTTTCAAAGTTGTTGGTCAAACCCTTTTCAACGGTATACCCTAGGGATAGGTTTTTGTTCAGATTGAACCCCAAGCCTGCAGATGCTCCATAGAAATCATCGTATCCAGCTTGAATCCACCCTAATTTTGGCAAATCCAAGATGAGGTTTCCGCCCAACACCAGATTCTCATCACCTACTTTACGAACACGCGCCAAAGGCATTAGCCGTGCTTGTTCCATAATCCCCGCTCCGTTTTCAAACTGATGGGTATATTGTAGGTGACCGGAATAGGTTTTCTCAGCAAAATCAGTTACGGATTCACTGTTTTTCAGATTGTAATCAAATAGGTTTTCGGCGAAACCACCAACATCAAACCTCCCAATGGAAAGGTTGAATCCAGGTTGAAAACTTACCAAGGAGCTACTTTCCAGCGTATTCAAGAAAGGGTCATCTTCAACCGCATTGGCCCTGTCTTGATTAAAGGCACTTTGATAATAGGAAAAGTTAGCTCCAAAAGTAAAGGAGGTCTCTTCGCCCAATCGCACGCCATATGCGTAGTTAGCGTGCACACCAAAGTTGTTGAAAAGTCCTTCGCGATTGGTAAATAATGACAAACCGACACCACTTCGATCACTTACCCTACCACTATAACTCAAGAAATATACCTGATTGTTGTCATCAAAAGAAACCGATTGGTTTCTATGAAACAAGTTGATATAGGACTTGTCCTCACGAACCGTTGAAAAGGTTGGGTTCAATAAAAATCTATTGAACTTCAACAGGTTCTGTGAAGGAATGTTATAGGGTACAAAGGGATCCTCCTCTTGTCCGTGAACTAGGTTCGCGGAGAAAAAAAGTAGCAAGAAGGATGTAAGTAATAGTATCGGTTTTTTGGTCTGCATCGCTATTTAATAACAGTTATGGTGCCCTGCTTCAGGGCTTTCCCACCCCGCGTAATCTTGTAATAGAAGATCATACTGGGTTTGTTAAATGCCATTGTGGATTGTGGCCAGTTGTTTTCATATGCCGTTTGACTGAACACTTGTTCACCTCTTTCATTGAAAATGGTTACTAGGACATTCTGGTCTCTGGAATAGGTGTTTGGCAGAATCCACAGGTCGTTTATTCCGTCGCCATTGGCAGTGATTACGTTTGGAATCGCGAACATGTCACGGTAGACAACCGTGATAACGCGACTAACCGTACAGCTGCCAAAGCTGGCCACAAGCAAGTATTCACCTTCCTCTTGGAAGCCATATGAATCTTGGGTGGCAATTAAATTGTTGTTGGCATCGAACCACTCATAAGAATCGGCGCCACTGGCGGTAATGGTTCCCGTTTCACCCTCTATTATAATAAGGTCTTTGGGTTTGTCCAGTACAAGCAAGGATTCGTCGAAAGCCCGTATGGCAACCTCATTGGAGATTATTGGGCAGTCGTTGGTTCGTATAATTAATTGGTATGTACCAATTTCGTTAGCAGTGAAACTTTCTGATGAGGTATCAACAACTTGACCATCTTTCAACCACTCAAAAGTTTGATCCGTTAAGCTTTGAGAACTTGTAAGAACAATGGCTTCACCACCTTCACATAGTATTGTACCGTTGGCAGAAACGGTCAAGTTTTGATTCGCTGAAAGCTTTACGTTTAAGGTGTTGGATGTTGCGTTAAAACCATCCAAGGTACCATCCAGCTTGTATGCTCCATTGTCTTCTTGATTGGAGACTGTGATGGTTTTAGAGGTTTCGCCGCTAATAGTGGCACCATCAAGCTTCCATTGGTAGGCAAATGATGTTTCTAACTCAGCAGTCACATCAGTTTTGGCACCAGTATCGCTAACGGCCTTAACTGCAGCCAGACTGATTGTGGCATCGGTGTTTTCACAATCAGTGTATGCGCCAATAAACTCAATCTCCAACTCAAAGGAATCAGGTGAAACAATGGTTGTTATTTCTGAGGTTTTTGGCCCAGCTGAGCAACTGCCGCCATTGTCAGTAACTTCGGCGTAGTACTCACCTACTGTATTCACAACCAATGAGCTGTTGGTGGCATCGGCAATTGGAGCACCATCTTTGTACCATTGATAGGTCGGTGAGCCAGCGGTTGTGCTAACGGACAGTGTTTTGCTTTGAGAAGGTAATAGAACAATATTTTCTTCATTCTGTCTGGATACTTCAAAAGAACCAGCACTTCTTAACGCTACTTTCGATGATCGCTCGGTGCAGGCCGAAGGACCACTAATTTCAACCTCGTAATCACCTTCAAACCCGGAAATGCCGGTATTTACAGCAAAGGTGGAACCCTCTAAAGTTGGACCACTAATTACGTCGCCATCTTTTAACCATGTATAGGTAAGACCCATGCCGGAAATGCTTGCCTCTAGCGTGTAAGGGTCGCCCGGACAGAGCTCCACATTACTATCACCATTAATGGCAATGCCCAAACTGCTACCATTGCTTATTTCAATGGTATTTGACAGCGTGTTGGCCGAACCAGAGCAAATGGAACCATAATCCAATTCCACGTAATACATTCCTGGTGTTGAAACCGTTATGCTTTCCGTTTTTTGGGCAAGGAGTGTACCGCTTCTGTACCAATTATAGAGATAAGTTCCTGCATTGGGGATGTTGTGCGGCTTTAGAGTCACCGAGCCGCCACCACATATTTGTATCAATCCACCAGAGGGGATAGTTCCGCTGCCATTCTCACTTATAAGCAGAGGAGAGTTGTAATCAATATAGTACATAGGATATGCATCGGAAGCCGGGCTTGTTTTGGCCGGACTTGTACTTCGAACCCTGAATTTGTAGCCTTCGCCGCGGATATCATTGGGCAGGGCAAATTCAAACTCAAAGTCGAAAACCGTGTTTTTATCTGAGACACGGGCCAATTCCCTGGGTGAACCAAAGTTTCCATAGGAATCAGAAAGCTCTAAAATGAATTCATTATTGGAATCCACCAAAGGCGGGCTCCAAGTGAAGTTCACAAAATATTCGTTGAAACTGGCGGAAGCACATGCTGCGGTCCAAGCCGAATTACCGGCCAAGTTGGGGTTGTCTGCAGCTATGGGCTTATTGAGCACTTGGGCCGTTAATGAGGTGTTGCCCAGAAGCATCATGGCCATAGCCAGAACGAGAATGCCATACGTTGAACTACTTTTTTTCATCAGCGTTAGTTTTAAGAGGTTGAGGGCAATAATTGCCCGTTAGTTTGTGCCCCTTAATTTCTTTAGTTCATTGCGGCGTTGTTCTGACGCCACGTATTCATATAGCATTCCAATAACAAATATGATTTTAATTTCGTCGAAAGGAAAGATATTGTTGTAGGTGGCACCAAAAGTGTTGTGAAATGGCTTACTTTGTATACACCAATGGCTTAATAATAGCTATGAACACTGGATTTTACTACATTTGCGCTTCAAAATTTGGATATGGCGGAAGAAGCTAAATCATTGAACTTTATAGAGCATATCATTGAAGATGATTTGCGAAACGGGTATGCAACGAACGAATTGCGTTTTCGGTTCCCCCCGGAACCCAATGGATATCTCCATATTGGCCACGCCAGCTCCATTTGCTTGAATTTTGGATTGGGATTGCGGTATAATGCCCCGGTCAATCTTAGATTTGATGATACCAACCCTGCGAAAGAGGAGAAAGAGTATGTGGATGCTATTAAAAACGATGTGTCCTGGCTTGGGTATGAGTGGGATACAGAATGTTATGCATCGGATTACTTTCAGCAGTTGTACGATTGGGCTGTGGACCTCATTAAAAACGGAAAGGCGTATGTAGATAGCCAAACTTCTGAAGAAATAGCGAATCAAAAGGGAACACCTACCGAGCCAGGCACAGAAAGCCCATATCGGAGCCGTTCTGTTGAGGAGAATTTGCAGCTTTTCGAAGGAATGAAGAACGGGGAATTTAAAGAGGGTGCCCATGTCCTTCGTGCCAAAATCAATATGGCCTCGCCCAATATGCTGATGCGTGATCCTGTGATGTATCGAATTCTTCACAAAGCACACCACAGAACCAATACCGATTGGTGTATTTATCCGATGTATGATTGGACTCACGGGGAAAGTGATTATATCGAACAGGTTTCCCATTCCTTGTGTACACTGGAGTTTTTGCCTCACCGAGAGCTATATGATTGGTTTTTGGACCAATTGGTATCGAAGGATAAACTTAGACCAAAGCAACGCGAATTTGCCCGGAGGAACCTGAGTCATACCGTGGTGAGCAAACGGAAGTTGTTACAATTGGTGGAAAAAGGCGTTGTTGAAGGGTGGGATGATCCCAGAATGCCCACCATTTCTGGTTTGCGTAGAAGGGGCTATACTCCGGAGTCCATCAAGAATTTTGCGGACACCATAGGTATCGCCAAACGTGAAAATGTGGTGGATGTTTCCTTGTTGGAATTTCATGTGCGGGAGCACTTAAATAAGATAGCTCCACGGGTTATGGCGGTTCTTAACCCTTTAAAGCTGGTTATTACCAATTATGAAGAAGGAAAAGAGGAATGGTTGGAAGCGGAGAATAACCCCGAGGATGAGTCTGCCGGTAGTAGAAAAGTTCCTTTTTCACGCGAGTTATATATTGAGCAAGAGGACTTTAGAGAGGAGGGTAATCGCAAGTTCTTCCGATTGAAACTAGGGGGGGAAGTGCGCTTAAAGAATGGATACATTATAAAAGCTGAGAGTTGTACTAAGGATGCTGATGGCAATGTTGTTGAAGTACAATGTACCTACGACCCAAAAAGTAAGAGTGGTTCTGGAACAGAAGAAAGTTTGCGAAAGGTAAAGGGAACGCTACATTGGGTTTCCATTCCTCATGCCATTACTGCCGAAGTACGATTGTACGATCGCCTTTTTAATGACCCAACTCCGGATGGACATAAGGATAAAGACTTCATGGATTTCATCAATCCATATTCTTTGGAGAAAGTTACAGGATATTTGGAACCAAGTCTAAAAGATGCAGAAATTGGAGATCAAGTTCAATTTCAACGATTGGGTTATTTTAATGTGGACAAGAATTCCAAACCCGGTAAGCTTATTTTTAATAGAACGGTTACATTAAGGGACACTTGGGCCAAATTGGAGCAAAAAGACTAGTATAAGTTTTTCTTATTTATCATAAGGCATACCATTTGGTTTTCTTATTTAAAAGGACTCATTTTAAAGCGTTTTAAAGGACTTTTGTGAAATGGAAATCCGTTCCCAAGCATGTTTCAGCGAGCTTTCAATATAACGCATGTATTAAAGAAATTTGTTGGCAAGAATCAATCTAAGGCATCTAAGTAAGAATTATCTGTAAGAAAGTAAAAAGGGAGCCAATTGGCTCCCTTTTTTTAGTGTGGTGTAATATTGAGCCTACCTTTGTCGGCAGACTCGAACTGACATTGTTTATTCCTCTTTCTTTTTGTTGTGTTGTTTCATGGCCTCACCAATTTGATTACTTGCGGTAAACGATGCCACCATATTGTTCAACATATCGCTTCCGGCTTGGGGTGAGTTGGGCAACAGTATTAAATTGGTATTGGTTTCTTCACCAATGGCCTGAAGCGTATCATAATGTTGGGTCACCACAATTAAAGCAGATGCTTCCTGCGAATTTATGCCAACCTTGTTCAGCACCTCGACGGATTCTTCCAGACCTCGGGCAATTTCTCTACGCTGATCAGCAATACCTTGACCTTGGAGTCTTTTGCTTTCTGCCTCTGCCTTGGCTTTTTCTACAATTAAGATACGGGCAGCGTCCCCTTCAAATTGGGCAGCAATCTTTTCACGCTCCGATGCGTTGATACGGTTCATGGCGGCTTTTACCTGTGGATCAGGATCAATATCGGTAACCAAGGTTTTTATGATGTCATAGCCATATTCCAACATGGCATCTTGCAATTCGGATTTAACAGCAATGGCGATATCGTCTTTTTTAACAAAGACATCATCCAATTTCATTTTGGGAACTTCGGCACGCACCACATCAAAAACATAGGAGGTAATTTGGTCATGGGGATATTCCAATTTGTAAAATGCTTCGTAAACTTTTGATTGGATGACCACGTATTGTACGGATACTTTGAGTTTTACAAATACATCGTCCAAGGTTTTGGTCTCCACAATGACATCCAATTGTTGGATTTTTAGGCTCAACCTGCCAGAAATACGGTCCACAATGGGTATTTTCATTTGTAGACCCGAGTTACGGATGCTTTGAAATTTACCGAACCGTTCCACAACAACGGCAGTTTGTTGCTTCACTATAAAGAAAAATTTGAACAGAATGATTAATCCGATGAATACAATCGGTATGAATAAATAGTTGCCCATGGTTTTAGATTTTTATGTTAGAAATGGAAATTACAAAACTCTCCAACATGTTAGTCAGCATCCGTCAAGTTTTGTTACACATTCGTCAATTGGCAAGTGCCGAAATTGCATTTTTTATTCGCTGAATGCTTTCTTCTTTCCCAATGAGCTCCAAGATATCGAACAAATGAGGTCCTTTCATATCACCTACAATGACCAATCGGAACGGAGGCATTACTTTTCCGAAGGAAAGCTCTTTTTTGCCAATCCAGTCTTTGATGATGGTTTCTATATTGGCAGAGGTAAAATCAGTGATGCCTTCCAAAACTGAGGCCACTTCTTTCATGATTTCAGGAGTATCTTCCTTCCACTGTTTTCTAACAGCCTTTTCATTGTATTCAGTTGGTGTTTTGAAGAAGTAATCGGACAATTCCCAAAAATCGGATACAAATGTTGCCCGTTCTTTAATCAAGGAAACGACCTTGGTGACGTAGCCTTTATCGTTCAAAGTTTCGAGTCCGCTCAACCTACCATCATGGTTTTGAATGAAGAGTTCTGCAAGCTCCTCATCATTCTTAAGCTGCAACCATTGCTGATTATACCAATTGTTCTTTTCTGGGTCAAAACGCGCTCCAGATTTGTTCACCCGTTCTAAACTGAAGCTGTTGACCAATTCCTGCAAGGAAAAGATTTCCTGTTCCGTCCCCGGATTCCATCCTAAAAGCGCCAAAAAATTAACGACGGCTTCCGGAAAAAAACCCGCTTCACGATAGCCTTCCGATTGGTTCCACGACAATGGGAAAACCGGAAAACCTCCTTTTTCTCCATCTCGTTTACTGAGTTTTCCTTTTCCGACCGGTTTCATGATCAAGGGCAAATGCGCAAATTGGGGAGCATTCCATCCAAAGGCATCATACAACAGTTGGTGCAGTGCCAAAGACGGTAACCATTCCTCACCCCGAATTACATGGGAAATCTGCATGAGGTGATCATCAACAATATTGGCCAAATGGTAGGTGGGCATGCCATCGCTCTTAAAGAGGACTTTATCGTCCAAAATGTTGGTGTCTATTTTTATTTCACCACGGATGATATCGTTTAAAACCAATTCTTCATCTTGCGGGGATTTAAAACGAATAACATAATCCTCCCCAGCATTTAATTTGGCTTGTACTTCATCTGAAGATAGCGATAGCGAATTGGAAAGTTTTAAACGGTTATGCCAATTGTAGATAAAGGTTTTGCCCTTTTCTTCATGGTCTTTTCTATGATAATCCAATTGTTCGGCAGTATCAAAAGCGTAATAGGCTTTCCCTTTTTCAACAAGTTGCATCGCATAGTTTTTGTACATATCCTTGCGCTCACTTTGTCGATAGGGGCCAAAACCGTCCTCTTTCCCTGGTCCTTCATCAAAAGGAATTCCACACCAGTTCAACGCTTCAATTATATAAGCTTCAGCACCTTTAACATATCTATTTTGATCGGTATCCTCTATACGAAGTATAAACGTACCGTTATGTTTTTTAGCAAACAGATAATTGAACAAGGCGGTTCGTAGACCACCAATATGCAAAGGCCCAGTTGGGCTGGGGGCAAATCGTACCCGTACGTTTTCACTCATGGTTTATGCGCTTGAATGGCAAAGATACATTCCCTTGCATGAATGGGAAAGGGAATCAGAACCGGTTTTTGTTACCTGAACGGGTTGATATACCAAGGTTTAACAAAAATTTTTCCAATGATTTCCCCAGTATCGGGTATCTTGGTAATAAATATCATTGATTTTGAGTGGTTACCAAGACATTTTAAACAAATTGGAAGGCTTCACCAAGAAGTATTATACCAAGCAATTGATTAAGGGTGCATTGCTTTTCCTTACCCTTGGATTGTTGTTTTGGTTGGCTATCATGTCATTGGAATACTGGCTGTGGTTAAGCAATAATGGACGGCTGGCTTTGTTCGTTGTGTTTGTAATTGTTGAAGTTTATCTGCTCTATACGTTCATCGCTGTCCCTGCTTCCTATTTATTCAAAATACGAAGGGGTATTGATAACAGGGAGGCCTCTAAGCTTATTGGAAAACACTTTCCTGAAGTGGATGACAAACTTTTGAATTTGTTGCAACTGTCTGAGAACACCCAAAAATCTGATTTGTTACTGGCGAGCATTGAGCAACGTGCACAAAGTTTGGGTCCCGTTCCTTTTGCTGATGCTATTAATTTTAAGGAGAGCTATAAGTACGCCAAGTATGTTTTGATTCCTGTTGGATTATTGGCCTTTATTTGGATTTCGGGCAATATCGTTTCATTCTTCAATTCGTATGAAAGGGTGGTCAATTATGATTTGGCCTTTGAAAGACCTGCTCCGTTTTCCTTTAAGGTTTTAAACGACAAACTGGATGTTTTGGATAATGAACCACTGACGATCAGGGTGGCAACGGAGGGCACTATACAACCGGAAAGTGTTTCTATGGTCATCAATGGAGAAGAACTTTTATTGAAGAAAGAGGGGGATGTTTACAACTATACCTTTGAGGCCCCAGTGGCCGAGAGCACTTTCTATTTAACTGCAAATGGATGGAATTCCAAATCCTATTTCATCAGAAGTTATAGCACACCTGCCTTGGTCGATTTTCAAATGAAGTTGAGTTTCCCCAAATACCTTAATCGAACATCTGAAATTGTAACGGGAACAGGCAATGCCGTTGTGCCCGAAGGAACCCAAATTGGTTGGAGTATTGAAGGAACCAGTGTGGATAGAATTAATATGAATATGTCCGATACAAGTGTTGTATTTGATCGCAGCGGCAATCAGTTTGCACACACAAAAAGGGTATTCAAAGATTTGGATTATGAGCTGAGTACATCCAATACCCACGTAAGCGATTTTGAACGTTTGGCCTATGGAATTGATGTCATAAGGGACGCTAAGGCAACTGTTCAAGTTACTCAAGTTTTAGATTCTTTGAACCCAAACCAGTCCTTTTTTACAGGACACGCTGCTGATGACTACGGAATTAGTCAAATACGCGTGGTTTGCTATCCTGCGGATGATAATCAGAGTATCCAAAGAATTGATCTGGAAAGACCGAACACTAATGTATATCAGTTTTACTACACATTTCCGTCTGGTTTTCAACTTGAGGAGGGCAAAAATTACAAATTGTTTTTTGAAGTGGTTGATAATGATGGTATTAGAGGTGGAAAGGTGACCAAAAGCGAAACTTTTGATACCAACTTGTTTGATGATAACCAATTGAAAGACAAAGAGTTAGAATTTCAAAATACTACTTTGTTGAAGATGAATCAGTCGCTGGAACAGTATAAGGACCAGAAGGAGGAACTTTCCAAGCTCACTAATCTTCAAAAAGAGGAAAGGGCACTTACTTTTGAGGATAAAAATCAAATTAAGGATTTTCTCCAAAAGCAAGAACGCCAGGAACAGTTGATGCAAAAGTTCAGCAATGATTTAAAGGAAAGTCTAAACAAAGATAAAGGTGATAAAGAGTTCAAGAAGCTGTTGCAGGAACGTTTGGAGCGTCAGGAATTGGAAGCGAAAAAGAATGAGAGATTACTTAAGGAATTGAATGAAATCTCAGATAAGATTAAGAAGGAAGAGCTTCAACAGAAGCTGGAGGAGTTGGGTAAGAATCAAGGAAAGAATACTCGAAATCTAGAACAGCTGTTGGAACTCACCAAGCGTTACTACGTAACCGAGAAAGCTTCGCAATTATCAAAAGAACTTGAAAAGTTAGCAGAACGACAAGACATTTTATCAAAGCTTGATATTGGAGAAAAGTTCTCTAATAAAGAGCAGGAAAAGCTTAACGAGAACTTTGAGCAGTTATCCAAAGAATTGGAAGAGTTACTGGAGGACAATAAAGATCTTCAGAAGCCGATGTCCATGGATGTCTCCGAAAAACAATCGGAAGATGTGAAGAGTGATCAGAAGGAGGCATTGGAAGAAATTAATAAGCATCAAGGTAACGATCAGTCTTCAGATAGTCAAGAACGAATGCAGTCTGGAAATAAGATTACCCAAAAACAAAGGTCGGCTGCCCAAAAAATGAAAGAGATGAGTGAGGCCCTTCAACAAGGGGCTATGGGAGGAGGGGGCTCACAGGATACTGAGGATGCTGAAATGCTACGGCAGATTTTGGACAATCTGGTCACTTTTTCTTTCAAACAGGAGAATTTGTTTGATAAAATTGAAAGTGCGGATGTGGATATTGCCCAATTCTCTAAAACAGTAAAAGACCAGAATGAATTGCGAAGGTTATTTGAACATGTGGATGATAGTTTGTTTGCACTTTCATTGCGTAGGGTAGAACTTTCGGAATTTGTCAATGAGCAGATTACGGAGGTGTATTATAACATTGACAAATCTTTGGAAAGTATAACCGAAAATCAAATTTATCAGGGCGCATCGTATCAGCAGTATGTTATCAATGCAACAAATGCTTTGGCCGATTTCCTTGCAAATATTTTGGATAATATGAAGCAAAATATGAAGGCCGGCCAAGGGCAGGGCGAAGGTTCAGATTTCCAACTTCCAGATATAATTAAAGGACAGCAAAGCATTCAGGAAAAAATGCAGGGTTCAGGTCAGAAAGGTGAACCGTCACAGAGTGAAGGTGAGCAAAAAGGGGAAGGTCAAGGAAAGCAAGAAGGAGAGGGCCATGGCGAAGAAGGACAAAAAAGTGGACAACAAGGACAAGGTGAGAATGGGGAACAAGAAGGTTCTAATGGAAATGGCCAGGGTGAAATGGGGTTGAACGAGGTATATGAAATCTACAAACAACAGCAGTTCTTAAGACAGCAATTGGAACAGCAATTGCAGGACATGATCAATAAACAGGATGGTGATTTGGCCAAAAAATTGTTGAAGCAAATGGAGGACTTTGAGAATGATTTACTGGAAAACGGAATCACAGAAAGAACAAGGAGCAAGGCAAATACCATTCAACATGAACTGATGAAGTTGGAAAATGCAACCTTGGAACAAGGCAAGAAGAAAGAACGTGAAAGCACATCGAATAGCAAAGTTTTTACAAACCCCATAACAACCCGCCCGGAGCTCCTTAAAGATTACCAAAACGACATTGAAATATTAAATAGACAAGCACTACCTTTGCGGCAAAATTACGAGCAAAAGGTCAAGGTGTATTTTAAGAATGATTGAGTTCCATTTTAAGTCTGATTTGATATTGAATAACACAGCCAACTATTCCGATTGGATTACTAGAATTTTGGAATCGGAGGACTACACATTGGGGCAATTGGATTATATATTTTGTACTGATGATTACTTGTTGGAGTTAAATAAGCAGTATTTAAATCATGATACGTTAACGGATATAATCACCTTTGATTATTCAAATGGCTCTACCATTTCTGGGGATGTTTTTATCTCCACGGAGAGGGTGTCTGAGAATGCAAACAAGTACGGAGTCGATTTTGAAAATGAACTGCTTCGAGTGATGAGTCACGGTGTTTTGCACTTGATGGGTTATGGTGATAAAACGGATTCAGAGGTCAAGTGGATGCGTGAAAAGGAAGAAGAAAAGATTAAAATGTTCCACGTGGAACCATAGATATGTTTGAGAAGGAATATGATGTTATAGTTGTTGGGGGAGGTCACGCTGGTGCGGAGGCAACAGCGGCTGCTGCCAATATGGGCTCTAAGACTTTGTTGGTTACCATGAACCTTCAAACCATTGGACAAATGTCTTGCAACCCTGCCATGGGCGGAATAGCCAAGGGGCAAATCGTTAGGGAAATAGATGCGCTTGGCGGGTATAGTGGCATTATTACCGATAAGTCTGCCATACAGTTTAAGATGCTGAACAAATCCAAGGGACCTGCCATGTGGAGCCCAAGGGCACAGAATGATCGTATGCGATTTGCAGAGGAATGGCGATTGGCTTTGGAAAATACCCCTAATGCGGATTTTTATCAGGAGATGGTTTCTGGTTTGTTGGTGGAGGGAGATAAAGTGGTTGGTGTTCGCACTTCATTGGGCATAGAAATTAAAGCAAAGGCTGTTGTGTTGACTAATGGCACATTCCTAAATGGACTTATTCATATTGGTGAAAAACAATTTGGTGGTGGACGCGCAGGGGAAAAGGCAGCTACCGGTATCACGGAGCAGTTGGTTGATTTTGGTTTTGATAGTGGCCGAATGAAGACAGGAACACCCCCACGAGTTGATGGTAGGTCCTTGGATTATTCCGTCATGATACCTCAACCTGGGGATGATAAACCGGAGAAGTTTTCGTATTTGGACACACCCGTTTTGACCACTCAAAGGGATTGTCACATGACGCATACCAGTGCTTTGGTTCATGATTTGTTGCGTGAGGGTTTTGATCGTTCACCCATGTTCAATGGAAGAATTCAAAGTATTGGGCCACGATATTGCCCCTCCATTGAGGATAAGATTAACCGATTTGCTGATAAAGATTCGCATCAAATTTTTGTTGAACCCGAAGGGTGGCATACCGTAGAAGTTTATGTAAATGGCTTCTCTACTTCCTTACCAGAAGATGTTCAATATAAGGCACTGAAATCAGTAAAGGGTTTTGAACATGTGAAGTTTTTTAGACCGGGCTATGCAATCGAATACGATTATTTTCCACCTACCCAATTGAAGCATACGTTAGAAACCAAGTTGGTCAATAACTTATATTTTGCTGGTCAAATTAATGGGACAACGGGATATGAAGAAGCTGCTTCTCAAGGATTGATGGCCGGGATTAATGCACATCTAAAAATCAATGAACAGGAACCATTTGTGTTGCGTCGAGATGAAGCTTACATTGGAGTTCTGATTGATGATTTGATTACAAAGGGCACTGAAGAGCCGTACCGTATGTTTACGTCTCGTGCGGAGTATAGAACATTGTTGCGACAAGACAATGCCGATTTTCGACTCACACCGAAAGGATACGCCATTGGTTTGGCCAAAGAAGAACGGATGCGAAGAATGGAAAGGAAGCAGGAGAAAGCCGAAAGCTTTATTTCATTTTTTAGAAAAACCAGCTTTGATCCTGATGAAATAAACCCAATTTTAGAATCTTTGGATTCGGCAACCGTGCGTCAATCTGACAAACTTTTTAAAGTATTTTCTAGACCAAAGGTTACTATGGACCACATGCTTCAATTGAATTCTGTTTCTGAATTTGTATCGGAGAATGAACTTAATTCTGAAGTAATGGAGCAGGCGGAAATTGAAGTAAAGTATTCTGGTTATATCGAAAAGGAAAAGAACAACGCAGATAAACTTCAACGATTGGAAGGTGTGCGAATTCCGGATAACTTTGATTATTCCAAACTTAAATCTCTTTCGTATGAGGCCCGAGAAAAATTGGAATCCATTCGCCCTGTAACCATATCTCAAGCGTCAAGAATTAGTGGTGTCTCTCCAGCCGATATCAGTGTACTTTTGGTTTATTTGGGAAGATAAGAGTCTTTTTTGTTCCACGTGGAACAAAAAAATTTCAACTAATTTTTTTATCCGATAAAAATAGGATGTTCAAAATAACACGTTACCCTATAAAATTGCGCCTTATCTTCGGCAATTAAAAAGTAGTATTTGGTCATCAAAAATATCATGAAGTTGTATTTGAAAACGAAAGACTTTTCTGTTTCAGGTGAATCTTTTGAACTGCATTGGGATCCCTCTTTAGATATGTTGGTTACGAAACCAAAACCAACAAATCTTGCTCCATATTATGAAAGTGAGGATTACATATCACATACCGATGCGCAAAATAGCTTTACAGATAAATTATACCAGTCCGTTAAGCAAAAAAACCTCAAAAATAAGATTCAAATAATTGATAATCAGAGAATTAAGAGCAAATCAATCTTGGATATAGGTGCTGGAACGGGTGATTTTTTAGTAACAGCCCAAAGAGCAGGATATACAGTGACAGGAGTTGAACCCAGCGCAAAGGCGAGAGCGTTGGCAAAACAAAAAGGAGTGGAGCTACTTTTTGATTTAGGCGAGCTGAACGAAAAGCAATTTGAAGTGATTACCCTTTGGCATGTTTTGGAACACCTTCCGGATTTGGAACATCAGATAAAAACAATTATTTCTAAACTGACCAACGAGGGAACCTTAATCATTGCAGTTCCCAATTTTAAATCGTTCGACGCCAACTATTACGGAACGTATTGGGCGGGATACGATGTGCCCCGACATCTTTGGCATTTTTCCAAAACGGCCATCACCAAACTTTTTCAACAACATGATATGGAAGTGATTTCAATTCGCCCCATGTGGTTCGATGCTTTTTACGTTTCCATGCTCTCAGAAAAATACAAAGGCAACAAACGCTATTTGATCAGTGCCTTTTTTGTGGGATTGTGGTCAAACCTTAAGGCAATCTTTACCAAAGAACATTCTTCCCTTATTTATATCCTGAAACGTAAAAAATAGGGTCATATATCCCCGTAATTGGGCTTTATAGCATTATCACACACAAATCCCTTCAAGGAAAAAGAAACGTGCTCAGAGGCGGGTTTCTGTCCGTCTTCAAAATATATAGAATCAATAGAAAAAGAAAGAAACCATAAATTTTAACTATAGTATGGGTTTTGACTTTTTTCAGTTCACAAAAAGATAATGGTCCGCATTCCAAAAGCTTTCCTATTTTTGCGCATCAGTAAAAAGACAAACATGAAAAAATTAATGGTACTCGCCATTGCTTTTGTTGCAATGGCATGTCAGCAGAATAAGATTGGATATGTGGACAGTGCAAAGTTGCTGGACGGTTATCAAGAGAAAATTGATGTGGAAGCGCGCTTTAAGACCAAGGCAGATGCTATGACCAAAAAAAGGGACAGTATCTCGCAAGCGTTCCAGATGGAATTGCAAGCCTTCCAGACCAAGGCCGAAAGAATGTCGCAAAAGAATGCGCAAGAAGAATACGGACAATTGCAGCAACGTGGACAATTTATTGGACAGCAATTGCAACAAGAAGAACAACAATTGCAACAGACGAGCCAGACCGAAATGGATTCTTTGGTTAAAAAGGTTAAAAGGGAAATCAAGGAATATGGTAAGGCCAACGGATACACCTATATTTTAGGCGGAGGTGATGGTGGTGCCGTTTTGTATGGGGAGGAAGCAAATAACCTTACGGATGTCATTCTAAAGATATTGAACGACAAGTACGACAAATAATCATTAGGTAACAATAAACCGAAAAGGCCCAATCTTAAGATTGGGCCTTTTTAGATGCTTCGTATGGCCGAAAGGTAAACCCACACTATAAAAAGGATCTGTAGTGGAATTCTTTTCCATAGATATAAAGTTCCAGGGCCGTCCGGGTTTCCAGTCTGGTAGTTAATGTTTTCCAAGGAGGCCTTTATGTTGGCAGGTAGTATTAATAGAAAAAAAGCAACCAAAACCCAACCAATAACAGAGGAATATTTGGGCACCAACAGCAGGATGGCAAACAATACCTCTAGAATTCCTGTAACAATAACTACTTGTGCCTTAAAAGGAACAATACTGGGCACCATAGCGGCCATCCCTTTTGTAAATGCAAAATGTCCAATTGCCGTAAAAACCAACATAGAGGACATGGCAATTTTACCAGCCAGTTGGTAATCAATCTCTTTTGTCGCCAATTTTAGGACTAGGCCCGAAACAATAAAAGCTCCTAAGAGAATATAAAATGCCTTCATAATATCTTTTTTGCAAAGATGGATTCCACTAAGGAACGAAACAATGAACCTAGGTTAAGAAATTCGACTTCGAATTCTACTTAGGGCCTGTGGTGTTATTCCAATATAGGAGGCGATATATTTCAATGGGATTTGTTGAATGATTTCTGGCCTCTCGGTGAAAAGTTTCAGGTAGCGCTCCTCAGCAGAATCTTGCAGTAGTGATAGTTCTCGTTGCGATTTTTTTAGAAATAATTCCTCGCTGGCCTTTCTACCAATAAAGTTACCAATATCAGTCTCTTTGTATACAGTTTGAAGGTCTTGGTAAGTCAATCGCCAAAGAACAGTGTCTGTAACGGTTTCCACAACATAGGTTGATGGTGATTGGGTAAGGAACGAATCGTAAGCACTTACAAACCCACCCTGAAAAACAAAAGCAAAAGTAAGCTCCCCGTCCTCTTTGGGCACATACAGGCGGACAATACCATTTTCGATAAAGGAAAGGTACTTTTCCGTTTTTCCAACTTCGAGCAAAATCTCCTTTTTTGAACATTCAACTCTGTTCAACTTAGAAGAAAAGATACTCCAATCCGCCTCGGACATTTGAAAATTGGATTCAAAGTAAGCTTTAATTTGTTCCAAGAGTGAATACTTTACATTTACTCGGTGAGCGAAGCTGGATCAGGATAATATATAACCAAAGCAACGAGCTACTGCATCAAATAGACCAAAAACACAGTAGGAATCAAATAGATGACAATGGTTTGTGCCCCAACAT
This sequence comes from Flagellimonas marina, assembly GCF_042651185.1. Taxonomy (NCBI): domain Bacteria; kingdom Pseudomonadati; phylum Bacteroidota; class Flavobacteriia; order Flavobacteriales; family Flavobacteriaceae; genus Flagellimonas; species Flagellimonas marina. The sequence goes on along the minus strand of NZ_JBHSCL010000009.1, from coordinate 552,606 downwards.
AATCTTTGGCAACGCGCTGCCCTAAAAGGAGCATTAAAAGGGTAAGTGATGCAAAAACAGCACCGTAAAACCCTATGTAACTTTGGCCTTCCACTAAAAATTGTACAATTCCAACCGCAGAAAGAACCCCGGAAATAATTTCCATTACCATTACTATTCCCAACAAGAGCGAAACACTGTTCTTAAATGGACTTTTGGAAAAGTGGTCGGTTAACCAACCTAAATTACCCTTCCAATCCAGCACCTTATCAATACCACTCTGCAAAAAGGTGATGGTCAAAAAAATGAGTAATATGATTTGGGTCGCGTTAGGTAAAACATGCTCCATGGCTCAAAAGGGTTTTAACGTCCGTATAAATATAAACGTTAGGTAAAGATTATAAAGTCTTTTTTCTTTTTTTAGGCATGGTTTGTCAAAATAAAGCACATCGTTTTCAGCAAGAGTTGTGCAGGAAAGAGCAACCAAAGTGTGGCTGACTCTTGTTTTTTTGGAATCCAATCCCTACATTTAGGGTCAACCTCCTATTTTTTTCACTAATTTAATCTGTCCCAAATGAAAGCAGACAAGCTATTGCCCATGCTGGCATCGGCCTACTTGTTTGGTCTAGTTTTTGGGTGTACAGCCGAAGAAGAACAGGTGGTGCCCCAAACAGAGACCGTTGAAAATGAGACCAAAGGCCCTTTTGAAAAAGCATTTACCCTAGAACATTTTAAGGAAAAGGAAAGCATCCTGAACGGAGAACTGACCGTGGATTGGAATTCCCCGATTACAAAAGAAATGGAAAACGGCAAGACCCTCCATGAATTCAGGGCAAGCCCTGTTGCCCCCAGTTTTTTGGAATCCGAAATACAGCTCCCGGACCAGATTCTGGTCATGGGAGAACTGGAGGGGAACGGCAAGGCCCACACCTGGATCGTAAAGATAAAGCCGGACATTACTGCCGCGCCCATAGAACACAGCTATTTGTTCCTGGAAGGCTACAGCGGCAGCATCTACCATTACGATTTGCAGGGCAACGTGCTGCGCATGGAGGCCTGGCAAAAAGGAAAAGGAATGAGTTTGGTGGACAATGTGGATCAGGCACAGGAGCAACTGCCAGACCACAGGGCCGCCATCTGCCAGCAGCGGACTTCGCTGACGAGCATGAACCCCTTGGCCAACCCTTTCGACCCCTGCCCCGGTGGAGGCGGGGGCTCTTGGAGGCCGGTATACACAGACCACTATACGGATTGGTACCTGGATCGGGGCAATAACGCCTTGGAGTACAGCAACACCCAGTACAACGGCAGGACCACCGAATGGGTTTGGGTGGCCAATGGCGGCGGGCAGGGCTTTTACCAAAACCGTTACCAATACTATAGGTATAACCTCAACAATGGAAACTCGCAAAGGTTGAATTCTAGGCCACAATTACCAGTACCGGCTAGAATAATTTCGGAAGAACTTACGGGGAAAGCAGAGTGTTTAAATGGACATTTGACCCTTCAAGGTTTCCTTGGAAACTTATTGGCAAACTTTGAAGGAGAATCGGAGTTTGATATTAAGATTAAATCTATGAACACAGTTTTTTCAACGAAAAGAAATATGTATGTAAATGGCCAAACAAGATATACTATCGGACAAGATACTATTTACATTGATATTAGTACGGATAAACTTTCTACTATGCCGGCACTAGCGGCGGCACGAACTTTGATTCATGAGTATATACATGCAGATATTTTCAGAAAATTAAACACAAAAGACCCAACCAACGGAGAATTAGATTTCAAAAACACATTTGGAAAATATGAAACAGAAAAGCATCATAATGCTATGGCAGAATCTTATATTAATACTATAAAAGACGCATTAAAAGGTTTTCATAAAAATGTTTTGGAAGGAGATTATAATTATTTGACTAATAATGGAGCAAACCCACTTCCAGATAGTTTTTATGAAGCTCTTGCATGGCAAGGACTAAAACAGAATAATGTTAAAGCTTATACAGATTTATCTGATGCTCGGAAAGCTGAGCTAACAAATAGTTTGAATGCATATTATCATAGTACGACCAAGAACTGCCCTAATTAACAGATATGAAAATTTTTTATTTAGGTATAACTGCATCTTTTTTTTTTATTACTGGTTGGGCACAAGAAGTGTCCAAAGACACCTTGCATTTTAAGTTTGATCCAAATTATATGGTAATCACCAAAAATTATGAAGGCGTTTACGCATTTATGTTCAAGGAGGAGAAGCTGGTTACATCAGCTTTTGGAAATATCAAAGAGGAAGAATTGTTCTTTTTTACTCAATCAGGTTTTCCACCAAAAAAATATAACTTAAAGCCAAATAAGATTTATTGCTTTCAAAAATTTCTTAGAAAAAGGCGGGGATTTTTTAGAGATACTTCCACTGGAAAATTGGATGCATATAAAATGATGAAGTATTTTGATAAACATATTGTGTTTTTCGCTGTGGGCAATGATTTTATTAAAGTTGATGTTCATACTTCACTAGCTGAGTAAAAGTAAACCATAGTTTTTGACTTTTTCCGAATTAGTTACCAAAACTATACGGTAGATACCCCGATCTTTAGGACAGGTGTGCTACAACATACATTTTCTATAGTGTCGATGATAATGGGGACATTAATCATATTAAGTCAATTTTTGGGTCGATTTCCTAAAGATAATACTGGAGAATCCTAAAAAAAAGACTATGAAAATAGAAGCATGGTTGAAATAACCCAATAAAGAAAAACAGAACTTGAAGAACTTGCCTTAAGAGGTGGTTTTTTGACCAATAGTATTTGTCCAAACCAGTAAAACAAAACTATGAGATTCATCATTATGCTTAACGTATTTTTCGTTTCTTTTTTAGGAACATTATCAGCTCAAGAGAAATGTAAGGACACATTGTTTTTTAGATGGGATGAAAGCTATTTTAGAACATATGAAGCAGCTCCAAAGGATATCTACGTAGGAGAAAAATGGGCAGATGAAACCTTTTTCTTTATTCAAATAGGGGAAATAAAAAAAATAAGATCCCTGAAAACATATTCATTGAAAAGGTATATCCGAAAGTTAAATTGTAATCCCAAGAAAAAGAACAAGCACATAGTCGACGCTTTAAAGCTTTCAGGCCATTTTTCAGAGTATTGCATATATCTGGTAAAAAAAGGAAAAAACAAGGTCATTGAGGTTGCAGTTGCAGTTGAGATAGAGTGATGTTTTTTATGAGCTGCTCTACAAAAGGCCCATGCTAAAGGATTAGAATGCAATTGAGAAAAGCATGAGAAAAAGAAAATACTTTATAATAGCCATACTTGCCTTCTTCGCAATTGCTGCTTTAATCATTTTTAAGGTTAAAGATTGGAATCGGCAAGAAATATATGTACTAGTTGATAAAACGGATTCATTTCCATTCAAAATTAAACTTTATGATAACGAATTTTTAGAATTGAGTCCTGTTGAAAATGTGGAAGGATATCGCCTTGATTCAAAATCGTCTCACTCCATGATTACTCCAGATTCTTTAGCACAAATTTTCAGACAAAATTCACCCTTGAAAATCACGGACTATAGAATATACATCGTTCAAGAAAATTTAAATGGCGAGAAAAGAACTATTCCAACGAACTTGGTATACGTACTTATAGATTGATTTCACTATTAAAAAAGCCGTAGGCCTAGCTTGGTGAGGATTGGACGAAACAGTTGCATTTAGCAAGCTTGAGCCAGAAATGAAAACACTAATTGAATGGTCTAATCAATATGAAGCATCAGGAGATGAAATTTTTGCAGAGGGCACCCCATGTAATTAAGTACGTATGCTTGGTTGCTCTAATATTCTTGGCTTTTATACAAAAAGCACATTCGCAAGATGTTGAGCGACAGGCATACTATGCCGTAATCGCAAATATTATAGGACAAGATACAGTGGTCAAGGATTTTACCCATAAAATTTTGGACAACAAGATAAAGGAAGGAAAAATAACCCCGAGGGATAGTGCGGAGTACGTTCAAAAAATAAGAGAAAGAGAATTGGTTCTTGACAAACATATTCCGAATTCATATATAAGAAGAGTATTTCATGAAAATCTAGTTCAAAGTAAAAAAGGAAAAAACACTATGCTTTTTAATGCTTTCGAAAGGCATGGCATAAATTTAGAACAGATTTTAGGTAAAATACCGAACGACAGTTTACATAATCCTGTTTCGCTAAAGCCGGGGATAAAATTGCTGGAAGAAGCAAGGCGTTCAAAGTATTCTCATTCATTTTCATCGCCTATTGAAATTGGCAACAATAAATTTTTGGTATACCATTCCTATTACGGCGGGGCTAATCTATTTCGGGATAATTATTTCATTTACAGTATAGATGAAAACGGCAATTTTAAAGATTTAACTTGGGTTTATGGATACCATTCATAATGGATCTTAATGCTTCTGTTGCATGTATGGTTATGCAACAAGAGATTAGAAACAGATAAAAATTGTACAATATGAGAATGTTTGCTTTTATAGTGACTTTTATAATGGCATATTGCAATATATCCGCACAAACTGAAAAGGAAACCGTATTTGTAAATTTTGACATTGACAGCAATGAAAAGTGCACCATAGATGTTGAGGGCAAAGGATATTTACAAGTCAAAAAATATAGAAAAACAATGCTTCAAGACAAGGTCCGGTATCTAATATGCGACCAGAAGTTTGATTTGATGGACAAAAGCTGTGTGGTGATGGATTCAACAAAAATAAAAACACTACATCTTTCAGAGTTGGATTATCTATTGAAAAAAAAACATGAAGGTATCCTGAGGCAAAACCCATTCAATGCAATCTTCTTAATCGAAAAAATACACGAGAACAAGTTTGCTAAACACAAAGTTTACTGGACAGATGAATGGAGCGAAGTTGATTAAAGATAGAAATAGTTAGGCCGCCTTCGTATGCAACAACCGTGTTAGTTTAATAGATAAATCCGTAAAGATGATCTTGGAATTACCATTTCGTTCCACGTGAAAAATGGCTTTTTCCAGCTCTTCCACAATATCCATAATATTGTTTTCGTGCACAAAAGGGGCAAACTTGTTCAAATCAAAACCTTCTACGTGAATTTTGGTATAGACTAAATCCGTGGCCTTATAGTTCAACAAAAGGGCTTGTCGCATTAAAGTTAGGCAGTAATTCAAGAACTGTTTTTGGACTTCCCGGCCTGTTTTGGCCACTTCATCACTCCACAAAATTAATTCTTGGATGGCCCCTTTATTGCCCTTCGCCTTAAAAGCACTGCGTACCCATTGCACAAACCAGCGTTCAAACACCAAATCCTCAGAATCTTTGTTCATCAAGTCCAAGGCCTTGTTAAAGTTGCCATTGGCCTCTTGTGCAATGTTGTGGGCCACACTTGTGCTTAGACCCCTGTTGACAAGGGCATCAGTAATCACCTGTTCCGTCAATGGCGGAAAGTGTAAAACCTGGCATCGTGAACGAATGGTATTGATGATTTGCTCTTCCTCTTCCGCCAAGAGCAGAAGGACCGTTTTCTGAGGAGGCTCCTCTATCAACTTAAGGAGTTTATTGGCTGCTGAAATGTTCATTTTTTCGGCCATCCAAAGGATAAGCACCTTATACCCACCTTCATACGATTTTAAGGACAATTTTTTTACCATGTCCTGCGCCTCATCCACCCCAATTTGGCCTTGCTTTTTTTCAATGCCGATGTGTCGGTACCAATCAAAAAGATTGCCATAGGGTTGCTCCTTCACAAATTGTCGCCACTCTTCCAAGTAGTGGTCGCTCACAGCATGAGATTTTACCTTATCCGAATTGGCAACTGGAAAGGCAAAATGCATATCAGGATGCGTCAACGAATTGCATTTAGTATTGCAAACCGTGTTTTCCCCCTCATTTTCCCCTCCCGCATTGCCGCACAACAGATATTGGGCATACGCCAAGGCCATTGGAAGCACCCCGGAGCCTTCGGGCCCAACGAACAATTGGGCGTGGGCCACTCTTCCCGTATTGGCGGTGGTCACTAAATGGTTTTTGATATGTTCCAGCCCTAAAATGTCTTTGAACAACATAAGCCAAAGATACATTTTTTAACGTCCCTGTCTTTGAATGGAATTTCAATGTAGGCCTTTACGTTTACCGTCACCCTGAGCTTGTCTCAGGGTCCCATCAAAAAAAACAAGAAGAGGCAAGATAAAACCAAAATATAACAAAAGCACTCTGGGCAAAACACAGGAAATCTTTACTTTTGGGCTTCTCTTAAAGACACACTACATGAAGACGATAGACGATTACAACTTTGAAGGAAAAAAAGCATTGATTCGTGTTGATTTCAACGTTCCCCTGGATGGTGATTTCAATGTAACCGATACCAGCAGGATTGAAGCAGCAAAGCCTACCATTCTAAAAGTGTTGGAAGATGGTGGTTCTGCCGTTCTTATGAGTCACTTGGGAAGGCCGAAAGGCAAAGTGAATCCGGATATGTCCCTTTCCCATATTGTTGAGACCGTTTCCGAAATCATTGGGGTTGAAGTAAAATTTGCAGAGGATTGTGTCGGAAAAGTGGCAGAAGATGCTGTTGCCAAACTTGAGGACGGCGAGGTGCTTTTACTGGAAAACCTTCGTTTTCATGACGAAGAGGAAGCCGGGGATGAAGCCTTTTCGGAAGCCTTGGCAAAACATGGTGATGTTTATGTGAACGACGCCTTTGGAACTGCTCACCGAGCCCATGCCTCAACCACCATTGTTGCTCAATTTTTCCCGAACAACAAATGCTTCGGATATCTTCTTGCCAAAGAAATTGATGCCATTGCCAAGGTGATGCAAACCGGAGAGAAACCCGTGACCGCCATTTTGGGAGGTGCAAAGGTGTCTTCCAAAATCACTATTATTGAGAATATTTTGGATAAGGTTGATAACCTCATTATCGGTGGTGGAATGACCTATACCTTCATTAAAGCACAGGGAGGGAACGTTGGGGATTCCATTTGTGAGGATGATAAAATGGAGTTGGCCCTTGATATACTTAAACAAGCCAAGGCCAAAAACGTGAACGTTTATCTGCCCGTTGATGTGTTGGCCGCGGACGATTTCAACAACAATGCAAACACACAGTTTGTGGATGTCGACAAAATCCCGGATGGATGGCAAGGATTGGATGCCGGACCCAAGACCTTAGAAATCTTTCATCAGGTAATCTTGGGCTCTAAAACCATCTTGTGGAACGGACCCGTAGGCGTTTTTGAAATGGAAAGCTTTGCTAAGGGGACCATTGCCGTTGGAAATTATATTGATGAAGCCACCCAAAAAGGCGCATTTTCCTTAGTGGGAGGCGGAGATTCTGTAGCTGCAGTAAAGCAATTTGGCTTTGACGAAAAAGTAAGCTATGTGTCTACCGGAGGAGGCGCCATGTTGGAAAGCCTTGAAGGTAGAACCTTACCGGGAATTGCTGCAATATTGGACTAGTTTACACGTTATGGATTATTGGGGAAGGAGTTAAAATTCAGCACGTTTTATAGCCGAAATTTTATTATTTCAGAAAAAAACGCCATTTTAGTTCGCCCCAAAAACCAAACCTTGTCCAAATGAACCAAAAATTGAATACAGCTGTTTGCGCAGCACTTCTTTTTGTTGCCGCAATGGTCACTGCCCAAGACATTGATTCCATTCAATTGGCGGTGCAAGACTCCACATTATTACAGGCTGATGAAACCCAGAAAATCAATATTACCAATGTGAATATTGATGGTAAGCCCATGGAGTTGGAAGTGGATAAAAAAGGGGAGTTCCAATTAGTGGATTTGGAAGAGGCCCGAAGATATGATAGTCTTTGGTTAAAAGAGCTTCATAGCAGTGCCCAGTTGTTCAGTGATATGCTGTTGGAAATCCAGAATGGACCCGGGAACGATTCCATTGTTGTTGTGGACTTACCCACAGACACCTTAAAAGCCCGTTTGGCCTTGATGGATGAAAAGACTCCCTTTAACATTACCTACAATCCTTCTCTGGAGAGTGTAATCAAATCCTTTTTGACCCGCAGAAGAGACTTGATGCAGCGTATGATGACCGCCAGTCAATTCTATTTCCCTTTGTTTGAACAGGAATTGGACAACCAAGACATTCCTCTTGAAATTAAATACTTGGCCATTATTGAATCCGCATTGAACCCAAGAGCACGGTCAAGAGTGGGTGCCAAGGGGCTCTGGCAGTTCATGTACAGTACAGGTAAAATGTACGGATTGGATGTCAGCAGTTATGTGGATGAACGCCATGATCCCATTTTGGCCACAAAAGCAGCTAGCAAGTATCTGGCCAAGCTCTACGAAATCTTCAATGATTGGGATTTGGCCCTGGCTGCCTACAACTCTGGCCCGGGGAACGTGAACAAAGCCATCCGCAGGTCTGGAGGATATGAGAACTATTGGAACATTCGCCCATTTCTTCCACGTGAAACAGCAGGGTACCTTCCAGCATTTTTGGCCACCATGTACATTTTTGAATACGCCGAAGAGCACGGACTTCAATATAAAAAAGCAGACCGCCCTTATTTTGAAACGGACACAGTGCATGTAAAAAACCTCATCACGTTTGATCAAATAGCCAAATTGGTGGACATCAGCACTGAAGAATTGGAAATGCTGAACCCAGCCTATAAACTCAATGTGATTCCAAAAGTAAAAGGAAAGGATTATGCGCTTCGATTGCCCAAATCCAAAATTGGAAAGTTTGTGGCCAATGAAGAGCAGATTTATGCCTATGTAAAAAAGGAAATGGATTCCCTTGAAAAGCCGTTGCCGCAAATGATTGCTGCCGAAAGTCAAATTCGCTATAAAGTGAAAAGTGGTGATTACTTGGGCAAGATTGCAGAACGTTACGGTGTAGGCGTGAGCCAAATTAAAAGTTGGAACGGTTTGCGAAGCAATAACTTACGAATAGGGCAACGGCTGACCATTTTCCCGAGAAAACCCTATATCCCAGAAAAAACAGTTGCCAAGTCCAACACCTCAAAATCGGCTGCTGGTACTGTGGCGGGCAATTCTAAAACACATACCGTCCAACCTGGTGACTCACTCTGGACCATTTCCAGAAAGTATCCCGGAGTTTCCATAGAAAATTTACGAGAATGGAACGGTCTTAGCGGCAATAACCTAAAACCGGGCACAAAACTCAAATTGTGCGATTGTTCTTCGTAAATTTAACTCGATATGAAAAAAATTGGAACACTATGCAGCGCCATTTTGGTAATGGTGCTATGGTCTTGTAAAGATTCAGGACCAAAAGAACGATTTCTTCCACCATCCACGGGTGGCGTAAATTCGCTAATGGTGGTGATGGACACGGAGCTTTGGAGAAGCGATGTGGGTGATAATATTCGTGAACATTTTGCAGCTCAAGTATTGGGTCTGCCCCAAGCGGAACCTATTTTTACCATTGTACAGGTTCCCCCAAAAGTTTTTAAGGGAACCACTACCTACTCTAGGTCAATTTTGTACGTGGAACAGGATTCTTCCTCATTGGCGCATATTAAAAATGATGCCTATTCCAAACCGCAAAGGGTTGCCGTGGTAACTGGGCCAACGCATGAAGTGCTGAACCGTAATCTGGATTCTTTGGCACCAAGGGCGATAGAGTCATTCAAACAATTGGAGCTTTCTGAAGCCCAAAGGAGATTTGAACGCTCTTTGAATAAGGATAAGGCCCTGCAAGAAGAATTCGGAATTAGCATGAAGGTTCCATCGTTGTACAAAGTGGGTAAACGGGACAACAAATTTATTTGGATGGACATACAAATCCCCAAAGGAACCATGAACATCATTGCCTATGAAATGCCGGAGGATAGTTTTTCAAACGACTCAACCTTTGTTCAGGATATTGTGAAAATGAGGGACTCTATTGGGAAAAGGTATGTTCCAGGGCCGTATGAAGACACCTATATGAAAACAGAGATGGCATTTGCGCCTTATGTTTTTCCAGCAGAGATTGGAGGAAAGAAAGCTGCTGAGGTAAGAGGTATATGGGATATACAAGGATACCCCATGGCTGGTCCGTTTTTAACCTATATTATCAATGATGAGGAGCACAACAGAAAGATGATCTTGGAGGGGTTTACTTTTGCCCCATCCGCAGAAAAAAGGGACTATATGTTTGAACTGGAAGCCATTTTAAGAACAGTGGACTTTAACCCTACAGCCTCGGAAAAGTAATCCAAGAATAGAAATAAAAGCAAAAAGGCCCGGATTTCTCCGGGCTTTTTTGTTCTTTAAATACTTACGGGGGTTTAGTCAAATGCGAAGCCGGTAGCTATTCTGTACACAAAGGCGTAAAGCACAATGAAGAACATTACAAAGCTAAACCAAGCAAATACTTTAAAATATTTTTCAATAAGGTAGTGTCCTAAGTTTCGGAACCCTTCAATATAGATTTCTTTAATGAGTACAAGTTTCTTCATAAGTCAGATTTTTAAGATTTAAAGACATAGCAAAGATTGGGTTTTGCTAAAGGGAGTTAAAAACAATAGGACAAAAAGCACAGAAAGTGGGATAAAAGCTTTGTTGGAATCCAGCCTTTCCATAAGAGAATCCTTTTTATCGACAAACGACAAATTGTTGGTTACCGTTCAGCGGATGGAAAACCCGATGTACTGCAAAAACAGAAGGCTTTGAACACAAAAAAACCCCTTTAGGGGTTAATTTTATTGTGAAACGATGTGAAACTCCGACCTGCGATTTTGACGGTGTTGGTCTGGGGGACACCGTTGTCCATCGGCACAATCGTTAAGGAGTCGCTCTTCCCCGTAGCCAATAGCGCTAGCAATTCGTGAAGGATCAACACCTTGGGAGATAATATAGTCCCGTGTTGATTTGGCGCGCCTGTCCGAGAGATATTTGTTATAGGCGCTACTTCCAATAGCATCGGTATGGGACTCTATCTTAATGACCATGTCTTCATATTCCTTAAGAACGGCCACAAGTTTATCCAGCTCTTTGGCTGCTTTTGGTTTGATGTCGAACCGGTCAAAATCAAAATAAATGGCCTCCGGTTCAAGGTTAACCATTCTTTTTTCGTTATCTATGATTTCTTTGATGGGTTCCAAGGACTGATTGGCTTCAATGGTAATGTTGTGCTTAGTTCGTATATCTGAATCTTTTTCAAAATAGCCTTTCTTGGTGATTTTTAGGACATAATCTGACGTTGATTCAAGGCCTTCAAAACGGTAGTTTCCGTCAGTACCGGAATCGACTTCAGCTAAAAGAAGCTTCTTGTTGTTGTACAGCATAACTTGGGCACCTTCAATAACTTCCCCTGTTTTGGCATCTTTAATGGTTCCAGAAATGGCATTACGGTTTTCTATGGATGTAAAGGAATAAATGTCATCATCACCCTTACCCCCTTTTCTGTTGGAAGCAAAATAGCCTTTTTCCCCAGATGCATCCACTATATAGGAGAAGTCATCCCTTCTGCTATTAATGGGCTCGCCTAGATTATGTACGGCACCAAAGACATTGTTGTCGTATTTCGCCTTATAAACATCCAAACCACCTAAGCCCATGGCTCGGTTGGAAGAGAAATAAAGCATGTTATCTGTGATATATGGGAACATTTCCTTTCCGCTGGAGTTGATTCCCTCTCCCAAGTTTCTAGGCTCTGAGAAGTTGCCATTTTCAAGAATGTCCACCACATAGATATCGGTTTGACCGTAACCTCCCGGCATATCGGAAACAAAGTACATTTTTGTACCATCTGGACTTACACTGGGATGGCCAGTGGAGTAATTTTCACTATTGAAAGGAACTTCCACAGCATCGGCCCAATCGCCGTTAATCAATTGTGACTGATATATTTTTAAGTGGTTGATTCCATTCTTTCCACGCTTTAACCTTTTGCCATAGTTGTTCCGGGTAAAGTATATGGTTTTTTGATCGGGGGAAAAAGCCACGGAAGCCTCATGGTACTTGGTATTGATTTTCCTTGAGAATTTTTTTGTGCCAAATAGACTCGCGCTCCCATCATCCTTGGTCTTGGCAACATATAAATCTAAAAAAGGCTGGTTGGTCCATCTATAGCGCCTTGTTGTTAAAAAGGAGGAATCTCGTGCCGAAGCAAAAACCACTTCGGAACCTTTGTGGTACATAGGCGCAAAATCTGAATATTTTGAATTGATTGCTAAATTCTTGATTTCAACCAGAGCTGTGCTTTTCCATGTGGGAGTGGCCACATTTTCTAGCTCTTCCAACGGTTCGTCCCTTCTTTGCCGAAACAGTTTGGTGAGTTGGGCAGCACGTTGATATTTTCCAGTACCTTTTAGGGTATGGGTATATTTAAAAAAGCGATCGTCTGAAAATTGGTCGGGATAGGTTTGGTACAGCTCATGGTACCATGTATAGGACTTTTCAAGATTCCCATTGTAATAATGAGAGTCACCCGCCTTTCCCAGTAGTTCGGCGGTATGTTTCTCATCACTTTTCTCCAAAACGATGTCATAAATCCGTGCGGCTTCGGCATACCACATCTTATCAAAGTATTCATCTGCTTTTTGAATAAGTTTGGCCGCGACGCCTTTTTTTCGAACAAATTGCGAAAGCTTTCGGTCACTAAGACCATCAAGATCCTTTATAAAGTCTATTGGGGATGTGGTGCCGGCACTATTTTGGGCAATAGCCGTGCTGCTTTCGTCATCAAATTGCAAAAGCGATACCTCTTGGGAATGTATCCCAAGGGCAAACAGCATAAAAAAAAGCAAGATCGGTTTATTCATTACCACTCCTTCTGCACAAATAACCAATTATTGATTATTTGAGGGCTAAGCAAAGAGAGCTTAACATCAGTTTCAACCGCTAAAATAGAATAAGATAAAGCGGATGATAACTTTTTGTTGTGAAAGGGTTGATTTATGGCGTGTAGGTCAAAAAAATGTGGTTCTTTATCGAAAATCCCTTTAAACATAGGGTTTCATAAAGGAGCTTTAAAATGGATAAGAACACTGGAAATTAAGACTTGGACTCGCTGCCACCTTCCAATTTCTCCTCTTCTTTAGAGGCGTCTTTAAACTCTTTGATACCACTGCCGAGGCCTCTCATTAATTCAGGAATCTTTTTGCCTCCAAAGAGCAAAAGAACAATAACTACGATGAGAACGATTTGCCACGGTCCAATCATACCAAGAAACATATTTTGGGCAATCATAATGTCTAAACTTTTAATGAAAAGTAAAAGTACTAAAAAGAACTGTAAGTGACCATGGGATTAACGAAAATTAGCATATAGTATTGTTTTATGTACGGAAACAATAGATTGGTATTTTAAAAAGCTTAACACCAATATCAAAATCTAAGATTATCTTTGTTCATTATGGCGAAGGACCGAAAGAAAAGAAAAGAAATAAGGCGCAAGCTATTGCACAAGTATCGCTTGGTCATTCTAAACGAGAGTACCTTTGAGGAAAAAATTTCCTTTAAGCTCAATAGGCTGAACGTTTTTGTTACAGGGACCCTTTTTATTATCGTCCTTATTGGAGTGACCACATTGATCATTGCTTTTACCCCGCTCAGGGAATATATTCCAGGGTATTCTTCCACAAGGTTGAAGCGACAAGCCACAGAACTAACCTATAAAACGGACTCTTTGGTGACTGTTTTGAACTATACCAACCGGTATTTAGACAACGTACGACTCGTACTCCGTGGGGATATTGAAAATAACCAAGTAAATCGGGATTCGCTATTTGAACAATACAAATTGGATCCATCAACCGTTGATTTGACCCCAATACGTGAAGATTTGCTCCTACGCGAAGAAGTGGAACTTGAGGATAAGTACAATCTCTTTGAAAGGAACATAGAAAACATGGGTACCCTGCTTTTCTCCCCCATCAATGGTACTTTGGTTCAAGCGTTTGATGCCAAAACCAAACATTACGCGGTGGATTTGGTAGCGCCGAAAGACACTCCGGTGAAATCCATTGCGGATGGAACCGTACTATTCGCGGAGTGGACGTCTGAAACGGGTTATGTCATTATCATTGAACACCAAGAAGGCCTTACTTCAGTCTACAAGCACAACGGGTCATTGAGCAAATCTCAGGGCGACCTTGTCAAGGCAGGAGAGGTAATTGCCTCAATCGGCAACACTGGTGAACTTACAACGGGCCCTCATTTGCATTTTGAACTTTGGAGAAAAGGAAAACCTGTAGACCCTCAGAATTATATCGACTTCAATTAAATGTCATTAAAATCATTTGCAGCAAAGATATTTGCCAAAAGGATTGCCCAAAAAAATCAGAAGTGGGTGAATAACCCTGTGGCAATCCAAGAAAAGGTTCTCAAAGATTTGGTGGCTTCGGGTATGCAAACCAAGTTTGGGAGAGATCATGATTTTTCAAGCATTAAATCGCATGAAGATTTTGTGAACAACGTACCTGTTAGGGATTATGAGGAGCTGAAAGACTACGTTCAGGAAATCATTAACGGCGACCAAGATGTTCTATGGCCTGGGAAACCCATTTATTTTGCAAAAACCTCTGGCACCACATCTGGGGCAAAGTACATTCCCATAACCAAGGCATCCATTAAGCATCAGGTTGAGGCATCCCGAAATGCCATTTTAAACTATATCCATGAAACAGGCAATGCCGATTTTGTCGATGGAAAGATGATTTTTCTTCAGGGAAGCCCAATTTTGGAAGAGAAAAATGGAATAAAACTGGGAAGACTTTCTGGGATATCTGCACACTACGTTCCCAACTATCTACAAAAAAACAGACTGCCCAGCTGGGAAACCAATTGTATTGAAGATTGGGAGACCAAAGTGGACAAAATTGTAGAGGAGACCGAAAATGAGAATATGACGGTTATTGCGGGCATACCGTCTTGGGTACAGATGTATTTTGAGAAGCTCAATGCCAAATCTGGGAAAAAGGTGGGAGAACTCTTCAAAGAGTTTCAATTGTTTATCTACGGAGGAGTAAATTATGAACCTTATCGCGCCAAATTTGAAAACTTGATTGGCAGGAAAGTAGACAGTATTGAACTGTTTCCTGCAAGCGAAGGATTTTTTGCCTATCAAGATTCGCAGAAGGAAAAGGGCATGTTGTTGCTGTTGAATTCTGGTATTTTCTATGAGTTTATAAAAGCAGATGAGTTTTTTTCCGATAATCCAAAACGATTGACCATTGCTGATGTGGCGTTGGATGTAGACTATGCCATGATTATTTCCACCAATGCGGGATTATGGGGCTATAATATTGGAGATACCGTTCGGTTTATTTCAAAAGACCCCTATAAGATTGTTGTTTCTGGACGGATTAAGCATTTCATCTCCGCTTTTGGAGAGCATGTGATTGCCAAGGAAGTGGAAGAAGCACTAAAACTGGCCGTGGAACAATCTGATGCCGTGGTAAATGAATTTACGGTGGCTCCCCAGACCAGCCCCATTGATGGGGAGCTACCCTATCATGAATGGTTCATTGAGTTTGAAAAGGAACCTTCGGAGACGGCAAAATTCTCCCAAACGATTGAGGAGAGTATGCAGAAACAGAACAGTTATTATTACGACCTCATTTCAGGTAACATTCTTCAACCGTTAAAAATAAGCACCATCAAACGTGGTGGCTTTCAAGAATATATGAAGACCATTGGCAAATTGGGGGGTCAGAACAAGGTACAACGACTGTCCAACGATCGCAAGGTGGCGGACGGACTCCAACCGTTCAAAATTTAGATTGCCAAAAACAGCTCAACTTTCATAGGAATTCATGTATTTTTGCCTCAATATGATGGCAACTGAAGTAAAACAACCGACCAGGGCCCAGGAGTCCACCAACGCCATTGAGCGCTTGTACATAACCATGCGCCACTTACTCAATCGCGGTTTTTACAAACCTTCCGGGGTATCGGGCAACGCGTTGCGCAGTGCACTTTTGTTGTTGCGACCAGAAATTTATGGCACAATCGCCGAGGACAAATCAGAATTGAACGGTTTGATCTATGTGTTGGAACGGTTGCCCGAAGGTATTGAGGAATGCCGCTTTATCAATCTAACCTCAGACGAAGGTTTTTCCAAATCGCATTTAAAGCCTATTATCCCTCCAAAACGTAGACGTAATTGTTATCGCATTGATGAGGTGCAGATGAATATTGAAATTACTAGGGGAAGAAGCGATATCTATGATATTTTGACTCACTTAACCTTTTTGTTCATTGAATCTGGCAAAATCTGTAAAAGGGTTTTGGTTGAAAATGGAAATGCAACCATTCATGATTGGGATAAACTGGAGCGTTTTGTCCACACTAAGGACAAGAAAGAAAGTGAAAGGGAAGTTGCCTTGATTCATGCAGCCAACATTCTAGCACGCACTTTTGATGAGGTTACAATAATTTATAATAAGCTCAAGAAACCTAGTGATCCAGACCGTTTTTTAAACGTAATTTATTGGTTGGGTAAATTGGCCATTGAGGAAGAGACCACCGGAAATAAACGGACCATTACCTTTAGTCCTTTGTTGCGGGAACGTCTGGGTCACCATATTCATGGGGAACGGTGGGCAGACATGATCAAGAAAACGCTAATTGAGAACGGATTACTGCATCGGCCTATACATATTATAAGTGCCAATATGCACAGCGTGATGAATTCCTTGTTTGCCCGTAAAGCTTTGGCAAAAGAGTTTCCTAATGCCAAACCTTTGGAAATATTTGAAACGCTGAGCGCCACGCTCAACAATAACCTTCATGAAAAGGTTCGTAAAATGGCAGAGAAGAACGGAATGCTATTTTTGGATGATACATCTGGAGCCAATATAGATGTTCAGATTTTTGATACGGCCAAATTAGGAAAGGATGCCTGCTGCTATGATTTGCCCAAAGGAACCCAAGACGAGGAAAAACCCGTTATATTTGTCATGGACTATGCGTTTGGGGAACAGGCCTATGAGACTATTGACGAGCTCTTAAAACCATTGGAAGAAGGTGAACAAAAGCAATTTTTAAACGTAGATTCCGTATCAATTATGGGTAAAGCCGGTATTTTGGAAGGAGGTAAAGGGGATTTAATGATTCCTTCGGCCCATATTTTTGAAGGCACGGCGGATAACTACCCTTTCCATAACGAATTAAGCGCTGCGGACTTTGAAGGTCATGGGCTAAAAGTATTGGAAGGCACCATGGTAACAGTTTTGGGAACTTCGTTGCAGAATAAGGACATCCTTAAATTTTTTTACGAGTCCACTTGGAATGTGATAGGTTTGGAAATGGAGGGCGTACATTACCAAAAAGCGATACAGTCCGCTTCCAAGATACGGAAGAGCATCAAAAAGGATGTAAAGGTACGATACGCCTATTATGCTTCTGACAACCCTCTGGAAACAGGAAGTACATTAGCTTCGGGTGGACTGGGAACAACAGGGGTAAAACCGACCTATTTGATTACGGACCAAATATTAAAACAGATATTCAATTCATAAACATATGGCAGACCAACCTGTACATCAGAACTCTTCGGACGAAATAGATTTGGGACAACTTTTCCAAGTCATAGGAAGAGGACTTCAGAAATTCTTCAATTTTATCGGAAGCATTTTCAAGGGGATTTTTCACCTATTGATTCTCACACTGATCTTTATACAGAAGAATATCATAATCATTGCTGCCGCCTTGATTATCGGAGGAATTGGGGGATACGTTTTGGACAGTATTTTCCCCAAAAAATATGTTTCCAAGATGGTGGTTGAACCCAACTTCAACAGTGTTCAACAATTGTACAACAACATTGCTTTTTATAACGATTTGGCCAAGGCCCAAGACTCAGTGGCTTTGGCAACTGCATTGAATATAACGGAACACGAAGCTGCCACGATAAAGGAAATATTTTCTGATTCCTACTCTGACGAGAACCAAAAGATTAAGTTGTTTGATGAATTCATACGTGAGCTGGACACGACCACTGTAAAGACCATAGATTTTGAAAACTATCTGCAAAACTTCAACTCTTTGGATGCCAGATTTCATCAAATATCCGTTATAAGCACGGACAACAGAGTGGCCAAAAAGATGCAGCCCGCCATCATCAACTCCATATCAGTGAATGATTACTTCAAATTGCAGAAAAAAATCAATGATGAAAACCTTGATCTTCAGGAAGAGATTTACAAACAACAGTTGATCGAGATTGACTCTTTACAAAGTTTGTATAGGACGGTTTTGGTAAAAGAGGCGGATAAACCTATGCAGGGTACCAGTATAAATATGGCAGAAGGTGGCAAAACATCTAATAGAGAACTCGCATTGGTTCAAGAAAAGGATGTCCTCAAAGAAAAGTTGGTCGACTTGAATGAGGAACGGGCCAATAAGTCAACGATTATAAATGTAATCAGCGACTTTCCAACGAGAGGAGTTGAACAAAAAGGGATTTGGAACAGCTATAAATTCAAGCTCCCTATATTTTTATTGGCTTTAGTACTTGGTGTTTTAGCTCTTCTTGAGGTCAACAGGTTTTTGAAAACTTACAATAAGGAATAGATTGGCAGATGAAAGGGCATAAATTGTGCTTACAAGACTGACCCTATTACCGAGTCCAATATTGTTTCATGAAAAAAGTCATTGTTACGGGAGCAGGAGGTCAATTGGGCCTAACGTTAATGGAGGGTGCGTCTACCTATGACAATCTTTATGTTGAGTCCAAAACAGCTGATGAACTCAATATTACCAGTTTGGAGAGCATCCAAAAAGCCTTGAAAAACGGAAACTATGATTTCTGTATAAACTGTGCTGCATATACCAATGTGGAACAGTCGGAGAAAACTCCTGATATAGCCTTTAAAGTAAATGCAGAAGGTGCCAAAAATTTAGCTTTGTGCTGTAAAGAGAATGACACTGCTCTAATTCATATTTCCTCTGATTACGTTTTTGACGGAACCAAAAGTGGACCATACACCATTGATGACCCCACAAATCCCATCAATGAATATGGAAAATCCAAGCTGAAAGGGGAAGAGTACATTCGTCAAATATGGGATAACCATTTCATTATTCGGACCTCATGGCTCTACAGCAAAAAGTATGGCCAAAATTTTTACAGAACAATTGTACAGAAGGCAAAAGAAGGATTGGAATTAAGGGTGACCGATGCCCAAATAGGGTGCCCTACGAACACAGAAAGCTTGGCGAAATTTATTTTGGGAGAAGTATTGCAGGGCAACCATGCTTACGGCACTTACCATTTTACGGATGGAAAACCAATGACATGGTACAAATTTGCCCAGCAAATTTTAGAGGAAAACAGTTTGATGGGTAGTACAAACCTTGTGTTGGATAGGAATTATCGTACTTTTGCAAAAAGGCCAAAAAACAGTGTTCTTTCGTAATCATTGAAATACGCTAACGACCTTAAGGGCGCTTTAATGGAAAAAAACATCCCAAAAAATATTTTAATTACGGGTGGAGCCGGGTTTATAGGATCTCATGTGGTTCGGCGACTTGTTTCCAAATACCCTCATTATAAGATTTTCAACCTAGATGCATTGACCTATGCGGGAAATTTGGAAAACCTAAAAGACATTGAAGAAGCACCCAATTACGATTTTATTAAGGGGGACATTACAAATGCAAACTTCGTAAATGACCTTTTCGCGAAACACAAGTTTATTGGAGTGATTCATTTGGCGGCCGAGTCCCACGTAGATCGCTCTATATCCCACCCACTATCCTTTGTTCAAACCAACATTTTAGGTACGGTTAATCTATTAAATGCCTCATTGGAATTGACCAAGTCCAACCCAGATTTCCTGTTTTACCATATAAGTACGGACGAAGTTTATGGAAGTTTGGGTGAAACCGGATTTTTCACGGAGACCACGGCATACAACCCAAATTCCCCCTATTCCGCGTCTAAAGCTAGCTCAGATCATTTTGTAAGGGCTTATGGGGAAACCTATAATTTACCATTTATTATATCCAATTGTTCCAACAACTATGGCCCCAATCAATTTCCAGAGAAATTGATTCCGTTGTTTATCAACAATATCATTAAAAATAAGCCGTTGCCCGTATATGGCGACGGGAATTATACCCGGGATTGGCTTTATGTTATTGACCATGCAGCGGCCATTGATTTGGTTTTTCATCAAGGTAGAAAAGGAGAAACCTACAATATTGGAGGTTTTAATGAATGGAAAAACATAAAGTTGACACAACTGTTATGTCGATTAATGGATAAAAAATTGAACAGGCAAACAGGAACATCAGAAAAGCTTATAACTTTTGTAAAAGATCGCCCAGGGCACGATTTAAGATATGCCATTGATGCCACCAAGATTAAACAACAGTTGGGCTGGGAGCCTTCAGTGACATTCGAGGATGGACTTGAAAAGACAATAGATTGGTATTTTGAAAACCGGCAATGGTTAAATCATGTTACTACTGGAGACTACTTGGAGTATTATAAAAAACAATATCAACAATAGAATACAATGAAGGGAATCATTTTGGCAGGAGGAACCGGAAGCAGATTGCACCCACTGACCCTTTCAGTGAGCAAGCAGCTGATGCCTATTTACGACAAGCCAATGATTTACTATCCACTTTCCACATTAATGTATGCGGGCATAAAAGAAATATTGATTATTTCTACTCCAAAAGACCTTCCATTGTTCAAAGAACTATTGGGCGACGGAAAAAAGTATGGTTGCTCTTTTTCCTATTCGGAGCAGGACGCGCCGAACGGTTTGGCAGAAGCATTCATCATTGGTGAGGATTTTATTGGAAATGATAAGGTTGCCTTGATTCTTGGGGACAACATTTTTTACGGAACGGGACTTTCAAAATTATTACAGTGCAACAATGATCCAGACGGAGGCATTATCTATGCCTATAGAGTAAATGACCCTCAACGCTACGGTGTTGTCGAGTTTGATGATGAAGGGAAGGCCATCAGTATAGAAGAAAAGCCAAAAGAACCAAAGAGTAATTATGTGGTGCCCGGCATTTATTTTTATGATAACAGTGTAGTCTCTATTGCAAAAGCCATAAAGCCAAGTTCTCGCGGCGAATTGGAAATCACCGATGTGAACAAAGAATTTTTAAAAAGAGGGAAATTGAACGTTGGTATTATGGACAGGGGAACGGCATGGTTGGATACAGGGACCTTTCAAGCCTTGATGCAGGCGTCACAATTTGTTGAAGTATTGGAAGAACGCCAAGGGATGATCATTGGTTCCATAGAGCTTGCGGCCTATGAAATGGGATATATCAATACAAATCAATTTATGGAATTGGCCCAACCCTTGATGAAAAGTGGATATGGGAAAAGACTTTTGGGCATTTTGAACAAGGAGGCATGATCAAGGCTATTGAGACTAAATTAAAAGGGTGCTTTATATTGCAGCCCCAAATATTTGAGGATGAAAGAGGTTATTTCTATGAAAGTTATAACCACAAAGATTTCTGTGAAGCAATAGGAAGAGAGGTGACTTTTGTGCAGGACAATCAATCCTTTTCAAAGAAAGGGGTGCTCAGAGGACTTCATTTTCAGAAAGGGGGGCATGCCCAGGCCAAATTGGTGTCGGTTTTACAAGGTAAAATCCAAGATGTTGTGGTAGATTTGCGAAAAGATTCTCCCACATTTGGTCAGCACTTATCCATTGAATTGAGCGATGAGAACAAAAAACAGGTGTTTATTCCTAGAGGATTTGCCCACGGTTTTTTAACGCTAAGTGAAACGGCCAAAGTATTTTATAAGTGTGATAATTATTATAGAAAGGAAGCTGAAGAGGGAATTAAATTTGATGAGGCAATAATCGGAATAAATTGGAAAATAAATAAAGAAAAAATTATTACTTCCGAAAAAGACAAGACTATATATTCAGCTAAGATCTTTAAATAAGAAAGTTGAAACAATTAAGAAGTTAAAATAAACAACAAGATTTGTGGCACTTCTCTTAAATGAAGGGAGTTGGATTTTAGTCTTTCTAAAAAAGAGTTGCTCTATTTTAAGATTACCGTAAACCATATTATAATGAAATTTGAAGGAAAATCAGTTTTAATAACCGGTGGCACAGGGTCATTAGGAAAGGCATTGACTTCTCACATTTTTGCAAGGCATCCAGAGGTAAGGAGGTTAATAATCTTTTCCAGAGATGAACAGAAGCAATTCCAAATGGCGCAAGAATATCCAAAGGACAAATATCCACAAATACGATTTTTTATTGGTGACGTAAGGGATAGAGATAGGCTGATAAGGGCTTTTAGGGGAGTGGACTATGTTATCCATGCTGCAGCAATGAAGCATGTACATTTGGCAGAATATAATCCAGAAGAGTGTATAAAAACAAATATCGGAGGAGCACAAAATGTTGTTGACGCTTGTTTTGAAAGCAATGTACAAAGAGTGGTAGCTTTATCTACGGATAAAGCTTGTGCCCCCATCAATCTTTATGGAGCAACTAAATTGACTTCAGATAAACTTTTCATAGCAGCAAATAATATTAAAGGCGATAGTTCAATTCGATTCTCAGTGGTAAGATATGGAAATGTAATGGGCTCTAATGGTTCTGTAATACCATTTTTTATTAATAAAAAATATACCGAAGGAACCCTCCCTATTACTGACCCAAACATGACAAGGTTCAATATATCATTGCAAGGCGGCGTTGATATGGTGATGCACGCATTGGAACATGCTTGGGGAGGTGAACTTTTTGTCCCTAAAATTCCATCGTACCGAATAATGGATGTCGCTGAAGCTATAGGACCAGAATGCAATAAGCCTGTGGTTGGAATAAGACCAGGGGAAAAGTTGCACGAAGAAATGATTACAAGTTCAGATTCCTTTTACACATATGATCTTGGAAGGTATTATGTAATCTTGCCGACAACTCATAGTTGGAAATTGAAGGATTTTATTGAAGCGTTTAAAGCAACTAAAGTGCCTGAAGGCTTTAAGTACAATTCTGGGGAAAACACTGAATGGGAAACTATTGAAAACCTTCGTTCGCTAATTAGGGAGCATGTTGATGAAACTTTTAAAGTATGAGCGTAAATAAAAATATTCCTTATGGACGTCAGGCAATAGATAAAACGGATATAGAATCAGTTATTGATACATTGACCTCCAACTTTTTAACCCAAGGGCCTAAGGTTGCAGAGTTTGAAGAAAAATTTTCTAAATATGTAGGCTCAAAATATGCAGTAGCAGTTAGTAATGCAACAGCAGGCTTGCATTTGGCTGTATTGGCAATGAATCTTAAACCTGGAGATAGGGTTATCACTACTCCAATTACATTTGCCGCTACTGCTAACTGTGTGAGGTACGTCAAAGGAGAGGTCTGGTTTGCGGATATCAACCCCGACACCTATTTAATTTCCTATGAAAAAACCAAGGAACTTATTGAAAGTAAACCCAAAGGATTTTTCAAGGGAATCATTCCAGTCGATTTTGCAGGATTGCCAGTAAATTTGGAGAAGTTCAAAGAACTGGCAAAGGAGCATGATTTATGGATAATTGAAGATGCTTGCCATGCACCGGGGGCCTATTTTACCGATTCAAATGGAGAAAAGCAACACTGTGGAAATGGTAATTACGCGGATGTTAGTGTTTTTTCATTTCATCCAGTAAAACATATTGCATGTGGGGAGGGAGGTATGCTGACCACAAATAATGAGGAGTTGTATAAAAAAATGATGTCGTTGAGAACACATGGGATTTCAAAGGAAAATATGCTTGAAAATCATGGGGGGTGGTACTACGAGATGCAAGAACTTGGGTATAACTATAGACTTACAGATATTCAATCAGCCCTTGGAATTACGCAACTAGAGAAGAATAATCTAGGGGTGTTAAAGAGAAATGAAATTGCTAAAAAATATAAAGCAGCGTTCAAGGGAAAAATCAAATATCAATCACTATCGAAAGGAGATTTGAACGCTCATCACCTTTTTGTTATAGAAGTTGAGAATAGAAAAGGCTTATATGATTTCTTAATAAAGAACAAAATCTTTGCTCAAATTCATTATATCCCTGTGCATACCTTGCCTTATTATAAGAGAATAGGTTATGAGAATGCGGATTTAAACAATGCACTTAGATATTATGGCAGCTGTATCAGTTTGCCAATGTATCCCTCTTTAAAGGATAGCGAACAGGATTTTGTGATAGAAAAAACGCTAGAGTTTAATGAATAATTTGGCAATCATACCAGCAAGGGGAGGTAGCAAAAGGATTCCGAGAAAAAATTTAAAACATTTTTTGGGGAAGCCAATAATGGCCTACTCCATTGAGTTGGCAATTCAGAGCAACCTCTTCACTGAAGTGATGGTTTCCACTGATGACGTGGAAATAGCTTCGATTGCTAAAGAATTTGGTGCAAGTGTCCCATTTTTGAGGTCAACAAAGAATTCAGATGATTTTTCGACCCTCTCTGAGGTAATCGATGAAGTGTTATCAAAGTATACCAAAGATTTTGATTTTATTTGCTGTATTTTACCGACAGCACCACTAGCAAGTTTGGATGTATTGAATGAAGGGTTAAGTGTGCTCCAGAAAAATCAATATGATTCGGTTAGGCCCGTCGTAGAATATTCCTATCCTATACAAAGAGCAATAAAAATTGATGCTGACAATAGGATGCACTTTTTCTTCCCTGAACATTACAAATCAAGATCACAGGATTTAGAGCCTTCATATCATGATGCAGGACAATTTTATTGGATGACCAGCAACGAGAGGCTACATGGAGCCAAAAAGGGTGTTGTAGTCGTTAACGGCAACCAGGCTCAGGACATTGATACAAATGAAGATTGGGAACTAGCGGAATTGAAGTATAAATTCAATCAGCAAAAGCAAAAACAGTAAGATAGTTTACAAATAGAAGTTGGCGCCATGCAAACGTTTTTCTTTATACCAGCAAATAGGATAGACAAGCTGCTCCAAATTAAAGAAAAAGGGGTTACTGAGATTATAATTGACTTAGAAGACGCTGTTAAAGATTCTGAAAAAGCTGGTTTGTTGGAGCAAATTCTAAAATATCCCAAGGAGGATATCCGAAATTGCTTTTTCAGAATCCCATTGATAGATCTTAAGGGAAGGTTTAATTTTGAAATATTTGACCGGTTACTTGAAAATGGCTTTACTCGCTTTGTTTTTCCAAAAATGGCAAGCTTTAATGATTTTACAACTTGTTTGCAAAGAACAAAAATAAAACTGGAGGTTATTCTGCTTGTTGAGACACCCCGATTATATATTGAATGCTTTACACAGATTTACAATTATTATGAACACATATATGGATTGGCCTTGGGGAGCCATGATTTTATAGCTGCCATACATGCAAAGCATACAGTGCAAAACCTAGAGGTTTTAAGACAACAAATTTTGTATTTTTCTAAAGCATATGACATTTTATCAATTGATATTGCATCAATGAATATTAAGGATGAAGACAACTTTAGAGAAGAGTTGATGGATGGATTTAATAAGGGCTATGACGGAAAGTTTATAATTCATCCAAATCAATTGGAAATCGTTAATAAAACCAAGTTCTATAGCAACAATGATTTTGCGTGGGCATTGAAAGTGCAAGAGAAATTAAATAAACGTGGAGGAGAAAATGAATTTGACCCTATCTTGATAGATGATAAAGTTGTGGAAAAACCCCATATAAAACTTGCCAAAAGAATAATTAATGAATTCAGAAAATAATATGGCTGTAACAAAATTTGGAAGATACTTTGAGGATTTCATTATAGGCGAAGAGATTTTGCACGAAGGGTCTAAGACTATTTTTGAAAGTGACAATAATTTTTTCTGTTTACTGACAATGAATCATCATCCAGTACACATTAACATAGACTATGCGGAACAGAAGCAGCATAAGCAGCTACTTGTGGTAGGCACATTAGTTTTCAGCTTAATTGTTGGAATAACCGTTCCTGATATAAGTGGAAAGGCGATAGCCAATTTAGAATATGAAGAAATTAAACACTTAACCCCTGTTTTTATAAATGACACGCTTTATGCGAAAACCAAAATACTAGCCAAGAGAGAATCCAAGTCTAAAATTGATAGAGGCATAGTTCATGTTGAAACAATTGGATACAATCAACATAAACAAAATGTTATCAGTTTTAAAAGAAAAGTTTTAGTCCCTAAGAATACCTAAGTAGAACCTTATGAAAGATGTTTTGATGAGGAGCTTAATGTTTGTTCCCGCCCATAGTGACAAGCTTATGCAAAGTGCTAGCAAGGTAGACGCCGACATATTGCTTCTTGATATTGAAGACTCGGTGCAGCCAGTAGCAAATAAACAAGTCGCCAGAAATAAGATTATAGAGTATGTAAAAAATGGGATGTTCAAAGGGCGGATAATTTTTCCTAGAATTAATGACAGAGAAAGCGGACAATTACTAAAGGATGTTAGTCAATTGACTATACCAGGTATTGCAGGGTTTATGTATCCGAAAGCGAAAAGAGGAGAAGACATATATTTTTTTGACAAACTCTTGGAAACAATAGAGTTCGAAAAGGGATATGACATTGGGTCTTTTAAAATTATAGCATTGATTGAAACGGCCTCGGCGGTAATGAATGTTCAGGAAATTTGTGCATCTTCCAACAGGGTGGTGGCCATAGCTTTTGGCTCTGAAGACTTTATAACGGACTTGGAAGGAATACATGACCAAGAACATCTGAGTCTTTTTAGCCCAAGGGCAATGATTGCAATGGGGGCCAGGGCACAAAATGTGATTCCAATAGACACTGTACATGTTAGGGTCAAAGACCTTGAAGATTTAGAAAAAAACCTTCAATTGTCTGTTAAATTAGGTTTTGAAGGAATGCTGGTTTTAAATCCCATTGAGATTCCTCTTGTGCATAAATATTATTCCCCATCAAAAGAGGAAGTACAACATTCCAAAGAGATATTAATTTCAGATCAACTAGCGAGAAAAGAAGGGGTAGGGGTCGCTATAATCAATGGCAAATTTATTGGCCCGCCATTTGTGGCAAAAGCAAAAAAAATTCTTGAAAAGGATAAGTTGATTAAAAGTAAAAAGCAATGAAAAAGATTATTATCATTGGAGGATATGGTAATGGAACTGTGGCCTTGTCAACAATTGAAGATATCAATAAAAGGGATAAGACATGGGAAGTCTTGGGATTTTTAAATGATAATGAAACGGAACCCATTAACGGTTATCCAATTGTTGGTAAAATAAACAAAACCGTTGTCCAAAAATATATTGAACAACCTGAAGTATATTTTTTCTACTCGTTGATTTCCGTTAAACTTAATTTTAAGTTTCTTTCAAAACTTCATGAACTTGAAATTCCTAAAGAGAGATTTGCCACACTGGTACACCCAACAGCCGTTATTTCCAAATTTAGCAAGATAGGATACGGCACATGTATTCAACCTTTCGTATCAATTGGCCCAAATACTGAGATAGGTAATCATGTTCAAATTTTTGCCCAATCTCTAATTGGTCATGGAGCAAAACTGAATGATTACAGTTACGTTGCCAATAATGCATGTATTGGTGCAGATGTGGTTTTAAAAGAGGGAGCCTATTTAGGCACTAATGCAACTACATTAGAGTTTGTTTCATTAGGCAAATGGTCGGTGACAGGAATTGGGGCGGTAGTATTGAAAGATGTACCAGATTATGCTAAAATGGTAGGAAATCCGGCCAGACAAATTGGAACAGTGAATTAATTTAGAATGATAAGAGGCAAGAGGATACTTTTTAGAGTAGATGCTGGAGAACAGATAGGCCTAGGACATTTTTTTAGAAGTTATCATTTAGCAAAAGCTTTAAGAAGTAAGGGTTTTTACGTAGCTTTTGTTCACACAGAATCCTTGTTCTGGGGTCAATTGCCAAGTTTTGAGTTTGAACATTACAACCTGAAAAGCGGCAAAGAAGAGGATCAAACCGTTGAAATATGTATTGGCGGTGACTTTGACCTTCTGTATGTAGACGCAATATGTTCCTTTAGTGAGGAAAAATTGAAAAAAGTTAAACCAAGGACGAAAGTTGTTTTCTATCAAAATTTAACCGAATCGAGGTTTTTATCAGACATTTTCATTTTACCATCAATTCACCAAAACGACTCTTTTTTTGAAGGTTTTATTAAGAGTGGAACAAAAGTATATCAGGGTCTTGAATATTCGATTTTAAACGAAAGGGTGAATGAGGCCAAACAATTAGGCAAGAATTGTGGTCTAAAAGTCAATGAAGTTGGTATAATTAGCGGCGGAAGTGACCCCAGAAATGTACTGGGGGCAGTATATAATTTGCTGGATTTTGATAGATGGCAAGAAATAATTTTTGTTTTTTATTTCGGAGTGAATTATTTACACCATGGGAGTATTCCGCCTTCTTTACCCAATAATGTCAGTTTTAAGGAGTTTGATTTTGATAAAGTAATTGAATCAGATGTGGTAATAGCTGCTTTTGGAGTAAGCACCTATGAGTTGCTGAGTATAGGAATGCCAGTAATCAGTATTGGTCACCAGAAATCGAACACGATCGCCTCGGACTTTCTAGCCAATAGGACAGGTGCACTTTACCACCTTGGGCTAATAGACGACATAGATGAAGGTCAGCTCAATCAAGCAATAAATACATTCTTGGATGCGGACTTTAGAGAAAAACTAGGAAATAGGGCAAAAGAAATAGTTGACCATAAAGGGGTGAGCAGAGTAATAAGAATAATTGAAGAAACATTATGAATAAAGATACTGAAAACGGCGTGTTCATAATCGCTGAACTTTCCGCAAATCACAATAATGATTTGGATCTTGCAGTCAGGACCATTGAAGCGGCCGCAAAATCAGGTGCGGATGCAATAAAAGTTCAGACCTACACAGCAGATTCATTAACCCTAAATGTAAACAATGATATTTTTGGGCCCAGAAAGGATGGCTTATGGAAAGGAAGAACGTTATATGAACTTTTTACTGAGGGCAGTTTGCCGTATGATTGGCATCCCGTCCTGAAAGAAAAGGCGGAAGAACTGGGGATGATATTTTTTTCTTCACCTTTTGATAAATCAGGGGTTGATTTTTTGGAAACTTTGGACGTTCAGCTGTATAAAATTGCCTCCCCGGAAATTACCGACATTCCACTTATCGAATACGTTGCATCTAAGAACAAACCGGTTATCATTTCTACTGGAATGGCATCGCTGGCCGATATAGAACTTGCTGTTAACACTTGTCGCAAAATGGGGAACGATGATATTACCCTTTTAAAATGCACCTCAGAGTATCCTGCTGTTCCTGAGATGGCTAATCTAAAGACCATTCCAAACCTAAAAACCACATTCAATGTTAAAGTAGGCCTCTCGGATCATACAATGGGAGCAACAGTTCCCATTGTTTCGGTTGCATTGGGAGCAAGGGTTATTGAAAAACATTTCATAATGGATAGAGGATTGGGAGGTGTTGACTCGGCGTTTTCAATGAATCCAGATGAGTTCAAGGAAATGGTAAGTGCCGTAAGGGATGCGGAAAAATGCCTGGGAGAGATAGACTATTCCTTGACCGAAAGGAATAAGTTGAGAAGAAGGTCATTGTTCCTGTCCAAGGATGTCAAGGCCGGGGACATAGTCACAGAGGAAAACCTTCGTTCTGTAAGACCAGGTTATGGACTTCACCCTAAGTACTTAAGTGATGTATTAGGTAAGAAGCTAAACAATTCATACAATGCGGGTACTGCATTAACATGGGTAATGCTTTGTTAAATAAAGATTTATATAACAAGTTACTTACGGTTTCATGCAGATTGTTGGGCCTTGGCTCTCGATTTTTGCTGACATTTTTGTTGACCAAGGAGATATCTCTTGAATTCCAAGGGGAGTATACCCTGGTCAGTACTTCTGTGGCATTGATGATAATTCTGTTTGGCTTCGATTTTTATGTATACGCAAATAGGTTGTTGATAAAGCAAAAAAACAGGGATGTGTTCTTTTTTAAAAACTCTTTGGTTTTTTACTCTTTTTCGTACTTGCTGTTGTTTCCTTTTATTTGGTTTACAACTAAGAATTTTGATGTAATTGATGTTGGGTCGTTTTGGACACTTTATTTTTTAATAGTTTTTGAACACCTTGGTCAAGAATTGTTCAGGTCTTACATAGCGATGAGAAAGCCACTATTCGCCAATTTATTATTGCTTCTAAGAACGGGTAGTTGGGCAGGAATCATAGTTTTTGCTCTTTTTTTTATCCAAGGTTTCCAAATAAGCATACCTGAAATATTAAGATTATGGTTGTTTTTTGCTATTTCAACGTGTGTTTTGGGTATTTCGTTTTATCCTAATATTAAGTCTTTTGTACAAGAGAAAATTGATTTTAAGTGGATTAGAAAAGGAATAGGGGTTGGCCTAACCATGTTCATGTCAACAATCTGTTTGAAAGTTATTGAGTATTCCGATCGGTATTTAATTGCTTTTTTTCTGGATAAAACTGAATTGGGGATATATGCACTCTATTTTCAGTTGGCCAACCTCATTAATGTTATCATATTTACAATGTATATTTCTTTCATTTATCCCGATATAATTCAGGGAGTACATGAAAAAAGCAGGGATATTACATTAAAAGCAATGAAGAATATTCAAAAAAAAACATTTTTTATCATACTCTTGTATGCGATTTCATCAATTGTTTTAATACCGGTTTTCTTAAAATATATAGGTCGGAGCGAATTGTATCCCAACATACCTATATTTTACATATTACTTACAGCTTTTCTGTTTTTAAACCTTAACTTTTCATACCATTTTGTTATTGTGGGTTTTGAGAAGGAAACTCTAATTTTCAAAGCGACTTTTTTAGCCTGTGTGTTTAATATTTTATTGAATACCCTTCTAATTCCTTTGTTTGGAATTTATGGTGCAGCTTTTGCACTATTGGCAGGAAATTTTGTTCTTTTTCTTGTCAAGAGAAAATATGGCAAAAACCTTATGGATCAATGGAGGTAGAAAACATTGTAATAGTGCTTACACCCTTTCAAAAATACATGATAGGGTCTGTTGATAAGAACCTCTTTGACTTAGAAACAACCTTGGTCTTTCATAGTAAACATGTTTCATTTGAAAATTGTAATTGCAAAACGGAGAGAATAAATGGTTTCGAGTTCTCCAAAAGAAGATTGTTTAGATTGGACCTGAGCTATTTTAAAGAGGCAAAACATGCCATTCAAAGAATTCGAGGTGAGATATCAGAATACCAAACACAGTACTCATTAACGAACGGACTTAATGTTTTCATAGGAAGTGAAAAGGATGTTTTTTCCCAAATGTTGCTGGCCACACCCTCAGTGAACCTTAAAATATCGAATTTGATTGCGGTGGAAGAGGGTATTGGATATTATAAAACAGGCAGGACATTTAATACACAACTGACAAAGATTGCTTACAAATTGCTTACGCCAATTCTATTTGGCGAAAGGATAGATTACGTGTATACTTTGGGTTTGGACCCTAGAATTAAGATTGTTTATGCAAGAATGCCGAAACTGTTGCCAAAGAAAAGAAAAGGTGTAGAGTATTTACAGCTTCTTGGCCCTGCCAGAAAAGGGAAAAGAATTTATTCTGCCTCCACAAAAAAAATTCTTATTTACTCGTTCCCGAGTGAGGACTATGGCATGAAGGACCATGAAAAAAAGAATATATTTAAAATCTTAATCAACGCCTTCCCACAAAAGCAGATCGTTATAAAGCCGCACCCTAGGGAGAATGTTGATTTGTTTAACAATGAAATCAGGAATAACAATGTTACCTTGCTGGATAAGGGATTTATTGGAGAGGGAATTGATTATTTTGAATTTGAGAAAATTATAAACTTCTCATCCTCAGTAGTAATTGATATTTTAATGGCAGGGTATCCTAAAGAGGAGATATACACTATATTTTTTGATAAGAGCCCTAAAATATCTTTTTTAAAGGAAACCAAGTGCTTAAAGCTGGCTAACCTAAATATGAAGAATTTTGAAGATTAAGTTTGGGAATAGACTTTTACTGTCATCAATTTTGGGTTATCCGGTTCTTTTAGGAGCAATCTTTTTTTTTGACCTTGAGCCGTTTCGAGTTACTGCTCCATATTTTTTTATAATTCTAGTGTTTCTTTCTATTAAAGCTATGAAGCAGAAGAAATTGATGGTTTCACGGCAAGATTTACCTAACCTTCTGCTCACCTTGCTAGTAATTTTGGTTTCAGCAGCGAATTTTAGCTCGGTACGCTATAGTTTTCCAATCTTATTTGCAACATATTCATTCTTTCTTTTTTTGTATTTAACTACTATAGAATCCGGGTTTATTCTTAAAAACAAAATAGTAAGAAGATATTTGGTTATTTACTTTGTATTTTCCGTAATGTTTCTTTTTGTTAGCCATGCTTATATGGAAGTTGGCGAAAGATACATTGGATTTACTGGATCCCCCACGACTTTTTCAGGCCTTTTAGTAGCCCTTTTTATATTATTTGACACGTTGTCCGACCAAAAGAGATGGATAAGGATATTAATGTTTCTTTTTGTTTTTCTTTTCGTGGCATTGTCAAAAACAAGATTGGTAATGATTTTTTTGATCGGGTACCCTTTTTTGACCTACTTTATAAATAAGAAAGCCCTTAACAAAGGAGGTGTTTTTATGGTTTTCTTCTTGACATTATTTTTTGTTTATTCTTTGTACGGCTTGGTTGTGGAGAAATACCCTGAACTAATTACACTGCGTTACAAAGATGCAAGGGATGCGTCGTTTGGTCTTAGATACAGGCTTTATGAAATTGTTGAAGAAAATTTTGTTTCTGGAAATAAATGGGAGATGCTGTTTGGCAAAGGAAATGAATATTCTAGGAATTTAATTATTGAAGAAATCGGATTGGACATATTCCCACACAATGATTTTATTCGATTGATCAATGATTGGGGCATTGTTGGTGGAGGAGTTTTTTTTGTTTTGCTTTACAGGCTTGCCCTTAAAAACATAACTTCGCTTTTGATTGCCTTGCTCTATATTGTTCTCTGGTATTCAAATATGATTTTCAATTTGTACTTGTTCTCCATTTTGATTATATCATCTTTTCACCATGGAAATATGGGTGGCGCTAGGTTAAGTAAATAAATTTTCGATGTCTATTTCAACGCGTATAATGAAATTAAATATAATACCACATCTTGAAAAAAATGCGTTGGCTTTTGCAATTTATTTGTTTGCATTTTCTTTTTCTTTGACACCGTTTTTTTCTTCCATGTCCTTGCTTCTGTTTTCAGCCACCTCCCTGTTTTACCTTAAAATCAAATTGCCTAAAAGGAGTGATTTATTATTTCTGCTATCATACAGCTTTATTTTCTTGATGTATTTGGTCGGAATTTTTTTTACAGATTTTCAAAATAGGGCATTAGAGTTGATTGTAAGGACCTCACCAATCTTATTTGTTCCGTTTTTGCTTTTGTTTACAAAAGCCTCTATAAAAATCAATTATTTTAAATTAAAGCTTTGCTTTATTTCAGGAGTGTTTGTTTCATGTCTTATCTCGATTATTTATGGTATATTTAGGGTTTTACGAGACGGTGACTTACAACATATTTTATATTTTGAGTTTGCAGGGATTTTAGACCTGCATCCTTTATACTATTCAATTTATATTATTACTGCCCTTGTATTTCTCAACAAAATTGTATTTAAACCTTTCTACAAGGCTTTTGGATATTTTGTTTTTGGGACCTCCATTCTTTTGTTACAATCTAAACTGGGAATTTTAATATTAGTTTTTGTCTTGGGGCACTTCGTTTATATAAGCGTCAAAAGAAAACACTATACATATCTGTTTATTGGCATTACATCTCTTTGTTTCATCTTTTTTTCTGCTTTTGCATTTGATGGTAATCGACTGAATGAACTTTTTTCAAGCAGGGAAAGAAATGAACTCGGTACAAGCAGGGAAGATGGAGTTACCCAAAGAATATGGCTTTGGGAAACGGCTACTAAACAATTACAGGAAAATCCCTTATTCGGCTTTGGTCTGGGTTCAAAAAAGGATATGTTTAAGTGGAAGGTTGAGAAAGACATTTTGATGAATAATTACGATTGGCCAACCATTAGGGCTATGAAGTTGATTTCAACCTGGAACCTGCACAACAACTATTTGCAGATATGTTATGAATTTGGAATACTAGGGTTAATCTACTTTTTAGCATCCATTTTGGTATGCATTAGACTGGCTATGTTGAGGTCAAAGCCGTTATTTTTATCGGTTTATACCTTGATATTGGCACTTCTTTTTGTTGAAGTTGCACTGAATAGACAAATGGGAATATATTTTTATGCTTTCATACCCCCACTGCTATTTTGGGAACCAAAAGTAAGGCAATGAGCAAATACCATTTTTTAGCTGTTCTAGTATATTTATTTCTTTCTTGCCAAAGTTCTGAAAAGAAAGGTGGCGTAAACTATCAAGTTGTTCAGGCTAAACTTGACGAAGCCTTTGTCAATGGATATTTTGAAAAAGTCAGAGACGAAACTTATGTATTAATCAACACAAACTCGATATATTATTTTTTTAAGGAAAGAAAGGAGTTTCTGCGTTACAAAGTAATGTTACACTTGATTAAAAAGGACAATACGTTTGATAATGAAGATTTCTTTCCAAAGAAGGAAAAAATATCCCAGTTAACAAAAATAGGGCTCGGTGATTTTGATACAATTTCCATAAAGATTGAAAGTAAGGGCTTTGTTGGTGTAAGGACGGGCCAATTCAGAAGTACTGAAAGTGGTTCAGCCAAAAACCTATGGGCTAAACAAATTCGATTTTCGGAAATTAACACCAAAAACAATAATGCTACCAAAGAAAAATTCTTGAAGACCACTGGATTGAACAGTCTTAAAAATTATTTTGCTAAAAGACTCTTTGAAGGAACATTTTATAAAAACTCATTTGGATTTTATGTTTTATTGGCAGATAATGAATTGTTTCTAATAACAAAAAATCAAGTAGCTACTAAGAATAAGATAATGGTTCATCTAGTTAAAGAAAACAGTGATTTTGACAACCTCTCTGCACTTTTTAGCAGTAAAAGGTATTGTAAGTGCGTTACCTTGGAAAAAGGAGACCTCACCGTTTACAGGGTTGTACTCCCAGAATTGGAATCTTTCGAAAAATTAAGATTGGGAGAGTTTAACGATAACGGAAATAAATGGGTACAAGAACTTTACCTTAATGAAGTTCTTTCCAATAAATTACTTCGCTACAGTAATGAATTTAAACTACAAGAATGATTAATCAGATTTCTCAAAAAATAACAGATAATATTCAGTTTGAAAGGGGTTCTCAAATTGTTTCATATGTTAATATTTATAACTATCAGGTTTTACGAAAGACTCCGAAAATTGCTGAAAAAATTGATTTCTTCACTTTGGACGGTATTATGTTGTTGCTTTTTATAAGAATATTTGTGGGCAAAAAATATAAGCGTAAAGCGCCAGATTTTTCTTCCTATTTTACCGAATTTTTCGGTTATCTCGAAAAGGCGAACAGAAAAGTGGTCTTTATAGGGGGCTCAGAAAACGACATGTCTTCCTTTGTAAAGACTGTCAAGGAGAATTATCCTGAAATGAACATTGTTGATACCTATAATGGCTTTGATCTAATCGAAGAGCAAGTGATTAAAGCGTTAATTTCTAAAGAAGTTGATTGTGCAATCGTTGGAATGGGAACCCCAAAACAAGAAAACTTTATTGTAAAGGCCCTTGAAAAAGGCTATAAGGGATCATCTTTTTGCTGCGGGGCATTTATTAGTCAAACAGCAAACAAGGGGAAAGATTATTTTCCAAGGATTATTAACAGGTTGCACTTAAGGTGGGCTTATAGGATTTATAAAGAACCCAAACTGTTTAAAAGGTACTCAATAAATTATCCAATCGGGTTATTATTATTACTTTTTGATAGGTACTTTAGATAGGCAACAAGGGGCTTTGAATTATTTTTTGAGCCCCATTTTTCTTATCTATACGCTTTACGGCACACAGTCATTACGTTTCTTTAAAAGGAATTAACCTAAGGGCTCAAGTTAATAAAAAGTGATTTGGAAGATTTCTTTAATTACTTTTGATTTTGCAATATGAATGTGCCTTTTAAATACAACGGCATTAAATAAAAATCAGCAATGTTTTTTAAGAAGAACAACTTTTCTAGTGTTATATATCCGATTTCTGTCTTTTTAGATTTGTTGGCGATTAACATTCTTGTATACTACTTTCCAATTTTGTTCAGGTTTCCATTGCTTTTTCATGGCTATATAACTTTGATGTGGATTATTATTTCCTTTAAAAACAAATTTTATGTGATTTTTAGATTTACCAAAGTCACTTACATATTGAAATTGTTATTCAGGCAATTCATTTTTTTCTTTTTGATATTGTACGCCTTTATCGGCTTTTTTAAACAACCTAATATAAGCAGGCTATACCTGGGAATCTTTTTTATATCTGTGTTTTTCTCAATTTTCGTGTTAAAATTTTTGAATTACTACCTGTTAATGCAATACAGGACAAAGGTAAAAGGAAGCTTAAGGGATATTGTGGTAATTGGAAAGAATGGAATGACAGACCAATTAATTAATATGTTTGAAAAGCATGGAGAATATGGGTACAATGTGATTAAGCAATTCTCACCAAAATCAAAAAATTTTGATTTGAAAGAGTCGCTGAGGTTTATCAAAAAGGCGGAAATAGATGAAATTTATTGTTCTGTAAAAGAGTTGTCTAACTCAGACATAAGTAGATATGTTCAGTATGCTGACAACAACTTGATTAAACTGAAATTTATACCGGATAACAGAGAAATTTTTACTAAAAACTTAAAATTGGATTATTATGAATATTTTCCAATACTTTCTTTAAGGGAACTTCCATTGGATGACTCCTTTAATAGGTTTTCCAAAAGAGCTTTTGATTTAATTTTTTCTTCTGTCATTATTATTTGCTTGCTATCATGGTTAATGCCTATAATTGGAATCTTGATAAAACTGGACTCTAAAGGGCCGATTTATTTCAAACAGAATAGGCCGGGGTTTAAGGAAGAGGGGTTTGGCTGCTATAAATTCAGAACAATGGCCATTAACGATGAAACTGAGAAATCTGCAACAAGAAACGACCCCAGGGTAACAAGGGTTGGCGGCTTTTTAAGGAGGACAAGTATTGATGAATTACCCCAATTTGTAAATGTATTGTTTGGACAAATGTCAGTAGTGGGACCGCGGCCTCATTTATGGAGACAGAACAAGGAGTATAATACCACAATTCAAAAGTATATGCTCCGGCATTACGTTAAACCCGGAATAACGGGTTTGGCCCAGGCTAAAGGGTATAGAGGTGAAATTGAAAGGAACGAAGATATCGTCAACAGAACCAGATATGACTTTTTTTATATAGAGAACTGGTCTATGTTGCTGGATTTGAAAATTATATTTCAAACGGCAATAAACATCTTGAAAGGTGAAGAAAAAGCGTATTAAAACTCGAATATTGAATACTTGACGATAAAACTTTTATCCCTTGTTTGTAAAGATTATGTTTGTAAAAGCAAGAACCGTATTCAATAAAAATAAATGAAAAGAACCCTTATCACCGGTGCAGCAGGTTTTCTCGGTTCACATCTTTGTGACCGATTTATTGCAGAGGGCTATGACGTTATCGCCATGGACAACCTTATCACCGGAGACCTCAAAAACATAGAACACCTGTTTCCGTTGGAGCGGTTTACTTTCTATAATCACGATGTGACCAACTTTGTGCATGTACCGGGAAAATTAGATTACATACTTCACTTTGCATCGCCAGCCAGCCCAATCGACTACCTTAAGATTCCAATACAAACCTTAAAGGTAGGTGCTCTTGGAACCCATAACTTGTTGGGACTTGCCAAGGAAAAGAAAGCTCGTTTTATGATTGCCTCCACCTCGGAAATATATGGAGACCCATTGGTTCATCCGCAAACGGAAGAATACTATGGGAATGTGAACACCATTGGCCCAAGGGGAGTGTACGATGAAGCCAAACGTTTTCAGGAATCCATCACTATGGCATATCACCGTTTTCATGGGTTGGATACTCGCATCGTCCGAATCTTCAATACCTATGGTCCCAGAATGCGACTGAACGATGGTCGTGTAATCCCAGCTTTTATGGGACAGGCACTTCGCGGTGAAGACTTGACCGTTTTTGGTGATGGTTCACAGACACGCTCTTTCTGTTATGTGGATGATGAAATAGAGGGAATTTACCGTTTGCTCATGAGTGATTATACCCTGCCCGTGAACATTGGGAACCCGAATGAGATTACCATTAAGGATTTCGCGGAAGAAATCATCAAGCTAACGGGAACCGATCAAAAAATTGTTTACAAACCTTTGCCCAAGGATGACCCCATGCAGCGTCAGCCCGATATCACCAAAGCCAAGGAGATTTTGGGATGGGAACCGCAAGTCGGTCGGGAAGAAGGTATGCGAAAGACCTTCGAATTCTTTAAAGGATTGTCCAAAGAAGATTTGGAAAAAACCGAGCATAGGGACTTTACCCATCACAACAAAAAGTAATTTCATTATCAAAACCATAAAAGGCCCGATGTTCGTCGGGCCTTGGTAATTTAGTGTTGGATATATGGCATACTACCTCGCTCTAGTGACTTTGAAGCAATTTGTAAGAGCAGTATTCAGAAGTAAGCCTAAATCGCTCATAAATAAGACTCCGATTAAATTTGAATTACATTATTTTTGCCAAAATTTTGATTCATGAACATTTTGGTCCTGGGTTCTGGCGGACGCGAACATGCCATCGCCCTTAAAATTTCAGAAAGCCCTAAAACGAACAACCTTTTTGTAGCCCCAGGCAACGCAGGAACTTCAAAAATAGCCACCAATGTTGAGGTGGGGGTAAACGACTTTTCGGCCATTAAGCAACTGGCGCTAAAAGAAGCCATCGATTTAGTGGTTGTAGGACCCGAGGACCCCTTGGTAAACGGGGTGCACGATTTTTTCCTGAGGGATGCCGAACTTAAGAACATCCCCGTCATTGGTCCACAAAAAGCTGCCGCCGCCTTGGAGGGTAGTAAGGAGTTTGCCAAGGAGTTTATGATGCGGCATAACATTCCCACTGCGGCCTATGAAAGTTTCACAGCTGAAACTTTGAATGAAGGATATGCTTTTTTGGAATCCTTAAATCCACCCTATGTGCTCAAAGCAGATGGACTTGCTGCTGGAAAAGGAGTGCTGATCCTTCAGGATTTGGAAGAGGCCAAGAAAGAATTGAAATCCATGCTCGTTGACTCCAA
Source organism: Flagellimonas marina (assembly GCF_042651185.1). Lineage (NCBI taxonomy): Bacteria > Pseudomonadati > Bacteroidota > Flavobacteriia > Flavobacteriales > Flavobacteriaceae > Flagellimonas > Flagellimonas marina. The sequence continues at coordinate 513,292 of NZ_JBHSCL010000009.1, read as the reverse complement.
ATTTGGGAATGCCAGTGCCACCGTGGTCATTGAAGAATTTTTGGATGGGATTGAATTAAGCTGTTTTGTGCTTACGGATGGTACCAACTATAAAGTGCTGCCCACCGCTAAAGATTATAAACGCATTGGGGAAGGAGACACCGGACTCAATACGGGGGGAATGGGAGCCATTTCACCTGTTCCATTTGCCGATTCAACCTTCTTGGACAAGATAGAGCGTCAGATTGTAAAACCTACCGTAGACGGCCTTAAAAAGGACAAGCTGCCCTATGTGGGCTTTATCTTTATTGGTTTGATCAAAGTTGGTGAAGAGCCCAAGGTCATCGAATACAATGTGCGTATGGGAGATCCCGAAACCGAAGTGGTAATGCCCAGGCTCAAAAGTGATTTGGTCGAAGTGCTCATTGCGATGGCCAATGGTACACTGGACAAAATCAATTTAGAGATTGATGAACGTGCAGCCACAACCGTAATGGCCGTTTCTGGCGGATATCCTGAAGCTTACGAAAAAGGAAAAGAAATTACGGGAACCGAAAATATAAAGGACTCCCTAGTATTCCACGCAGGAACAAAACTTTCGGACGGAAAAGTGGTGACCAACGGAGGTCGGGTAATCGCAGTTACTTCCTTCGGAAAAGACTTTAGGGAAGCCTTACAGAAATCCTATCAAAATATGGAAAAACTCCATTTTGATGGCATGTACTACAGAAAAGATTTAGGCTTCGATCTATAGATAAGAGTGGGAGCTGATACTCTTGTCCTCTTCTCCATTGTCATTAAAAATCTTTAATTGCTTCATCCAGTAGACCATGGCAATCATACCAATGACAAAGAATATCCAATTAAGGGTGTTGGCAGCCCACCAACTTTCCATAAAACGGAAAAAATCGTAGGGGGCAAAAAGGTAGTTTACAAATAAGTCTTCTATACCGTAAAAAAACTTGCTCATCTTGGCTATATTTACTTTGCAAAAGTAGCAAAAGATAGGATGATTTCAAGCTTTTTCGGAAAAACAAAACCCATAAATTATATTGTCCTTGCGATTTTCCTATTTCTTTTTTATTCGCTCAACGCTTTCTTTGGCTTTGGAGCGGAAATGGTTGATCCAATACTACCACTTGAAATATTAGCTTTTGCCGTCTTGGTGTTGGCGTTGTTCATTATCAACCAAATGGTGCGAACAGAGAAGGTAACCGACTTCAACTCGTACGCCATGCTGTTTTTTGTACTGTTATTGGTGACCTTTTCCGAAACCCTGTTCAACAAAAATGTCATCTTCACTAATTTTTTCCTGCTTTTGGCTTTTTGGCGCTTGTTGGCCGTTAGGTCCAACCGTTTTGTAAAACATAAGATTTTTGATGCCTCTTTTTTGATTGCCATCGCCAGTCTTTTTTACGATTGGTCCCTTGTTTTTTTAGTACTGGTATTTGCGGTGATCAATGTGTACGATAGAAAGACATTTAAGAATTGGTTAGTGCCCTTTTTGGGTGTCGCAACCGTCTTCATCATCACATTTGCCGTCATCCGCGTAAATGGGTATGCCGATTTTTTTAAAGAGCATTATCAATTTTCAATCGGATTGCTGGGAACAAAATCCTTGGGTGAGGTCATCAACATAAAGGCCATAATCTATATTTTGCTGATGTTGCTGTTGATGACGGTTGTTTTTGTAAGGGTTCGAAAAATAGGCGGCGGAAAGTTGATTGTGCTTAGAATCGTTTTTGCCATTTTCAATTTGGGCGTTGTCATTGGTCTGTTGACCCCTGCGGGTTCTTCTCCGCTTTTGATCACGTTTTTCCCGGCTGCGGTTTTTTTGGCCAACTATGCCGAAGGCATTAAAAAAACCAAACTTAGAGAATTGGTTTTGGATATTTGCATTGCCTTGCCCTTATTGCTTTTTATCATACAGGTAAGTCGATAAGTCATAAAGCAATATCTTTGCCCAAAATGTATTGCAATGTTCAGCGAATTTGCCTTCAACATATTTCAAAAAAGTATCGAGACCTATCATATTAAAGATGATGTGTACCAAGATTTTGTGAATCCCTATCCAAAGGATAAGGTGGAACACCTGCTTTACCGAAAGAATTGGATTGATACGGTTCAATGGCACTATGAGGATATTATTCGGGACCCAGAGATTAACCCGGAAGCCGCATTGGACCTAAAACGAAAAATCGATGCCAGCAATCAGGACCGGACAGATTTGGTGGAGTATATTGACAACTATTTTTTGGATAAGTACAAATCAGTAGAGGTAAAGGGGGATGCCACCATCAACACGGAAAGTCCGGCATGGGCCATAGACCGACTCTCCATTTTGGCCCTGAAAATATATCATATGCGAGAAGAAGTGAACCGCACAGATGCTTCACCGGAGCATATTAAAAAATGTAGTGATAAGCTGGCGGTTCTTTTGGAGCAAAAGAAGGACCTTTCTACTGCCATAGACCAATTGCTGGCCGATATTGAAGCTGGGAACAAGTACATGAAAGTCTACAAGCAGATGAAAATGTACAACGACGATGAACTCAATCCCGTGCTCCGTGGACAAAAAGGGTAAAATCACCCACCTTCTTGTCATTCGCCTATCCGCAATGGGCGATGTGGCCATGACCGTTCCCGTAATTGGCACGTTGCTAAAGAACTATCCAAATGTTCAGCTTACGGTTCTCACCAAGAAAAACTTTATGCCCATTTTCCACGGAATGGAAAGGGTGGAAGTGATGGAGGCCGATGTCAAGAAAAGACATAAGGGCCTTATGGGATTATGGCGTTTGTACCATGAGCTAAAACCGATAAAATTTGATGCCGTGGCCGATTTGCATAATGTGCTGCGCAGCAGAGTGCTGAAAAAATATTTCGCATTGGATAGAATTCCGTTTATCCAGATTGATAAAGGGCGTAAAGAAAAGAAAGCCCTCACGCGCTCCAAGAACAAGATTTTTCAACAATTGAAGACCACCCACCAGCGATATGCTGATGTTTTTGCCCAATTGGGTTTTCCCCTAGATTTGAATCACCCACAACTATTGGAGCGCCAGCAGCTTTCCGAAAAATTATTGAAGTTGGTGCACCAAGACACCAAAAAATGGGTGGGCATTGCCCCTTTTGCGGCCCACGGAGGCAAAATGTATCCATTTTCCTTGATGAAAGCCGTGGTGGAACAACTCAATAATACCGAAAAGTATAAAATATTGCTGTTTGGGGGTGGGGCCAAGGAGGTAGAAGCCTTGGAGCATCTTGCCAAGACGTATAAAAATACCCTGTGCATGGCGGGAAAACTAAACCTGTCCGAAGAACTGCAACTGATTTCTAATTTGGATGTAATGTTGTCCATGGACAGTGGCAATGCCCACCTAGCGGCCAATTTTGGGATTCCGGTGGTTACACTTTGGGGCGTTACGCATCCTTTTGCCGGGTTTTACCCCTTCCATCAACCCATGGAAAATGCGTTGCTGGCTAATCGGGAGAAATATCCGCAGATTCCTACCTCAATTTATGGGAATAAAGTCCCTCCGGGGTATGACTCCATCATGGAGACCATTCAACCCCAAGAAATTGTGAAAAAGCTTATAGAAATTTTGGAAGGCTAGGCCAGTACTTGGTTGGCCGAAATGGACCTAAAGTATTGCTTTAACTGTTGAATGTATTGGTATTTTAATTGGCGGTTAGAGCTTTCTGTCATCAAGGAGCGCATACCCAAATACGAGGCGATGATATAGGTAGCCGCACCCTCACAATCCACATGGCGGGCAATATGGCCATCCACTTTGCCCCGTTTCAGCACAGCAACGAGGTTGACCTCCCAAACACTGATAATATTTTTTAGATAGCCCGAGATTTCTTCGTTGCGCTTATTGAATTCAGTCAAGAAATCATTGAGCATAAAGCCATAGGCCATTTCATTTTTCTTGCCCGGCTCCAACGCATTTTCCAAACTTTCCACAATTACGGGTAATGGATTTTCATCCGTATCCAACGGCTCTATTAAAAGCGCGTAGACTTTCTGCACAATAAGGTTCTGCACAATATTGATAAAGTAGTCTTCCTTGGATTTAAAGTGATGGTAAAAGGCACCTTTGGATAGGGACAACTCGTTGAGGATATCATCCAAACTGGTGTTGTAGTAGCCTTTTTCGTTGAAGATTTCGAGACCTTTTCCACACAAGCGGTGCATGGTCTCCCTTCGTTTAAGGGTCATTTCCATAAGATTTGGGTTTAGACTGTTAAGTCGGTAACAAAGATTCTACACAAGTGGACCAACCCAAAGAATTCAAGACGTATCTGTAGGAAAAATCGGTGAAGTGTTCAAAAGATGATGAATTGTTCAAATCCAAAAAAGCAAACCGACTTATGGGTCGGTTGAATGACAATCTTAACTCGTTAAGTGGAGTGGGTAGCGCGTAAATTGCAAATGGTTTTTAAGCCGAAAAACGCTAACTTCACTCCTATCTGCCGGTAGGCAGATATCGTTGGATATAAATCATTAAAAATGGATTCATTTTCCTAGGAGTTGGTGAACATATGAGCCAAGAGAAGGACGTAAATATCAGATTACACTATAATACCACTTGGAAATCTTCTGACTTTGAACGGATTAATGAACAGTTGCCTAAAAATTACAATTTTGAATTTGAAGAAAGGCAATATGTTCATACTGGGATACATGGTTTTGAAGTTTGGATAGAAATAGTAGTTACAAGTCCAATTTTTCAATTTATTGCCGGTGCTATATCAAGTGGATTGTTTTGGGACTTTTTTAAAAAGTTCTCTAAGAATACTTTTTTAAAACCTTTCTTTTCTTCTCTACAAAAATTGAACAAGACTCCTTTAGGTTATAAAAAAATGGAAATTGTTGCAATCAAAATTAAGTTTGACGATGTAACAATAAAAATTTATGGACTAAGAAAGAATTTTACTTCAATCCTATCTTCTATTTTTCAACAGCTCCAAGCTCATATTCTTAAAATTAAATCTTTAGGCTTAAATTCCATATCTGAAATTCGAATACCGTTGTTATGGACAGGAAAAAGAAATGAAAATGGAAAATTTTATGAAATTACATACCATTATAATAGAAATAAAAAGAACTCTTTTAAGGATTATTTCCAAGAATGGGAAGTAGTATGTGCTGATACTAATAAATCTTACATTTATAATTTGAAAAAAAAGAATATTAGATTTATAAATACGTTTACCAACAATGTGTAACCGCAATTACGGCGGATTCGACTACCCTTCGACTGCGCTCATGGCGTGCTGAATCCACTCGGAATTGAGAGCGTCAGTACTTAAGAAAACCCGTAACTGACGGTTATACAAGTCCGATAAGTGAAATCTCCAAAAAGTTGTTATAAAAATCAAGCCACCGTCCCCTGACAACTACTTCCAGCCCCTGCCGTACACCCATAACAGTGCTGTGAAATCACAATCTCACGGTCATTCAACAAGTCTTCGTTGTAGTCCTTAATGTGTTTTACCTTGCTGGAGACCTTTAGGTCGAGCATCTGGTTAAAGTCACAGTCGTACAGCCAACCATCCCAGCTTACTGAAATGGTATTCGTGCACATCACATTTTCCACCGCAGCGGGGTTATAGGCTTCCACCAACGCATACATATAATCCTCATAATTATCCGAAGCGATCAAATAGTCCAAAAAGCGGGAAATGGGCAAGTTGGTAATCGCAAACAAATTATGGAAGTCAATGTTGAAATCTTCCTTCAACGCTTTTTTAAAGTCACGCTCCATGGCCGCTTGGTCGCCCGGCAAAAAGGCCCCGGAGGGATTATAGACCAAATCCAACCGTAAGCTGCTATCAGGCATACCGTACCCCACCGCATTTAAATCCTGCAGCGCACGTATGGATTTGTCAAAAACCCCATCGCCACGTTGTTTGTCTGTTTTGCCCCGGGTGTAGTGCGGCATGGACGAAACCACATGCACATTATGCTTTTTAAAGAACTCGGGCAAGTCGTGGTATTTTTTGTTGGCACGGATGATGGTCAAGTTAGAGCGCACAATAAAATCCTGAATCCCAGCCTTGGCCGCCTCTTCCACGAACCATCGAAAATTGGGATTCATTTCTGGAGCGCCGCCTGTTAGGTCCAAGGTGTGGGCTCCGGTATTTCGGATAACCTCCAAACACTGCTCCATGGTTTCGCGGGTCATGATTTCCTTTCGGTCCGGACCCGCATCCACGTGACAGTGCTCGCAGACTTGGTTGCACATATACCCTACATTGATTTGAAGAATTTCCAGCGTTTTGGGTTTTAGCGGAAATTGTCCCGTTTGGGCAATCTTATCCTTGAAATAAGGCAACTCACCATCGGAAAACAACCCACCACTCAAGATGTCCAACTGCCTGTTGGTTTGGGCCAGTTCATTTTCCCGGGCCTTCAACGATTTTTTGGCCGTGTTTTTAATATCTGATAATATGCTTTGTCCCATTTTTAGCTTCTAAAATTTTGCAGAAACATTTTCATTTTTGACTAATTCTCTTGCTTTCAAACACCAAACACCAAACACCAAACAGCGCAGCGGTCTAACGTCTAGAAGCGTAGCGCTCTCCAATCACATGGAAAGTTTATTGTATTTGTTCATCATCTGTACCCCATGCACCAGCGTAGCACCACTTTCAATCGCGGCACCGGCGTGTACAGCTTCCATCATTTCCTCTTTGGTAATACCGCGTTGGAGCCCATCTTTGGTATAGGCATCAATGCAATAGGGGCATTTCACTACGTGTGCCACTGCTAGGGCGATCAACGATTTCTCTCTTGCACTTAGTGCACCTTCTTCGAAAACCTTACCGTAATAATCAAAAAATTTGTTGCCCAGTTCTTCGCTCCATTCGGTGATGGAACCAAATTTTCGTAAATCCGCTGGGTCGTAATATGAGTTTGCCATGTTTTGTTTTTTTATGGATTATGGACATGTGCCATGAAGGCAATTCCATGTTGGGATTAATAAATACGTAGAAGGGCCAAGTTCCATGACTAGGCCATGCAATCAGGAAAACACAACAGGCGAACCTTTATTGAAAGGAATAAACAGGAATATATTCTTGCGGGTAGTATGACCAGCTTCAAGAAACGCTATGGTCTCACCTAAAATTTTTGAAAAAAGAGATAGCCACCTGTCAGCTAAAGTTGAGATATGGTTGGATAACCGTTTGATGTCGCTCGCGGAATCAATATCCAATAATCGGTTTAATGAAAAAACCGTACAACCGCCTGATTCAAAATGATGACGGGTAGCATTGAACAAAGTGGTCATTTGCCACGGAAGTCCTGCAAAAGATTCTGGATTAAAGTTGGAAGCATGCAATCCCAACAAATAAAATCCGCCATCCACCGCCGGGCCCAAAACCGTTTTGCCCAGCTGGAGATGTTGATGGGCTTCCAGCAGGTGTTGGGTTTTCAACTGCGGACTATCATTCCCAATGGCGATGATGTTGGCAAAGCCTTTATCAAAAAGAGATTGAAGGGCATGAGTAAACCTTTCTCCAAAAGTTTCACCCACTTGTTCTTTTTCCGTGAAATGAAAATAAGGCAGTCCGGAAGCCTTTACAATTTTTAAAGAGTGTGCGTTGAGCGCATCAAAAAGCGAAGTGTTGCCTCCAATTTTTTTGATATGACTGTCTGTATCCGCAGAATTTGCGAACACCAGAATAGCGGTATCAAAGAGTGGTTTTGGGTGCAATTATTCGATGTTTATCCTAAACTTACAACAATTATTGGTATTGATTTTGGTCGAAGCCCATCAATTTAGATTACAATTTTGGACAAATAGTTTCAACTTTAACATTCCGACCCACCAGTCGGTTTTGAAAATGAGGAAATTACAGTTTCCCGATTAAGGTTGGGTTGAATTCGACAAAAAACACGAAAACAGTTCATTTTTAAACCGCACCGACTGCCTGGTCGGTTAACAAATGGGTTTGGAAAAAGAAAAAGGGCGACTTTTTGTCGCCCTTTCAAACATAAATACTTCAATTTTATGCACTTGGGAGTACTACGGTGTCAACCACATGGATCACCCCATTGGATTGGTTAACATCGGCTATGGTCACCATGGCTACATTCCCTGCGCCGTCCTTAACTTTAATGGCGTCACCATCCATCATAGCAGTAAGGGTATCTCCGTTTACAGTGGTAAGCTTGGCCATCCCATTTCCTTTTTTGATCATTTTCATCAAATCCTTAGCACCATATTTTCCGGCCACTACGTGATAGGTCAATACACCCTGCAATTTGGATTTGTTTTCGGGTTTTAACAAGGTGGACACGGTTCCCTCGGGCAGTTTGTCAAAGGCACTGTTGGTAGGGGCAAATACGGTAAAGGGGCCATCGCCTTGCAAGGTTTCAACCAAACCGGCAGCTTTTACGGCAGCTACTAAAGTAGTGTGGTCCTTGGAGTTTACGGCATTGGAAACAATATCCTTGCTGGGGTACATGGGCGCACCACCCACCATTTTGGTTTGGGAAAATCCTGCGAAGCCGACCAAAAGGGCCAAGGTTGATGCAATTAGTGTTACTGTTCTTAAAGATTTCATGTGATTTAATTTTTAGATTATATACACACTTACGGAGTTATTGGAGTTGGGGTTTGGTATTGGAAAAGATTGATGAAAATTTAATCCAAGACCATGGGAGGTAACGTATTATCAAAGCGGCAAAGCCATACCTTTGTGCATCATTGCTTTGTAATTAAAAATGTTTGAAGATAAATCCATTGGTTTGGTGCTTTCGGGCGGAGGCGTCCGTGGAATGGCCCATATTGGGCTGATCAAGGCCCTTCGTGAACACGGTTTAGAGGCTCAAATGGTTTCCGGTTCCAGTGTGGGTGCTTTGGTCGGCGCGTTGTATGCCAATGGAAATTCAGTGGAGAGCATGCTCGATTTCTTCCGAAAGACCCCTCTGTTCCAGTATAGTTTTTTTGCCATCAACAAACCCGGATTTATAGATACGGAGCGCTATTTCAGCATTTTTAAGGGCTATTTTCCCAATGACTCTTTTGAAAGTCTGGGAAAACCGCTTTATGTGGTGGCCACCGATTTGTTGAGTGGAGAAGAAAAGGTTTTCAACCAAGGCGAATTGATATTGCCACTTTTGGCCTCTGCTGCATTGACCCCAGTTTTTAGTCCAGTGGAAATTGATGGTGTACTTTATGCGGATGGAGGAATCATGAATAACTTTCCAAAGGAATATCTTCAGGATAAAGTGGACTTTTTAATTGGGAGCAATGTTTCCATCGCTGCCAAAATCCAAAAAAAAGATTTACGAAATTCCATTCAATTGGCCGGAAGAGTCACAAGTTTAATGATTTATGCCTCCAATAAAGCCAAAGTAGAAGAATGTCATTTGTGCATAGAGCCCAAAGAACTCGATAAAATCGGTGTTTTGGACAAAAAGGGAATTGAGAACGCCTTTTCCATTGGCTATGAACATGGCAGCAGGGCCATTGAAAAGCTGTTGGCCTCTAACACCTAAACGTCGTCGTAGTCCACCTTTAACGTCGGGGTCAAAGGGTGTGCCTGGCAGGTTAATATCAACCCTTCGGCCACTTCACCATCAGTTAAAATCTGATTTTTGGCCATCTCAGCCTTTCCTTCCTTGATTCGAGCAATACAGGTGCTGCATACCCCGCCTTGACACGAATACGGCGCGTCTATATCCTCATTGAGTACGGCATCGAGCACTAGCTGTTTTCGATCCATGACCAAGGAAAAGGTCTCATCGTCCAAAATCACCTCAACCTTGGTTTTCCCTTCCAGATTTTCAGCCATTTCATCCTCTTCATCGGAAGAGGTGAACAGTTCAAAATGTATTTTTTCTTCAGAGACACCATTTTCTTTAAGGGTGTCAGATACAACCTGAATCATTTCTTCAGGACCGCAGAGATAAAAAGCGTCAAACGGGGTTTCCTTGAATTTGTTTTTTACCACAAAATTTACGGTAGAGCGCTCAACACGTCCAAAAAGCGCATCCTCTTCATGCGAACGGCTGTAGATATATTGCACAAAAAACCGATTGGAATATTGTTCTTTGAGCGCTTGTATTTTTTCAAAATACATGGTCTCTTCCGGGCTTTGGTTTCCAAACACCAGCACAAAAGTGTTCTCTGGATTGCTTTCCAAAACCGTTTGGGCAATGCTCATTATCGGCGTAATGCCACTTCCTGCCGCAAAAGCGGCCACGTTTTTTTTGTCTGAAGTTTGATCAAACACAAAACGACCCTCAGGGAGCATCACTTCAAAAACATCACCGGCCTTTATATTCTCATTGGCAAAAACTGAAAATGTACCATTCGGCATTTTTTTGATGCCAACCGTCATTTGTCCAGAAGAGGGCGCCGAAGAAATGGAATAGGCCCTACGAAGTTCCCTTCCGTTTAGGGAATATTTTAGGGTAATGTATTGGCCCGCTTTAAAACTATAGGCGTCTTGGAGTTCTTGGGGAACCTCAAAAGTAAGGGCCACCGCGTTTGGGGTTAATCGATCTACAGAAGAGACTTTTAACGCATGGGAATCGCTCATGAAAACAATTTTGCTGCAAAACTAAGGATTACCGAAATTTTTTGCCCCAATTTTTACAAAAAGGATGTGTATTGTAACAAATGGCCTACTTTGCATACTAACCAAAAAACTACCAACCATGTTTAAGCGTTTCATTGGCCTTCAATGGAAATCTTTTTTTAGGGCAGCATCCTTCAAAACCGAGATTTGGATTAAAATCTTAATGGGTCTTGGTGCACTCTATTTTATTTTGGTCTTTCTGGGGATGGGCTTTGGCTCCTATTTTATGATTGAGAAAGCTGGTATTGGTGACCCATTGCGAGTGGTAAATCAATATATAATCTACTATTTGGCTCTTGACCTCGTGCTACGGTATATGCTTCAAAAAATGCCTGTGACCAATATAAAGCCATTATTGTACTTGCCTATTAAAAAGAGCACGGTGGTGAACTATTCCATGGGAAAAACGGTGATTTCCTTTTTCAACATCATGCATGCATTTTTCTTTGTGCCCTTCAGTGTGGTTTTAATTATTCAAGGCTATTCCATTGGTTCCGTAATTGGATGGCACCTGGGTTTCATGGCCCTAATTTTTGTCAATAACTTTATCAATGTATTGGTCAACAATAAAGACAGTCTCTTTTATGTATTTGCAGGATTGTTTTTAGTGGCGGGTATTTCGCAATACTATCAATGGTTTGATATTACGTTGTACACCCAACCCATTTTTGACTTGTTCTTTGATGTGCCCTGGACAGCGATTGTTCCATGGCTTTTGTTGATTGGACTCTATGCTTTGGCCTATTCCTATTTCAAAAAACATATGTATTTAGATGGTGGCCTCGCCATAAAACAATCTGAAGCCAAAACAGAAAACTTGGATTGGTTGAACCGTTTCGGGAATCTGGGTACCTTCTTGAAGAATGATATAAAACTTATAAAACGGAACAAGAGATCCAGAACGGCAGTAATTGCAGGCTTCTTTTTCATTTTTTATGGACTGCTCTTCTTTACTGGCGCCGTTGAAGCCTATGAAGGTCCGTTTTGGAGCATCTTCGCTGGGATTTTTGTAACGGGCGGATTTCTTTTCAGCTTTGGGCAGTATGTGCCCAGTTGGGACAGCAGCTATTACCCGCTGATGATGAGCCAGAACATTCAGTACAAAGAATACCTTACCTCAAAATGGTATTTAGTGATTATTGCTACCATCATTTCTACCATTTTGGCTTCATTTTACCTCTATTTTGGATGGGAATATTATGCCGCTGTTCTGGTGGGAGCCATCTACAACATTGGCATCAACAGTTATTTAGTGCTTTGGGGAGGAGCTTATGTGAAGACGCCCATTGACCTCACTTCCAACAAAAAAGCATTTGGGGACAAGCAGGCGTTCAATGCAAAAACACTGCTGCTTACCTTGCCAAAGGTGGTATTGCCCGTTGCTATTTATGCCCTCGGTTATTGGCTGGTCAGTCCGTCGGTGGGATACCTTTGTGTGGCCTTGACCGGATTACTGGGCTTCGTATTTAAAAATAAGGCTTTTACCATGATAGAGGGGATTTATAAAAAAGAGAAGTATAAAACCTTATTGGCATACAAACAGAAATAAGCATGATCACAGCGCAAAATTTAACCAAAACCTATTCGCAAACGGTGTTGAACATTGACCACCTAGAGATTCCCAAAGGACAGAGCTTTGGCTTGGTGGGGAACAATGGTGCGGGAAAAACCACCTTGTTCAGTTTGTTGTTGGATTTGGTTCAACCCACTACCGGTCACATTATGAATAATGGGGTACAGGTCAATCAAAGTGAAGCTTGGAAACCGTTTACCTCTGCATTTATTGACGAAACATTTTTGATCGGCTACCTTACTCCAGAAGAGTACTTCTATTTCATTGGAGAATTGCGCGGCAGGAACAAAGCCGATGTGGATGCGCTACTAGCCAATTATGAAGATTTTTTCCATGGTGAAATTTTGGGTCAGAAGAAATATTTACGGGATCTTTCCAAAGGAAATCAAAAGAAAGTGGGCATCGTGGCTAGCTTTATTGGCAATCCCGAGGTTGTGATTCTGGATGAACCTTTTGCCAATTTGGACCCCACCACCCAAATCCGGTTAAAGGGAATCATAAAAGATTTGGCCGCCAAGGAAGAAGTTACGGTTTTGGTCTCCAGCCATGATCTAATCCATGTCACCGAAGTCTGTGAACGCATCGTGGTTTTGAACAAAGGGGAAATCGTGCGAGACATTAAAACCTCCAAAGAGACCTTAAAAGAATTGGAGACCTTCTTCGGGGGATAAAAATAAGCTGTTTAAAAAGCAACAAAAGTTTGAATTTGTCAGTTCGAGCGCAGTCGAGAACTTAATGCATTTTGGCAATCAATGGGTTTCGACTTAAGTTTATCCTGAGCGGAGTCGAAGGGCTCAACCTGACATAACTAGTTTTTCACATAGCCTCCAAGCATAATTGTTTTTTGAATCCTGTTAACCCATAGCCGAAGTATCATAATGAAAGGAGGCTTTTTTGATTTTTCCATCTTGTACTTGGTAAAGCGCAACTTCCTCCATGTTCATTCGGTTGCCATCTCTAAAAGTGACATCGCTGGTCATAGCCACCGCAAAATGATTGCCGGCCACCACTGGGTCGCCAATTGTGCCACCATGCGTTTCTTGAATGCTTTCCATCCATTGTTGAAATCCTTGTAGAATATTTTCCAATCCTTCGGTAACCGCATTGGGCATACCGGGCATTTCTAAACTCACAGCGTCTTGGGCGTAAAGTCCGTACGCTTCTTGGTATTTGCCATCCCTACAAAGGGCAACCAGTTTGTCTGCAACGTCTTGTGTGGTCATTGTGTTTCTGTTTTTATGATTAATGAATAAACTGCTTTAGTCAAATGCTTGGCTTAAATAGGTGTTCAACGGTTTAATGGTTTGAAAATGGAGCAAGATTTCATCCACAAGCTTTTCTGAATTGTAAAAAGGCTCCAACGGAAATTCGGCCATGGCATAAAATTGCTTGTGATAGATTAGGTCGGTTTTTTCAGCCGTGGGCAGCAAGCTTTTATCCAACCGTTTGGCTTTTTCCCCTTTCAATCGGCCAAAATTTTGAATGAAGTCGGGTGCCTTTACAATGGCTTCCAATTTTGATGGGTCCTTGGCAATGTGTTCCCGAATCAAGGCCAACTCTGGCGGCCGAACCATAAACAAACCACCTCCCACATGGATGTTTGTAGCATCAATACCCAAATAATAGCCCGGGAACATTGACTTTTTGCCATTGGGTGAAAAACCAGCTTTAAGTAGAGTATGATATGGCGATTTATCCTTGGAGAAACGAACATCTTTGTTGATGCGGAACAGCGCTTTTTTAGGGTCGGAGGGAATTCGTTCATCCCAATAAGTTAACGTATTCAGTAAAACATCCAATAATTCTAAAAAAGGGGCTTTTACTTCATTCTCAAATCTTTTTTTATTCTGGTGGAACCATTCCTTATGGTTGTTCTGTGTCAATTCTTTAAAAAAGAAAGTATGCTCTCGTGTTATCATGCCAGTTCGTTTTGTATGAGGTCCAGGGCCAATTGAGTAAGAGTTTCCCATTGATCATGGTATTCAAAATCAACTTCGTACCAACCAGCCAATGGTTTTTTGGTCTTAAATGGACTGAATTCTGTCAACGGTACATGTGCCGTCTCAATGGGATAGCCTTTTCCCAATTTAAAGACCATTTTTTTCTTTCTGGAGAAAAAGGCGAACACCTTATTTTTATAGTGAATGGCCTCCGAGCTCATCATTTTGCCCTCGGTCACATCCGCATATTTCATGCAGAGCAATTCCCGTATTTCATTGAATTTTTCAAACTCCATGAACCAAAGCTACAAAAGAGGGAAAAGCACGAATAAGGGCAAATAAGACACTTTTACGGGTTGTTTCTGCCACGGATATCTACTACATTTATCAAATGTAAATCCATGGGTATGAAACATGTAAGTATTTTGGTGCCAAAAGGCAATGCTATTTTGAGCAGTGTGGTGGGACCATACAAGATTTTGTCCGCGGCCAACCGATTTTTAAAGAGCACCGGGGTGAGAAATGATGACTTTTTTGATATTCATCTGGTAGGGTTGGACAGTGATCAGTCACTTTATAATGGTCTGTTCAGTATTCATTGTAACAAGACCATTGATCAAGTGAACAAGACTGATCTGATATTGATTCCCGCCCTTAGAACAGAAAAATTGGTTGAAGAACTTCAATTGAACCAACCGTATGTGGATTGGATTATTAACCAACGCAACCGAAACAATGCCGAAGTAGCAAGTATGTGTTTGGGTGCTTTTGTACTGGCTAGAACCGGGTTAGTGGATGGGAAACAATGTTCCACCCATTGGGCGGCCATGGAAGTGTTCAAGCGTATGTACCCACAAGTAAATCTGGTTTCCAATAAAATTGTTACGGAAGAAGATGGCATTTATACCAGTGGGGGCGCCTATTCCTTTTTGAATCTGATGATTCACCTGGTTGAAAAATACTGCGGTAGGGAGGCGGCTATTTACCTCTCCAAGTTCTTTGAGATTGAAATAGATCGTAAAGACCAAAATCAGTTTGTGATTTTTCAAGGTCAAAAAGAGCATGACGACACCGCTATAAAAGCAGCCCAAAACTATATAGAGGACAATGTAAATGACAAAATATCCGTGGAGGAGTTGGCCCAAAAATTTGCCATTAGCAGTAGAAATTTTGTACGGCGATTTAAAAAGGCCACCCAGAACACACCCTTGGAATACATTCAACGGGTAAAAGTTGAAGCAGCCAAACGCAGTTTGGAAACCACCCAACAAAATGTGAATGAAATCATGTACCAAGTAGGGTATGCGGACCAAAAAGCGTTCCGTACCGTATTCAAAAAATATGTGGGATTATCCCCGGTGGCCTACAAAACCAAATACAATCGATCGCAACTGGAATATCAAGGATCTAACTCGTGGTAGTTTTCTAAGAACGACACAAGAACAGCGCCCAATAAAAAAACTCGCATTTTATCGATAAGCCTTATAATAATCTGTGTTTTTTTAAGTTAAGGTTACACACGATTATCGATAATTTTGAAGCTTCGTACTACACTTATCATTGCCACGGTTCTGGGAGGACTGCTTTTTAATTCATGCTCTACCAAAAAAGACAAGTTCATCAACCGGAATTGGCACGCGCTCAACACCAAGTACAATACCTTGTACAATGGCAACATTGCTTTTGAACAAGGTCGCGAAGAGCTGAATGAAACCTATCGCGATGATTACTGGGAAATCCTACCCGTGGAGCGCTTGGAAGTGACCGATGAGATCAAACTGGATTCAGAAGATAACAACCCCAACTTTATCATTGCCGAGGAAAAGGCCACAAAAGCCATTCAAAAACACAGCATGGACATCAAAGATGAGGAACGGAATCCCCAAACTGATGAGGCCTTTTTGCTTTTGGGAAAGGCACGCTATTTTGACCAACGCTACATTCCTGCTTTGGAATCCTTCAATTATATTCTAAGAAAATATGTGGAGAGCGATAAATTGAACGAAGCCACCATTTGGCGGGAAAAGACCAATATGCGGTTGGACAACCCTGAAGTTGCTATAAAGAACTTGAAGCGCCTGTTCAAATATGAAAAACTGAAAGATCAGGAATATGCCGATGCCAATGCGGTTTTGGCCCAGTGCTACATCAACCTGAATGCTCCCGACACCGCCATTCAAAAGTTAAAGATTGCCCAGGCCTACACTAAAAAAAATCCAGAAAAGGGAAGATACCTCTTCATCATTGGGCAGTTGTTCAACCAATTGGGGCATAAGGACAGTGCCAATTATGCGTTTGACAAAGTCATTGCCCTCAACCGAAAATCGCCACGGGTGTACATGATCAATGCCCATCTTCAGAAAATAAGAAATACAGAAATCACCGATGCCAATCGAGAGGAACTATTGGAATATCTGACCGATTTGGAGGAAAACCGAGAAAACCGCCCCTTTTTGGATAAGATCTATCGCGAAGTGGCGCAATTTCATCTGGCTAATGAAGAAGATAGTCTGGCTTTGACCTACTACAATAAATCACTCAGGGTTACCCAAGGCGAGCGCAAACTGAATGCACTCAACTACCAAAGTTTGGCCGACTATTATTTCGATGAGGATGCATACAAAACCGCAGGAGCGTATTATGACAGTACGTTGACCAACCTTGCGGAAAACACCAGAAAGCATCGGGACATCAAAAAGAAATTGGACAACTTGGAGGACGTTATAAAATATGAGGATATTGTTCAGTATACCGATAGTGTTATTACCGTTTACCAGATGCCCGAAGCAGAACGCAAAGCCTATTTTGAAGAATATATCGCTGAACTGAAACGTATTGCTGAAGAGGAAGAAGCCAAAAAGCAGGCAAAAGCTGAGGCCGGGTTTGCCATGTTTGCCAATAGTAAGGGCGGAAAGGAGAATAAAGGTAAATTTTACTTTTACAACATCACTAGCTTGGGGTATGGTAAAAATGATTTTAGAACCCGATGGGGCGATCGTACCCTGGAAGATGATTGGCGTTGGAGCAATAAAAACAGAACCTTGGTCTCCGAGGCTACCGGTGAACAAGTTGCCGGCACCGACCCATCAACCCAAAACCTTACAGAAGACCAAAAATATTCGGTGGATTTTTATTTGAATCAAATTCCTACCGATGTTTCTGTGATTGACAGTCTATGGACAGAAAGAAACTTTGCCAATTATCAATTGGGATTGATCTACAAGGAAAAATTCAAGGACAATCTTTTGGCCGCCGCTAAACTGGAACGTGTTTTGGTCTCCAATCCGGAGGAGCGCCTGATTCTCCCTTCAAAATACAACCTGTACAAGATCTATGAGGAAAGCGGTAGTCCATTGGCTTTGAACATGAAGCAGGATATCATCACCAATCACCCAGATACCCGCTATGCAGAAATTCTATTGAACCCACAAGCGGTGTTGGAAGGGAATACCGATAGCCCGGATGCCCGATATGCGGCTTTGTTTAAAAAGTACGAGCAACAAGAGTATCTTCAGGTAATCACACTGTCCGAGGAATACATCAGCAAATTCACAGGAGATCCCATTGTACCCAAATTTGAAATGTTGAAGGCCAATGCCATTGGTCGCTTGCAAGGCTTTGAACCATTTAAGGAGGCCCTGAACTATGTGGCCCTTACCTATCCCAACAATCCCGAAGGAAAAAAAGCGGAGCAAATTGTGGAAGAGCAATTGCCCAAATTGGAGAAAAAAGAGTTTTCGCCGGAAACGGGATCAACTGGAACATCGAATTGGAAGGTGGTCTTTCCCTTTAAAATTAGGGACGATGAAAAAGCGTTACAATTAAAGAAACGATTGGAAGACGCCATCACGGACCTTAACTATAAAAATGTGGTTTCCAAGGATATCTATAATCTCGAAGATCAGTTTGTGGTGGTACATGGATTTCGCTCCAAGGATTTTGCCCTTGGCTTTGCCGAGCTTATTAAAAACAACAAGGACTACCGCATTAAAGATGAGAATTTTGTAGTTTTATCCGAGAACTACAAAATTGTTCAAGTCCACAAGAATTTAGAATCATACAAAGAACATATTTTAACCCCAAAACCCTAGAACACAATGTTTTCTGACAACAAAAAACCCAGACCTATGAATGAATTTGGCGGACAACCCAACAGGATTGAAAAGAACACAAAGATCAAAGGAGACATTACTTCCGAAGCCGATTTTAGAATCGATGGAAAACTGGAGGGCAATGTAAAAACATCCGGTAAGGTGGTCATTGGTAAAGATGGCTACATTAATGGAAAAGTGGAGTGCGTAAATGCGGATATTGAAGGAAAGTTCAATGGCGAACTCAACGTAAAGGACCTACTTTCCCTAAAAGCCTCCGCCTTTATAGAGGGAACCGTATCCGTGGCCAAACTGGCTGTTGAGCCTGGAGCAACTTTTAATGCTGCCTGTACCATGGGCAAAGGTGTGTCAGCAGGAACTTCGTCGTCCTCAGCCACCCCAAAATTGGAGTCCACCAAGAGCAATGAGCCAGCAAAAGCTTCCTAAAAAAAAGAGTGCCTTAAAAAACGCCGCCATCCTAACGGGCATTGGCTTTGAAATGGGGGCCATTATTTATTTGTCGGTACAAGGTGGAAAATGGTTGGACGCCGAATACCAAAACGAAAAGAATATTTTTACGGTAATTGCCACTTTATTGGGAGTGGCAATTTCTATTTGGCTAGTTTTGCAGCAGCTAAAACGTATTAAGTACTGATGTTAAAACGCAACCTGTTCGCCCGGTTCATTCTTCTGCTTTTGCCATTATTGCTCCTCGCTTTTGTGGTACATTTAGTTGTCTTATCCAGCAAGGACCTTCCACTTTTTGGCAACTTAATTATCCGTTCCTATGTGATCAATGGGGTCTTGGCCATCGTTATTTTTGGATTGTTGTTCCGATTTAGGGAACGGTTGAAGAACCAAATCGGGTTTTTGTTCATGGCCGGAAGCTTGGTAAAATTTGTCTTTTTCTTTGTGTTTTTTTACCCAGCCTATAGCCGTGACGGGGACATGTCTGGCCAAGAATTTGCCGCTTTTTTTGTACCCTACGCCATCGCACTTTTTTTGGAGACTTTTTATGCTTCCCGAATGCTTAAAATTTTAGAGGAATCCCCTGAAGATTAGGCGACTCAAAATCCTCAAAAATAAAAGTTTGAAAGCTTTTTTCTTTTTAGAAGAATGGCTTACATTTGCACCGATTTTGAGAGACCGATATTTTTGAGCGAAATGCGAAAGACTTTTTTTACGAGATTACTTCTTGTCGGAACACTATTGTTGGCCCAGTTAACTTTTGCGAAAGAACAGGAACACGAAACGGAAGAACACGGCAAGGACCTAAAGACTGAAATTAAGGAGTACATTTCCCATCACCTTCAAGATTCTCACGACTTTTCCTTGTTTTCCTACACCACAGAAAACGGAGAGCACAAATATGTTGGTTTCCCATTGCCCGTTATTCTAATTGATGATGGGTTGAAGGTTTTCTCTTCTTCAAAATTCCATCACGGCGAAACTTTAGCCGAAGTGGACGGTAACTACTACAAGCTTTACCACGGTAAAATATACAAGACGGATGCCGAAGGCACCATCAATTACGATGAGGAACACCATCCCACAAACGTAAAACCATTGGATTTTTCCATCACCAAAAATGTGGTCATGATCATCATCACGGGATTGTTGATGTTGTGGTTGTTCACCAGCTTGGCAAAATCCTACGCCAAAAATGGTGGTATTCCAACAGGGGCTGGTCGTTTTTTCGAGCCGATTGTACTTTATATAAGAGATGATATCGCAAGACCCAACATTGGCGAAAAGCGATACAAAAAGTATATGCCGTTCTTGTTGACCATCTTTTTCTTTATCTGGTTCTTGAACATGTTTGGGATGACCCCGCTGGGCGTAAACGTCACCGGGAACATCGCCATCACCACATCATTGGCCATTTTGACCTTTTTGATCACCAATTTCACAGGAACCAAGGATTACTGGATGCACCAGTTCAACCCATTGGGCGATTCTTTGCCTTGGTACGGAAAAATACCATTGTACATTATATTGGTGCCCATTGAATTGTTGGGATTGTTCATTAAGCCGTTTTCCCTGTTGATTCGTTTGTATGCAAACATGCAGGCAGGTCACATTGTATTGATGAGCTTGATCGGATTGATGTTCATCTTTAAAAGTTGGATAGGAAGCCCGTTGTCCTTCGGACTGGCCTTTGCCATTTCATTGATTGAAGTATTGGTAGCGTTGCTACAAGCCTATATTTTCACCATGTTGAGTGCGTTGTACTTCGGATTTGCTTCCGAGGACCATCACGCTGAAGGTCATGAAGATGACCCAGAATTGGCACATTTATAGGAAGTGTATTGTCACTTCGAGATGTCATCCTGAGCACAGTCGAAGGAACCATCGAGAAGGGGCTATTTTAAATTGAATTTTTAATTTTTAAACTAGATAGATATGGAAATTCCAGTAATGGTAGGTGCAGGTTTGGTAGTTATCGGTGTAGGTCTTGGTATTGGTAGAATCGGTGGTTCTGCTATGGAGGCCATTGCACGTCAGCCTGAAGCTTACGGAAAAATCCAAACAGCGATGTTGATTGCAGCAGCGTTGATTGAAGGTATTGGTTTTGCGGCTCTTTTTGCGGTATAATCAAAACACACAGAGCAAAAGTTGTAACGGTTGGTTGCAGCTTTTGCTTCAGTATTAGTTTAAAAGCACAAGAATAAAGCACAGATATGGAAAAGTTATTGGAAGAGTTTTCGTTGGGACTGTTTTTTTGGCAAACGCTTTTGTTTGTATTGCTACTGTTCCTTTTGTACAAATTTGCATGGAAACCTATCCTTAATGCGGTAAATGAGCGTGAAGAGGGTATTAAAAATGCTTTGGATGCTGCCGATGCCGCCAAAAAGGAAATGCAGAACGTTACTGCCGATAGCGAGAAATTGTTGAAAGAGGCCAGAGCAGAGCGCGATGCCTTGTTGAAAGAAGCTAGAGAGCTTAAGGAAGGAATCGTTTCCGAAGCAAAAGAACAGGCCAAAGTTGAAGGTGATAAAATGATCAAGCAGGCCCAGGCCACCATCGAAAGTGAAAAGAAAGCTGCTGTTGCTGATATCAAAGCACAAGTAGCTAACCTTTCCTTGGAAATCGCAGAAAAAGTCATCAAAGAAGAATTGTCCGACAAGAAGAAACAACAGAAGTTGGTGGATGATATGTTGGGCGACATCAAATTGAATTAAAAAGTAAGGTATTGGTTTGCTAAGGTGCGGTTGCGAAATAAGCTCAACTTTAACCTTTCACCATTAACCCAATAACCTAAAAAATATGAATCAGAATAGGGCAGCCATACGCTACGCAAAAGCAACCTTGGATTTCGCTATCGAAAAGAAAGCGGCAGATGCCGTGGAAAAAGATATGCGAACCATTTCTGCAACAATTGCCGAAAGTAATGATCTAAAGAAACTTTTGGACAGTCCCGTTGTAAAAAGCGAGGTGAAGAAAAATGCGTTGTTGGAAATTTTCAAGGATTCTTCGGAAATCACCAAAGGCCTTATCGAAACATTGATTGGCAACAAAAGGGTGGCCATGTTGCAGGAAGTGGCCTTTAAGTACATCATCCTTCATGAAAAGTTGAAAGGTGAAGATGTTGCCTACGTGACCACCGCCGTTCCCTTGACCGCTGATTTGGAAAAGAAAGTATTGGCCGAGGTAAGCAAGATCACCGGGAACAAGGTCACTATAGAGAACAAGATTGACGAAAGCATTATTGGTGGATTTGTATTGCGCGTTGGCGATTTACAGTATGATGCCAGCATCGCAAACAAATTGAACAGTTTAAAAAGAGAATTTACAAATAGTCTATAAAAATGGCAGGAGTAAAAGCCGCTGAGGTATCAGCAATTTTGAAAAAACAGTTATCAGGTTTTGAGGCTACCGCTTCTTTGGATGAAGTAGGTACCGTATTGCAAGTAGGGGATGGTATTGCCCGTGTGTACGGACTTTCCAATGCCCAGTACGGGGAGCTTGTGGAGTTTGATGGAGGCATGGAAGGTATCGTTCTTAACCTTGAGGAAGATAACGTAGGTGTGGTTTTGTTGGGTCCATCCAAAGAGATTGTGGAAGGAGCTACCGTAAAAAGAACACAACGTATCGCATCCATTAAAGTGGGTGAGGGAATTGTTGGCCGTGTGGTGGATACCTTGGGTAACCCTATCGATGGTAAAGGTCCTATCGCTGGCGAAACCTATGAGATGCCTTTGGAGCGTAAAGCGCCAGGTGTTATTTATAGACAACCCGTAAACGAGCCATTGCAGACGGGTATCAAGGCGATTGATGCTATGATTCCTGTAGGTCGTGGACAAAGGGAGTTGGTGATTGGTGACAAGCAAACTGGTAAAACCACCGTTTGTATTGATACCATCTTGAACCAAAAAGAATTTTACGATGCTGGTGAGCCGGTTTACTGTATCTATGTGGCCGTTGGTCAGAAAGCATCTACTGTTGCTGCCATCGCAAAGACTTTGGAGGATAGGGGAGCTTTGGCCTACACCACTATTGTTGCGGCCAACGCATCAGACCCTGCTCCTATGCAGGTATATGCCCCTTTTGCTGGTGCAGCGATTGGTGAATACTTCAGGGATACAGGTCGTCCTGCTTTGATTATCTATGATGATTTGTCAAAACAAGCCGTTGCCTATCGTGAAGTATCCTTGTTGTTGCGTAGACCTCCGGGGCGTGAAGCGTATCCTGGTGACGTTTTCTACTTGCACTCAAGACTGTTGGAGCGTGCTGCAAAAGTGATTGCAGATGATGATATTGCCAAGGACATGAACGACCTTCCAGAGGTGTTGAAGCCTATGGTAAAAGGTGGCGGTTCATTGACGGCATTGCCCATTATTGAAACCCAAGCAGGTGACGTTTCTGCCTATATCCCAACCAACGTAATTTCCATTACCGATGGTCAGATATTCTTGGAGCAGGATTTGTTCAACCAAGGGGTCCGTCCTGCGATCAACGTGGGTATCTCCGTATCTCGTGTGGGTGGTTCCGCACAAATTAAGTCCATGAAGAAAGTGGCCGGTACCTTGAAATTGGACCAAGCCCAGTTCCGTGAATTGGAAGCGTTTGCCAAGTTCGGTTCCGATTTGGATGCAGCTACCTTGAACGTCATTGAAAAAGGACGTAGAAACGTGGAGATCTTGAAACAAGGTCAAAATGATCCCTTCACCGTTGAAGATCAGGTGGCCATCATCTTTGCAGGTTCCAAGAACTTGTTGCGTGATGTTCCTGTGGATAAAGTAAAAGAATTTGAAAGAGACTTCTTGGAGTTCTTGAACGCGAAGCACAGAGACGTATTGGATAGCCTAAAGGCCGGTAAATTGACTGATGAGGTTACCGATACGTTAACAGCGGTTGCTAAGGATCTTTCGGGAAAATACAGAGCATAATAAGAATTGTCATTCCCGCTGTCACCCTGAGCGCAGTCGAAGGGAAGCGGGAATCCATAACCAAAAAGATTCCGCATCAAGTGCGGAATGACAAATAAGAAAATGGCAAATCTAAAGGAAATACGGAATAGGATCACAACCATCTCTTCAACGATGCAGATTACCAGTGCCATGAAAATGGTTTCTGCTGCTAAACTGAAGAAAGCCCAAGATGCCATTACGGCCATGCGTCCTTATGCAGACAAACTTACGGAGTTGTTGCAAGGGCTTAGTGCCAGTTTGGATGGCGATGCCGGTAGTGCATTTGCGGACAGCAGACCCGTAAACAAGGTTTTGGTGGTAGCTATCACTTCCAACCGAGGTTTGTGTGGAGCGTTCAATTCCAATATCATCAAACAGAGTCGCACCTTGGTAGGACAAACGTATGCTGGAAAGCAGGTGGATTTTGTTACAATCGGGAAGAAAGCCAACGATATTCTTCGTAAAAAGAATACTGTTGTGGCCAATCACAGTGGTGTTTTTGATGATTTGACTTTTGATAATGTTGCTGAGATTGCCCAATTTTTGATGGACCAATTTACAGAAGGCAAATATGACCGAATCGATTTGGTGTACAACAAGTTCAAGAACGCGGCCACACAGATTGTAATGACCGAGCAGTTTTTGCCTATCGCTATTTCTGAAGAGAACGCTTCTAGCGTTTCTGATTACATTTTTGAGCCTTCAAAGGCAGAGATTGTAGAGCAATTGATTCCTAAATCATTGAAGACCCAGTTGTACAAAGCTATCCGCGATTCGTTTGCCAGTGAGCACGGTGCTCGGATGACGGCCATGCACAAAGCAACGGACAATGCTTCTGAACTTAGAGATGAACTTAAATTGACGTACAACAAAGCACGTCAAGCTGCCATTACCAACGAAATCTTGGAAATTGTTGGTGGTGCTGAGGCATTGAACAATTAAGCCGAACATATGTGAGGCTAAATATTCCAATGCGGAAGCGTTGAACAACTAATAGGATTACACTTTAAAAATATAAAGAGCCGCTATTAAAGCGGCTTTTTTTGTCCTCATACCTTTTTACCGTATTTGGACTAAAGCGTTTTATGTAACTTGTGGGCACCATTAAAGGTTTTAAAAGAGAATACACCTATTGAACCCGCTAAAAAGGCTTTTTAAACAGACTTTTATTTATGGACTGGCCACGGTGATGCCGCGGGTCATTTCCTTTTTCCTGTTACCACTGTACACAGCTGTTTTTGAAAACGCTGCGGGCTATGGGCAGTACACCAACATCTATGCTTGGATTGCCATATTCAACGTCTTTTTGGCTTATGGTATGGAGACCGCCTTTTTCAGGTTCTACCATAAATCTGAGGACAAGAAAAGCATAATATCCACCTCGTTGATTTCACTTTTGGCCTCATCCCTTTTGTTTTTGATTGTTGCGCTGTCCGTAAAGCAATGGTTGTCCGAAGTTACCAACATCAATGTGGATTATATAAAGTTTACCACTTTTATCTTGGTGTTGGATGCCTTGGTCATTGTTCCATTTGCCTTGTTAAGGGCACAGGAAAAACCGATGAAATATGCGGTGTTAAAAACCATCAATGTGGCTATAAACTTGGCCTTTAATATCTTTTTCCTGCTTGTTTTGCCCAAAATGGCCTTGGAAAACCAGTCCGGATTCTTCGATGCCATATATAAGGAGAACTGGGAAATTCATTATGTGCTGATTTCAAATGTCATCGCCAGCGGCATTACCCTGTTGATTTTACTCCCCAGCTATTTTAAGGTTCCGTATCTATTCGACTCCATTCTTTGGAAGCAAATGCTAAAATATGCGGGTCCTGTAATGGTGGCAGGAGTGGCATTTACGGTCAATGAAGTGCTGGACAAGATTTTACTGACCGAAATATTGCCTGCGGACATTGCGGAGTCCGAAGTTGGAAAATATGGGGCATGCTACAAATTGGCGTTGTTCATGACACTGTTCGGAACGGCCTTCCGTATGGGAGTTGAGCCCTTTTTCTTCAGTCATGCCAAAACCGAAAAACCGGAAAGGACCTATGCGCAGATTACCAATTACTTTGTAATTCTTGGAAGTATCATCCTCTTGGGGGTTGTGGCCTATATAGATGTTTTGGGTAAACTTTTGATTAGAAACCCAATTTACTGGGAAGCCCTTGATGTTGTGCCGATTATTCTGTTGGGCAGTTTTTGCTTGGGCATTTATCACAATCTATCCGTTTGGTACAAAGTAACGGACCAGACCAAGTTTGGGGCCTATATTTCATCCATCGGCGCATTGATTACCTTGATCATCAACATAGGGCTCATTCCAAAGATTGGATATATGGCCTCTGCCCTGGCCACCTTGGCTGCATATGGTAGTATGATGTTATTGTCCTATTTCTTCGGAAGAAAATACTACCCAATACCCTATAATATGCGTAAAATTGTGTTCTACCTTTCCGTTTCAATTCTCTTTTCCGCACTTTCATTCTACGTTTTTAATAGAAATTTAATAGCGGGCAGCCTACTTCTTTTGTTATTTTTGGGATTGATTTACAGAATGGAAGGTGAAAATTTAAGAAGCATATTTTTAAAGCGTGAAGATTAAGATCATTAACAAGTCGAACCATACACTGCCCCATTACGAAACCTTGGCTTCGGCAGGAATGGATTTAAGGGCCAATATTGACTCCCCGATTGTATTAAAACCCTTGGAGCGGGCCATTGTCCCCACAGGAATTTTTATGGAACTGCCCATTGGTTTTGAAGCTCAAGTACGCCCACGAAGCGGTCTGGCAGCAAAAAAGGGAATATCGGTTCTCAATGCCCCTGGAACCATTGATGCGGATTACCGCGGAGAGGTGGGTGTGATTTTGGTAAACCTTTCTTCCGAAGCATTCATAGTGGAGAATGGTGAACGCATAGCCCAAATGGTGATTGCCAAGCACGAGCGCGCCGAATGGGAAGAAGTGGAATCCCTTTCAGAAACCGATAGGGGAGCTGGTGGATTTGGGAGTACAGGGACCAAGTAGAATTAAGCAATGACAGGTGGAGCATGCCTTTGTCGGCAGACAGGCGCAGTCGAGACCATTTTAAATAGAGTATAACTTTAAAAGATACCCGCCTCCGCGGGCATTTCTATGAAAATAATCGTACCCATGGCGGGAAGAGGTTCCCGATTACGACCACACACCTTAACCGTTCCAAAACCATTGATTCCCGTTGCGGGAAAACCTATTGTACACCGATTGGTAAGTGATATTGCGAAAGTGCTGGGTGAACCCATTGAGGAAGTGGCCTTTATTTTGGGCGACCCCGCTTTTTTTGGCGATGATGTTGTGGAAAGTTTAATGGAATTGGCAAAAGAACTGGGCGCAAAAGGCTCTATTTACCGTCAAGACCAACCTTTGGGAACCGGGCATGCCATTATGAGCGCCAAGGAATCGTTGAACGGACCTGCTGTAATCGCCTATGCAGATACTTTGATTCGGGCTGATTTTGATCTGGACAAATCTGCGGACAGCGTTATTTGGGTAAAACAAGTGGAGCAACCAGAAGCCTATGGTGTGGTAAAATTGAGCGAGCAAAACCAAATTGTGGAGCTGGTAGAAAAACCAAAGGAGTTTGTTTCCGATTTGGCCGTGATTGGCATTTACTACTTTAAAGATGTGGGGGTCCTTAAAAACGAACTTCAATATGTTTTGGATAACCAAATCACCCACGGTGGAGAGTACCAAATCAATGATGGCATTACCCGCATGATGGAAAAGGGCATGAAATTTGTTCCCGGAAAAGTGGATGAATGGATGGACTGCGGGAACAAAAATGTGACCGTGGAGACCAACCAGCGGATGTTGGATTTTTTGGAAAAGGATGGGGAAACTCTCATTTCCAGTTCCGTGAAACAAGAAAATGCAAACATTATTGAACCTTGCTTTATTGGGGAAAACGTAGTGATAAAAAATACAACTGTGGGGCCTTATGTTTCAGTGGGGTCAAATACAGTTTTGGAGAATTCAACCATTAAGAACAGCCTTATCCAAAGCAACAGCAAAATTTACAATGCCAATTTGGACAACGCCATGATTGGCAATCATGTTGTTTTTAATGGTAATTTTGAAACCATAAGCATTGGCGATTATTCTGTTTTGGAATAGGTTTTTGATACAATGATGTTTGGGATGGTATGAATGGAAAGTTTCTTTTTGGGGTATGCATGGTTGTGTCGGCGTTGACATACTGCCCTAGCTATGCCCAAGAAGAACAGGAAAGCGCCGAAGTATATCTTGAAGAATATACCGATGAGTTTCAGGAAAATTTCTTTGAGGCCTTAAAGCAAAAAGGCATCCAAAACTACGATCGCGCCATAGATTTATTATTGAATTGCAAGCAATTGGACCCATCCAACAGTGTGGTGGATTACGAATTGGCAAAGGCCTATGCGCTGGATAAGCAGCACGTACTTGCGCAGGAATATGCCGTTAAGGCCCTCAATGCAGAGCCCACCGATTTTTGGTATTTAGACAACCTTCTCCATGTTCTAGATCAAGGAAGCATTCCGTTTGAAGCGGTTAAACAGGATATCCCTTTTGACAATCAAAAATTGCGGCAGAATTTGGCGTTGGGTTATTTCAAAATGCGAAAATACGATGACGCTCTCAAAGTTTTGAATGGTTTAGGAAGCTCCAAATTTGTTGAAGAGTTGACTTCAAAAATCAATGATTCCCTTCAACAAAAAGAAGAGAAAAAAGTGATTTCAGTCGCAGTGAAGGAAAAGAAGGAATCCAATCATCCCACTGCCCAATATCGGTCACAGATAGAAGAGCTCTTTTCAAAGTCTGATTTTAATCAGGCATTGACCGTTTCCAAAGAGGCTTTGGATTCCTATCCAATGCAACCCTATTTTTATTACGCCTACGGAACAGCACTGAACAACACCGAAAAACCCAATAAAGCTATTGAAGTGTTGGAAAGTGGGCTGGATTATCTTTTGGATGATGGTCAATTGGCGAATAAAATGTTTGGTGAGCTGTCTAAAGCCTATACAAGCATCGGCAACATATCAAAAGCGAATGAATATTTAAATAAAATTAAACCGGGACTATGAGGATGGGGTCAAGAAATATGGGAAAGCAGATTCGGTTTTTGACAATGACGGCACTGATTTTTTGTCTGGGTGCATGTAAAAGCACCAAGACGGTCACAGGAGGTGAAGCAGATGCACGCATGTCCGCCAAAAATATCATCGATAATCACTATACCAATCAGACCAAATTCAAAACCCTAAGTGGGCGAATTAAAATTGATTATGTAAATGGAGATGAAAGTCAGGGCGTTAATGTCAGCTTAAGGATGGAAAAAGATAAAGTGATTTGGATGAGTGCACCCCTCGGAATGGTGAAGGCACACATAACACCAAGTAAAGTGTCCTTTTATAACAAGTTACAGAATGAATATTTTGATGGTGACTTCAGTTATTTGAGTCATGTTTTAGGAACGGAGTTGGATTTTGAGAAAGTCCAGAACCTACTATTAGGGAATGCGGTGTTTGATTTAAGAAAGGAAAAATTTGTTTCATCCGTTGCTGAGGGGAATTACCAACTGAAACCAAAAAAGGCCAGGGATTTGTTTAAGATTCTATTTCAAGTTGAACCCAGGAACTTTAAAATAGCAACGCAGCAAGTTTCCCAACCTGATAGCTTGCGAAAGTTTGAAGCAAAATATACCTATCAGAATGTTTCTGGAAATGTACTGCCGGAGGAAATTAAGATTTTGGCCGAGGATAAGGGGGAGTTGACCAATATAAACCTCAGTTTTCGTAACTTGGAATTGAACAAATCCATGAGTTTCCCCTATAAAGTACCTAAAGGATTTGATAAAATTACATTAAAGTAATATGATAAATAAGAATTCATATTGTCTTTATTATCTGATTATTATATTTCTTGTTTCGTTTTCTGGCAACGCGCAAACCAGTGAGCAGAAGGCGTTGGAAGCCAAGCGAGAGCGATTACAGGAAGAAATCAAGGAAATCAATAGATTGCTCTTTGCCGAACGCAAAGAAAAGGGTACTATTTTGGATCAAATGGAGGCGTTGGACAACAGAATAAATGTCCGTCAAGAGTTGATTCGGGTGACCAACCAACAATCCAATTTGCTCAACAGGCAAATCAATGTCAATATCAGAAACATTAGTAAGCTTCGGGAAGATTTAAAGATTCTAAAGGAGGATTATGCCAATCTTATTCAAAAGACATATCAAAATAAGTCCCAAAACAATAGATTGATGTTTTTGCTATCCGCAGAGAACTTCTTTCAGGCGTTCAAACGATTGCAGTATATGCAACAATATGCCAAACATAGAAAAAAGCAAGGTGAAGGGATTATAAAGAAAACGGAGGAGTTGGCCCAACTAAATAAGGATTTGGTGGAGCAACGAAAGCAAAAGGATCAGCTTGTAGCCGAAAATACCAAAGCAAAAAACGAGCTGTCCAAAGAAGTGGAATCCCAAAGAGACCTTTTAAGAAGTGTCCGACAAAATGAAGCACGGTACAGTGCCGCTATAGCTGATAAACAAAAAGAAGCCCGAAGAATTGAAAGGGAAATTGAACGATTAATTAGAACGGCCATAGCCAGCTCCAATAAAAGCTCAGGGAAGACCAGCACGAGTAGCGCCAAATTTGCGCTTACTCCAGAAGCAAAATTGGTGGCAGATAACTTTTCGGCCAACAAAGGTCGACTCATTTGGCCGGTAGAAAAGGGAATTAAGAGCCAAGGATACGGGGAGTACGCGGATAAATTATATCCTGGGATCAAACACCGTAACAATGGCGTAACTATCACAACTGACAAAGGGGGTAAGGCAAGGGCCATTTTCGAAGGAGAAGTAATTGCCATATTCTCTGTACCGGGAGGCGGAAGGGCCGTGGCCTTAAAACATGGAAATTATATCAGCACCTATTATAATTTGTCTACATTATACGTTGAGAAAGGGGCTAAAGTGGCCGCCAAGGAGGCTTTAGGCGAGATAAATACCAATCGGTCTGATGGCACTACGAAAATGAAATTCTATTTGTATCAAGATTCCAATCGACTGAATCCTGAGGATTGGATATATCAATTGTAACACATGAAAAAAATTACAGACCTACAAGGAACATTTGAATTACACAACGGAGTCCAAATGCCCTATTTTGGGCTAGGGGTCTATCTGTCCAAAGACGGTAATGAAGTTATCCATGCGGTAAAGGATGCTCTTAACCATGGATATCGACACATTGATACAGCAGCTATTTACAATAATGAGGAAGGTGTAGGAACAGGTATCAGGGAAAGCAATGTGGATCGTAAAGACGTTTTTTTGGTAAGCAAGGTCTGGAATACAGATCAAGGATATGATTCTACCTTAAAAGCTTTTGACGCCAGCCTAAATCGATTGGGAACGGATTATCTCGACCTGTATCTTGTGCATTGGCCCAAGGAAGGACTTTATAAAGACACTTGGAGGGCCTTGGAGAAATTGTACAAGGAAAAGCGGATACGGGCCATTGGTGTGAGCAACTTTTTACGGCACCATTTAGAAGACTTGTTGACTTCCGCAGAAATAGTTCCAATGGTAAATCAAATGGAATTCCATCCGTATTTGGTTCAGCAGGGGTTACTTGATTTCTGTGCTGAAAAAGGGATTCAATATGAAGCTTGGTCCCCATTAATGCAGGGCAATATTTTTGATCTGGATGTAATGAAGGACTTGGCGGCAAAGTACAATAAAACCATTGCCCAGATTGTCTTGAGATGGGATCTTCAAAAAGGAGTGGTTACTATCCCAAAATCTTCCAAAAAGAATCGCATTATAGCCAATGCAGACCTTTTTGATTTTGAACTTAGTGAGGAAGATGTACAATTATTGGATGGCTTGGACCGTGGCAAACGGTTTGGCCCCGACCCCGACAACTTTGATTTTTAAAGATTGATAAGCATTTTCCTGAGTTGTCTTTAGCTCTTATTCGCCGAGTGTCAGGTCGAGCGCAGTCGAGACCTCATTTTGAGCGAAAGCAAAAATACCTCTCGACTGCGCTCGAGGTGACAACAGGAAACGTCTACAAATAAATAAACATCAACAGAGCCTCACCTTATGAGGTAAATAACGCCTTCAGCTCGGTGGCATCGGAAGGCTTCAATTTTCCGGCAAGAACCAAGCTCAGTTGTTTGCGGCGCAATGCAGCAGCATAACGTTCCTTTTCCAAATCGGTCTCAGGCTCCAAAGGAGGGACTTCAGTAGGCTTTCCGGTATCATCTACAGCTACAAAGGTATAAATAGCCTCATTGGCCTTGGTACGCTCTCCAGTAAAACGGTCCTCGATCCAAACATCAATAAAGATTTCCATTGATGTATTGAACGCTCGTGAAACAGCAGCTTCAACAGTTACCACACTTCCCAGGGGTACAGCGCGATTAAAAGCCACATGGTTCACCGAAGCGGTCACCGTAATCCTACGACTGTGTCTACGGGCCGAAATACTCGCAGCACGGTCCATTCGGGCCAAGAGTTCGCCACCAAAAAGATTGTTCAAGGGATTGGTTTCACTGGGCAGTACCAAATCGGTCATTACCGTGCGTGATTCACTGGGAGTTTTAGCGCGCATACCTTAGAAATTTTGCGCAAAGATATTGAAGTGTAGTATCGTTTTAAAGAAAAGTGGGCTTATTTCTCAGAAAGCAACCACGCATCACGGGATTCAGTAGCTTTTACCTTTCTCAAAAAGACCAAGGCATCTTTAGGATCCTCAAAACTGTCATAAGCCACTTGGTGTAGCCCATATTTGTTGGCCCCCAAGTAAAATGCGCTGTACCCTTTTTCCTTGAGTTGGGCAACCCGTTTTTCAGCATTTTCTTCCATGCGGAAAGCACCAGCAATAACATGGTGTTTGCCCAATTGTTTTTTGCTGACATTGATGCTGATGGCCGGAAGTTCCAAAGGATCACTTTCAAAGAAAGTCGCTTCCTGAATCAATCGGGAAACCTCTTGTTGGGCATCTTGCTGTGCGGCGACTTCTTTCTGTTTCAAATCGCCATAGGTTCGGTATGAAGTTACACCCAAAGAAATGGCCAAAAGGAAGATGGCCGCGTACTTCAACCATGGTCGGAAATATGTTTCTTCGCGTTTTTCTGGTGTGATGATAAACGGAATCTTCTCCTCCAACTCTTCAACCTCTTCTTTCAAGACCTCACGCTGGATGGGCGTAGCGGCAAAAGAGGACAATCCAAATGAAGAAGTTAAATAATTGACCCGGTTCTCTGGTTGAAACTGAATACGCTGTTCACGGTTCAGCCAAAGCTTTCCAATTCCAAAAAGTTCCAGACTTTCACCAAGCTCCAATCTTTTGTTCCAATCCTCGGCAACATTTTCCACTTCTTGGAGCAGTTCCTCATAGCCCAGTTTTTTTTCCTTGGCAATATGTGACACCAATAACCCATCATTTTTGGATAATTGGGCATTGAAGGAAATGGATTTTGAAGGAGGAATCAGGGTATTGGTAACTGTATCAATTTCTGCAGATTTCCCATGCGCCAAGAAAGCCCCAAAACCCGGAACCACGACACAGTTATAATCAAACAGCAATTTTTCGATGTAAGAATCAATCCGCATAGCCACAAATATTGTAAAAAAAGCAAGAGCACAAAATAAGCAGGATAACTTTTTATTAACATTTGAAAAGCTGTACTTTGTGGACAACTTTGACGCCCAAATCAAATGACTGAACCTGAAATTATTGCAGCGCTGCGCTTGCAGGCCATCCCAAATATTGGCGATGTTACGGCAAAAAAACTGATTGCACATTGCGGCAGTCCAACGGCTGTTTTTGAGGATAAAATTCAACACCTTTTAAAAATTGATGGCATAGGCCGATTCACCTTGAACGGACTCAAAGATGCTGTCTATTTGGATGAAGCTGAAGCCGAATATCAATTCCTATGTAAGGAAAATATTGCCATTTCCTATTTTATGGATGATGGATATCCCTATTTTTTGAAGCATTGTCCGGATGCGCCCATTTTGTTGTTTCAACGGGGAAACATGAATCTCAATCAAAAAAGAATTATCAGTGTGGTAGGTACCCGGAACATTACCAATTATGGCAGCACATTTTGTGAAGCATTTATTGAGGAAATAGCGCCACTTGACCCCATTATTGTGAGCGGCCTTGCCTATGGGGTGGACATTACCATTCAAAAAGCAGCTATGAACCGCGGATTGCAAACCATTGCCTGCTTGGCCCATGGATTAAATCAGATTTATCCGAAGGCACACAAAAAATTTGCCTCGAAAATGGAACAAAACGGTGGGTTTCTCACGGAATTTTGGAGCACCAGCAATCCAGACCGGGAAAACTTCCTGAAACGCAACCGAATCATAGCTGGAATGAGTGAAGCTACGCTTGTAGTTGAATCCGCGGAAAAAGGAGGCAGTTTGGTCACCGCAGATTTGGCCAATGGGTACAACCGGGAGGTGTTTGCTGTTCCTGGAAGGTGCACGGACAAGTTCAGTAAGGGCTGCAATGATCTAATTAAACGGCAAAAAGCCCATTTACTGACCTCAGCGGCAGAGTTAATCTATCTTTTGGGATGGGATTTGGAAGAAAATAAGGAGGAATCTTCGGTGCAAAAGCAGTTGTTCATCGAATTGGATGAAACAGAACAGTCAATCTACTCATACCTGCAATTGAACGGTAAACAACTACTGGACACCGTGGCTTTGGAATGTAATTTGCCCATTTTTAAAACCTCTTCCACTTTATTGGGCATGGAAATGAAGGGCGTGATCCGGCCATTGCCCGGTAAACTGTTTGAAGCGATTTAAACAGTGAACAATAAACAATGAGCAATTAATACCCCAACTTCTCCCGTACGCGATCCAAAACCCCGTTGGCCACTTTTTTGGCTTTTTCAGCACCAACGGCGAGGGCTTCATCCACTTCATTGAGGTGGTTCATGTAGTAATCAAATTTTTCGCGGGGCTCTTCAAACTTCTGCAAAATCACTTCGTACAAAGCTTGCTTTGCATGTCCGTAACCGTAATTCCCCGCTAAATAATTGGCACTCATCTCTTCAATCTGTTCTTGCGACGCCAATAATTTGTATAAGGCAAATACATTGTCATTGCTCGGGTCTTTGGGCTCTTCCATGGGCGTACTGTCGGTAACAATGCCCATGATTTGTTTGCGCAAGGGTTTATCCGGCTGAAAAATGTTGATGAGATTACTCCGACTCTTGCTCATTTTTTCGCCATCAGTTCCAGGAACATACATGGTCTCTTCATGTACTTTGGCCTCTGGCATCACAAAGGTTTCTCCCATTTGGTTATGGAAACGCGCGGCCACATCGCGGGTCATTTCCAAATGTTGGAGCTGGTCTTTCCCTACGGGAACAATATCCGCATCGTACAACAAAATATCCGCGGCCATAAGCATGGGGTAGGTGAATAGTCCGGCATTGACATCTTCCAACCGGTCTGCCTTATCCTTAAATGAGTGGGCCAACGTCAATCGTTGGTAGGGGAAAAAACAACTGAGATACCAAGCCAGTTCAGCGGTCTGTGGTACATCGCTCTGGCGATAAAAAACCGTTTTGTCAATATCTAACCCAAAAGCCAACCAAGCCGAAGCAATGGCGTAGGTATTGTTTCGCAAAAGTTCCCCGTCTTTTATTTGGGTTAGGGAATGCATATCCGCAATAAAAAGAAATGAATCGTTTTTGGGATCTTGTGCCATTGCAATGGCAGGTTTAATAGCTCCCAAGATATTTCCCAAGTGGGGCGTTCCTGTACTTTGGATTCCGGTCAGAATTCGGGCCATGCTTAATTTTTGCCCGTAAAAGTAAGCATCCGTAGCCTATAAAAAAAGAAGTTGAAATAGCTAGTTTTAAGTCTTTTGTCGAAGGATGGGTGCACTTTATTTTCAATACCATCTAAAAAAGTTACTTTTAGCCCATGCTGCATATCTTAAAAAGCATAGGTCAGGTTTTGTACCGGGTTTGGTTTTATTTGCTTGTAGCCATTCCTATTCTGGTGTTTTTTCCTATTTTGTTGCTCTTGACCTTTTCCGAACATACGTACCCCCAATTTTTTTGGATGGCTCGAAATTTTTGGGCCAGGCCCATATTGTACGGCATGGGATGTTTTCCTCAAATAAAGCGCGAACAACGTATGGAAAAAGGCAAAAGCTACATGTTGGTGGCCAACCATACCAGTATGTTGGACATTATGTTGATGCTTTTGGTGAGCAATAACCCCTTTGTGTTTGTAGGTAAAAAGGAATTGGTAAAAATCCCCATTTTCGGGTTTTTTTACAAGCGGGTCTGTATTATGGTCGATAGGGAAGATGTAAAAAGTAGGACCGGGGTGTACCGACGCGCGCAGCGAAGACTAGACCAAGGCCTGAGCATTTGTATATTTCCAGAGGGCGGCGTTCCCGAAGAACACGTTGTCTTGGATGCGTTCAAGGACGGTGCTTTTAAAATGGCAATTGCCCACAAGATTCCCGTGGTGCCCATTACGTTTTATGATAACAAAAAACGATTTTCATTTTCTTTTTTTAGTGGTGGGCCTGGACGCGTCCGGGCAAAGGTGCATCAATTCTTTGAAACGGGTATTTTAGGCGAGGAAGATAAGTCTACGCTGCGCGAAGAAGTTAGGGGTGTAATTTTAAAGGAGCTTACCCATGTGTAAATTGCTAGTAGAGGCAAGCGAAGAAAAAATACAGTCTTAGTTTTATTGAATGTTGGGTAATTGTAGGCAGATTTTATTTGAGCCGGTCAAAGGGCCATCAATGGGAGGTTTTGCTGAAATCTGAATGGGGAGAGAATTGGTTGGTATTTGGCCTTCCCAATTTGCCATACGCTCTTTATAGCCATCTCTATAGTGTATGGGCTTGTTATTGGCCTTTTTATGGTCAATTTCCAGCATGATTTTGGTGTCAATGACTTTAAAAACGATTTCCAACTCTTGTTTCTCATTTTCATCATATATGGCATGTTCAATTATAGTTTCCAAAAGCGTCAAAATAGGAAAACATGGAATGATCGCCTCTCCATTTTCTGGATCCTGCTCTACGGATATGGAATATTCAAACCGATGGTCATATCGCAAAGATTGAAGTTTTAGGTACCAGTGAAGCATATCCACCTCATCCATTAAGGTAACCACATCCCTTTCCAAATTTTTAAGATAAAACCGAAGAAGTTTACTGAAAATGGATAAGTATTTCATTACCACTTTTCGTTCTCCCGAGATAACCAGACTTTGAATGGCATTTAATGTGTTGAACACAAAATGGGGGTTAAGCTGGGCGTTGAGTGCTTTGAGTTTAAGCCCAAGCATCTCTTCCTTGATTTTATAGAGTCTTTCCTGTTCGTCCAAAAGCGTTTTTGTGGTCCGTACACTTTTGATTTTTATGGCACAGATGGAGGCTATCGCCGTTAGCATTTTAAGATGTTGTGCATTAAAAAACCCCTCATTGGGGTGTTCGCAATCGATTACGCCATATATGGTATTTTCATAGCTGATGGGTACGCAGATTTCGGAGAGCCGCAGCTCATCGT
The DNA here is from genome assembly GCF_042651185.1 of Flagellimonas marina. Lineage (NCBI taxonomy): Bacteria > Pseudomonadati > Bacteroidota > Flavobacteriia > Flavobacteriales > Flavobacteriaceae > Flagellimonas > Flagellimonas marina. The sequence goes on along the minus strand of NZ_JBHSCL010000009.1, from coordinate 476,103 downwards.
CCTTTATATATCGTGGGTCATTAGAAGTGTTTTCAACGATTTCAGCCGCTCCTGTAAGGGCTACATGGCCTGTTATCCCCTCACCAATTGAAATCTCTACAGGCTTGTACAGGGTCTTGTCTTTTGGATTTTTGGGTCCATAAGCCGCTTTTTGAATCAGTAGCTTGTTTTCATGGTCAATGAGGTAGACCACACAATCCACAAAATCTAATTTTGAAATGCAGTTTTTGGCGAGATCCCATAAAATTTCGGTTTCATCGTCCTTTCCCAAAAGTGATTTTGAGAAATAGATAAGAATATCTTCAAATTGGCCGTTTTTCAAACTGAGGTGATTTACTTTGAAAGAGTAAAGTAATTAATTTTTACAATACGCGCACACTTGTTATAGGTTGATTTTCATTGTGTTGTAAGAAAATTGCCAAAAAAGAAACGCCCCATTACCAGAACAGGGCGTTTAAAGTGATTGCCTAAAGGGGCAATCTTCCTAACCAACATTGTATTTCTAAAACTTAAAGCTTACACCACTGTAAATACCAATGGAAAAAGGTTGAAAATCGCCGGCAGTTTTAGAAAAAGTATTCATTTGATATTTAAAAACGGGCTCTACGCTAAGCTCAACTTTTGGAGAGAAATCATAGTTGAGACCCATTCCAAAATTGGCACTAAAGTTTACATCGTTCGCGTTGGTGGCCTCTCCAACTTCGGTGACCAGTCCTTCAGACTCCACCAACACGGAGTTTTCCACAAGGAACAGGGAGCTCACGCCTCCAATTAGGTCTACCCCAAACTGTTTGTCTATCAACGCATAATTAAGCTCAACCGGAACCTCAATATATCCAAGTTGCTGTACCATTTTTCCGTCCAAAACTGGAATTTCATTCGAAGAGAATTCCAAAAAGGCATCTGTTGGAATGTTGTTTGGGAGACTGTTTTTACTTTGAACCACAAGCGTTTCAGCTTTTTGGTCATAGTTGATATTTGCAAACTTATCACTGGATGAGCTTCGGGCCGAAGAGGAAAACAAAACATCATTGGTATCATATCCAAAATTTACCCGATGTACCCCGGAGCGGATTTTCAATTTTTTACCCACTTCATAGGCCACAGAAAGGCCGTAACTTAAATTAAGATTACCTGATTTGGAGTTCGAGGCAAAGTCGGAATGGATGGGAGAGCCTTCTCCTGACGCGCTAAAATACACTGGAGCCACGGATGGGCCAACGGACCATTTGCCCGAAGTGGTATTGTTTACTGCAAGCTCTTCCTCCTCCTGCTCTTTTATGGCCTCAAAAATGGACTTTCCAGCATCTTCTACTTTGTCTTCATTTTCGGCCACAGCCTCTTCTTTTTGATTTTCCAGGATATTCTCAATAGATTTAGGCTCCTTTACTTTTTCCCTGGAATCCTCTTGTGCAACGGTTTGGCTGTTTTTGGAAATGCCATTTTCAAGATTTTTTTGCCTTTCGTTGAATGCGGCGTCCTTCTCAGGGCTTTTTTCGGATTGAGCCAAAGCTATGGCCTCATTTCTATTCTGAGGTTGAGAAATTTTATCCTTGGAATTGTTAGTGATGCGGTTCTTTTGCACTACATCATTTTCAGCTACTTGTTGCTTGGCAGAGGTGAAGCTTTGGTTGGAATTTTTTAAATCTTGTGCATCTCGATTCTTTTCCAATCCCTTTTCTGAAGGAGTTTCAACCAATCCTTCAGTGCTTTCGGTAGTTGAAGAAGGGTCAACTTCAATCCTACTATCTTTCTGATTCTCTTGAGTGTTTGGCTCAACATTGGTTTCTGTATCCGTAATAATAATCTCATCCTGTTGTTGGTTGTCTTCAAACGGATTGAAGACATAGAACAGCACTGCCAATAAAGCCGCCACGCCACCTAGTTTCCACCAAAGTGGAACCACACGTTTTTTCTGTTTCTTCTTGTCCAAGGAAGCCTCAATGGAACTCCAGACCTTTTCATCCGGAACTTCCTGAAACCCTTCAAAGGTCTCCTTGAACAATTGCTCTAAATTCTTTTTCCCCATCGTTAAGTTCTTTAAGCAATGTTTATTTTCTCTTTCTCTATTTTTTCCCTCAGAATCATTTTGGCTCGTGCCAAATTGGATTTAGAGGTTCCCGTGGATGTCCCCAACATCTCACTGATCTCTTTATGGCTGTACCCATCCAACACATATAGGTTGAAGGTGAGCCGATATTTGTTCGGCAACTCTTGAATATATCCCAAGAGGGTGGACAAACTAATGTCCGTCCCTTCCGTGTCCACCTCGGCCTCATCACCAATATTTTCCGAAACCACATTGAGGTGCTGTTCTTTTCTGTATTTCTGCAATACGGTGTTTACCGTTATCCGCTTGATCCAACCTTCAAAGGAACCTTGAAAACTGTATTGGTCTATTTTGCTGAAAATGGTCATAAAACTGTCGTGCAGATTGTCCTCTGCCTCAGTTTTATTTTTGGAATACTTGAGGCACATACCGAAAAGAATACCGGAATATCTCCGGTATAATTCGGCCTGTGCCTGACGTTCTCCCTTTTTACAGTTATGTATCAGCTCTTCAAGATCCAAATGTTGGTCAATTTTGGATTATTGATGTCTAGTTTGTTGTTGCTTCGCCTTCTACAGGAACATCATACTCCAGATAGATGGCTTCGTCATTTTCATCCTTACCAGCATAAAATTTAAAATGATATTCCCCGGTGAAGATTACCTTGAACTGCATAGTGGCAACAACTTCTTCAACAGCTTGGGTACAAGCTAAGTCCTCATCGGTCAATCTGGAGCCTACTACAAGTACTTCGCGATCGGTCTGCCCTGTTTTCACCACATCAAAACCTTCAAAAAAAGTGCAGCCATCATTTCTCACGTAGGTTACATCAATGTCATAGGTTTCATTCAGCTCAAAGGACTCGGGCATATCTACTTCCGTGACCGCCAATGAAACGAAATAAAAATTTGGGGTGTCATCATCCAGATCACATGAACTGAACGAGAAAACTGCCACAAGAAAAACTAGGGGCATCAACAATTTTCTTATCATAAAAATCCTTTTTTAATCCCTAGATGTGCAGTATGGGCAAGGGTTGCGTAGGATTTTCACAAGCAAAAGTTAAAGGCCCTAAAAATAGGTCAACTTTACGCTTTTATCGTTGAAATGGCTTCTTTGATCTTACCTTCCAGCTCTTCGGAAAGCTCTGGATTGTCCAATAGAAGTGCTTTTACCGCATCTCTTCCTTGTCCCAGTTTGGTGTCGCCATAACTGAACCAAGAACCGCTTTTCTTTACAATTTCATAGGCCACGCCCAAGTCCAAGATTTCTCCAATTTTAGAGATTCCCTCTCCATACATGATATCAAATTCTGCAGTTCTAAATGGAGGGGCCACTTTGTTTTTCACCACTTTTACACGGGTCTTGTTACCTTGCACATCACCTTCAGTGTCTTTAATTTGAGTTGATCTTCTGATATCCAATCGAACAGAAGCATAAAATTTAAGGGCGTTTCCACCGGTGGTGGTTTCGGGATTTCCAAACATCACCCCAATTTTTTCACGCAATTGGTTGATGAAAATTACGGTACACTTGGTTTTGCTGATGGTTGAGGTCAATTTTCGAAGCGCTTGTGACATCAATCGGGCATGTAGCCCCATTTTGGAATCTCCCATTTCCCCTTCAATTTCACTTTTAGGCGTAAGTGCAGCAACAGAATCCACAATAACAATATCAATGGCCCCAGACCGAATAAGGTTATCTGTAATTTCCAAAGCCTGTTCCCCGTGATCGGGTTGGGATATGATAAGATTGTCAATATCAACACCCAATTTTTGAGCGTAGAAACGGTCAAACGCGTGTTCTGCATCAATAAAGGCCGCAATACCGCCTGCTTTTTGGGCTTCGGCAATGGCATGAAGGGTCAATGTGGTCTTACCCGAAGATTCGGGGCCATAAATTTCAATGACCCGTCCGCGAGGGTATCCGCCCACGCCGAGCGCAATGTCCAATCCCAACGATCCAGAAGGTATCGCCTCAACATCTTCCACCACACTATCTCCCATTTTCATTACGGCACCTTTGCCGTAGGTCTTATCCAATTTGTCTAGCGTTAGTTTGAGGGCTTTTAATTTTGCGTCTTTTTCGTTGCTCATGGTTCTCGATATTAGGAAGGCTAAATTACCATTTCTTTCAACATACGGCAAAAGCCACGCAACCTTTTTATAACAATCGAATCTAAGGGGTACTAACTCAATATCTATAGAGCTGGTCTCAGCTCGTTCAAGGTATGGGAGGAAACATAGCTGTGAAAAAGTTTAAGGTGGTTTTAAGGGCTTCTTTTTAAAAAGAGGCCCTTTTCTTTTACCTATCAGGAATTTTTATCTTTGCCCAGATTTTACAATAAACTATTCTTTAATCTTAACTATTAGTATAGCATGCAACTGTACAATACATTAAGTGCCAAGGAAAGGGAAAAACTCATTGAGGAGGCCGGGCAAGATCGGCTTACCATCTCTTTCTACAAATATGCACATATTGGGAATCCCCAAATTTTACGAAACCATCTTTTTTTGGCTTGGGACCAAATGGACGTTCTTGGCAGAATCTATGTGGCCAATGAGGGTATAAATGCACAGCTTTCCGTTCCTGCGGAAAATTTTAACGCGTTCAAGTCACATTTGGACAGCATTTCCTTTTTGGAAAATGTACGTTTGAACATTGCCATTGAACAGGACAATAAATCCTTTTTGAAATTAAAGGTGAAGGTCCGTGATAAAATTGTGGCCGATGGCCTTAATGACGACACTTTTGATGTTACCAATAAGGGGGTTCATGTGGGCGCGGAACAATTCAACGAGCTTATTGAAGACCCAGACACCGTTTTGGTAGACATGCGAAACCATTACGAAAGTGAAATAGGACATTTTAAAAATGCCATTACTCCAGATGTGGATACCTTTCGGGATTCTTTAGATATCATTGAAAAAGATTTGGCCGAGCACAAAGAAGATAAAAAATTGGTGATGTATTGCACCGGGGGCATCCGTTGTGAAAAAGCCAGTGCCTATTACAAGCACAAAGGATTTAAAAATGTATACCAGCTTGAAGGTGGTATCATTGAATATACTCGACAGGTACGTGCCCAAAATCTGGAGAATAAATTTTTGGGCAAAAACTTTGTTTTTGACCATAGAAGGGGTGAGCGTATTTCAGAAGATGTCATTTCCCATTGTCACCAATGTGGGAAACCCTGCGATACCCATGTAAACTGTGCCAATGAAGCTTGTCATTTGTTGTTCATCCAGTGCGAGGAATGTGCCGCCGCTATGGACAATTGCTGTTCCACGGAGTGTCAGGAAATCCATGCGCTGCCCTATGAAGAGCAAAAAGCATTGCGAAAAGGAAAAGGGGCCAGCAACAAGATTTTTAAAAAAGGCCGCTCCCCCGTATTGAAATACAAGAAGTAGCATTTCAATACCCTCATAAATTATACTATCTTTACAATTAGTAATTTTTATGAACCCTATTGAGGTTACTCTAAAAAGATGAGAGATTTAATGGTCACATTGAACTGTCATCCTGAGCGCAGTCGAAGGATTTGATGAGATGTACATTGAAAATCAGCTTTTTTAAGAGTTCTCGACTCCGCTCGAACTGACAGCTTGTCTTTTTGGAAGCCTCAATCAAGATATTAAATATGGCGTGTAGCAGTTGTTCAACCGGCAAGGATGGACAACCGCGTGGTTGCAAGAACAATGGGACTTGCGGCACTGATGGTTGTAACAAGCTAACGGTCTTTGATTGGCTTTCCAATATGTCGATGCCCAACGGTCAAAAACCTTTTGATTGCGTTGAGGTACGTTTCAAGAATAGTAGAAAAGAATTTTATAGGAATGTGGACAATCTTCCGTTGTCCATTGGCGATATAGTGGCTACCCAAGCCAAATCCGGTCACGATGTCGGCATGGTAACCCTCACCGGGGAGTTGGTACGGGTGCAGATGAAACGAAAAAAAGAGTCTCCCGATGACAACACCATTCCAAAGATTTATAGAAAAGCCTCACAACGGGATATTGACATTTGGCAAAAATGTCGCGATAAGGAAGAAGAGATAAAAAAACGTTCCCGGGAAATTGCCATTTCACTCAAACTCGAAATGAAACTGAGTGATGTTGAATTTCAGGGTGATGGTTCAAAAGCCACCTTCTATTATACCGCTGAAGATAGGGTGGACTTTAGACAATTGATTAAGGATATGGCAAAAGCCTTTGGTATCCGGATAGAAATGCGTCAAATTGGGTATCGCCAAGAAGCCCAACGCTTGGGAGGCATCGGTTCCTGCGGAAGGGAGTTATGTTGCTCTACGTGGCTGACTGATTTTAGATCGGTGAGCACGGCATCTGCCAGATACCAGCAATTGGCATTGAATCCGCAGAAGTTGGCGGGGCAATGTGGCAAACTCAAGTGTTGTCTTAATTACGAACTGGAGATGTATTTGGAGGCATTGAAGGATTTTCCGCCACAAGACAGCAAACTATTAACAAAAAAAGGAGTGGCATTTTGTCAAAAAGCGGATATTTTTAAAGAGACCTTATGGTTTTCATACAAAGATGAACCAGCTACATGGCACGCTTTGAGCAAAAATCAAGTTCTGGAAATTCTTGAGCTTAATCAGAAGAACGAAAAAGTGGCCAGCTTAGAGGAGTATGCCGAGGATAATGTAAGTGATGAAAAGATGGCCTTTGAAAATGTGGTGGGTCAGGATAGCCTCACTCGATTTGATAGACCCAAGAAAAAGAAAAGAAGAAACAAAAAACGTAGAAAGCCCAAATCCAAAGCTTCCCAGAATGCGAAATAGCCTAGTATCCTTCCTAATTGTGACACTCTTGTGGTCGTGCAATGATCAAATGGTCTTTTCTGAATATGAACCTTTGAAGGATGGGAAATGGGAAATGGGGGACACGGTACAATTTGAGTTTTCCGGGATGGATACCATATCCGCTTACAACATGTTCATCAACATTAGAAACGATGACAAATTTCCGTTCAGCAACCTTTTTTTAATTACAGAATTTGAAGCCCCAAGTGGAAACACGCTAAAGGACACGTTGGAATACAAAATGGCAGAACCTACGGGTGAGTGGTTGGGAAAAGGCTTTGGAAGCGTGAAAGAAAATAAACTTTGGTTTCAAGAAAACGTCGTTTTTCCAGATTCAGGCGTATATAAGGTGAATATATCCCATGCCATGCGCAAGAATGGTGATGTGGAAGGCATTCATGTTTTGGATGGCATTACAGATGTTGGTTTGGAAATAGAAAAAAGTATCCCATAAAGCAATGGCAAAAAAGGTTCAAAAGAAACAACAGCAAGGGTATTTCAAGTTTATTAAATGGTTCTGGATACTTTTTGGGTCCGGTGTTCTAGTCGTGATTTTTATTTTTCTCTTGGCATCATGGGGTGCTTTTGGTGAAATGCCCACCTTTGAACGTTTGGAAAACCCCGAGACCAACTTGGCCACAGAATTTCTTTCCTCGGATGGTGAAACCTTGGGCAAGCTTTATTTGGATGACAATAGAACCTGGGTGGATTATGATACTTTGCCACAAAACCTAATTGACGCATTGGTGGCCACAGAAGATGCCAGATACTACAATCACTCCGGGATTGATGCCAGAGGCTTTGCACGGGCTTTGGCTTATTTGGGAACAAAGGGAGGAGCCAGTACCATATCACAGCAACTTTCCAGACAACTCTTTGTTGGAGTGCGTTCCAGAAACCTAATGGAAGCGGTGACCCAGAAGATAAAGGAATGGGTCATAGCCACCCGTTTGGAGCGTAATTATACAAAGGAGGAAATTATAGCAATGTACCTTAACATTTATGATTTTGGTTATGCTGCTGATGGTATCCGTTCCGCTTCCCGGATTTATTTTGGAAAGGAACCTTACGAGCTTAGAACCGAGGAATCTGCTGTCTTGGTAGGCATGTTGAAGAATTCATCCCTTTATAATCCTATTCGGCGTGAAGAACTGGTGTTGAACCGAAGGAACACCGTTTTGGGGCAAATGGCCAAGTACGATTATATCACAGAAGAAGAAAAGGATTCTTTGCAAGCTTTGAAGATGAACATCAACTTCAACCCAGAATCGCACCGAGAAGGATTGGCCACCTATTTTAGAATGTATCTGCAACGCTGGTTGAACGGTTGGGTAAAAGACAACCCAAAACCTGATGGAGAAAAATGGAACATCTATCTGGATGGGTTAAAGGTCTACACCACGGTCGACTCCAGAATGCAGCGCAATGCCGAGGAAGCCGTGCAAGAGCACATGAAAAATCTACAAGCCGAGTTTTTTCATCAAAACACCCCACAGCGGAACCCAACCGCACCATTTCTGGATTTGAGCAAAGGAGCCATAGATACCATCATGGAACGGGCCATGAAAGCCTCCCCAAGGTGGCGTCAATTAAAAAATGAAGGGTTGTCTGAAAAGGATATTGAGGCAACTTTCCATAAAAAGGCTGAAATGACGGTGTTTGACTGGAACAGCGACTCCTATGAAAAGGACACGGTGATGACACCCATGGACTCCATTCGTTATTACAAGACGTTCTTGAGAACAGCCATGATGTCCATGGAACCCCAAACGGGACATGTAAAGGCATGGGTCGGTGGAATTGACTACAAGCATTTTCAATATGATCAGGTTTATCAAGGCGCCAGACAGGCGGGGTCCACTTTTAAGCCATTTGTGTATGCGGCGGCCATAGATCAATTACGATATTCACCCTGTTACACTTTGCCAGATAACCAATATAGTATTGAACCGGGAAAACACGGAAACATGGAGGCTTGGACCCCAAAGAATTCCGATGGAAAATATTCAGGGGAGTATATGACATTGAAGAACGCATTGGCTAACTCCGTAAATACCATAACAGCACAACTTATTGATAGAGTAGGCCCTGGGGCTGTAGTTTCTATCGCAAAGAGCATGGGCCTGAACAATGGCATTCCAGAGGTTCCTTCCATTGCACTGGGAACCCATGACTTTAATGTATATGAAATGGTGGGGGCATACGGTACGTTTGCCAACCAAGGTGTGTATGTAAAACCTGTAATGGTAACCCGTATCGAGGACAAAAATGGAACCGTACTCTACGAGTATACACCAGAAACCAAGGATGTTTTGAGCAAGGATGTGGCCTATGCCATGGTCAACCTTATGGAAGGGGTTACCCAATATGGTTCTGGAGGACGGCTACGGCATACTTTTGCCAAAGAGCAATCGGTTTATAAAGATATTATCACAGGATATCCATACGAACTCAACAACCCCATTGCAGGTAAAACAGGTACCACACAAAACCAAAGTGATGGTTGGTTTATGGGTATGGTGCCAAACTTGGTCACTGGAGTTTGGGTCGGCGGTGAGGAAAGGTCCATTCACTTTGCGAGCCTTACTTATGGTCAGGGAGCGTCCATGGCATTGCCCATATGGGCCCTTTATATGAAAAAGAACTATGCCAACGAGGAAATAGGAGTTTCCAAAGACGCTTTTGAGGCACCAGAGGAGATGTCCATCAATATAGATTGTTCCAAAGAAACTCAGGAGGAAGAGCAAAATTTGGATACCGAGGATGATTTGGAGGACATTGATTTTTAGTCCAAGCCTACCAAAAAAATGTGGCCCCAAGCATAAAATGTCTTGGGGCTTTTTTATTTAAATCGTAATTTCAAACAATTGGAAAATAGCACAAAATGATTAATAAAACAGTTGCAAATGTTTCAGAAGCTCTGGACGGGGTTGCGGATGGAATGACTTTTATGTTGGGCGGATTTGGCCTTTGCGGCATCCCAGAGAACGCCATCTCAGAGTTGGTCAAATTGGGAGTCAAGGATATTACCTGTATTTCAAACAATGCTGGTGTGGATGATTTTGGACTTGGTTTGCTCTTGCAAAAACATCAGATAAAAAAAATGATTTCCTCTTATGTGGGGGAGAATGATGAGTTTGAACGCCAAATGTTGAGTGGTGAGTTGGAGGTTGAGCTGACCCCTCAAGGCACCTTAGCGGAAAAATGTAGGGCAGCCCAAGCAGGTTTCCCCGCTTTTTATACGCCTGCAGGTTATGGAACCGAAGTGGCCGAAGGAAAAGAAACCCGAGAGTTCGATGGTAAAATGTATGTGCTGGAACCTGCCTTTAAAGCGGACTTTTCTTTTGTAAAAGCATGGAAAGGAGACGAAGCTGGAAACTTGATTTTCAAAGGAACCGCACGTAATTTTAACCCTTGCATGTGCGGTGCCGCAAAAATAACCGTGGCCGAGGTGGAGGAACTCCTTCCTGCCGGAAGTTTGGATCCGAACCAGATTCATATCCCCGGGATATTTGTACAGCGTATTTTTCAAGGGAAGAACTATGAGAAACGTATTGAACAACGAACTGTAAGAATGAGGCAATGAGTCCATGTGCCAATGAATCAATTAGACTGGCTTTCAGAATAATAGTATCAAAAACAAGATGATAACTTTTAGTGAAAAGTATAAGGACAATGCGATTTTAGTAAAATCATTTGAGTTTGCTAAAAACATTGTTGATTATGCAGAAAAACTAGAAAGCCTCAGAAAGTTTGTCGTAGCAAACCAAATCTTAAAAGCAGGAACATCTATAGGGGCAAACGTAAAAGAAGCACAAAATGCTGAGAGCAAGGTTGACTTCATTCACAAATTAAAAATTGTAATGAAGGAAGCCGAAGAAACTGAATTTTGGCTTTTCTTGTGCAACGAACTTAAAAACTATCCAAGCGGAGAAAAGTTATTGAAGGAATTGTTTGAAATTATTAAAATCTTGAACAAAATAATTTCAACAGCTAAGAAGAAAAATGCAATAAATAGGTAATTGACTTATTGTCCAATTGCCTAATTAACACATTGTTAAAATGTTAGACAAAAACGGAATCGCAAAACGCATCGCAAAAGAAGTCAAGGACGGATACTACGTCAATTTGGGAATAGGAATCCCTACGTTGGTGGCGAATTTTGTGCGGGATGATATCAGTGTGGAGTTTCAAAGTGAAAATGGAGTACTGGGCATGGGACCTTTTCCGTTTGATGGAGAAGAAGATGCCGATATCATTAATGCCGGAAAACAGACCATCACCACCTTGCCGGGAGCTTCTTTTTTTGACTCGGCCCTAAGTTTTGGGATGATTCGAGGTCAGCACGTGCACCTCACCATTTTGGGTGCCATGGAAGTGGCTGAAAATGGGGACATTGCCAACTGGAAGATACCTGGTAAAATGGTCAAAGGGATGGGTGGCGCCATGGACTTGGTGGCATCTGCAGAGAACATTATAGTGGCCATGATGCATACCAATAGGGCAGGCGAGTCCAAATTGCTAAAACGATGCACGTTGCCATTGACGGGAGTTGGTTGTGTAAAAAAAATTGTGACCAACTTGGCTGTTTTGGAGGTGACTTCTAAAGGATTCAAACTTCTGGAAAGAGCTCCGGGGGTAAGCGTGGAGGATATTGAGGAAGCCACAGAAGGAAGGCTCATTGTAGAGGGCGAAGTACCCGAAATGAAGATTTAGCAAATATCTTTCGTTTTTTTACAACAAAATAAAACCAATACACAACATTAGTTTTAATTTACCATTCATCGAGTTTATATTTGGTTATATCGAATTTTTATCCCAAATTAAGAACCAATAAAATTATACCATGGCAGCCAAATTAAACCACACCACAATGGACGAAAGCGTCCAAGTGTACCGAAACGATTTCTTTACAGGATTTATGTTATTGATCAAGAAGCTTTTTATGCTTTAGACCAGTATTTTTCCCCCTGAAAGTCTTGGAGCCAACAATTTTGTTAGGCTCTTTTTTTTGCGATACATTTGGGAAAAGACCATCATGAAACTTGACTTTAGACAATGTGAAATCTCAGATGTGGATGCTTTGGTAAAAATTTCCAAAGACACTTTTGTAGATGCATTTGAAAAGGATAATGACCCGGTTGATTTTCAAAACTACATTCAAAAAGCATTTAGTCCAGGTAGATTGGAATCAGAGTTGAAAAACCCCGATTCCATTTTTTATTTTGTGTTTGATGAAGAAACGTTGGTGGGCTATTATAAACTAAATATGGGGAAGGCCCAGACAGATGTACATGATGAAGACTCTATTGAACTGGAGCGTATCTATGTCATACAAGCGTACCAGGGGCAAAAAATAGGAGCGGGAATGCTCTCCCACATTTTGCATTTGGTCAAAAAATTGGGAAAGGCCTATCTATGGTTGGGCGTATGGGAACACAATCCCAAGGCTATTCGCTTTTACCAACGGCATGGTTTTCAAAAATTTGGTGAACATCCTTATTACATCGGCAATGATAAACAGACCGATTGGTTACTGCGCTTAGACCTTTAGGAAGCTCTCCAAGAACAAAATGTCTCCCTCTGAACGCAGCTTATAGCCAATGGAATTTTCAAATGCGGCGTGAATCAGCAAGCAAATAGCTTGGGCGTTGGTCTTGGTAAGACTGTTGGTGCGGTATACCACATCCCGAATTGTTGAAAAACTCACGTTGCACCGGATGGCAATATTGGCATAATCGTCTTTAGAGACATTTCTTCGCAACGTTTCAGAAAGGCGTTCACTGATTGGTTTGCCGTAGTCCTCTTTTGAAAACATGTCTTCGCTGTTAATGACCAAGGCTAGATTTTTAATAGATCCCATCTCAATAGTTTTAGTGGATTACTAATTATTTTACTGGGGTCTGATCGTATTTTCTATATTTGGCTTGTAACCCAATTACAGAAAAGTGGCGGAATCGCTGCGGCTAGTGCATATTGCGTAACAATATTACACAATATACTGAATATATGTATATAATTAAGCAGTTAAGGCGTAAAAAAAATATCAGCCAATCCAAATTGGGTAAAGAAATAGGGGTCAGCCTCCGTACCATACAGCTTTACGAGCGTAAGAACGCCAACATTCCCATTAAGAATCTTACCAAGATTGCCCATTATTTTGATATGACCATCGCAGAAATGTATCTGCAAGAGGTGAACGATATGGGAGAATCGTACACCAAAGAACAGCCCTTTACCAAACATGGTAGTGTTTTTTATCCATTGGATCATGGGAAATATTTGGTCATGGCACCTTTGGTGATGGTGGAATGGCACAAAAAGTATATTGAATCTTTAGAAAAGCACCAGAGCAAGGTCCCGTTTCAATCCGCATTTGTGATTGATTTTTTGGCGAAGGAACCACACCGCATTTTTGAGGTTTCTGGAGACTCCATGAACGATGACAGCTTAAATGCCATTCCAAACAAAGCTTTTGTCTTGGCGTTGGGTTTAAAAAAAGAAATGTTTACCAAAGATGACGAAACCCTTTGGAACAAATCCTATATTTTGGTTTGTAAGGACCGAATTATTTGTAAACAGCTTACAGGGTATTCCAAAGAGAGAACTTCGCTTCGTTGCCATAATTTGAACACCTCCCCGGAGTTTCAAGATTTTGAATTGCCGTTGGATGATGTGCTTCAGGTTTTCAAAATTGTGAAGAAACAACTATAGCATTCCAGGCTTATATTGAATTCAAGATCTCGGCAGCTTTTTCCAAAACATCGTTTGTCTTGGCAAAGCAAAACCGCAGAAATTTCTTATCGTATTCTGATTTGCAAAATACAGAGACCGGAATGCTCGCCAGCTTATACTCTTTAATCAAGCGTTCGGCAAAGACCGTATCTTTTTCATCCGTGATATCGGAATACTCCAACAATTGAAAATAGGTGCCCTCCGAAGGAACCATTTTAAATCGGGACTCCTTTATGGCATCTAAGAAGGCATCTCGCTTTTGCTGATAAAAACCACCCAGGTTTACATAATGTTGGGGGTCTTTTAAGTATTCGGCCAATGCAATTTGCAGTGGATGATGTACAGAAAACACATTGAATTGGTGCACTTTTTGAAACTCGTGCATCAACGGTTTTGGCGCCACACAATACCCGACTTTCCAGCCTGTGGCATGAAATGTCTTTCCAAAGGAAGCACAGATGAAACTTCTTGCTGCCAAATCTGGATATTTAGCCGCACTCTCATGCGGCTTACCATCAAAAACAATATGTTCATAGACTTCATCACTCAATAGAATGATATTCGTATCCCTTAAAATATCTTGAAGCTGAAGCATATCCCTTTCAGACCAAATGGTTCCTGTGGGGTTGTGCGGCGTGTTGATGATGACCATTTTTGTCTTTGGAGTAATTGCTGATTTAAAAGTGCTCCAATTCATCTTAAAATCGTTCCCCTCTAAGGACACTGGAACACTTTTACCTCCAAAAAGAGCTATGGCCGGTTCGTAGCAATCAAAGGCGGGTTCTATGACAATGACTTCATCTTTTGGCCGGACAAAAGCGGCAATCGTGGTAAAAATGGCCTGTGTTGCCCCGGCCGTTACAATGATTTCAGATTCAGGGTGATAGTACCTGCCATACAAACGCTCAATTTTCTCGGAAATGGCTTCCCGAAGGGAAAGGGCCCCTTGCATGGGCGCATATTGGTTATGCCCTTTTTTATAAGCCTCGCTCACTAGTGCCAGCAATTCTGGGTCAGGGTCAAAGTTGGGAAACCCTTGGGATAGATTAATGGCATTATGTTCACGGGCCAGTTGGCCAATGGTCGTAAAGATGGTAGTGCCCACATGGGGCAATTTAGACGTGATATCAATCATTGGCGCGATGTTCGTTTAGTGCTTTCAGTACTTTTTGTAGGCAACCTTCCAAATCTTTTTTTACTTCGGACTCCCAAAACCGAAACACGGTATATCCCATTTGTTCCAGTGTCTCGTTCACCTCTTCATCCCGTTGAATGTTTCGTTCGATCTTCGGAATCCAGAATTCCCGGTTACTTTTTATTTTGTGCTTGCGTTCTTCCCAATTGTGGCCGTGCCAGAACTCCCCATCAATAAAAATGACGGTTTTGTATTTTTTTAGGGCGATGTCTGGCTTACCAATAAGTTTTTTATAATCGATACGATACCGATATCCGGCTTGCCACAACGCTTTCCGAAAAGCTAATTCAGGCTTGGTGTTCTTTCCCCGAATCTTTCCCATTATCTTGGAACGCTCTGGGGTGGTATAAAAACCACTTTCCTCATTAAATCGAGGTACTTTGATGCGTTCTTTTGGATACTTTTTGGGCATACGGGAAGATACAAAGGATTCAATCAAAACTAAACTATTGAAATGTCATTCTGAGCAAAGCGAAGAATCTATTATTGGACAACAAGGTGGTTTGACACGCCTGCCCGTCGCAGATGGAATCACATGAATCACACGAATTTACACTGATGCTTCATTGTACGTTTAGCGTCTGCCAGCCGGACGGGTAGGAAGCAAACAATCGCTTATCCGACTCCTGATTTTCAATTGCTTATCCGTCAACTCAAACAGAGCATCCGTAAATTGTACCCCTTCCGCGGCTCATTTTCCCCCTTACTTGTTGCCCTAAACTTTTTAAAACTTTTATTATGAAAAAAATTGTCTTTTTGACTTCACTTTTTGCGGCCTTGGTTATAGGAGTTATTTCCTGTTCTAAGGACGATGGCCCATCTACCTCCGAAGTAACCCCACCCAAGATTACCGGTTTCACCCCAACATCGGGAGCCGTGGGCACAGAGATCACCATTACGGGTACTGATTTTGGCAAAACTGCCGCCGCCAATACTGTAAAGATTGGCACCGCCACCGCTACGGTATCCGCCGCCTCCACCACGCAGATTACTGCCACCGTGCCCCAAGGGGCCACTACCGGGGCCGTGAGCGTTGCTGTGGGCGGAAAGACTACCACGGGTGACAGCTTTACCGTGATTTCAGAGGTGGTTCTCGATAATAGTGAGCTTACCCTGTACCCGTTTGCCCATTATGCGCAATCCCTTAGTGTGACCTCCGATATTGCTGACAATACCATAGCATGGACCAGTAGCGATACCAGCGTGGCCACCGTGGATCAAAACGGATTGGTGACCCCGCTCACCGTGGGTACCACCACTATTACAGCCACCGTGGCGGGTGTCTCCGCCAATGCCACCGTTACTGTAGCCGATGGCCCAGTAACCTCATTGGAGTTAGATTCTGAAAATGTAAACCTTTTCCTTGGGGGTATCCGCTCAGTCTCTATAGCCACCTTGGAAGCGGATGTTGAACAGACTGGGGATCCTGTATGGAGCTCCGATGATGAGACCGTGGCCACCGTGGACCAGGAAGGCAATGTTACCGCCGTGAGTACCGGTACCGCAACCATTACGGTGACCGTGGACAATGCCTCTGCCTCCCTGACCGTCACCGTAATTGAAAGGACTACGTATGTAGCGGGTATCGTAGATGATAAAGGGTTTTTGACCCCTTTCCTTTGGATAAATGGTGAAATGACTTTTTTACCTCTCCAAAATCCAGAATCTAGTGCTAGTGCCAATGCAGTATTTGTGACCGAAAATAATACGGTTTATGTGGCCGGATATGAGAGGGTCAACGGAACACGAATTGCCACCCTCTGGGTGAACGGTGAATGGGAGGCTTTATCAGATGGGACCGAAAATGCATGGGCAAATGATGTTTTTGTGGACAACATTGGCAATGTCTATGCAGTGGGGTATGAGACCATCAATGGAATATTGACCGCTGCACTTTGGAAAAACGGTACGGTAGAGCATCTTACCGACGGTAGTGCAAGGGCACGGGCCCATGGTGTTATTGTGGATGATAATGGGGATGTTTACATTGCAGGGTATGAGACAGTCAATGGAATAGAAGTTGCCACTCTATGGGTTAACGGCACCTCGGAGCACCTTTCTGACGGAACAAACAACGCCGTTGCCAGATCGGTCTTTGTGGATGGCAACGGGGATATTTATGCAGCCGGGAGCGAAAGAATAAATAGTTTCAACGTGGCCACCCTGTGGGTAAACGGTGCACCACAAGAACTTCCCAATTCCGACGACATTTCTTCAGCAGTAGATGTTGTTGTTGACCACGAAGGTAATACGTATGTTGTGGGGGTCGATAGACAGAATAATCAGTATGTAGCAACCCTCTGGGTAAACAATACTCCACAGTACTTATCTGATGGTACCGCACAAGCGGGCTTATACTCTTTGTTTGTAGATAACAAGGGAACTGTCTTTACTACAGGATTTGATTCAACTATAGGAAAACCTTTGCTTTGGGAAAATGGCGAGAGATTAGCTTTGTCCAATTTAGATGGGCAAGCATATTCCGTTTTTATAAAATAATATCTAAAAGTATTAAAAGTAAGCCCGGCCTTTTGGTCGGGTTTTTATATATCTACACAGAAGGTAATCATACAAATATGTCCCAATACTTTCTTTAGGCGCTGAGCACAATGATGACAATCTTACTCCTATAAGATGCTGAAACCTGCCTATGCCGGCAGGCAGGCGAGTTCAGCATGAAGCGGACCCGTCATTTCGAAGTGTCAGATTGAGCGCAGTCGAAATCGAAGTGAGAAATCTTAATAATGATTAAAGATTTCTCAATCGTCACTTCCTTCCTCATTTCGAAATGACATAAGGATTGCAGCCATAAAAAACCCAAACTCCTATTGGAATTTGGATTTTGTCTATTGAAATATTTTGATGGCTATCCCTTCACCGAAGCTGAGAGATACTCCCGATTCATTCGGGCGATATTGGTCAAAGAAATACCTTTAGGACACTCCACTTCGCAAGCACCAGTGTTGGTACAGTTTCCAAAACCTTCCAAATCCATTTGGCGAACCATATTCTGAACACGCTCCGCTGCTTCCACCTGTCCTTGTGGCAACAGTGCAAACTGCGATACTTTGGCTGAGGTGAACAGCATGGCACTCGCATTTTTACATGCGGCCACACAGGCACCACAACCAATACAGGTTGCAGCATTAAAGGACTCATCTGCATTTTCTTTTTCAATCGGAATAGCATTGGCATCCACAGGTCGTCCCGAGGTGTTTACGGAAATATATCCCCCAGCTTGCTGGATACGGTCAAAAGCACTTCGATCAGTAATCAAATCCTTGATTACGGGAAACGCCTTTGCTCTCCAAGGCTCAATAACGATTTCGTCTCCATCATTAAAACTACGCATGTGCAGCTGGCAGACAGTAATCAAAGAATCTGGTCCGTGTGGGCGACCGTTGATCATCAACGAACAAGTACCACAAATGCCTTCACGGCAATCGTGGTCAAATTCCACTGGTTCTTCACCTTTGGAAATTAATTCCTCGTTTAAGATATCCAACATTTCCAAGAATGACATGTCTTTTTCTATACCATCAAGGGTGTAGTCGACTATCCCTCCCTTGGAGCTTGCATCTTTTTGACGCCATATTTTTAAATGTAGCTTCATAGATTCGCTAGTTATTAAGTTGATCGGTTACTGGTACTTACCTTGTTTAGCATCCTTTAAATACTTAATGTAACCGTTTAATATTTTTAATGTTCTATTGTGTAATTCTCTGTAGTTATTCAGTTTTTCTGATGTGATATAGCCTTCATCTTTAGCTATGATCATATGATCCAAAGTTTCGTTCAAAGATCCTCTTGCCATGCGACAAAATTGGATGTTCTCTTGAAAGTTGAATCTTCCAAATCCTTCCGCAATATTATTTCCAACAGAACGGGCAGAACGTTTTATTTGACTACATAGTTCAAATCTTTCATCCTTTGGCAATAGTGATAGTATTTCATCTTTCACAAAATTTCGAAGAATCCGTGAAGCTTTCCAGCATTCCAACTCTTCAAAAGTTTTGAAATTTCCCACTTGATTTGCTCTACTCTTTTGATTTCAATGAACAACTACGAATAACTGAATCACCAAATAACTATTTATATGAACGTGTCTTTACTTTGATATTCTCATATTCCAAATCCTCCTTGTGCAATTTGGCATCTTTCGGCTCGCCAGCGTACTCCCAAGCAGCCACGTATTTAAAGTTTTCGTCATCACGAAGGGCCTCACCTTCTTCGGTTTGGTATTCCTCGCGGAAATGTCCTCCACACGATTCATTTCTATGCAACGCATCTTTCGCAAAAAGTTCACCCAGTTCCAAGAAATCCGCCACACGACCCGCTTTTTCCAATTCTTGGTTTTTGGAATCGGGTGTTCCGGGAACTTTTACGTTTTCCCAGAAATCCTTCCGGAGAGCGGCAATTTCATTAATAGCTTCTTTTAGTTCTTTCTCGTTTCGGGACATACCACATTTGTTCCACATAATCTTACCCAATTTCTTATGGTAATAATCAACGGTGTGGATACCACTACCTGACATCAATTTTTTGATACGCTCACGAACATCGTTTTCGGCAGCATCAAATTCAGGAGAGTCGGTAGGAATTGGTCCAGTCCTGATATCATCGGATAAGTAATCGCCAATGGTATATGGAAGCACGAAATATCCATCGGCCAAACCCTGCATCAAGGCCGATGCACCCAAACGGTTGGCACCGTGGTCACTGAAGTTGGCCTCTCCAGCAGCATAACAACCTGGAATAGTAGTCTGCAAGTTGTAATCCACCCAAAGACCGCCCATGGTGTAGTGCACCGCTGGATAAATCTTCATAGGGGTTTTATATGGATTTTCATCCACAATCTTTTCGTACATCTGGAAGAGGTTACCGTATTTGGCCTCGACTATTTTTTCACCGAGCTCGCGAATAGTTTTGTCGTCCGCATCTTTCATGCCAGAGGTCATTGCCTTTTCTCTTCCGTACCGCATGATGGCAGAATCAAAATCGAGATAAACGGCCTCGCCTGTTTTGTTCACCCCAAATCCTGCATCACAACGTTCTTTGGCCGCTCTTGATGCCACATCACGAGGCACCAAATTACCGAAGGCAGGATATCGTCTTTCCAAGTAATAATCCCTGTCCTCTTCTGCCAATTCGGTAGGTTTTAGTTTTCCTTCGCGAATAGCCTGGGCATCCTCCAATTTTTTGGGTACCCAGATACGGCCATCATTTCGGAGTGATTCGGACATCAATGTCAACTTAGACTGATGGTCTCCCGAAACAGGAATACAGGTCGGGTGAATTTGTGTATAGCATGGGTTTGCGAAGAAGGCACCTTTTTTGTGCGTTCGCCAAGCGGCCATCACATTGGCTCCCATGCAATAGGTCGAAAGGAAAAACAAGTTTCCGTATCCTCCTGAAGCAATGACAACGGCGTGGGCAGAATGTCTTTCAATTTCACCGGTCACCAAGTTTCTGGCAATGATGCCTCGTGCCTTTCCATCGACCAATACCAAATCCAACATTTCATGACGGGTATAGGATTTGATTTTACCCCGTTGGATTTGACGGTTCATGGCGGCATAGGCACCCAACAACAGCTGCTGGCCAGTTTGCCCTTTGGCGTAGAACGTTCTGGAAACCAAAACCCCTCCAAAGGACCGGTTATCCAACAATCCACCATATTCCCTTGCAAAAGGCACTCCTTGTGCAACACATTGATCAATAATATTGGTTGAAACTTCCGCTAAACGGTACACGTTGGCTTCACGGGAACGGTAGTCACCCCCTTTGATGGTGTCGTAGAAAAGGCGGTAAACGCTGTCGCCATCCCCTTGATAGTTCTTGGCTGCATTCACACCTCCTTGGGCCGCAATGGAGTGGGCCCTGCGTGGAGAATCTTGGTAGCAAAACGTTTTTACATTGTAGCCCAGTTCGGCCAACGTGGCTGCAGCAGAGCCACCAGCCAGTCCGGTTCCCACCACGATAATGTCAATGTTTCGCTTGTTGGCAGGGTTAACTAGGTCAATTTCATTTTTATGCTTGGTCCATTTGTCGGCCAGAGGCCCAGATGGAGCTTTTGAATCCAATATGCCCATACTTACTGTGTTATTGGGTTAAGGTGGTGATATAGGGCAATGAATGCAAAGCCCAAAGGAATGACCACCGAAAATAGTTTTGTGAATGTTTTTACGGCAGGTGTGTATTTGTTGTTCCATCCCATACTCTGAAATGAGGATGCAAAGCCGTGCCACAAGTGTAGACTGAGCAAAACAAAGGACACTACGTAAAGAATGGTTCTCCAGAAAGGTTCAAATTTTTCAACGGTTTCATGGTAGTACCGGGTTGGGTCTTCTGGGGAAGCCTCAATGTACTTGTACGTCATCTCGTGTACCCAAAAATCGTAGAAGTGCAACACCAAGAAGGCGAGCACCACCAATCCAGAATAGATCATGTTTCTGGAAACCCAAGGTGCATTTGCGCTGCCCTTGTACTTCACGTAACTGCCGCCCCTAGCTTTTTTGTTCTGAATCTCCAAAACAAACCCCATTACAAAATGGATGATGACTCCTGCAATCAAAATTGGTTGGAGTACAAACTGTACCAATGGGTTGTATCCCATAAAATGGGACCAGGAGTTAAAGGTTTCCGGATCAATGACCGAAGTAATGTTAATGGTAAAATGTTGTGTAAGAAAAACAACCAAAAAAAGACCCGAAAGTGCCATTACCACTTTGCGGGCAATTGAAGATTTTATCAATCCACTCATTAGTGCTGGTTTTAATACAAATTTACGGCACGGTTAAGTTTTTAACAAGCTTTCAACATCGTAAAACCAGTTATTTAGACTGATTTTAAGCTTCTGTGAAATTAAATCCATAAAAAGGTTTTGTTTGAACTATATAAGTTGAGCAGCAGCCCTTAAATTGAGGTAAGGGGATTCCGTTTTGAGATTTTTACCCGATATTACGTTTGATTTTAACCAACCCAATGCCATGGACATTGCCATATTATCCGTCAGTCTTAATGTGCACTCTACCAAAAGAATAGCAAAGGAAGCTCAGGATGCAGGTCATTATGTGGAAATGATTGACCATACCAAGTGTTCGGTCAAACTCGGTACAGACAAGCCACAAATTTATTTGAATGATGAAGATATCACGGATGAGTTTGATACCATCATTCCACGAATCGGCACAACCGTTACCAGACATGGTGCGGCCATCGTAAAACAATTTGAGATGAACAACATCTTTAGCACGGCACGTTCATTGGGCATAACAAGAGCGCGGAACAAAGTGCGGACATTGCAAATTATGGCCAGAAAAGGTATCCCCATTCCCGAAACGGTGTTTTCCATCAACCCACATAATGTTGAAGATCAGATAAAACTTTTGGGAGGTGGCCCCGTCATCATAAAATTACAGGAGGGCACCCAAGGCAAGGGGGTAATGTTGGCCGAGAGTAAAAAATCCGCTAAATCCATCATCGATACGCTTTACAATATGAATACCAGTATACTATTGCAGGAATATATTGAAGAGGCCAATGGCGAAGACCTTCGGATCATTGTGGTAGGGAACAAAGTGGTGGCCAGCATGAAACGGACCAGTGACATTGATGACTTTAGATCTAATGTGCATAGAGGAGCAGAAACAGAAACCGTGCAATTGACGCCAAAAGAGAAATTTATTGCCATAAATGCCACCAAGCATTTGGGACTTGGCGTGGCCGGGGTAGACCTTATCCGTTCCAAAAAAGGACCGTTGTTGATAGAGGTAAATGCATCACCGGGCTTAAAAGGCATAGAGGCAGCAACCAACGTTAATGTGGCTAAGCATATCATTCAATTTGTAGAAAAGAATGGACGAAGAAAAAGAAAATAAGACCATTACCATAAATGGCGTAGACATAGCCCCTGGACAAAACAGGAGTGTGCAATTGAACATTGCCCGGCTTCCTACCGGAACCTTGATTGATATACCTGTTCATGTGTTCAATGGAAAGGAGGTAGGGCCAACAGTTTTGATCCAAGCAGGCTTGCACGGCGATGAGATCAATGGTGTGGAAACGCTTCGAAGAATGCTTCAGGATAATTGCTTTTACATAGAAAAAGGGGCTGTGATTGTGGTCCCCATTGTAAACATTTTTGGGTTTATCCACTTTTCACGGGATGTACCGGACGGAAAGGATGTAAACCGTAGTTTTCCTGGGAAAAAGACCGGTTCTTTGGCCAGCAGGATAGCCTATACATATTCTGATCAGGTCCTCCCGCAGGCGAACTTTGCAATCGACCTGCATACGGGCGGAAGCCAAAGGCATAACCATCCGCAGGCCAGATACACTGCAAGTGATCCTGATAGCCAGATGTTGGCGAAGGCGTTCAATGCTCCCTTTAACTTTGCCTCTAAACTAATAACGGGATCTTTTAGGAAGACCACTTTTAAAATGGGAATCCCCACCATGGTATACGAAGCTGGAGAAAGTATGCGCTTTGATGAAAATTCCATTGCTATAGGTATTAAGGGAGTGGAAAATGTACTTCAATTTTTGGGCATGGTATCAAAAAGGCAAAAGGTGAAGCAAGAATCATCCATTCATCTGGAATCCACACGTTGGATCAGGGCCGCAAGGGCCGGGATGTTCATTCCCCAGATTGCGAACGGACAGGCTGTGGAGAAAGGGGAGACTCTAGGATTGGTTACGGACACGTTTGCCAAGAAAAACAAAAAGATTATGGCACCGTTTGATGGATATATTATCTGCATCAATCACCAAGCGGTGGTGAACCAAGGGGATGCCTTATTCCACATAGGGCGTTAACCCTGCTCTTTTTTCTTCAACTTTAGAAATGCTCCATTTTATGGCTGATTCAAGGTCGGAGAATTGGCGAATGTTATTCTTAAAGAACATTTTTTCCAGCACAATACTGGAAAGTCCACCTTTGTTATAGGCTACCACGGAGTAAAATTCGAGTTGATGCCTATTTTTATAAAACTTCAACCAATCCGTGGGCACAACGGAATAGTTGTTGATTCGGTTTGAAATGTAGGCTATGGGTTTATCCTTTCCCAAAATATCATAGGCAATCCCAATAATTTTTTTGGCCATGGACCAGTTAAAGACCACTCCTTCGTTAATTTCTGAAATGACCAATCCATCAAAAAAATAGAACACTCCAAAATCGCATTCTCTGATTTCTCGAATGTTCTTAAAATAACTTACCTCCTTTACCGTCTTTTTCATAGCAATAAACCGTTCAATAGAGCAAGATAAATGTAAGGAATTCATTGATGCTGGATGAAAAACTTTAATGAACAGCAACTATGCTTTGGTGAATTGGTCATTTCAATTGACATATTCCACTTAGTGTAGCAAATGATGGTCAAAATTTGTGCTATAGATAACTCAACCACCACTTTTGTCGATTTGCAGTCTTGTAGTCATTGTACCAACTGCAAATGGGATATAAGGCAACCGTCAAAACAATCCAAACAAGATATACCACCCAAAGATTAAAACCATATCCCTGCAATTGCGGTTGCAGGGTAACCCATAAGTCTATGACCATATCCGAGAAGCTAAACCCAGTAGCTATGGCAGCGACAACGGCCAATGCATGAATAACATAAATATGCACAATATAAAAGAACATGGGAACCCGGCCAATGACAACTAGTTTCTCTGTCCATCGATTTTGCACATTCTCCATGAAAGACAAAAAGAGAATAGAAGGCCCCAAAGTAATCAGTAGGTAAAGCAAGGACGGTGGATATTTTGTAATGTTAAAATATGAAGCGATAGTCATGCCAAGGGAGTCTTGCTCAGCCCAAGTGTAAGGGTCACCATACACATTTACGGTTCTCAGAATAAAAAACAAGAGGGTCAAACCCAGCCCTATTTGGAATAAACGCTTTATTCTGAGTTTTGAATCATATAAAGGCTTGTAAAACTCACCAAAATAATAGCCCAAGAGCATTACAAAAATCCAAGGAATAATTGGATAGCCGACCAAAACCTGAAAGCTGCCCATATTTACCATATTAAACACATGCAAAAAAGTCCAAACCCCTGAGGCAACTGAATCCGAAGGGGCAAAGGAATCCAATAAGTTATGGCCAAAAATTACGATCAACGCAAGCCCTATCATCAACTTTTTGGGGAGGTGGATAAATCCGGCCAAGAATACCATGCCAATACCCAAAACCCAAATTACTTGCAGCAGGATAGTGGAATAATCCAACTTGAACATCCAGGCCAACTTAATAATGGTGAGCTCTGCAACGACCAACCAAAGGCCTCGTTTCAACAACCAAATGGACAATGATTTTTTATCTCTCCGTTGCCCGACAAAAAAGGCGGAGGTTCCTGCCAGAAAAACAAAAACAGGAGCACAAAAATGGGTCACAAATCGAGTCCAAAAAAGTGGCACATTGGTTTGGGTGATATCCGAAGGATCAAAGAAATAAGCATCAGCATGAAAATAGTCGCGTACATGGTCCAATGCCATGATCACCATAACCACTCCTCGTAGGAGGTCTATGGATTTTATTCTTTTTTTTCGGTCGGTTTGCATGATATGGTGTGTTGATGGTTTGCTATTTGGTCTTAATGAGCAACTGCCTGAAAGCGTAGCTTTTATATTAGCCAAACTACATAAATCCCATGAAAAAATAGACCCGAAAGTTGCTTTATTTTAAGGGAACCAAAACTTCTTCCTCGGTATTGGGATCTACTGGGCTATAATTAGGGGGCATAATTTCAAAATGGGGACGATGGTCAACCGTAAATCCGGAGTTGGGCAACCACTCCCTATAAATATAAGCAGCAGTTTTTGGAAAATCACTGGGCAATCCTTTGTGGATAAAAATAGCATATTTGCCCGATAGCGTTATGGTCTCCATTTCTTTGGAAATTTCAGGAAGGTGCTTGGACTCAACAGCCGCCCATTTTTCAAACTCGGTATTTGGCGACATGTTTGAAATAGTGGTTGCTGCACCAAAGATTTGAATGTAGTACTTTTCGATTTCTCGAGAAATGCCTAAAGCAATGAGTAATTTTTGAAATCGCCCCCACAATGCCCGAGTTTCATTTTTGGCCAAGGTGGTATGTATTCGAATACCAACCAATTCTGTCTGGGGAAGGTCAATAATTTTTGGTGGGTTCATTTTTCCATGCTTTTAAGTTGAATACCCAGAGCCTTGGTGGAAAGTTGCACTTCCAAAAGCGAAAGCACCAACGAGATGACCAGAAAGACCAAACTGATTCCAAAAATGACATTGGCCCAAATATCCAGTTCCACATAAATAAGGAACATGGTAATGGCCGCCAACAAAAAACTAATAATGGCCGTGGCCTGCATGTTCTTGATAATGCCCAACCGTTTTCGAAGCTGCTGAATCTGTTGTTTCAGCGGTTGGGCCGAAGTCTCCTCAAACTGTTTGTGCAACTGACGGATAAGGGCGGCGATGGCCAAATACCGGGCATTATACGCCAACATGGTAAGTGAAATAGCGGGGAACAAAAGTGCGGGAATACTAAGGTTGAGCTGCATGGATTTTTCTTTGAAGAGGGAAGGTATGAATTTGTCTTGGGGAACACAATTACCTAAATTTGGTCAAATCAAATTATCCACATGAAATATTCTCCCATAGACAGTAATCTGTTTGTAAAAAACCGTAAAAAATTCACGGTGCAAATGAAGCCAAAAAGTATCGCCGTGTTCAATTCCAATGATATTTACCCCATAGGAGCCGATAGCACGCTTCCCTTTGAGCAAAGCCGAGATTTGTTCTATCTCTGTGGTGCAGATCAAGAAGAAACAATTTTATTGCTGTTCCCAGATGCAATGGATGCAAAGCACCGCGAAATACTGTTTGTTAGAGAGACCAACGACCATATAGCCGTTTGGGAAGGTGCTAAACTTACCAAAGAAAAAGCCACGGAAGTATCGGGCATTGAAACCGTGTATTGGCTCACCGATTTTGACAAGATCTTTTTTGATTTGATGACCGAGGCGGGTACGATTTACTTCAACACCAATGAGCATTACCGTCAAGCTGTCGAGACTCAGACCCGCGAAGATCGGTTTATTGAAAAATGTAAAAAAGAATATCCAGCACACCAGTGGGCAAAGAGCAATCCCATTTTACAACAAATTCGAGGAATAAAGGAACCTGAAGAAATAGCCATCATGCAGACCGCATGCGATATTACCGAAAAGGGTTTCCGTAGGATTTTGGAATTTGTAAAACCAGGGGTTTGGGAATATGAAATAGAAGCAGAATTCCTACACGAATTTGTTCGAAACCGTTCCAAAGGATATGCCTATGCACCCATCATTGCTGCTGGAAACAACGCCAATGTACTACACTATTTGGAAAACAATCAACAGGTAAAAGATGGTGATATGATCTTGTTGGACTTGGCGGCCGAATATGCCAACTACTCTAGTGACATGACCCGGACCATCCCGGCCAATGGTAGATTTACAGACCGACAAAAACAAGTGTACAGCGCTGTACTTCGCGTAAAAAACGAAGCGACAAAAATGCTGGTGCCCGGCGTTATTTGGGCCGAATTCCATAAGGAAGTAGGCAAAATCATGACCTCAGAACTGATCGGATTAGGACTTTTAGATAAAGCTGATGTACAAAATGAAAACCCAGATTGGCCCGCCTATAAAAAGTATTTTATGCACGGTACCAGTCACCATATTGGGTTGAATACCCATGACTATGGCGAATTGAAAACACCGATGAAACCGAATATGGTCTTTACCGTGGAACCGGGAATTTACATTCCTGATGAAGGCATGGGCGTTCGTTTAGAGGATGATGTCGTCATCCAAGAAAGTGGCGAACCCTTTAACTTGATGCGCAACATCCCAATAGAGATTGAAGAGATCGAAGAGTTGATGAATGCCTAATGCACCCGCTCAGAAAACATATCGAAGAACTGATCATTTTGACTGATGAAGAATTTGATGTGGTTTTGAGTTATTTTGAACCCATCCAAAAACGGAAACACCAGTACATTGTCCAAGAAGGTGATTTGGTGGATAAGGAATATTGGATTTTGGATGGGTGCCTTAAAAGCTATTTTGTGGATGAGGAGGGGAAGGAACACATTCTTCAATTTGGGATGGAAAATTGGTGGATCACGGATTACGAATCCTTCATTAAGCACACTCCTTCTAAAATATCCATAGACTGTATTGAGGACAGCGAATTGCTATACATCACCTTTGAAAATAGGGAAAAACTAACGGCCCAAATGCACAAGATGGAACGCTTTTGGGCCAAAAAAAGCAAATTTGGAAGAATTGCACTCCAAAACAGGATTCTTTCCCTCCTAAAAAATTCAGCCAAAGAACGATACGATGTTTTGTTGGAACAATATCCACAACTCTTTCAACGGGTTCCCAAAAAACTTATCGCTGCCTATTTAGGTGTGTCGCGAGAGACCTTGAGCCGTTTGCAATCCTAGATTGACTTTATTTTTGTGATAAACATCACACTAAATCTGTGATGAATGTCCTTCCTTTTGGTATTGACCCAATCGCACCTTTGTAGGGTAATTTTAAACAGACAAAAATGCCTTACGTAAACATTAAGGTTACCGATGAACAGGTAACCTCCATCCAGAAACGCAAATTGATCGAGGGTGTCACCCAACTATTGGTGGACGTGCTCAACAAAAACCCCAAGACCACCCATATTGTAATTGATGAGGTGCCCATTGACAATTGGGGTTATGATGGAAAGCAATATTCAGAAACTAAAAAACAAAGCACATGAAAAACAAGACAGTTATCATAACAGGTGCCTCCACAGGTTTGGGAAAGGAAACGGCCCAGTACTTTTTGGAAAGAGGCAGTAATGTGATCATGAATTCTTCCAATGCATCAAATTTGGAAATGACATTTCAATCACTGGGATCACCGGCAAATGCTGCCTACGTTGCAGGAGATATCAGCAAGCGGGAAACTGGAAAAAAATTGGTCGAAACCGCCTTGGAAAAATTCGGTTCTATTGATGTGTTGATTAACAACGCAGGGATTTTTGCCCCAAAACCCTTTTTGGATGTCAATGAAACAGATTTGGAAAGATTTTGGAAGGTGAACCTATTGGGAACCTATGTTACTTCCCAAGAAGTCATTCCACACATGCTGGAACAGGGTCGCGGAGCCATTATCAATATCGGAACCGTTTTGGTGGATCATGCCATTGATGGATTTCCAGCCACCGCTCCGCTCACAAGCAAGGGAGCCATCCATGCCCTAACCAGGCAACTCGCAGCGGAATTTGGCAAACAGAACATTCGGGTAAATACCATTGCACCTGGAATCATTAGAAGTCCATTACAGGGAAAAATTGGGGTTGAGGATGCCGATAGCCTAGCTGGATTGCACCTTTTAAACCGAATTGGGGAGGCCCGAGAAATAGCGGAGGCAGCTTACTATTTGGCATCCGCAGAATTTATAACCGGTGAGACCATTAATGTGGCGGGAGGCCACACTGTGGGTCATGCCATTTAAAATTGAAAATAATGTACACAGAAAACAGAAAAGAAATAGAAGAGTTGATAGCATCTTACTTTGAGGGTATTTTCAACGGGGATGTAAAAAAACTGGAAAAGTGTTTTCACGAATACACCTATTTGTATGGAGACATCAAAGGAGAGGATTACTTAAAAAGTAAATCAGCCTATATTGAAGGGGTTAAAAACCGGCAAAGCCCAAAGTCCTTGGGAGAGGAGTTCAGGATGGCTATTATTGGAATCGATATTTTAGGCAAGGTGGCCATGGCCAAATTGCATGTGCCTTTTTCGGGATATAATTATTACGATTATCTGTCTTTGGCCAATATGGATGGGGAATGGAAAATTGTAAATAAGATTTTCACCCATGTTGATTAGATACTGACTTTGAATGTGATGTTAGTTATTGGAGCGACTTGGAGAACGACTCGAAGTCGCTTCAAATTTTATTAGTTATATCGAAATATCTCGATTTGTTGTATTACATTTGCACCATGGATGTATTAGAAATAAACAAAGTATTATCAAACCAAGTGCGAATAGATATTCTTAACTGGCTTAAAAAACCGGAAGAGAACTTTCCCCCGCAGGTGAATGTCCCGGATTTTAGCGATGGGGTCTGTGTATGTCATATCCAAGATAAAACAGGCTTGTCGCAATCCACCATTTCGCATTATTTAACCATGATGCACAGGGTGGATTTGTTGATTGCCACCAGACATGGCAAATGGACCTATTATAGAAGAAACGAGGATGAGATACGAAACTATATAAACACATTAAAGAACGACCTCTGACTTTTTTTATTCATTTGAAACTACAAATCGATATATTTAAATATGACAGATTTAATTGTTGACCTATTGGGTTGGACGGGCTCTATTATGCTTGTAACGGCCTATTGGTTAAATAGCAAAAACCGAATCAGTGCCCAAACCTTACTATACCAACTCCTAAACATTTTGGGAAGCCTATTGTTAATGACAAACACCATTTATTATGGAGCCTACCCGTCCAGTTCGGTCAATATTGTTTGGCTTTTAATTGGGCTTATCCATATTACCGCAATCCTTAAAAACAGACACAAAACAATCTAGAAATGGAACAAGAATTATTGAACATGGGAGCTTCTGCATTACGAAAGGCGGCATTGAACCATGAAGCAAAGGAATATATACTCTCCAATGAAATCTTATATAAAACCCTTAAAAAGGCGGCCGACCGCTACATTGGCGGGGAAACACTTGATGAAACCATTCAAAAAGTGAAACTTGAAAACGGAAATGGGTTTAAATGTTCCATTGAGTATATGGGCGAAAACACACTCACCGTGGAAGAAGCCAATGAGGCTACTCATGAATTCCTTAGGATAGTGGATGAAATCAAAAATCAAAAGCTCAATTCTACAGTTTCCCTGGACCTTTCCCATATCGGCTTGGCCGTTTCACACGAGTTATGTTTGAATAACATAAAATCCATAGTGGAAGAGGCTGAAAAGTATAATATTGAAGTTACCATAAGTGCCGAAGGAGTTGAAATAACCGATGCCATTATCGATATCTACAAGACAACAGCACAAACCTATTCAAATGCTTCAATTACCCTGCAGGCTTATTTGCACAGAACACAGGATGATTTTAAAGAGTTGACCCAGGAAAATGGAAGAATACGAATGGTAAAAGGAGCTTTTGAAACCCCAAAACACCTCTCCATTCCAAGAGGGGATGCGTTGGATGAAAGGTATTTGTATTATGTGGATCAGTTATTGTCCCAAAATCACAAGCTCTCTATTGCAACACATCATTCCAAAATTCAACAAGAAGCCATCAAATTGATTCAGCAATACAAACCAGACAACAATCTCTATGAGTTTGAAAGTCTATATGGTATACAAACAGAGCAATTGATGGACTTAAAAGAGCAGGGTTATCCAACCAAATTATACTTCGTATATGGTAAAGAATGGTACCTCTACCTCTGCAACAGAATTGCCGAATATCCGCTTTATCTGTTCCGAGCATTGAATGATATTTTAGCATGAAGGTTTGAGTTGAATGGAAGAATGCTTGTTAAAGAGCAATTATTTTATAGGCTGTTACTTTCTTTAGCAACCAAAACGGAAAACCATATTAGGGTGTTCTAAGTACCTTTAGTACTATGAAAATTTTTATCATTGGGGCTGGAGCGGTAGGAAAAGCACTCGCTGTATCCCTAAACCAAGAGGGTAAAACAGTGGAGTTGATTCGTGGTCATTTGGATGATGGCACTTTGTACAAACAAGGAATTACATTGCAGCTTAAAGGTGGTCCTACCTTGCACGCTGAAATCGCGGTGAGCACATTGAGCACCCATTCTCAATTGAAGGGTATAGTGGTTTTGACCAACAAATCATTTGGGAACAAAGTACTATCCGAAAAACTGGCATCAAAAATTGGAGACTCACCTCTAGTGCTTCTCCAGAATGGACTGGGTGTGGAACAGCCTTTTTTGGAAAAGGATTTTCCAGAGGTCTACCGCTGTGTCCTTTTTATGACCAGTCAGAATAATGGACCAGACACCATAACCTACAAACCAGTGGCCCCATCGCCCATTGGGATGATTCAGCAAAAAAACACTTCTTTAAACAGGATTGTGGAAATCTTGGACAGCCTCAATTTTAGGTTTAGCGCGGAAAAGGACATCCAGCGCATTATCTGGAAAAAGGCCATTGCCAATTGCGTATTCAATTCCATTTGCCCTTTGCTGGAAGTGGATAATGGGATATTTCACAGAGATAAAAATGTGTTGGCCATTGCGCAGCGGGTCATTGCCGAATGTGCTCTGATAGCCAATAAAAAGGGAATAGATTTAGGTACTTCCGAATTGGAAGATCAAGTTTTGATGATCAGTAGAATGTCTGACGGGCAGTTCATTTCCACTCTGCAGGACATCAATAACCATAGAGAGACCGAAATAGATACACTGAATTTTGAGATTTATCGGATGGCTCAGGCCATGAACTTATCACATAAAGTAAAAGAGACACGATTGTTAGGTGAGTTGGTGAAATTGAAATCGGAAATGCACGATAAAAATTGAGAAAGGAATCCGACAAGAATTATTATTCTTAAAGAAAAAGAAACCTTCAAGTTCACCCTTCCTTCGAAACTGTAATTGTAAAAGCTATAGCTCTAGCAACATCCAACTTATGCTATCAAATCAAAGAAGGGTTTCATAGGCTGAAACACCTTATCCATCAATTATCAAAGAGTAACCGTTAAATAAATTCTCAGTTTGACCTTGTAAATCAATTATGATTGTTGTGGTTTGGCCTCAAAAACATAGCAATTGGTCAAACTAAAGGTAGAATGAAAACAGTAAGGGTAAATTTTTTTAAAGTGATACTACTAGTGGTAGCATTTGTAGTTGTCGCTTGTGAAGTTGATGAACTTAAGACCGAATCGGTAGTGACTAAAGGAACAGAGGTTAATGGAGAAAGGGCAGAGCAAACATTGGATTATCAAAAAGAAGAGGGCTTTTCTTGTTTGACAGTTGAACAAGAGCCTTTAAATCCATCCGATTTTGAGAATAGTATACATCTGGGAGAGAAGATTAAAATTCCACAATCCATTGAAATTATGAAAAGCGCATGGGATGTTGTTGCCAGAAATGGTCTTTTTTCTGAAGGAAACAATCCTATAAAAGTTAATCGGCTTTATGTTCGGTTCCTGCCGACCGAAAATCATCAGGTAATGGAATTGGCTAGATACGATGAAAATCTGGACTTGTTTGATTTCCCATTACATTATGAATTTGAACCCACCAAAGCGAGAAACGATTGTTATCGGGACAGGGAGCTTCCGCTCAATACCCCTAGTCCATTATATACGGTAGTGGATGCTGATTATGCATTTCCTTCTTTCATGCCATATGAAATCATCGAAAATCTCTACATGCCAGACGAAGATGCTTCCATTGAAAAGGAGTTAGCGAATTTGTTGGAAGAAGTTGCAGAAAACATTGCGTTGGATATAGACCCATTACAAGGGGTGTTTTCCAAAAATGATAGAGGTTGGGGAGACAAAATCACTTCCAAAGAAAAATGGAGACCAGAAGGTAGGATTCGCATGATAGATTATTCCGAAGGAGAACCTACCGATGGGCAGGCAGTTCCTGTAAAAGGGGTACAAGTATTGGCAAGAAGCGGATTAAAATGGTCGTGGGGCATTACGGATGAATATGGGGAGTTCCGGGTAAAAAAAGAGTTTAAAAACAAGGTTAATTATAGCTTGCGATGGTCAAACCATGAATGGTACATCATAAAGGGTTCCAGTGTCACAAGGGCTTGGCATTTTGGCCCTAAAAGAGAAGGGATTTGGGATGAAGTCATTGACGGCACAATCCAATCCTTTTATGGTATTTTACACAGGGCGGCCTATGATTCTTTCTACGCGGAAAATTATGGGGTTACAAGACCAATGCGAAATAAGCCAGGAAATGACCGAATTTGGATACGAGCCTTCAATAGAGCGAGCAAAGGTAAAAGAAAAGGAGCTGCTGGGTATTTTTATGATGGAGTTCCCCACACCATTGGGATTTATGCAAAGGATAGTGAAGATTGGAGAATTGGTGAGGACTATGATAGGGACCACAATAATCTATTCAAAACTGTAGTACATGAATTTGGCCATGCGTCCCATAGAAACCTTTTTTATATCGACAAAAATCTTAAATGGAATAAAATAGAGCTGATAGTTGCCGAGAGTTGGGCAGAAGGTGTAGGGGTTGAAATGCTTAAGAATCCATACCCTAAGTTGCACAGGTCCTTTGTGAATAGAAAGACTTGTTGGGACTCTAACTATACCTATGTTGTTAAAGATTTACTATATCCCAACGGGATTGAGTCTGGGCTAAATCCTTCAAACCCGTCATACCAACTGAATTTCCCATTGTACCACTTAAAGGAGATTGAAGATGGTATGGGACATACATGGGAGGAGTGGCAAGATAATCTCACGCAAGGGCTAAACAAATTTCCTGCATCTCTTGTGAGAGGAACATTCGACTATTGGGAAACCGCATGTGACTAGTAATTACTATGTAATCATGACTTCAGGGAGTACTGTTTTTTGATTGCAGATTCACCAGCCCAAAAACGGTGATGGATGGAATCACCCACCCCATTTGATATTCGGCCAACGGCAACCATTCCAGATAGAGGTAAGAAGGTAATCCAACACCTAGGCTGCCCACAAAATCTGGGGCACTAAATACAATGGTGGTGATCACTACCCACTTAAAGACCCTTGGTGAAGCCCACTTTTCGGGAAGTACGTTCAATAAAATCAACGCAATGGTAATGGGATAGATGAACATGAGAGCAGGCACGGCCACCGCAATAATGTACCCTACATTGAACTGCCCCATGAGCACACCCAACACACATCCAATGAAGGCCGTAATCCGATAGGCCCAATTGGAATCATTGAATTGTCCTTTTATAAAATCTGAGGTGCCCGTTACAATTCCCACTGCAGTGGTAAAGCAGGCCAAGCTTACCAAAACGCTCAAAAACAGGGTGGCCGTACCTCCCAAAGTTTCGGTGCTGATGCCACTCAAAAGAGCGGTTCGGGTAACGTCCGCCGGAAAGACATCACTGAACAAGGCCCCAGTCAAAATAAGTCCGGAATAAACCAGGAACAATCCCAAACCGGCCCAAAATCCCGCCTTTCGGATGAGGTCTTTTTTAGCTTCGTAACTCGCCGCTTTATCTTTTATATTTATAGAAACGATTATGACCGCCCCTACAACAACGGCACCTATGGCATCAAAGGTTTGGTACCCTTCCAAAATACCATCGCTCAAAGGGTTTTTCATTTCCGAAGTGGAAAAATCGAAATCCATACTAACTATGGCCGTGACCACAATAAGAAATAGAATGATAAGGATACCTGGGGTAAGCGACTTTCCCACCACATCCAAAACTTTGGAGCGGTTGATGACAAACAAATAGACCAGGGCAAAATAAATAACGCTTGTTACTAAAGAGGACGAGTCCCATATAGGTTGAATGGCCATCTCGTGGGTTACCGAAGCCGTTCTGGGCGAAGGCAGGGCAATGGAAATGGCATAGATCAAATAACAATACAACAAACTGAAAGTTGGGGATACCTTTTTGGCAAAATCGAACAAAGTACCCTGTAAACGGGCATGGGCCAAAATGCCCAAGAGCGGAATCAACACACCGGAGAGACAAAACCCCAGTACAACCAACCACCATGAGCTACCTGATTTGAATCCCAATAGAGGAGGAAGGATAAGGTTGCCAGCACCAAAGAAGAGGGAAAAAAGGGCAAACGCAGTAATTGTTAACGTTTTTTTGTTCATAAGATGTTGATAATTATCGTTCAATGTAGTATATTTCGAAAGCGTAGTTCAACGAAAATAATTGACTTTTTGACGATTATAGTGTATTTCATCGAAAAAAAGTAATTGTGAAAATTTAAGCAAAATAAAAAGTTATCAACATTCGTTGACATAGAAAACCATTCACTTAAAACCAAACGTATAACTGAAAATTACTAATTAATCAACACAGCATTTTTATCGATCCCCAAATCGCATGGATGCTCCTCCAAAACACAACCGGCTTATGAAAACTTCTACTCATCACCATGGCAACAAAATTTCTTCATTATTCTGCAACGTTTTTGGCCACCATTATGTGGTTTCCAAAAAAGTGACACAACACATTAAGGAATACAAATGTATCCATTGTCAGAAGGAGGTTACCACAGATGTTAGTGGCAAACTTTCAGTTTTGACTCCTCAAATGCAGGAAATCAACAACACCTTAGAGGACATGTACAGAAAACGAAGGACCAAACTGGTACAGCGCGTAGCGTAACCCTTGTTCCTTTACGAAGTTTTTACGGTTTATCCCGAACTTAAGTAAGTACCTACTGCTATACAGGTCGCGTGCCCCAAGACCATGAAGTGGATACCCTTGAGTTTCGGGATTTTTTGTGCCTATCCATTAAAGGAATTCCAGCCTTGTGCTGTTAGGGGTATCTTGGTTTCAGCGCGGGTTACCAAATGCGCACCTTCACTCTTACCAGTCATGTGGCCAATGACGGTCAAATTGGGATTGGCTTTTATTTTTGGGAAATCCGATTGGTCTATGGTGAACAACAATTCATAGTCCTCACCACCGCCCAAAGCAATCATGGTGCTGTCCATCTGAAACTCCTCGGAAGTTGAAATGACCGTGGGGTCCAATGGAATTTTATCCTCAAATAAATTACAGCCCACATCGCTTTGCTTGCAGAGATGTAGAATTTCTGAAGACAATCCATCACTGATATCGATCATGGAAGTGGGTTTTACCTCCAACTTTTTCAAGAGTTCCACAATGTCTTTGCGGGCCTCAGGTTTTAACTGACGCTCCACAATGTAGGAGTAGGGCTCCAAATCAGGTTGATTTTCTGGGTTCACTTTGAAGACTTCTTTTTCTCGCTCCAACACTTGAAGGCCCAAGTATGCTCCGCCCAAATCCCCGGTAACCACCAAAAGGTCGTTGGCTTTGGCACCATTTCGGTAAACAATATCATTTTCTTCGGCGATCCCCAAAGCAGTAACGCTAATGAGCATCCCCTTGGTGGAAGAGGTGGTGTCACCCCCAACCAAATCCACGTGGTAAAGTTTGCAAGCCAAGGCAACTCCGGCATAAAATTCTTCCAAGGCTTCCAGAGGAAATCTGTTTGAAACGGCGATGGACACGGTAACCTGCGTAGCCATGGCGTTCATGGCGTAAATATCGGAGAGGTTCACCATTACCGATTTATAACCCAAGTGTTTTAGCGGCATGTAGCTGAGGTCAAAATGGACGCCCTCAACCAACATATCGGTGGAAACCACTGTTTTTTTGCCGTTAAAATCCAATATGGCGGCATCATCACCAATTCCCTTAATCGATGAGGCTTGCTGCAATTCAAAGTTCTGGGTAAGGTGTTCAATCAGGCCAAACTCTCCCAATTCTTCCAGTGATGTGCGCTGTGGATTTTTGTCTTCGATCATGGGGCAAAAGTAAACAGGATAATTTTAAATTGTATCTTTAAAAGAAAACAAACGTAACATTGCCATGCTATGGGAATAAAAGCCTTATCGCCACTTTTTGCCATTTTGCTTCTAGCGGGATGCTCAAGTAGTGGTGATTCTGATGGTCCTAGCGACAAAGGCGGAGATGGGGCCGGAATGGAGAATGAAGGTCCGGACATTGGTGATGGGAACATATTTTTGTGGTCTACCCCTTGCGAGGGTGGAGTGGCCAGTATTTACCCATGTCAAGAGTATGACCTGCTTTTTCAGATGCGTCTCAATGCTTTCAACGCAACTGCTGCAAATGATATTTGGGGTTGGACAGACCTTTCAACCGGGAGGGAGTATGCACTCATCGGTTTGGACAATGGAACAGCCTTTGTAGATGTTACCGCTGCCGAAAATCCAGTCTATTTGGGAAAACTTCCAACAGCCACCGAATCCAGTATTTGGCGGGATATCAAAGTTTATAATGACCACGCTTTCATTGTCTCCGAAGCCACAAATCACGGTATGCAGGTGTTCGACCTAAAAAGACTTCGGGATGTTGCTAATCCACCAGAACTCTTTACAGCAGATGCCCGATATACCGGTATTGGAAATGCTCACAATATTGTGATCAATGAAGAAATGGGCTTTGCCTACCCTGTTGGCACGGCCCGAAATGATGCGTATAACGGAGGAGTGCATTTTGTGGATATACAAAATCCGACAAGCCCCACCGGTGTTGGAGGATATGGGGCAAACGGATACACCCATGATGCACAAGTAATTACGTACAATGGTCCGGACACCGACTACACAGGGCATGAAATTTTTATTGGGGCGAATGAGACCCAAATAGCCATTGCAGACATCACAGATAAATCCAACCCCACAGAAATAGGGACACTGGGCTACTCTAATCGGGGCTATACACATCAAGGGTGGTTTACCGAAGACCACCGTTATTACATTTTGGGGGATGAAACCGATGAAATCAGTTTTGGTTTTGATTCCAGAACCTTGGTTTTTGACATGACCGATTTAGATAATCCAGTTTTGCATACAACATATACAGGGCCAACCTCAGCCACAGACCATAATGGCTATGTAAAAGGAAATGACTTTTTCTTGGCCAACTATTCAGCGGGCTTGCGGGTTTTGGACATTACAGGAATTGATTCAGGGACTATTTCTGAAATTGGGTTTTTTGATACTCACCCCTCAAACAATACTCCCGGATTTGATGGGGTTTGGAGTGTCTACCCCTATTTTGAAAGTGGGAAGATTATTGTCAACGACACGGAAGCGGGATTCTTTGTGATTCAAAAATCAAACTAGACCATGAAAAAGATACTGGTTTATTTGATTTTTATGGGTCTTTGGTCATGTTCTGAGGATGATACCTCCCCAGTTCCAGAAATGGAAATCCCTTTTTTAGGAGAAGTAGAATGGATAAAAAGTTTTGGTGGTTCTGGAGAGGAAACAGGCCAGTCCATTATCCAAACAATGGACGGTGGCTATGCCATCTTGGGGTATAGTAACAGTACAGATGGCGATTTGGCTGAAAAAATCTTGGCTGTAAACGATTATTGGCTGTTAAAGTTGGATGCCGAAGGCAATCTACAATGGAGCAAAACCTATGGGGGCACCAAGGACGATCGTGGGCAATCCATAATCCAGACCACTGATGGCGGCTATGTTATTGTGGGATATGCCATGAGTGATGATGGAGATGGAAGCAATAATGAAGGTTTCCATGATAATTGGATTCTTCGTTTGGATGCATCTGGTACTATTTTATGGGAGCGAAGTTTTGGATTTGCAGGACATGATCATTGCTATGATTTGGTTCAGACCTCGGATGGCGGTTTCTTTTTTGCTGGCTTTTTGGATGTGACCTTATCCAATGGCGAGGGTAATTTTGGAAAAGGATCAACATCACATACCCGACACGGGGTTGGAGAATTTTGGGGGACTAAAATCGACTCGGAAGGTAACTTGCAATGGCGCCGTTATTTTGGAGGCACCAACAACGATCGCGCCCATGCTGTGGTACAGGCAGATGATGGCGGATTTGTGATGTCCGGCTTTTCAGAAAGCGATGATTTTGATATTTCAAACACTAAGGGCAGTTACGATTTTTGGGTGGTTAAAATCGATGAGAACGGCACTTTGTTATGGGAAAAATCCTTTGGCGGAACGGGTATTGAGGTTTCCTACGACATCAAA
This sequence comes from Flagellimonas marina, assembly GCF_042651185.1. Classification (NCBI taxonomy): domain Bacteria; kingdom Pseudomonadati; phylum Bacteroidota; class Flavobacteriia; order Flavobacteriales; family Flavobacteriaceae; genus Flagellimonas; species Flagellimonas marina. The sequence goes on along the minus strand of NZ_JBHSCL010000009.1, from coordinate 436,476 downwards.
AAAACACCTGATGGAAACTATGCAATTTTGGGACATACCTTCAGCACTGACACCGATGTTTCCAGAAATCACGGTGAGTCTGATGTGTGGCTCATTAAAATTGATGATGACGGAAACCTGCTTTGGGAAAAAACTTTTGGCGGGTCAGAGTTCGATGATGCCAAAGGACTTGATATCACACCTGAAGGCGGTTTTGTAATTGCCGGGAATTCCAAAAGTATGGACGGTGATGCCACTGAAAATAAAGGTGAAAATGATCTCTGGTTCATTAAAACAGATAGCGAAGGAAATCTAACCCATCAAAAATCTTTTGGAGGCTCCGGTTTGGACTTTGGTTTTGACGTTGCGTATAGCGCAGACGGCAGTATTGTTCTGGTTGGAGAAGCGGCCAGTAGTGACTTTTCAAGCATTGCCCCTAAAGGAATGACCGACCTCGTGGTCATTAAACTGAAATAGCCATTTTGTTCCATAGAAAACCCCTATGAACATATTCGTTATTATAATGTTAGGATTCATGGTAAAACCCTACTTATACAGTATATTTGTGGGCTATTTAGAACAAATCCAGTTAAGATGATTAAAGTTTCAGAAACAGCTAAGCAGAAAGTAGTGTCGCTCATGACCGAGGAAGGTTTTGATGCGAGCACAGATTTTGTGCGTGTAGGTGTTAAAAGTGGAGGGTGCAGCGGTTTGTCCTATGAATTGAAATTTGATAAAACAGCTGCTGATTCAGATAAGGTTTTTGAAGATAATGCCGTGCGCATCATTGTAGATAAAAAGAGCTTTTTATACCTAGTGGGCACTACATTGGAATATTCTGGGGGATTGAACGGAAAAGGCTTTGTCTTTAACAACCCCAATGCACAGCGTACCTGCGGTTGTGGGGAGAGTTTTTCATTGTAAAATGAGTTAAAGAGCGAAGCAGCAAAAGGTAAAATTGAAGATGTATAGCTCTTTTGAAGACTTGGAGGTTTACAAAGCAACAGTAAAGTTTACGGCCCAAGTTTATGATTTATTGAAGAAAAGCCCTTTGAAAGAAGATTTTGCGATGGTCGATCAAGTGAGAAGAGCAACCATTTCAATATCAAACAATATTTCTGAGGGATTTGAAAGGGAAACAGACAAAGAGTTGATAAGATTCCTTTATTTCTCTAAAGGTAGTGCCGGAGAAGTTAGAAATCTTTTTAACTTAATGGAAGAGATAAGGTATTTCAACGCTGACGAATTGGGCGATTACAAAAAACAGGTAATCAATATCTCCAAACAGTTGGCAAATTATATCAAGTACATTAAAAAGCGAAGCGAATTTTGACTTTTTAGCTACTTAACTTAAAAGAATTATGGCGTATACTGAGGAAGAATTAAAAAAAGAACTGGAAACCAAGGAATACGAGTATGGTTTCTACACAGATATAGAATCGGACACCTTGCCCAAGGGTCTGAACGAGGACATCGTTATTGCCATTTCCAAAAAGAAGGAAGAACCGGATTGGATGACGGAGTGGCGATTGGAAGCTTTCCGTGAATGGCAGAAAATGGAAGAACCAGAATGGGCGAATGTAAAATACAAGAAGCCCGATTTTCAGGATATCTCCTATTACTCCGCACCCAACAAGAAACCCAAATACAATAGTTTGGACGAGGTGGATCCAGAATTATTGGACACCTTCAAAAAGTTGGGCATCTCTTTGGATGAGCAAAAGAAATTGGCTGGAGTGGCCGTGGACATTGTAATGGATTCCGTTTCCGTGGCTACGACCTTCAAAAAGACCTTGGCGGAAAAGGGTATTATTTTCTGCTCCATTTCTGAAGCGATTCAAGAACACCCAGAGTTGGTGAAGAAATATATCGGCACCGTAGTTCCCAAAAAAGATAATTTTTATGCGGCTTTGAATTCCGCAGTCTTTTCGGATGGCTCTTTCTGCTATATTCCAAAAGGAGTGCGTTGCCCAATGGAACTCTCCACCTACTTCAGAATCAATCAGGCAGGAACTGGTCAGTTCGAGCGAACCTTGGTCATTGCCGAGGAGGGTAGCTACGTAAGTTACTTGGAAGGTTGCACCGCCCCCATGCGCGATGAAAACCAATTGCACGCTGCCGTAGTGGAACTCATCGCCTTGGACAATGCCGAAATAAAATATTCAACAGTCCAAAACTGGTTCCCTGGCGATAAAGAAGGTAAAGGTGGTGTTTTCAATTTTGTGACCAAACGTGGTCTTTGCGAAAAGAACGCCAAAATCTCTTGGACTCAGGTAGAAACCGGTTCGGCCGTTACTTGGAAATACCCTTCATGCATTTTGAAGGGTGACAACTCCATCGGAGAATTTTATTCCATTGCCGTGACCAACAACTTTCAACAAGCGGATACCGGTACCAAGATGGTTCATTTGGGGAAAAACACCCGGAGCACTATCATTTCCAAAGGTATTTCTGCGGGACAATCACAAAACAGCTATCGGGGATTGGTGCAGGTGAACAGTAGGGCAGAAAATGCACGGAACTTTTCACAATGCGACTCCCTTTTGATGGGCAACCGATGTGGCGCCCACACCTTCCCTTATATTGAGGCGAAGAACAAAACAGCTCAGATTGAGCATGAGGCCACGACCAGTAAAATCGGAGAAGATCAAATTTTTTATTGTAACCAACGGGGTATTGATACAGAGAAAGCCATTGCATTGATCGTGAATGGTTTTAGCAAGGAAGTCTTGAACAAACTCCCCATGGAGTTTGCCGTAGAGGCTCAAAAATTATTGGAAATCAGTCTAGAAGGTTCTGTAGGATAGCTTCGACTTCCTGCCCGACCGGCAGGCGGGCGCTCAGCTACCTTTCAAAGGTTGATTGAGCGTAGACGAAATCATATAATTCAAATTAAAGAATACAACTTTTTGAAAATGCTAAAGATTAATAATTTACACGCAAGCGTAGACGATAAAAAAATCCTTAAGGGTATCAACCTTGAGGTCAATGCAGGAGAGGTACACGCCATCATGGGACCCAACGGTTCAGGAAAAAGTACCTTGGCCGAAGTCATTGCCGGAAAGGAAGAATTCGAGATAAAAAAAGGAAACATTTATTTGGAAGGCGAGGATTTGGAAGAGATGGCTCCTGAGGAAAGAGCACACAAAGGCATCTTTCTATCTTTTCAATACCCGGTTGAGATTCCTGGGGTGTCCGTGACCAATTTCATTAAAACGGCGATTAACGAATCCAGGAAAGGACGAGGCATGGAAGATATGCCCGCCAATGAAATGCTGAAATTGATTCGTGAAAAATCCCAATTATTGGACATTGACCGCAAATTTTTGTCCCGTTCCTTGAACGAAGGATTCTCTGGGGGTGAGAAAAAACGAAACGAAATTTTCCAAATGGCCATGATGGAACCCAAACTGGCCATTTTGGATGAGACCGATTCCGGATTGGATATCGACGCTTTGCGTATTGTGGCCAACGGGGTCAATAAATTAAGAGGTAAGGACAACGCAATAATCGTGATTACCCACTATCAGCGTTTGTTGGAATACATCGTTCCAGATTTCGTACACGTATTGCATGATGGTAAAATCGTGAAATCCGGTACCAAGGAATTGGCCTTGGAATTGGAAGAAAAAGGATACGACTGGATAAAGCAGGAGGCTGCGGTATAAAAGAGATATGATTTCAGATATCGGACATCAGATTTTGGAGTACTGAGAACTGACAACTGAGAACTGACAACTGAATAAGAAATGGATTTAAAAGATAAACTACTCTCATCTTTTTTGGCTTTTGAAAACACTATGGATTTGAACCATCCGGTTCATGAAGTACGTTCTGAGGCCATCAAAAATTTTGAGGAAAAAGGGTTTCCCTCCAAAAAAGAGGAAGCTTGGAAATATACATCACTGAACAGCTTGCAAAAAGTGGACTTCAGCATTTTTCCAAAGCAGGAAAACACCTTGGAGTATAAGGACATCAAGAAGTATTTTTTGCATGAGATTGATACCTACAAGATTGTTTTTGTAGATGGGGTATACAGCTCATATCTATCGGAAACAACCCATGATGTGGTTGACATTTGTTTGATGAGTTCTGCGTTCAGCAAACCCATGTTCCGTCCGGTTCTCGATGTTTACTTCAACAAAGCAGCTTCCAAAGATGAGTCGTTGACTACGTTGAACACCGCTTTTTGCAGGGAGGGCGCTTATATCTACATCCCAAAGAACAAAATGCCCAAAAAGCCCATCCAAATTTTGCATTTGGCCACGGGAAATGAGGCCGCACTGATGTTACAGCCCAGAAACCTGATCGTTGCTGAGCAAAATGCGGAAGTGCAAATCATCGAGCGCCACCAAAGTTTAACAGAGAATGAGGTGTTCACCAATTGTGTGACGGAGATTTTTGCAGCCAAAGATGCCATTGTGGACTACTACAAGGTTCAGAATGATAATAACAATGCTTCCTTGGTGGACAACACCTATATTTCACAAAAGGATAGCAGTGTGGTTCGGGTACATACCTTCTCCTTCGGTGGAAAATTGACCCGAAACAATTTGAACTTCTATCAAGATGGGGAACGCATTGATTCTACTTTGAAAGGTGTGACCATTTTAGGTGAAAAACAGCATGTGGACCACCACACTTTGGTACACCATGCCCAACCCAATTGCGAGAGCCATCAAGATTACAAAGGAATTTTTGGGGAACGTTCCACAGGAGTCTTCAATGGAAAAATCGTAGTGGACAAGATTGCCCAGAAAACAGATGCCTTCCAGCAGAACAACAACATTTTGATCAGTGACAAGGCCACAATCAACTCAAAACCCCAATTGGAAATTTTTGCGGATGATGTAAAATGTTCCCACGGATGTACCATTGGTCAGTTGGATGAAGAAGCGTTATTCTACTTAAGGTCAAGGGGAATTCCTAAAAAGGAGGCCACTGCTTTAATGATGTACGCTTTTGCCAACAATGTCTTGGAAAGTGTCCGAATTCCTGAACTAAAGGTGCGTATCAACAAGATTATCGCCGGCAAACTTGGGGTTCGTGTTGGGTTTGAGCTTTAATCACTACAACCCATAATGGGATAACCATGATACAAACCTCACTTGATATAGCCACTATTCGAAAGGATTTTCCCATCCTCAACCGAAAGGTCAATGGGCAACCTTTGGTGTATCTGGACAATGCGGCAACTTCGCAAACGCCACAACAGGTCATAGATGTTATTGTGGACTATTACCAAGGATACAATGCCAACATCCACCGCGGGGTGCACAGCCTTTCCCAAGAAGCTACCGATGCCTATGAAATGGCCCGAAAGAAAATTCAGGAGCATTTCAATATTGCTACACCCAAAGAAGTTATTTTTACTTCGGGTACCACGCATGGCATCAATTTGGTGGCCACTGGTTTTTCTTCCTTTTTAAAAAAGGGGGATGAGGTTATGGTATCCGCCATGGAGCACCATTCCAACATTGTACCGTGGCAAATGTTATGTGAACGTACGGGAGCGAACCTAAAGGTGATTCCCATGAATTTGGATGGCGAGTTGGTGATGGAGGAATACCATAAACTGTTATCCGATAGGACAAAATTGGTGTTCTGCAATCATGTTTCAAATGCTTTGGGCACCATTAACCCCATTGAAGAAATTATTGAGGCAGCCCACAACGTAGACGCTGCCGTTTTGATTGACGGCGCACAGGCCGCTGCCCATATCAAACCCGATTTACAAGCTTTGGATGTGGACTTTTATGTGGTTTCGGCTCATAAAATGTGTGGCCCAACCGGTGTGGGCATATTGTACGGAAAAGAGGAATGGTTGAAGAAATTGCCACCCTATCAAGGAGGGGGAGAAATGATTGCGGAGGTTACTTTTGAAAAGACCACCTATGCCGATCTACCCCATAAGTTTGAAGCGGGAACGCCCAACATTTGCGGAGGAATTGCTTTTGGTGCTGCACTGGATTATATGAACGGCATCGGGTTTGAAGCGCTTACCCAATACGAGGATGAGCTCGTAGCGTACGCGACCCAACAACTCTTGAGTATCGAAGGTCTTAAGATTTACGGTACGGCCCAACGCAAGACTTCGGTGATTTCGTTCAATATAGAAGGAATCCACCCCTATGACATCGGCACCATATTGGACAAATTGGGTATTGCTGTGCGAACGGGTCACCATTGTGCGCAGCCAATCATGGACTTTTACAAAATTCCGGGTACGGTACGGGCCAGTTTCAGTTTTTATAACACAAAAGAAGAAGTGGACAAGTTGGTGGCAGGCGTAAAACGTGCTAAAGGCATGTTGGAATAACCGATTCGTTATCTTTATCTTAAAGACTTGATAAGCACCTTTCCGAGTTGTACTTTTGAAGAAATCTGACGCATGACCATACAAGAAATACAGGAAGAGATTATTGATGAGTTCTCCCTATTCGATGACTGGATGCAGCGCTACGAATACATGATAGAACTGGGTAAATCCCTTCCCTTAATCGAGGAACAATACAAAACCGATGACAACCTCATTAAAGGTTGCCAGAGCAAGGTTTGGGTACATGCCGAGCTGGATGGCGACAAATTGGTGTTCACGGCAGATAGCGATGCCATTATCACCAAAGGAATAATTGCCATTTTGATCAGGGCGTTCAGCAATCAAAAACCGCAGGACATCATCGATGCTGATACAAGCTACATTGATGAAATTGGTTTAAAAGAGCATTTGTCCCCAACCCGCGCCAATGGATTGGTTAGTATGGTAAAGCAACTGAAGTTGTATGCTGTAGCTTACCAAACCCAATTAAACTAACTTTGGTTCAATAGATACAGAATCCGTCACCTCGAGCGCAGTCGAGAGGGCATTAAAAATTTGAAGTTTCAATAAGGTCTCGACTGCGCTAGGCCTGACAATTACACCCATGTTGTATTATTAGGGGAGTATGTTAAACTAAAAAAATGAGCGAAGAAATCACCATAGATACCCAAGACTTGGGAGAAAAAATAGTAAAGGTTCTCAAGACCATTTATGACCCAGAAATTCCTGTGGACATTTATGAGTTGGGCTTGATTTACGATGTATTCGTAAACGAGGAGTATGATGTAAAAATTTTGATGACCCTGACTTCGCCCAATTGTCCAGTTGCAGAAAGCTTGCCTGTGGAGGTAGAGGAAAAGGTAAAATCGTTGGACGAACTCAAGGACGTGGAAGTGGAAATCACCTTTGACCCCCCTTGGACCCAAGAGCTCATGAGTGAGGAGGCGAAGTTGGAACTTGGGCTGTTGTAGTTTTTTTAGATGTCAGAGCTCAGATGTCAGATACAAGAGTTCTAGGTTTACGAATCATTTGAAATATAGAATTTTATAAGGAAGATATCATAACCTCGGATATCTAAAATAGTAAGTACTATTATGGATAAGGGGTTTGAACAGATTATTTCTTGGAAGATAGCTAGAGAGCTCAACAAAGAAATTTATAAGATTACATCTGATACTGGTTTTCAACGTGATTTTGTTTTGCGAGGCCAAATTAGAAGGGCGTCCATTTCCATCTCCTCTAATATTGCAGAAGGGTATGGAAGAAAAACAAATAAAGAGTTCATTTATTTTTTGAATGTGGCCAAAGCATCGTGTTACGAGGTTAAGTCCCAGCTATATTTAGCTTTGGACATTTGTTATATTGACATGGAGTTATTTGATAAAGTTTACCAACTTTGTGATGAAATTTCCAAGACACTTCATGGATTGATAAAGCATTTAGAAAACAAAAAATGATTGATTTTTCAGATATCAACCGTCGGATATCTGATATCAGAAAACTGAAATCTTATGTCTGAAATAATAAACAGAGTAGCCCAAAGCAAACTGGTCACTTTTGATCTAGAGGAATTGTATCCCAAAGGGGAGCGAAAGGTGCTGGATATTAAGGACTGGTTGCATGAAGGCTTTATTTTACGGGAAAAGGAGTTTAGAAACCATGTGGACACCCACGATTGGTCAGAATATCAAGACTGTTATGTAGCCTTACAGTGTTCCACAGATGCCATTGTACCCGGATGGGCGTTCATGTTGGTGGCCTCTCAACTTCAACCCTATGCCAAAAAAGTGGTGGTGGGGAATTTGGAGGATTTGGAGACCGCACTTTACCAAGCTGTTTTGGATACTTTGGATGTTTCCCCCTACGCGGACAAGCCCGTGATCATTAAAGGATGCTCCCACAAACCCGTTCCCCAAAATGCCTACCTTATGGCTATTGAAAAAATACAACCTGTGGCCATGAGTGTCATGTATGGCGAGGCGTGTTCTTCTGTACCGTTGTATAAAAGGAAGTAATTAGAAGTCAGAAGTCCGGTGTCAGTTCGAGCGCAGTCGAGAACCAATTAAGTGAAGGTGAATCTTTATTATTCCGAAATGTCATTTTAGCAGATAGTGGGTAGTGAGAAAAGAGATTCTTCGCTTTTGCCTTTGGCAACCCCTCAGAATGACAGGTAGATTTCAATTGACAATAAACAATTAGCAATGGGCAATAGAGTCATTTCGACATGAGCGCAGCGATTGAGAAATCTCTTTCCAGATGATAGACGATAGAAAATAGACGTGAGACAAGAAAATGACAACTACACCTCAACTACAATGTCCCCATTGTCATTTTGAAGTAGCGTGCGACTGAAAAATCTCATTTTGGGCAAAGGGTAAATGGGTAAGGGATTGGTCACTGGAAATCGAAACTCGCAAAAGAATTCGTGTTCATTTGTGCAATTGGTGTCGGCTCTTTAACTACCTAAATTGTACCTTGCTAGAGATTCTTCGCTTTTGCCTTTGGCAACCCCTCAGAATGACTAACGAACCGTCATTTCGAAATGAGTCCCGATAGCTATCGGGGGGATTGAGAAATCTCTTTCCAGATGATAGACCATAGAAGATAGACGTGAGACAAGAGATATGAGAGGTCCCCATCTGGTTGCTGAGCGTAGCCGAAGCACGTGGGAATAAAAAACCCGACCAAAAGGCCGGGTTCATATCCAAAACTAAATGTTTGGAATTCTTATTTTACAAAAACAGATTTTGCGGTACTATCAGCATCGGATAGTGTTGTGGGTTCACCATTTACCCAAAGAGTTGGCAAAATATCAACCCCATTCGTGACTCCTCCAACAACGTAAACATTGCCATTACCATCCACAACAACAGACCTGGCCTCTGCATCTGAAGAACCATCAGTAAGAGGTGTTGCCGTTCCGTTCACCCAAAGGGTAGCTACATCATTCCCGTTTATTTCCTGATAGCCAGCGACATACACATCCCCGTTGTCGGTTACAAAAACGGAAGAGGTTTTTGCACCGTTGATTCCATCAGAAAGGGACTCTGTTACACCATTTACCCAAAGGGTTGCGACGTATTTATTATTTAAGAATTCGATTTCCTCGCCAACCACATAGACATTATCTTTAACAAAAACGGAATTTGCAGTTGCTGAGCTCGTGTTATCGTTAAGGGGTGTTACAGTTCCGTTCACCCAAAGTGTAGCTCGTCCTACTCCATTTTTTATTTCCACTCCGGCCACATAAACATCTCCATTGTCTGCCACAAAGACAGAGTGTGCGCCAGCGGACAAACTGCTTTCATCACTAAGAATTTGTGCTGTTCCGTTTAACCATAGTGTGGCTACTTCCATATTATTGATGATATCAACTCCAGCAACATAGACATCCCCATTTTCGGTCACAAAAACGGAAAGTGCTTCGCTGTTTAAATTTGCTGACAGTGTTTGCTGCACACCATTTACCCAGAGTACAGCATTCTCAGTTTCATAATCTATTCCTGCTACGTATACATCGCCATTGTCCGTCACAAATATATCATTGGTTTTAGCCCCATCTTCTCCTTGGAATGGCAGACTGGTTTCTTCCCCATTGATCCAAACTGTAGCACCATAGCCAACCACATAGACCGTTGGGTTCACGGTCACGGTAAGCGAGGCAGAAGCATTATCCACGGTTACGGTAATGGTGGCTGTACCTGCACCTACGGCGGTCACATTACCTTGTTGGTCCACGGTGGCCACGGTCTCATCATCTGAGCTCCATACGGGGTCGCCCGTTTGTTCCACGTCCGCCTCCAAGGTGGCAATGGTAATTTGGGCAGACCCTCCAGAGGAGAGTTCCAGCGCATCATTGTCCAAGATGAGGGAGGTCACGGGGCCATCGGCCACGGTAACGGTGGCACTGGCCGAGACGCCCGCCACGGTAGCGGTAATGGTGGTGGTGCCCACGGCCAAGGGGGTCACCAACCCGTTTTGGTCCACGGTGGCCACGCTGGTATCGCTACTGGTCCATGAAATGGTGTTGCCGCCAATGTCGGAGGTTACGCTAAGGGATTGCGCATATTGCGCAAAGGGGTATAGGGTAAGTGTACTGTTGTCCAACACCACCTCTATAGCAGACTCGGTGGTCACGGTAAAGCTGTTGCCCGTTGTGGTCTTTCCACCCACGGTAACGCTAACGGCCCCCGTAGTGGCCCCTTGGGGCACGGTGGCGGTAATCTGTGTTGCGGAGGCGCTGGTCACTGTAGCGGTAGCTGCACCTATCTTTACAGTATTGGCGGCAGCAGTAGCGCCAAAATCCGTACCGTTAATGGTGATCAAGGTGCCCACGGGCCCCGATGTTGGGGTAAACCCAGTGATTTTGGGCGCTCCTTCTTCAGGAGTGGAGGGGCCGTCGTCCTTGGAGCAGGATAAGAAACCGATGACCAAGGCGACAAAAAGAGAAGTCAAAAAGACAATTTTTTTCATGATTGTAATTTTATAAGTTAGGGTGGCAAGAACGTGGAAAAACAAGGAAGGAAAGGGGGGCAATTTACGGATGCCCTGTTTGGGTTGACGGATAAGGTGTTGACAATCAGAGGGTGCAAGTGAGAAGTCAGAGGTCGGAAGTCAGATGTCAGCAGTCAGATGTCAGTTCGAGCCTGCCTTTGTCGGCAGACAGGCGCAGTCGAGAACCAATTAAGTGAAGGTGAATCTTTGTTGTTTCGAAATGTCATTTTAGCAGATAGTCGGAAGTTGGAAGTCAGAAGGTGAAAAGGGATTCTTCGCTTTTGCCTGTGGCAACCGCTCAGAATGACAGGGAGATTTCAATTGACAATAAACAATTAGCAATGGGCAATAGAGTCATTTCGACATGAGCGCAGCGATTGAGAAATCTCTTTCCAGATGATAGACGATAGAAAATAGACGTGAGATAAGAAAATGACAACTACACCTCAACTACATTGTCTCCATTGTCATTTTGAAGGAGCTTGCGACTGAAAAATCTCATTTTGGGTGAAGGGTAAATGGTGAAGGGCGGGGGGACCTAAGATTATTACTCGCAAAAGACATTCGTGTTCATTTGCGCAATTGGTGTCGGCTCTTTAACGACCTAAATTATACCTTGCTAGAGATTCTTCGCTTTTGCTTTTGGCAACCCCTCAGGATGACAAACAAACCGTCATTTCGAAATGAGTCCCGATAGCCATCGGGACGATTGAGAAATCTCATTTTTAGACAATAGATTATAGAAGATAGACGTGATACAAGAGACATGAGATTTCCACTGGGTGCTGAGTGTCCCGGGTGCTGAGCGGAGTCGAAGCACAACAGGACAGGGAGCCGAAGTACGTGGAACAGAATCCCGCATGGTTACTGAGCGTAGCCGAAGCACGCGGGAATGGATTCCCACTTTCGTGGGAACATGGAAAACCCGACCAAAAGGCCGGGCCTTATTTAAAATTACCGGTTTGCTCTATTTTACAAAAATAGATTCTCCAAAACCTGAAAACCCAAGGGGGGTGAATTCACCATTGATCCAAAATGTGGCCTGCTCAGTTCCGTTTTCAACCCGATAACCGGACAAATAGATATCTGTTCCATGCACAAATACCGATCTTACAGAGGTTGAACCAAAGGTTGTAGCCGAACCATTGGTCCATAATGTTGCTAAATTTACTAGAACTTGGGAGGACGTTTGTGTCCCGCCTACATAGATATCAGTCCCATTTCCGGTCACGGAATTCGCCAAGCCCAAATTTACATTGGTAAGGGTTGTGGCTTGATTGTTTTCCCATAAGGTTGCTTTAGAACCGCCAAAATCTTGCATGCCAGCCACATAAACATTGCCATTGTTCACATATACGGAATGCGCTTCCGCATCGAAAGAACCATCGCTTAAGTCAATTTCCTCATCATTTTTCCACAGCTTGGCCACCTTGATTCCGTTGAGGAACTGGGTTCCTGCCACATAAACGTCATCTCCATCAACATAAACCTCAAAACCATCCGCACTGCTGGTGCCGTCTGACAAAACGTTGGCCACTTGGTTTCGCCATAACATTGCATTTCGTACCCCATTGCCAACCTGGTATCCGGTAACAAAGGTTATCCCATTGTCGTTGACAAAAACGGAATAGGCTAGTGCCCCATCCCCGTTTCCATCAGAAAGCACAATTGGGGGGTTATCATTTTTCCATAGCAGTGCGGTTCGCACTCCATTGATAAAGGCATACCCGGCCACATATACATTGTTATCCTTATCTACGAAAACAGAAGTGGCCTGAGCATTACTGGAACCATCGGTTAGTGGTGTTGCTACACCATTTTTCCATAGCACGGCTACATCGTTGTTTCCAGAAAGGTCATAACCGGCAATATATACATTGGGGTTCACGGTCACAGTGGTCGTAGCAGAGACATTGCCTAAGGTGGCCGTAATCATGGCAGTACCCGCATTTAGGGCGGTTATATTGCCTTCATCATCCACCGTTGCCACAGTCTCGTTGTTTGATGCCCATGTCACGGAAAGTTCTTCGGCATTGGTTGTGGTAGGGGTTAGCACAGCCATTTCGCCGGTATAAAGTTCCACAGACTCTAGGTCCAGTGTAATAGTTGGCGAAGGTTTTGTCACATTAATTGTGATTTGCGCAGAACGGCCTACAATGCCATCAAACGCTCTAACGATGATGGTGTGTTGTTTTGCTACATCATAATCAAGCGTCTTGGCTATGAGCAGACTTAGGTCTCCAGAGGGGGTTATTTCAAAAAGTCCACCTTCATCCTCTTTAATGCTGAAGGTAATTTTATCCTCATCTACTTCATCTGTAGCGGTCACTGTTCCGATGATATAGGTGTCCGAAACATCTTCTTCAACACTAAAACTTTGATCTTTGATTACTGGGGCGGTGTTTACATAAATGGAATCTGGTTCGTTGGGCTCGCAGGACCATAATAGGATCATAGCAATAGCTCCAAATAACATATTTCTAGTTTTCATCTTTGTTTACTATTTTGATTTAAACATTGCAAGATGCTTCATTGTTAGGTTAACTAAGGAGGTGATCTTACCTATGCCCTTTTTGGGTTGATGGATGGCCAATTAGTGATAGAAAATGTAGGCGATAGTCGGAAGTCAGAAGTCAGTGGTCAGAGAAAGAGATTCTTCGCTTTTGCCTTTGGCAACCACTCAAAATGACAAACGAACCGTCATTTCGAAATGAGCGTAGCGATTGAGAAATCTCTTTTCAGAGAATAGACGATAAACAATAGACATGAGACAAGAAATGACAGCTACATTATCCTATTGACATATTGAAGGAGCTTGCGACTGAAATATCTATTTTTGGATGAGGTTTTTGGGAACACAAGTTTCAAGTACTGTGGCATAGTGCAGAAAAAAATGGTGACATTTCTTACTTTTGGGGTCTAAACACGAAACTCCATACTATGAAAAAGCTACTTTTTATGGCAGGGGTCTTTTTGACTCTTGTTTCGACCCATGCACAAACCGCTGAAGAGATCAAAGCCGAGATGGGACCCAAAAAAGATTCCATTGCCGCCATTCAAGGGCGTGTTGATGCGCTTCAAGCCCAATTGGATGCCCTACCCGGCTGGAAGATTGGGGCCTTTGGTACCATTGGGGGAAGTCTATCACAGTTCAACAATTGGTTTGCCCAAGGTATTCCCAACAACTCTTCTGGAAATATTGGGTTTACGGTAAATGCCTATGCCAATTTGCAGGAAGAGAAATTCTTTTGGCGAAATGCAGCGAACATAAATTTGGCTTGGGTAAAGTTGGATGATAAGGACGACCCCACAGATGATGATAGCTTCCGGCAGGCCACTGATGTGTTCAATATTTCATCACTATATGGTAGAAAGTTGAGCGAAAAATTTGCCATTTCGGCCTTGGCAGAGTATCGTACCACCATTTTGAGCAATTTCAACGACCCCGGGTATCTGGATTTGGGTGTCGGAGCCACATGGACACCTATTACTGACCTGATAGTGGTTATCCATCCGCTGAACTACAACTTTGTCTTCAGCAGTGAGGATACCATTTTTGAGTCTTCCTTGGGTGCCAAGATTGTGGCGGATTACACCAAAAAAATTGGAGCGGTCAACTTTAAAAGTAACCTTTCTCTTTTTCAAAGCTATGAAAGCAGTAACCTTAGCAACTGGACCTGGATTAATTCGTTCTCCTATACCCTTTGGAAAATGATTGGCGTTGGTTTCGATTTTGGTCTGAGAAACAACAAGCAGGAAACCTTGAACTATATCGTTAACAATGCACCCACTCCAGACCCAACGGCTACATTTGATACCATTGATAATGAATTGCAAACCTATTGGACCCTTGGGTTGAGCTATAAGTTTTAATAGGTTGACTAAAACAGCAAGAGTGAATTCAGATTTGTAACATTTGGACTGCGCTCAATGTGACAAAATTAAAATCTATCTTACAAAAAATGCCCTCAATGTTGAGGGCATTTTTGTGGGGTGAAATATGATTTTTCAATGTTTTTAAGTCCATGGCCAAAGTAGGTTAAGATCATATAAAGATCCAGTGGACACTACAGGCTTAAAAACAGTTTGAAAGTAGTTTTTATGTGGTTACCCTATAAATTTTTGTTGTGAACTGCATAAAACTTGTGGCAACGGGACATCCAAAAGTAGTTCGTCGATGAAGTAGGGCATTTTGCCTTTAACATTTAGTACTGATCTAAATGCTCTGGGTACAAAAAGTTATTATACGGAAAGCGTGTTACATGGATGTCCCGGACTTCGTCGTAGACACGCTTTCTAAATTCATCCAGATTTTCTTTGTTCAAAGCTGAGATAAAAATAGCGCGGTCCCCAATTTTGTTGAACCAAGTATTTTTCCACTCGTCAATAGTGAAATGTGCCGAGGTACGTTCGGTAACAAGGTCATCCTCGTCAATGGTCTCTGGCGTGTATTTATCGATTTTATTAAAGACCATTATGGTTTTTTTGTCCGAACTTTTGATTTCATCCAAAATCTGGTTCACTGAGGCAATGTGCTCTTCAAAGTTGGGATGTGAAATATCCACCACATGCAGCAACAAATCCGCTTCACGAACTTCATCCAAGGTACTTTTAAAACTTTCCACCAGTTGTGTGGGCAATTTTCTAATGAACCCTACAGTATCACTCAATAAAAAAGGCAAGTTGCCGATGACCACTTTCCGAACAGTTGTATCCAAAGTGGCAAAAAGTTTGTTCTCGGCAAACACATCACTCTTGCTGATTACGTTCATTAAAGTGGATTTTCCCACATTGGTATATCCAATCAAAGCTACACGCACCAAAGCTCCTCTGTTGCCACGTTGAGTCTCCATTTGGCGGTCTATTTTCACTAATTTTTTCTTGAGCAAAGCAATTCGGTCACGAACAATACGCCTATCCGTTTCAATCTCGGTTTCACCTGGACCGCGCATTCCAATACCCCCACGTTGTCGCTCTAAGTGCGTCCAAAGTCCGGTCAGTCTTGGCAAAAGATATTCGTATTGGGCCAGTTCTACTTGGGTACGGGCATAACTGGTTTGGGCGCGTTGCGCAAATATATCAAGGATAAGCCCAGTTCGGTCCAAAATCTTACAGCGCAATATTTTTTCAATGTTGTTCTGCTGGGCCGGGGTAAGCTCGTCATCAAAGATTACAGAACCAATTTCATGTTCTTTTACATATTGCCGTACCTCCTCCATTTTTCCGGTACCAATAAAGGTCTTGGGATTGGGCACATCAACCTTTTGGACAAAGCGTTTTTCAACCTCACCTCCTGCGGTGTAGGTCAAAAACTCCAGTTCGTCCAAGTACTCGGTTACTTTCTCTTCATCCTGACTTTGGTTGATAACCCCAATGAGCACCGCTTTTTCGTACTCTATGGTCTTCTTTTCTAGCATACAATCAATTAAAGTGCAAATCTAAGCAATGTTTTGGAAGCTGATTTTGGGCGGTAGGGATTTATGCCGTTTTCATCCAGAAAGGCAGCATTGTTTGTTATTTTCAGCTCATTCTACTTTGGATGTAGCTTGTGGTTTAATACAAAAAAGCCATTGTACGAATGCAAACTTTGAATGAAGGAAAATTATTACACAACAGAAAAGTGAATTTTCACAACAGATAATGATAAAACACGATGTAGTTCGTCGAAAAAAAATGGGATTTTACCGATAGATATTGTCCACCCATCTATATTAGTAGTCCAAATCTTACCTAAACTTAATTATGGACTACAAGTTTCCTATAGGGGCTAAGGCAGCAATCTTCTCCATTTTTTTCATGCTTTTGGGATATTGTTCAGTTTTTGGTCAGTCCAGAAACGCTAAGGAGCAAATTAAGTCTACCTACAATCAAGGTAAAATGGCTTCCATTATTTCTCAAATGGAAGTTGAGCATCAAGATAAAAATCAAAAGATAGAACAACTTTTAAAAGTAAAAGGTTGGAACAGGAGTGAAAAATCCGTTAATGGTTCTGAAATTGAACTAAAAGACATCGGCACCGATGGAACTCCACTTTTTTATACCACCTTAAATGACCCTTCTACACAAACTGCACGGGCGCACACGCTTTACGCAGATGGACTTTTAAATCTAGGTTTGGATGGAAGCGGAATGGAAGTAGGGGTTTGGGATGCTGGTGCTGCACTACCAACCCATCAAGAATTCGATTCTCGTTCCGTAAATGCAGACAACACGGATGAAATTAGTCTACACGCTACTTTGGTAACCGGTAACTTAATATCTTCTGGAGTTCAAGCCAGTGCAAAGGGCGTAGCTTATGGAGCAAAAGCTTTGACCCATGATTGGAGCCGTGATAAGATTGAAGTGGCCGAAGCAGCCGCAAATGGACTTTTGTTGAGCAATCATTCCTACGGAATTTTGTCGGATCGCGTTCCCGATTGGTATTTTGGTGCTTATATTAAAGTAGCCCAAGACTGGGACCGTATCATGTACAACGCACCTTATTATTTGATGGTGACCGCAGCCGGGAACAATCAAAAGTCGTTTGATAATGCCACTCCTAATTTTGGAAAGACAGCAGATGGTTTCGATTTGTTGTTGGGCTTCACTACTACTAAAAATGGACTTACCATTGCTGGTGCCAATACTGAAATTGGTAGCAAAGGTGAATTGAAGGAGGCTAAAGTGGCTGGGTATAGCAGTTTCGGACCGATGGATGATGGCCGTATTAAGCCAGATTTGGCCGGGGATGGTTCCAACATTCTCTCTACAAGCTCAGAAACCAATACCAGTTACCAGACTTCCTCGGGAACTTCTATGGCCGCACCAGGTGTTACGGGGTCACTTTTGCTGCTACAACAATACCATGAGGAACTTTTTGGTTCGTACATGAAAGCTGCAACCTTAAAAGGACTTGCCTTGCACACTGCCGATGATGTTGATGCCCAAGGCCCTGATTATAAAATGGGATGGGGTGTAATGAACGCCAAAGCAGCTGCTGAGGTGCTTCAAAACAAAGAATATACAACATTGATAAATGAAGGGAGTTTAACTGAAGGAGAGACGTATTCATTTACAGTGTTCGCCAATGGTTCCGAGTCTTTGGTGGCTTCGCTATCATGGACCGACCCAGAAGGAGAGTATATCAACAGGGGCGAGATGAACAGCACAACTCCTGCCTTGATGAATGATTTGGACATTAGAATCACCAAGGCTGGAGGAGTCTATTATCCCTGGAGGTTAAATCCGGCAAGGGCGACGGATGCCGCAACTCGTGGAGACAACTCAGTAGACCCCTATGAAAGAGTTGAGGTTGAAAATGCCAGTGGGGAGTATACCATTACCATTTCCCATAAGGGAAGTTTGACCAACGGTTTTCAGGATTTTTCATTGATTGTTTCTGGAGCTCAAGTGTCACAGTGTTCCATTGAAACTCCTGCTGGAGTAGAATTGGTGACTTCAACCGATGAAAGTTCAACTATAGGTTGGTCAGAGGCTGATGAAACCCTTTTTGAGATTCAGTACAAAGCGATTGATTCGGATTTCTGGAACAGTGAAATGGTATGGGAAAACAGTTTTGAATTGTCCAACTTGGAAGTTGGAAAGGTATATGAAGTCCAAGTCCGTTCTATCTGCACCGAGAATGCTGTATCCGAATTTTCGGATGTGTTCCAGTTTGAGTTCAATGGGGAGGAAACGGAAGCCTTTGCTTACGAACCG
Source organism: Flagellimonas marina (assembly GCF_042651185.1). Lineage (NCBI taxonomy): Bacteria > Pseudomonadati > Bacteroidota > Flavobacteriia > Flavobacteriales > Flavobacteriaceae > Flagellimonas > Flagellimonas marina. The sequence continues at coordinate 417,986 of NZ_JBHSCL010000009.1, read as the reverse complement.
TTTAGCTATGCACAAGACTTTCAGGTGTCCGTTTACCCGAATCCAGCGGTAAACTATTTATCCATCCAGGCCCAGTTATCCCCTGATGCACAGTACTCCATTGTCACCACTTCAGGTAACGTCATCAAAAAAGGAAAGGTTGAGGAGGCTATCAATGTTTCTTCCCTTGCCTCCGGATTGTATGTGCTGTTGGTACAGGATCATGCAGGGGCAAGAAGCACGAAGTTTTATAAAAACTGATGCAAGTTCAAGTTTCAAGTGCAAATCCAAGAATCAAGACACTAGACTTGTTCGTGCTCATTCGTGCAATTTGTGTCAAACTACTTTCTATTAAACTTTAGCCAAACAACAGATTCTTCGCTCCGCTCAGAATGACAATTGGAAATTGTTATTTTTCATTGATTTTTAAACCTTCTTGATTTCATCCTCCGATAATAGGGCCTCATTGCGCATGCGAAGAAAAACTTGGGCCGTGGTCACCACATCCAACTCGCAATACGAAATGATGCGGTCCAAATCCTTGTCCTCGTAAAATACATCTTTGACCATACTGCCATCCATATCTTCTTTAGGGGAGGGAATTCCCAATACATGCGCCAACAATTTTAGGGATGTGTAATGTTTGTAATCCCCGAATTTCCAGAGTTCCATAGTGTCCAAATGGGATACTTCCCATGGTTTTTTCCCGAAAAGGTCCAATTTGTAGGGTAGGTTGATGCCATTGATGACCATTCGGCGTGCGATGTAGGGAAAGTCGAATTCCTTGCCGTTATGGGCACAAAGTAGATGTTTGGCCTGACTAAAATGGTCCTTCAGCAATTGTTTAAATTGGGTCAGGATGTGAGCTTCGTCTCCGTGAAAAGAGGTGACTCTAAAACTGCGTACATCCCCTTTGTGCGTAAAATAGCCCACGGAAATGCAGACAATTTTTCCGAATTCGGCCCAAATACCGGCTCGTTCGTAAAACTCTTCAGCGGTAAACTCTTCTTTGCGCTGATACTGGGATTTTTGTTTCCAAAGGGTTTGGGCAACTTCATCCAAATCAGTAAAACTCGGTTTTTGAGGTACAGTTTCGATATCCAAAAAAAGGATATGTTCCAGGTTAAGTTTGTAAAGCATGGTAAACTATTAAAAGAGCGTCGTCTGCTTGGCAGGACTCTCATGTTCCAACAACCATTTTTTTCTATGCAGTCCACCTGCATATCCAGTGAGGTCTCCGTTGCTCCCAATAACACGATGGCAGGGAACAACAATCCAGAGCGGATTTTTACCATTGGCCGAGGCTACTGCACGTATGGCCTTTACATCGCCCAGTTGTTTGGAAAGGTCTAAATAAGAAATGGTTTTTCCAAAAGGAATTTTAAGTAGGGCATCCCAAACCCTTTTTTGAAAATCGGTTCCGATAGGGTTAAGTTTAAGGTCGAATTGCTGTCGGGTACCATCAAAATATTCCCGAAACTGGTACACGGCATCCTCTAAAACTTCAGGAATTATACCAATAGGTTTTGTTTCGTTTAGTACAGATACGGAGGCAAGCCCATTTTCATCACCTTGAAACTCTGCTAAACCAATAGGTGTTTGTAAATAAGCAACTTCCACTACTTTAGTTTACGCTTACCTTCAATAATTCCTAAACGCTTTGCGCGAGTCTCCCAGTTCTGTCTGGCCAACATTTGAAGGTCTTCTACGTTATCGCTTTCGTCCATTATCTCCAGACCCAATAGAGTTTCAATGACATCTTCCATGGTCACCAACCCACTTACCGAACCATACTCGTCTACCACCAAAGAAATCTGCTCTCTTTTTTCCACAAACTTCTCAAAAAGTTCTGGGATAGGAATGCTTCGGTTGGATACCAATAATTCCCGCTTTAAGGTTGAAAGTTTTTCCGAACCTCTTTTGTTGATGATGGCTTCCATAAGCTCATCCTTTAAAAAGAAACCGGTAATGTTGTCCATTCGGTCTTTGTACAACGGAATTCTGGAGAAACGAAGGGGTTGATTGGCTTCAAAAAAATCGTTAATAGTCTTGTCCTCTGAGGCGATTTTCATCACGGTTCTGGGTGTCATAACATCTTTCGCCAAGATTTCATCAAACTTTAAAAGGTTTTTGATGACTTTAGATTCAGATTCTTGAAAAACACCTTCTTCGTGGGCAATGTCGGTCATCGCTGTAAAATCCTCCCGGCTGAGTACACTCCCATGAGGTCCTTTTTTGCCAATCAATCTTGTAAACAGTTGGAGGATCCATAGCAATCCAGTCCATTTCAGCACAAAAACCATAATGGTCAATGCCTTTGCGGTAAAGTTGGCCAGTTGTTTCCAATAGGTGGCTCCAATAGTCTTGGGAATGATTTCCGAAGCGACCAAAATCAATATGGTCATTATAGTTGAGACAATTCCTACCATTAAATCCTCCGTAAACTGAAATCCTAGTACGGTTCTTTGGGTTGAACCATATAGTTCGGCATAAGCGACTTTGGCCTGTACCCCCACCAAAATGGCACCTACCGTATGGGCAACGGTGTTAAGGGTTAGGATGGCAATTAAGGGTTTGTCCACATCCTTCTTTAAAGATTCCAAAGTAGCGGCGTAATCTTTACCTTCCAGTTTTTTAACGTTGATGAAGGTAGGGGTAATGCTCAAAAGTACGGCTTCCAAAATGGAGCATAGAAAGGAAAAGAAAATGGAAATAAGGGCATAAAAAATGAGTAGTCCCATAGGCTAAATCTTGAGTACCAAGATAACGAATAGGAATCAATTTTGATCAGGGATTCTCTATGCTCTGTAAAAAACATCCATTAAGGCAGTTCTAATGTTCAAATCATACAAATTTCGATGGTCTCTTGAAGGATATACCCTGTTGGAAAGAAAGATAAAAACCAACTTGTTTTCAGGATCCGCCCAAACCAAGGTCCCTGTAAATCCTGAATGTCCAAAGCTGGTAGGACTGGCCAAGGGTGAAGGGTAGGCTTCTTCAAAGGGAAGCTCTGAGTTGTTTAGCAATGGCTTGTCAAAGCCCAGTCCCCGTCTATTTTTGTTTTTGGGATATTGAACGGCAGTAAACTCCCTGAATGTTTCTTTTGAGATGAGCTGCCTTCCGTTAGCTGCTCCAAAGTTTTGATAGAACAACATCATTTTGGCAAGGTCATCTGCCGTACCGAACAACCCTGCATTACCTGAAACGCCACCCATAAGCGAGGCATTTTCGTCGTGCACCCACCCGTTGACCACTGTTTTTCTAAAAAGGGTATCATTTTCCGTAGGAACAATTGGATTTACCCATTGTTTTAGGCTTGGCAAATAGCCCAGGGTATGGCAACCCAAAGGCTTGTAGAAATTGTTGTTCAAATAGGTTTGGTAATCAGTTTGGGTGAGTTGTTCTATCAAGGTTGGAAAAATCAGAAAAGATAGACCGGAATAGAGGTACTTTTTTTCGTTGGAGACCTTTGAGCGATTGATGATTCGGTGCATTTTACGCTCAAAACGACGGTTGATGTAGAGGTTGTCGTAGACTTGTTTTTCAAATCGTTTATGTGGCGTAGTTCGAACAAACCGACTTTTCAATTTCCCATTTTTGATGACTTTTTGTAAAAAGACAATATAGGGAATCAACCCAGCTTGATGGCTTAATATTTCACGCAGGGTAAGGTCTTTTTTATCCTTTCGATTTCTCCAGGGTTTCCAATAGGTGCTAAAAGGTTTGTCCAAATCGAGTTTTCCCTCGTCCACCAACTTCATTAGCGCAGGAAGTGGTCCCAACACCTTGGTGACCGATGCCAAGTCGTAAAGGTCATTTAACGCAACAGGTTGAAGACTGTCATAGGTATGAAAACCATACGCTTGATGAAAAACAACAGTATCATTTTTAGCTACCAAAAGCTGTGCTCCGGGGAAGGCCTGCTCTTTTATGCCCAAAAGCATTATGGAATCCACTTTTTGATAGATAAAAGTACTGTCCAAGCCCAATTTGGAAGGGTAGGCATGGATGAGTTCATTTTGGGTATGACCCATTTGAAAAAAGATGAAAGAGCAAAAAGATGCAAGAAAAAATTTATTCATGGAAAAAGCGAAATATTTATCCAAGAGTTCGCACAAAATCCTTGGCAAAATACGAAGCGATAATATCCGCACCGGCCCGTTTTATGGCTGTGAGTTGCTCCAGCACCACTGCATCATGATCCAACCAACCTTTTTCTGCAGCTGCCTTCACCATGGCATATTCACCGGAAACTTGGTAGACCGCAACGGGTACCTCTACCTCGTTTTTGATTTCCCGAACAATATCCAAATAACAAAGACCGGGTTTTACCATAACGATATCGGCACCTTCGTCAATGTCCATTTGGGTTTCCTTGATAGCCTCATACCGATTGGCATAATCCATCTGATACGTCTTTTTGTCCTTGGGCACATTGGCAATATCAACAGGTGCTGAATCCAACGCATCACGGAAAGGACCGTAAAAAGCACTGGCATATTTAGCAGAATAGGCCATGATACCCGTATTGGTGAACCCTTCATCCTCCAAAGCTTCACGAATGGTAAGGATTCGACCGTCCATCATATCACTTGGTGCCACAAAATCGGCGCCAGCTTTGGCGTGTGATACGCTCATTTCGGCCAGAACCTCAGTAGTTTCATCATTCAAGATTTGTCCTTCAGCCACAATCCCATCATGTCCGTAGGAGGAAAAGGGGTCAAGGGCCACATCGGTCATCACCAACATTTGCGGACAGGCATTTTTTACCGTTTTTATGGCGCGTTGCATTAATCCGTTCGGGTTTATTGCTTCTGTTCCTTTGTTATCTTTAAGGTTATCATCAACCTTTACAAAAAGTAATACTGCACAGAGACCCATGTTCCAGAGTTCCTTAACTTCTTTTTCAAGATTGTCCAAGCTCAACCGGAAATAGTTGGGCATTGAAGCAATTTCTTCTTTAATGCCATTTCCTTCCACCACAAAAAGCGGTACTAGAAAATCATCTGGTGTTACAAGGGTTTCGCGAATCAATCTACGGATGGATTCTGAGGTGCGAAGGCGACGGTTTCGTATAAGTGGGTACATGTTTTAAGTTTTCAGTGATAAGCCATAAGCTTTAAGCTGATGATTTAAGTTTTAAGTGATGTTTTTATGGTATTGATTAATGAAGCAAGCATTTTCTTGACTTCATCTATTTCTGAAATAATGTTTTTTGATATTTCCGATTCAATATAACCCAAGTCGGAAGCCAATAGCATAAGATAATCCAATTCGTGAGCAGAACCTGAAGCGATATATAAAAATCTAATAAATTCCTTTTGAGTTTCTCGCCCACATCCTTCTGCAATATTTGTAGGGATGGAAACGCTGGCCCTGTTCATTTGAGAGGTAAGATTATACTGTTCCGATTTTGGAAAAACCTTAGTCAAGCTATAAACCTTTAGCACTAGTTGATGGGATTTTTCCCAGACCTTATAATTTTTATAGTTTCCCATAGCTTAGAGTTTATTGCTTGGTACTTATAGCTAATATCATATATCTATTTCACCAATGAGATAGGGAACAGCTTTGCCCGAAATCTTTACACGATCACCTAAATATTCACAGACCAAATCACCTCGTCGTTTGGAAAGTTGTTTGGCGGTCATTTTGTTTTTTTTAAGCACTTTGGACCAATAGGGAGATAAGGAAGTATGAGCGGAGCCGGTAACAGGGTCTTCAGGAATACCACACTTTGGAGCAAAAAAGCGAGAAACAAAATCAACTTCATCACCAGGAGCGGTCGCGATTACTCCCCTGCAATCCAACTGATTCAATAAGTGAAAGTTAGGAGATATGGCTTCAACTTCTTGTTGGGAGTTGTAGACCATAACATAATCCGTTTTTCCCTTTAATGTTTGCGTTGGAGTAAGGCCAATGGCGTTGTCCAATTCTGTGATATTTCGGATGGCAACTATGGGATCGGTGGGAAAATCCAAGGTCATCCAACCATTAGCACCTTTTTTAACGGTAAGCTCGCCACTTCTCGGAGAATAAAACTGAATGGTATTTTCTGCTACTCCATAGTAGTTAAAAAGCACAAAGGCAGTGGCTAATGTCGCATGACCGCACAAATCCACCTCAATTTCAGGAGTAAACCAGCGCAATTCATAAGTTTCTCCCTTTTGAACGGCGAAAGCTGTTTCGGCCAAATTGTTTTCTTCTGCAATTTTTTGCATCAACTCATTTTCCAGCCAAGTATCCAGTATGCATACTGCTGCAGGGTTGCCACCAAACAACTGATCTGTAAATGCGTCGATTTGATAAATTTTCTGTTTCATAGGTTTGCAACTTTAACAAAGCTACGGATTAAACCCAATTTTTGGGCTTTTGTAATACTTCAATGAGTTTTTCTTCTTGACTTCCTTTATCTGGATGATGGTTGTACCGCCATTGCACGTGAGGTGGCAAGCTCATCAAAATACTTTCAATTCGGCCATTGGTCCTAAGCCCGAACAAGGTGCCTTTATCATGTACCAAATTGAATTCCACGTAGCGTCCTCTACGAATTTCCTGCCAATCCCGTTGCTCTTTAGTAAAAGAGAGGTTCTTTCTTTTTTGAATGATGGGCACATAGGCTCCCAAAAAACTGTCACCTACGTCTGTTACAAAATTGTACCAATCTTCCATTTGCATGGTATCGCTTGCTTTGCAATAATCAAAGAACAACCCGCCTATTCCACGAGCTTCGTTGCGGTGTGAATTCCAAAAATATTCATCACATTTCTTTTTATAGGCTGAATAAAATTCTGGGTTATGGGCATCACAGACGGTTTTACTAACTGTATGAAAATGCGTTGCATCCTCATCGAACAAATAATAAGGAGTGAGATCCTGTCCACCCCCAAACCACTGATCAACGATTTCCCCATCTTTATTGTACATCTCAAAATAACGCCAATTGGCATGTACGGTAGGTGCCATTGGGTTTTTGGGATGAAGGACCAAACTAAGGCCACAGGCAAAAAAATTGGCATCGGAGACACCGAAGTATTTTTGCATACTTTCCGGAAGTTCTCCAAATACTTTTGAAATATTTACGCCACCTTTTTCAAAAACGGCACCATTTGCAATAACCCGGGTTCGTCCTCCGCCGCCCTCAGGGCGCTCCCAAATATCCTGTTGGAATTTGGCGGAACCGTCCACCTCTTCCAATTTTGAGGTAATGGTGTCCTGAAGTTGTTCAATATATGCGTAAAATTTATCCTTCATCATGCTTCGGTTATGTGAACAAGTTGATTTTCAAAATCTGCGAAATCTGAAGATGAATGCACTGGAATGGAATCCAATGCCATTTTTCTTAACATCTCGATTACATTGGCTTCGGTTTGCTCAAAATGTGTTTTAAAAATAGTTCTCCCCACGGCGTTGTTGTGCAAATCCATTTTTTTGGCCAATGGTTTGTTTGGAAAAGCATTTTCATGCCAATCTGTAATTTTTTCGGCCCAGTTCAAAACAACTGCTTCGTTTTTACGCCATTTAAAACATCTTTTCGCAATCAAATAGTTCCAGAATGCATGCCTAAAGGCATTGGCAGGGCCGTTTTTGTAATGTAGTCGGCCATATAGTTCTGTGGAAGTCTTCATGCAATCTTTGGTAGCCTTTAAGGTTGGTAGTACAAATAGCGGAAATTGAAACCCAATAAATATAACTTTCAGTATATTTTTAAAACTTACCCGTTTTAACACTGATATTGGATTCACTCCGAATACTCTTTTACTGCATCGATAAAGGCCTTGGCATTCTCCACAGGAATGTGGGGCAAGATACCATGACCCAGATTTGCCACGTATCTATCCTTGCCAAAATCACGAATCATTTGCGTCACCATTTCCTTAATCTTTTCTGGAGGGGACAGTAAGCGAGCAGGATCAAAATTGCCTTGCAAGGTAATTCTACCACCTGTTAAATATCTAGCATTTTTAGCAGAACAAGTCCAATCAACACCCACTGCCGAGGCTCCAGATTCTGCCATTTTGCCAAGTGCGAACCAACAGCCCTTTCCAAAGACAATTACAGGTGCTTCCTCTTTTAAGGCGTCCACAATCTGTTGAATGTACTTCCATGAAAATTCTTGATAATCTTCTGGCGATAGCATTCCTCCCCAAGAATCGAAGACTTGAACAGCGTTTACCCCAGCTTTGACCTTGGCTTTAAGATATGCGATGGTCGTATCCGTTATTTTTTGGAGCAGCGCATGAGCAGCTTTCGGTTGGGTAAAACAGAATCCGCGAGCCTTGTCGAAACTTTTGCTGCCCTGCCCTTCCACACAATAGCAGAGAATGGTCCATGGTGAACCGGCAAAACCAATCAATGGAATCTCATCCGCCAATTTTTTCTTGGTCATGCTGATGGCATCCATAACGTAACCCAAGGTATCCTGAATATCAGGAACAATTACCTTGTCCAAATCTTCTTTTGAACGAATGGGATTTGGCAAATAAGGCCCAAAGTTGGGTTTCATCTGCACCTCGATGTCCATGGCCTGTGGAATGACCAAAATATCAGAAAATAAAATGGCGGCATCCATTCCGTAGCGTCGGATAGGTTGAACTGTGATTTCCGAAGCCAATTCTGGTGTCTGGCATCGGGTAAAGAAATCGTATTTTTTACGCAGTTCCATAAACTCTGGAAGGTAACGACCCGCTTGACGCATCATCCAAACCGGAGGACGATCAACAATTTCACCTTTTAACGCTCTTAGGAACAAATCGTTTTTGATCATACTTTGTTTTTGAAATGGTTTATGGCCTGTACCAACACATTTTCCACGGTAGGTCTGTTGGCCACTATAATTTGTTTTGAATATTTAGCTGCTTCCGCAGCTGTGGTTTCACCAATACAGAAAATGGATTCTCCATCAATTTGATTGTCCTGAACATAGCTCCGTACCCCACTGGGGCTGAAGAAAAGAATTCCATCAAACTCGCGATTAAAACGTTTTGTGTTTAGATGTATTCGGTAGGCCTCAATCTCTTTATACTGAACGTTATTTTCTGAAAGAATCTGTGGCAACTCTTCTCGTCTCAGGTTTCCACAAACAAATAAAAATTCCTCATTTTGATGGTTTTTCGCTATAAAATGGGCCAAATCGGCAGAATTATCAGCTACTTTTATCACTTTTAGCCCGTTTTCCTCCAAAAAGCGTTTGGTCTTTTCACCAACACAAAACGTCTGACAATCGGAGTAATCTGAACCCTGGGCCTGTTGCAAAAAACCTTTTACAGCGTTTTTGCTCGTAAAAATATAGTTTTTGCAGCGTAAAGGAATTTCAACATCTAGAAATTCTATTTTCAGGGCATTGTATTCAACCAAGCCCAACCCGGAATTCAGGAACAGTTCTTTTTGGGAAGGAGTCAATATTTTAGTGGAGAGCACTGTTTTCATTTCGGATTTCTTGCATCAATTTATCTCCTCCCTGGCTCAATATTTCTTTGGCGCATTTACTTCCCAATCCCTCTGCTTCTTTAATGGGAACACTCTTCTTTATCCCAAGACGTTGTTTGCCGTCCAAAGAAAACAGAACACCCTCAAAATGTACCGCTTGGTCTTCAAATTGCGCCAACGCTCCAATGGGTGCAGTACATCCCCCTTCCAAAGTGCGTAGAAATTCTCGCTCAATGGTAGTGGCCAATTCAGAATTGGCGTCATTGAGTTTTTTAAGGGCTTTTATGGAAAAATCATCATTGTTTTGTGCTACCACCACCATGGCACCTTGGGCTGGTGCGGGAATCATCCAGTCCAAAACCACAGCATCCTTTGGCAACAATTTTATGCGCTCCAATCCTGCTTGTGCAAAAATGGCACCTTGCCAATCGTTTTCAATTAATTTTATGAGCCGAGTGTTGACATTCCCCCGTAGGTCCACCACATTATGACTCGGATATTTGTGAAGCCACTGTGCTTTTCGCCGCAGACTTCCTGTGGCAATGGTAGCTGGGGCATTGGATTCCAGAAATCCAGCACCTTTATGCACCAAAATATCGTTTGAAATGGCACGTTCCAAAACGGCTACCTGTACAATGCCTTTGGGCAATTGCGTGGGCACATCTTTCATGGAATGAACGGCGATGTCAATCTGGCCTTTTAGAAGGGCAATGTCCAACGTTTTGGTGAAAATTCCAGTTATTCCAAGTTCGTAAAGGGGTTTGTCCAGAACTTCATCGCCAGTGGACTTTATTGGGACCAGAGTGGTGTCAAACCCTAAAGATTCGAGCTTTTCCTGCACGGTGGTAGCTTGCCACAGTGCCAGTTCACTATCGCGGGTGCCAATTTTTATGATTTTACTCATTTCCTCGAATCTATTTCCAGTTCAAAGACTCTTTGGATAAGGTCCAGACTATCTTCGGTATCTACCTCGGATCGTTTAAGGTGGTTGGCGAATTGTTTGGTGATTTTTTGGATGATTCGCTCAGATATCATCTCGGCCTGGTCTTGGTTGAAGTCGTTTATTTTTTTGGAATGAAAGTCAATTTCTTCGGCCTTCATGGTTTTCAGTTTCTCCTTGAGCGCATTGATTACCGGCGCAAATTTTCGGGTCTCCAACCATTTTAGAAAATCCTTTTTCACCTGATCAATAATAACTTCTGCTTTGGGAATATACTCTTTTCTCTTGGCAAGGGCATCATCCGTGATTTGGGATAGCTGATCTAAATGTACCAAAGAAATGTTTTCAAGTTCCAGCACATCATCCGATACATTTTTGGGAACGGAAAGATCTAAAATCAATAGTGGTTTTTTAGGATAGATCAATGCTTTGGAAACTGTAGGTAATTGGGCGCCTGTGGCCACTACCAAAATATCGGCTTTCCGTATTTCGGTCTGAAGATCCCCATAATCCTTAACGGTCAAATGAAACTTTCCGGCCACATCCTCGGCTTTTTCACGGGTGCGGTTGATAAGGGTGATGTGGGAGTTGTTGGAATGTTTAATGAGGTTTTCACAGGTGTTCCTTCCAATTTTCCCAGTTCCAAAGAGCAAAATATTCTTTTCGGAGATATCAGGAACATTGTCCAAAATATATTTTACGGAGGCAAAGGCAACCGATGTGGCGCCGGACGACAACTCCGTTTCATTTTTTATACGTTTACTGGCTTGGATGACGGAATTGCACAAGCGCTCTAAAAATGGATTGGCCATCCCCAACTTGCGTGACCTATAAAATCCCTGCTTGATTTGGCTAATGATTTCAAAATCCCCCAAAATCTGGCTATCCAATCCAGTACCAACCCGAAACATATGCGAAATGGCCTCATGGTTTTTGTATACATAGGCCACTTCTTGAAACTCTTCAACAGTGCCCAGAGTTTGGTCGCAAAGCAGTTTGATAAGCTGATAAGGATGTTGTGCAAAACCGTAAAGCTCTGTACGGTTACAGGTAGATATGGCCAAGAGACCATCAATCCCGAGTTCCTTTGCCTTCACCAAAATGTGGTCTATGGCAGGAACATCCAGACTGAACTTTCCCCGTACCTCCGCATCAGCCTTCTTGTAGCTCAGCCCAATGGCATAGAAGGAATTATGTTTGGAAATGTTGTAATTCCTCATAAAGGATTAAAATCGCAGCACAAAAATAGGGGTGTTATCCAATAAAAAATAACGCTAGCGGAACTATAAATAACCAACAGAATAATTTTCGTCCCAAATTTTAGCCAAAACGGGCTAAAACACTATTTTTATTGATAAATTTGATGTTTGTAAGCATAATTTAGAGTCATTCTAAATTGAAAACTCCATGATATGAAATCAAATATGGCCATTGAAAATATCGCTAAAGGGTCCTATGATGAGATTTTGGTGGAAGATGGGTTTTATATCCTTAAAATTCAGAACGATACCAAAGATTTTCAAATGATTGAACGAGATATTGACAGTTCCTTCATCCAATTCCACTTTTGTTTGAAGGGGAAATCCTTGTTCAATTTTAATGAAGGGCATTACCAACTTGAAGTAACGGAAGAAAATTCTCTGTTGCTCTACAATACCCAAAAAGATTTGCCGCTTGACTTGACCGTTTCGCCAAATTCTTGGTTGCTATCGGTGGTGATGACCATTCGTAAGTTCCATTCCCTATTTTCCAATGAGGCGGATTACATTCCATTTTTAAGTGGGGAGAACAAGGAAAAGAAATATTATTCCCAAGAAGTGGTTTCCCCGGCCATCGCGGTGGTATTGAGTCAATTAATGAACTACAACCTACATCCTTCCATTAAGAAGCTTTACATTAAGGGAAAGGTGTACGAACTCATATCTCTCTATTTCAATAAAACTGAAGAAGCTGATTTGGAGCAATGTCCCTTTTTGGCCGATGAAGACAATGTCCGCCGTATAAAAATGGCCAAGGAAATCATGATTTCCAGAATGGCAGAGCCACCTACCCTAGCTGAGTTGTCCACGGAAATAGGATTAAGTTTGAAAAAGTTAAAGGAAGGTTTCAAACAGATTTATGGGGACTCGGTTTACGGCTTTTTGTTCGATTATAAAATGGAATATGCCCGAAAGATGTTGGAAACGGGAAAACACAATGTGAATGAAGTTGGTTTAAAGGTGGGCTACAGTACTGCAAGCCATTTTATAACTTCTTTTAAAAAGAAATACGGCACCACGCCAAAAAAATATTTAACTTCAAACGCATAAAAATCACAATAATGAAATTACTCTTATCATCCTTTTTAGCTGTATGTTTTGTAACAACTACATGGAGTCAAGATAAACCCAATACTGAAGGTGCAGAAAATGCAAAAATGCCCGAATTGGTGATGGTTTTCACTAAAACCAGTGGATATCGTCATCAATCCATTGAAAAAGGCGTGAAGACCTTACGGGAATTAGGTCGAAAAAATGGGTTCATTGCCTTGCAAACTGAGTCTTCGGAAGATTTTACACCGCAAAACTTGGCCAATTATAAACTGGTGGTTTTTCTGAGTACTACACTTGATGTTTTAAATGACAACCAACAAAAAGCTTTTGAAAGTTACATTAAAAATGGAGGCGCCTTTTTAGGAATCCATGCCGCTTCAGATACGGAGTTTGATTGGCCTTGGTATGGAAAACTGGTGGGCGGCTATTTTACAAACCACCCAAACAACCCTAATGTGCGCAGTGCAAAAATCCATGTGTTGAACAAATCACACCCGTCAACCTCACATTTGCCTGATGTATGGTCCCGCAGTGATGAGTGGTACAACTTTAAGAACTTGAATCAGAACGTTACCGTATTGATGAACTTGGATGAAACCAGTTATGAGGGTGGGACCAATGGCGAAAATCATCCAATTGCTTGGTACCATGAGTTTGATGGAGGTCGATCTTTTTATACGGGAGGAGGCCACACGGATGAATCGTTTGATGAGCCACTATTTAGGCAGCACCTTTTAGGGGGTATTGAATGGTGTCTAAAACGAAAGTAATGTGGGTCTCGCCACAATGATTCCAATGTTGCTTTTAATCCCTTTTAGATAATCTGCAAGAGGTAATTCAGAAATTTCCACTTCACCATTTTTGCTCGATGCGTGGAGCAGATGCAATCTGCCGTTAGGTTGATGTATGGCAATACCGGTGTGTGTTACATCCAACCCTTTAATGGAAGTGGCCAAAGCAATAATGTCACCGGACTGGATGAACTGTTCTTTGCTTTCTATCTGGTCTTTGGGCAAATAACAAAGTTCTTCCTCAGCCAGCTCCTTTTCCACTCGAAGCATAGCCTCAAAATTGGCTTCATTCGCCAAAAACGGATACAATGACCGATGTGTTCCCATAAAATTGATGGGCTTATTAAGTGCTACACCTCCCAATTCCGAGGTGATATCTTTGACCAAGCCCTTCTTCTGATTATTTCGAATCCAATCCGTAAAATAATGTAAACGAGAAGGGTAGCCGTTTATCTCACCGTCTCTATACCGAATGGTTTCTAAATTTTTGACAAAGTCTTCAAAAGAACGTTGGTCTTGTTTGAGCATAGACCCAAAAACCAATACATTTTCCACAAAAGTAGTGCAATCCAACCCGCTAAAGTTCACCACCAAAGTTTCTATTTCGCCAATTTCCAATGTTTTTTCGACATAGGGAATGCCCATAAACGACTTGCCAATCAATGCAAGGGTGTCACCCAATTTGGACGCTTTTACCTCTTGCAACGCATCAATTTTAGACTCGAATAAGGACTTGTCCTTTGGCGAACATGTAATTTGTTGACTATATGCCATCGAGCCAACAAGTAGAAAAAGGCAAAGTATTCTAAGATTCATTTTCATACGTATCAGGTTGCTGCAAAAGTACTCGGGTTCTGGCAATACTTTCAGGATAATTTTCTTGAAGGTACACAATCAATTTTTCACGGACATGGACCCGCAAGTCCCAAGCAGTGGATGAATCCTTGGCGCTCATCAAGGCCCTAACTTCAACAAAATTAGGCTTGGAATCTGTAACTTGAAGCACATCCACCTTTCCATCCCACAAATCAGTACTGTTCAAAACCCGGGTCAGTTCCTCGCGCAACTTATCAAATGGAACTTTATAATCCACATATAGAAACACGGTGCCGAGAATATCCGAGGAAGTCTTGGTCCAGTTTTGGAAAGGTTTTTCAATAAAATAGGGCGTAGGCACAATCAATCGTCGTTTGTCCCAAATGGCCACCACCACATATGTCAATGTAATCTCTTCAATACGGCCCCATTCCCCTTCTACAATAACAACATCGTCTAGCTTTATAGGCTGGGCAATGGCAATTTGTATACCGGCCAAGATGGTACCAATAAGTTTTTGGGCTGAAAACCCAATAATAATACCCGCAACACCAGCTGAAGCAAAAACACTTATGCCCACTTCCCGAATTTCTTCAAAGCTCATCAGCGCCAGCCCTGCTGCCAAAATAATGACGATGAAAATGACAATACGTTCCAAGATGGTGAATTGGGTATAAATTTTTCTGGCCTTTAAATTGTCGGATTCCCCAACATCATAATTTCTGATAACCGCTTTTTTAACAATCTTTAGTAGAGCAATTACAAGCCAGGTCATGGCAAGGATGAACAATAGGGTGCTTGCTTTTCTAAACCAAAAACCAGAATCCTCCAAATTCAATAGATCTCGCAGGGATTTCATCCGAAGGATGACAGATACGAAAATCAGGATCAGTGGGAATGCCAATTTTCGGAAAGACCCTGAAGGCAAAAGATATTTGGGATTCTTGCCCAATCGTTTCAACAGTACCGAGGCGGCCCAATACAAGAATATCAAGCAGAAAAGGGTAACCCCAAGGTATATCAATGATTCTTTTGAAACGTTCTCGTAAAATGAATCCATATCACAAAAATAAGGGAGAAAAGCGAGTAGGGCGGAATTGACGCCTTCATTTCTGGATTGAATTTCATTATTAACCTATAAGAAAGTATTTTGGAAGGGGAAATGCAAAGTCGGTACCAAGTTGTATTTTTGAAAACTAAAACAAAAAGCTGTGCCAAAAGGAGTTTTATTGGTCAATCTGGGCTCGCCAGATAGCCCCACCCCAAAAGATGTAAAGCCGTATTTAGATGAATTTTTGATGGATGAGCGTGTTATTGACGTGAATCCCATTCTCCGAAATATCATCGTACGGGGAATCATTCTAAACACACGTCCCAAACGTTCGGCAGAAGCCTATTCCAAAATATGGTGGGATGAAGGTTCTCCACTTATTGTCATTTCTGAACGATTTATGGATAAAGTTCGCCAACACACCAGTCTCCCCATTGCTTTGGGAATGCGTTATGGCTCCATGTCCATTAAAAATGCCCTTCAAGAATTAAAGGAGCAAGGGGTGGATGAGGTATTGTTGGTGCCCTTATATCCTCACTACGCCATGTCGTCCTACGAAACGGTTGTGGTAAAGGCGATGGAAGTGCAGCAAGAGGATTTTCCTGAGATGCAGTTGACCACCTTGCCGGCATTTTATAGTAACCCGGATTATGTAAAGGTGTTGTCAAAAAGTATCGCTGAAGGATTAAAAGGTTTTGAATACGACCATATCTTGTTTTCCTATCATGGAATTCCGGAGCGGCACATTAAAAAGTCGGATCCGACCAAATTCCACTGTAAAATAGATGGGCAATGTTGCAAAACCAACTCCGTGGCGCACCACACCTGTTATAAACACCAATGTTTGGATACAACGGAATTGATAAAGAAAGCCTTGGATTTAGATGAAACCAAAATCAGTTCATCCTTCCAATCCCGATTGGGAAGCGACCCCTGGCTGCAACCGTTTACCGATAAAGAATTTGAACGCTTGGCCCAAGAAGGCAAAAAACGATTGGTGGTGATCACCCCAGCTTTTGTAAGCGATTGTTTGGAGACCTTGGAGGAAATAGCCATGGAGGGAAAGCATCAATTTCAAGAAGCAGGCGGTGAAGAATATAAGCATATTGCCTGTTTAAATGATAGGGATGATTGGGCCGAATTAATGGGCACATGGATCAACGAATGGCAAGAAAAAGAAGTGCTTCCAGAAACTAAGGTCCAATAGCGAAAACAAATTCAATAAAGGTATTGTAGTTGTGGAGAAACCACACTGCCTATAAATTTCACTTTCAAAGTACAAACATTGGCATGGCCAAAGTAACCTCTGAAGAACTTGGGGTAGAACCCATTGGAAAATTGCTCATCAAACAGGCCGTTCCGGCTTCGATTGGTATCCTAGTAATGTCCCTCAATGTTCTGGTGGATTCCATTTTCGTTGGAAATTGGATAGGCTCCATCGCCATTGCTGCCATAAACGTGGTACTCCCAGTGTCATTTTTTATTGCTGCTTTGGGAATGGCCATCGGTATTGGGGGTTCCAGCATCATCTCTAGGGCTCTGGGGGCCAACAATAAAGACAAGGCCCTAAAAACATTTGGCAACCAGATAACGCTTACCCTTATTGTTACGATTTCCATGGTGGCCTTGGGACTCTACTACGTAGATTCACTTATTCCGGCTTTTGGAGGTAAGGGCGCTATCTTTGACCCTGCAAAAATCTATTACACGATAATTCTGTATGGAGTTCCCTTTTTGGCGCTCTGCATGATGGGTAATACCGTCATCCGGGCCGAGGGAAAGCCTAAGTTCGCCATGATTGCCATGATCATCCCCTCAGTGGGCAATCTACTCATGGATTATATTTTTATTTATGTGTTCGATTGGGGAATGCACGGGGCTGCGTGGGCCACAACGGTAGGGTATTTATTGTGCTTTGTATATATCCTGTACTTCTTTCTCTCCAATAACTCCGAATTAAAGATAAGCCTGCCCCATTTTGGATTGGACATGCCCATTTTAAGAGAAATAGGCTCGCTTGGTTTTGTGACCTTGGCGCGACAGGCAGTGACCAGTATCACCTACCTGCTTATGAACAATATTCTCTTCAATTTGGGAGGTGAGGCCATGGTAGCTGTTTATGCCATTATTGGTAGAATGTTGATGTTTGCCCTGTTCCCAGTTTTTGGCGTGACCCAAGGATTCTTACCCATTGCTGGGTTTAATTACGGAGCGGAAAAATATGACCGGGTGAAGGAATCTATCTACACGGCCATAAAATATGCTGCTCTGGTAGCTACTTTGGTATTTGTGGTACTTATGGTATTTCCCGGCGAGATAGCATCCTTATTTTTAAGCAACAGACCCGAGCTTTCCGAAAAGGAACTGGCAACAAATGCCTTTGTCCTACAACATGCCCCTTTTGCTATGCGATTGGTCTTTGCCGCCACACCTATTATTGCTTTGCAGTTGATTGGGGCAGCGTATTTTCAGGCCGTTGGAAAGGCCATTCCAGCGCTATTGCTTACCTTAACTCGACAAGGTTTCTTTTTTATCCCTTTGATTCTGATTTTGCCTCATTTTTGGGAAGAGACCGGGGTGTGGATATCTTTTCCTATTGCAGATACCCTTTCCACGGTAGTAACGGGGGTTTTCCTGAAAAAGGAAATAGACAAATATCTTCGTCGATGAGTTAAGTATGACCTCAACTATTTTTCATCAGGTAGTAGGGTAGCCGCTTTACTGATGATTTTCCATTTTCCAGATAGTTTTTTTAAAAGGAAAATATCTATGAATCTCATATTTTGGGATTCAATCCTAATCTCAGCTTTCGCCGAGGCAATAGTATGGTTGATATCAATATCCAAAATAGATGTTTCCCTTCCGTTGAACTCCCCTTTAGTTCTGTTTTCGAATAAGGCTGCGTATTCTTTTGGACTTAACACCCATATTTCCTGACCTTCTTTAGATAAGAATAGTTCAGCTTCCTTATAGAATGCTTTCTCTATCATTTCCGTATTGTTATAAGATGAACCTTCTAAGTATTGGTTTAAGGTTGTTCGGATAGAAGCTTCTTCCGATTGTGAAAAACCAATATATGAAATGAATAATGCCAAAGGCAATAGTATTTTTTTCATTTATTTCGATTGTGGGATTATTTGAATAATTTTTCCGTTGTCCTCGTCTGTGAGCAGGAATAGCTTTCCATCTGGACTTTGAACTACTTTTCTTAACCTTACCCTTTCATCAAGGAACAGTTCTTCAGCACTTTTAATGGTATCGCCATCAATGGTAAACCGCCACAGACTTCCACGTGAAAGACCAGGAACAAATAAGTTGTTATTCCAATGCAAAAATTCATCACCAGTATAAAAACAGAGACCTGTGGGAGCCACGGTTTGGTGCCAAAACCAAGCTGGGGGAGTAAACTGGGTGCCCTCCAATTTTGGAGGTGTATAGTCAGCACTTCGCAGCCTCCCAGTGGTTTCATTGGGCCATCCGTAGTTAGCACCTGCTTTGAGTATGTTTATTTCATCGCCCAAAATTGTGCCATGTTCACTAAACCAAATATTACTCGTTCCCGGTTGTACGGTTATACCTTGGGCATTTCGTATTCCTAGAGCATAGATGCCGGGCACTGCACTGGGCCCAAAATTTGGATTATCGTCCGGAATGCTCCCATTGGGATTAATGCGAAAAATTTTCCCACGTTTGTCCCGCAAATCCTGGGAAATGGGAATTTCGGGCTCGTCCCTTTCCCAAAAAAGACGTTCACCAATAGTGATATAAAGCTTTCCATCTGCGCCAAAGGTCATACCGCCCCCATAATGAAAATATTCTCTGGTATAGGGTTCCGCCAAGAGAAGAGTTTCATGCTGGTAAAGAGAATCGTTTTTAATCTTGGCCCGAACTACCTTTGTAGTCGTACCCAAACCGTCTTTTTTGGCGGTATATGAAAGATAAACCCATGGAGAGTCCGTAAAATTCGGGTCGAGTAGTACTTCAAAGATTCCAGAATTGTCTCCAAAATGGATTGCGCGAATGCTGTCTGTTAAGTCCGCTGGAAAACCTTTAATGATCTGTTTCTCTTTGGTTGCAAGGTTGGCCTTTACTAAGCTTCCGTCTTTCTCAGTGACCAAAACCGTTGTATTTGTTAGAAATGCCATGCTCCATGGATGGTTCAATCCCTCCAAAACAATCTGTTTTTTGGGAATGACCTGTTTTAAAGCTGTTTGGGGGTTCTCCGTGTATTTGCATCCAATGATGGGCAAAGCAAAGAGCAAGAGTAGATATCGCATGGAATAAAATTTACTCCAAAGAACTAAGATTCATTTCTTTATAACTTTAAGAATCATGATTTTTAAAATGAATTTCTTTAAAAAGAACTGTGCAATACTCTATACTTTGAAGGGGTAAGACCTGTTAGCGATTTAAAGGCCAAATTGAAGGAGGTTATATTGCCAAAACCGGAATCGTAGGCAATGGAAACAATTTTTTCATTTTTCCCTACTGGTGAAATCAAGAGTTCTTTAGCTTTTTCTATCCGATAATAATTTACGAACTCTGAGAAATTCATCGCTTTGTTTTCATTGACCACTTGCGAGAGGATTCTGGGTGAGGTGTCCAATGATTGGGCCACTTCACTTAAGGTCAATTTTGGATTCAGGTATATTTCCGAGTTTTCAAAAAGACTTGTGACTGACTTCATCAGACTTTTTGATGATGTATTATCAATGGAAGAGCCTTGGTACTTTTCTAATGAAAATGTTTGATTGTGTAAAAAGAAATACGAGAGCATATACACCAAAACAGTAAAAAAAAGTGCACCACCAATATAAAATGGTATTAGCCCCGCAACATTTCCAACATAAAAAATCCAAATTAAACCAATACAGAAAATCAAGTTACGGTACCATTGGAAAATTTTTTGTTGTGTGCCTTGCTTGTTCTTAATCAGCACAAAAATTGATAGAACCAAATAGACTAAAAGATGGCCAAAAACTGCACTATAAACTAAAAGTGATAGCGTATCCCCTTGATTTGGAATGTAACCGCTGAAAATGACAAACAAGAGGTAAGGTAAAAAATGTAGATAGAGCGAAATAGGGAGTTTTTTTAGTTTATAAAATAATATTTTGCCATAAAGCCATATGCTTGGACCAACAATTAGAATCCCGGCTATGCCAAGATTTCTCTGCCAGGAATCTAAGTTCAAATAAACATTTAAAATGGATTTTCCGATGCGGATTGTCAAACCTAATATCACTAACACCAAGAATCGGTGTGCAAGACGGTTGCCCTTTTTCAAAGTGATTAAATACACACACAAAAAGAGGCCTTGGGCAATTCCCAAACTACAAAGCACAAGTAATAAAACATCATTTTTCACATTATAAAGATAAAAAGTTGATGACATTACGTTACTTTCGATGTTTTAAAAAATTAATGTACAAATCAATGAAGAACCTTATATTTCTTCTGTTAGTTGCCATATTCTTTATGGCTTGTTCGGATGATTCCCAAAAAATGAAGATGCACACCATATTTATAGGAACCTATACCCAAGGAGACAGCGAAGGCATCTACTCACTTCAATTTAATGCCGAAACTGGAGAGTTGGACTCCTTAAAGTTGGAAGCAAAGATTCCCAACCCTTCCTTTTTGACCATTTCCAAGGATAAACAGCATCTTTACGCAGTACAGGAAACGGCAGATTTTGATAGTCTGGGAGGAGGTGTTTCCGCTTTTAAAATCAATAAGGAAGGGTTGGAACTACAAAACAGCATGGGCACTGGGGGCCCAGGCCCTTGTCATGTTGCACTTTCAGGAGATGGCCGCTTGGCCGTATCCAACTATTCAGGAGGCAGTGTTGCACTATATCGGTTGAATGAAGATGGGTCTTTTGGGAGTGCCCCCCAAATAATTGACCATAAAGTTTTGGATACCACCAAAACACCCCATGCCCACATGGCACAATTTACCAAAGAAGGTCTTTTTGTGGCTGATTTAGGTCTCGATGCCATAAAACGCTACCAGCTAACGGATGGCATGTTTGTGCCAGGAGAACAAGAGACGCTGTCATTTGTTGATGGAGCTGGACCACGACATTTTACATTTGGCCAGGATGGGAAGCTGCTCTATGTCATCAATGAATTGAATGCTACCATATCCGTGTTCGAGAAAAATACTGATGGAACCTATCAAGAAATTCAAGTAGTGGAAACCTTGGCCCCAGATTTTAAAGGAAGAAATGCCTGTGCCGATATTCATTTATCAGCCGATGGAAAGTTTCTGTACGGTTCCAATAGAGGGGAAAACACCATTGTCATTTTTGCCGTGGATGCTACCTCCGGGAAATTGAGTTTGGTGGGAAGGCAATCCGTTCACGGAGATTGGCCACGTAATTTTTCGTTGGACCCTTATGAAAACTTTTTATTGGTGGCCAACAAAAGTAGCAACAATGTCGTGGTCTTTAAGAGAGATGTGGAAGCAGGGACATTGACTTATCTGAGCGAAGTTGAGGTGCCCAACCCCATTTGCCTTGAGTTTTTGGACTAATATCAAAATCATTCGCAGCGAAACGTCTTTCCGTTGACTTCAAAAGAGGAAGTTTCATTAGGTCTGAGCGAACCGTGCCACGAGTCCTTGTGCCATTTTTCGGGTTCATCATCATTGCGATAATCGGCAGTAAAAAAGGAAAAATCTGGGTTAAAGGTGATGATAATGTCCCCTTTTCCGTCAGCATCGTGCCAGCGGCCAGTCATTACGTGGTCTTTCAATCGACCCCAAACCCCACCGAGTGCCTTTTTGTGAATCAAATAATAGGCGCCAGCCACTTCATCGTTATCGATAAGGAGATCAAAGCGACCAATTTCAGTACAATAGTTTTTGGACATGATGGTGTTTTGGTCTTCATTCTGGGCATAAAATAATAGGCACATCAAACCAAAAAAAATGAAGCAAAAGGAAGTTTTATGAATCATTACAGATGCTTTATAAAGGAATTTTTAAGCGAGTTAATCGATAATTCTCCAATTGGTCTGGGTGGATAATAGTATTGTTTTCCTGATTAAAATTATCCAACTGCGAATCTGCTACAAAGTACATATGGCCGTCATAAATGGCGAAGGTCGTTGGGATGTCTGAAGCGTGTTCAAAATCTGAAATTTTGTTTTCAGAAATGATATCAGACCCATTAGCGTTCAATCCAAACCTAAAAATACCATTTAGTGAAAGGTCTCGTCGACCATTAATAATGGCGATTAGATTATTTTGAAAATATTTCATCCCATCAATGCCCTTGAATGTATTGGGTTGGTTGATGAGTTTTTTACGGGTAATATCCAAAATTCGGATACCGCTGGTGTACGAAGCCAAGTACAGGTATTTGCCGTCATCCGAAATGGAAATACCGTTGGAGTGTTTCACCTCATAATGGGAAAAAAAGACCTCCAATTGATTTGTTGCGGGGTTAATGGTATAAATGTCACTGCTTTCAGAATCCGTGATGTAAACAGCCCCCTTCGAGTCTACCGCAATGTCATTCAAGTAGACAAAATTCCCATTGTCCAAGGTGTATGATTGGATGAGTTCTCGCGAAGCTATATCCAGCAAGAGTAAGATGGAGCTGTTATTTTCCTTGGACAACCCATTTCCCAGTGCATATAGGGTATCTCCTTTTATGGTCATGCCAAAACCGGAAAGGTACCCATGTTCATGATTTGCCAAAAACTCCTCGACATTGCTTCCATCCAAATTGCAACGGTCAATCTTAGCACTTTTTAAACTGTTCAGGTACACCTTTTTTGAAACGGGGTCAATGGCAATTCCCTCGGGAATTAAATCTTTCTCGAAATGAAGTTCAATGGGTTTTTCAGGATTAGCACATGAAATAAATAGGGTCAAGAAAAAGACTATCCGCATGATTGATGATTGAATGCGAAAAATACTAAATATTGCCAAATTTTAGCTTTTAGGATTTCATTCCACCTGTTTTATTCCCGAAACATGCGAAGCAATGGCCTTCCATTGTCCATTTCGTTTAACCACAACATTGCTGGATTGATAAATGGTTTTGGTGGAATCTTTAAAAATATGTCCCGTACCGCAGATCATTGCGGTTCCATTGGGCAATAGGTCCAAACGTTTTATTTCAAAGAAAAAGGAATCGTGGGAGCTACCGTGTTCCTTTATCCATGCCAATTCTTGTGCTTTGTTGGACCAGTTGCCATCCGCATCGATCATTTGAAAATCATCCCCCAAAATGGAATCGAGCAATACCGTGTCCTGTTCTCTGTATGCTTTGGGCCAATCCACTTCCTTTAGATGTCGCAGTAAAACTTGGTCTTGTTCTGAAATAACTGCGGTGGAATCTGGGGCCTGTGTCTCTGTTTTACAGGAAAGCAAAGTGAAAATGGCAATGATGATGAAATAACGATTCATGGTTTTTTATTTTGTTATTTCAAAAATAATGGCCGAGCGCAGCTGGCAACAATGAAGCTATGCGAGTTGCGGAAAATTAGTCGTGAGTCGCGGAATCAGAACCTATAAAATTTTTAAAATAAGTTCGACTGAATTTTAGCTTCGCTCCATTTTTCAAATAAAGGGTACCATCCCCATTCTTGTTTTTTTGGAAAGAATCAATACAGTTGGAATTTACCAAATAGGACCGGTGAACGCGCCCAAAATTGTTGGAACTTACTTGTTTTTGAAAAGCGAGTAGACTTTGGTATTTCACAAACTTCCCTTTTTCGGTGTGTAAAACAATGCAATTATTATTCGTTTCCACATATAGAATTTCCTTTGGATGAAGGATAAACTGCCTTCCGTTTTTGGAAACCTTTATCTGTTCGGGTTTTTCTGATGTGCTTGTTGTTGAGTTTGATTCGTTTCCCACAAAATGAAACAAAAGGAAAAAGTAACAAAGTAAGTTCACCGCAATGTTGTTTGTAAGTCCGGCATTCAATACATTAAAACTGGGCGAAGTGCACTGGAATACAGTAGTCATTAAAAAAACAACCAATAGCTGTCCCACAATAATATTCAATGCCGAGGCCGATAGTCCCAGCCCTCCTTGAATCAACAGAGATTTGGAATGGGGGTTAAACGACCATTTTTGGCTCCAAACCTTAATTTGCTTGGCAGAAGCCGTCCAAAAGACAAAGCTGGTAATAGCCAAAATACTCAACTCAGAAAAGCACGGAATTCCCAAGCTCTCTTGGAACATGCGACCAATGCCCATGTTGAGCAAAACAAACACTGATATTAAAGAAATCGGTTTGGACATGGTTAAAGATACAGATTGTAAACAGCTATTAACCTATTATTTAGCAAAATAAACAAAGATTCCAATAGCAATCAATCCCAAAAGCACCGCAAAGAAAATCTTCCAAAAACTATAGGGCCTTGTTCCCGAAATCTGCCCATTTTCACCATTGATGAAGAAATTGTACTCCTTACCTTGGTACCGATAGGCGCTCACATAAACCGGCAACAAAATATGCTTAAAAGTCTCTTCGGAGAGTTGCATATCCATGCTTGTCACTCGTTGGGTGTCTCCGCCAATGTCTTGCCTACACCAGCGTTCTGCAATATCACGTGCCACTTCTTTGGAATGAAGGTGTCCCTCTTGCAGGGGGATGGTATATTTTTCAGTGACAAAACCAGAAAGAAAACTGCTATCAAAAGGCTGCAATAGCTTTAAGTTCCACTGGGCAATTTTTTGTGGAATGCGTCCTGCTTTTTGCTGCGAAGCCTTTATTAAGGTGTCGTCCACAAACCCAGAAACCTTTCCAGAAGCAGGATACCATCGGGTTTTCCGAACCCGCTGCGTGACCATTTTCCCATTCGCATCCCGAACCCTTTTGGTTTCATAATAATACTCCCCGCGCTGACCCGTGTAGGAAGCGGTAAGTTGCGCATCAAAAGTCCAATATGGTAAATAAAGTCCTTTGGTAAATTGCGGGTCCAGTGCGGCTTTTTTGAGTTTATTCGGGGCAAACCACAACCCATTTACCCATTTCTTAAAAATGGCAAATGAGGCTTTCTTATCAATTTGAAAGGGAAGTACCGCACCGGGCAAAATCCAATCTTCTTTGTAGGCATCCTCTAGGATTAAGGGCATTCCACAATAGACACAGTGGAGTGATTTATAATTTTCCTCCACATGCTGATTGGCACCACAATTTTTGCAGTGAAGCATTGAAATTTCCTCACTGTGCCGTTGTGCGCCCATCTCTTGGAGATAGGGGTGTAGTTCTAACTCCTCAAACCCCTTTTCACCCAATTTTATGGTTTCCTCATGCCCGCAATATTCGCAACTGATGTTGGTGGTGCCGGGCTTGTATTTAAGTTCGGCACCACAGTTGACACAGGCTTTCTTGAGTTCGGTCTTTTGGATTTCTTGTTCTTCCAAGGGCTTTTGTCATTCTGAGTGAAACGACGAATCCCACTCATTTTCTTGAATCAATTCTCATTTCGAAATAAGTTGCGAAGCAACGATTGAGAAATCTCAACTTTCCGATTTAGATTTCTCAGTCGCAAGCTCCTTCGAAATGATATCAAATGTTTTATTCTGTTGGCAATGGCGGAGGGGTATTGCCACCCAAGAACGATTTCAATTCATCCACTTCCTTCAAGGGGGTCCAAGCCGCCATACCTTGTTTCCAGACCAAACTATCCCGGTTGACGGTTCTGCCCGCAAACAAAGCTTGTAGTTGTTCAAACGATACGGGACCGTGTTGCGTGCCGTTCACCGCATAAAAATACTGGGTGGGTGCGGGCATAGGTGGAGGCGTTTGCGCTGCTGCGGGTTGTCCTTGCACGGTTCCACCTCCCGATTGCGGATTCATCATACCGCCCATTTGCTGGGCCAACACAAATCCCATTCCCATTCCCATTCCAGCGCCAGCAGTTCCACCTTCATTTTGGGCGGCAGCTTCAATAGCTTTGGCGGTCTTGAATTTGGTGAGTTTGTCCAAATCCAATTTATCGATACGACTGTACTCGAAGATTTCCTTTTTAAGGTCTTCGGGCATGGAGACATTTTCAATGTAGAATTTTTCCAAGGAAATCCCCACGCTCTGAAATTCAGGAGCCATCACTTCACGACAGGTGTCGGAAAGCTCAGTCGTATTGGCGGCATAGAGTTCAATGGGCAGATTGGCTTGGCCAACTGTATTGGTGAATCTCGTGGCGATTAAGCTTTTTAGGTGCTCGTTGATTTCAAAATTGGTGAAGTTGCTATCGGTTCCCACAATATCGATGATGAACTTCCCCGCATCGGAAATTTTAAAAGCATAGGTGCCAAAGGCTCGTATTTCTACCAAACCGAAGCGATCATCACTTAAAGTGATAGGACTTTTGGTACCCCATTTTTCATCGGTGAACAAATGGGTGTTCACAAAATAGACTTCAGCCTTAAAAGGCGAGTTAAACCCATATTTCCATCCTTTTAAGGTGGCTAAAATGGGTAGGTTTTGTGTGGTTAGGTCGTACGTGCCCGGCTTAAAAACATCGGCTAGTTGCCCCTCGTTGATGAATACAGCGGTCTGTCCTTCCCGGACAATCAACTTTGCCCCGTTCTTGATTTCATTTTGGTAGCGTTCAAATCGATGCGCAATGGTGTCATCCGTATAGTCTAGCCACTCAACAATGTCAATAAACTCATTGCTGAGTTTTTCTTTTATTTTTCCAAATAGGTCCATGGTACAGTGTTTTTACTAAATCCACTTAAAACTAAAAAAAAATGTGCTTAGTAAACTTTGGAGGACCTTAAAAAAGGTTGAATTAATTTGGATTTACCCTATAGGTGATCTTTCTATTGGTAATCACTTTTGCCCCAATGGTAAGAAAAACGTCTGCTTCATCACATAGTCTGCTATTATCCACAAAACCCATGCTACAGAGCGAGGGCCTAGTAGAACCACTACCATCCATGAACCTCCCAAGAAGAATATCTGTTGCATTGGCCGTATTAAGTGGAGAGTTAGGCGGAGCCAATGCTATCACAGAAGTGGTTCCGTTCGCGGTATAGGTAATGTTTCCTGTGACTTCATCATAAGAAATGGAATAAGGGACGTTTCCAGCAATAAAACTTCCCAATGTTGTGGTATAGCTTGTGGGTGAACCCGTAACACCGTCAATCACATCGACCCGTATACCCAATTCGTTGCCTGTTATGTGGTAGACTCTAAAATTACCTGCTGTTACAATATCTGCAGTTCCTTCTTGGTCTTCATATTCAAAGAAAACCCTAAAACTGGTAAAATTAAAAATGCCGCCTGTGTTGGGTACGTTAATATCGAAACCGGTACTACCACCTGCACCAGTGGGAAAATAAATTCCACACCCTAATTGTGCTGCCAGCGGGTTGACCGATGTAGCATCTGGACCTATAGTGGCAATGGTAAGGTCTGGATTGTCAAAATCAAAAAGTGAAACCGTGTTGTTCGGGGTGCCGTCATCGCAAACGCGATACCTAAAGGTATCGTTACCAATATAACCGGGATCAGGTGTATACGTAAAACTTCCATCGGCATTAATGCTAACAGATCCATTGGCAGGGTCGATTACTGGGCTGGTCTGTACGGACATTGTTGCGTTTCCATTGGCGTCAGAGTCGTTGGCCAAAAGTCCGTTGCCCGCATTTTTTTGTAGTGTAAAGTCGATACCGAGCTCATAGGAGTCATCAACAGCTACTGGGGCTGATTTTTGGGCATGTACCATACCTATATTCACTATGACTAACGCCATAAACGTAACTACAAGTATAGATTTATGTGGGTTTAGCAAGATCATATAATGCCAAAACTAGCCATTCTGGACTCTATTTGGCGCAAAAATGTTGTAAGTGTCTGCTATTCTGATGTGTGGGGGCTGTTTTGTGGGGAGGACACCGCATAAGGGTATACGAAGGGTTACTTTACCTCACAAGAAGTGTCCGCAATGATTTTCCATTCGCCATCAATTCGCTTTAGGACCAGCATAAAAATACCGTGCATATCTCCTACGGTACGCGTGAGGTTGTATTCTCCCATAACCATATAAGCATCCTCATACACCTTGGAAATCTCATTTGATGTCAATTTAAGATGACCAAAATGTTCTTGGGACGGATAACTCTTTTTGTATCGATTCTTGGTGCTTTCCCAACCCTTTACCACGCCAGCACTACCATAAAAAGTAAGCTCTTCCGATTTCCAATAGGTCTCCATAAAGGTGTCAATGTCGTAATCGTTCCACGCATTTTGCTGAACAGAGAGCACCTTTAAAATATCAGCTTTGTCTTTGTCCTCAGTTGTGGTTTGTGAAAAGCAACTTAGGGAAAACAAGAAAATCAAATAGTATGCATTTTTCATAGTAGCTGCGGTTTGGTGCTTTAAATCTATTAAAAACGAACTTATCCAGTAGTGTATTGGTACAAAATGGATGGGTTTTGCTACTTTGGACTACTTGAATTGGATAAAAACAGATTATTTAATGAGATTTAAACCACGTATTTTTTTGGCAGTATCTGTGCTTTTCCTCACTTCGTGTGGAGAAGGGAACAAAAAATCAAAACCAACCGAACAAGTAGTAGAGAAACAACCGACCAGTTCGGAAAAAATCACCCTTACTTTGGAACAGGCCAATAGCTTGGCTACCCTTCCTTTGGAATGTGTGCAAAAGGAATATCCCAATAAGTTGGGCCACACTTTGGGCAGCAAGGATGATTTAGGGGAACCCCAATCCCTTCACCCTGCTTTTTATGGTTGTTTTGATTGGCACTCCTCTGTGCATGGTAACTGGTCCATGGTGCGATTGCTGAAGGAGTTTCCAAATGTGGAAGAAGCGGAACGGATGCGAAGGATACTTTCAGAAAACATCACACCAGAGAGCATTGCTGGAGAGGTTAACTATTTTGAAGGCGAGCACAATAAAAATTACGAGCGCACCTACGGTTGGGGTTGGTTGTTAAAATTGGCCGAGGAACTCCATACCTGGGATGACCCACTGGCCAGAGAATTGGAAAGCAACCTGCAACCTTTAACGGAGTTAATTGCCCAAAAATTCATTGACTATCTGCCCAAATTGCAATATCCGGTTCGAGTGGGGACGCATACCAACACCGCTTTTGCATTGGCTTTTGCTTGGGATTATGCCCAAACCCTCAATAACCCTGTTTTGCAGGAAGCGATTAAGCAACGTGCGCTGGACTTTTATCAAAATGATGCGGATTGTCCGTTGGGATGGGAGCCCAGTGGGGCCGATTTTCTTTCCCCATGTTTTGAGGAAGTGGATTTAATGCGACGCATTTTGGACAAGGAAGAATTTTTAAAGTGGAT
Organism: Flagellimonas marina; assembly: GCF_042651185.1. Lineage (NCBI taxonomy): Bacteria > Pseudomonadati > Bacteroidota > Flavobacteriia > Flavobacteriales > Flavobacteriaceae > Flagellimonas > Flagellimonas marina. The sequence goes on along the minus strand of NZ_JBHSCL010000009.1, from coordinate 388,365 downwards.
GGCACAGTTCCTGCCCAGTTTGCAACAACCTGATTTTGATGTGGCCGTGGCCTTGGTTGGCGATCGTGAAGATGGGCAGTTGGTCCACTTGGATGGCTTGAATTTTAGCCGGGCTTGGGTACTGTTTGGCTTGGCGAATCAATATCCGGAGGAATATGGACATTTAACGCCATTAGCCCACGAACATTTGGCCTATTCCTTTCCCAATTTGATTGGGGACAATTATGAGGGCGGCCACTGGCTGGGTACTTTTGCGATTTATGCGTTGGGGGAGTAGTAATCTTATTTTTTGATTTTCCCAGCCTCCTTCAACATCTCAAGAACTTTTTCTTTGGGAAGGGCGTCAATGGTATGTCCATCCCTTCCAGTAGTCGTTACAGCCGCAAAAAGGGAGTTGAGTATGGCTTCTTCGGTAGCTTCAATAGTGGCCAAAAAGAGCGGGGTCATAGCTTCATTACGTAAAGTGGGTACGGTTTGAATGGGATTTTCTCTTTCGTAGGGAATTCGACAGTCTGCTGCCGTGGAAACCGCAATCACATAATCACCGCTACCATTGCTGGCAATGCCGCCTGTTCTGGAGAGGCCAAGCATGGCCCGTTTGGCCAGGCGCTCCAAATTTCTGGAATCCAAAGGAGCGTCGGTAAGCACCACCATCATACAGGAACCATCTGGGGAATATCTAAAACTATTAGAATAGTGTCCAAGCTGTTTGCCGACATCAACACCGGCCACTTGTAGTACTCCCCCAAAATTGGTCTGCACCAAGACCCCTACGGTGTAACCACCAGATTTTTTGGGCAGTACTCTTGATGAGGTTCCAATGCCACCTTTAAAACCAAAACAGATGGTACCCGTGCCTGCGCCTACATTACCTTCGGGGACCGCCCCAGAAGTTGCTGAAGAAATGGCTTGAAGTACATCAGTTTCGGTAACATGACGCCCCCGAATATCGTTGAGATAGCCATCATTGGTCTCGCCCACTACGGCATTCACGGAACGCACCTCTTCATTCCCAGATTGATTTAGGGTATATCCAATGACCGCATTTACCGCGGTGGGAACACTCAAGGTATTGGTCAAAACAATGGGCGTCTCCAAATTGCCCAACTCCTTAACTTGGGTGTAGCCAGCCAATTTTCCAAAACCGTTGCCCACATAGATGGCAGCGGGTACTTTTTCCTGAAAAATGTTTCCAGAATGGGGTAAAATAGCCGTAACCCCAGTTCTAATGGCATCACCTTTTTGTAGAGTGGTGTGCCCCACTTGAACTCCGGGAACGTCGGTAATAGCGTTGAATGTTCCAGGTTGGAGCACGCCTATTTCCACACCGTGATCTCGAAGTCGGTTTTGTGACATTGTATGCATCGATAGCAACAGTATAAAAAGGGAAACAAGCTGTGCTTTCATGGCGCCAACTTAAAAATCCCTGTAATCGCCAGACAAGTATTGATTCGCTTTCTCTTCTTTGAATCTTGCTGATTCTGCATCCCAATGCAAGGTTTCACCCGGGAAACGACCCGCGATGGTTCCTAAAAGAATGGTCTCCGTCAATCGCGCGGCATAATCAAATGGGGCTGTGGTCTCTCCCTTGCCCAAACAGGCGTCCACAAATTGATGGTAGTGTTTGGGGCCTTCGGACTGGTAGTTGCGAATAGGCTCGCCCAAGTTGTGTTCTTCGGATACCTTGGCGATTTCTTTGGAGATGTCCACATATTTCCCTTTTCTGATTTTCTTGGGCAATTGCATAAAGTGGGGCAACAATAATCGTCCTTTTTCACCCACGAACATAGCGCCCTGTTCCGGTAATTCGTTTTCGGCGGCAACTCCGGCATCCAATGATATTTTGTCTTTTACACTTTTATCACCGGATGTAGCAGTCTTTTTCATTTCCATGCCCGGCAACATAAGGTCTTCGCTCAGGGTTGGAGCACCTGGGCCATCATACCAGACCCATTTTAAAGTCTTGGTAGTATATGGGGTTTGCGGAAACTCATAGGTAACGGTATTGTTTTCAGGATAACCGAAACCGTTGGAAGGTCGACATTCAGTTCTAATGGTGCGAGGCACATCGAGGGCGAGGGCATTGTAGGGCGTATCAAAAATATGGACACCCATATCACCGAGGGTACCACAGCCGTAATCCATCAATTTTCTCCAATTACCGGGATGGTACATGCCCTCTTTGTAAGGTCTTTCAGCGGAGGTTCCTAACCAAAGGTTCCAATCCAGTTGGGCCGGAACAGGGTCTTCTCCCTGCGGAAGGGGCCCATCATACCCCCAATTCTTGGGAGACCAGGCATGAACCGTATGTACTTTGCCAATGATACCGGATTGAATCAAAAGTGTGGCCAATTTATAGTCATAAAAGGAATGCACCTGTATTCCCATTTGGGTCACCAACCCTTTTTCGGCAGCCAATTTTTTCATTTCCCTTGATTCCGATACATAATGGGTCAACGGTTTTTGACAATAAACGGGCTTGTCCATCTCCATGGCCATTAAGGAAGCGGGTGCATGTGTATGGTCTGGTGTAGATACAATAACGGCATCAATTTCATCACCTATTTCTTCGAGCATGGCTCTGTAATCAAAAAATACTCTTGCTCCCGGATGTAATTTATGAGCCGCTGCCAAATTAACCGCATCCACATCACAAAGGGCCACTACGTCTACCTGTGGATGGGATGAAATATCGCGTAAGTCTTCAAAACCCATATTGCCCACACCTATATGGGCCGTCCGCAGCCTTTGTTGTGGATTTAAATTGTTCAATAGCGATGGGGCCAGTGCAAGACCTAAAACGCCTACGCTGCTTTTTTTGATAAATTCTCGTTTGTTCATGCGATGGTATGGTATAGTCAGTTAAAGTTTTTTGATTTTGATATTGCGGAACCAGATGGGACTGGAGTGGTCCTGAAGGGCGATATACCCTTTTTTAAATTTGCCATAATCCGGGGCATTGTCCCATTTTCCGGAGTTCTTTTTGGCCTTCCATTCTTCGGACCACGGCACAAATTCCAATAGTTTTTTGCCATTAAGCCAGTGTTCGGCCTTTTCGGGGGTAAATACAATTTTGGAGGAGTTCCATTCCCCAACCGGGTTCAACTGTTTTTGGGATTCATCCGCTACATGCATAGCATAATCGGCCCCTGTTTTCTGCCAATCTTGGAGTTGTTCTGGATGCTCAGCACCAAACTGGGAATTGTATCCAGTGAGGTCGTGGATGTTGGCATAGTTTTCATCATCAATAATCTGATATTCCGGGGCCACTACGGGTGGGCCGTCATACCCTTCTTTCACATGATAAAAAATTCCGCTGTTGGCCCCTTCAGGAATTTTCCATTCCAAATAGAGTTCAAAATTGTCGAACTCCTCGGCACCATATATAATGTCTTTACCTCCTTTATAGTCCTGTTCAAGGCCCAATTCGGTATCAAAGGTTAATATGCTGTCCTTTATGGTCCATCCGGGCGGAAGGGAATCCATGTTGTACCCGCGCCAACCTTCCAAACTGGTTCCATCAAAAAGATAGATCCATTCGGAGGCAACTTTTTCAGGAGTCTCAGCAGTTTGATGGACATCTTCATTTTTTGGTTTGTTTTTGCAGGAAGTGGCAAGGGCAATAAAAAGAATTAGGAGTTTAAAGTAATGTTGCATTGTATGGTAAAATATTTTTATGGGTGGTTAAAGTACAAAATATTGATAACCTTTTTTGTCCCATTTTCATTACATTTAAGGCCGACTAATTCAACACTCTTAAAATGAAGACTAGCTTTCTCAACATCGGTATGCTTTTGCTTACCGCAACACTGTGCATTGCCCCAGTTCAATCCCAACGAAAAAAGAATACCCAATCCGCACCCGAATATCCAAGCGAGCTCTATTCCAGTTTGGAATATCGATTGATAGGTCCATTCCGTGGAGGCCGTTCCGCAGCGGTGACCGGAGTACCCGGCGAACCCAACCTGTTCTATTTTGGAGCAACAGGCGGAGGTGTTTGGAAAACCACAAACGGGGGCCGTACCTGGAGCAATATTTCGGATGGTTTTTTTGGCGGAAGTATTGGTGCGGTTGAGGTAGCTAAAAGTGATCCCAATGTTATTTATGTGGGCGGAGGAGAGAAGACCGTTCGTGGTAATGTCTCATCAGGATATGGGATATGGAAAACAGAGGATGCCGGTAAAACATGGAAATCCATGGGACTGGAAAAAACAAGACATATTCCAAGGTTGAAGGTGCACCCAACCGACCATAATATTGTGTACGCCGCTGTCATGGGCAATATTTACAAGCCCACCAAGGAACGCGGAATCTATAAAACAACGGATGGTGGAAAAACATGGAAACAAGTTCTCTTTGTAAACGACCATGCCGGTGCGGTAGACCTCACTCTTGACCCCAACAACCCTAGAATACTGTATGCCTCAACATGGAGGGTACAGCGTACCCCATACAGCTTAAGCAGTGGAGGTGATGGTTCCGCGCTTTGGAAAAGTACCGATAGCGGCGAAACTTGGACCGAAATTTCAAAGAATGAAGGTTTTCCGAAGGACACCTTGGGGATTATCGGAGTGACCGTTTCGCCAAAAAATAGTAATCGCGTTTGGGCCATTGTAGAAAATAAGGAAAAGGGTGGATTGTATCGCTCTGAAGATGGCGGAAAAAAATGGACTTTAATTAATGAGGAACGTAAAATTCGTCAACGTGCTTGGTACTATACCCGTGTATATGCAGATACTGAAGATGAAGATGTTGTTTACGTCCTTAATGTGTCGTATCACAAAAGTACCGATGGTGGAAAAACATTTAACACCTTCAATGCGCCCCATGGAGACCACCATGATCTTTGGATAGCCCCAGAGAATTCGCAGCGTATGATCATTGGTGATGATGGTGGTGCCCAGATCAGTTATGATGGTGGCGAAACGTGGAGCACCTATTACAATCAGCCCACGGCTCAATTTTATCGTGTAACTACTGATAATGCTTTTCCCTACCGTATTTATGTGGCCCAGCAAGACAATTCAACCTTACGCATCAATCATAGAAGCGATGACGGTTCCATCGGTGAAGACGATTGGGAAGAAACTGCAGGGGGTGAATCGGCCCATATTGCTGTTGACCCAGCGAACAACGATATTGTCTATGGTGGCAGTTATGGTGGATTTTTAACGCGTGTAAACCACGAGAAGAATACGGTAAGAGGTATCAATGTTTGGCCCGATAATCCTATGGGCTATGGTGCTGAAGGGATGAAGTACCGTTTTCAGTGGAATTTCCCCATCATATTCAGTAAACACGACTCTAAAAAGCTGTATACCTTCTCCAATCATGTGCATATGAGCACCAATGAAGGGCAGAGTTGGGAATTGCTGAGTGATGACCTCACAAGAAACGACCCTACAAAATTGGTCTCCAGTGGTGGGCCCATTACGCAAGACAACACCGGGGTGGAGTATTACTGCACCATCTTTGCGGCCAATGAGAGTCCTTTAAAAGAAGGCTTACTTTGGGTGGGCAGTGATGATGGCTTGATTCATGTCACCAAAGACGGCGGAGAATCTTGGGAAAATGTAACCCCGTCCAATATGCCCGAATGGAGCATGGTCAATAGTGTGGAACCTTCTGCTTTTGATGAAGGCACCTGTTATGTAGCCGCAACCCGATACAAATTGGGTGATTTTGCTCCGTATCTGTACAAGACCACGGATTACGGAAAAACTTGGACCAAAATCACAAATGGTATAGACGGAGAGCATTTTACCCGTGTGGTTCGTGAGGATCCAAAAAGAAAAGGGTTGCTTTATGCTGGAACGGAAACCGGTATGTACATTTCTTTCAACGATGGACAGAACTGGGAAAAATTCCAGATGAATTTGCCCATAGTTCCCATTACGGATTTAACCATTAAGGATAACAATTTAATCGTGGCCACTCAAGGTAGAAGCCTATGGATTATAGATGACCTTACCGTTTTGCACCAGTTGGATGATTCAAAAAAATCTTTGGATGCGGTTTTGTACCAACCCAAGGATAGCTATCGTACCAAAGGGTCGGCAGCTCAAACACCTTCACTCACTGAAGGTCAAAACCACCCCAACGGAGTGGTCACCCATTTTTATCTGAAGGATATTGCCGAAAAGGACAGCATTGTGCTCACCTATACATCCATGTCTGGTGACACCCTGGCTTCGTACAGTAACAAAGCAGAGGATAAGGACAAAAAACTGATGATGAAAAAAGGAGGCAATACCCACATTTGGGATACGCGGGGAAAAGGAGCTGAAAAACTGGAAGGAATGATCCTTTGGTGGGCCAATCTGGACGGTGCCAAAGCCGTTCCCGGTTCGTATAAAGTGCATTTGAATGTGAATGGAAACAATCAATCGCAAAATTTTACGATTCTTCCCGACCCAAGAGCTGAGGTTTCTGTAGCCGATATGCAAAAACAGTATAATTTCATTTCGGACATCAATGAAACGGTGGACAAGGCACATCAATCCATCAAAAAAATTCGGAAAATCAATGAAAAACTGTCCGCTTTTGTGAAACAGTACAAAGATGTTGAAGCCACCAAAGCACTTGTGGAAAAGGCGGAGAAGATGAAGGAAGGGTTCAGCGAGATTGAAAAGGCCCTTTACCAAACCCAAAACCGAAGTAATCAAGATCCCTTGAACTTCCCTATCCGGTTGACCAACAAATTGGCACACTTGAACAGTTTGGTGTCCATTGATGATTTTCCACCAACAGAACAGGACATAGCTGTTAAGAATGAACTTTCGGGCAAAATCAAAACTCAGTTGACCGCTTTTGATGCCTTAGTGGATGAAGAAATCCAAGCGTTCAACAACGAGTTCAACAGTTTAGGATTGGGGTATTTGAGTGTAGAAGACTAAAATGGCAGCCATGAAAAAAGTATTTTTTCTTTTATGTGCGCTTTGCGGAACCTTGGCCCTTGCCCAGACCGCGAACGAGTATTTTAAGCCCATGAAATTCAGAAATATTGGGCCGTTTCGGGGAGGACGTTCCGTAACTGCAAGTGGTGTTGTTGGCGACCCATTGACCTATTATATGGGCACTACCGGAGGTGGGTTATGGAAGACCACCAATGCTGGGGGCCGCTGGGACAATATTTCCGATGGTTTTTTTGAAATGGGTTCCGTTGGAGCGGTTGCTGTTTCAGCATCAAACCCAAATATTGTCTACTGTGGTATGGGAGAGCATGCTCCCAGAGGCGTGATGACTTCGTATGGCGATGGAATGTATAAATCCAACGATGCGGGTAAGACCTGGATTAAACTCGGACTGGAAAAAACACAGCATATTTCCCGGATTATTATTCATCCTACCAATCCTAATGTGGTATATGTAGCTGCTCAAGGAGCATTGTATGGGCCCAATAAAGAGCGAGGGGTATATCGCTCGCTTGATGGAGGAAAAACATGGAAGAATATCCTTTTTGTGGACGAAGGTACGGGAGCTGTTGAACTGTCCATGGATGCCCAAAATCCATTGGTATTGTATGCCGCCATGTGGGAGCATCAGCGTAAACCCAATATCGTGATCAGTGGTGGCGAGGGAAGCGGATTGTACAAAAGTACCGATGGTGGGGACACTTGGGAAGAACTCACCAACGGATTGCCCGAAGAAAAAGGAAAAATGGCCATTGCCGTAAGCCCTGCCAATTCCAATAAAGTGTACGCCCTAATTGAAAGCGATTCCAATGCGGACAAAGGTGGGCTTTTTGTGTCCAATGACGCAGGCAAAAGCTGGAGCATGGTCAGTGGTGATAATCGTTTGGTGCAACGTGCGTGGTATTATATTGAAGTGTTTGCCGACCCCAATGATGAGGATACGGTTTACGTGTTGAGTGCCGCAATGTTTCGGTCTGAAGATGGCGGAAAAACCTGGGAAACTATTGAGGTGCCCCACGGAGACACCCATGATCTTTGGATTAATCCTGATAATTCCAAAAACATGGTCATGGCCGATGATGGCGGTGCAACCATTACGTTCAACTATGGAGAGAATTGGACCCTACAGGAAAATATGCCCACGGCTCAGTTTTATCGCATCAGTACAGACAATCTTTTTCCCTATAACATTTATGGTGGACAGCAAGACAACACATCAGTTAAAATAGCCAGTCTATCCGTAGGTCGATGGAATATCCATTTTGAAGATTGGCATTACTCCGCTGGTGGGGAAAGTGCCTTTTTGGGCTTTGATCCCGATAACCCAAGATATGTGATGGGGGGCAGTTATTTGGGAACCATTGAGCTATTGGATATGGAATCAAAAATGTCCACAAACGTCATGGCTGCACCCATCCAGTATTTGGGTCGCGATGCGCGAGACATGAAATACCTCTACAACTGGAATGCCCCCATCATCTGGTCGCAACATGAACCTGGAACATTTTATCATGGTGCCCAGTTGGTACTTCGTACCAGAGACAATGGCCTGACCTGGGAAGAAATTTCACCGGACCTGACCCGCGATCAAGATGAACTACAAGGGAAAGGTGGCGGACCGTATACCAATGAAGCCGTAGGAGCTGAAAACTACGGAACGTTGGCCTACATTATGGAATCGCCTCATGAAAAAGGCGTTTTGTACACGGGAAGCGATGATGGTTTGGTCCATGTGACCAAAAATGGAGGCGAAACTTGGGAAAACATCACCCCAAAAGGATTGCAGGAGTGTTTGGTCAATGCTATTGAGGTATCGCCACACGACCCAGCCACCGTTTACATTGCCACAACCCGGTATAAGTTCAATGACTATACCCCAGCTTTGTACAAGAGTACCGATTATGGAAAAACGTGGACGAACATTAGTTCTGGAATTCCGTATGGTTCGTTTACCCGAGTGGTTCGTGAAGATCAAGAACGCAAAGGACTGCTTTACGCGGGAACAGAAAAGGGACTTTACATTTCTTGGAACGATGGCAAAAACTGGGAATCCTTGCAGTTGAATTTGCCCAAAACGCCCATCACCGATTTGAAGGTACACAAAGGCGATTTGATTGTTGCCACATCTGGACGTTCGTTTTGGATTTTGGACAATATCACCACCTTGTCGCAATATACATCTAATCCAAATGGGCTGAAGTTGTATTCTCCAGAAGATGCTATTTACGGCTCTTGGGGCAGTCCGTTGAACAGTAACTCAAAAGAAGTGGAGGGAACCGATCCATATGTAGGGGTAAACCCGGCCAATGGCATGGTGATTTACTATAATTTGCCCAAAGCGATGGATAGCACGGAAATCACCATGGAGGTTTTGAACGAACAGGGTAAAATAGTTCGCAGCTTTACTTCAAAAAAGGATGAGGATTATGTGCCGCACAACGGGGGTGGAGCTCCTCCAGCACCAATTTTGGGAACAGACAAAGGACTGAACCGTTTTGTTTGGGATTTAAAGACACCGATAGTTCCTGGAATCCCAAACGTGTATATTGAAGCGGATTTCACTGGGCATAAAGTCCCACCGGGAATGTACACCCTACGCTTAAAAGCGAGTGGCGAGACCGTAACGACCCAAGGTAAGATCGTGCCAATGCCAAATACCGATAGCACACCTGAAAATTATCAAGAACACCATGCTTTTATGGCAGAGTTGGAAACCAACCTGACCGAGATGCATCAAAAAGTGAACACGCTTTTTAAGGTTCAAGAGCAGTTGAAAGAGCTTTTGAAGGATTTGGAAAGTGAATCGCTCAAAGAAGAAGGGAAAGCACTTTTAACTAAGTTAAAGACATGGGATGAGGATATGGTGCAGCGAAAATCGCAGGCGTATGACGATGTGGAGAACTTCCCCAACAAGTTTACTGCCGAGTACCTGTTCCTAATGAACCATAGCAACAGTGCATTGCCAAAGATCAACCAGCCCTCAAAGGATAGAAAGAAAGAGTTGGATGCCCAATGGACGGGGCTGCGGCAACGTGCACTAACATTGATGAACACCGATATTCCCAATTTCAACAAAAAACTTTGGGAAAATGGAATAGGGGCCATCCGAATGTAAAATTTAAAACAGAGTATATTGCTGTACGCATATATTAAATCGTTGCACTTGATTTTTGTGGTGACCTGGTTTGCTGGACTGTTCTACATTCCCAGACTGTTCATTTATCATATTGAGGCAATGCAAAAACCATCTCCGGATAAAGAAATTCTGAGCGGCCAGTTAAAATTGATGACCAAACGGTTGTGGTACATCATCACTTGGCCATCCGCAATTTTGTGCACGGTTTTTGCCATCTGGTTATTGGTGCTGATGCCTGCTTGGCTGCAGCAACCATGGATGCACGTAAAGTTGGCTTTTGTTGTGCTGTTGTTCGGATATCATTTTAAATGTCACCAAATATTCAAGCAATTGCAGCGGGATGAGGTCAAATACACTTCCAAATTTATGCGGATATGGAACGAAGGGGCTACGTTGATCCTTTTTGCGGTGGTCTTTTTGGTAATCCTCAAAAATGCCTTCAATTGGATTTACGGCGTTATTGGCATTTTTGCGTTGGCGATTCTTTTAATGCTCGGTATCCGACTCTATAAACGTATTCGCGATAAAAATCCGGATGCTTAGGAAAGTTCAAATATCAAGTTCAAGTGCAAGTTCAGTTAAATTGGTATGAACCTAATTTTGAGCTTGAAACTTGAACTTGAACTTGCTCTTGTGCCTCATTTGGCTTGATAATTGTGTAATTTTATCTCAAATCAGTTAAGATTGCTCAGTAAACTCTCCTTACGATCTCGGATATTTTTCACCATGATCCTGTTGGTGGTCATTGCTTCGGTGTTGATTGCGGGAGTGACCATTTACCAATACAATGAACAGGCGAGGGATTATCACGAAAACCGACTGGAACGTAAAGAGGAGCAGGTTATCCAAAGCATTTCATACACACTTAGGGAGACGACCTATCCAGTGAATTCAGAGAATCTGGGCCTTATCTTTAAAGATGAAATTTATAAAATAGCTGATGTCCAAAACGTTAATTTCAATATTTACGATCTTGAAGGAAACTTAATTAAAAGCTCAAGACCGAGTTTTGAGGCTGATTCCATTTCCAATTGTTTGGATGCAAATGTGCTTAATTTTCTCAGGGATAGTGGCGAGAAAAGATATGTAGAGGAACAACACGCCGCTGGGGACAACTATCAAGCTTCCTATACCTACATCAACGACCCAAAGTTCAAGCCTATAGGGATTATGAACCTTCCTTATTTTGAGGACAACTCCTTTAACAATCATGAACTAAAGGAGTTTTTGTGGCGATTGGCTGGTGTATACTTGGTCATGTTGCTCTCGGCTATTCTTTTGGCCTATTTTATTTCGAAATACATTACCCGTTCCTTGCAGACGGTATCTGATAAAATGAGCCGAACCAATCTTACGCTGCAAAATGAAAAAATCCATATTAAAAACCCCAGTGAGGAAATCGGGAAACTAGTGGATTCCTATAACCGCATGATTGATGAATTGGAGGAAAGTGCGGTAAAACTGGCAAGAAGTGAGCGCGAACAGGCTTGGCGGGAGATGGCCAAACAGGTTGCCCATGAAATCAAGAATCCATTGACCCCTTTGCGGTTGACCGTTCAAAATTTTGAACGCAAATTCGACCCCGATGATCCGGCCATTCAGACCAAGGTGAATGAGTTTTCCAAGACCCTGATACAGCAAATAGACACCATGAGCAATATTGCCACGGCTTTTTCCAGTTTTGCCAATATGCCCGCACAGCAAAATGAGACCTTGAACGTAGTGAAGATCGTAAAATTGGCCTTGGAGATTTTCAATGAGGATTACATTCATTTTATAGCTGATGAAGAAGAAATCATTGCCAAATTAGACCGAACCCAGCTTATCCGGGTAATCACCAACTTGGTAAAAAATGCCATTCAGGCAGTTCCCGAAGTAGAATTTCCACGGATTTTGGTCACTGTGGCCACTGAAGGGCCGCACGTTAAAATTTCTGTGGCGGACAATGGAATAGGTATATCAGATGAATTCAAGCATAGGGTTTTTGAACCCAAGTTTACTACAAAATCCAGCGGTACTGGTTTGGGGCTTGGAATGGTAAAAAACATTGTGGAAAACTATGGAGGAACCATTACTTTTACTTCAAAAGAAGGAAAGGGAACCGTATTCACCATTCGGTTTCCAAAAGAATAGAGACAACCTAAAAATCTGTCAAATACACCTATGAATTACGAAAACATTTACATAGAAGAAGAAAACAACATTGCTACCATCACAATCAATCGGCCTGAGAAAATGAACGCCCTCAATAAAAGAACCATTGAGGAGCTTCATGTGGCCTTTAAAGAATTGGATGAGGACACTGAGACCAAAGTAATCATCGTAACAGGAAGTGGTGAAAAGGCTTTTGTGGCAGGGGCAGATATTGCCGAGTTTGCTGATTTTTCCATAAAAGAAGGCCGCCAATTGTCCGCAATGGGCCAAAAAAACCTGTTTAACCTCATTGAAGGTCTAGGCACCCCGGTTATTGCCGCCATTAATGGTTTTGCCCTTGGCGGGGGGCTGGAGCTGGCCATGGCCTGTCATTTTCGGGTGGCGAGCACCAATGCCAGAATGGGACTGCCCGAAGTCTCCTTGGGCGTAATACCCGGCTATGGCGGAACCCAACGCTTGCCACAGCTTATCGGTAAGGGAAGGGCCATGGAGATGATCATGACCGCAGGGATGATTGACGCCGATAAAGCCTTTGCCTATGGATTGGTGAATCATGTGGTGTCTCCAGAAGAGTTACTTGCGCTTTGCGTTAAAATTGCGAGCAGGATATCGAATAATTCCACTGTGGCCATAAAACATGCAATAAAAGCCGTAAATGCTGGTTTTAAGTATGATGCTGATGGCTATGCCGTAGAAATTGATGCCTTTGGCCATTGTTTTGGCACCGATGATTTCAAGGAAGGAACATCGGCCTTTTTGGAAAAACGCAAGGCAGATTTCCCTGGGTCATGACCATCGACTTAACCAAGCCAGACCTGATGAAAAAACAAATACTTTTACTTTGCTTCCTATTGATTGGGATGATAATGGGCGCACAAAAAATGCCCGTTTCCTATGATTTTGGTGAAAAATTCCATGACCGGTATCGCTATTCCAACCTAATGACGATAGATGAAGATGGCTCTGGGGGCTATATTTTGGTAAGGGCTTATTACCAAGGTCTTATTTTAAAGCCAAAGGGGTATCTCATTGAACATTATAACAAAGACTTAGAACTGGTTTCCGAGTACAATTACAAGCTTAAAGGCTTGGATTTTGTGGACGGTTTCCTTAAAAATGGCCAGTTAAACCTACTGTTCCTTAACTATAATTATGACCGGGGGCAATATGAATATTGGGTGCACACCAGTCCTATCATTGCATTTAATTTTAGGGAAGAAAAGCTGCTTTCCATTGCTTCCGATGAGGTAAACGACCCTGTTGGGAAAAACTATTACAACCGTAATTTTTCCAACGGATTCACCACCGCTATTCTCTTTAACGAGAACAAAACAGGATTCATAATAAGTACCCATCACAAGAAAGGAAAGGACAACAAGCACATCATCCATTTGTTTGATACGTCTCTGCGAAAGCGATTCGAGTACGACTTTTCCGATGAAATAGAGGAAAAAAACTATGCCTTCGAGAATGTGGCCATCACACCAGACCTTCAAACCGTCTACATAGTGGGGAAAGCCTATTTTAAAAAGAGGCGTTTTCAGGTAGATGAGCGAAAGTTCCAGTACGAGTTGGTCCAGATTTCCCAAAATGGAAGCAAGACCCAATCGTTTGTCGATCCTGGAAAATATCCTGAGGCTTTGTATCCCATTATGTTCAAAAACAGACTGGTCTGTGCAGGGTTTTATGCGGATAGAAAGGATAATCGGTACAATGGAATCGCCTATTTTGATGTTGACCCAACCACCTTGGAGGTCAATGTCCGAAAATACAACCCATTCTCCCAACAATTTATGGAAGACAAATTTGGTCGTGAGGAAGATAAGGACATCAAAAACTTGGTCTTTAAGGGGATTTCAGTTACTTCTGATCAACATATCTTTTTTAATGCAGAAGAGTATTTTGTTACTTCCGGACTTGAAGTTACCGGCGCGGGCCAGCGCGTAAGAATCGAACGCTATCACCACAATGATATTGTAAGTGTAAAACTGGACCCGAATGGAAATATGGAGTGGGCCCGAAACATTAACAAGACCGAGGTTACCCAAGGCGATGGTGCCTATGCCTCCTATAGCTCCTACTGCAAGAATGGTAAAACCTATTTCTTTATCTGTACCGCTTCGGAAAATCCCCAGTTGATCAATAACGAGCGACTGATCTTTAAACAAGGCCTGAGCCGAAATCGTAATGTATTTTTGATTTCCTTGGATGAAAATGGCAAAATGGACTATGAAAAGATCATAGACCAGCAAGAAGCCCGTTTGCCTTTAATGGTATCCAAGCCCTTAAAGAATGAGCAAGAAGATAACATGCTTTTCTATGCCAAACGGGGCAGCAAAAAACAGTTGGTCAAGGTAGATTTTAAGTAAGCACACAACAAACATATATCTAAAAAGTCTCCTTAAAGGAGGCTTTTTTTTTGGTTGAACCTTGCTTTTTGTACTACTTGAGAAAAAACATATCAATTATAAAGTGGTAACCATCAATCCATATTAGAGTTCAATAAACTAATGGGTATAATAACAACTGTGCTTGGGTATGTTTGGAATCATATAACCCTATAAATTGAAGTTTATGAAATCAATTAAAGCATTTAGTATCCCCATTTTTGTTTTGGCTCTGTTTTTTGCATCCTGTTCCGCAGAGGATGGTGAACAAGGTGTTCAAGGAGAGCCTGGTATAGATGGCAACGCGAATGTCCAACGCTTTGATATTGCCATTCCCAATAGTTTTACAGGTCCGCAGTTTAGTTTTGACATACCCATTGATCCCCAAGAGCTTCCAAATTATGCGATTTTTGCCTACTTGGTTCGAATAGTCAACGGAACAACCGGGGTTTTTCCAATTCCGGGAGACATTGTAGGTGATGATTATGCTAATTTTCTATATGTTGAGAATACAGGAGAAGCATTTATTTCTATTCTCAATCGTTCTGACGACTCGCCTGAAAATGCATTGGCTCCGGGAACCTACAGTTCTGTAAGAATAGTAGCCATTGAATATAATTCGGGTTCAAAGAATGGCAATGGTAGTCTTATGGCAGAGCTAAAAGCCGCTGGGGTAGACACCAATGATTACCACGCCATGGCAGCATACTTTGGTTTGGAATAGCGATTCTCTAAGTACCATAAAACGAGGTTGTCTAAAAAGTATTGAGATACGTCATTCTGAACTTGTTTCAGAATCCCATCATATTGATAAGCAAATTATGATGAGAACCTGAAACAAGTTCAGGTTGACTAAACCAACTTTTTAGGCATCCTTTTTTGTTTCCTACAAATATTATTTATTGGATAAAATCCATATATTTGGAATATATCCAATTTTATGGAATCCAAAGAGTTTCTCAAAGGCAGGGGCGCCCAAAAAAACACACCCAATAAGTTTCTGAAGCATGTGTACGAAATGCGAGAAGATTTTTTGGAGTTCTGCCACTTGGAAGGTGAGGAAGCGGAGAACAACAAGACCCAATACATCCCCATTTTTCCAAAGACGATTGTCAACAAGGTGGATAGTCCAGATGTTGGGATGGGGTATTCCATGAACCCCTACCAAGGTTGTGAGCACGGCTGTATTTATTGCTATGCCCGAAATGCCCACGAATATTGGGGCTATAGTGCCGGATTGGATTTTGAACGCAAGATTTTGGTAAAAAAAGCGGCACCAGAATTACTGGAGGCCAAAATAAAACATAAAAATTGGAAGGCCCAGACCATTGTGCTCTCCGGAAACACAGATTGCTATCAACCCGCTGAGAAAAAGTTTGAAATTACGAGGAAATGCTTAGAGGTCTTCTTAAAATATAGGCATCCAGTCGGTATCATTACCAAAAATTCCCTTATTCTTCGGGATTTGGATATTTTAAAGGAGTTGAATGCCCATCAATTGGTCGGGGTCAATATTTCCATCACTTCCCTATCCGAGAAAACCAGAAGAAAATTGGAACCAAGAACGGCTTCACTTCAAAAAAGATTGCAAGCGATAAAAGTGCTTTCTGAAAACCATATTCCAGTCAATGCCATGCTGGCCCCCATGATTCCGGGGATCAACAGCCATGAATTGTTAAAGTTGGCCAAAACCGTTTCGGAGCATGGGGCTCTTTCATTTGGGTTTACCGTGGTCCGCCTCAACGGCGCCATTGGGCAAATTTTTACGGATTGGATCAAAAAAGCCATGCCCGATCGGGCCGAAAAGGTGCTCCACCTCATTCAAGATTGCCACGGAGGGAGTATCAATGATAGTCGTTTTGGGCTTCGGAACCGTGGTGAAGGAAAAATAGCAACCCAAATCCATGATATGGCCAAATTGGCGAGGCAACGCTACTTTAAAGACAAAAATTTCCCTAGTTTGAACAAGAATCTACATGAAGAATATAAAAATGGACAAATGCGATTATTCTGAGATTGTTATTTAAATGGAACGTGCTTCAAGCAGAAAAATAGTAAAAGTCTCGGATGTCATTCTGAGCCGGAGCGTAGCCGAGGGGAAGAATCCCACATGACCCTTGGCTTGGGGAATGGTGTTGTAGGGATGCTTCGCTTTGCTCAGCATGACAAAAGCACCAATTTAGGGTTGTTGAAATCGTTTAGATTTTGTACTACGGATCATTCGTGCAACTTTGCCTAATTCGTGTCGCTAAAATACTATGCTCATTACGTCTAGACGCTGCATGATATTTTTAAATAACTTTAAAAAGTTGTCTAATTCAAGTTTCACTCTTCGTCTTTAGAATGAAAACAACGTATAACCGTTCACGGTGAGTGGACTTAAAAATGTAAACCAATGAGTAATTTTTTGTATTTGTTCAGGGGCGGGGATGAGGCCTTCGATAAACTCTCCCAAGAAGAAAAGCAAGCCCACATGGAAGTTTGGGGCCAATGGATGGGAGGACTAAAGGAAGAGGGTAAACTTTTAGATGGACTTCCTTTGGAAAAAGATGGAAAAGTAGTTCATAAGCGAGGTGAGTTGGTCACCAACGGTCCTTTTGCGGAAGGGGTAGAGATGGTTGGGGGCTATCTCATCGTTTCGGCCAAAAATATTGATGAGGCGGTTGAAATCTCCAAAGGATGCCCAATTTTTGATTACGACGGCGCTTTTGTGGAGGTACGGGAAATCCTATCCATGGAACACTAAATTTTTTGGAAACCAGATGTCATTTCGAGTGAAACAAGAAGTCTATTGCCAGCGAAAGAAATTGTTTTAGATTTCTCACATTCCTCTGGGCGTTCGAAATGACATTTTAGGAGACCTTACCAAGCCCGTTTTTATTAAAACCTATGCCAAAAGACCACCACAGCACCGTTGAACATCTCTTCCGAAAGGAATACGGAAAAGTGGTGGCCTTGTTGACCCATAAATTTGGAACGTCCTACCTGGAGCAAATTGAGGATGCTACCCAAGATACCTTCATTAAGGCCATGCAGGTGTGGGGCTATAAATCCATTCCAGACAATCCAACCGCATGGTTATATCGTGTGGCAAGCAATAGGATGATTGATGTGTTGCGAAGAAATAAAAAAGTTGAATTCAAAGCGGCGGAAGAATTACATCCAAAAAGTGAAGTGGAACATTGCCCAGACCCTTCATTGGATCAAACGATTTCAGACAGCCAACTGAAAATGATCTTTGCGTGCTGTCACCCCACTTTATCACAAGAATATCAAATCATCTTGAGCTTAAAACTGATTGGGGGATTCAGTAATAAAGAATTGGCAGAGGCTTTGTTGAAAAAGGAAGAAGCGGTTGCTAAATCGTTCACTAGGGCCAAGAAGAAGTTCAGGGAAGGTGTGCAACTGGTAAAAATTCCCGTTGAAATGGGGCTACAATCAAGATTGTTCCAAGTGTTACGGGTCATCTATCTTTTATTTTCTGAAGGGTATGCCGCCACCTCTGGGGCACAGATCATTAAAAGGGATATCTGTTATGAAGCCTTGCGCCTGGCACTTTTGCTTCAGGAGAACAAATATTGTCAGCACCCCAACTTAAATGCATTGATCGCATTGATGTGTTTTCATGCCTCACGTTTTGATGCTCGATTGGATCAAGCGGGAGATTTGGTGACCTTGGAGCATCACGATCGTTCCAAATACCATCAGGAACTGATTTCCATCGGCATACATCATTTAGAAAATGCTGGAACCTTGGACCGAACGCCATCAGACTATCATTTGGAAGCAGCTCGCTCTTACTATCACAGTATGGCAAAAACTTTTGTAGAAACCGATTGGAAAAGCATTCTGTACTTGTACGATGTGCAATTGAAACGCTTTTACTCACCTATGCTGGCCTTGAACCGAATCATCCCTTTTGCCAAGGTTTACGGTGCTAAAAAGGGATTGATTGAGTTGGAAAACCTTGAATCAAAACATGATTTTAAGGAACAAGGGCTTTTCCATGCCATAAAAGCTGAACTTTTTGGCGAATTAGACCATGTTGATGCACAACAATCAGCCTTAAAAAAAGCCATTGCATGTACAGAGAACGAGTTGGTAAAAAGGCACTACAAAAACAAGTTGAATCCCAGTTAGGCGTTACATCTGTTCTTCTTCTTCTCCAATATGTTTTTTGTAAAACTTCCAAGCCTCTCGGGCCACATCACGTCCCAGTTCCAAACCAGCAATATTATCCGCTTGAATGTGATAGCCGCCCAATACTCTTGATATCCCGGCCATTTCCGCGGTTTTACTAAAGGTTGGAAATTTTAAGGTTACGGTATCCCCTAAGTTGTCTGGTTCCGTCATGGCACCAGCAACCAATTCCACTTCAGATCCAAATTCATCGCTTCCCGTCCATAGTTTCAAAGCTTCGGCGCATCCGCCACTAATGGTGCTATGTCCTGAGGTATAACTTGGGAAGGGAGGACATAAAAAGGTATCAGGGGAATACGGTCTCCATTGGTTACCATCCATCTCTACCATGCCTTTGCCAACGCCACCCCATGCCTTTATCTTTTGTTGGTCATAGTATTCATGAACCAAGGCAAAAGGCCGGGCAAAATCATAGTACATTTTACTGTCCCATGAAGCGATAAATGCATCCATGGCCACAACTTGGTTGTAGAAGAACATTTTCACGTCTTCATCGAGCGTATGGTCATCTCTAATGGATACTTCTTGGGCAAATTTTAACCAGTGCCCTGCCTGCTGCACAGATTGAGGTCCATCACGCATAAACTCCACCAATGCTTTTTGCTCATCGGTTAGGTTGGCCTGCATTTCAATAACTTCTTTTACCTCTTCCTCCAATTGTTTGGATCCTATTTTTGGAGGAGGACCTGGTCGGAACTGGTCTCCGGATTTTAAGGAAACGGGCTCTACCTTGTCCCAAAAAGGAGTGAGACATCCAGGGGCAAATTTTCCACCTTTTCCGTCAGAGAAATATTTGGGCTGCCAACGGTTGGGGTCATTGTTTTGATCTACGGGGTTTACAGGCTCGTACCCGGTATAATCAAAATAAGGCTCACCATTGGAACCTTCTTCCTCACCATATTGATTGGCTCCATCCCCTTTTCTGGCTTCAATGACGGCTTTCGCTGCCAAGTTTCCAATCCCTTCGGGTGTGGTCGGGTCCAAAGATTCGTTGTTTGGGTCGAGGCCCAGCTCCACCATAAAATTGGTAAAAAGCTCTTGGTCTGAATAATAGTATTCATTCATGGCCCTGTAAGCGGCATAGCTAATGGCGATTTCCTTATTTTTAAGAGTTTGCTCATCCGAAGGGCGTCTTTCCACACCATCAAGATAGACCGGAATTGCTTTTTCATCATATCTGGACCACGCATCAAAGATGGAAACAAAAATCAATCCCAAAAACCTAGAGGTAATTGTAGGCCTTGGTTTGAACATTTCAGTATCGTTTGCGGTGGCGGTGATGGCCATTTCGCTCCATTGGTAGGCAATGTTGTCCGCACCTTTCGGCTCCATGGCTGCATCTGCAGATTGTTCTGTTTTTTGTTTGCAGTTTAATAAGGTTGCTATAACAAATAGCAGCAAGATTGCTCTTTTCATAATTGATTTCTAATTCTATGGCTGGCGAATGTAGGAGTTTTATGGCCTAAACGCCAGCCACTAATATAAAAAATGATTTTATGTCAATTCCCAGCCTTTGCGATATTCCCGGGTGATCCATTCGTTGGCTTTTTCGTAATTGGTGATTTTCATGTTCTCACCATCCCAGAACAACTTACGTCTCCCCGGATAGTCATAAGGATCCCAATCCCCGATTGCCTTGCCTTCCTTCAATACTTTGTATTGGTATGCTTTAATGGCAAGATTCCCCATGAGCACAGTTTCTGTTAGTCTACCGGCTTTCTCAAAATTAGAGGATGTTGGAGTTCCATTCAAGCAGCCGTCCACAAAATTGGCAATATGTCCACCTACGCTTCCAGGTACCCTTGGGTATTTGGGTGCGGGTGTTTTATATAAATCCATCATATCTGATGGGAGCAAACGTGCATTTTCGGAATAGGTATCGCAAATAAGGGTGCCTTTATCTCCGTACATAATGGTTCCACCACCGCTATCCCCGATGGTTTCCCCGTCTTTGAGCTCATCTGGAAGATTGGGTTTTATTCCTCCATCGTACCAATTGAGGGCAATGTCGCCATGTTCTTCATGCTCAAATTTGAGATGTATTTTGGAAGATGGGGGACAAGAAGGGCTATAATCCGCTTCAACAAAATCACCCACCCAGACGGTTGTGCAACTGGCTTGAGCCTCTGTGGGATACCCCAAATCAAGGACGCTAAAAGGGGTTTCCATAATATGGCATCCCATATCGCCCAGGGCACCCGTGCCAAAATCCCACCAACCACGCCATTTGAAAGGCAAATAGGCAGGGTTATAATCTCGCATTGTGGCAGGGCCTAACCACGTATCCCAATCCAATTCTTTAGGCACTCTTTGCTTTTCCGAAGGAACAGGAACCCCTTGTGGCCAAACAGGTCTGTTGGTCCAGCAATCGATTGTGTGAATTTTTCCGATAATTCCAGATTCTACCCATTCCCGAGCAATGCGACTGCCATCGCTAGAAGCACCTTGGTTTCCCATTTGGGTAACAATTCCGTTTTCTTCTGCCACCTTGGTCATTAATCGTGCCTCATAAATGTTGTGGGTCAAAGGTTTTTCCACATAGGCATGTTTTTTCTCGCGCATGAAGGGCAATGCTATGGTAGCGTGGGTATGATCTGGGGTGGCTACCATTATGGCATCAATGTCGTTGAGATGTGCATCGAAGACTTTTCTAAAATCCTTGTATCGTTTTACATCGGGAAAAAGCTCATAGGTGGGTTGGGCTCGGCGATCGTCCACATCACAAAGAGCCACAAATTTTACTTTTCCGGTATTGTTGAGACCTTGAACAACACCATTTCCCCTTCCGCCAACACCAAAAGCACCAACATATAAAGTGTCACTCGGTGGAACATGGGTTTTTCCCAAAACATGAGCGGGAACAATAGAAAAAGCAGCGGAGGCCGCTGCTGCATTTTTAATGAATTTTCTTCTTTGCATCTTGTTTAGTTTGAATAGTTCTCCAAGATACAAAAAACCGCTAGAGGTCAAAGTTTATTCACCATTCCATTCTTTATAAAACTGTTCAAGGTAATCCAACATAAATTGATGTCTTTCTTGGGCCAGTCTTTTTCCGGTTTCAGTGTTCATCTTCTCTTTGAGTAAAAGCAATTTTTCGTAAAAGTGATTGATGGTAGGTGCGTTTGACTTTTTATATTCCTCTTTGGTCATCTTGAGGTTTGGAGGAACATCTGGGTCGTACAGCGCTCTATTTTTGAATCCACCGTAATTAAATGCACGGGCGATACCGATAGCTCCCATGGCATCCAAACGATCAGCGTCTTGAACCGTTTCCAGTTCTTTTGATGAAAAAGTCACCGAACCTTTATCCAAACTATTTTTAAAGGACATGTGTTGGATGATTTGTACCACATGCTCAATAGTGGCTTCATTCACTTGTTGGGATTTGAGAAAGTTAGTCGCCATACCCGGCCCGATGCTTTCATCACCATTGTAAAATTTTGGGTCTGCAATGTCATGTAGAAGAGCGGCCAGTTGCACTACCAGTGCATCTACTTCTTCATGTTGGGAAATTAACTTTGTGGTATGGAACACCCGTTCAACATGGAACCAATCATGGCCACCTTCGGCGTTTTGAAGGGTCTCTTTTACAAAATCGATGGTATTTTGTATCAATGGTTCGTAGTTCATAATTCAGTTTGAGATTCCTGAAACGATTTGCTTTTCAACTTGAGCAATCAAGGCTTCTGTATCACCTTCAATCTCTACGGGGGGATGAACTATAAACGTAAGATGGCTGCCCAACCCCATTGGGAATTTACCATAGCGCAACAACTTCCAAGAGTTGTTTATACTGATGGGGACAATAAGTGCTGAAGGCGCATTTTTCATCAGCACTTTAAGGCCTGTTGTTCGGAAAGGTTTTGGTACTCCATTTCGGCTGCGGGTACCCTCTGGAAAAATAACGGCGCTGCGCTTGTTAGTCTCAATATACTTGCCCAATTTTTGGAGTTCAGCTATCGACTGTTTGGGGTCTTTTCTGTCTATTAATGCAGAACCACTGTTTCTTAAATTGTAGGACACACTGGGAATGCCTTTGCCCAATTCAATCTTGCTAACAAACTTCGGATGGTATTTCCGCATGTACCAAATCAGGGGAGGAATATCGTACATGCTCTGATGGTTGGTGACTATCAAAAGCGGTCTATCAGTGGGAATGGTTTGGTGATTTACAAATGTGTACCGGGTTCCGAGTACATTGGTACATCGCATAATAAGCCAGTTGAGGATGGAGACACTGCGTTTGTGCGTATCATACCCAAATACCTTTAAACAGAACCATTGAATGGGATGGAAAACAACCAGCGCCAGTCCAAAGCAGATGAAAAAAAGTACGGTCAAAGGATATGATAGCAATTTTTGCATGCTCACTGTATTGTTGATTTAGGTTGACGAAATATGTGACTAAAATAAAGCATCGGCGACAGTTTTTATGCTGAAAAACAAAAAACCACCCTTTAGGGTGGCTTAATCTTTTAAATCAGAGAAAGAATCAACAGAACTCGTTGTACGCTTCTATTAAATTTTCCGCGATAAGTTCCGCAGGTCTTCCTTCTATGTGGTGTCTTTCGATCATGTGCACCAGTTCCCCATCTTTAAACAGGGCCATACTGGGCGATGATGGAGGGAAAGGCACCATGTGATTCCGTGCCGTGTTCACAGCTTCTGTGTCCACTCCGGCAAACACAGTGACCAAGTGGTCTGGTTTTTTGCTGTTTTGCAAACTCAGCTTTGCCGCTGGTCTGGCGTTGGCAGCAGCACAACCACAAACGGAGTTCACCACAACTAGTGTGGTCCCATCTTGTTTTAGGGCGTTTTCAACGGCCTCACTTGTATATAGTTCTTCAAACCCGGCGGTGGCCAAGTCTGCTCGCATAGGTTTTACCAATTCTTCAGGATACATAGGCTTCTTTTTAATTCGGTTACAAAGATACAGTATTGTTACGTTTTTACCATGACCCTTAACATTGCGTATGGTTTAGTTTCCTCAGCAAAGCCCTATATTTGAGCTTTAAATTTTTTTGAAGGATGATAAAATGGGTGGCCGCCTTTCTCGGCTATTTTTTATTTCGATTTCCGGGAGCCATTTTGGGATTTATTGTGGGGAGTTTTTTGGACAACCTTGGGGGCTCCGGTGGTGGTCCTAAGACCGTTTTTCAAGATTACACGCGTCAACGGGTTTCCCCGGCCGATTTTGAGTTGAATTTGCTTTCGCTCTGCTCCATCATCATTAAAGCCGATGGACAGGTGAACCAGCGTGAGTTGGACTATGTGCGACAGTACTTTCTGAGCACTTATGGCAAGGAAAAGGCCAATGCCATTTTTAGGACCTTTAATGATGTCATCAAAAAAAGAGAAATCTCTACCCGACGCATTTGCGAATATATGGTGCAACGTACCCGTTATGAGGTTCGTTTGCAATTATTGCACTTTTTGTTCGGGATAGCCCAAGCGGATGGGCAAGTGAGCAAGTCCGAACTAGGCAAGCTGCAGGAAATTGCAGGGTACCTTCGGGTGGGTCGGCATGATTTCGACAGCATCATGGCGATGTTCATAAAGTCTGCGGATACATCCTATAAAATTTTGGAAATCGATAAAAATGCCACGGATGAAGAAGTGAAAAAAGCCTATAGAAATATGGCGAAAAAGTATCACCCCGACCGTGTAGTGACCGAAAATGAAGCGATTAAAAAAGGGGCCGAAGAGAAATTCAAGGAAGTGCAGAAGGCGTATGAGACCATTCAAAAAGAACGGGGAATTTCATAGGTTTGTTAGGAGTTAGGAGTTAGGAGTTAGGAGTTAGGAGGTTGTGCACTTTAAGCAAATCCTAAATAATAATGTCATTTCGACAGAGCGATTGCCGAGCGACGAGAAATCTTTTTTTTAGAAATGAGAGGTTGGGAAGCTGACATTTTACATAAACTCTAAACCATAAACTATAAATAGGATGCAAGAATTTCTGTTTTACATCAAATTGGGGTTGGATCATGTGCTGGATTTTGGGGCATATGACCACATTTTGTTTTTGTCGGCATTGGCGGTTCCTTTTACCTTTAGAAATTGGAAGCGAGTTGTTATCCTTGCCACAATATTTACTATAGCGCACTGCACCTCTCTGGCCTTGTCCGTATATGAGCTTTTTACGGTTGACGTGGCGCTTATCGAGTTCTTGATTCCAGTCACCATTTTATTGACCGCACTTTTCAATTTTGCTTATGTGTTTCGGGAAGCCATGCAAGTGGGGTTGTACTTGCACATTTTGGCCACGGCATTTTTTGGATTGATCCATGGTTTTGGGTTTTCAAACTACTTTAAAATGTTGATGGCCGAGGAGGAGGACAAGGTTACACCATTGTTGGGTTTTGCTACTGGAATAGAGCTTTCACAAGTAACCATAATCTTGGTGATTTTGACCTTGGCTTATTTGGTTTTGGACCTATTAAAAGTGAAAAAACCCATTTATATTGCTGCCGCCTCCATTTTGATCATTGCTATCACAATACCCTTGCTCATTGCAACGTTTCCCAACTAGGGGCATCGTTAAATTTAATCGAATAAGGTTGTAAGGGTCTTTCAAAGCAGGTATATTTATTTCATTATCGGCTGATTCAATGCACTATGAAGGAGAGTAAACAAGAAAAATACGACAAAGCGTATCTACGAATGGCCCAAGAATGGGGCAAGCTCTCCTATTGTAAAAGAAGACAGGTGGGCGCTATCATTGTAAAAGACCGAATGATTATATCCGATGGTTACAACGGTACACCCACAGGATTTGAAAATTTTTGTGAAGATGATGAAGGATACACCAAATGGTATGTACTCCATGCCGAGGCCAATGCCATTTTAAAGGTGGCATCCTCGACACAGTCTTGTGAAGGAGCCACGTTGTACATTACCCTATCTCCTTGTAGGGAATGTAGCAAGCTGGTACACCAAGCTGGCATAAAACGTGTGGTATACCAAACTGCCTATAAGGATGATTCTGGATTGAAATTCCTGGAGCGTGCAGGCGTAGAGACCGTTCATTTGCCGGTTTTGGAAGAAATGGTCTAAAAAAACCATTGCTATTATGAAGAAAATTAAAGGATATATTTGGCCCACATTGCTGGCTCTTGCGGTGGCGATTGGGATTTTTATAGGAGGAAAACTTCACTTTAATGACAGCCCAGAAAAGCTGTTCTCCACCAATTCCAAAAAAGACAAGCTCAACCGACTTATCGATTATATCGACTATGAATATGTGGACGATATTGATACGGATAGCATTGTAGATGTTACCGTGAACAATATTTTGGGCAAATTGGACCCTCATTCCGTCTATATTCCAAAAAGCGAAATGAAGGAGGTTTCCGAAAGCATGAAAGGTGATTTTGTGGGGATTGGGGTTAGCTTCTACAAATACAGAGATACTATAACGGTTATAAGAACCATAAAAAATGGCCCGAGCTACATCAGTGGCATTAAACCTGGAGATCGCATACTCTCGGCAAACAATGACACCCTTTTTGGTCGAAGAATCCCTAACGAGGATTTGGTTTCCAAATTGAAGGGCAAGGTTGGTACAAAGGTCGATTTAAAAGTGTTCCGAAAGTCGGAAAACAAGATTTTGGACATCACCGTCATTCGCGATCATGTGCCTATCAAAAGCGTGGACGCCTATTATATGCTTACCAAAGACATGGGCTACATTAAAATAAATCGTTTTGCGGAATCCACTTTTGATGAATTTAAAGACGCCCTTAGAAAGCTTAAACTTAGAGGAGCGGAAAAATTAGTACTGGATTTGCGCGACAACCCTGGGGGATATCTTGGTATCGCTGAAAAATTGGCCGATGAGTTCTTGGAAGATGACAAGCTAATTCTATTTACCAAGAACAAAAAGGGGCGTATCAAAAAAGCATATGCTACCAGTAAAGGGGATTTTGAGAACAGACCGGTCTATGTTTTGATCAACGAACGCTCTGCTTCGGCCAGCGAGATCATAGCAGGGGCGCTTCAAGATAATGATATTGGTACCATTGTGGGAAGACGTTCCTTCGGAAAAGGATTGGTGCAACGCGAAATGGATTTAGGGGATGGCTCAGCCGTGCGATTGACCGTTTCCAGATATTATACCCCAACGGGCCGTTCCATTCAAAAATCCTATAAAGATGGAAATCGGGATTATTACCAAAGGTTCATGGACCGTTATATTAGTGGGGAACTTTCTTCAGCAGACAGCATAAAGGTGGCGGATTCCCTCAAATTCAGAACTCCAAAAGGAAAAATAGTGTACGGCGGTGGTGGTATCATTCCAGATGTGTTTGTTCCCATTGGCAGTAATGAGGAAGAGGCCATTGAAAGTATGGACGATACTTATCAGTTCTTCTCCAGATTTGTTTTTGAACATTTGGAAGAGGACCGCACCCGATATTTAGACTATACCCGTAACCAGTTTTTGGATGAATACCGAGTGGACGACATTCTGTTTGACGAGTTCATCCAGTTTGTGCTGAATCGTAAAATAAAACTCGACTTCTATGCCCAAGAAGACAAGATAAAGGCTTTTATCAAGGCAAACATTGCCGAGCAATTATTCTCACCCAACCTATCTGCTCAGATCAAGGGAGAGTACGATTCCATGCTCAAAAAGGTAAAGGATATCGATACCGCTGTCTTGGAGCGGTCTTCAGAAGGCATTATTGGAATGCACAATTAATTCTTTTTCAGCTTATCCTGGATCTTTTTTGAAGTCATGAAAATCAGTAAAAGGACAATAGCGCTCAACGAGGCCACAATTCCGATGAGGGCAATAGTGCTATCGCCCTGAAAAGGATTTTCAAAATCTACCAAGGTTACATTGTAGGCGATTAACCCCAATGCTAAAACAATAAGGATGATACTGAATGTCTTGCTCATAATGGTGCTTTAAACTCCGTGCTGAA
This sequence comes from Flagellimonas marina, assembly GCF_042651185.1. NCBI lineage: Bacteria > Pseudomonadati > Bacteroidota > Flavobacteriia > Flavobacteriales > Flavobacteriaceae > Flagellimonas > Flagellimonas marina. Next base: position 360,647 of record NZ_JBHSCL010000009.1, on the reverse strand, counting down.
AAAGCTGGTTAATGTTGGCGGCAAATAGCTTTACCGCGATGGCCAAGAGAATCACTCCAAATACCTTTCTAATGATACTAAGGCCTATATTTCCCAAAACCCGCTCAATTTTGGCACTGGATTTAAGTACTATGTATACAAAGATAATATTTAGGATAATGGCAATGATTATGTTTTCCACATGATATTCTGCACGTAATGCCAAAAGCGAGGTCATGGTTCCTGCTCCTGCAATAAGAGGAAAGGCAATGGGGACAATGGAGGCACTTTCGGGCATATCATCTTTGTAAAGGGTAATGCCCAAGATCATTTCTATGGCCAAAAAGAAAATGATAAAAGAACCTGCAACGGCAAATGAGTTGACATCAATTCCGATCAGGGAAAGGATACGTTCCCCTACAAAAAGAAAGGCAACCATAATACTGGCCGCTACAATGGATGCTTTTTCAGATTGAATATGGCCCACTTTGCTTCTCAATGATATGATGACAGGAATACTTCCCACGATATCGATCACGGCAAATAGAATCATACTGGCGGTAGCGATTTCCTTAAAATTTAAATTCATGACGTTCCTTTTTTCGGTCTGCAAATGTACGTCTTAAAACGACTTTTGGATGACATAAAATGTTGGGGAAATGTCAAATTTTTAGTTTTGGATTACCTTTGTCCCCAAAGAAGCAAAACCAATGTTCCAGTTAGGCAATACTATAGTGTCCGAAGAGATTTTGGAAAACGATTTTGTTTGCAATCTCAATGCATGCAAAGGCGCTTGTTGTGTGGGAGGGGAGTATGGTGCCCCAGTAGAGGATTCAGAAACCGATATTCTGATGAACACCTATGAAAAAGTAAAATCGTATCTAAGACCTGAAGGCATCAAGGCCATTGAAGAACAAGGAACTTTTGTAAAAGGTGAGGATGGCGAGTGGGAAACACCTTTGGTGAACAACAGTGAATGCGCTTATGTGATTTTTTCTGATGATGGGATTGCCAAATGCGGTATTGAGGCCGCCTGGGAAGATGGGGTCACCAAATGGAGAAAACCCATTTCATGCCACCTGTACCCAGTGCGTACCAGAGCATATTCAGAGTTTACTGCGGTGAACTACCATAAATGGGAAATCTGTGACCCGGCCTGTAGTCTGGGAAAAGAACTAAAAGTCCCTATTTATAAGTTTGTGAAGGATGCCCTCATCCGAAAATTTGGAAAGAAGTGGTACGAGGAATTGGAAGAGGTTGCAATAGGTCATGCTAAACCGTAGGAATATCCAAAATGACCCTAGTGCCCTTGGGACTTCCATCTGAATTGAACAAATCCACAATGTCCACGTCAAATTTGTTCTGGTAGTCTTTTGAGAAGTTGGCCAAACGTTCCTTGGTAATCCTAATACCTACTGATTTGCGTTTGAGTACCCTGTTTTCCTTATTGACCTCGGCAGCTCCTCGACCTACACCATTGTCTTCGATTTCTATGGATACGTGGTTTTGACTTTTTCGTTTTACGTTCAAATGAATCATCTTTTTGCCCTCTTTGGGCGAAAGTCCGTGCCAAAGGGAATTCTCAAGAAAGGGCTGTAATGCCAACGAAGGGATTTTTATGTTGGATGGGCAAAGATCTTCATCAACGGTGATCTTAAAATCAATTTCATTGGAAAACCTGATATTTTCAATGTTCATATAAAGTTCTATGGTCTCCAATTCTTCGGCCAGGGTAATTTCCCGTTGCGATGAGGCTTCCAGGATTTTGCGGATTAGTTTAGAAAACTTGTTCAGGTAGTGAACTGCATTTTTCTGCTCATTGTTGATGATATAGAGCTTAATGGAGTTCAATGAGTTGAACAAAAAATGGGGGTTCATTTGGCTACGCAGCATATTCTGTTCCAAGGAAAGAACCCGTTTTTCATTTTTGTTTTGGTATTGTCGGTATAAAATGTAGAGGATGGAAGCCACCAACCCCACAATCAAGGCACTCACCAATAATGTGGTTTGGTTTTTCTTTAACCGTAACCGAACAATTTCATTTTCTTTGGCCAAGACGGAGATTTGGTTGTTCTTTTTCTCAGCCTCATACCGAACGATAACATCGTTCATGTACCTTAGGTTGGTGGCACTTGAAATTTCCTTTTCAGTCTCGGAGGCTTCTTTGTAGTAGGTGTAGGCTTCTTCAAAATTGCCGCGTTCATGCTCCAGGTCGGATAGCTTTTGGTAACCGACCACAATATTGCTGGGCATATTGTGGTTTTTCGCCATCTCAAGACCTTCTTTGATAAAGTTTTCAGCGCGATCAAAATCCTCCAATTTGGTATAGGCCCAACCGGTATTTATAAAGACAGATGAGGTGATAAAAAAATCACCTATGCTCTTTGATTCCTCATGGAGGGGCTCCAAAAGTACCAAAGCGGCGTAGGGCATATCTTGTTTGAGGTAGACTTGGGCCAAACTGTTCTTGCAGATGACACGTCCATAGTCAGAATTTATCTCCTCATTGTAGGCCAAGGATTTTCGATAGTTTTCCAAGGCACCTTCCAAATCGCCCTTTTGCTCCAAACAATCCCCAATGTTTTGGTGGTTAATGGCCAGCCCCAGTTTGTTGCCAAGTTCCTCCTCCAGTTTAAGTGCCCTTCTAAACTGCATAATGGCCAGGTCGTACTGCTCTAGGGTTTGATACAGATTTCCAATACTGTTCAGCGATACGTTGATGCTCCTTTTTATGTGGTGGGAGGGGTTTTCAACCTGTTCTGCGATTTCCAAGGCTTTTTGGTTGTAGTCCAAGGCCGTTTTTATGGCGTCGGTACGCCGATAGACCACTCCCAGCATATTCAAACTTAAAACCTTCAGCTCCGTATTATTGGCCTTTTCGGCAAGTTCAAGAGCTTTTTCATGTAGGTCCGCAGCCTTTTTAAACTGCGAAGTGTTCCTATATTCCCTGCCTATGTGGTCGAGTGCAAAGGCTTCGCCCTCCAAATAACCATTCTCGCGTGCCAAATTGGCAAAATAACGCAAAAGGATGGTGTCCTGTTTTTCACTTTTGAGTTCTGTATCAAGTGAGAGGAAGGTCTTGGGCATCAATTCCACCAATCGCTCCGCTTTTTCCTTAAAATCTTCTGGAATATCCTGGCCATGCGATAGGAGAACTGCGAACACTGAAAACAGTAGCTGCAAAATTACCTTTCGCAGAAGACCTAGGTTGTTGATGTGTTTGAACTCAATTTTAAGCACAGGTACATTAAGTAGTTACAGCATATCCAAAAAATCGGATTTTTTTTGCCGTGAGACTGGGATTTTATGGTTGGATTCCAAGACGACATATCCATCGGTCTTAAGGAATTCCTTTATTTTATTCAGGTTGATGATATAGGAATTGTGAATCCTGAAAAAGCTATTGTCTGGCAAGAGGGTATTTACTTCCTTCAACTTTTTTGTAAGCAATATTTTTTGTCCATCGGTCAAGAAAATAGTGCTATAGTTCCCATCAGATTCGGCATAGAGAATATCGTCACTATTCAAAAATACCAATTTGCCATCTGTGTTTATGGTTATTTTTTTGCTTTGTGACTCTGCATTGAAATTTAGCAATATCTTCTCTAACCGCTCTATGGTCAAATTCTTGGCATTGAATTTTTTTATTTTGGCGATGGTCAACTCAAGATCGTCGGTGTCAATAGGTTTGAGCAAATAATCAATGGCCTCATTTTTTAAGGCTTGAAGGGCATATTGGTTATAAGCGGTGGTAATCACCACAGGGAAATCTTTGTTCTTTAGGTTTTTGATGAACTGGAACCCGTCCATTGCCGGCATCTCTATATCCAAAAAGAGACAGTCCGGAGTATGGTTTTCCAGATAGCCCAAAGCTTCATGGGCATCGGTGAACGACGCAATGATGTCCACTTCATCGCTCAAATTGGTCAACTCCCAACTTAAGCTTTGCAGTGCCTTGATTTCGTCATCTACAATAACCGCTTCTAGCATAGATACAATATAGGTAAACCAAAGTTAGGATATTCTGTTTAAGCTTTTTAAAATTATGTGTTGTTGGACATTTAACGCGTATAACTGGTAAAAAATGTCAAATCAAGTGAATATGGTTCTTTTTTCTGGCAGTTTGAAATATAATTAGAGGGAAATGAGGTACAGAGGCTTAAATTCTTGAAACCAATTATACATAAAAGCCAACCGTTTATACATCCAGGTAGGGAGGCAGGTTTAATGTTCTCTATCTTGGCCCTGGTTAAAATTAGGGTACTTATATAATAGCGTATTAAAATGAAAAAGTGTTTTATTCTATTTATACTATTGATTGTTGCCTTGATTTTTGCAGCTGTGTCTGAAAGTAAAGACCTGAAGACACATGCTAAATGGGATAGGGTGGCGGTAGAGAGCCACCAAGCTCCCAGATAACGATCATATACATATTACCAATAAATAGTACGGCCAAAGCAACCAATTCTCTTGATTATAGAAACCGCTTGCAAAGAAAAAATCTTCAGAGGAGCTTTGGTTCATCATTTGGTTTTAGGTTTCGGGGGAACTACCTAGAATTAAATACGTCCAACAGCATAACCTGAAGAGGCCGTACGTTTGGTAATACATATCATAAAAGCACTAACCGCAATTCATAAGCAGTAAGACCAATCAGTATGTTGTAATATACTTTTTGGTCTTTTTTATTTGCCGAAAATCAGCTCCTAAAAAGTTATTAAAACCCATATTTTGCTGAGGCCACTAGGGTATGCCGCTGACCAAGATTTCAACAGTCAGTGTTAAAAACTTTGCTTCCGTTTCACACAAACGCCCTTTACAATCTAACAACATTTTTGAATCTTTGTTAGTCCCTATTCACAAGGAATTCTCCTTCCAGATTGTAAAATTTAACAAGCGATTATGTCAGAAGCAGTAGAGCCCATATTACAAGAAAACAAAGATAGATTTGTAATTTTTCCCATCAAGCATCACGATTTATGGGACTGGTACAAAAAGCAGGAGGCTTGTTTTTGGACCGCTGAGGAAATTGATCTTCATCAAGATCTTTCTGACTGGAACACCAAGCTGAATGATGATGAGCGTTATTTCATAAAACATATTTTGGCCTTTTTTGCCGCTTCGGATGGGATTGTGAACGAAAACTTGGCCGAAAACTTTGTAAATGAGGTGCAATACTCGGAGGCAAAATTTTTCTACGGCTTCCAGATTATGATGGAGAACATCCACTCTGAAACCTATTCGTTGCTCATCGACACCTATGTTAAAGAGGAGAAGGAAAAAAATGTGCTGTTCAAGGCCATTGAAAATTTTCCCGCTATTAAAAAGAAGGCCGATTGGGCCTTAAAATGGATTGAGTCACCCAGCTTTGCAGAACGATTGATAGCTTTTGCCGCAGTAGAAGGCATTTTCTTTTCTGGTGCATTTTGCTCCATCTTTTGGTTGAAGAAAAGAGGACTTATGCCCGGGCTCACGTTTTCCAATGAGTTAATTTCACGTGATGAGGGGATGCATTGTGACTATGCCGTGCATCTGCACAACAATCATTTGGTGAATAAAGTTCCAAAGGAACGCATCAAGGAAATCATTGTGAATGCACTCGATATTGAAAGAGAGTTCATCACGGAATCACTCCCCGTAAGTTTGATAGGGATGAATGCCAAACTAATGACCCAATACCTGGAGTTTGTAACAGATCGTCTATTGGTTGAGTTACAGTGCGAGAAGGTATACAATGCCACCAATCCATTTGATTTTATGGATATGATTTCGCTCCAAGGGAAAACCAATTTCTTTGAAAAACGCGTATCTGAATACCAAAAGGCCGGCGTTTTGAACAAGGAAAAAGATTCTGATTCGCAAAAAATCAGTTTCGACGCAGACTTTTAATACCCCTTTTGCTTGTAGACTGTCAATAGCCCCGGAAGTTTTCATGCACCCAACACAAAATGTTAATTTTTTAACATAAACAAAAATATAGAACACTTAATATTCGTAGCGCCATGTATGTAGTAAAAAGAGATGGAAGAAAGGAGCCGATCATGTTTGACAAGATCACGGCCCGGGTTAGAAAACTTTGTTATGGACTCAATTCGTTGGTGGACCCCGTAAAGGTGGCCATGCGCGTAATTGAGGGGTTGTATGATGGCGTTACCACTTCCGAGTTGGATAACTTGGCTGCGGAAATCGCCGCCACCATGACCACTACGCATCCCGATTACGCCAAGTTGGCGGCACGCATTTCGGTTTCAAACCTGCACAAGAACACCAAGAAATCCTTCTCCGAGACCATGAAGGATCTTTACGAATACGTGAATCCAAGAACAGGCAAAAAAGCCCCTTTGTTATCCGATGAGGTGTATAAAGTAGTTTCTGAAAATGCTGAAACCTTGGACTCGACCATTATTTACAACCGAGATTTTGGCTACGACTATTTCGGTTTTAAGACCTTGGAACGCTCCTATTTGCTTAAACTGAATGGCAAAATCGCCGAACGTCCCCAGCACATGCTCATGCGGGTGGCCGTTGGTATCCATTTAAATGATTTGGAATCGGCCATAGAAACCTATGAGTTGATGTCCAAAAAGTATTTTACACACGCCACGCCCACATTGTTCAATTCAGGAACACCAAAACCACAGATGTCTTCCTGCTTCCTTTTGGCGATGAAGGACGATAGCATAGACGGAATCTACGACACCTTGAAGCAAACTGCAAAGATCTCACAATCTGCTGGAGGAATTGGCCTTTCAATCCACAACATTAGAGCAACAGGCTCTTATATTGCAGGGACTAATGGGACTTCAAACGGAATTGTGCCCATGCTTCGTGTCTTCAACGATACAGCACGCTATGTGGACCAAGGAGGTGGAAAGCGCAAAGGAAGTTTCGCCATTTATGTGGAGCCTTGGCATGCCGATATTTTCGACTTTCTGGATTTGAAAAAGAACCATGGAAAAGAAGAAATGCGTGCCCGTGATTTGTTCTATGCCATGTGGATTCCAGATTTGTTCATGAAACGTGTTGAGACCGATGGCGAATGGACTTTGATGTGTCCCAATGAATGCCCAGGACTTTTCAGTAACCACAGTGATGAGTTTGAAAAACTGTACACTCAATATGAAGCCGAAGGCAAGGGGCGTAAAACTATAAAGGCCCGTGATCTTTGGGAGAAAATATTAGAGTCCCAAATAGAAACGGGAACCCCATACATGCTCTATAAGGATGCCGCAAACCGCAAGAGCAACCAGAAGAACTTGGGAACCATTCGTTCTTCCAACCTGTGTACCGAGATTTTGGAGTATACTTCTCCAGATGAGGTTGCGGTATGTAATTTGGCCTCGATTGCGCTTCCCATGTTCATAAAAAATGGCGAGTTTGATCACAAGGAATTATTTCGAGTTACCAAGCGGGTCACCAAAAACTTGAACAAAGTGATTGACCGTAACTTTTATCCCGTGGAAGAAGCCCGAAATTCAAATATGCGACATAGACCCATTGGTTTGGGTGTTCAAGGGTTGGCGGATACTTTTATTTTATTGCGGATGCCTTTTACCAGCGATGAAGCCAAAAAGTTGAACCAAGAAATCTTTGAGACCTTGTACTTTGCTGCAGTTTCTGCTTCCATGGAAATGGCCAAGGAAGAAGGTACCTATTCCAGCTACGAGGGGTCACCCATATCAAAAGGAGAGTTCCAACACAATCTTTGGGGCATCAAAGATGAAGAACTTTCAGGGCGATGGGATTGGGGCAAGCTCAGAAAAGATGTCAAAAAGAACGGGGTCAGAAACTCCTTATTGGTCGCGCCGATGCCAACCGCCTCAACATCACAGATTTTGGGGAACAATGAGTGCTTTGAACCCTACACCTCCAACATCTATACCCGTAGGGTATTGTCCGGAGAATTCATTGTGGTGAACAAACATCTTTTGGAAGATTTGGTTCGATTGGGCTTATGGAATGAAAACCTCAAGCAAGAGTTGATGCGTGCCAATGGTTCCATTCAACATATTGATGTGATTCCGCAGGAAATCAAAGAACTCTACAAGACGGTTTGGGAACTCAGTATGAAGGACATTATAGATATGAGTAGACAACGGGGTTACTTTATAGATCAAAGTCAATCATTGAATCTCTTCATGGAAAATGCGAACTATTCCAAATTGACATCGATGCATTTCTATGCATGGAAGAGTGGTCTAAAAACAGGAATGTACTACTTAAGGACCAAATCTGCTGTGGATGCCATTAAATTTACCTTGGACAATACCAAAAAGAAGGAGGAGCCTGTTAGTGTTGCGGTTGAGGCCGAAGCGTCATCTGCTGCTTCCGCAGAGATATTGAAAGTGGAGGCTACAGAGGCGAATCAACAGGAAGTGGACATACAACCTATGTCGCCAGAAGAAATGAAAGAAATGATCGCACGTGCCAAGGAAGGTCAAGCAGATGATGATTGCTTGATGTGTGGGTCATAGCCCGTACTGAGCTTTATCAGTATGTGTGATAGTGTTTATTGATCAGATACCTCGGAGAACGTTCACCCCACTTATAGAACCATCCGAGGTATTTTTGTTTGAATAATGAGCTGCAAACAATAAAAAAACCTCCCGAAAAGGAGGTTTTTTATTTTAAAAGGAGAACAAAACTACAGCGACCAGGCTTTGCCCCCAGTCAATGTAGTTACATCTTCGCATGCAATATATTCACCAGGAATAGGAGCATAGGCCAATACCTCTTCCCCAACATATTCAGAGTTTTTATAAGCCCAAATAGCCAAGTCTCTTAGGTCATTGGCAAATGAAAAACTGGCCACGTCATCATCAATATCACCCTCACCGCCATTCATTACAGCTTCCATATAGCTATTGATGGCCTCTGTGTGGGCTTCTTCTTGCTCTGGCGTGCGTTTGGTCAAGTATGTCTTTAAAACTGGTTCTATGTCGGTAGCTTCAACATCTGCTAAAGATTGTTTGCCAGAGTCCGATAACACCTTGTCAAAAAATTTGCCCATTCTTAGCTTCACAAAATCCAATTGGTCCTCAGGAAGAACCTCATTCATGAAGGAATCAAAGAAAACATGTACGTTCATTTCAGTGGCTGAAGGTGTATCTGTTTTTGGCAAAATAACATCTAAAGTCTGTGCCAGTGCATAACCTTGGTCTTGGCTCAAAAATGAAGGCACCCATTCTGCATAGGCAGGTTTATCCTTGCAGCTTTGAAGCAATCCCAATAGTGTTGGAGTGGCCACGGCATACCCGAAGGCCATCCCCATATTTTTAAGTGCAGATCTTCTTTCCATTATATATTTCCTTTTTTAAGTTCTTGAGCGGCATGATTGGCAGCTCTGGCCGTAAATGCCATATAGGTCAATGAAGGATTCACACAGCTTGCGGATGTCATGAAAGCCCCATCGGTTACGTAAACATTTTTACAGGCATGAACCTGATTGTTTCCATTTAGTACGGAAGTCTTGGGGTCTCGTCCCATACGGGCGGTTCCCATTTCATGGATACCAAGGCCCAAAGCTCCTGGATTGTCGAATGGTTGTACATCCCTAAGGCCTGCTTTGGTAAGCATTTCTACTGCCTGTTCCTTCATATCCTCACGCATTTTCCATTCGTTGTCTCCGAATTCCGCGTCAAAGGTGATGGTAGGCAATCCCCATTGGTCCAATTTATCATAGTCCAGGGTCATTCGATTGTGCTCATAAGGCAATACTTCGCCGAATCCACCCATTCCAAAGGTCCATCCACCTGGTTTAAGAATAGCCTCCTTTAAATCTTTACCATACGATAATTCTGCTACGGTTTCTTCCCAGTTACCTCTTCCGGCACCACCTTGATAACCATAACCTCTTATGAACTTATCTGTATTTGAATTTCCTCCCAAGTTTCTAAATCTGGGAACATAGACTCCATTGGGTTTTCTACCTTTATAATATTTATCCTCAAATCCATCAAACTTACCGTTGGCACCTACACCTAAATGATGGTCCATGATATTTCTTCCCAGTTGATCGGAGTCATTGCCCAATCCGTTGGGGAATCGGTCCGATTTGGATTGCATCAATATGGAAGTGGAAGCAATGGAAGAAGCGCAAAGGAAAATGACTTTCGCTTTGAATTCAAACTCTTCCTTGGTTTCCCGGTCTATTACCTTTACACCAGTTGCTTTTTGGGTATTTGGGTCATAAATTACCTCATGCACGATTGAATCTGGTCGCAAGGTCATGTTTCCTGTTCTTTCGGCGGCGGGCAATGTTGAGGAAACACTGCTAAAGTAGGCGCCAAAAGGACATCCTCTAATACAACGGTTTCTAAATTGGCAACGAACACGTCCGTCACCATCAAATTGTTTATCACTATTGATGTGGGCCACCCTTCCTGCCGTAATCACACGGCCATCAAAATTTTCGGCTACTTTTTCACGTACATGGCTTTCCAAACAGTTGAGCTCCATCATAGGCTCAAAAATTCCATCAGGAAGCTGTTCCAATCCAAGATTTTCACCAGAAACACCGATATAACTTTCAACTTTATCGTACCAAGGGGCAATATCTTTATAACGAACGGGCCAATCTACTGCAATGCCATCATTTTTGTTGGCACCAAAGTCGATGTCACTCCAACGGTAGCTGTGACGTCCCCACATAATGGAACGGCCACCTACGTGATAGCCACGCATCCAATCAAATCGTTTTGTTTCGTTATACGGATGGTCAATATCATCCACAAACCAAAAATTGTGCGGTGCTTTTACGGTATATCCAGTTCTGGCCTGTTTTTCCTGTCTGGCAGCTTTTTCTCTTGGCAATTCACCGTTATGGGGAAAATCCCATGGGTCTGAATTGGCTGTAGGATAGTCTTCTCTGTGTTTTACCATGGGACCACGTTCCAAGACGAGGGTCTTAAGGCCATTTTCACATAGCTCCTTAGCAGCCCATCCGCCACTAATGCCAGTCCCTACTACTATGGCATCATAGGATTCCTGCTCCTCGTTGTAATAAAATTTACTCATTTATTCGGATTGTTTATTTGCTAAATGTATTAATTATTAAATTAATTTTCTACATTTAATCCCTATGTTTATTGAGAATTCACTACTATAACGTTGTAGTTTTTGAATTCTCCAAGAAAAATTGATAGCCTTAATTTATGAAGAAAATGAGTATGTTTCAAAATGGCTTTTTAGCTGTTTTGATAATTTTAGTATCGGGATTTTATTCCTGTAAGGAGAATCCAAAAAAGGAAACCTCTGAAAATCAACAAACAGAAGAAATGGAGATTGAAGCGACTAGTCCCTCCTATAAACTTTCATTGGCCCAATGGTCACTGCACCGAATGATCAGGGACGAGGGCATGGACCCCTATAAATTTGCAGAAAAAGCAAACGAATGGGGTTTTGAGGGACTTGAATATGTAAGTCAACTCTATTATTCCGAATTGGAAAAAGACAATTTTTCCGAAACGGCCATGGCGGCTTTTGTGGAAAAATGTAAAGCTGAAAGTGAAAAATACGGTCTGGAGAACCTATTGATCATGATTGATGGACAAGGAGATTTGGCTGCCACGGATCAAGAAGTACGAAAAGCAGCTGCTGAAAACCATTACAAATGGGTAGACGCTGCCGCAGCTTTAGGATGTCATTCCATACGAGTGAATTTAAACGGGACCCAGGACCCAGAAGCATGGGTGCCAGCGTCAATAGATGGGCTGACCCAGTTAGCTACCTATGCCAAGGACAAGAACATCAATATTATAGTGGAAAACCATGGCGGGCCTTCATCCAACGCTCAATTGTTAGCAGAAGTAATTGAAAAAGTAGGTATGGACAATTGTGGTACCCTACCGGATTTTGGCAATTTCTGTATAAAAAGGAAGGCAGGGGATTACTATGAATCCAATTGTGTGGAAGAATATGACAGATACAAAGGGATGAAGGAATTGATGCCCTACGCTAAGGGGGTCAGTGCCAAATCCTATAATTTTGATGAAGATGGCAAAGAAACCACCATTGACTTCGCCAGAATGATTAAGATTATTAAAGATTCTGGATACACGGGATTCATTGATGTGGAATATGAAGGAAATGAGCTGAGTGAGGAAGAAGGTATTGTGGCCACCAAAAAACTATTGGAAGAACTGCTTTGAACACCTTTTAAGTTAAGGACTGTATGAAGGGATTTTTACAACAACTCTTCGACTATAATTTCTATTGCAACAAAAAATTGATTGCACAGTGTGGTTCCCAGAAAGTAATTTCTGAGAACTGCACGCGTCTTTTTAGTCATATCTTGAACGCACACCATATTTGGAACCAACGAATTTTGGGAAATTCATCTGAATATAGTGTTTGGCAAGAACATCCTTTTGCCCATTGGGAAGACATTCACTATGACAACCAGCGAAGTTCGTTTGAGATCATAACCAATGCCAGCGACCTGCATAAAAGAGTAGAATATGAAAATAGTGAGGGAAGAACTTTTGCCAACGAACTACAAGACATTCTGTTCCATGTTGTAAATCATTCCACACACCACAGAGCCCAAATTTTAAAGGATTATAGGGATTCGGGTATCGCTCCTGAACCTTTGGACTATATATTTTATAAAAGATAATCTCTCAATGAGCACTAAAATAAAGTTTCAGCTTTCATTCATGATGTTCCTCGAATTTTTTATCTGGGGAGGTTGGTTTGTAACGTTGGGAATTTATTTGCCAAGTACCTTAGGAGCAAGCGGGGGTGAAACAGCATTGGCTTATTCAAGTCAATCATGGGGAGCGATTATTGCCCCTTTTATTATTGGATTGATTGCGGATAGATACTTTAATGCAGAGAAGATTCTGGGAATCCTTCATTTAATTGGAGCTTTTCTAATGTACCAAATGGCCAATGCAGATACTATGGCTGCATTTGTTCCATTTGTATTTGCTTACATGATAGCCTATATGCCTACATTGGCTTTAGTGAATTCAGTTTCTTTTAATCAAATGAAAGATCCTTCAAAAGAATTTGCATTTGTTAGGGTTTTTGGAACACTTGGATGGATAATAGCGGGACTTATATTTATTAGTGCCATTTTCCAATGGGATTCTCCAGAGAACATAACAAACGGTGCACTGAGAAACACCTTTTTAATGACTGCGATAGCATCTTTAGTTTTAGGACTGTTTAGCTTCACATTACCCAAAACACCACCAAAAGTAGGTAAGGGTGAAAAAGTTACCTTATCAGATTTATTGGGTCTGGAGGCACTAAAACTTCTAAAAATCAAAAACTTCTTGATTTTTTTCATTGCATCAATCTTAATATGTATCCCTCTGGGCTTTTATTATCAGCATGCAGGACAATTTTTAGGTGAAATTGAAGCTTCAATTACATTATTTGGTAATGAAATTGGGCCAGCAGGAATGATGACCATAGGTCAAGCTTCAGAGGTGCTATTTATGTTGCTGCTGCCATACTTCTTCACCAAATTTGGGTTTAAGAAGACCATCATGGCCGGTATGCTGGCATGGACCATTCGGTATTTATTATTTGCCTATGGCGATGCTGGTGAAATGGCCTTTATGCTATTGATTGGAATAGCACTTCATGGTATCTGTTATGATTTTTTCTTTGTATCGGGCCAAATTTATACCGATACAAAAGCAGGCCCTAAATACAAAAGTGCAGCTCAAGGGTTAATAACCTTGGCTACCTATGGTGTTGGAATGCTAATAGGATTTTGGGTGGCCGGACAGATTACCGATGCCAATATCATAAGTGAAAATCAGCATAATTGGATGAACATTTGGCGATTCCCCGCCTTTTTTGCCTTGGGTGTGGCCATACTTTTCATGATTTTCTTCAAAAACGAAAATGTATCATATAAACAATAATTAACTGACTAAATTGAACCTAATGGAACAAGTAAACAAGAATAGACTTTTTATTGCATCCTGTGTAGCCTTATTGGTAACAGCAATGACTTTTGCAATAAGGGCACGACTAGAGACCGTTTTTGGACCCGAAGGGGTTGGACTAACCTTGGAACAAATAGGCTATGCTTTTACGCCTGCCTTTTGGGGCTTTACCTTGGCTATGCTTTTTGGTGGTCCTTTGGTGGATTTTTTGGGAATCAAAAAAATAACATGGATTGCATTCATTACCCATGCTATTGGTATTGTCTGGACTATTTTGGCAAAAGATATGACCTCACTTTTCATTGCTACTTTGTTTGTGGGTATTGGTAATGGTTTTGTTGAGGCTGCACTTAACCCCATGATCGCATCAATGTATCCTAAGAGTAAGACCAAAATGTTGAACCGTTTTCACGTATGGTTTCCTGGCGGTATTGCAATAGGGGGCGTTGTAGGATGGTTGGTCATGGATGTAATGGGTCTTAGCTGGCAAATAATGGTTGGCACCCTGTTTATCCCATTGATTATCTACGCGATATTGTTTTATGGACAAAAATTTCCTGTTACCGAACGTGTGGCACTTGGGGTTACCAATAATAAAATGCTGTCTAGTCTTGGTAAGCCCCTCTTCATTTTTATGGTGCTTTGTATGATGCTTACGGCTGCCTCTGAATTGGGGACCACCCAACGTATTGAGTCCTTATTAAAGGAATCTGGCACCATACCTCTGTTGGTCCTTGTTTTTATCAACGGAATTATGGCTTTGGGTAGAGCTTTTGCAGGTCAGGTCATTCATAAATTACAACCCTCTGGGATGCTTCTTTTTTCAGCAATATTTACATTTATAGGCCTTTGGTTGTTGACCATAACAAGTGGCTCTGGAACATTTTTAGCCGCTGGGGTGTTTGCTATAGGAGTTACCTTTTTCTGGCCTACCATGCTCGGTTTTGTTGCAGAATACCTGCCAGAGACCGGAGCTTTAGGATTATCCATCATGGGAGCTGCAGGAATGCTTTCTGTCTCCATAGTATTGCCCATTATGGGGAACCTTATGGACAATGCCAGTGCACATGAAGCGCTTCGTACGATGTCAGCCTTACCCGCTATATTGATTGTGGCCTTTATTGGATTGTATATATTTATGCGAGGAAAAAAAGTACAGACAGAAGATTAAGTTTCAATAATAGAGTAAAAATTAAGATGTATGCCAAAAAAAATCAGACTTGGAATTCTTGGAGGTGGCGGCGATTCGCTCATTGGAGTATTGCACAGAGTGGCCTCCTTCATCAATGACAACTATGAAATTGTAGGGGCGGTCTTCAACCCCGTTTATGAAGACAGTATAGACTTTGCAAAGGAAATCGACGTTCCTACCAATCGTATTTATAAGGATTTTGATACGTTGGTAGAGGAGGAGTTGAAGCTTCCAGAGGATGAACGGATTCAGGTGTGTTCCATTTTAACACCTAACTTCTTGCATTTTCCCATGGCCAAAAAATTGTTGGAAAATGGATTCCATGTCATTTGTGAAAAACCAATGACCACCACCTACGAAGAAGCAAAAATTTTACAGGAGACCCTGAATAAAGCGGGAACCGTTTTTGCAGTCACCCATACCTATACGGGGTATCCCATGGTTCGGCAAATGCGTGAAATGATCAAGGCAGGCGAATTGGGCAAAATCCATAAAGTGGATGCCCAATACTACCAAGGCTGGATCAATCCTATCATTCACGATAAGGAAAAACGCTCTTCCGTATGGCGATTAGACCCTAAAAAGGCGGGAATTAGTTCGTGTATGGGAGATATTGGAGTGCATGCTTTTAATATGATTGAATTTACCACTGGGCTACAAGTAAAATCCCTGTTGTGTGATTTTAATTACCTCTACGATGACAACCAAATGGACGTGGACGGAACAGTGCTGATTCGCATGGGGAAACATGCCAAGGGTGTCATTCGTGCCAGCCAAGTGGCCACAGGAGAAGAAAACGGACTTACCATTGCCATTTATGGTGAAAAAGGAGGTTTTAAATGGGAACAGGAGAACCCCAACTACCTCTACAAGTTGAATGACCCAGAACCACTTCAAGTGTTAAAGCCAGGACATGCGTATAACTCTAAGCTTTCTTTGGATGGCACCAAATTACCTCCTGGGCATCCTGAAGGTATCTTTGATGCCATGGCCAACATCTATTTGGGTGCTGCTAGGGCTATTCGCGGTGAAAAATATAATGACGGGGAGTTCCCAACCATGTTGGATGGAGTCCGAGGTCTCAATTTTATTGAGAGTTCTGTGGCTTCACACAAACAGGGAAACGTTTGGGTGGATTTGGATTAAACCTTTTTAACATCAAAGAAATTAAAAGGCCGCAACTTGCGGCCTTTTTTTATCGCTTAAAGAGCATTTCAAACCCATGAAAGACAACGATCATGCTTTCCCGTGGCGTCTTGCCATACTGGGCAAGCTCTCGTGAGAAATAGGGCCAATGGGTCTTTTTCCAGTGCTCTAGGCTTTTGTCACCTTCACCTTCCAGTCGGGCTTGTTCTTCCCGAACAGCAAAATAAGGGACCAACTTCACCGAGGTAGTCCTAATGATACACTTGGCATTTCCGTTCCAGTCGGTGACCACCGTAAACTCCCCAATCTTCGGAAGGGGTTCATTTCGTTGTTGCATCCCGATCAGGGAATGTGAAATGGCCCGTTTGGTCTCCTTACAAATTAAATCCGCACAAGTGTTGGCATCTTCTTCATTGTCATAAAAGCACACCACTTTTGGTGCTTCTTTGGAAGCATATTCCAAATGGGCGTCCAAAAAATCGCCCCACATATTTCGGGCAGATGCATTTTCCATAAGCAGGTTTTTAAGAAAATTTGTTTTGTTTAAACTGTTCAGCGGCATGGTTGGCCGCTCTGGCGGTAAAAGCCATATAGGTCAGAGATGGGTTAACACAGCTGGACGAGGTCATAAAGGCACCATCCGTTACATACACATTGGGTGCATCATGCACTTGATTGTATTTGTTCAGTACCGAAGTTTTTGGATCATGCCCCATTCTTGCGCCACCCATTTCGTGAATGCCCAGTCCCGGTCCTGTTTCAGTATCATAAGCTTGCACATCCTTAAAGCCAGCCGCTTTAAAAATGGCCACGGCCTCCTTTTTGATGGCTTCCCGCATCTTGATTTCATTTTCCTTGAATTCAACATCAAAATCCAATTGAGGAAGACCCCACTGGTCTTTTTTGTCCTTGCTCAGGGTAACCCTATTATCATGATGTGGTAACATTTCACCAAAGCCCGTCATTCCAATCTGCCATTCTCCGGGTTGTAAAATGGCTTCTTTTAAATCTTTTCCATATCCCATCTCGGCAACGGTCTCTTGCCAATTGCCCCTACTGGCACCACCTTGGTAGCCAAACCCACGTACAAAATCTTTTTGTTTGGTTTTATCGTTCAAGTTGACAAACCGGGGAATATAGAATCCATTTGGTCTTCTTCCCTTGTAATACTTGTCCAAATACCCATCAACTTTGGCATTAGCCCCTAATTGGTAATGGTGGTCCATGATGTTTCTACCTACTTCATCATGGTTGTTGCCCAAGCCATTCGGGAATGTTTTGGATTTGGATTGCAACAGAATTCCGGTTGATGCCATGGCCGAGGCACACAGAAAAATAATCTTTCCCTTGAACTCCAAGGTTTCATGGGTTTCCCGATCAATGACCCTAACTCCAGTAGCTTTTTGCTGGGCATCATCATAAATAACCTCATGCACAATGGAATTGGCTCGAAGGGTCATGTTTCCGGTACGCTCGGCTGCGGGAAGGGTAGAGGAGTTACTGCTAAAATATCCCCCGAAAGGGCAACCCCGCCAGCAACGATTTCGATATTGACAAGGGCCACGACCCTCAAACTCTGCAGTGCTTTCAGTGATATGTGCCACACGCCCAATAGTCAGCAAACGGCCGTCATCAAATTTTTTCGCTATCGATTTCTGTAAATTTTGCTCCACACAGTTCAATTTCATGGCCGGTTGAAATTTTCCATCAGGTAGATGCGACAACCCTAGAACTTCGCCGCTTACCCCAATATATTCCTCCACCTTGTCGTACCACGGAGCAATATCTTTGTAGCGCACAGGCCAATCAATGGCAATGCCTTCGTTTTTATTGGCTTCAAAATCCACATCGCTCCAGCGATAACTTTGTCTGCCCCATGTAATGGAACGGCCCCCAACGTGGTAACCGCGAATCCAATCAAATCGTTTGGTTTCTTGGTAAGGATGTTCAAGATCGTTAACGAAGAAGTGTTTAACATCATCTCTTGGCGCCCATCCTACCCGTAACTGTTTATGATACTTTTTTTTGTCTTCCCGGGTCAATTCACCTTTAAAAGGATAGTCCCAGGGGTCATCGTGCATGGTCTTGTAATCTTCAATATGTTTTACCATTGGGCCGCGTTCCAAAACCAAGGTTTTCAATCCGTTTTCGCAGAGTTCCTTGGCCGCCCATCCGCCACTTATTCCCGTTCCCACCACAATGGCATCATAAACTGTATTTTCGTTCACCGTAATACTTTTTAATTGTTTGCTAATTCCTATATTTATGTTTTCTACATGGGAAGTAAAAATATCATAGAAATTTTTTTAAATATAGAAGATAAATCACAATATTTTGCGGATTTGTTGATTCAGAAAACCATTTTAAATGAAAACAATTAAAGGACCGGCTGTATTCTTAGCACAGTTTGTGGACAGTCAACCTCCGTTCAATTCGTTGGATGGATTATGCAAGTGGGCCGCTGGCCTTGGCTATAAAGGAATTCAAATACCAACTTGGGAATCGTTCCTGATTGACTTGGACAAAGCTGCCGAAAGTCAGGATTATTGCGATGAGCTCAAAGGAAAGATAAACTCCTACGGTCTTGAGATTACAGAGTTGTCTACCCACCTTCAAGGACAGTTGGTAGCCGTTCACCCAGCCTATGATATTATGTTCGACAATTTTGCGCCCAAAGAACTGCATGGCAAACCAAAAGAGCGCACAAAATGGGCTGTGGAAACTGTAAAAAAGGCAGCCACCGCAAGCCGTAGATTGGGTCTTAAGGCACATGCTACATTTTCTGGGTCTTTACTTTGGCATACGGCACACCCTTGGCCACAACGACCTCCGGGTTTGGTGGAAATGGGCTTTGAAGAGCTGGCCAAACGATGGATGCCCATCTTGAATCATTTTGACAAAGAAGGTGTGGATGTATGCTACGAAATTCACCCAGGTGAGGACTTACATGACGGAGATACCTTTGAGCGTTTTTTGGAAGCCACTGGAAATCACAAACGGGTGAACATTCTCTATGATCCAAGCCACTTTGTGTTACAGCAGTTGGATTATATTGAATATATCGACATCTACCATGAGTTCATCAAGTCCTTCCACGTGAAGGATTCAGAGTTCAATCCTACGGGAAGGAAAGGTGCCTTCGGTGGATACAACGACTGGGGAGATAGAGCAGGGCGCTATCGCTCCTTGGGCGATGGCCAAATTGACTTTAAAACCATCTTTTCCAAATTAACGCAGTACGGATGCGATGTTTGGGCCGTAATGGAATGGGAATGTTGCATTAAAAGTCCGGAGCAAGGTGCCCGTGAAGGTGCCAAATTCATTCAAGATCACATTATTGAAGCCACCCAAAAGACCTTTGATGACTTTGCGGGGGCTGACGTGGATACAGAAAAACTCAAAAAGATACTCGGTTTATGAAAAAAGTAGCAGGAATTATTTTAGCAGTTCTGGTGTTGGCTTGCAAAGGAAAACAAGAAAAACAAGGAGAAGTTGATTCGGACCCCATGGCAGGGGCTGAAAAAGAAGTTCCTCCTCCATCAACAAATGAATGGACCGTTCTTTTCGATGGCTCATCTTTTGATGGGTGGCATATTTACAACGGAGGAGCAGTTGGAGCGCCATGGAAATTGGAGGATGGCGCAATGATTTTTGATCCTTCGCTGGATGAATCCGATGGAAAACACTTCAACCTGGTTACCGATACGGAGTACACCAGTTTTGAACTGTCTTTGGAATGGATGGTGAACGAAGGTGCCAACAGTGGTGTCATGTGGGGTGTTGTGGAAGATGAAAAGTATGGAGAACCCTATGTAACCGGACCAGAAATCCAAGTGTTGGATAATATTGGCCACCCTGATGGAAAAAATGGACCGACCCGTCAAGCGGGAGCCTTATATGATATGATTCCTACCGACTCAACTGCGGTAAAACCAGTTGGCGAATGGAATCATTTTGTGCTTACCATCAACCACAAAACCAATGAAGGCAGTGTAGTTTTGAACGATAACACTGTTGCGGAGTTTCCCGTCCATGGAGATGCTTGGAACGAGATGGTGTCCAAATCAAAGTTTGCCGATTGGGAGCATTTTGGCAAGTTCAAAACGGGTAAGATTGCCCTTCAACATCATGGAGAACCCATTGTGATTGGATATAGAAATATTAAGATTAAAGAACTATAGGATGCAAAAACTAAAAAGTATTTTGTTGATAATGTTGGGGTTGATTGCCACAACCGGTTTTGCCCAGCTAGAAGAGGAGCCCACAAAACCAGAACAAACCGAATTTTACGAACCCGTAGTGCCTGTTGTTACCCCGGGAAAAGATGGTGCACCGCCCAGCGATGCCATTGTTCTTTTTGATGGGACTAATCTGGACAATTGGGTCAGTATGGCTGACAGTACCGCAGCAAAATGGATTGTGAACAATGATGGCAGTATGACGGTAAAGAACAGAACGGGTGACATTCAAACCAAACAAAATTTTGGGAGCATCCAACTTCATATTGAATGGAAATCCCCGGCTGAAATACAAGGAAAAGGTCAAAGCCGTGCAAACAGTGGTGTTTTTCTTTCGGGATTGTACGAAGTACAAGTTTTGGACAACAACAATAACGACACTTACGTGAACGGACAGGTGGGGTCCATTTACAAGCAACATACCCCCTTGGCCATGGCCTCTGTTCCATCAGGAGAATGGAACACGTATGACATTATTTATCATCAACCTGTATTTGAGAAGGGCCAAAAAGTTAAATCAGGGACCCTGACGGTCATCCATAATGGTGTTTTGATTCAGGATCATGTAGAAATCAAAGGAACCACACCCTACATTGGTTGGCCTAAAAACCCGGTTCATGGTAAAGGTCCTCTTCGACTCCAAGATCATGGTGACAATAGTAGGGTGAGCTACAGAAACATTTGGGTAAGGGAGTTGGACTAATTCCATTTTAAACTCCACGTTTACTAGGTCAAGGGGTCAAAAGCTATTTTGGTTACCTTTGGCAAAATATCTATTGCTATATGATTCAATCCATGACCGGTTTTGGGAAGCACGTGGCGCAGCTTCCATCCAAGAAAATTACTGTGGAACTCAAATCACTCAACAGTAAAAGTTTGGATATCAATGCCAGAATTCCACAATCGTATCGTGAAAAGGAGTTGGAGCTCCGAAAAATGATAGCTGATGTATTGGTACGAGGAAAGGTAGATTTGGGACTTTATGTTGAGATTACCGGCGAGGAGACCACAGCAGAAGTGAATCAGGGCATGGTAAAAAAATACATGGAACAATTGGCACAACTAGCCAAAGGCGATGACATAAAATTGCTTGAACTGGCGCTGCGCATGCCCGATACCCTAAAAACGGACAAGGACGACATTGACGAATCTGAATATGAAGCCATAAAAGAGGCCCTTAAACAGGCACTTTCTGAGATAACCACATTTAGGAATGAGGAGGGCAAGGTTTTGGAACAGGATTTTGTGGAGCGTATCAAAAATTTAATCACCTTATTGGATAAGGTCAATGCCATGGACCCAGAGCGTTTGGCCACTGTGCGCGAACGTTTGGAAAGAGCGGTGAGTGACCTTAAGGTTGAATTGGATGCGAATCGATTTGAGCAAGAGCTCATCTATTATTTAGAAAAGTACGACGTTACCGAGGAGAAGGTTCGCTTGGCCAATCATTTAAGTTATTTTGAAACTACTCTCAAATCGGACGACTCCAATGGAAAGAAATTGGGCTTCATTGCTCAGGAAATAGGTAGGGAAATCAATACCATTGGTTCCAAGGCCAATTATGCGCCCATGCAGCAATTGGTGGTACAAATGAAGGATGAGTTGGAAAAAATCAAGGAACAAATGCTCAATGTGCTATGACAGAAGGGGGTAAACTCATCATTTTTTCGGCGCCTTCAGGAAGTGGAAAAACTACCATTGTCAAATATTTGTTGGCCCAACCAGAGCTGAACCTTGCCTTTTCAATTTCGGCTACATCCCGCCCAAGGAGAGGAAAGGAGAAACACGGTGAGAATTATTACTTCATGTCCATTTCTGAGTTTAAAAAGCATATTAAGCAAGGTGATTTTTTGGAGTGGGAAGAAGTATATCGCGATAACTTTTACGGCACTTTAAAGGCCGAGGTGGAACGCCTTTGGGCCGAAGGGAAGAATGTTATTTTTGATATTGATGTTTCAGGGGGGCTTCGGATAAAAAAGAAGTTTCCGGAAGAGACATTGGCCGTTTTTGTAAAGCCGCCCAGTGTGGATGAATTGAAAATTCGGTTAAAGAAGCGAAGCACCGAAAGTGATGACAAAATCAATATGAGAATTGCCAAGGCGTCCGTAGAATTGGCCACTGCCCCTCAGTTTGATAAAATCATTAAAAACTACGATTTGGATGTTGCGCTAAAAGAGGCCCATAAGTTAGTAGCCGATTTTGTGGGTGCCAAAACCCCAGATTCAAAAGAAGATTAACACCATGAAAAAGGTAGGGCTCTTTTTCGGCACATTCAACCCTATCCATGTTGGCCATTTGGTGATAGCTAACCATATGGTAGAATTCTCAGATTTGGATGAGGTGTGGTTCGTGATTACCCCACAAAGCCCCTTCAAGACGAAGCAATCGTTGTTGGATGACCACCACCGTTACCAAATGGTATATGAGGCTGTACAGGAGTATCCCAAATTAAAACCTAGCAAAATTGAATTTGATTTGCCCCAACCCAATTACACCATCAATACGTTGGTTCATTTGAACGAGCAATATGGCAGCGACCACAAATTCTCACTTATTATGGGAGAGGACAACCTGAAAAGCTTTCACAAATGGAAGAATTATGAGACTATCTTGGAGCATTATTCCATTTATGTGTATCCGAGAATTTCTGAAGGGGAGGTTGACCATCAATTCAAAGAAAACTCAAAAATCACCAAGGTAAATGCACCCATTATGGAGATTTCATCAACCTTTATCCGAAAGGAACATAAAAAAGGGAAAAATATTAGACCGCTGCTCCCAAGTGCCGTTTGGAAATATATGGATGAAATGAATTTTTATAGGTAGTAGTTTCTTTTCACTAGGATTTGGACAAAATATCGGTTCCCAAATATTTGTTGTCCTTGTTCATGTACCACGCCCGTGTCTTGGGCATTTTTATCCCGTTGATTTCCTCCAAGCCTTCCAAAAGGATGTATTCCCCATCATTTTTGCTTTCATCATGGTAAAATTGATACACTTCCATGGCATAGGTCTCAGGGTCAAAATAGAAATACCATACATCGTTGCCCACATTCTCATCGTAAGTAACTTTCAGCACCAGATACTCCTTTCCATTGAAGGTCTTTTTTTGCACTGAGTCGTCCAATAAGGTGCCAGGGTCCCTGAGCTTCATGGGAAGACCGTAGAGGTAGGTGTAATAATTTTTCATGGTTTCGCCACGGTCGCACGTAAGCCTGTACGACTTTATATCTTCTTCACTTATCTCATTTGAACCGTTGAGAAAGGCATTGCATATTCCTTTATCAAAGTGATATCCATAAGAATCACCATCCTTCTCAACCAAAAGGCTGAATTTTTGCTGTGGGGTATTGAGGGATATGGTGCTCAGCCGATTACTCGAATTGGGGCTTTCCATGAGCACTTTGAACTCTCCATCAAAGGTTTTCCAGTTGCCGTTGGGGTCGTGAAAAGCGATGGCTTTGCTCAGAAGCTCTGAACCAGTGATATCCTGTGCCTGAGAAATGGTAACATAGCACAAGGTTATAAGTAAAAAGAGATGCTTCATAAAGCCCAAAGTTTTAGACTATTTATCCTTGTTCTTTTCTATTCGAGCTGGCTCCACGGTGCTGTCATGCTCGGAATAATAAAGCTCCAAAAGCTTTATTGTGGCTTTTACCATGTCTTTACTTTCAGTGAGCAATGAGAAATACAAGGTGGTATTCTTTGGGCTGGTTTCCTCTGTTCTGGTGCGAGCCACCTGTTTTTCCATTTTATCGGAAATCAGGTTAAAATACTGGTCCTTGTCATTTAGGATACTACCAATCTTATCAAAAGACTTCTCACTGAAGGTTTCTGTGGTTTTGGAGAATAGGCCTTCCAAGAGGTGGTCTATATCTTTTAGTTCCTTGATTTGGTTGTACTTCAATTTTTTGTGGTTGTTGAGCACATGGGTATAACTCACTTTTGAGATATATTCCAATGATTGGGTAAAATCTTGGAGCACTCCCAATAAGGTGATGTAAAAATTACTGGCACCTCCCACACTGGATTCATCCAAATTCTTGATAAAGTAATAAAGGTTGTTTTTGAGACCATCCACTTCTTTAGCTAGCTTTTTAACGCCTTTATTGTTCTTTTTCAAAGCTTCAAGGTCGTGTTTGGCCAATCCATTGATAGCTCCAGAATAGATTTTATTACTTCGTTTAACCACGCTGGCAATGTTGGTGGCGCTTTCCTCAATAACACCTTGAATGGAGCTACTTTCAGCCTTTCTGAGGATATCTTCTACTTTGGTCTCTACTTTTTTGCGGGTATGGCTCAAATAGTTTCGCACCAAAAGGATTCCAGCAAATAATAAAAGGGCCAATAGAGCCACAAAACCTCCAAGGTGAATTAGATAGGCAATGGTTGCAGCAGATACAAAGGCACAAATGGCTGTAAAGAACCATCCGCCAATTACATTGAGCACACCGGCTACACGGTACACTGCACTTTCGGAACCCCAAGCACGATCCGCCAATGAACTCCCCATGGCCACCATAAAGGTAACGTAGGTTGTGGACAGGGGTAATTTCATGGAAGTGGCCACAGAGATAAGTACACTGGCCACCATTAAGTTTACAGATGCCCTAACCATATCAAAGGCAGGGGTGTCTTGTGCCTTGCCTTTTGGAACATATTTATTGGGTTTAGAGAGCCTGTTCATCACCCTTTCCCTAAAGCTTTTTGGGATGGTATTGGCAACATTGTCAAAAGCAGTTATAGAGAACTTTACAATCTGGCGAGATAAGAAATTGGGCTGAAAGCGTTCTTCACCCTCACCTTCACGGGCGAGATTGATTTCGGTTTCTGTTACATAACGGGCTTTGGTGGATAGCCAAAGTGTAATTATCATGACCAATCCAGAAATCAGCAGTAAATACGTTGGTGTTTGGACAGCCGAGGCAAGTCCTTCCATGGAAAACTCAGTAGCAGCCATTCCGGAAGCCTGCCAGTCTTGAAAGGATTGCAAAGCGGCCAAGGGAACACCGATAAAGTTGACCAAATCATTTCCTGCAAAGGCCATGGCCAAAGCAAAAGTTCCCAAGACAATAATAATCCTATAAATGTTCTGATTAAAAAAACTTGTCAGTACCCATGAGACAATGGCCCATAACACAAAATTTGCCAGTAGGAATAAATCCGGCCGTAAAGCTGCAAATTCAGTCAAACTGCCATTCAACATTTCTGCACTGCTCAATCCTTTAATTAGTATAAAGTAGATGATTGCTGTAATGGCAAGTCCACCAAAAATGGAACCTATCCATTTGGGCTGTTCATTAAATCGAAAGGAAATTAACAAACGGGATAAAAATTGCACTATGGCCCCAATGGTAAAGGCTATGGCGACAGATAGCAAAATACCCAGAATAATTTCAGTCGCTTTTTCTGTATTGATGTAACTTCCTAATGCCTCAAAACCTTGTCCGGCACCAGAAACTTTTATTAAGGCCATGGCCACGGCAGCGCCCAATAGTTCAAAAACAATGGATACTGTGGTAGAGGTAGGCATACCGAGCGTGTTGAAAAAATCCAACAGCAGTACATCGGTGATCATCACAGCCATAAATATGACAATAATCTCTGCGAAAACGAATTCAGAAGGGTTGAATATGCCTTTTCGAGCCACTTCCATCATGCCACTGGAGGACATTGCCCCAAAGGCAATACCAACACTGGCCACTACCATAATTGTCTTAAAAGAAATGGCTTTTGATCCCAGAGCAGAGTTAAGGAAGTTTACAGCATCGTTGCTGACCCCAACGACCAAGTCGGTTATTGCTAGGATTCCTAAGGCAATAACCATAAAAATGTAGATATTCTCCCCCATTGTATTTAGAAATATGACAAAAATGCCATTATAAATCCGCTTCAAGGTTAATAAAATGTTACGAAATACGGGTAGGATTCTTTGATTATTTTGACCCATGGGGTCGCAGGTTTATCTTTTGATATATCTTCGCCACAAATAGACCGCAGATGGAATGGGAACAGCTACTTTCTTTAAAGCGACAGGGAGACACGCATAAACGACTCCGTAAAGAACAAGAAGAGACCCGTTTAGGATTTGAGGTGGACTATGACCGTATCATTTTTTCCTCGGCGTTCCGTAGCCTTCAAGACAAGACCCAGGTGGTGCCCATGCCCATAAGCGTGGGTTCCAAAAAGGATTTTGTGCATACCAGGCTCACCCATAGCTTGGAAGTTTCGGTGGTAGGGAGAAGCTTAGGGCGCACTGCGGGGCAACAAATATTATCCAAGTATCCGTACTTGGCCGATGTTCACGGGTATCATTTCAATGATTTTGGTGCTATTGTGGCGGCGGCTGCCTTGGCGCATGATATTGGAAACCCACCTTTTGGACATAGTGGGGAAAAGGCCATCGGCAATTATTTTAAGCAAGGTAACGGCAAAAAATACAAAGCGTCACTATCTGCGGAAGAATATCAAGATTTGGTGGATTTTGAAGGAAATGCCAATGGGTTTAAATTGTTGACGGAAGCTCGGGAAGGGGTTCCTGGAGGGTTACGATTGAGCTATGCCACATTGGGTGCTTTCATGAAATATCCAAAAGCATCTTTACCAAAAAAACCATCCAAGCACATTGCGGACAAAAAGTTCGGGTTTTTCCAGTCTGAAAGGGATTTTTTCATGGAAGTGGTTGAAGAAATCGGATTGGCGACTAACCCAAACAATCCCGGAACTGGGTTTTATAGGCATCCGTTGACTTATTTGGTGGAAGCCGCGGATGACATTTGCTATACCATTATAGATTTTGAGGACGGCATCAATTTGGGGCTTATTCCAGAGGAATATGCATTGGAGTATCTCATTAATTTGGTGAAGGACAACATCAACACCAAAAAATACAACGCCATGACCAACTCCAGCGATAGATTAAGCTATTTGCGGGCTTTGGCAATCAATACTTTGATCAGGGATGCTGTGGATGTTTTTGTGAAGCATGAATCTGAAATTCTTGAAGGGACGTTCGATGCTGCCCTTTTGGATAAAGGTAAATATCAACCCCAAGTAGAAGACATCATAAAGTTGAGTGTTGAAAAAATATATCAATCTGTTGAGGTGGTGGACAAAGAATTGGCAGGGTATCGCATTATCTCGGATTTACTGGATATGTATACCAACGCATTGATCAATACCAAGGAGGAAAATGCAAGCAATTATGATGGATTGTTGATCAGAAGTTTGCCAGAAAATTACAGGAATTCAGACACATCAGTCTATAAAATCCTTTTGGATACCAGTTGTTTTGTGGCCAGTCTATCGGATAGTGCTGCGGTACACATCCATGATAAGCTTACAGGGCGGAAAATCTAAAAACTATAAAGGATTCCCACACCCAATAGCTGCTTAAATTGAATCCTTGGTATTCCGGGGTCTATGACGGTACCGTCATCGGCCACAACTTCATCAAATTTAATATCGTCATCGTAGATGAGATGCGTTCCAATGTTTGCCTTGATGTAATCATTTACCTTTAGATTAAAGTTCATTTCCCAATCCACATCTATATTCCCAAAACTTCTGACGTAGTCCGTGTAGAGATTTATTCTGTGGTTCATTTTTACGTTTCGGACTATTTCTTTCTCCCAAGTATTGGTGATAAGAAAACCAAGTTCCAAAAACAAGTTTTCACCTTCTTCCACTCCAAATGCCCCTTGGTTCGAAAGCGTTTCATCCAATACAAAAGTGGATTTCATTGTGGCCGGAGAGATATATAGATTAAAGTTGTCTTGGGTGGAGATATAGGACGTACCCATACCTAAGAAGAGATATCCAGGAGCCATAAACCTGGAAATTGGGTTTTCCCTGTCCGGATATTTAAAACCATTGGAGAATTGCGTATTGAAATTTGTCTTGACCGAATAATACCAATTGGTTAGGGTATCTTTTCTAAAACTTATGGTTGAAGTAAGTCTAATTTGATCATCGGTTTTTCTGAGCTTTCTTCCTTCTTGTGCATTGAGTCCATATCTAAATACAGCCTCGTTGTTCCAGTTGAGGTACCTAAACTTATAGTTGCGCCCAAACCGCATACTGGCCAAAGCTGAAACGGAATTGTCTCCCCCTGCGTTCCAATTCACAAAGGCAACCTCGTTTATGTTCAAGCCAAACTCATTGATTTTTTTCCAGAATGAAGTGGGTTCAAAGCGTTTGTACCATCTGCGCAATGGCTTAATTCGATTTAAAACCGCTCTGGGGTCTCTCAATTTAGCACTTCTTGGCACATACTTGAGCTTAACATCCTTAATGCGAACCACTTTAAAGGTGTAATCGGTGCTATCGGATTTCAGCTCAAAAACCTTGAATGGGTCTCCTTGCGCATGTGCGGAAAGGCAAACGGTAACAAAAAGAACAAGAAAGCAAATTAATCGCATTGGTTTAAGGTTGATTTTATATAGGAATGTAAGGTATCAAAATCTATACCAGCCAGTTGGTGGGTCTCGGGAATTGTGCCTTGTGCAACAAACTTATCAGGAATGCCAAAAATTTTAACGGGTTTTGAATACCCTTCGCTGTTGGCAAATTCAAGTACCGCAGAACCAAATCCCCCAATTTTGCAACCATCTTCCACGGTAATAATATGACTGTATTGTTTAAAAATAGTATGGAGCATCTTTTTATCCAAAGGTTTTACAAATCGCATATCGTAGTGGCCAATGGTATCTGGATCATTGAGAGCTTTCAAGAGGAGGGTGATTTCATTTCCAATGTGGCCAATGGAAAGAATTGCAACTTGGGTACCTTCCTTTAAACAACGAGCGGCACCTATTTCAATGGACTCAAAACTAGTTTTCCATTCCAAAGTCACTCCGTGTCCTCTAGGATATCGAATGGCGATAGGGCCATCTAGTCCCATTTGGGCAGTGTACATGATGTTTCTTAGTTCCATTTCGTTCATGGGAGCGAACACTGTCAAATTTGGGATGCAGCGTAAATAGGCCATGTCAAAAACGCCATGATGTGTTGGTCCATCCTGTCCCACCAATCCGGCGCGGTCCAAACAAAAGATGACAGGAAGGTTTTGTAAGGCCACATCATGGATTACTTGGTCATAGGCCCGCTGCAAAAAGGTGGAATAAATATTACAAAAAGGAACAAGTCCCTGTGTTGCCATTCCTGCAGAAAGAGTAACGGCATGTTGTTCCGCAATACCCACATCAAATGCCCGGTCCGGCATTTTTTCCATCATGTATTTTAAGGAACTTCCTGTTGGCATTGCCGGGGTGATGCCCACTATTTTATTATTTTTTTCAGCAAGTTCAACCAATGTGAGTCCAAAAACATCTTGGTACTTTGGGGGTTGTATTTCTTTTGATTTTTTGAGCCGTTCCCCGGTAATTTTGTCAAATTTGCCCGGAGCATGGTAGACCACCTGATCTTCTTCAGCCTTTTTTAACCCCTTTCCCTTGGTTGTTATAATATGGAGGAGTTTGGGGCCTTCAACATTTTTCAACCGTTGTAATTCTTGAGCCAATCCTATTACATCATGCCCATCCATGGGGCCTGAATACTTCAAATTCAGACATTCAAAAATGTTTTCATCTTTGGCTGTGCCTTTTTTTACATTGGTGAGGTATTTTTTTAGGGCTCCAACACTAGGGTCTATTCCAATGGCATTGTCATTGAGAACTACAAGGGCGTTTACATTGGTGACTCCTAAATGATTGAGTCCTTCAAAAGCCATTCCACTGGCAATGGACGCATCCCCTACCACCGCAATATGTTGTTTGGAAGGTTTTTGGCTCAATTTTGAAGCCATGGCCATGCCCAAAATGGCTGAGATGGCCGTTGAACTATGTCCGGTTCCAAAATCATCGTATTCACTTTCACTTCGTTTTGGGAATCCACTAATTCCCCCGAGTTGACGGTTGGTATCGAATATTTCCTTTCGGCCTGTCAATATCTTATGGCCGTAGGCCTGATGGCCCACATCCCAAATGAGTTTGTCATTGGGCGTATCAAAAACATAGTGCAAGGCAATGGTGAGCTCCACAACGCCTAAACTGGCACCTAAATGCCCTTCTTTGGTGGATACAATATCAATAATGAATTCCCGAAGTTCTTGGGCAAGTTTGGGCAGCTCATCCAAAGAGAGTTTTCTGAGATCTTTCGGGGATTCTATATGTGTTAAAAGCTTTTTCAATGGATAAAAAACAAAAGTACCTATAATCAGTAAAATTATTTTATGTGTAGCTTAGCCATCTCATAAAAATCTTTAAAAAAAGTTGTGGAAAATCCGTTTGACGACACTTATTTTATGAAGAAGGCCCTGCAAGAGGCAGAAATTGCTTTTGAAAATGGTGAAGTGCCTGTTGGTGCTGTGGTCGTGGTGAACAACAGAATTATTGGCAGGGCCCACAACCTTACAGAACGCTTAAAGGATGTTACCGCACATGCCGAGATGCAGGCCATTACCGCGGCCTCAAATTTTCTGGGCGGGAAGTATTTAACGGGATGTACACTGTATGTTACGTTGGAACCGTGCCAAATGTGTGCAGGGGCATTGTACTGGAGCCAGATTTCCAAAGTGGTTTATGGAGCACCTGATTTAGAGCGTGGGTTTAATGTAATGGGAGGGCATTTGCATCCCAAGACGGAAATTGTGGGAGGGATTTTGGAAAATGAAGCTGCAGAATTGTTGAAGCGTTTTTTTATCCAAAGAAGGAACCTGAACTAAATAAAAACCCCCGAAAAATCGGGGGTGGTAAAAAATCAAAATAAAATATTGTTATCCGATTACCTGCACTTGGGCAGCAACCAATCCTTTTCTTCCTTCTTCTTCCTCGTATTCTACTTTGTCGCCGTCGTTCAATTCTACTCCGTTCAACGCTGTAACATGAACGAAAATGTCTTTTCCTGTTTTGTCGTTTGTAATGAACCCATAACCTTTGGATCCATTAAAAAATTTTACTGTACCGGTCATTAAAAAAATAATTTGTTAAAACACTAAAATATACTTTTTTACGTCGCCTTGGATGAATATAGTATTAAATCTTAGAAAATTATTGATTCTCAGTATTTTTGCCCTCTTTGTCCTGCATTTTCCTAATATTGTCCTTGGTGAGCATGTAATTTTTCATGTCCTTGTGCTTACTTTCCTTATAAAGAAATAGGGGCATTGCCACCAAGAACAAGCCAACAGTGCCCAAGCCAATGTATTTATGTGCTGAACTTGTTTGCTCTTCATCAAGGGTGAAACCGTACACTATGGAGCAAAATGAAAGCAGAGTTATAAAAACGATGATATGTTTAAACTTAATTTTCATTGGGTATAATTGATCAATTTTCTTCGGTAGGCCGTCAACAATTTGGATTTTGAGATGAACCCTTCATATTTTCCATCCTTTATCACAGGCAAGTTCCAAGCACCGCTGTCCTGAAATTTTTTCATTACCTGTTTCATGGTATCCTTGCCGTAAAAAATGTGTTCCGGGGGTGCATGCATCAAGTTTTTTACGTAGATGGAATCATAAAGCTCCCGATCAAACATGAATTGCCTAATATCATCCAAAACAATAATACCCATTAGTTTTTTGTCATTGTCCAATACGGGAAAAATGTTCCGCTTGGATTTGGAAACGGATTCGTGCAGCATTTCTCCCAAGGACATGTCGGGGTGCACTGCTTTGAAATTTTTTTCGATTACATCTTCAATTTCCATGAGCCCTAAAACCATTTGATCTTTATTGTGGGATAGCAATGCACCAATTTTTGCAAGTTCCTTGGTGTAAATGGTATAATCCATAGCATTTCTTGTGGTCAAATACGATATGGATGCGGTTATCATCAGTGGAACAAAGAGCTCATAGCCACCCGTGATTTCGGCTATCAAGAAAATGGCGGTCAATGGCGCATGGATTACTCCTGCAATCAAGCCAGCCATGCCAATGAGTGTAAAATTACTTTCTGATACGGAAAACCCAAGCCCCAGATTGTTGATGACCTTGGCCACTACATTGCCCAACGCACTTCCCATAACCATGGTGGGAATGAATATTCCACCTGCTCCTCCAGCTGCAAATGTTGTGGTCATGGCAATGGCCTTGAATATGGTGATTCCGAACAAGAGGGCAATCACTACCCAGATATTGCTGACATAGGCATCAAACGGGGTCTTGCCCAATGCCTTTAGATGATTTCCTTCCAAAAGACTGTTGATAAACCCAAAACCTTCACCATAGAGTGGAGGAATGGCGTAGAGCATTATCCCTATGGCAATACCGCCCACTAAAAGCTTGTACTTTGGACTTTTGAAACGCTTAAAAAAGGTAAGGATGGCAAAATACATCTTTGTAAAATAGATGGAGGCAAAAGCAGTACCTACTCCAAGTAAGACATAAAATGGGGTGTCCTTTAATTGAAAACCTTCCGTTAGTGAAAAGCTAAAAAGCACTTCGTTTCCCAAGAAGAAATAGGAAGTGAGTACACCAGATATCGAAGCCAACAATAGTGGGAGCATTGAGAGCATGGTCAGGTCCAACGTAAATACTTCCACCGCAAAAATAATGGCTGCAATCGGCGATTGAAAAATAGATGATATTGCGCCGGCTGAGGCACAGGCTACCAACAGGGAACGTGTTTTGGTATCAATATGAAATAGTCTGCTTAAATTGGAACTTATGGCGGAACCAGACTTTACCGCTGGCCCCAACAGTCCCACGGAACCCCCGAAACCAACGGTAAGTGGTGCAGTTATCAAAGGTGTATAGATGTCCTTTACGGTAAGCAAACCTCCTTTTTTGGACAGCGAGAAGATGATGGATGAAACCGCATGTTGAATTGGTTTTTTGTGCACAAACTTTACATAGAGGTAAACCAAGGTCAAACCAATAGTGGGTAAAATAAAGTACAGTTGGTTTTCAGAAAAGACGACACCCATTTTCAATAGTGATTCAATAAAATAGGTGAAGTTTTTCAAGGTTACGGCCACCAACCCTGCCAAAAAACCAACCACCAAACTCATAATGTGCACAAAGGTCTTGTTGGAGATGTTTTTATATCGCCATTTTAGAAAACGGGTTAAATATTTTTTGCTCTTTTTGGGCATGGGGTCAATGATACACTTAAATGTATTAAAAAATCCCGCGTTTGGCGGGATTGACATATTTTTTAAAGGTCCAACTTTAGGTGCAGCTCCTTTAACTGTTCATCATCAACGGGAGCAGGTGCATCGATCATAACATCCCTGCCACTGTTATTTTTTGGGAAGGCAATAAAATCGCGTATGGTTTCCTGTCCTCCCAAAATGGCCACCAATCGGTCTAAGCCAAAGGCAATACCTCCGTGGGGTGGAGCACCATATTGGAAAGCATCCATTAAAAATCCGAACTGGGCCTTGGCCTCTTCGGGGGTAAAGCCCAAATGTTTGAACATGGTTGCCTGTACCTGTTTATCATGGATACGGATGGAACCTCCACCAATCTCATTTCCGTTTAGTACTAAATCGTAGGCATTGGCCTTAACGGTACCAGGGTCGGTCTCCAAGAGACCCAATTGACCGGGTTTTGGCGATGTAAACGGGTGATGCATGGCATGATAAGTGCCGGTTTCTTCATCAAGTTCCAACAACGGAAAGTCTACAACCCATAATGGAGCAAACTCATCTGGTTTTCTAAGCCCGAGCCTTGTTGCCAGTTCCATTCGGAGAGCGCTTAGTTGTGCTCTTGTTTCATTCGTCTTTCCGGAAAGTACACAAATTAGGTCGCCCGGTTTGGCTCCGGTCACTTCTGCCCATTTGGCCAAATCCTCTTGGTCATAGAACTTGTCCACCGAAGATTTAAAAGTGCCATCTTCGTTACATTTTACATAAACCATGCCTTTGGCTCCTACTTGGGGCCGTTTTACCCAATCGATAAGCGCATCAATTTCTTTTCGAGTGTATTCTGCAGCTCCGGGAACGGCAATACCCACTACCAATTCAGCTGAGTTGAAGACATTAAAATCTTTGTGTTGGGCCACAGCGTTCAGTTCCCCGAATTGCATTCCAAAACGGATGTCGGGCTTGTCATTGCCGTACAAGCGCATAGCATCATCAAAGGTCATTCTAGGAAATTCTTCCACTTCCACACCTTTTATTTCTTTCAACAGATGTTTGGTAAGCCCTTCAAAAGTGTTGAGGATGTCTTCTTGCTCCACAAAGGCCATTTCGCAGTCTATCTGGGTAAACTCAGGTTGACGGTCAGCACGTAAATCCTCATCCCGAAAGCATTTTACAATTTGGAAGTATTTGTCCATACCGCCCACCATCAGTAATTGCTTAAAGGTCTGGGGCGACTGGGGCAATGCATAAAACTGGCCTTCGTTCATTCGGCTGGGAACCACAAAATCTCTTGCACCTTCGGGGGTGGATTTGATGAGATACGGAGTTTCCACATCAATAAAACCCTGATCGGAAAGATATTTGCGTACCTCCATGGTTACTTTGGACCTGAAGATGAGGTTGTTTTTTACCGGATTCCTTCGGATGTCCAAATAGCGGTATTTCATGCGGATATCCTCGCCGCCATCGGTGTCATCCTCAATGGTGAATGGAGGCAAAAGGGATTTGTTCAAGATGGTGAGTTCGGTGACCAAGACCTCAATCTCTCCCGTAGGGATATTTGGATTTTTGGAGGCTCGTTCGATAACCTGCCCCTTAGCTTGGATGACGGTTTCACGACCAAGTTCCCGGGCTTTTTCCAAGAGCTCTTTTGAGGTTCTTTCCTCATCAAAAACCAACTGTGTAATGCCATAGCGATCACGTAGATCAACCCATGCCACAAAACCTTTGTCTCGCAGTTTATGGACCCAACCGCTCAATACAACTTCTAACCCGATGTGTGAAGCTCTCAGAGCCCCACAAGTATTGCTTCTGTACATCTTATTTGTTCTGGAGGGCAAATTTAATAGGAATACCGAAATCTAGGGTTAGATAAAGGGATTTTCTACTTGAAGAGTATTTTTTTGGTGTGTTCAATTTAAACTTTATGATTTTATTGGATGATGTTCATCTAACTTTTTCTTAACTTTAATTTTACATTGAGGGGTACTTATGCCAAAAAATGATCAATTTCTTCGATAAAACGTTGATTGTTGTTTTGTTTTATTTTAAATCAATATACTATAAAACAGTGATTTACCACCTTAATGTTAACTTAATGTAAATTAAATGTTACATAAATATTTATTTAATGTAAAATTTAAATACATTTGTATCGTTATTGATTAAGAAAGATTGATTTTATAAACCCATAGACTATGAAGAAAGCAATATTTATTTTAGCAGTGATGTTTTCGGTTTGTATGTATCCACAAGATATAGAACCGACTTTGGAAAAAGTGGGGAAAATGGTAAAAGCTACATATTTTCACGAAAACGGTGAAATAGCCCAAACTGGCTATTTAATGAAAGGTAAACTACACGGCGAGTGGCTGATGTATGATGCAGATGGTAAAAAGCTTGCCTCTGGCACGTATGAAAATGGAACAAGAGTTGGCAAATGGTTCTTTTGGGAAGGTGATATCTTAAAAGAAGTGGATTTTTCCGATAATCGCATTGTCAGTGTAAAAAATTGGAACAATTCTGAAGTTGTTTCCGTTGACCTTTAAGTACAACAGTGTTTAAAAGAAAGCCCCGACCAAATGGTCGGGGCTTTTTTGTTTTTAGAAATGTCAGGATTTACGCAGCCATGTTTAGCTCTTCCTTTTTATTTTCCTCCTTCCTGTTTCTCCTCCGTTGAATCCTCAACTTAATCCTGTAGACCAAGCTGAATAGGATGGGTACCACAATCAGTGTTAGGAAGGTGGCTACCAGCAACCCATAAATCACGGTCCAGGCCAATGGTCCCCAGAAGATTACGTTGTCTCCCCCAAAGTAAATGTTGGGATTGAATTCGCTCATCAATGTAAAGAAGTTAATATTGAACCCTGTGGCCAATGGTATCAATCCTAAAATTGTAGTGATGGCGGTCAACAATACAGGTCGCAACCTCGCTTTTCCGCCTTTTACCACAGCCTCCTTAAAGTCTTCGGGATCTAATAGGTCATCTTCTTCAAGGTCAAGGGCCACTTTCTTTCGGTCAATGAGGAGTTGAGTGTAATCCAACAACACCACACCGTTGTTCACCACAATACCTGCCAAGGAAATGATACCCATCATGGTCATCATGATTACAAACGCACTTCCTGTGGCAACAATTCCCCCAAATACCCCAATCAAACTCAAGAATATGGCCAGCATAATAATGCCGGGCTTGGAAACTGAATTAAACTGGAAAATCAAAATGAAGAAAATAAGACCAAGTCCAGTAAAAAAGGCACCCATTAAAAAGGCCATTTGTTTGTTCTGTTCCTCAATTTGGCCAGTGTAATCAATTTTTATACCGGATGGAAGTCCTTCAAAATCATTCATTTCATCTTGAATCTTGCTGACAATTGCGCCTGCATCTGTATAGCCTGGAGCCAAAGCAGAATATACGGTTACCACACGTTTGGTATCGCGGTGTTTAATGGCACTGAACCCAGTGCTGTTCACTTGTTTTGCCACAGCAGATACCGGCACTTCCTTGATTTGCCCGTTGGAGGCATCCCTAAACGTGATTCGTTGGTTGAAGATGGCGCTGGTATTATAGCGGTTTTCTTCATTGAAACGAACATAGATGTCGTAATCTTCCCCACCTTCTTTATAAATGCCCGCTTTTGCTCCAAAAATGGAGTTACGAAGCTGTTGCCCAACCTGGCCAGTGGCAACACCCAATTCTCCAGCTTTTTTCCGGTCCACCGCCACCAACATGGAGGGTTTTGATTTGTTTACATCAATTTTTAGCTCATCAATCCCGGGAATGTTTCTTGAATTGATAAAGTTTCGCATTTGCTCGGCGGTATTGATCAAATCAGTATAATCATCCCCTTCGAGTTCTATATTGATGGGATATCCCGCCGGTGGGCCCACTGCATCTTTTTCTACCGAGATGGCCACCCCGGGGTACACATCCTTAAGGGCTTCTTGAACCTTGCGAAGTAACTCATTACTGTCTGCACCTTCACGATATTTGTATTCGCGCATGGTAGCCGTAATCTTTCCGCGGTGGGGCATTTCGGCAGCAGAACCTCCATCGGTTTGGGGGTTGCCTGCACCTTCACCTACCTGTGAGACCGCACTTTCCACCAAGAAATTATAATCCCCGTGCTCGTAAGCATCGGAATTGACAATATCGTAGACCTGTTGCTCAATTTCCTTGGTAATTGTATTGGTCTTTTCAATATCAGTTCCCTCTGGATATTCTATGTAAACAATAATCTGGTTGGGGGTATTGTCCGGAAAGAACTCCACCTTGGTCCGTTGGCTGCCAACGGATGCCCCAAAGCCCATAAAAGCAATCAAAAGAAGTGCAAATGTTCCAACTGCAATGAAAATGGGTTTTCTCCCGGACAGAGCCCGGCGAAGAATTCTTTCATAAAAACTTTCCCATCGAGGAAGCACTTTATTTTGAAACCCATTGGCCCAATTTCGTAGGAACAAACGATACACCCAAAGCATGATGGCCGTTAAGACCATAGCGGAGCCCAAGGCTCGATAGCTTCCGCCAAAAATGATAATCAACAGACCAATGGCGCCTACAATTGAAGTGATCCTTATAATGTTCTTCAAAGGCATTTCTTTGTCTTCAGTGGTCATATACCGAGACACTAACACGGAGTTGAAGAAGATGGCCACGAAAAGTGAGGATCCTAATACCACGGAAAGGGTAACGGGGAAATAGATCATGAACTGGCCCATAACACCGGGCCACAATCCAAGCGGAACGAAGGCCGCAACAGTAGTCAAGGTAGAAATAATGATGGGAAACGCAATCTCCCCTATACCCTTTTTGGCCGCTTCAATTCTGGACATGCCTTCTTCATCCATCAATCGGTAAACGTTTTCCACAACTACAATACCATTGTCCACCAACATTCCCAATCCCATAATCAACCCAAAGAGAATCATGGTGTTCATGGTGTAGCCCAAGGTGTTCAAAATCATTAGGGACATGAACATGGACATGGGTATGGCAAAACCAACGAAAAGGGCATTCTTAAAGCCAAGGAAGAACATCAATACGGTCACCACCAAGATAATCCCGAAAATAATGTTGTTCACCAAATCGTCCACTTGCCCAATGGTTTTGGAAGATTGGTCGTTGGCAATAGTAACTTTTAGGTCTTGCGGAAATACATTTTTAAGCGCATCATCCACAATTACCTGAATCTGCTCAGCAGCGGCCACCATGTTTTTCCCGGCCCGTTTTTTAACATCGAGCATCACTACAGGTTCACCGTATTCTCTGGCATAGGTGGTCTTGTCCTCCTCCTTGAAAGTGATTTCGGCAACATCCCTTAAATAAATAGGATTGCCATTTTCCGATTTTACCACAAAACTTTCAAGGTCTTTTGGTTCATCAATTTCACCAATAATTCGAATAGTCCTTCGCTGCCCACTCGTGATCAGGTTACCTGCAGAAGTGGTCATGTTCTCATTGCTAATGGTGTTGATGATATCGCTAAAACTTACTTTGGCGGCCATCATTTTGTAAATGTCCACGGCAACTTCCACCTCTTTTTCTTGGGCACCACGGATGTCAACCTGCTTTATTTCTTGAAGTCCTTCAATTTCGTCTTCAAGATATTCGCCATATTCCTTGAGCTTGTCCACAGGATAATCACCTGAAATATTGATGTTGAGGATGGGAATTTCCTCGGACATACTGAGGTCAAAAACATTAGGTTCCACCTTAGCTCCATTAAATGTAGGCCAGTCCTCACCAGCTGTTTTGGAATCAACTTCATCTTTAACCTTTTGCAAGGCGGCTTCCACACTTATTTTCTCATCGAACTCCACAATGATCATGGAATAATCTTCCTGTGATGTTGAGGTGATTTCCACTACATTGCTTACTGTTTTCAGTTCATCCTCAATGGGATCG
Source organism: Flagellimonas marina (assembly GCF_042651185.1). Lineage (NCBI taxonomy): Bacteria > Pseudomonadati > Bacteroidota > Flavobacteriia > Flavobacteriales > Flavobacteriaceae > Flagellimonas > Flagellimonas marina. The sequence goes on along the minus strand of NZ_JBHSCL010000009.1, from coordinate 321,199 downwards.
GTAATCAGTTTTTCAATATCCTCAGCAGTATTCCCGGGATATAGTGAGCTGATGTAAATTTTGGTCTCCTTAATTTCAGGGAAACTTTCCCTAGGCATACTGAAATAAGCCGATGCTCCCAGGAAAAGAATGACAGCAATCAACACATACATGGTTGTTTTGTTGTCAATAGCCCATGAGGACAGCCTAAATTCCTTATCTACGCTTTTTTTCTGCTTGCTCATAATTTGATTGGCTATATATTGTTCTTTATTTTGACTTTTTGCCCTTCTTTTACACTTCGGGCCCCTTCATCAATAATGCCGTCACCACTATTAATTCCTGATAGTACTTCTACATAATCCCCTTGGGTCTTGCCAGTTTCAATGACTACTTTTCTGGCCACGGGATCAGTTGAAATAGAATCTGCATCCACCAAAAAGACATACTGCTCCCCATCTGCATTTTCAGAAACAATACTTTGGGGGATTAAGATGGCATCCTCGCTTGTATAATCATTGATCATGACCCTTGCCGTAAGGTTGGGCTTTATTTTGCCATCATGACTTGGCACTGGAATTTCAGCCGTAAACGAGCGGTTCGCAGGATTGATGAAATTACCGGTCTGCCTTATCTTGGTGCTAACACTATCTCCCAAAACAGGAAAATACACCTTAACATCCTTGCCCGGGGTAACATTGGTGAGGTGGCTTTCTGGCACTTCCACCTCAATGTACATATTGGATAGGTTTACTATTCGGAACACTTCAGAACCGGGACCTGGAGATACCACAGTACCTTCGTCCTTGATAACATCATCAATGATTCCGGAAAAGGGCGCTCTAATGGTAGATTTGGCAACTTGACTTTCCAGTTGCTTTACCGCACTCCGTTGAGACTCATAATTGGTCTTGGCCTGCAAGAATTGTATTTCAGAACCAATATTTTGTTCCCAAAGTCTTTTTTGGCGTTCAAAAGTGGTTTTGCTCAATTCTTCTTGGGTACGCAATTGTGCCAATTGGCTTGAAAGGCCACCATCATCAATGGAGGCAAGTAGCTGTCCTTTGCTTACCTTTTGGCCTTCCTTAACGTAGACACGGTATAGTGTTCCGGCCATTTCGGGGTAAATAAGTACATTTTGTTTGGTCATTACATCGCCCTGCAGTTCTAGGTAGTGGTCAAACTTTTGAGGTTTGGCCTCGATTGCTGTGACCAGTGGCAACTTTGCGCTATCGTCCAAAACAGCAATGGCAGAATCCAATGATTTAAGCTTCATTTCCAAAGCTTTTTGCTCCTTGGAAATCTCTGCTTGTTTGGCTCTAATGGCCCCTATGTCGTTACTGGCGATGACATTCTCGACTGAGTTGTTGGACCCACCCCCACAAGAAGCCAAAACTACTGCTGTTAAGGTTATATATAGTATTTTTTTCATGATGATATGGTTTTCGTTGTTGTTATTGATTTAATATAGTTTCCAGTTCGGTTTTCTTGTTTATGACATCAACCATGGATTGTAAATATTCTTGTTGACTGGTGTAGAGCTGGGTTTGTGCCTGTCGTAGCTCAAAGCTGGTGGCCAGACCTTCAGTATATTTAATTTGATTTTTGGTTTCAATACGTTCAGCCAGTTCAAGGTTCTCTTTTGAGGTGCCATACTGCTCAACGGCAAGAATGTAATCACTTTTAGCACTTTCCAACTGAAGCCGTATCTGTTCCTGTGCCTCCGTAAGTTGGGTTTTTGCCTTTTCAAGGGCAATTTTGGCCCGTTGGGTGCTGGCGCTTCGTCCCAACGAACTAAAAATAGGGATGTTAAGATCAACGCCTAAAACGGAGGAACCAAACCATTGCTGTCCGCTACTCAAGAAATTGAATCGGTCACTGAAAGAGTTTCCGCCGTAGTTCACAAATGCATTGAGGGTGGGCAAGGCCCGACTTTTGGCAAGTTTCAATTCAAGAAATCGCTGTTCGTTGAGGTTGACCGCCATTTTATAGTCCACATTGCTTTCAATATTGAAATCAGTATGCAATAGGCCCAAATCAATTTGTTTTTGGGTAAGGATATCGAGGTCTTCAGTCAAAACCGTTGGGGTTTCGGTGGGAAGGCCCAAAACCAAATTGAGCATTTGTAGCGTAATCTTTTCCAAACGTTGGGCATTTTTCAACTGGTTATCTACAGAGGAAAGCGTAATCTGCAATTGGTCCACGCTTTCTTCATCACCCAGTCCGTTTTCATAGATGCGTTTGGTCTCATACAGGTTTTTCTCCAAGGTTTCTTTGTTCTTTTCAGAGATCAAAACACTTTCCTGTGCCAAGAGTACATTTCCATAGGCTTCCACCACGGCCTTTCTCACATCAAGGTCTGTTTTTTCCTTGTTGTTCTGACTGTAGTCTAAAAATGTTTTAGTGGCTTGGACCCCTACAATGTATGACCCGTCAAAGATTTGTTGGGTTAACGTGGCCGAAGCCGCCATGGATTGGGGCTGCCCAAAGACTACTTCTTGGAAGGTTCCAGGTTCGCCGCCAAAAAACTCGGCTGGAATCTGTGATACAGGCTGCTTTAACTGGTTTTGATAACTAACGGCTCCGGAAATTTGGGGAAGCCCGGTCGCAATGGTCTCCCATTTCTGTTTTTGTGCATCCACGATGTCCCGTGAAGCGTTCATGGCACTGTAATTATGTTCCAGCGCGTATTGAATGGCTTCATCCAAACTGAAACTTGGAATGGTGTCCTGTGCTGATGCAAGCCACGGTAATAAAACGAATAGGCTGATTAGGGTTGTTCGCATTTATTCTTGATTTGAATTGATGATTGAGTTTAGTATTTTTCTTCCTTTTGGAGTTACAATGCCTCTGAGGTGATACTCTAGATAATAATCCATTAGCTGTGGCATGGAGAAAATCTGAACGGGGAAAAGTTCATTGTCCTTAATGCAACTCACCCCCGAAAAATAAATTCGAGATATGAATTCCACGTTGAGATTATCGCGGTAAATGCCCATTTCCATACCGCGATTGACATTGTCCTTGACGCACTCAAGCATTACCTCATACTGCCGTTGCTTTAAGGTTCGGCTAATTTTGGGATAGTATTTCTGCAGTTGGTATTGGGGGGATGATTTTTCGTCCTTTAAATGCAGCATTACAAATTTTTTGATCTCATAGAGTTCTTCAATTGGATTTTTTTTCTGTGCTATAATCTCATTGATGCCACCTGAAATAACACAGTACAGATTTGAAGTGCTTTCTTCCACCAGTTCTGTCTTATTCTGAAAATGGGAATAGATCGTCTTTTTTGAAATCCCCATCTCATTGGCCAAATCGTCCATGGTCACGCTCTTAAAACCTAAGTTTAAGAACAACTCCGTTGCCTTTTGTATAATCTTCTCCCTCATAATGAGCGGCAAAAGTAACTCAGGAAACTTTAAAAACAAAAATAGTTTCCAAGGTTTTACAATTATTTAACGGAGGGGCGAGCCATTTTTAATGACTCCATCCAACTATATATTGACGATAATGGAAATCTTTTTTGGACTGAATCGTGTTTTTTGATCGTAAACTCCAAAAAAAGGATTTGTACTGACGCTTGTAGCGTTCTTGAATGATGTTCTTTTTACTCGGTATCATGATTATCGTTTTTGATTCGTTCTACGTAATTTTTATAAGCTTCTTCACCTTCTTCCTTCCAAAATTGCTCGTAGTGTTTCCACTCTTCAAAGTCTCTTCGCATGGTGCTACATCGATGTGTCGCTTTAAACTTCTTTTTGTGACGGGATTTGCCACTATTTTTTCCACTGCCCCCGCCACCAAAACCAAATAAAAGCTTGGCAATTACAAAGATGCCCAGAGCTTGCCAGTAGGTTATGGTGGATAATCCGAACAAATCGGGCATGAGCCAGTTCCATAACCACATGAGCACATAATTGGCCAGCAGAAAAACTGCGATTCCAAAGATGACCATGGCAATTATCTTGACCACCTTTTTTACATAGTGCTCCATTTTTCGCTCAATTTTTTTCTCAAAGTCTTTTGAATGTTCCATAGTTACAAGCTTTTAAATTCTTTTATATTTTCTAGATTTTTTAATAACAATGACATCGCTCGATGCCTTCTAGACATCAATGTTCCCGTGGATATACCGGTTCTTATGGCTATCTCTTTATAGGTGTAACCTTCGAAGTCGATGGCGATGATGATGTCCCTATAAACCGGTTTTAGTTCGGTTACCGCATTTTTCAATGCCTGCTCCATTTCTGGAGAGTATGAATTATCGGCGTCTCCATAAAAGAGCTCGGCAAAGTCTTGCCATTGACGATCAATGTCGTCACTGGAGTATTTGCGCTCTTTTCTGCCACGCATAATATCAATGATTCGGTTTCGTATAGCGCTGTACACAAAACCCCCAATATTGTTGATGGGCAAAATGTCATCCGCCTTTGAGAACACTCGTAACGCAACATCTTGCACAATGTCTTCAGCATCACGCTCAGAGGTATCCTGAATTTTGGACTGCACATAAGACCTCAATGAATAGTACTCTTCATTGAAAAATGTGGTCAGGTTATTTCTATTCTCCGTTTTGGCGGCCATTTAAATAAGGGACTGGTTGTGTGCTTCACCTGTAAAGACGAAGTATTTCAAATCTATTGCATTTTTTGTGCAACTTTTTTTTAGGATGTACAATGGACCTCTTGGATGCTTTTGTTTTTCAGGGATTTATGGGAGAATACTATTTTTAGAGTTTTTGAATGTATTTTTGATTCCATGGCAGACAAAAATAGCATTGGGCAATACAGGGATTTCTTTGTTTCATACCTAGAATCGAGGACCAATTTTGGTGAACCTCAAAATCTATATGAACCCATTACATACATACTAGGTTTGGGAGGGAAGCGCATGCGGCCCATACTTACTTTAATGACTGCCGAGCTTTTTGGAGCAAACCCAAAAATAGCTATGGATGCCGCTCTGGCCATTGAGATGTTCCATAATTTTTCGTTGGTACATGATGATATTATGGATGATGCCCCGTTGCGAAGAGGTAAGACCACGGTTCATGAAAAATGGGATTTGAACACAGGAATCCTCTCTGGGGATGCCATGCTGATTTTGGCCTACCAGTTTTTTGAAAGCTACCCACCAGATGTATTTAAAAAACTGACCATCCTTTTTAGCAAAACGGCCATTGAGGTTTGTGAGGGCCAACAGTACGATGTTGACTTTGAAACTCGCGATGATGTTACCATCCCAGAATATCTAAAAATGATTGAGTACAAAACTTCGGTTTTAGTGGCAGCCGCTATGAAAATGGGGGCCATTGTGGCGAATGCGTCGGATTCAGATGCAGATGCTATCTACGAGTTTGGGCGAAATTTAGGTATCGCTTTTCAGCTACAGGACGATTATTTAGATGCTTTTGGAGACCCTAAGACTTTTGGGAAACAGGTTGGAGGCGATATCATGGTCAACAAAAAGACGTTTTTGTACTTGAAGTCGCTAGAAAATGCATCCTGGGAAAACCGTGAAGGGCTGTTGCATCTGTATTCTATTAAACCCGAAGATTCTACTGCCAAAGTGGAAACCGTAAAGTCAATTTTTGAAGAAAGTGGTGCGGTTGATGAAACCAAGGCTGAAATCAAAAAGTATACAGAAAAAGCATTTGCCACTTTGGACCAAATGAATCTTCCCGAAGCGAATAAGCAGGCTTTACTTCAATTTGGAAAAAGTCTAATGCAGCGCAACGTTTAAAATAGTCTTTTCCATAAAGCTTTCAAGAAAGGTTTGGGTGGCGGCGCAGATATTATTTTCAATTCATCCCATAGGTTGGATTCATTTCCCAAAAACTTTAAAATCAGGGAAGCTTTTCTTTTTTGGAATAGCGATTCAAAAATAGATTGTCCCAAGTGATTGTCTTTATAAAGGATATCCAACAGAAGCATATCGTAAAACCGAAAGCGACCCTTCTTATAAAACTGGGTAAGTGGTCTGTTTTGTTTTAGATGTTTAACCAAACGTTTTATCTGTTGACTGGTATGATAAAAGGTGAAGCCGGTGCTTGGTTTGGCCCACCCTCCAGCGACCCCAATATAAAATAACCGCTCCGTATTGTGTTGATGGAAGGGATAGCAGGTCATGGGTATAGTGCCAAACTCTGTTTCTTGGATGGTGTAGGGAGTATCATTGTATTTTTCTTTGATGTATTTTTTGATGGCTTGTTCATAGTCACTTTTTTCCAAAAGATGTTCTGAAAAAAGCGTGTACTCCACTAAGGCTTCATTTTCAGAAAATGGAAGCACATACATAAAGCGCGTATTGCCTTTTTGTGGTACAGAGAAGTCCATGAAGGTCGCCTTAGAAAAATTAAATACCGACTGTTCGGTTTTTATTTGCCATCCTAGGAAGTGTTGTTGTAAAACAGGGAATTTATCTTGTTTTAAAGGGATGGAAGGGTCATACAAGCTAGAAAATACCGTTTGTCCTGTAAATTTTTGGAATGCTGTACTCACCAAAACTTCATTTTTTCTTTCCTCGATTTGGGTAACCTCCTCTTGAATCCAAGTAATGTTCGGATAAGCCTTTACCTTTGGTAAATAGTGATTGTAAAAGTCAACGCCCCGAAGCATTTTATACGTATATGGGGCAACGGAAGTAGATTTGTCCAATTTTTGCCCAGCAACGTAAATCGACTCCCAGGTTTTGTAGGCTAAATCATCAAAATCACCTATACCTTTTTCCCAAAAACACCATGTACGGTCATTTTTGGATTTGTCATCTTTATCCAGTATCAAAATAGTTTTGGAGGCAAAGAATTCATCCTTCCCTAAGGCATCAGCCAATAATAACCCAGCAGCACCGCCACCTAAAATGATATAGTCGTAATGGGACATAAATCAAAAATAAGCAAAGCAAGCTTAGGAAAAGGAAAACTGCTTTGCTACTGGAATTTTAGAGTTTACTCTTCTTTTCCTGGGATGGAGTCCGGCCATGTTTTACGATATTTCTCCATGGTGGCCTCGTAACTTGTCGCTAAAGAATCCGCTTCTTTTTCAGAATACAAATCTTTAGCCTTAACAAAGAAATCTTCTTCTTCGTCCTCCAAATGATGTTCTACCTTGTCCGCCAACTTTTTTAAGGTCGCCAGCCAATGGGGAGAACTCATATCAGTGTTGGTAAGCTCCTCGATCAGTTCATCCATTTCATGATGCTCGGCCATACCATGTCGAGCATCTTCCTGCATTTCGTCGGTATCTATCAATGGTGAATAAAAATAGCGCTCCTCGGCAAGGGCATGTACTTCCAGTTCTTTTTTAAGGGCTATCCAGAGTTTTTTTCTTTCCTTGGAGTCTCCCGAAGTATCTTTTAGTCTATTGCATAAATCTCTTTGAACATCATGGTCCTTTTTAATAGCCTCGTAAATTTTCATTTTAGCTCGTGTTTTTAAGTTTAAAATGAATTTAAGCGTAAGACCTAAAAATGATTAACCCAAATGATCAAATTTTTGGCGGAAACGTATTGACAGTAAGGTATTGTCTAAATCCAACTTAACACTTTTAAAAACGAAAAGGAATAGGTGGGATAACTAAGTTAACCCACTTGCCCCAAAAGCACATATACGGCCAAAGTGGCCAATACCAAAATCAGACTGAAACCTTTGGCATATTTCCACTGGGTAACATCAACCCCCCCAACATCTGTGATACTAAACGTATTGACTCGTGGAGACCAGCGAGATACTAGCAGCATCACAAGAATATTCAAGACAAACTCAATGCCCCAAAGATGTACGTAGTGCACATTTACCTTCAAGATAAAATTGGTAACCACATAGAAAATCAACCCAAACAACAACCCTACTTTGGCTCCTTTAGCAGAAACCTTGGGCAAAAAGAAACCAGCAAGAATCACGGTGGCCATCGGAATAAAGAAGATACCATTTAGCTGTTGCAATAATTGGTATAGTCCTCGTGGGGCATGGGCAATGAACGGGGCAATGCCAATGGCAAAAATTGCCAGTAGGGCCGATGTGGCCTTACCCATGTGGACCAACCGTTTTTCACTGGCATTTTTGTTTACGTATCTTTTGTAGATGCCCAAACTAAAAATGGTGGCCGCACTGTTCAAAGCACTGTTGAATGTACTTAAAATAGCTCCCATTAACACGGCTACAAAAAAGCCTGTCATCCAGAAGGGCAGGACCTTTTTTACCAAGCTTGGATAGACCAACTCCTTTTGGTCGTAAAACGTGTCGTTAAAATAGTAATAAGCAATGATGCCTGGGAGGACAATGATGAGCGGCACCAAGATTTTCAGCAGACCGGTGTAGAGCAATCCTTTTTGGGCTTCTTTTAAATTGACCGCACCCAAAGCCCGCTGGATAATGGATTGGTGCATCGTCCAAAAATAGAGCTGGTTGATAATCAATCCAGTGAACAACACCCCAAACGGCATAATGGCGTCGCGGGAACCTTCACCTACAGAAACTTCATTGCTGATGACGTTGAATTTTTCGGGGGCTTTTTCAAAAACTAGTCGCAACCCTTCCAGAATGTTTCCATCGCCAATATTCCAAAGTGCCAAAACAGGAATGGAGATGCCTGCAATCAGAAGTCCAAAACCATTGATAGTGTCCGTGTAGGCCACCATTTTTAATCCGCCGAAAATGGCGTAGACCGCACCAATACAACCCACGGTGACCACGGTTAGCCAAAGCCCTTCGTTTTGGGTGATGCCCAATAGCCCAGAAATGTCAAAAATCTGCTCAATACTAATTGCTCCTGAATATAGCACAATAGGCAACAGCGTGGAAACAAAGGAAATAATCAACAAAAATGCAATGATGGTTCGGGTTAGTCCATCAAAGCGTTTCTCTAAAAATTCAGGGATGGTGGTGAGTCCCATTTTCAAATAACGAGGGGCAAAATACAGGGCGGCAGCTACCAATGCCAAGGCCGATGTGACCTCCCAAGCAATGATAATTCCACCATGCTTATACGCATCACCATTCATGCCCACCAAATGTTCGGTGGAGATGTTGGTCAATAGCAAGGACCCTGCAATGATGATTCCAGTTAGGCTGCGTCCACCTAAAAAATACCCGTCTTGGGTGGAAAGCTTATCCTTTCTGAGTTTCCAGCTGGAGTAGGCAGCTACAAAGGCCGTAAAAACAAAAAAACTGATGAATTGTACCATCTAAAACCGAATCGTATCGGGCAGATATTTAGCGGCCAAATCCTCATAATAGGGACGTAGTTCCTTTACGTTGGGTTTTACCGGTGCCTTGGTGTACAAGTCATACGGATTGAATTTATTCACCCACTTGAACATTTCATGGTCATGTTTGTCCATCAAATGATCATAAGCATGTTCCCTATGTTGGGCATAAAAGCTGTGATAACGAATCATATAAAGCCCCTCCTCGGGCAGATAATCCTTCATTACGTGGTACAGGTATTCATCGTGTCCCCAAGACATATGCACATTGCGTAAACCGCAATTTTCTTTGTACACACCCAACCTGGTGTTGTATTGCTCGTTGTTGATATCAGGATTGGAAGTAAAGAATTCGGGATAGACAATTTTGTCCGAAAATTGACAGCCCACCGGGAAGGTGTCTCCTACCACGGCCCATTGTGGCTCACCGAACAGACAGAGTACTTTACCCAAATCGTGAAGGAATCCTGTGAGGACAAACCAATCCGGTTGCCCATCCGCACGAATGGCCTCAGAGGTTTGCAAAAGGTGTTGGGTCTGGTCCAAGTCAATATCTGGATCGGAATCGTCTACCAAAGTATTAAGATATTCCACGGCATCCCAGAGTCCCATTTCTTTGCGATTTAGCGAAAGGAACTCCTTTTCCTTTTCAACGACAAAATCATAGGTCTGATAACTATGGTTCATCCGATAGAATTCCTTTACCGTGTCTCGGACGGGGTTGTCGTAGTTTCGGAACTCTTCTTTGGATTTATTGGGTTTTTCAGGATAACGCTCCAACAAATCGTCTTCCCAAAGCTCCATCATATCATGGGCTTCTTTCTTTTGTTTTGGGTTTAGCTTCATCTTTTGCAAATTAAGGGTGTGCGACCTATTGCCTTAAAAGTAACTTTTTTTTGGCTTAAAAGCTAAAGGGACAGCACTTTGCCACCTATACGATATCTTTTGCATGACGAACCCACCTTGGAGCATCGTCAATTTCTTGTCGAAGCAAAAGATTGAGCTGAGCGGCATGGTGCTGAACATGGCGCATGTTATAAAGTAAAATTTCAACCACATTGTAATCCATGGTTTTTGATTGGTTGATCCAATGTTGTTGAACAGATTCTTGGTTTAACCCATGGATGAGTGTCTTGCATTTTTCCCTACAATACCTCAAATATTCAAGAATTTCTGACTTTGAATAGGTACGAGAGGGCATTCTATCCTCAAATTCAGATTCGTCAAACGGAAGGGGAGGAGCAAAATTGGTGGGATCGGGAGTCAGATAGTAATCCAAAAAAAAGATACAGTGATAGGCATTGTACCAAAACTTTTTTTCATTGTCCCATACCTTTTCTGGACATAGGGAAATGGCATTGTGCAACATATCAATACTTGCTCCAAATTGACTCCATAGAATGGATTTAAGCTGATTTACTTTCATTGGATAGTTTTTGAAACAGTCTTACCAAGATAACCAAACTTTTAGCATCTTAGAAGATGGTGTATCGCAATCCAAAAAACCCACGAATACCTTGGTTGGGCCCATACACATAAGCAGGGTCAAACGTAAGGGCGTAAGGGTTGTTGGGTGTGGCTACTGCATTGCCATTGTTGTCGAAAGTAACTTCTCTATCAAAAGGATCATTGGCACGGGCAATAATAAAAGGGTTACCACGATTAGGGGTCCAATCCAACAGGTTTTTAATCCCGCCGTATACTTCAAAATTGTCCAACCCTTTATACGTGAACTGAATGTTTTGGATGCTCCAAGTTGGGGAATATTCCCGTCGGGGATCCAATTCGCCCAACAGGGGCAAGCGCATGGGGCCATACAAGTTTCCCGTGTAATCAATGGTTAAGTCAATCGGTCGGAAGCTATAGGTAAGTCCCCAGGTGGCGGTAATGCTTTCCGTAAGGATTTGTTGTTGTGTTACCCCATCCTCAGTACTGCTAACATCTTGCCATGTAGCACCGGCCATAACCTTGAATCCGTTGGGAAAAGCGATGTCCAAATTGGCACTGATACCTTGTGAAACTGACTTTCCATCCAGATTATCATAGATAATTTGGTTGGGATTTGTATCATAATCCGGTAGAATAACATTGGAGAAATGCGTATAGAACGCAGAGGCATCCAAACCAATAAAAGTTCCATTGTCGCTATAGATTTTCTTCAAATAGTTGAGGTTGACATTTACGGAGCGCTCTGGTTTCAGTTCTTCTGCGATAATAACCTCTCGTGCACCTGTGAGAGCAGCATGGTCTTCAGTAAACAAGTTCACAACTCGAAAACCTGTTCCAAAATTCAACCGAAAGATGTCGTTGTCGGACACTTTCCACTTGTAGGCCGCCCGTGGTGTAAAAATATTTCCGTGACGCTTATCATAGTCATAGCGTAGCCCTGCCAAAAAAGAATGCTTTGGGGCAAATTTTATTTCATCCTGTGCAAATAAACTCGGAATCCAGATGTTATCGGCTTCGGTGGTAGCAGGAGTGTTATCATCATAATAATTGTATCGCACTGCACTCCCGAACAACAAATCGTGGACACCGGCTTTTTTATCCCATGTCAATTGTGCAAAGCCTATGCGTTGGTCCGCCAAATATTCGGTGTCACCATAAACCGAGTTTTGATTGTGGTCGTTATATGAAAATGAAAGAAGGACTTTTTCTTCAAATGGCAATTGATATTTTCCAAGTACTTCCCATCGTCGAGTGTAGATGCTTTCCCCATAGATTTCATCCCCACCACGAAATTCTGGGGTCCATTGCATTTCACCACCCCATCGGTCTTCGTAGAAAAAACGCCCTGCCAAAGAGAACAACCGGCTATTCTCTCGTTCAAAATCCCACTTTTGAAAGATCGAAATTCGATCTTGAAGAGTGACATCGGTAAAGTTATCGCCGTTGTTGTCGATAGGATTGTCATAATTAAAATAATTAACCCCCAACAGGAGGTCTGTTTTTTTTCCGATATCGATTTTGCTTCCAATATCCAAATTGTACTCACCCCACCCTGTGGCAAAGGCATCGGCAAAAAATTCCGGCGCGCTCAGAGCATTTTTGGTGATAATATTGATTAAGCCCCCAACGGCTTCGCTACCATAAAGCGAGGAAGCTGGGCCTTTTACAATTTCAATTTGTTCAATAAGAGAGTTTGGGATGCCCGTAAGGCCGTACACCGTACCTAGGCCACTTACAATGGGCATGCCATCAATGAGGACCAAGGTGTAAGGACCTTCCAGGCCATTGATATGGATATCCCCTGTATTGCACACATTGCAATTGATTTGGGGTCTCACCCCGTTCACATTTTGGAGCGCATCAAACACGCTGGCTGTTGGATTCTTTTTCAAAAAGGTGGGGGAGTAGACCTCTACTGGCACAGGACTTTCCAGCCTACTTACCGGCTTTAAGGTACCTGTAACCACGGTTTCATCCAAACTTTGGGCCGAAGGTTCCAGCGATATGTTGATGGTTTTGGACTCATTGGCTTGCACGCTGATTTTTGTTTGATAGGGCAGGTATCCCAATGAGGTCACCAATAACGTATAATCACCAGGTTGAATATTGGTCAATTCAAATAAACCATCAATATCCGTTGCTGTTCCCATTTCGGTTCCCTTTAGAAGCACATTGGCCAAGGGTAGAGCTTCACCATTTTCAGTTACCTTTCCGCTAATGGAAGCCAATTGGGCAAAGCAATTGCTGCTAGACGCCGCTAGGCATAGAATGAAGATATATGTACAAATTGATTTCAACATGTTTAAAATTAAATTTAGACAAAACTAAAAATTGGTTTTGACAAATAAAAATGTATTTTTGAAAAAATTTTTTTCATGACCCGTTCCGAAGAGAACTATTTGAAAACCATTTTTCATTTGGGAGGCAATGATTCCGCTCCCATAACCACCAATGCCATTGCGGAGCAAATGGAAACCAAACCGTCTTCCGTGACCGATATGGCCAAAAAACTGGCTGAAAAGGGGTTGGTGAACCATAAAAAATATCAAGGAGTTTCCCTTACCGAATTAGGTACAAAGACAGCATTGGGAATCATCCGAAAACATCGGTTGTGGGAAGTTTTTTTGGTGAAGAAATTAGATTTTTCTTGGGATGAGGTCCATGAAGTAGCCGAGCAGTTGGAACACATTAAAAGTGAAAAATTGATAGATAAGATTGATGCACTTTTGGATTTTCCCAAGTATGATCCCCATGGAGACCCCATCCCCACCAAAGATGGAAAGTTTCAAGAACGGGACGAACAATTACTCAGTGATATGAGCATCAATTCCAAAGGAGTTTGTGTGGGTGTTAAGGATTCCTCGGCCCCCTTTTTAAAGTTTTTGGATAAAAACGGTATTGCCTTGGGCAAGACCATAAAGATTTTGGACATAGAGGATTTTGACCAATCGCTTCATATTGAAATGGAGGGGAATGAACTTCGCATTTCCCATCAAATCGCATCTAATTTATTTGTAAAAAGAAACGACTGATGGAACAAGTAATACACTATTTTCAAGAAATAGATCCCATTTTGGCAGCTTTGTATGCCACACTGTTTACATGGGGATTGACCGCTGCTGGGGCAGGGTTGGTGTTTCTGTTCAAAAGTCCTAATCGGGCCTTGATGGATGGAATGTTGGGCTTTACCGGAGGAGTAATGGTCGCTGCGAGTTTTTGGAGTCTGTTGGCACCTGGAATCGAAATGAGCCCTGGTGACGGTTTTGTTAAGGTAATTCCAGCGGCTGTCGGCTTCTTATTGGGAGCAGGCTTTATTTTTGGACTGGATAAAATTTTGCCCCATGTGCACATCAATTTTAAGATGGACGAGGCCGAGGGGGTGAAGACCCCTTGGCACCGCACCACACTGTTGGTACTGGCCATTACCTTGCACAACATTCCTGAAGGGTTGGCCGTTGGGGTGCTTTTTGGAGGTGTAGCTTCAGGTTTTGAGGGCGCCACTATTGGCGGGGCCGTTGCGTTGGCCTTGGGTATCGGGTTGCAAAACTTTCCAGAAGGTTTTGCCGTTGCAGTTCCAATGCGCAGGCATGGCCTAAGCCGAAGAAAGAGTTGGATGTACGGCCAAGCATCTGCACTAGTGGAACCCATAGCTGGTGTTTTGGGCGCTTGGGCAGTATTGACCTTTGAGCCTATATTGCCGTATGCACTTTCGTTTGCTGCCGGAGCCATGATTTTTGTTGTGGTAGAAGAAGTGATTCCCGAAACCCAACAAGACAAATACACCGATATTGCCACAATGGGTTTTATCGGTGGATTTATCATTATGATGATTTTGGATGTTGGCTTGGGCTAGTCCACAATAATTTTAGAGCCATTGGCTTTCATTAAAAGTGCGTTCACCTTGGGAAGCTCTTTTTCCAAAGTGTTGTTGAGTTTGGCCATGTGGCCATCCAATTCCTTTACCAACTCATCATATACTTTGTAGGCACCATCGGTGGGCCTGGCATCGCCAGTTTCAATACTCCGCTGTAAAGCATTCAACCTATTGTTCAACTTTATGGGGAAATTCAATGGGTCTTGGCCTGATTGGTTTTTGGTTTGATACAAATCATTTTCGATTTCAGTCAAAGTTGCCATAAAACCTTCAGACAATTTTTTAAACGCCCTGCTTGAAACACCTTTGCCCAAACTGTCCAGTTGCTTTCGGATTTCCCGAATTTGTATCACGGCTTCATTGGCAATGGTTGCTTTTTTGGTGATTTTGGAAGCCAGTTCAAACTGCTTTTGAAGGTCTTCGGCGGTAACCCCTTCTAAATTGGGATCTAGGGTAATCTTAAACGGAGCGGTTTGCACAACCTCATCTCCTATCTTCATCTGTAGGGTATAGGTGCCCAACGGTGCTTTGGGGCCTCTATCTGCCTTGGCGCCCCAAATAATGATGCCATCAAAAGTTGTTGGGCCTGGATAACGAAGGTTCCATGTAAAACTGTTCAATCCTTTCGCCGTGGTCGGTTTGGTACTATCGTTTCCGCCCCACCAAGAGGATTCGGCTTTCTCTTCATATTTAGGCTGATTGCCCCCAAATGAATCAATGAGGTCACCATTGGCATCCAAAATCTCAAAGGTAATGGTGTCCACTTGTTCCTGAAGATGGTATTGAAAAGTGGCATCATAAATTCCACGGATGGCATCGGTTGGCTTGAACAAGGTGTATTTCTTTTTCCGAAGCTCTTCGGAATATTCTCTAAAAGGCTGAATGTCGTCCAAAATCCAAAATCCCCTTCCGTGGGATCCCAATACCACATCATTGTCCTTGATCACTAGATCTCGGATGGGGGTATCCGGTAAATTCAATTGAAGGGATTGCCATTGGGCCCCGGCATTAATGGAAAAATAAACCCCATGTTCCGTCGCCAAAAAGAGCAACCCCTCTCTTTGGTGATCTTCACGAATGGCACGGGCAAAGTGTCCCGGTGCTATTCCATCAATGATTTTGGTCCAAGTTTTTCCGTAATCATGTGTTTTAAAAACATAAGGCTCGCGGTCATCTACCTGATAGCGGTTGGCGGCCACGTACAAGGTGCCTGGGTTATGAACCGACTCTTCAATGATACTTACCCTTGAATACTTTGGAAGATTTGAAGGAGTGATGTCCGTCCAATTTTTTCCCCCGTCACGGGTGATATGGATTTTTCCATCATCCGATCCTGCCCAAATGGTATTAATGTCATGATTGGAAGGCGCCAGTGCAAATACAGTCGCATAGATTTCAGGGCCGTTCATATCGTTGGTGATCACCCCTCCCGTTTTGCCTAAGGTCTCGGGGTCTGCATAGGTGAGGTCTGGACTAATTTTCTCCCACGTCTGACCATCATTGGTGGTTTTCCAAACATGTTGGGAGCAGGTGTACATCACATTCGGGTCCTTAGGGGCGAACATTATGGGGAAGGTCCATTGCCAACGTTCTGGTAGAGCACTTGCAGGTTCCCCAGAGAAAAACCGAGGGTACACTTGAATGTCCCGGATTTGGCCATTGCTCCGGTCATAGCGGGTGAGCAAAGCACCTTGGCTCCCAGCGTAGAAAATATCTGGATCGGTAGGGCTTTGGGTAATCCAACCACTTTCGCCACCCCCAACGGCATAATACCAATCGGGGCTAGGCCCTCTGGCCTGCATAAAGTCCCAACCATCGCTTGGTATGGCCAAGGTGGAATTATCTTGTTGGGCGCCCACTACGTGATAAGGTACATCACTTGTGGCCATCACATGATAAAATTGCGAAGTAGGATAGTCTTCCGCTGTCCATGTTTTTCCGCCATTGATGCTTACGGTTCCACCCCCATCGTTGGAACTGACCATTCTATCTGGATTATTGGGGTCAATCCACAGATCATGATTGTCTCCATGAGGGACTTCAATTTCCACATCAAACGTTTTTCCGCCATCTGTGGATTTATAGAAATCCACATTCAATCCATAGACCACATCCTTATCCTTGGGGTCTGCGACCAATCTGGAATAATAAAAGGCCCGTTGTCTCAATTTACGCTCATTGTTGGTCAATTCCCAGGTCTTTCCTGCATCATCCGAACGGAAAACACCACCTTCATTGGCTTCAACAACGGCCCAAACCCTGTTGGAATCCACAGGGGATACGGTTACCCCAATTTTTCCGATAGGGCCTTTGGGCATTCCGGGATTTTGGGTAAGGTCGGTCCAAGTTTCACCGCCATCTGTGGATTTCCACAATTTACATTCAGGTCCACCACCCCACATTTTCCAAGCTTTTCGGTATACCTGCCAAGTGCTGGCATAGAGCACATTGGGGTTATTCCGGTCAATGATCAAATCAGCAGCCCCGGTTTTATCACTGACATACAAAACCTTCTTCCACGTTTTCCCACCATCGGTACTTTTAAAAACCCCACGTTCTGGGTTGTCTCCATAAGGATGCCCAAGAGCGGCTACATAAACAATATTTTCGTTGGTCGGGTCCACACGAACTCGGGCAATGGCCTGTGTTTCTTCAAGTCCCAAATGGGTCCAGGTTTTTCCACCATCGGTGGTTTTGTAAACCCCATCGCCTTGTGTAATGCTTCCGCGCAGCTGGGTCTCACCCATGCCAATATAGACCACATCGGGATTGGTCTCTGCCACGGCCACCGCACCCACGGAAGAACTTGTAATTTGCCCATCCGTAACACAAGACCATGTATTTCCGCCATCAATGGTTTTCCAGAGTCCACCTCCGGTGGCTCCAAAGTAATATTCGAAGGGTCTAGATGGACTTCCGGGACAGCCTAAAGACCGCCCTCCACGATTGGGGCCAATGTTACGCCATTCAAAACCGCTGTAAAAACTAGTGTCAACGGCTACGGTATTTTGGGCATTTTGTGTTTGGATAAGCAATAGTGAGAGCAAACAAGTAAGCATTACCTGGATCCTCGCTGAGCTGGGTTGAATTTTCATCATGTAAAATTGAGTTGAGTCGTTTGTCAAAACCCCAATTTACTGAATCTTTTTGAATCGATTACGGATAAAATCCAGTTATGCTGAATGCAATACCTGCACTGAAGATTCAATAGAAAAGCCAATGCGATTTGTACCACATTGGCCTTATTGCGATGGTGTTGATATTAGAAGCTAATACCATCATTATTTTCCCATCGTGCAATCATACCCCATCCATAAAAATAGCTGGTCAAACCAATTAAAATTTCGTTTTCACCTTCTTGCAGAGGAATTTCAATGATGGTGTTCTCAATAGTGGCTCTTCCGAGAGGCTCCTTCATGCCCGGGGTACCATAGTAGTTTTTGTCGATGTACAATGGTTTTCCATTGATAAAGACCCAAACCTCATCATTAAACCCAAAGTTCAATTTTTTCTTTTGCATCTTATCCGAGGTAATGGTGGTTTTCAACCATGCCAGCCTTCTTTCGCCTTGTTTAGTGCCCCCATATTTTTTGGTGAGGTTTACCATAGATCTTTGGCCCGCTTGCAATGGTTTCCATGTGCTGCCAAAGACTGTGGAGTCAATGACCACTCCCGGACTTACAACTATTTGTTTCATCAAATCTTTGCCAAACGGAAAATTGATAGGTTCTGATACTAGCCAATTACGTAAATAGCGGGAATCGTTGGCAGTAGGATCGTACCCGGCAGATGAAGGTATCCCTTCAATAGCGTTCGGTGTCACTACCATATTCGCATAAACCACGTCACCTGAAAGACCAATGCCACCAGATTTTGTCAACCCTTCCAGAGCGGGTACCCAAAGGGCCACGTTTTCCATATCGTTGACATACGCTCTCATCTGATTTTCTGAAATCACCAATTTAATATGGTTCCATTGGTTCTCGTAAAGTTGTGCGGCAGCTTGGTAATCGTCGGTGAGATCCCAAAGATTGACCTTGTCCACGACCGCGGCATATTGCATGTTGTTTCTCCGCTGCGGCTGTGGCTTGCCAAAATAGCGTAGATAGAAGGTTTCTGAGTTTAGGGTATCCTTGTCCACATGAAATGTGATTCCAGGGAACCCTCGACCTTTGAGTTCAACATCAAACTCAATGGTTCCTGTGGAAAAATCAAAGTCCTTGAGCATAAGACCTATTGGATTACCATCGGTGCTTTTTGCTGCGGAGACAGATTTGTAGGTAGTGAATTCCACATTGTCGGTCAGGGCAGACCAATATTTTTCTGTGAAGGGAAATTCAACAGGTTTGTTTTGTTTTGGGCCTTGCGCATAAAAAGTAAAACTGAAAGCCACACACAGAATTACCGATACCAGTTTGTTGATTGAATTGTTCATTTTTTAATGATTTGAATTTTACAAGTACATTTGATTTTGAGTAAAAGTAAATGGAGCTGAGTTCCATTGCCCAACGATTACTTGTTCAATCCTGATTAATCCTGTTCAACCTAGGTTGCTGAACACACGCTTGTTAGATTTATGGAAAAATCGAAACACCACATGATTGATATTCTGGTAGCGCAAATTGAAGAACGCTTGGGTTGGGGCAGTGGTTCGGAGTGGAGCAATAGGGACTTTGAGGAGTTGAGCGACCTTATTTTTGATAGTACCAAGAAGCGGTTGAGCGTTACCACCTTAAAAAGAATTTGGGGCCGGGCCGAGTTGGTGGCGAATCCAAGCTCCGCGACTTTGGATATCCTTTCGGAATTTAGCGGATACGAAAACTGGCGTGAATTCGCCAACAGTGCAGCTACAAATACGGCCTTACTAAGCAAGAAAAAGCACGTTGGCCGTTTTCATCTTCCTGCCATTGTTTTAATTCTTATGGGGATAGCGATTTTGGCTACTATTTTTGGTGCCCTTACCACTAGAAAAAGTATTGACGCATCGGAATTTGAGTTCAAAAGCAGGCCTGTAAGTGATGAGATTCCCAATTCCGTGATTTTTGAGTACGATGCTTCGGCAGCGGATGACCTTGCAATAATTGAAATTCAACAAAGTTGGGATAAAAATAAACGGGTGGCCATCAACAGAAAAGATAGTGTGGCAACAAGCATCTACTATCGCCCAGGTTTTTTTAAATCAAAATTGGTGGTAGATGGGACCATTGTAAAAGAGCACGATGTCTTTATCCAAACCAAGGATTGGTTGGGCGTCATTGAGCGAGATACCCTTCCAATTTATCTTAAAAAAGAAGAGATTAAGGATAACAATGGAGTTTCCGTTTCCCATGAAACTTTGGCCGAATACGGAATTGACCCAAAGACTACAAATGTGAGATCCAGCTTATATCTTGTTAAGGATTTTGGTGGAATTTACACGGATGATTTTGACTTATCCATGGCGGTTAAAAATACCTTCGAGCAGGGGTTGAGTGGGTGTCGGAGCTTTCAGTTGTATGTACTATACGATGGAGGAGCCATTGGCATTCCATTGGCAAAAAGGGGGTGTGCTTCCAATTTGAATGTTTTGGCTTTTGATAAAACTATCGACGGGAAAAAGAACGATCTTTCCGCTTTTGGGGTCGACTTTATAAATTTTGTGAGCCTTGAATTGATTTCAAAGCTTGGCGTTGCCCGGATTTTGATCAACGGAGAACAGGCTTACACCATGAATGGGCCAGAGACCCCACGGCACATAAAAGGGATTGTTATTCACTTTGAAGGAACTGGGGCTGTACAAAATGTGGAGTTAAAAAGTTCCGAAAGGATGTTTTATTCTTCAGGTGATACTACTTTGTGACCCCATTCTTCAACGTAGCTCTGCCAAAATCAACGAATAATCATGCTGTAGATCCTCATGCAGCGCGGGTATTTTCTTTTCAATATAATCCAATTGACGCTGGTACAGATTTTTGAGGGTGGTATTTCGTTGGATGCTTGGCCGAAAAGACTTCAGTTTTTCACAGAAATACAATAGCAGTTCCACTTCGGTGGCCTTATTACCCGAATACCGGATATATTTTTTAACGGTTCGAAGGATTTTTCGAACACTCTTTTTAATGTAGAAATAACTGTTGATGTTGATTTCTGCGAACATGGCATCCATCTCTTCTTTTACGGTTTCAATGTACCCTTCCTCACTGTCCGATTCAAAAAGCAAGTAAGTGAGTAGCTCTTTGTTTTCTTTTTTGAATCGCGCCAAGCGCAGACAAAGCTGCATTACGTCTTCTTGCGATTTAAACTGGAGTTCTTTTTTGATTTGTGCAACAGTGGCGGCTTTCATATTTTAACTTCTTAGGTACGATGCGCCATTAACGTCGATTATGGTCCCAGAAGAGTAGGCAGCTTCGTCCGAGGCCAAAAATAAAATGGCGTGGGCCACCTCTTCGGGCTGGGCCATTCGTTTAAATGGAGATTCACGCAATAAATTTTCACGTTCCTCAGGGGTGAGGGTCTTTGCTGCCATTTCGGTTTCCGTAAATCCGGGTGCTACCACCCCAACATAAATGTTGTGGGGGGCCAATTTTTTGGCCAACGACTGACTCATGGCGTTCAAGGCAGCTTTGCTGGCGCCATATGCAGGTTTGGTGGGCTCACCTCTGAAAGCGCCACGGGAAGAAACATTCACGATATGTCCTCCACCGGTTTTCATCATAGCTTGTGCAGCCCAATAGCAAAGATTGGCGGCGGCAAAAAGGTTGGTTTCAAAGGTCTTTTCCCAAGCATGGGTCCAATGCTCAAAATCCACCGAATCAATTTCATGAAAAATGGAAATGCCAGCATTGTTTACCAACACATCAAGCCTACCAAATTCTTTTACAAAATCATTGATCAACGCTTCGGTTTCTGATTTTTGGGATATATCCCGTTTAAAAAGTTGATGACCTTCGCCGGGCAATTCTTTAAAAGTGATCTCGGCGGCTTCATCATTGCTTCTGTAATTTAGTCCGACTTTTGCGCCCTTTTCCGCAAAGGCCATTGCTGTTGCTTTTCCAATGCCACGGGAGGCACCTGTGATTAGAATGGTTTTGTTGGGAAAGTCCATAATCCAAAAATTACTTTTCAAAGATAATAGGAAAGTATCGTCTTGAATCCTAAATGGAATTGCATTACTTTTAAAAACTTCAAAAACCAGAACAATGCGCAAACTAATTCTTTTTCTTTTCCTTGGAACGGTAGTCCAATTCTCTTCAGCACAAAAAAAGGACTTTTCCTATCTCGATATTTTTGATTTGCAATATGCCTCCGACCCCCAAATTTCTCCAAATGGGGAATGGGTAGTGTACCAACGAATGGGTTTTGATATTATGGGCGATAAATCCTTTGGAAACCTTTGGTTGATCAAGTCTGATGGAAGCCAAAACCAGAAACTTACGGCAAATGAGGCTAGTGAGAGCAATCCTCGCTGGTCCCCAAATGGAGACCGGATTGCATTTACCAGCAGCACGGATGAAGGTTCTGAAATTTATATGTACTGGGTGGCCACGGGCAAGGTTGCCAGATTGACCCAACTTCCTTTTAGCCCAAGTTCGTTGACTTGGTCACCAAATGGAAGTCAGTTGGCCTTTTCAATGAATGTGCCGCAGGCACCCCCTGTTATTGCTAAAATTCCGGCAAAACCTAAAGGCGCAAAATGGCAAGAAGCTCCCAGAATTACGGACCGTCTCTACCATGAGGCCGATGGTAGGGGTTATATTGAGCCCGGGTTCAACCATATTTTCGTGATTCCTGCCAATGGAGGCGCTCCCCGCCAAATCACCTCTGGTGACTGGCACCATCGTGGCACCTTATCTTGGGCCAAGGATGGTTCTAAAATCTATTTTTCTGCTAATAGAGTAGAAGATTGGGAATATCGGTTCCGAAATAGTGAAATCTATTCCGTTGCCGTGGAAACCGGAACTATTGTGGCTTTGACCGACCGTAATGGTCCAGATCAGGAACCACAGGTTTCACCGGATGGGGAATATATAGCTTATGTAGGTTACGAGGATAAAGTTCAGGCCCATCAAACCGATAAATTACACATTATGAATAGTGATGGCAGTAATAAGCGTGTTATTTCTGAAGGATTGGACCGGTCTGTTTCAGACATCAAATGGAATACGAAGGGGGATGGGATTTATGTCTATTATGACGACAAAGGAAATGGGAAAGTAGGACTGATTTCCCTTGATGGAAAGATCACTAAACTTGTGGACAATGTAGGGGGGACTAGCTTAGGAAGGCCGTATTCCGGAGGTTCGTACAGTGTTTCAAACAATGGCACTATTGCCTATACCCAAACCAGACCAGAGTACCCTGCCGATATCGCCATCCAAACATCAAGGTCTAAAAATCCAGACAGAATTACCAGTTTAAACAATGCACTGCTCAATTATAGAAACTTGGGCCAAGTGGAAGAGATTTGGTATAAATCTTCTGTGGATGGTCGCGATATTCAAGGGTGGGTGGTTTATCCTCCCAATTACGACAAGAACAAAAAATATCCCTTTATGGTGGAGAACCATGGCGGCCCTATTGCAAATTATGGAGATCGGTTCTCCATTGAAATGCAATTGTATGCGGCTGCCGGGTATATTGTCTTTTACCCAAACCCTAGGGGAAGTACCAGCTACGGTGAAGAGTTCGCCAACTTGTTGTACAATAATTACCCCGGGGAAGATTATAATGATGTAATGGACGGCGTGGACTTCTGCATCCAGAAAGGCATCGCCCATGAAGACCAACTTTTTGTGACCGGAGGTAGTGCCGGAGGAATCATGTCGGCCTGGATCATTGGAAAGAACAATCGTTTTGAAGCGGCTGTGGTGGCGAAACCGGTTATGAATTGGATTAGCAAAACCTTGACCGCCGACAACTATTTTTATTATGCTGAAAGCCGATATCCGGGGCAGCCATGGGAAAATTTTGAAGGCTACTGGAAATTTTCACCCATTTCACTCGTTGGTAATGTACAGACCCCAACCATGGTGATGGTGGGCATGGACGATTTGCGAACACCTCCAAGTGAGGCCAAACAGTTGTACCATGCCTTGAAACTTCGGAAAATTGAGACGGTTTTGGTGGAGATTCCCGGAGCAGGCCATGGCATTGCCAACAAGCCGAGCAATTTAATGGCCAAAGTGGCTCATACTATTGCTTGGTTCGATAAGTTTAGAACGGATAAAGAAAATGAATAAGAAAAAAAGACATTGGCTGTGGAACGTGCTCATAGTTCTTACACTGATTGTCTGTTTGCTCGCATTTGTGGCCCACTACAAAAACTGGGACAACATTGAGGATGGGCAATTCAAGATTTTTTCTGGAATCTATCATCAACGTATTTCCATAGCAGACATGGACAGCATCCTATTTGTAGAGAAGTTACCGGAAATGGAACGCTCTTCCGGTTTTTCATGGATGGCAAAGGAAAAGGGTATCTTCAAGGATTCCATCCGCAATACAAAAGTCTATGTTTTTGTGGACGATTTGCGACAACAAAAGATAAAACTGGTGCACCATGACACACTGCAACTATATTTTAACATGCAGGATAGTCTGGAGACCCAAAAAATATATGCTATTTTGCAATCCAAAATGCAAGACAACCTCGAAATGTCAAAATAATTTTTAAAAAAGCTTCCTAGCCATGAAAATGATTTTTTTCGGGATTTTGTTGTTGCCCCTTTCGCTATTCGCACAAAACACCATTTTAGTACATGTTAAAAATGTGGATTCTACCAATGGCCATGTCAATGTTGCTCTGTACGATTCAGATGAAACTTTTTTGTCTTTTGACGGTGTTTTAAAAACGGGAAGTGTCCCGGCCCGCGAAGGTGTCGTCACCTTACAAATTGTAGACTTACCCATAGGAGAATACGCCGTGGCGGTTTTCCATGATGAAAATGGAAATGGCAAACTGGATACCAATTGGTTGGGCATTCCAAAGGAAAAAGTGGCTTTTTCCAGAGCCAAAATGCATACATTCGGTCCTCCCAAATACAAGGAATGCGCTTTTAAGGTAACTTCGGATTATGAGATCAGTATTGATCTTTAAACAAATCAATTATATGGGGACAATTTTTTTAACACAGCTTATGGGAGCCATTTACGGATTGTTGGCTGTCATCTTTGGAGCATTTGGCGCACATGCCCTAAAAAAGAAATTGACCCCTGAACTATTGCATAGTTTTGAGACAGGGGTCAAATACCAAATGTACCATGCCATTGTTTTGCTGGTGTTGGGTTTTAACCTCGGATTTGATAAACCCTTGGATTCAGCCATAGCCAGTTGCTTTATTTTTGGAACCCTGTTGTTCTCTTTCAGTATTTATGCTCTTTGTCTTAGCGCGGCCAAAGGTGAAAAACTTCGATTTTTGGGTCCTGTTACCCCTATTGGAGGTTTGCTTTTGGTAGTAGGGTGGGGTTTATTGCTATACAGTTTTGTTTCACCTTTATTTTGATGTTAAGTATTCAGAAATCCATCACATTGGTAAATGGGTAAGGTAAAAGCGAGCATCAGCTACAACCACAGTTGTCATCCCCACACGATTTGGAGTCCTTCTTCTTCCCATAAATCAATGATTTGGGCAGTAGAAACTTCCAGACCAGATACCCCACGGCAGCGGCCAAAGTGATGTAGACCAATATGTGCTGTGCAGTTTCCATTAGTTAAGAATTTGATAGGCGGCTAATGCAACAAGATACGCAAAAACGCTCATAAATGCCAGTTGTAGCATTGGCCATTTCCAAGAGTTGGTCTCGCGTTTTACAATGGCCAAAGTGCTCATACATTGCATAGCAAAGGCATAAAACAGCATCAAAGAGATACCAGTAGGCAAATTGAACAGGGGCTCGCCGGAGGCATCCAACTCGGCCGCCATTCGGCTTTTGATGGTTTCTTCCTCATCGTTACCCACGCTGTAAATTGTTGCCAGTGTGCCCACAAAAACTTCCCGGGCGGCAAAAGAGGTCAGAACTGCAATCCCAATTTTCCAATCGTAGCCCAAAGGCTTTACCAATGGTTCAAATGCCTTTCCAGCTTGGCCAATATAGGAATGCTCCAACTTATAACTGGCAATTTCTTGAGCTTTGGCGCGTTCCATTAAGCTATTTTTTATGGCTTGAATGGAATCCTGGAGTTGGTCCGGATTTAGGTCCTCCGTATTTAACTCTACCTCTTGCTCGTATGAACTGATATGGTTCTGAATATAATTTTTGCTGTAGTTGCTCAGACCTTGTTCCGCTATCCGTTCCGTAACTATATCTTCGGCATTGTGAAAGTCTTCTGAATATCCGTTGGAGCCCAAAAACCAAAGTACGATGGAAATAGCCAAAATGATTTTCCCCGCTCCAAACACAAAACTTTTGGTCTTTTCCAAAACCGTATAGGCCACATTTTTAATAAGGGGCAATCGGTAGGTAGGCATTTCTACCATAAAAAGTGATCGACTTTTTATCTTTAAAATTTTGTTGAGGACCATTGCCGAAAAAAGAGCCATGCCAAATCCGATGAGATACAAAAACATCAGAGTCAACGCCTGATAGCTCAATCCCAATAGAGAACCTTCGGGGATAACAAGTGCAATTAAGATGAGATAAACGGGCAATCTGGCAGAACATGTGGTAAAGGGGGTAACTAAAATGGTGATGAGCCTTTCTTTCCAATTCTCTATGGTTCTGGTGGCCATAATGGCAGGTATGGCACATGCATTTCCAGATATCAAGGGGACAACACTTTTTCCGCTTAATCCAAAAGGACGCATCAATTTGTCCATTAAAAATACCACTCGGCTCATGTACCCAGATTCTTCCAACAGTGATATGAATAGGAACAGAAAAGCAATTTGGGGAATAAAAATGACAATACCGCCAATGCCGGCCAAGATGCCCTCTGCCAAGAGGTTGGTAAAGACCCCTGAAGGTAAGGTGCCCTTGATCCATTCACTGGCGTTGGCAAACTGGGCGTCAATAAAATCCATGGGGTAGGAGCTCCATTCAAAAATGGCTTGAAAAATAAGCAGCAGAATCGCAAAGAAAATCACATAACCAAAAATCTTATGGGTTAGGATTTTATCTATGGACGCACGCAGACCTTTGGCGGCCATCATATCTACCTTATAGGTTTCTTTTAAGGTGTTATTGATAAACTGATAGCGCAGCACGGTCTCTTTGTGCTGTAACTTTTTGAGTTCATCCTTGGACTTCGTAGAAAAGTCTGTAGCATCTTGAATCTGTTTTTTCTCTATGGGCATAAAGTTGACATCTTGGGTGATGACCAACCATAATTTGTAGAGATCTTCGCCGGGAAAAGCCTTTTGAAGACGATTAAAATACTCGGGGGCAATTCTTGAAGTATTTACATTGGGAGCCGTGGATAGGGTTTTATAATCGGCAATAAGTTCTTTGATATGGTCTATGCCCATCCCTTTTCGAGTGCTGACCAATGCGATTTTGGTGTCGAGCTTTTGCTCCATGGCCTCAATGTCAATGGATATGCCTTTACGGGACATGCGATCGGACATATTAATGACCAAAATGGTGGGAATCCGCAAGTCTTTAATCTGTGTAAATAGTAGTAGGTTCCTTTTTAGGTTTTCCACATCACTGATTACCACAGCTACATCAGGATAATTTTTGTCATTTTTATTGAGGAGCAGTTCCACTACCACGCTTTCATCCAAAGAAGTAGTGTTGAGGCTGTAAGTGCCCGGAAGATCGAGAATATGGGCCTTTACCCCTCTAGGCAATTTGCAGATGCCTTCCTTTTTTTCAACGGTGATACCAGGGTAATTTCCCACCTTTTGTTTTAGGCCCGTAAGTTGATTGAAAACTGAGGTTTTTCCGGTGTTGGGATTACCGATCAGGGCAACGTTGATAGTTTTACTCATAGGCCAGAAGTATCTTCAATAATATCCAGCTCAATACGTTGTGCCAATGATCTTCTGATGGCAATATGACTTCCGCTTAGATTGATGTAGATGGGATCATTTAGCGGGGCAACTTGGACCAGTTCAACACTGTTGCCGGGCAAACAGCCCAATTCCAACAATTTTATGGGAAGAATATGTTCCGAAAAATCCCTTATAATTCCCTTTTGCCCATATGTCAAATCCGCTACCGTCGCCACTAATGTTATTTAGAATGAATTTAATTAAGGGCAAAAATAAGTAAAAAAGACAAAATAGAATCCTAAAACCAACAGAAAGGTACTACGGATTCTCAGCATAACTGTCTTTAAGAATTTTAAGGTCTTCGAGGAGTTTGTCAATTTCTTTTGGATTGGTTCCATCATAAAACCCCCTGATCCGTTTTTCCTTGTCCACCAAAATGAAATTTTCAGTGTGTATCATGTCGTAGGCCCCCCCATCACCATCGGTTTTTACGGCCAAGTATGATTTTCGGGCCAGTTCGTATATGTGTTTTTTATCGCCGGTCACCAAATTCCATTTGCGGTCCACAACCCCTTTTTCCAAAGCATATTTTTTTAGTTGGGGTACAGAATCAATTGCAGGAGTAACCGAATGTGAAAGCAGCATAACCTCATCATCCTCTAAAATGGATTTTTGAATATCACCCATGTTCTTGGTCATGATCGGGCAAATAGTGGGACAGGTGGTAAAAAAGAAATCTGCCACGTAGATTTTGTCCTTATAATCGTCTTGGGTGATGGTCTGCCCATTTTGGTTGGTTAGTGCAAAATCCGCAATCTTGTGGTACTTTTTTTTGTAGTGCAGTGTGCTGTCCACCAAAGTGGGGTCTACCATGGAAGGTTGGTACACCGGAAGCATCTTTTTGGGCTGTAAGGCATTGTAGAACAAATACATGATAACTGCTGAAAGACACAGAAAGACAATGGCAAAAAGTTTGTATTTGGCAAAAAATGACTTCACACTACAAAATTACGGCTGCCAACAGGATTCTTCAAGCCAAAAGCCAAGTTTTGTTGCCAAATCTTTCTTAAAACCGACTGCACTGGGTTTTGCCGTTTTTTTATCACTTTGTAAAAGTTTACTTTTGTGCGTTTTAACAAATGACTGCTGATGAGTCCTATATTGATACAGACCATACAATTCTTTTTAAGCCTTTCCTTGCTCATTGTTCTGCATGAGTTGGGGCACTTTATTCCAGCAAAAATTTTTAAGACCAGGGTTGAGAAGTTCTATCTTTTTTTTGATGTGAAATTTTCACTTTTCAAAAAGAAAATAGGGGAGACCGTGTACGGAATAGGGTGGTTGCCGCTTGGAGGCTATGTGAAGATTTCCGGAATGATCGATGAGAGCATGGACACTGAGCAGATGAAGGAAGAACCTAAGCCTTGGGAGTTTAGAAGCAAACCGGCATGGCAACGTTTGATCATTATGTTGGGAGGGGTCACGGTAAACTTCATTTTAGCGGTGATTATTTATATTGGAATGGCCTATTCCTATGGCGACCAGTATATTCCTATGGATAGTCTCCGAGATGGTGTTTGGGTGACCGAAAAGGAAATTGGGGATGAGTTGGGTATAAAAACAGGAGACAAGATTATTGCAGTGGATGGGAATGAGATCAAGTCTTTTGATGATGTTTTTGTGGAGTTGATCAATGGAAATAGGTATACCATAGAGCGGGATGGCCAGCGTATTGAAAATGAAATTCCTGTGGATTTTATCGCAACCTTGTTGGAAGATGAGGATAAAATTCGGTTCCTGAGTTTACGGGTTCCCTTCGTTGTGAACAAAATCCCTAAAAATTCCCATAACAAATCGGTTGGCTTTCAGCCCAAAGATGAATTTTTATCCATTAATGGTTCCGAAGCTGTTTACCGAGACCAAGTAATGGACTTTTTAGAGGAAAATAAAGGGAAGAGTGTTGATGTGGTGGTGAAACGTAAGGATGGAACACAGGCAGAATTAGTCGCAAAAGTGAATGATGAAGGAAAATTGGGCCTTGAAGTAGGAGGGTATACCATGCAAGACCTTCAAGATGATGGCTTTTTTGAGATCAAAACGCAAAAATATTCCTTCATTGAGGCTATTCCGGCGGGGATAGATAAAGGCGTGTCAACGTTGTCCAGCTATGTAAAGCAGCTTAAGAAAATTTTCAATCCAGAAACGGGCGCGTATAAAGGAGTAGGTGGATTTGCGGCTATTGGAAGCATGTTTCCCGGCACTTGGAATTGGGCCGCCTTTTGGTCAACAACCGCATTAATTTCGATTATTTTGGCCTTTATGAACATTTTGCCCATTCCTGCCTTGGATGGCGGCCATGTTATGTTTTTGTTGTACGAAATGATTACCGGCCGCAAGCCCAGCGATAAGTTTTTGGAGTATGCCCAGATGATTGGGTTCTTCCTTTTAATTGCACTATTGCTGTTTGCCAACGGGAACGATTTGTATAAATGGCTTTTTAAGTAGAAAAGCAGATTTTTTGCTTGTGGTGTTTTAAAGAAACACATATATTTGCACCCGCTTAGGATAAAACATTCCTCCTTAGCTCAGTTGGTTAGAGCATCTGACTGTTAATCAGAGGGTCCTTGGTTCGAGCCCAAGAGGGGGAGCAATAAACAAAAAAGGCTGCGCGAAAGTGCAGCCTTTTTCTTTTTCTATATGTTACTCTAATTCTGCACTACTTCCGACGGAATCCTCAGGTCGAACAGGTGCTGGTTCACGCCCTGCATGCCCAGTTTAAACACCTTTACCTCCTTGCTCTGCAACTTGCTGCCGTAATTTCGGTAAATGGTTGCCTTGATATAGGTGGGGGTGACCTGTTTGTTGCCGTGGTAGGTGGCGTTCACCTTCCATCTGCCCAAGAGTTCATTGTCCAGCAGAAAGTCGGCCATGGCATAGCCAAGCTCTTTTTCAGAGCGGATTCGCTCCGGCATTTCCTCCATGGTGTGCTTCCACTCAAAATATTGGTTTTCTGGGTTCACGAACTGTAGGTCGAACTCCGCCTCCGAGTCGTTCCAGTCAAAGACCAGCCGTGTACTGCGCTCATCAAAGTCCTTTTTCCGTTTTTTGATTTTAAGGGAACCATTGTCCAAATCAAAAAGATTGTCCACCTCGCGTTGCATGATGGCTGCAAGTTCCATACTGTCCGTTGGCAGTAGCCCCTCTTCCAAAAGATAGGAGTGCCTTGCATAGAGTGATGCAGCGGATTGTGGTCTGTCCAAGTTCCGATAGCTGTTCGCCATGTCAATGAAGCTCTGGGCATATTCGGGCCGCAACTTGTACACCTGTTTGTAGAGTGAATGCGCCTTTTGCCGCTGGCCCTGAGATTCCAAAACATAGGCCATGGCCTTTAACAGTACGGGATTCTCCTGCGCCAGTCCTGTATACGTGTCAAAAATGGCATTGGAATAGGCGATGTCCTTTTCATAAAAATAGAGGTAGGAGTCCAGATAGAAGAAGGGATGGTTACCGTATTTCAGTTTGTTTTCTTCAAACACGGCCTTGGCAGCCTCGGTGCTCTGGCTCTCTTTGAGTTCTTTTAGGTAACCGGGTAAGGATGCTCCTGAGCCTTCAGCATTCACCACAGCACTTTCATTGAGGTAATTGTTTCGCAACTTAGCTTGGTCAAAAGGCTTGCCATCAACCTCTTTAGGGGTATGGGTACCTGTTTTGGTATTTACGACGACCACTCCATTCACACCCAAGTGACCATATCGTGCCAGTCCTGCATAGGAAGGAATAAAGGCGATTCTGCGAACATTACCCCATAGAGTGCTACAAGCGATGCGGGTCAAAATAACCCCATCCACATCAAAAACAGCGCGTCCACTGGATAAGCCCGGAGAGAGTGAACCTTTGCTCATGGAAAGGCTTTGGATAGCATTAGTGGGTCTATTGAGAGTGCCGCTGGATCGCATGGATACCACCAATTCATCGGTCAGGGGATCGCACATAGCTCTAACCCCTGCAAATCGTCCCGTGAGCAGAAAATCCAATTGCGGAGCATAACCAACTTCATCCTCGTCCAAGATTCGCAGGGAGTAATTTGCTGTTTCCTTGTTTATATAGCCATAGGCCGATTTAATGATATTTGGATTGGAATCGTACTCCAGCTCCAGTTCTTTTTGGCCTTTCAACACTTTTTTGGAAACGGTGACCTCCCTCAATTTTTCTACTTTTTGTTTCATTTTAATATTGAGGGTTTTGGTAACGTCCTCCACAATTACCGAAGTTGTATCCATACCCATGTAACTAAACCTGAGTTCTTCTTTGGGCGATGCTGTGATCACATAGCTCCCTTTTTGGTCCGTGTTGCTGTCTTGCCCTGTGGAAAGATTGGTAACCTGTACACCTTGCAATTGGCTCTCCAGATGGGTTATTTTTCCATGAATGGTGTTTTGTCCATGGCTAAATGCTGTAAAGAGGAGTAAAAAGGATGAAATTATGATTGCTTTCAAAACCGTAGGATTTTAGGATTAAACACTGAACTTTTATGCCGGGGGAATTTTTCTCACAGTGCCTGTAATGGACTCTGCTCACCTACAATATAATATTATTTGGCCAAAAGCATCTGTTAATTAAGGAAATATTGGCTTAATTTAATGTTTTTCAGCTCATAAGGGAAGAATAAGTTAGAAAAGGAGGGTAAACAGATCGGCCGCTAAAACCCTCCTTTGAATAGGGTTTTTAGAACTCCTTTGTCTTAGACCAGCAGCAGTACAATGGTCAATAAAAAGCCTGCGGCGGCAAAATAGAGTCCTTTTTTGAAAATGGGAGCGGAAGGACGAAACATAAAAAAAGCGGAAACTGCAAAGAAAAGCAGGGCAATGCCAAAGAAAATACCCAGCCAGAACATCGGATTTCCAGTATGCATTTTGTGCAATTTGTTCATGCGCTCCAAAATGGCTGGTAATCGTTTTTCCGTGTAGGAAGCTTCTCCCGTTTTTATATTGTAAGTTCCTCCGTTAAAATACATTAGGTCACCTTCGGTTTTGTCGACTTGAAACCCACGTTTTCTTAACGCAGAGCCTAGGGCCTCTTCATTTAAGTTTGGTTCAAGTGTTGTATTTACCTGATGTTCACTTTTTAAAAAATCGGTAGTTCTAAAGGTGAGTACAATACCACTAATGGCATATACGGCCATGATACCTGCCAAAAAGAACCCCAGATACCTATGGAATTCGCGAAAGGTGTTTTCTGATTTTCTTCCCATATGATTAATTTGAGTGCAAAATAGCTTCATCAAAAGAAAATAGGACCAAGATCTTCTAGATAATTGGCCCTACCCCAAAATCATTGAATACTATTTTATTGTTGTGCCATTTCAAGGTTAATGGTTAGATTAACTTCGTCACCCAAAGTGGGGGTGTCACCACCAACGCCAAATTCCAAACGATTTACAGCGCCTGTAATTTTTAGGCCAGCTTTTAGTTTCTGACTCCGCTGATCGGTAATGACACCGTTTACCCTTCCTTCCAATGTTACAGGTTTAGTGACGCCATGCATGGTCAAATCTCCCGTTAAGGTAAAAGTTTTGTCACCTGTTTTCTCATAGCCAGTGCTTTTAAACGTTATGGATGGATAGGTCTCTGCCGCAAAGAAATCATCACTTCTCAAATGATCATCCCTTCGCGAATTGTCAGTATCTATGCTGGTGGTTGTAATGTCAACGGTAAACTCGGCATCCTCGAAAGTGTCAGTCGCCGTAGCGGTAATATCAAAATCCCCAAAGTGACCCTCCACTTCAGAAATCATTAAGTGCGTAATGGCAAAACCTACTTTGGAGTGGGCCCCGTCTGATTTCCATGTGGACTGCGCAGATACTGCCATACTGATTACCAATGCAAAAATCAAAGTTGTGTTTTTCATGATGTGTTTTATTTTAGTTGTTTGTGTTTTTTAATATCTCCAACATTAATGTAGGCTATTTGATCAAAACTTGATTCGCCATAAAGGCTCAAGTTGATAAATCTTAATGAAAACTAGAAACAATTTTCCGCGAACGACCTAGGTTTTCCTCTAATCAACTGGTTTGGAGAAAGCTATCCTGAAAATGTTGTTCATGGGGTTAACTTTGTTGTTGGCGAAACAGTTTTTCTTTGGATTGGAATTATCCATAGTTTTGAATCTTGATTTAATTGGAACGTATTGATTTCTAGAAAGGAACTTCTTTTTCAAATTGTATTGCACATTATTATTCTGCTTTTCTTTTCCTTTGATCGGAATGAAGGAGCGACCATTAATGTGGACAAAATGCTTTTTAGACTGTTTTATAGTCTTGCCACGGTTTCGGTAACCTACTATTTAATGCCCAAGTATTTGTACAGGAAAAAATATTGGCAGTTTTTTCTGGGTTTTGCCGTTGTGGTAACTTGCGTTATCTGTATTGAGGAGTTGATTCTTGAGCCTATTTTCTTTTCCGGTACTCCAAGAGGGGACCACTTTCCAGGTATTTATATTTCCTTACTGTCCGTTTTGCCTACGATGGTCATGCTTTCTGGTTGTAAGTTTGGATGGGATGCACTTCAAAAACAGGATGAGATTGACGAACTTCAATCGACCATTCAGGAAAGTGAACTCCAGTTTTTACGGTCGCAGATCAACCCCCATTTTTTGTTCAACAACTTAAACAATCTCTACTCTTACGCACTACAGAATTCACCTAAAACTCCAGAAATTATTTTGGAAATGAGTGGCGTACTTCGGTATATGCTATATGAATCCAAGGAACGGTTTGTTCCGTTGAATAAGGAGATAGAGCAATTGGACAATTTCATTAGACTGTATAAGCTTCAGATAGAAAACAGGGGATTGGTCAATTTTGAAACGGTGGATATAAGGCCAGGTTATAAGATTGCCCCACTTATTTTGATCGTGTTCATAGAAAATGCGTTTAAACATAGTCAATCTGGACAATCCTCCAATATTGAGATTGACATTTCAGTTAAAATGACTGACTCCATTTTAGAATTTCATTGCAAGAATAATTTTGAGGTGGTTCCAAGCTTGGATACCATAGCAAAGGGAATAGGGCTTCAAAATGTGCAAAAGCGATTGCAATTGCTATATCCCCACAAGCATCATTTGGAGATAAGTCAAAAGAATAAGAGTTATATTGTATACCTGAGGCTTGAACTCGAAAAAGCTTAAAGGAATATGAGATGCATTATTGTTGAGGACCAACCGCCAGCCCAACGAATCCTTAAGAAATTTATAGAGGATGTAAACCATCTGCAGTTGGTGGGCATCTTTTCCGATGGCTTGCAGGCCATGGAGTTTTTGAACACTGAACCGGTGGATTTAATGTTTTTGGATATCCATTTGCCCAAAATTAATGGCATTGAGTTCTTAAAAAGCATCCCTGAGGCCCCTGATGTAATTCTTACAACCGCATTTTCTGAGTATGCTTTGGAAGGGTATGACCTGAATGTGGTGGACTATTTATTGAAACCCTTCTCATTTCAACGTTTTTTACAAGCTGTGAACAAGGCTAGTTTAAAGCAAGAACAATCTGAAACAACCTCGGAGAACCAAGTCAACGAGATTTATGTCAAATCCAGTCATGAACATATCAAGGTCTCGGTGAACGATATTTTGGCAATTTCGTCGGACTCGGATTATACAGAAATCCGCACCGAGAAAAGAAAGGTTCTTTCCAACGAGCCTCTTCGACACTGGGTGGATGTTTTGGGGGCACCCCAGTTTTACCAAGTACATAAATCACATATTGTAAACACTAAAAAAATAGATCGTATTTCTGGAAATCTTGTTTATTTGGTCGATGGTTCCAAAATACCTATGGGCCGTGCCTATAAAGATCATTTCCTAAAAAGTGTCTTGGGTTAAAATGTAATTGAGAGTTGTTCTTAGGACATGCCTACAATGCAATCGATTGTGCAACTTTTGATTATATTTGATACTCTAACTGAAAATCAAACTATTGCACTTAAAATTTTACGAATGAACACAAAAACAAACAGCAGCAAGTTAATATGCCATTTACCGGTGATACTTGCTTTGGTATCGACAGTATTTTTGGGAAAGGCCCAGGAAGAACCATCAGAAAAGGGTCTTAAAGATTACTATAAGGACTATTTTCCCATCGGTGTGGCAGTCTATCCGCAGGCCCTAGAGGGCGAAAGTGCCGAACTAATTTTAAAGCACTTCAACAGCATGACCCCTGAGAATGTTATGAAAATGGGACCTATCCATCCAGAGGAGGATAGGTACAATTGGGAGTATGCAGACCAAGTTGCTGATTTTGCTGTAAAACATAACTTAAAGTTACGGGGTCATGCCCTGTGCTGGCACAACCAAGCTGGTGACTGGTTGTTCAAGGGTGAAAATGGGGGGCAAGTGAGCAAGGAAGTTTTGCTTCAACGGTTAAAAGACCATATCACCACTGTGGTGAAACGGTATAAAGGAAAAATCTATGCTTGGGATGTTGTCAACGAAGCCATATCGGACAAAGAAGATGAGTTTTTAAGAGACTCGCAATGGTATCAAATATGTGGGGAGGATTTTATTATCAAAGCATTCGAATATGCCCATGAGGCTGATCCCGATTTAAAGTTGTTTTATAACGACTATAGTGCGGTGCATCCTGTAAAGAGGGATAAAATCTACAAGCTTGTAAAAATGATTCAAGATGCTGGTGTGCCTATTCATGGTGTAGGCATTCAAGGTCATTTCTCCATTTATGAACCATCAGAACAAGATTTACGGGATGCTATTGAAAAATATGCTTCATTGGGAGTTGAAGTCCAAATAACCGAACTGGATGTGTCTGTCTATCATAAAGAGCATAGCAGAAGAGACCCCTTGCCAAAAGATGAGGACGATACCTTTAAGCCAGAGCAAGAACAGAAGCAAATAGAGCAATATGATATGCTGTTCCGGGTTTTTAGGGATTATAAGGATACGCTCACTGGGGTGACTTTTTGGAACATCTCGGACCGTTATTCTTGGTTGGATAACTTTCCGGTACGGGGAAGAAAAAACTATCCGTTGTTGTTCAATGAAGAGCTTCAGCCCAAAAAGGCCTATTACAAAGTAATAGATTTTGAAAAGTGATGTGACCACAGTAAACAAAAAAGCCCAGAATAGTATTCTGGGCTTTTTTGTTTACTACTATTTTTCCTTTACTATCTACTACCCGGTAAAGTAGGATAGAATCGCAATTACGATGACGACCAACAATACGGATAGGACAACATCAATAGTGCTATAACTTCCTTTGGTTGCTGTACGGTCCTCTGCAGAGAGCGTTCCAAAAGACAATCCCTTGATCAACGCATAATTTGGTGGCGCGGTTGCCAAGGTAACAGCAATACATAAGGCTACTGAAAAGATGAACATGAAAA
Source organism: Flagellimonas marina (assembly GCF_042651185.1). Taxonomy (NCBI): domain Bacteria; kingdom Pseudomonadati; phylum Bacteroidota; class Flavobacteriia; order Flavobacteriales; family Flavobacteriaceae; genus Flagellimonas; species Flagellimonas marina. The sequence continues at coordinate 284,378 of NZ_JBHSCL010000009.1, read as the reverse complement.
TGGCCATGTGGGCAAAGTTCACTGTGGCAAAGGCATACATAAAGCCAGATACATCTTCACCCGCTGCAATCTGCGGTTGATAATAGATTTCTGACCCCAAACGGAGTATCAATAATACCAATCCTGCCAAAAGTGTTGTTATGGCTGCTTTGGAATTGACCCGTTTCCAGATAATACCCAATAAGAATACCGTGGTTACTGGAGGGGCAATATAAGACTGTACATTTTGAAGATATTGGTACATGACCCCACCTCCAATTTTGTCCATTATGGGAATCCAAATGATACCAAGCACCACAATGATTCCCGTAGCTATCTTACCAATGGTCAACAGTTCGCGCTCAGATTTTTCAGGTCGAAGCTTTTTATAGATATCGATGGTGAAAATGGTGGAGCATGAGTTAAAGACAGATGCCAATGAACTCATTAAAGCTGCCATAAGACCACCGGCTACAAGACCTTTCAAACCAACCGGAAGAAGGGTTTTCACCAACATTGGGAAAGCTCTATCTGCTCTGTCTACATTAAAAACCTCAGGATTCTGGATGGTCAATGCAAACGCAATGATACCGGGAATCAAGAAAATTAAAATGGGCATCAATTTTAAATAGGCTCCGAAAATAGCCCCTCGTCTACCAATTTTAATGTTGTTGGCAGCCAAGGTACGCTGTACAATATATTGGTCTGTACACCAGTACCAAATTCCCACAATGGTTCCGCCGAACAGCAGTCCGGTCCATGGAAAATCTGGGTCACTCATAGGACGCCACATATTAAAATGATCTGGACTCACAGCGGTTACTGTTTCATGGAGTTGCCCCCATCCGCCCACTTCTTTAAGACCCAAATAGGTTATGATCAATGAACCCAAAATTAGGATGATTGTCTGAAGGGTTTCCGTATAGATTACCGCTTTCATTCCGCCGATGATCGTGTAGATTCCAGTAAAGATGACCACACCAATGGCTCCGTACCAAAATGGAATGCCCAACAACTCAGAAACCACAATACCACCGGCATAAATGGTTACCGAAACCTTGGTCAAAACATAGGCGACCAAAGAGAAAATGGACAAAAACCAACGAGAACGACTATCGAATCGTTTTTCGAGAAATTCTGGCATGGTAAACGCCCCACTTCTTATGTAGAACGGTAGAAACAACCAACCGAGCAATAACACGATCCACGCATGTAGTTCGTAATGGGCCATGGGCGTGCCTGATTCAAATCCCGTACCGGCCAGTCCCACTACGTGCTCCGAACCAATATTCGACGCAAAAATAGAGGCTCCGATAACGAACCATCCCACATTTCTACCAGCCAAAAAGTAGTCCTCTGTATCTTTGTTCTTTTGGGCGACCACCCAAACGGCCACTCCAATAAGGGCCAAAAAATAGATGCCAAGGACTATCCAATCCGGCCTCTCTAAAACTGATTCCATAATTGTTTGTTGTTAGTTTGCTTAGTGATTTTTAGTTAAATGTACTGATTGATAATATTCTCAAACAATTCCTGCTTACCACTACGTTTTTTGATGTCTTGGTTTGCCGAGGCATGACCGTGAAGGTCTTCCAAAGTTAGCTTGCCATCTTCAAACGCTTTTCCGTTGCCAGAATCGAATGAACTGTATCGCTCTTTACGCAGACTAATATAATTGGAATTTTCCAATACGTCATTTGCAGCCAACAGCGCCCTTGCAAAAGTGTCCATTCCGCCAATATGTGCATGGAAGATGTCTTCTAAGTCGGTTGAGTTTCTTCGGATTTTAGCATCGAAGTTGATTCCACCACCTTGGAAACCTCCTGCTTGAAGAATGACCAACATGGCTTGTGTTAGTTCATACACATCCACTGGGAACTGATCGGTATCCCATCCATTTTGGTAATCACCACGGTTGGCATCAATACTTCCCAATAAATTGTTGTCGGCAGCAACCTGAAGCTCATGTTCAAAGGTATGTTGTGCCAAAGTAGCATGGTTCACCTCAATGTTTAGCTTAAAGTCATCCAATAAATCATATTTCGTCAAGAAGCCCAAAACTGTAGCTGAATCAAAATCATATTGATGTTTTGTGGGCTCCATGGGTTTCGGCTCAATAAAGAAGGTTCCTTTGAAGCCTTGTTTTCGTGCATAATCTTTTGCCATATGAAGGAAACGGGCCATGTGATCTTGTTCACGACCCATATCAGTGTTCAAAAGGGACATGTACCCTTCACGACCTCCCCAGAAAACGTAATTTTCACCGCCCAATTTTATGGTAGCATCCAAAGCATTTTTCACTTGGGCGCCGGCATAGGCAACCACATCAAAATCTGGATTGGTGGCCGCACCGTTCATATATCTTGGGTTGCTGAAACAGTTGGCGGTACCCCAAAGGAGTTTTACGCCAGAGGCTGACATTTTTTCTTGCGCATAATCGGTGATGGTTTGTAATCTTTTTTCAGATTCTGCCAATGTGTTGCCTTCGGCAATCAGGTCAAAATCATGAAAACAATAATAAGGAGCCCCAATTTTGGTAATGAATTCAAAAGCGGCATCCATTTTGTCTTTCGCCTGTTGGATAGGGTCAGTGCTGGTCAGCCAAGGAAATTCTTGTGTGGGAGCTCCAAATGGGTCACCGCCAACTCCCGTGAAGGTGTGCCAATATGCTATGGCAAATCTAAAATGTTCTTTCATGGTCTTACCTCCGACCACTTTGTTCTCGTCGTAATATTTAAATGCCAAGGGATTGTCCGATCCTTTTCCCTCAAAAGCGATTTTCCCTATACCTTTAAAATATTCCTTGTCTCCTTTCGTAATCATAGTTTTAAGTTATTCAATTGTCAATATATTCTTCTAATTGTTGTTTCCATGTATCATAAGCGTCATGGTATTTTTCCGCAGGCCCATCAGGTTGATACGTCAATTGAATCGCATCTGTTGCGGTTGCCTCGCCAATACTTTTAAAATTCCCAAAGGCATAGGCAGCGGCCCTTGCGGCCCCCACGGCGCCGGTGGTTTCCACAATATCAATCTGGCTATTCGTCAATGTGGCTATGGTTCTTGAGAATATCCCAGCTCTAAACAAGTTATCGTTCCCCGCTTTAATGGAAGCAATATCGACGCCATCATTCTTCAGAATTTCCATTCCGTAGACAAAAGAAAAGGCAATGCCCTCCAAGGCCGCCCTAAAAATATGGGGGGCTTTGTGCACATTAAAGTTGAGGTTCAAAATCCTAGATCCCTTATTGCTGTTGTTCAGCATCCGTTCCGCACCGTTTCCGAAAGGTAGTATGTTCAACCCTTCCGAACCAATAGGTACGGATTCGGCCTGTTCATTCATGCTATTGTAAGAAAGCGCATTGGTCAACTCATTTCTGACCCAACTATATTGAATTCCCGTACCGTTAATGCACAGCAATTTACCAATCCGTGAATCGTCTCCGCTATGATTAACATGCGCAAAACTGTTGATGCGTGTATGTTCCTTGGTGTTTTTTTGACCAGAAATAGCGTAGACCACCCCAGAAGTACCTCCGGTGGCCGCTATTTCACCGGGTTCCATCACGTTAAGGGCCAAGGCGTTGTTGGGCTGATCTCCTGCGCGGTACATAATCGGGATACCTTCGGGCAGACCAGATTCTTTTGCTCCCTGTTTTGAGACAACACCTTGCTCTGAAAAAGAAGGTCTTATCTCTGGGATTAGGGATGAATCAATGCCAGCATCTTCCAATAACCATGAGGCCACATCGTTTTGTTTAAAGTCCCACATAATTCCTTCGGAAAGTCCAGAAGGAGTGGTAACACACGATCCAGATAGCTTCAGGGCAATATAATCACCCGGAAGCATGAACTTATGGATTTTTTTATAGGTGTCAGGCTCATTGTCCTTTACCCATTTTAATTTGGAGAGGGTAAAGTTTCCTGGTGAGTTCAAGAGGTGTTCCACACATTTATCACTTCCGGAAGTCTGAAACAGTTGCTCTCCTATTTCTACCGCACGACTGTCGCACCAAATTATGGATGGTCTAAGGGGTTGTAGATTTTTGTCAACAGTGACCAATCCATGCATTTGGTATGAAATTCCTATACCTTTAATATCGTTTTTAGAAATATTGTTGTTCGAAATCAACTCTTGGGTTGCCGTACAAAGATGTTTCCACCAGAGCTCAGGATCCTGTTCACCCCAACCCAAGTTGATTGATAATATGGGCATTTCTTTTTTGGGATATTGGGCAATGTCCAGCACGCTGCCGTCATCTGAATTGATGAGCGCTGCTTTGATGGAGGAACTGCCAATATCAAAACCTATCCAGTGCATAAATCAAGATTGAGTAATTTTTCGCTACAATTTTTCAAATATAGGTAACGGAATCGATTGCGTAAATTTATTTCTTTAAATATTTTGCCGTAGATTGAAGTTTTTTAACAAATGGTTTTGCTGCTGTTAGCAAAAGTGTTGAACATACAATTTGAAAAAAATTATTCAAAAAGGAAACTAAAAGTTAAATTAGTAACTTGAAATTCAAGTCCGTTTCTATTCTTGGACTTGGATACCTAACCGCATTTTGACAGATGAAGATTAAAAAGGAGGTTACGATCTATGATCTCGCCAAAGAATTGAACTACTCTCCCTCGACTATTTCAAGAGCTTTGAACAATCATAAGAGCATCAGTAAAAAAACCATAAAGTTGATCAAAGAGGCTGCTGAGGAAATGGGATACCGTCCTAACAATCTCGCTGCCGGGCTTAGAAATAATAAAAGCAATACCATAGGTGTACTTATTTCTAGAATCAACAGGCCCTTTATGGCATCTTTGATCAGCGGTATAGAGGAAACAGCAAGAAAATCCGGCTACAATGTTCTGATCAGCCAATCCAATGACAAGTACGAGAACGAAATCAGCAATTGCAACGCATTGTACGATAGTAGGATTACCGGCCTTGTGGTTTCCCTTTCTATGGAAACGGTTGATATGGGCCATTTTCAAAAATTTATAGACAAAGGCATTCCCATTGTATTTGTGGATAGGGTCCCGGATAATTTTAACTCCTACAAGGTGGTCATCGACAATTACACAGCAGGGTATTCGGCCACCAAGCATCTCATAGAACAGGGGTGTACCCGAATTGCCCATTTTGCGGGAGCCCAGCATAGAAATGTATATGAAGAGCGGAAAAAGGGGTATTTGGATGCACTTCGGGAAAACGGACTGCCCATTGAAGAAGATCTTATTATACACTTTAAAACCTTGAGCTTTGAGGAAGGGAACAAAGCAACCAAGAAACTGTTGAAAATGTCGAATCCGCCTGACGGCATTTTTTCAGCTAATGATACCGCTGCGGTGAGCGCAATTATGTGTGCAAAGAAAATGGGAGTCAATGTGCCACAGGATTTGGCAGTTATTGGCTTTAATGATGACCCTATTGCTTCCATAGTACAGCCTTCCCTGTCCACGGTTTCCCATCCTGCGAGTAAAATGGGGGCTATTTCGGCCAGACGTATCCTGGACCACTCAGGTCAAAATTACGATACCGATCTTTCTGAAATCACCGTTTTGGGGACAGAAATCATTGTTAGGGATTCTTCCTTGAAGAAAGTGCATACCCTAGAAACCAAATAATCTAGGTAACCACAAGCTCAATTCAGGGAAAAGACTTACCAAAATCAAGCTGATAATCATCGCCAAAAATAAAGGCAATAGTGGACGTACTACCTTTTGTATGGTCGTTCTGGCTACGCCAATTCCAATAAAGAGTACAGCTCCAACAGGTGGTGTACACAACCCAATACAGAGGTTCAATACCATAATGATTCCAAAATGAACAGGGTCAATGCCAAGTGCTGTGGTCACCGGAAGGAAAATGGGCGTAAAGATCAGCACGGCTGGGGTCATATCCATAAAAATCCCAACGATGAGCAATATAATGTTGATTAGAATTAATACCATGATTTTGTTGTCACTCAGACCCAACAAAGCTTCAGTGACCGCCTGAGGGATATTTTCATAGGACAGTACCCAGGACATGGCCATGGACATGGCAATCAACAGCATTACAATGGCTATGGTCGATGAGGACTCCACCAATATGGGACGAATATTCTTGAAGGATACTTCCCCATAAACGGCAGCTAAGACGAGACAATACAACACAGCAATTGAAGATGCTTCGGTTGCCGTGAAAATTCCTGCTACGATGCCGCCGATAACCACAATCAATAAAAAAAGGCTGGGCAATGCCCTTACAAAGGTGCGGAGAACATTTTTTAAGGAACTACGGTCCGCAGTGGGGTATCCTTTTCGTTTGGCCCAAATATAAGCGACCATCATTAATAAAAGACCAGTTAAGATTCCGGGGAGATAACCCGCCAAGAATAGAGCGCCAATGCTTACCCCTCCACTGGCCACGGAATAAATGATGAAAATATTACTGGGCGGTATCACCAAACCTGTTGTGGCCGAAGTAACATTTACAGCCACACCAAACCCTTTATCATATCCCGATTCCTCCATTTTATCAGACATAAATCCACCTATAGCTGCTGCTGCAGCTCCTGCGGATCCTGCTATAGCACCAAAAAGCATAGCGGCAACTATGTTTACATGGGCCAGCCCCCCTGGAAGCGACCCCACCAAAGCTTTGGCAAAATCAATCAACCGTTCAGCAATTCCGCCTTTGTTCATGATATGTCCTGCAAGGATAAAGAAAGGAATGGCCAAAATGGAAAAACTGTCCAATCCGGTTACAATACGTTGTGCAATGGTTGTCAGCGCCGGATAGGTGTCAACACTCACCAACAAGGTCAATAAGGCTGAGATACCAAGACTCCACGCCACAGGAACCCTAATGGAAATCAAAATAAGAAAGCTCAATACGAGAATACTAATTTCCATTTTTCAAATTTTTGATGATGATAAAAAGGTCCAAAAGGTTATAGTACATGATACAAAGCCCTGAAATGGGCAGCACCATATAAACAAAACCTATGGGGAGGTTCAATGCTGGGGAGGTCTGGCCAAGTGCAAACGAGATATAGACATAGCGAAGCCCTCCTACCAGAAAAACAGCAATACCGAATAAAAGTACAATAACGGTAATGACGATATCGAGAATTTTCTGATTGCGCTCATTCAAATATTGCGGCAATACATCAATGGCGATGTGCAATTTTTTGCCCGATGCGTATGCCGCGCCCAAAATACTTAACCAGATAAGAAGAAATCGGGCCAATTCATCGGTCCAAGAACTTTGGCTATCTAGAATATATCGTGTAATTACACCCCAAAACACATCCAAGACCATTACGCCCAACAACAGCGCAAGAATCCATTCCAAAAAATGATCAATGTGTTTTTTCATCACTTTACACTCTTTATTTTCTCTGCAAGCTCATACAGATGCTCATCTTGCTCTTTTAACGCTTGGAACATGGATTCTGATTTTTCTTCGAAACGACTTTTATCGGGATAAAAAACCTGAACTCCCGACTGTTTTACTTTATTCAAAGCTTCTTCTTCAGCTTCTTTCCAAAGCTTGTGTTGGTGCACCGTTGCTTCCCTTGCTGCTTCCAGAATCCAAGTTTTCTCAAAGTCATTCAATTTGTCCCAGATAATGGTACTGATTACCAAAATGTCTGGAATGGCGGTATGCTCATCCATGGACAAAAATTTGCACACCTCATAGTGTTTGGAGGAATAAAAACTAGGCAAATTGTTTTCGGCACCATCCACAACACCTTGTTGTAACGAGGTGTACAGTTCACCCCACGAAATGGGAGTAGGAGAGCCTCCAAATTTTTTAACCATTTCAATAGCGGTTGGGCTTTGCATTACACGAATCTTTAACCCTTCCAAATCCTCTGGCGATTCAATGGGTGTACTTTTGGTATAGAATGAACGGCTCCCAGCATCAAAATAGGTCAATCCTTTCAGCCAATATTTTTCGGAACCTGCAAGGAGTTGCTCACCAATCGGGCCATCATACACTTTGAAGCGGTGTTCGTCATTCCTGAACAAATAGGGATACCCTAGAACTTTTAGGTCTGGCGAGAAGTTTTCCATAACGGCTGCCGAGACCTTGGTCATTCCTAAACTTCCTATTTGGAGAAGTTCCAAACATTGCTGTTCCGAACCCAACTGACTGCTTGGGTAGATCTCAAGCTTCAGCGTTTCATCAGATTTTTTGGAGACCAATTCGGCCATATGCACCATTGCCTTATGAACAGGGTGTGTTACCCCCAAACTGTGGGCCAGCTTAATGGTATTTGCCGCTTTTTTATCAGGTTGACAGGAAAGCAGTAAAATAGAAAATATGAGAATTATCCTGAGATTCATACACTTTTCAGCTCTTGGGTAACGGCATTGAACCCTCCTTCGGCATTATAGAACAAAGGCACAGAACCGGTTTCTTGCATTGTTTTTAGAACATTGTATCGCGAATGTCTTTTCATGTACGTGACGTATAAAAGTAACTTTTGAAAATGTGCTTTGGGCTTATTTTTTTAAGCTGAGGTTCTCTACCAAACTTGGAAATTGAAAAAATTCCTTAGCATTGTTATAGGTAATATCTTGAACAATCTTTCCAATCCATTTCATGTCATGGGGCAAAAGCCCGGCTTTAAGATCATTACCCAAGATATTGCAAAGCACCCTGCGGTAGTACTCGTGTCTTGGGAACGAAAGAAAGCTTCTGCTGTCTGTGAGCATTCCTACGGAACAACTCAGTAGCCCCATATTGGAAACCGTATCGAGTTGGTCTTTTATACCATCCTTTTGGTCCAAAAACCACCATGCAGTCCCAAACTGAACCTTACTTTTGATGTCCTCACCGGTAAAGTTGCCCGCCATTGTGGCAAACACTTCATTGTCTGAGGGATTGGAATTATATAAAATCGTTTTTGGAAGACTGCCACTGTTGTTCAGTCTATTTAAAAAACTAGCCAATTGTTCGGCCTGAGGATAATCTCCAATGCTGTCAACTCCTGCATTTATTCCGATTTTTGCCAGAATGGCTTTGTTGGTATCCCGGATTGGGCCTAAATGAAGCTGCATCACCCAATTTTTTTCAGCATACAATTGCCCCAAAAGATGAAGAATGGCAGATTTGTACTGTAGTACTTCTTTTTTAGAAATTGACTTTTCATCGAATCGCTTGGAAAGGATTTGATTGATCTCCGACTCATCATACGCATACCCGTAGGCGTGAGTCAGACCATGATCAGAAAGTCGGCAACCATTTTCATGGAAAAAGTCAACCCTTTTCTTGGTGGCCTCACCTAAAGAAGCTAAATCTGTTATGGTGACTCCGGTAATTTTTGAAAGTGTGGAGATGTAATCCGAGAAATCCACTTTTTCAATATCAATCAATCCATCTGGGCGAAAGGTGGGAAACACCTTCACTGGACAATCTGACTTTGCTAGTTTGATATGATGTGCTAGGTCATCCAAAGCATCATCGGTGGTACATACCACCTCAACATTCATTCTACCCACCAAATTCTGGGTCGAAAAAGTGGGCTTTTTCAATGCTATGTTGCATTGCTCATAAATGCCTTCGGCGCTATCTGGTGTCAAAAGTTCGTCTATTCCAAAATAGCGGTTCAACTCCAAATGAGTCCAATGATAGAGTGGATTTCGTAGCGTGTAGGGCACCGTTTGGGCCCATTTTTGAAATTTTTCAGCATCAGTAGCTTTACCGGTAATATACTTTTCGGGAACTCCCAAAGCACGCATGGCTCTCCATTTGTAGTGATCACCCTCTATCCAAATCTTTGTGGCATTCTCAAAGTTTTTGTTTTCCGCAAGCTCATTCGGTGGTAAGTGAGAATGATAATCTATGATGGGCTGACCTTTTGCATAGTCATGATATAGTTCTTTGGCATAGTCTGTTTCCAACAAAAAATCCTCATGGATAAATTTCTTCATGCTATGATTTCTATTCCTTAAAAAGTTATTAATAGAGAGTGATGGTTCCTGTACTCATGGATGAAGCTCCAAGTTCTTGACTACGTTTCATGGGGCTGCTACCACCAACATGAATGGTAAACACCCTAGGTTCAAAAACACGTTCCCCTTCGTTGTTCACCATCTGGAACACCTCTGGTTTAAGGGTGAAGGTAACGTTTTTGGACGCATTCGGTGCTATTTTGATATGTTGAACACCATACAGCTGATAATAATTTGAAACGACTTTCGAAGCTTTCGTATCCGCAGGGCTCACTTTATTGTTTGTTGAAAAGGTTGGTTCGGAACTATCCAAATTTCCGGAAGTGCCACATAATGAAAAATTGTATTCGGTTTCCAAAGACGTTGCCAACCCGGTAGCCTTGTCTTGGGAAACTTCTTTGAATGGTACAAGGAAAGGAGAGGTGTATCCAAAAGCTAATTTATAAAAGTTCATAATTTGATTTTGATTGCTATGATTTTCGTATTGGAGTGTCAAATTTCGTAAAAATATCGATTTTTGCAATCGATTGCGTTAAACATTTTGTTAATCTATGAATTTTTTACTTATTTTACTCAGTGCAATTGATTGATTTAATAATTAATCGATTTTTTTTTGTCAAATTCTAAATTATGAAACAGTCCATAAAACTAAATGTACAGTATTTTTTTGGCATCTTTCTGTTTGTTTCTTTCGCATCGTTTTCAATGTCAAATGGATACGAACTTTGGTTGAATTACACCAAGGTTATGGATCAGAATTTGCTAGCTGAATATCGGTCCAAAATTCAATCGGTTTATTTAGAAGGGTCAGGAGAAACACATGCAGCGATTAAAAAAGAATTGAAAATGGGACTTGGTGGACTGCTAGACACGGAAGTGGTTTTTCATAAATACAATGGAACGGGAAACCAATTGATTGTTTCTAAATACAATGAACTGCCACAGGAGCTTAAGGGTAATTTCAATATGGATGACCTTTCCGGTGAAGGATATAAAATTAAAACCGTACAATTGAAGAATGCCTCATATGTGGTGGTCACTTCAAACGCAGATATTGGCCTTTTGTATGGCACTTTTAATTTCTTGCGTTTGTTGCAAATGAATTCCTCTTTGTCAAATCTTGATATCACTGAAATTCCCAAAGTGGATATTCGGGTATTAAACCACTGGGACAATCTGGACCGTACCATTGAGCGTGGATATGCGGGTTTTTCCATTTGGAACTGGCATACACTTCCTGGATACATTGACCAACGTTATATTGATTACGCCCGGGTTAATGCTTCCGTGGGTATCAATGGAACCGTACTGACCAACGTGAACGCGAACGCACTTATCTTGACCCCTCAGTATTTGGAAAAGGTAAAAGCCTTGGCCAAAGTGTTTCGCCCATACGGCATCAAAGTTTACTTAACCGCAAGGTTCTCGGCGCCAATTGAGATAGGAGGATTGGAAACCGCTGATCCGTTGGATGCCAATGTAATTCAATGGTGGAAAGATAAGGCCAAAGAAATTTACACCATGATTCCCGATTTTGGCGGATTTTTGGTGAAGGCCAATTCCGAAGGGCAACCCGGCCCCCAAAATTATGGCAGGAGCCATTTGGATGGCGCCAACCTTATGGCTGATGCGTTGGAACCTTATGGTGGATTGGTCATTTGGCGGGCATTTGTCTATTCGGAGCATGACCCAACCGACAGGGCAAAACAGGCCTATTCCGAGTTTTTGCCAGAAGATGGTAAATTCAAGAATAATGTCTTGCTTCAGGTAAAGAATGGAGCGATTGATTTTCAGCCCAGGGAACCTTTTCATCCCTTGTTTGGAGCAATGCCCAACACGCCTGTGATGATGGAGTTTCAAATTACTAAAGAGTATTTGGGATTTGCCACACATTTAGTATTCCTACCCAAACTTTTTGAAGAAGTTCTGCAGTCCGATACCTATAGAAAGGGCAAAGGTTCTTTGGTCGCCAAGGTGATTGACGGTTCATTGAACAACAAAAAACTTACAGGGATGGCAGGGGTATCCAATGTGGGAAATGACATCAATTGGACAGGTCACCCCTTTGGTCAAGCCGATTGGTATGGGTTTGGGCGACTGGCCTGGAATCCATACATGACTTCGGAGAATATTGCTGATGAATGGTTAAGGCTTACATTCAGCAACGATGAAAAATTTGTGCAGCCTGTAAAACAAATGATGATTGAATCCAGAGAAGCCGTAGTCAACTACATGAACCCACTTGGATTGCACCATATTTTTGATACGGGCCATCATTACGGCCCTGGACCCTGGGTGAACAACCTTTCCAGACCGGAATGGAACCCAGTGTATTATCACAAAGTGGATAGTGAGGGTATAGGTTTCGACAGGACAAGAACAGGAAGTGATGCCTTGTCGCAATACGCGCCTGAAGTAGAAAAAATGTTCACAGACCTAGAAACATGTCCCGAAGAATATCTACTGTGGTTCCATCATTTGCCTTGGGATTATACCTTAAAAAATGGACGCACCCTTTGGGATGGATTGGGATTGAAGTACCAAGAGGGCGTAGAAAAAGTTCGTGACATGATCAAAACATGGAAGACCATGGAGCCTTATGTGGATAAAAACCGTCATCATCAGGTTTCCATGCTGCTGAACATTCAGCTTAAAGAAGCCATATGGTGGAAAGATGCTTGTATGCTTTACTTCCAGACATTTTCAAAAATGGATTTTCCCAAAGAGATGGAAACTCCCAAACATACATTGGACTATTACAAATCGTTGAAATATCCATTTGCACCGGGCATCCGGCCTACATGGAACTAACCTTATAAACAAATTAATGGATAAAAAAGTAGCCATAGTTACCGGAGGCAATTCGGGATTGGGTTTTGCCACCGCAAAGAAGTTTTGCGACCATGGAATCAAAACCTATATCATAGGCCGGACCAAAGAGCGAACTGAAGAAGCTTGCGAACAATTGGGCGAAAACGCCGTTCCTGTAATCTTTGATTTGACCGATCTTGATGGAATTCCTCAAATAGTTGGGGATATCTTCAAAAAAGAAGGACACATTGACGTATTGGTTAACAACGCCGGAATTAATATGAAAAAGGATTTCATCGATGTGACCGATGCCGAGTTTGAACAAATTCTACGGACCAATGTGTTCAGTGTGTTTGCCATCAGTAGAGAAGTTGTCAAAAAAATGAAGGAAACCGGAGGCGGAAGCATCGTCAACATTAGTTCCATGGCAGCGCAATACGGTATGCCAAAGGTGATTGCCTATTCGGCCAGCAAAACAGCAATTGAGGGAATGACCCGGGCCATGGCAGTGGATTTGGCCCAGTACAATATTCGAACCAACTGTGTTGCACCTGGTTTTATCAAGACCAAAATGACGGCAAAGGCCCTTGATTCGGACCCGCCAAGAAAGGAAAAGGTGTTTTCAAGAACCCCCATGGGAAAAATGGGAATGCCAGAGGACATAGCAGATGCAGTGTATTTCTTCGCATCCGAGCAAGCTAAATTTGTAACAGGAACAGTACTTCCTATAGATGGAGGGAACAGTATCGGGTTTTGATTACAAATGAAAACTATATGGTAAAAATGCAGCAGACCATGCGTTGGTATGGTCCACATGATGGGGTTAAATTAACCGATATTCGCCAGAGTGGGGTCACGGGAATTGTTACGGCCCTGCATCAAATTCCTGTTGGCGATGTTTGGGAGGTAAAGGATATCCAAGAAAGGCAAGAGGTAATCCGCAAAGCGGGCATGGAATGGATGGTAATTGAAAGTTTGCCAGTCCATGAGGACATTAAACGAAGGGGGGGTGATTGCCAAAAATACATCGCCAACTATAAAAAGAGTCTGGAGAACATTGCCCAATGTGGTCTAAAAGTGGTCGCTTACAATTTTATGCCCATTTTGGATTGGGTCCGAACGGACCATGCCTATCAAAATATCGATGGAACCAAAGCACTTTTGTTTGATGAACGAGCTTTTATCTTTTTTGATGTGTTTTTGTTGCAACGTTCCGGGGCTGAAGAAGATTACAGTCAGGAAAAGTTGAATGGAGCCATTGCCTATGGCAACACTTTGGATGATACGGAAAGACAAAAACTCTACAATAATGTGCTGTTGGGTCTTCCCGGGAGTGATGAAAGTTTCACCAAGGAGAAAGTGCTGGAATTACTGGATGACTACAAGGGAATCAGTGATGAGGATTTACGGAAGAACCTGATTCATTTTTTATCCGAAGTAGCACCCGTGGCAGAGAAATTGGGAGTTCAATTGGCCATACACCCAGACGACCCTCCTTTTTCCGTTTTGGGATTGCCCAGGGTGGTATCCACGGAAAATGACATCAAAGCAATTTTAAGTGGAGTACCCATCAATGCCAATGGACTTTGCTATTGCACAGGGTCTTTAGGGGCCAATCCGAACAACAATCTTGTTCGGATTATAGATCAACATGGTAATCGTATCCACTTTTTACACCTCAGGAATGTCAAACGGGAAGAAGGTAAACGGTTCCGGGAATCCGAGCACCTTAATGGGGACAATCCCATGGAGGCCATTGTGGAGAAACTTTTGGTGTTGATGCAAAAAAACAAAAAGGGACTTCCCATGCGGCCTGATCATGGATTCCTCCATTCATTTGAACGTGAAGAAAAATACCCTGGGTATTCCTTGATTGGGAGGCTAAAAGGACTGGCTGAAATCAGGGGGTTGGAACAAGGAATAGCCTACAAGTTAAAACAGGAATAAATTAAAACGAGAAAAATAAAAAATAGCTAAAAATTAAGAAAATGAAGACAGTAAAAATTGTAATTCTAATGATTTTATTGGTAGTCGCGGGATGCAGCTCAGGAAGTGATGACACCGGTCCTCAGGTTGGTGGCCCTTCCGATGATATTGACCCCGGAGGCTCTGATGATGACAATCCTGACAACGATGATGACGATGTCCCTGTTGTAGGCCCATTCGTTTATGATGCCACAGAAGATTTAAAGAATGTTGCCAGCTTTCCGATTGGAAATATTGTCTCCGCCAGTAAATTAGCTTCCACCTCAACGGCCAACACAACTTTCAAGCAGATATTGAACACTGAATATAATAGCATCACGGCTGAAAATGATATGAAAATGGCCAATATGTTCACAGGTCCGGACACGTATGATTTTAGCGATGGTGACGCCATTGTGGCCTATGCCAAGGAAAATGGACATCGAGTGCATGGCCATGCGCTCATATGGCATCAATCCATACCCAATTGGTTGAACAATTTTACCGGAACCGATGAGGAATTTGAAGCGCAAGTGGAAGGCTATGTGAAAGCTACGGTGGCCCATTTTGCAGAAGCAGAAGATGACGATGGAAATCCAATAGTAGCCTCTTGGGATGTTGTCAACGAATATTTTGATGGGTCGTCGGTAAGAAGCTCCCTTTTTACGCAACGCATAGGAAACGATTTCCATGAGAAGGCTTTTCAGTGGGCCAGGGAGGCCGACCCAGATGTAAAACTTTTCTATAACGATTACAACATCGCCGGACAGGTTGACAAAAGAAATGCCATTATTAGTATGGTAAATAATTTTATCACGAATTCGATTCCTATCGATGGTATTGGTATGCAAATGCACCTGAACCATGATTGGCCTTCATCGGATTTGCCCACTTCCATCCAAGCAATATCGGACACAGGTCTACTGGTCCACATATCCGAGCTGGATGTAAAGGTCAACTACGGGGATGACATTACGGAGTTGACGGAAGAAAGAGCTGCAGCACAAGAATTCCAATACCAAAGAGCAGGCTATTATTACAGCACTATTGTGCCACCAGCACAGCAATTTGGATTGACGTTATGGGGCTTTCGCGATCAAGATAGTTGGTTGTATGATGGAGGTTCCGATTGGCCCCTGCTCTATGATAATGATTTTAATACGAAGATTTCCCATAGAGGGCTGGTTGCTGGGCTTAATGAGGAAAATCCAGAGTAAAATAGTAAGGATGAAATACGAAAACCATGATGAAGAAATGACCAAAAGCTTCATCATGGTTTTTTTGATACTAAACAGAACATTATGAAAAACGTACTACTTGTCGCAGGTTTCCTATTGACAACTATAGGGAATGCCCAGATTAAACTCCCTAGACTGATTAGTGACGGTGTGGTATTGCAACGAGATGAAAACATAAAGATTTGGGGATGGGCTTCACCCAATGAGCAAGTGGAGATGACCTTTAAAGGTAAAAAGCACAAAACCATAGCCGACCCAAATGGGGATTGGACCATTCAACTTAAACCACAAAAGGCTGGTGGGCCCTACACGATAAAATTTAAAGGCAAAAACGAGATTTCCGTGAGTGATGTTCTTTTTGGAGATGTTTGGCTCGGAGCCGGGCAGTCAAACATGGTTACGCCAATGGAGCGGGTCAAAGAAAAATACCCAGATGAGGTGACCAATGCCAACTATCCAGAAATTCGGAATTTCTTTATTCCAACGCTTTCAAGCGTATCAGGTCCTGAAAAAGACCTACCCGCTGGAGAATGGAAACCGGCTGTGGCCGGAGATATCATGCCAATGGGAGCAGTGACCTTTTTCTTTGCAAAAGATCTTTATAAAAAATACGGAGTTCCAATCGGTATCATCAATTCAAGTGTAGGGGGTACGCCCATTGAATCGTGGATCAGTGAAGACGGATTTAAGGAGTTTCCCAACAACTTGGCAACCATCCAAAAAAATAAGGATGAAAACTATTCAAGCCAATTTACTACAAGACCCCCTGCTCCAAACGTTCAACCTGAGATTCAGGATAAGGGCCTAACCGGTCCCATCAAATGGTATGAAAATGAATATCAACCTAAAGGTTGGAACAACTACTACATTCCTGGATATTGGGAAGATCAAGGTTTAAGAGACTTGAACGGTGTGGTATGGTTCCGTAGGGAATTGGAAATCCCTGATGCTCTGGTGGGAGCCGAGGCCAAACTTTTTATGGGACGGATTGTGGATGCCGATGAAGTATATGTGAATGGTACCAAAATAGGAAACATAACCTATCAATACCCACCCAGAAGATATACCGTTCCCGAAGGTGTTTTAAAGAAAGGGAAGAATCTTGTTGTGGTTCGGGTTAGGAATTCAGGAGGAAAAGGAGGATTTGTCCCCGATAAAAATTATGAGCTTACCGCCAATGGAATCAGCGTTGATTTAAAAGGGGAGTGGCAATACAAAGTGGGAGAAGTCTTTAAATCCTTTCGAAGAGGGAGAAGAGGTGGCAGCAGTTACAACCAGTTTTGGGCACAAAACCAACCTACTGCCCTCTACAATGCCATGATTGCCCCGTTGACCAACATGTCCATTACGGGGATGTTGTGGTATCAAGGTGAATCCAATACAGGTCGACCAAAAGAATATGCCGATTATCTTCCAGCCTTGATTGAAGATTGGCGTGAAAAATTCAACAAGCCCAATGCCCCTTTTCTTTGGGTGCAACTCGCCAACTTTCAAGATGTGGATTACCTCCCAACGGAGAGCAATTGGGCGGAACTCCGATTTTCGCAGTTCAAGACGCTCTCTGTTCACAATACGGCTATGGCAGTCATCATCGATTTAGGGGAATGGAACGACATTCATCCGTTGAACAAGGAAGGGGTCGGCAAGCGGTTAGCACTGGGTGCCTTAAAATTGGCCTATGGTGAAGATGTGGTGCATTCAGGACCCATTTTCAAATCTTCGGAAATCCAAGGCGATAAAATTGTGCTTCATTTTGATTCCGTTGGAAGTGGATTGGTATCCAATGATGGTGAGCCATTACATCGATTTGAAATTGCTGGGCAGGATCAAGAATTTGTGTGGGCCGATGCCCAAATCGTTGGAAACACAGTTGTGGTAGAAAGCGATGAGGTGCCTCGCCCAGCTTATGTTCGTTATGCTTGGGCCGATAACCCCAGAGGCGCTAATCTCTACAACAAAGAAGGATTGCCAGCATCTCCCTTTCAAAATTTTGATAATGAAGAACTCAACCTACTGCCTTGGCAAGGCAAAAAAGCAGCGGTCATTCTTACGTATGATGATGCTTTGAACGTTCATTTGGACAATGTGGCCCCTTTGTTGGATTCCCTGAATTTAAAAGGAACATTTTATGTCTCCACGTTTTCCGAAGCCTTCAGAAATCGGTTAAACGATTGGAAACGAATCACATGGAATGACCATGAATTGGCCAATCATACCATTTTTCATCCTTGTATCGCCAAGGAAAGCAGACCATGGGTGAAACCAGATTATGACATGGCTACCTACACCGTTCAACGTATGGTAGATGAAATCAAAATCAACAACACCCTACTTGAAGCTTTGGATGGTAAAAAGGAAAGAACCTTTGCCTATACCTGTGGTGATTTTACCGTAAACGGAGATGATTTTTTCATTGATGAACTCAAGGATGATTTGGTAGCAGCCAGGGCCGTGCGTTCAGAAATGCATACCATTGATGAAGTAGACCTTTATAGCATGGACAGCTATGCCATTGTGGGCGCATCGGGTGATGAGATGATCGGAATGGTAAAGAAAGCAGTGGAAACCAATTCTCTCTTGATCTTTCTTTTTCATGGTGTGGGAGGAGAACATTCCATGGATGTTTCCTTGGAAGCCCACAAAGAACTGTTGGAATATTTAAAAGAACACGATACCGAAGTATGGACCGCACCACTTATTGAGGTGGCCAAGAATGTAAAAGCATATCAATCCAAGACAAAAACAAACTAAAATGAAGGCATTACATTACCTTGTACTCATCCTCATGTTCACTGGCTTTTATGGAAATGCGCAATTTTTTCTATCTCCAGAAGAGCGAGACAGTATAGATAGATTTGGGAGAATAAATCATGAAAATATGATGCAGCAACTGGGCATAACCGAGCTAAGACGTGGCCGGACTCCTGACCAGTCCGCCGAAAATGCCGCCAACTATGATCAGTCCAAAGCGGACCCTTGCCCAGAATTACCAGAGGTATTGGTGACCAAAAAAGGCAAAAAAGTAGAAGATGCAAATGATTGGTGGAACATACGTCGTCCAGAACTGGTTGAGGATTTTGAACGGGAGGTATATGGTCGATTGCCCAAAAACATTCCGGATGTTACGTGGACCGTAAAAGTGGAGGACAAGGAGTTTGTCCGTAGGACACCGGTGATTGTAAAGCAATTGGTGGGGCATGTGGACAACAGCTCCTATCCTTCCATAAATGTGGATATCAATGCCATGTTGGTGGTTCCAGCCAATGTTGAGGGGCCAGTGCCCGTTTTGATCATGTTCGGGCGACCTTCGTTTCCTGCCCCGGCGCAACCTTCGCAAGAGGATATGGAAACGCTCAATACCTCCTTTAAGGAATTGATGATCAAGCATGACCCGAAACTAAAGGCAATATTTGACAAATACCCAGCATACAGTCCCATTACAAGATTGCCCGGACCAAATTTCTGGGAACCCTTGCCCGAAGGTGACCTTCCCTCAACAGAACAATTGCTGAATGCAGGTTGGGGTTATGTCACACTTGACCCATCGAGCATACAAGCCGATAATTCAGCAGGCTTGACACATGGAATTATTGGTTTAGTGAATAAAGGGCAACCGCGTAAACCCGATGAGTGGGGAGCGCTACGCGCATGGGGATGGGGCGCCAGCCGTGTTTTAGACTACTTGGAAGGAGATGAATTGGTAAATGCGAAAAAAGTGGGAATCGAAGGTGTCTCTCGTTATGGGAAAGCGGCCTTGGTGACCATGGCGTTTGACCAACGTTTTGCTACTGGTTTGATTGGCTCTTCTGGGAAAGGTGGAGCAACCTTGCATCGGAGAAGCTATGGAGAATCCGTTGAAAATCTTGCAGGAATGGGAGCTTCCCATTGGATGGCCGGAAATTACATGAAATATGCATCTGCCAAGGCAAGTTTTGGTAGCAAAACAGGGTGTGATCTTCCGGTGGATTCCCATCAGTTGATTGCACTCTGTGCACCAAGACCCACATTTATAAGTTACGGCATCCCGGAACAAGGAGATGCCCATTGGTTGGACCAGAAAGGGAGCTATATGGCCACCATTGCTGCCGGGGAAGTCTTTAAACTATTGGGAGCAAAAGACCTTGGCGTTTCCAATGATTACATGCAGGAAGAAATGCCACCGTACAATACTGATATGTTAGATGGTGAATTGGCATGGCGTCAACATGATGGCGGCCATACTGATTGGCCCAACATGAAACATTTTATCCCGTGGGTCAATAATTTTTTGGAGTATCAAAAAGCACCCCGCTAAACGGGAGTAAATTTATTTACTCTCAATTTCAACGGTTGCCAACTCCAATCCATCTGAGGTTGCCGTTACCTTAATCGTGCCGGGCTGGCCACTTTTTGATTTTACAATTGCCAAGGCCATTCCGCTAAAGGCATATCTTTTGGATGAGGGAAACTCGGTCATATCACATGGGTTTCCATTATCGGTCGCAATTAATGCTCCTGGACCATCAACGGTGAATTCAATTTCATTTTCGGCATTGGCCACAAAATCACCTTCTTCATCCAGCACCCTTACGGTTATGTAAGCTAAATCCAAGCCATCCGAATTAATGGTATTTCTATCTACCTCCAATTCTAATTTTGCTGGAACACCGGTAGTTTTTACCATTTCCTCAGCCCAAACTTTTCCATTTTTATAGGAAACGGCTTTTAATTCTCCTGGTTGATATATCACATCATCCCATCGCAGCCGGTATTCAAATGCTCCTTTTTTCTTTTTTCCAAGTGATGTACCATTGAGAAACAATTCCACCCCATCGCCAGAAGTGAAGATGTGCACAGGAGTAACCTTGCCAACTCGTTCAGGCCAGTTCCAGTGGGGCAAAATATGCACCATGGGCAGATCGGGCCGCCAACGGGCTTGGTACAGGTAATATCTGTCTTTGGGAAAACCTGCCAAATCAATAATGCCATTATAGGAGCTTCTACAATTATAATAGGGGGTAGGTTCGCCCAAATAATCAAATCCGGTCCAAACAAACTCTCCGGCCGAATACGGATGTTTATCGAGTGAAGCAAAAACCTTATCAGCCGAAGAACCAAAATCCACGGCATACAGCTCATACGCACTTACTTGCGAAATAGTGTCATCCTTGCCATTTCCATTTAACATTGGGGCACTTATTTTATCGGTTACGGGAAACAAATAAATTCCTCGACTACTGGCCGCAGAAGCTGTTTCGCTGCTCAAGATCACCTTATTGGGAAATTTTTTATGGAAAGGCTCATATTGTGGCTTGGTCTTTATGCGATTTGTAACCGTATCAAAAACTGGATCTTGTCGAATACCCTCACCTTGATAATTGAAACTGATCACATCCATAACCGTTGGAAATGGCATATCGGATTTTGCCCAATTCATGGCGCTTGTGGTTAAACGTGTGGGGTCTTCATCTTTTACTATTTCAACTAATTTCCTTCCTATTTCAGCACCCGCTTCATCAGTGTATTGCTCGCCAACTTCATTGCCATAACTCCACATGATTATGGATGGATGATTTTTATCGCGACGTACCATGGCCCGGGTATCGGCTTCATACCAATCTGGAAAAATTAAATGAAAATCGTGTGGTGTTTTTTTACGTTCCCAAGAATCGAAAACTTCATCAATGACCAGAAAGCCCATTTTGTCACATAAATCCAACAACTCTGGTGCTGGTGGATTGTGTGCCATTCGGATGGCATTACACCCCATTTCTTTCAAGATTTCCAATTTACGTTCTGCAGCACGAACATTAAATGCCGAACCCAATGCGCCCAAATCGTGATGTTCATTAACACCTTTAATTTTTACTAGTTCGCCATTTACCAAAATGCCTTGATTTGGGTCGAACTCCAATGAGCGAATTCCAAAAGATGTATTGTACGAATCGATGACTTTTCCATTTTTTGAAATTGTTGTAACGGCTTTATATAAGTTTGGTGTTTGTGTTGGAGGTGGACCCCATAGTTTCGGGTTTTCAATTGTTGTACTGCCAGATATTTTTTTTGATTTTTTGGGAGCTATCGTCAAAGTCTTTTTTGGTAACAGTGCAACCACCGATACACTATCCTCCTTGGCATAAATTTCGGTAACCACATCAATTTCGGTACTTGTTTCAGAATCATTGTCCACGGAAACAGAAAAATCCACTGTCGCGGAATCCTCTGAAACGTCGCGAGTTGAAACCGTTGTTCCCCATTGTGCAATATGGACTTGATGGGTCTTGGTCAACCAAATGTTGCGATAAATACCAGCTCTTGGGTACCAACGTGCAGAATGGTTGGGATTGTCCACACGAATGGCCAATTGGTTGTCACCTTCGAAATTAAGATAAGGCGTTAAATCCAGCCGCCATGAATTATATCCGTAAGGCCAACCACCAACTAAATTGCCATTTAACCAAACCATAGCGTATGACATGATTCCATCTACATCTAAGAAAACAGACTTGTTTTTATCGGCATCTGTAATGTCAATTTTTTTACGATACCAAGCCACTCCGTTACTCGGTAAGCGTCCCATTCCGCCAGTGACTTCAGCGTTATCACCTTCTTGAAAAGGACCTTTTATGGCCCAATCGTGAGGGATAGTAACTTCTTCCCAGTCAGTGTCATTAAAAGTGCTTTGCACAAATGGAAAATCTATCTCAGGATTTCCCTCAGGTCTTATGTAATGTCTAGAGCTGTCTTTTATAAAAGCATTTGCAGTTGGCAAAATGTAAGATTTCAATGCTTTTTCTGATGCTTTTAATTTTTCTGCTTCCGTTGCAGGCGTATCGGCGGCTTTTGAGTCGTTTACATCTGTTACTTCTGGACGGACGTCATAATATAAATCATCCGCAACTGTATGAGAATCATATTTATAAAATTTCCAATCCTTATTGATTGAAATATGCTCCCTAGGGTTTTGGATGGCATCTGTGGTTGAATTGCAAGCGGCTAGCAATAAAGAGGCTATTACAATGAAATAATGATTGGTTCTTTGAATCATGCTTAGGAATTGATTATGAATATGGTGTTGCTTTTTCAAACAAGAAAACCGCCTGCCAAAAGCAAAGCGGTCTTCACCGAAATTACAACATCGTAAACTATGTGCTGGCTTCTCTTATGTCCATTATAATTGGTAAATATATTTTTAAGAATATACTAGCTACTCATTTAAATGTCTTAAAGATACATAATATTCTGAAAATGCAATCGGTTGCATTTATTTTGACAATTCAGTTTGATTTAGTAATCTTATAGGGTTACAGTTCTTTTTGGAGACACTTTTTCGTATTAAAAATTGAAGAGGGAGGGGGAATTCAAAAATTGAGTCTTCCCAAATTTTCATTCAAGAAAAAAATGGTGGACCATCAGCATCACTAACTCTTTTTTGCTTTAAAAATGGTCAATTCTTCATCGTTGTTGGCAATCAAATAGCACGTTTGGCCACCAAGGGTTATCTTTTTCATGTCCTTTACATTGCCTTGGGTAAAAAAGCTAATATCTGTGTAGGGAGTCAAATTTCCTTTGGAATCTCCCAAAAGGATATAGCCTGTGTTGGCGTCGTAGCGAATAGTCTCTACTTCGGCTTCGTAAATGTTTCCAACCCCCAAAACATCCAAATGACCGTCTTGGTTAATATCCATCACCTCAAACGCCATGGTTGGTCCAAATTGCGCTGTTGTAGGGAGTTTTTCCACTTCAAACGAGCCATCCCCCATGTTTTTGAGATACATACTACCAAACTCATGTGCTTGCTTATGGTAGGCTGAGTTTAACTCTTTCTCGCCATAAATATCAATTAACGTGGAATTGGCGAACTCTTTATAGGTCTGGATTTTTTCGCTCACAAAAGGGTTTTGTTCTGTGGAACATTCTTTACCCCGAACGGGCACCAAATTACCTTTATAGTCCTTGCTTAATACCATATCGTATTTACCGTCTTCATCAAAATTGGTGGAATAAATATGGAGGGGTTTTTCTTTTGTGGGATGGAACTTGTTGTTATCTCCCAAATTGCCCACTAGATAATCCATCTTTCCATCATTGTCCAAATCCACTTCGGTAATGGTGTTCCACCAGCCCTCGGTGTCATTCAACGCCGTAATGGATGCTTTGGTGAATTTTCCGTTTTCGTTGTTAAAAAAAGTTATCGGAAACCATTCCCCAACAACAGCCAAATCTTGGTCACCATCCCCATCATAATCCGTAAAGAGTACTTTATTCACAATTCCGATATCTGATAGTTCCGGAGCCAATTCTTCCATTGCCTCACGGTATCTGCCATTTTCATTCATAAGCAAATAGGTCTTGGATGAAAGGGGATATTTTCCGGGAATTACCTGGCCGCCAACCAGCAAATCCAAGTCGCCATCCCCGTCAACATCATAGGTTGCAACCGCTTTGGTCACCCCCAACATTTTAGGGAGCTTGTTGGATTTTGAGAAATTGCCTTTTCCATCGTTCAAATAAAGCCTGTCTTGAAGCAACGGATTGTTCTCTCCAATCTCATAGCTGCCACTGCCCACATACAAGTCCAAATCGCCATCGCCATCGGCATCAAAGAGCAGCGAAATGATATCTTCGTAATTCCGTTCATTTAAAAATAAAGATTCATTGGTTTTGTGGAATTTCCCGTCATGGGTTTGAAGGTACATTTCCCCAGCTTGGTCCAAAGCGCCACCAATGAAAAAATCATCCAGTCCGTCCCCGTTTACATCTGCAACGGATAGGGCAGGACCTTTTTGAGACTGTTTTTGTGGCAGCAGGGTCTGTAGGTCAAAGTCGTTAAAAGTGTTTTCCCGATGCTTGAATGTTATTCCCAAACTGTCTGGATCGATGCTTGCGAAATTTTTAACCGTTTTTTCGGGAAGTATTCCATCGAACTTAAAATTCTTTTTATCGAAAATGAGAGTTTGATTCACCTTTACATCTTCCATGGCCAATACCGAATTATCCCCCCAAGTGACTTCAATACGGTCAATCATTTCTTCATCACCCAGACCATAATTTAATTGATACCCCATAGATGACTGGTATCCCCTGGAAGGAAACAGTTCTTGATACTGTGTTTTTTCTTTGGAATAGACCTTTACTTTGGCACCAACCGCCTTTACATTTTTGGCATCTCCGATGAGCTTAATGTTCACATAGTTGTTTACTGAATTGTTTTGATAAATGGTGGCTTCATCCGACATGTTGTTCATGACCAAATCGAGATCACCATCATTGTCAAGGTCGGCATAAGCGACTCCATTGGTGTTTATTTTTTTGTCTAATCCCCATCCATCTATCTTTTTTTCAAAGGTAAAATCACCGTTATTTTTATAGATATAGTTGGCAATTTTTTCGGACGGCATAATGTTCATCATTTCTTGAACCGTCATAGCACCCCTTTCTCTTTGCTGCCTTACAGATTCCTTTTTGTAATCTTGATTGCCCAATTCCCTTTCTATGCCATTGGAAACAAAAATGTCTTTGTGCCCATCGTTGTCAAAGTCTGCAATTAAGGGCGCCCAGCTCCAGTCGGTTTTAGAAATACCGGCTAGCTGGCCTATATCACTAAAAGAACCGTTGCCATTGTTCAATTGAAGCGTATTTGCCATATAGGAATGTGGGTAACCAGCCTCTATCATGTTCCAGAACCCTTGGGTATTCATGGAGGCCATATTTTCCTTACCGCGTCTATGGTCTTCGGCGAGCATGTCCAACACTACTAAATCGGGTAGAAGGTCGTTGTTGATATCCGCATAATCCGACCCCATGCCATTGAATGGAATATGCTTAAAGCGGGTGTTTATTTGGTCTGAAAAAGTCCCATCTTGGTTGTTGATATATAAATAGTCGGGATTGATAAAATCATTGGCCACGTAGATATCTAGCCAACCATCATTGTTAAAATCACCAATGGAGGCACTCAGCCCCCATTCTTTGTTTTGAATTTTTGCTTGAAGCGTTACGTCTACAAACGTATCCCCTTCGTTTCGAAACAAATGGTCCGATGTTTCCCGGAAATATTCTCGTTGTGTTTTGTCCTCAATCTTGCTACTTTGGTCAAAATCTGGGCGATGGTTCACCAAGTACATATCCAAATCCCCATCTTTATCATAATCAAAAAAATACGATTGGATGGAAAAGCCATTTTGGTCCAAACCCCATTGCTTGGCTTCGTTTTTAAAGGTGCCGTCTTTCTGGTTGATGAAAAGCTTATTTCTGCGCAGTTCTTCATTTCTTAACGAAGCTGATTTACAGACATAAATATCCAACCAACCATCGTTATTAATGTCTATCATGGTTGCCCCGGTAGACCAGCCTTCGCTATCTTCCAGTCCCGCTTGTTTTGTGGCATCAACAAATTTGAAATCGCCCTTATTTAAGTAGAGTTTATTGGAGTCTTGGTTTGAAGTAAAATAAATATCCTCCAGACCGTCATTATTGATATCGCCAATGGCTACTCCCGCTCCATTGAAAGCATATACGTATTCGATATAATTGAAATCAATGTCTTGCTTAACTGTATTTTTAAAATTAATGCCTGTTTGGGTGTTGGGAACCAATGAAAATAGAGTAGTGGCATCTGAAGTTTTCTTCTTTTTGATATCAGAGTCAGCACAACTCATTGTAAAGGCAAAGAAGACTATTAAAAACCAATTGCTAAATATCGATTTCATATGCTTAAGATATAAAAAAGGCTGCCCTAAGGGCAGCCTTTTAAATTGTTATGTTTCAGTATGAAAAGAAGAATAATCACTTTTATACGTAATAGTTGGTACTACTCTTCTTGAGGTGGTGCCAACAGACTCACATCATCAATAAAATAAACAGCATCAAGAGTGGCTCCCAAATCTAATACAATACCAGTCTGGGTACTGTTTGCAGTGAATATCCACTCCACTTTTTGCCATTCGGTGGTTACGGTTACATCACCCTGATATTGGGCATCCCCGTTTCCTGTGGTTGACATTCGGATCACTCCACCATTGCCTGGGCCTGGTGCAGCTTTAATCCATAGACTTGCAGTGTACTCCACACCATCCTCGGTGGCGACGGCATCACTGGCCAACTGGGTTCGCCATGCATCGCCTCCAAATCCGACAGCCCTGAGCGCTCTTGAACCACTCCGGACTTCATCGGCTTCTGTGGTAGCAGTTAATAAATCGGCGCCATTGAATTTACTCCAATTGGTAAAATCATCTCCATCTCCTTCTTCAAATCCTCCATTGAGCAAAATTTCTGTGGGCTGTGGTCCAGAAAGACCTGTGGCAACCAAGGTAACGTTGTCTACAAAATATACAGCATCGGCCACAACACCGAGGTCCAGAACTGCCCTAGCTGGGTTAGCATTAGCCGTAAATACCCACTCAATTTGTTGCCACTCAGTAGTGATGTCGTAATTACCGCTATAAAGTGCGTCTGGATTGGTTGAGAATCTGATATTTCCACCATCTCCGGGAGTTCCTGGCTGTGCTTTTATCCACATGGACAGGGTGTATTCCACATCAACCTGTGTTGCAGCAGGATCACTTGCCAACTGAGTTCTCCAAGCATCTCCACCGACACCCACGGCACGTAAAGACCTACCATAATAGGCTTCACCGTCAGCAGTAGTAGAGGTCATGCCATCGCCACCATTGAACTTTGACCAATTGGTAAAATCATCTCCGTCCCCAAGTTCAAAACCTCCATTGAGGAGTAAATTTTCACCTACATAAAATTTTCCAGGAGCGGTAGCCTCTCCTCCAGAAGTGACAACTTTGATGGGTGCCTCCAAATTTTCCTCAATCCCCGCTGGAACCGTAATGGTCAACTCAGTGGCTGAAGATGAAACCACACTGGCTTCAATCTCGCCAATGGTTACGGACTGAAGATTGTCCAAAGAGGTTCCCCTAATGGTAACATCTTCTCCTTCTGGTGCGGCATTTGTGGATAGTGCTATGATAATTGGAAAAGGTCTTGCGACTACTTCAATATTGCGTTCTACAACGTATCCATCGGGCATTACCAGTGTTACCAATCCGGTGCCAATGGCTGCATTTGCAGGCAACGTAAAAGTTAATGTTTCTCCATCTAATTGAAAGGGAATTTGATTGTTTTCCAAGAATACAAATAGAACGGCATCAAAATTGTCTCCTTCCATGGTTACTTGATCACCAGGATAAAAATTATCTGATGTAATGCTAGCCACAGTTACTATAGAATCAGAAAAATCGTCTTCTTCACAACTTAAGGCAAAAACAATTGCAACGACTGCTAGAAAATTACCTATGTATTTAAAGGCTTTTGACATGATTTTCGTTTTTTTAGTTAGTTTATGTTATGTTCAATTATGTGGGTTTATACACGATTTGATAAAAACCAAGAATCCATACGAATACCCTAAAGAAGCATTTGAATGAATAATTGGCCATGTTGAGAAGTTTTAAATTAGCATACTTGTTTTATCGGTTTATAGCAAAAAAGCATCACTAAAAATCTCAATATGGTAAATATACACAATAAACATTATGATGCAATCGATTGCGTAGAATTTTTCATAAAATAATTCGTTTTTTTTAAGCCATCCACTTTTTTCAAGAATTTACTGCTACAACCAATGCATATTTTGATATATTTTAAGTCTTGTACAAAAAATCATTGCAGTCATAACAACCATTCATACTAGTTTAATTTAAAGATGGTCAACGGACGATCATTGTTGGCTATGATGATGTAAGGCTCATTTTTAATATTGACCAGCTTCATTTTTTTGGCATTTAAATCGTTGTAAAAATCAATGTCTTTGTAGGGTTTAAAACCACCTTTGGAATTACCTAGCAACACATAGCCAATATTGGCATCGTAACGAACGGTTTCCACTTCAGTTTCATGAATTGCACCAGAGCCAATCACATCCATATGTCCATCACGGTTGACATCGGCAAATACAAAGGATAGAGTGGGTCCTAATTGAGCATAATTGGGGAGATGCTTTATCTGGAGATTTCCTTTTCCCTTGTTTTCCAGATAGATGGATTCGAATTCGGTTGCTTGTTTGTGGTAGGATGCTTCCAATACCTTACTTCCATAAATATCCTGCAAAGTGGAATTGGCAAATTCCTTATAGGATTGAATCTTTTCGCTCACAAAAGGGTTCTGTTGTGTTGAGCACTCCTTACCTCTGACCGGCACTAATTGGCCTTGGTAATCTTTGCTGAGGAACATGTCATAATTATTGTCGTCTCCCAAGTTGGTACCATAAACGTGAAGCGGTTTTTCAGGTGATGGATGAAACTTGTTGTTCCCGCCCAAATTCCCAACGAAATAGTCCAGATCTCCATCTTGATCAAAGTCAATTTCGGAAATGGTGTTCCACCAGCCGCTTATTTTCTCAAATCCGCTTAGTTCCGCTTTCGAGAAAACTCCATTGGAATTGCTGAAAACTGCAATTGGCATCCACTCGCCGGCCACCAACAAATCTTTGTCCCCGTCTTGGTCGTAATCGGAGAATAAAATGTCATTGATGATGCCCATATTTTTGAATTTTGGAGCAACCGATTCCGTAACATCAACAAAACGGGAACCTGTATTCTCCAAAACATAGGATGCAGAAGGTAGAGGATATTTACCTGGAATTGTGGTACCCCCTACAAATAAATCCAAATCCCCATCAGCATCATAATCAAAAGACTGAATGGCTTTGGTGTTGGAAACCATCCTTGGTAAACGGGAAGATTTGGTAAAATTTCCATTTCCGTCATTGAGGTACAATCTATCTTGAAGCAGCGGGTCGCTCTCATCCAGTTCATAGCCTCCACTGGCTATATAAAGATCTAAATCCAGGTCATTATCCGCATCAAAGAAATGTGCTCCAACATCTTCATAGATCTTGTCCGCTTCAAAAACAGATGAATTAAATCGATCAAAACCTCCATTTGAATTTTGGAAATAAATTTCAGCAGCTTGGTTTAATGCTCCTCCTAAAAACAGGTCCTCTAATCCATCGCTGTTTATATCTGAAACAGCAAAAGCAGGTCCGGGTTGCGATTGTTTCTGGGGCAGTAATACCTGCTTTGAAAAATCATTGAAGTCATTTTCTTGATGCCGATATGCAATACCCAATGCCTCTGGGTTTATCCGCTTAAAGTTATTTGAAAAAGCATATTGGGATTCATCTTTTTTAGGTTTTGAATCTTTTTGGTTGAAGCTCAGGGTTTGATTTGCAACTACATTTTCATCTACAGACATGCGCCCATCGCCCCATATTATCTCAACCCTTTTGATATTGGTTTCATCTCCAATTCCAAAATTCAAAGTAGGTGAAACGGAGGATTGGTATCCTCTGGACAAAAACAGTTCTTGATATTGCACAGACTTGTAGGTAATTACTTTGACCTTGGTTCCAATAGCATTTCTATTACGTTCATTTCCAATCAATTTTATGGATAGAAAGTTATTGGTAGCGTTGTTTTGGTAAATACTGGCTTCATCATCAAGGTTGTTCAGGATCAAATCCAAGTCTCCATCATTATCCAAATCTGCATACGCGGCCCCATTGGAATTTAGGGTTTGTCCAAAACCCCAGATTGAAGTTGCTTTGGTAAAGGCTAGATCACCATCATTTTTAAAGGCATAATTCTGTAACTTTTCCGATGGCATTCTGGCCAAGACCTGCTGAATGGACATGTCTTTGATCATCTCTTGTTGGGTGTCCAAGAAATTCCCAAAATCTTGGTTGGCAATCTCCCGTTTTATACCATTGGTAATGAAAATATCTTTGAGGCCATCACAATCAAAATCGGCAAGTAGGGGACCCCAGCTCCAATCTGTTTTTGAAACTCCTGACAATTGGGCAATGTCGCTGTAATACCCATTTCCGTTGTTCAAGTTGAGTACATTGGACATGTAAGGAAAATGATACCCGGAATTAACTATGTACCAAAACCCACTGGTATTCATACTGGGCATGTTTTGCTTGCCTCTACTATGGTCTTCGGCGGACATGTCCAAGACCATTAAATCTGGTAACATATCATTGTTGATATCAGCAATATCAGACCCCATGCTACTGTACGAAATATGCTTTAACCGCTGGTTTATTTGATTTGAAAATGTACCGTTCTTGTTGTTGATATAGAGTTTGTCCGGAGTGATGAAATCGTTGGCTACAAACACATCCAACCAGCCATCATTATTATAATCTCCTATGGCGGCGCTTAGACTGAATTCCTTGTTCATTAGGCCGCTGTTGATGGTGACATCGGTAAATTTAGTACCATCATTTCTGTAGAGATGATCTGAAGTTTGGGGATAAAACTCTTTATCGTTCAAAATGGCTTCAAGGTTTATGGAATTGAGAAAATCTACTCTATGATTGATGAGATACATGTCCAGATCCCCATCTTTATCATAGTCAAAAAAGTACGATTGTGTGGAAAATCCGTCATCATCCAGCCCCCACTTTTCGGCTTCTTCCCTGAAAGTCCCGTCCTTTTGATTTACAAAAAGTTTGTTCCTACGGAGTAGATTGTTGGTCAACGAGGCGGATTTGCACACATAAATATCCATCCAACCATCATTATTGATATCGATCATTGCGGCCCCGGTGCTCCATCCTTCGGCGTCGGTAACCTTGGCTTTATCCGTAACATCTTCAAACCTAAAACCGCCCTTATTTAGATATAGTTTATTGGAGTGTTGATTGGACGTAAAATAGATATCGTCAAGTCCATCATTATTGACATCGCCAATAGCAACCCCTCCGCCATTGTATGTGTAGTAATAGTTTAGGACATTAAAATCTGTCGTTTCTGATATTGTATTTTTAAAATGGACGTTGGTTTGTTCATTCTTCAAAAGCGTGAAAAGTGTTTCACCCGTGGCTTGCTTTGTTTTGACCTCTTTGTTTGAATCACAGGAGGATAAAACCACGAGGCACAAAACGACTGTTAATATGCTATTGATGCTCTTCATTTGAACCGTAATAATAATCAGTAATTAATATAATGAATTGGGCAGAAAGATGTCTCATTTTGGAGGTTTGGAAAACATATTTCTTAGGCATTTGTGCCTACTGCTTCATCTATTGATAATCAAAAAAGGCTGCCCATGCAGACAGCCCCTTTCTTAACGCAACTAATAACTAACTCAAATTAATTATCTAACAATTACTAAACTTACCTTTTTAATATCCAGGGTTTTGATAGGCATCTTTTTCGGCGTCTGTAAAATCCAAATCATCCAACTGGCTTTGCGGTATAGGTCTTAAATAGTGATAAGGCTCTATGGTTCTGTTAGTTGTTGTGGGTGCATGATCCGTTGCCGCATTACCTGCAATTTCATAAGAAGCTGCGTATTCCCCCCATTTTTGGGTACGGACCAAATCATACCATCGATATCCCTCACCAAAGTATTCTCTAGACCGCTCCGCCAATATATAGTCAATATCAATGGTTGCTGGAGTTGCTGCGGTCAAAGCAGCACTATTGTCTTCAATACGTTCTTGCTGTTCACCATTATCAAAACGCCACATACCAGCTCTTGCTCTTAAAACATTTACCAAATCCCTCGCCGAATAAGCACCTGAAGCGCCCTTAACAGCGGCTTCAGCGGCCACTAGGTAGAATTCTGAGAATTTGGCAATAGGGAAGGGGCGTGTCAATCCTGCATTGGGTTGGCCTAAACCGCCATCGTTGTCCGTGCGATAAGTTCCCAGTTTCCAAAGACCTGGATAGAATCTTCTATTGATTTCATTTAGATTGATGACATAATCAGATCTACCGGGTATTACACCTCCGCCGATACCTCCGCCGTCTACGCTATAATCCACCGTTGGGTCAAACTCATCCAAGAAGGATACCACGGCATCTCCGGGAAAGATTTCCAATCCATTGGCAGCGGTTAAACTGGGAGTTGGATCACCTGCTCTATCCCAATTACCTCTGTAACTGGTCACAAATGTACCATCGTATCGGGAATCCAAATCTTTATCCGTAAACGTTTCCGTAAGTGCACCAATTGTAGGAGCCATACGCGTCCATGGACGTCCGTAACTTTGGCCTGCTTCACGTTGTACGGCAGCGACGCCATCAACACTAATGGTGGTGTAGTTGGAAGTGACCATCCAAACGGCTGTATTGGTGTCGTCCGTACCGCCAAAACCGTTAATAGGCGCTCCGTTGGCAATCGCACTTCCTTCGGTCCGGTCCGAATATAGCATCATCTCTTCATGTCTATCGTTTGCCCCGTCATGAACATCATAAAAATAGTCTAACAATCGGTAAGGTCCTGGATTTTCAATACCCGCCACTGCTTGGTTATAGGCCTGTTGAAAATAAAAGGAAGGACCATTGCCATCTGGATCTGTTCTTGATGCCTCTGGATAGGTAGGAATACCATTGGGATTTTCCAACCACCAGCCATAGGTCAAATATGCCTTAGCCAAATACAAACGGGCTACGTTTTTAGTTACTGCACCTGTCAATCGAGGATTTTCAGGCAAATCGTCTACGGCAGCCTGCAAATCGGGGATGATTGCCCGTGTATACACTTCAGGAACGGTGTTGCGAACTGATGTTCTAACAGCCGATTGATTAAATGCCAATTCTCCTGATCCCAAATCCAAGGGTACACCTCCATAGGTCTGCACTAGAAGAAAGTAGTAAAAGGCCCTGAAAAATCGAGCTTCAGCAATCAATGAATCATCCAGACCAACCGCGCTAGCATTTTCAATGATTCCGTTTGCCGTATTGATAGCGGGAAAACTAGCACCCCAAGGCCTTCCAACGGAAAAGCCTGAATTGGAATTCAAATTTCCTTCGCCCGCAAGATCTAAATCGAAAAAGTTGTTGTCTGCACTTTGAGCAGCACAATACTCATCTGTACCTGTTTCCGCTAAATTTAGAAAATAAGCGAATCCATAGATGTCTCTCATGGTTTCATATAAAAATGTCAAACCACCTTGAACACCCAGTTCTGTTGAGAAAAACTCAGGGGTAAGAACCCCCCTTGGCTCCTCTTGAATAATGTCTTTTGTACAGGATCCTATTAACAGTGAAATTGATAGGATTGCCGTTGATAAAACTTTATTTTTCATCTTTCTCATCATGATTTTTTAAAATGTTACGTTTAATCCTAAGATAAAATTTCGTGTAGTTGGGGCGTTGGCTCCAACCGTTGGGATACCATCAGAGATATTACCGGTGTCAACAGCCACGTTCTGTCGTTGCCCTTGTGCATTTACTCCAGAGTTGGTTTCTGGGTCTAAGCCAGATTCATCATGAAATGGTGAAAACAGCACAAAAGGATTCTGTACGGTGGCATAGAGACGAAGATTTTGTAATCCAGAATCCTGAATCCATCGTTGATCAAAATTATAGCCCAAGGTAATGGCCCGGAATTTTAAATAGGAGCCATCAAAATACCCCAACGTACTTGCGTATTTTTGATTGTCCCCACTTTGGATCCCTCCTGGGGCAGGGTATTTCGCATCAGTGTTGGTAGGTGTCCAATAATCTACAGCGACATTGTTTCCCCGACCTGTTAATAAGTTAAGGTAACCAGCTGACGAATATAGGGTGCTTACAAGCGTACCCCCGCTTTGGAAAGCACCAACCACGGTTAAATCCAAATTCTTGTATGCAAGACGAGTGTTAAAGCCACCCAAGAAGTCGGGTTGTGGATCTTGTACAATTCGATCATCAGGGTTTACTTCCCTAACCGGCGAACCATCTTCGTTGAACTCTCCAGTATAACGAACCCTGATCATACCTTCGTTACCTCCAGGTTCAAATTGATCTAAGTATTCAAAACCGGGATCAGACTGGTTCCATAGACCAAGTCTTTCGTAATCAAAGATGACATTGATTGGAGAACCCACAAACCAAAGGTTTCCTTCATCCCTAAGTACTCCTGATGCCAAGGCTGTAATTTCGTTTCTATTGCGATATGCATTAATTCCTAAGTCCCAGGAAAAACCATCTGGATTATCGAAAATAGTGGCGTTAAGTGCAATTTCAATACCTCTGTTTTCTGTATCACCAATGTTTCTTGTTGTAAAGCCTACACCTGAAGACTCAGGGAGCCCAACACCTAACAATATATCCTTGGTTTTGGTAATATAGTACTCCACACTACCGGAAATACGATTGTCGAACAATCCAAAATCCAAACCGTAATTAAAGGTTTCCGAAAATTCCCAACCTAAATCTGGAGCTGGTAGTTGATTTACAAAAGCACCGGTGGTATAGGTGTCGCCAAAATTGTAATTGACCAAGCTTAACGCACCTTGAACAGAATAAGGCGCAATAGCCTGATTTGACGTTTCACCATAACCAGCACGCAGTTTAAACTGGTTTAGCCAATCCACACCATCCATAAAGGCTTCATTGGCCACATTCCATCCTAGGGATACCGCAGGATAGGTAACCCACTTACGACCTGGAGCCAAACGGGAGGAACCGTCTGAACGCACTGTGGCAGTGAGCAGATACCGGTTGTCATATTGATACAAAACTCTTGCCATGTACGATAATAAACCAGTTTCGGAAAATCCGGTACCGTAGCGTGTGAGATCTTCTGCAAGTATTACATCATCATCCAATTGGTACCATAATGAAGCTTCGTTGGGAATATTTTGGGCAGCATAACCGACGTTGTCAAATTGGGTCTTTTGAGAAGAGAAAAGTCCAACAAAATTGACTTGATGCTTGCCGAATGTCTTATCGTACAACAGTTGATTTTCAATAACATAGTCTCGTGTGAAAGAGGCATCGTAACTTGCTGATGACGGATTGGTGGGATTAAAGTTAAATACACCTTGCCCAGTAAAATTACCATCCCTGGATGCACGATAATTCAAACCTAGATTTAAGCGGTATTTCAACCCATCAATCCCTGGTATGTTTACTTCCCCGTAAATGTTGTTGTAGGTTCCAAAGTCGAGTTGTTCGTTAGCGCGACCCTTACCTATTCGTCTAATTTCATCTCTAGTGGGATACCAGCGATCGTCAGCTTGGGTTTGAAGACGAACGGACTCAAGATAGTCGCCATTTTCATCAAATGGACTTAGCAAGGGCGATGCATCCAATGAAGGCCCCACAATCCCACTGGTTTTACTGAAATTGGTCACCGAGTTTACACCAAAACGGAGCCAGTCACCAACATTTTGGTCAACTTGCACCCGCAATGAATATCTATCAAAAGAATCGCCAGGCAATACAGATGTTTCCTTAAAATAACCTAAACCAATGTTATAGGTGCCATTTTCCGTACCTCCCTGTATACCAATGTCATGCGCAGTTTGTAATCCGCTTCCGTATAAAAGATCTTGCCAGTCGGTATCATTGCCCAAGTACTCATCACCTCCTAAACCAAAAATGGGAACACCACCGTTGTTTGCCGCTACATCAGCGCGCAATTGCAAAAGCTGGGCCGCGTTCATCATGGGAAATTTGGCAAATACTTCCTTAGTTGCATAATAGGTATTATAGCTAACAGTTGTTTTCTGTCCTTTGGTGCCTGATTTTGTTGTTATTAGGATAACACCATTCGCACCTCTGGACCCATAGATTGCCGTAGCGGAAGCATCTTTCAATATGTCCAGACTTTCAATGTCATTCGGGTTGATATCGTTAAGGCCTCCTGAAAAAGGTATTCCGTTGAGAACAACTAGAGGATTATTATCTGCTGAGAGAGAACGCACACCACGAATACGAATTTGTGGTGCAGCTCCTGGGCGAGTGTTGGTAGTTTGAATTTGTACACCGGCAGCCCTACCTTGTAGCGCCTGTTGAAAGTTGGCGCTTTGAACCTCATTCAAATTGTCACCTTTTATGGAGACCACAGAACCCGTTACAGATTCTTTGTTTTGTGTACCATAACCAATTACCACTACTTCAGATAATTGCTGGGTATCTTCTGCCATTTGAATGCTAATGTTTGTTCTTCCGTTGATCGCAATCGTTTGAGTAACGAATCCAAGGTACCGAAACTCTAATGTGGCATTGGAAGCCGCCTCGATCACGTAGTTTCCGTCAAAGTCGGTTGTTGTTCCATTTGTTGTGTTCTGCACAATAACGCTTGCCCCTGGAATAGGTGCTCCAGACTCATCCGCCACGGTACCTGAAACCGTAATAGTGTTCTGTGCTAAAGCGGTGGTGCAAAAAACAAATAACAAAAGGCTTGTTAGGTACAAATGCAAGGGTGACGACCACTTGCTATTTGTAAAAACAAATAATGATTGTTTAGTCATGTTACTAAGTTTTGATTTTGTTCAGTTAATTAATTCAATTATGGCAAAAAAGGGCGCATAATATTTAGAATGTGATAAATATACATAATATATCGATTCACGCAATCGGTTGCGTTAAATTTTTTGTCTTTCCGTATTAAAATTGTTTCGTTGCAATTATATTTTAATAATAACCATCTGAAAAACAGACTTATAGCATTTTAATGTTTTTAAGGCAAACGATTGTTATTTGAGAAGAATGCTTATTTTTAGCAAATTAACTTTTCCTTTGTCTTATGAAAAACACATTTTTAGCACGTAAAAATTATCTAACTAAGGGTATTGCCCCTTCTTTTTTATCATCCGTGTTGGTTTTGGCTGCATTTAGCTGCAAGCACCAAAAGGAATCATCTGGTGACCAAAAAAACGAAATCGATAGCGCAAGTGTTGTCGATACCATCGGAGCGGTTCCCGATACGGTGTATACCTTGACTTCTGAATTATATACTGCGGACCCGTCCGCTCATGTTTTTGATGGCAAACTCTATGTTTATCCATCCCATGATTATGAGTCTGGAATTCCTGAAGACGATTTGGGAAGTCATTTTAACATGGAAGACTATCACGTCTTTTCCATGGATAGTGTCGGAGGAGAGGTTACCGATCATGGATTGGCACTTCATATTAAGGATGTTCCATGGGCAGGAAGGCAAATGTGGGCCCCTGATGCTGCCCAGAAAGACGATGAGTATTTTCTTTATTTTCCCGTGAAGGATAAAGAAGACGTTTTTCATATTGGTGTAGCCAAAAGTGAAAATCCTGGAGGTCCATTTAAAGCTGTAGATCGACCTATTGAGGGAAGTTATAGTATGGATCCCTCTGTATTTAAAGACACGGATGGTAAATACTATATGTACTTTGGAGGTATTTGGGGTGGTCAACTCCAGAGGTGGAGAAACAATGAATACCATGGAGAGGATACTTACCCAGCAGATGATGCTCCGGCTCTGATGCCAAAAGTGGCACAAATGGCGGATGATATGGTCAGCTTTGCTGAAGAACCTAAAGATGTCATCATTTTGGATGAAAATGGCGATCCAATTACCACCGGGGATCACGATCGCAGATTTTTTGAAGCCGCATGGGTTCATCGCTACAATGGAAAATATTATCTCTCCTATTCTACAGGAGATACACATAAAATAGTATATGCAACCAGTGATAATCCTTATGGTCCCTTTGCCTACCAAGGTGTGATTCTGGATCCCGTTTTAGGTTGGACCAACCATCATTCCATAGTAGAGTATCAGGGAAAATGGTGGTTGTTCTTCCATGACAGCTCAATGTCTGGAGGAAAAACACACCTGCGGAGTGTAAAAATGACCGAGCTTTCCTATGAACCAGATGGAACGATCAAGCGTATCAATGCCATGGCTGAACCCAATCAATAGGAAATAAATGACATCTAAATTTTACGAGTATGCCCTCAACCGAGGGCATATTTTTTAATACTTAAATTGAATCTCTTCGGCATTTCGGTTCTTGGAAGAATGGTAAGACTTCCATTCAATATCATTCCCTAGCTCTTTTTTTTCAAAAGTTTTACCTTAGAAGGGCATTTTGGTCTTATGAAAGAAGCACTTTTAGAAACATTCAATACCTATTTTGAAAAGCCACTTATTGAGGAGATTATTGGGGTAGGGAAATGGGTGGAGATACCAGCCGGTGAAATCATTATGGATATTGGAAATTACATCAGAAGTATCCCCCTGTTGATTTCTGGTGCCATTAAGGTGCTGCGGGAAGATGATGAAGGAGATGAACTATTACTGTACTATTTAGAGCAGGGTGAAACCTGTTCGGTTACCATGGCCTGTTGTATGGGCCATACCAAAAGTCAAATCAGGGCCATCGCGGAGACCGATGCCGTGATGGTTATGGTACCTGTTCAAAAAATGGAGGAATGGATGGGAAAGTACAGAGGTTGGCGCAATTACGTGTTTGAAAGTTATCACAACCGGCTTAACGAACTATTGCATACGGTGGACAACATTGCATTCAAGAATCTGGACGAGCGTTTGGTAGAATATCTAAAAAGGAAAATAGAGGTCACCAACCACAAAAAGATTCGCAATACCCATCAAGAAATAGCATATGACCTGCACACCTCTCGGGTTGTGGTTTCGAGATTGTTGAAGAAATTGGAAAAGATGAAGAAAGTGGCGCTTCACAGAAGTTATATCCAAGTTTTGGATTTGTAGTTATGTGCCCTATATTACCTAAAGTCATTTTTTTGCTCCGTATTTTTGTCTAAAGTCCATATAATGCTCAAACGGTTCTTTCCTTTTTTATCGTGGATGACCACCTACAACCGCTCTCATTTTTATGGAGATATAATTGCGGGGGCAACGGTTGGAATCATGTTGGTGCCCCAAGGAATGGCCTACGCCATGATAGCGGGTATGCCTCCCATTTATGGATTGTATTCTGCTCTGGTTCCCCAAGTGGTCTACGCCTTAACCGGAACCTCTAGACAACTGGCGGTTGGACCCGTGGCCATGGACTCCTTGTTGGTGGCAGCTGGGGTGGGAGCTTTAGAGCTTACTGGAATTGAAAGTTACATAGCTACAGTGCTCTTTTTGTCATTGCTCATTGGAAGCATTCAATTGGGTTTGGGTTTGTTAAAAATGGGTTTCTTCGTCAATTTTCTCTCTAAGCCAGTGATTAGTGGGTTTACCTCTGCCGCAGCTATTTTAATTGGACTTAGCCAGTTGAAACATATTTTAGGTATCGATGTTTTCCAATCCAGTAAAATCCATGTCCTTGTGGGCAATATTTTTGAAAGTTTGGGGCAGGTTAATTTTTATACGTTGATTTTGGGAATAATGGCCATAGTCTTCATTTTTGCCATGAACAGAATCAGCAAAAAAATACCCACGCCTTTATTTGTGGTTATCCTTGGTATTTTAGTCGTTTTACTTTTTGGGTTGCAATCAAAAGGGGTTTTCGTTGTTGGTGATATTCCCGGTGGATTTCCCTCATTTCAGGTTCCAGAGATACAGTTGGATATATTGGGCGAATTGTTTCCCATTGCCATTACTGTGGCATTATTTGGGTTTATGGAATCCATTTCCATTGCAAAGACTGTTGAAGAAAAACATCCGGAGTACGAACTGGATGCTAATCAAGAACTCAGGGCATTGGGAATGTCCAATATTATGGGCTCGTTTTTTCAGTCTCTTCCCGTTTCTGGAAGTTTTTCAAGAACCGCCATCAATGAACAATCCGGAGCTAAAACCGGAATGGCATTGATTTTCAGCGCCATAATTATTTTAGTGACATTGTTGTTTTTAACCCCACTGTTCCAAAATTTGCCCAATGCGGCCTTGGGAGCTATCATTATCGTATCGGTTTATGGGTTGATTGATATTGCATATCCCATGGCATTATGGAAAAGCAGAAAGGACGAATTCTTTTTATTGGTGGCCACCTTTTTGATTACCCTGTCTATTGGTTTAATAGAGGGAATCTTATTGGGCGTTTTGCTCTCGCTGATGTTGTTGGTGTACCGGATTTCGCGTCCGCATATGGCGGTATTGGGAAGAATAGAAGGAACGGATTATTTCAAAAATGTAACACGATTTCCGGAAGAGGTTCAGATAGATGCCGACAAACTTATTATACGTTTTGACGGCCAATTGTACTTTGGAAATAAGGACTATTTCAAAAAGCAACTTCATAAACAGGTTCGTAAAAAAGAACCAGCCTTAAAGTATGTCATTCTCAATGCTGAAGCTATCAATTATATTGATAGTAGTGCCACATTTATGCTGGAGCAGATGGTAAATGAATTAAAGCTGAAAGGCATAGAATTTCTCATTACAGGCGCCATAGGTCCCACAAGGGATGTTGTACATAGCAGCGGACTCATTGAAAGTATTGGAAGTCAAAACCTTTTTGTGCAGACACACGAGGCCGTGGACTATTGCAGCAATCACAAGTCAAAAAGTAAAATACAGGAGCGGATATCACTTCAATCCAAGACCAAGAGTTTGTAACTTTAGTAACAGTCCAAGAGGCATAGGATTCTTATTTTTGACAAAAATCAGGAAGATGAAAATAGAACAGATATATACCGGATGCTTGGCCCAAGGGGCTTATTATATAGAAAGTGAAGGCGAAGCCGCCATTATTGACCCGTTGCGCGAGGTGAAGCCCTACATCAAGAGGGCAGAACGCAATGGTGCTAGCATAAAATACATTTTTGAAACCCACTTTCATGCAGATTTTGTAAGCGGGCACGTGACATTGTCCAAAGAAACCGGGGCGCCCATTGTGTTTGGGCCTACCGCCCAACCCTCTTTTGATGCCATCATAGCTAAGGACGGTCAAGAGTTCACGTTGGGAAATATCACTATAAAAGTTTTGCACACGCCAGGGCACACTATGGAAAGCTCTACCTATCTCTTGAAGGATGAAAATGGAAAAGACCATGCTATTTTTAGTGGTGACACTTTGTTCTTGGGGGATGTGGGCAGGCCGGACTTGGCCCAAAAAGCTGCTCACATGACACAGGAAGAACTTGCAGGTACGCTATTTGATAGTCTTCGGAACAAAATAATGCCTTTGGCAGATGATGTAATCGTTTATCCAGCGCATGGGGCAGGTTCCGCTTGTGGAAAGAACATGATGAAAGAAACTGTAGATACCTTGGGCAATCAAAAGAAGATGAACTATGCTCTACGGGCAGATATGACCAAGGAAGAATTTATTAAAGAAGTCACCGATGGACTGCTGCCACCTCCCCAATATTTCCCACTTAATGTAAAAATGAACAAAGAGGGGTACGAAGATATCGATGAGATATTGGAACGTGGAACCCAAGCGCTAAGCCCAGAAGCATTTGAAGCGGCCGCCAATGAAACCGGAGCAGTGGTATTGGATGTCCGCCATCAAGATGATTTCGCCGAGGGCCATGTACCAAGATCTATTTTTATTGGATTGGACGGTAGTTTTGCCCCCTGGGTGGGTGCTTTGATTGCTGATGTAAAACAACCTATTTTGCTGGTGACCCCAAAAGGCAGGGAAGAGGAAACGGTAACCCGCCTTTCCAGAGTTGGTTTTGACGGAACTGTGGGTTACTTGAAAGGTGGAATTGAAGCGTGGAAAGAAGCCGGAAAGGAAGTCGATACCGTAAAAAGTATCCCGGCCACAGAATTGAAGCAAGCCATGGAACAAAAAGCGCCCGTTTTTGATGTCCGAAAAGAAACCGAATACAATACCGAACATGCGGAGAATGCCATTTTAACCCCGTTGGACTTTCTCAACGATCATTTGGCCTCATTTCCAGATGATGAAACCTTTTACATTCACTGTGCAGGTGGATATAGGAGTATGATCGCTGCTTCCATTTTAAAAAGTAGGGGTATCCATAATTTGGTAGATGTCGCAGGCGGATTTGCAGCCATGAAGACCTCGGGCATTCCAGTTACAGATTTTGTATGCCCTTCAACACTGAAATAACCTAAAATGGGAAAAATAGCACAGTTGGCCCTCCTGAGTTTTGCAATCTTGTGGGCCTTTTCATGCCATAGCCAGCAAAAGCCGTTTATCAAAAAAATAAATAAGGCCACGGTCCAATTGGAAGTGATCGGAAAACAGGTACAATTGGTGGATGTTCGAACCCCCATGGAATACAAGCAAGGACATATTGATGATGCCGTCAATTTCAATGTAAACGATGAAGGTTTTGTAAAGCAAATTGAAACCCTGGATAAAACCAAGCCGGTTTATCTCTACTGCAAAATGGGCGGGCGAAGCAATCGTGCCGCCGAACTTTTAAAAAGCAAGGGATTCACGCAAATTTACGATTATACCGGGGGCTATTCGGATTGGAGTTCCAAAGATTGAACCAAAACCCCAATCTTGGTTTATACCGTTTTATTCCTTTTGAAGCCGTGCACCAATTGCCCCCAGAATCCTTTGGGGAGCTTTTCATCCCCAGGAAAACCCAATTCAATTTTGCCGCTACTTTCAGGGATATAATTGGTGCGGAAGATATAATCCCATAGGCTCAAGCTTATCCCAAAATTCATTCCGTAGCGATGTCCCTCCGGAAGATTGTACGCATGATGGTACAAGTGCATCACCGGATTGTTCAAAATGTATTTTAAGGGCCCCCATGTCAGTTTTAGGTTGGCATGGTTAAAATGGCCAATGGCGATGGCCGCAAAATGGACAATATAAGCCTGTTCCGGTTCAAATCCACCTAAAATCATAACCCCCAAGGTCTTTAAGGGTTTATAAAGGATATTTTCCATCCAATGGTATCTTAAATGTGCCGCAAATCCCATTTCTTTTACACTGTGATGCACTTTATGGAACTCCCAAAAGGCAGGAACACGATGTAGTAGCACGTGGGTGAACCACTGCACAAAATCAAGAATAATGAAGAAAACCAAAAGCTGAAGCCATTGCGGCCAGAGGGTAAAGTCGACTATGGATAAACTTTTTGAAGTAATGCCCAAATCTGCGAATAGTACTTCCAGTACTTTGTATACCCCGCTGATGATGATGGCAAAAATGAAGAAGTTGAAAAACATGTAGAAAGCATCCAACC
This sequence comes from Flagellimonas marina, assembly GCF_042651185.1. Classification (NCBI taxonomy): domain Bacteria; kingdom Pseudomonadati; phylum Bacteroidota; class Flavobacteriia; order Flavobacteriales; family Flavobacteriaceae; genus Flagellimonas; species Flagellimonas marina. The sequence goes on along the minus strand of NZ_JBHSCL010000009.1, from coordinate 240,592 downwards.
AAAAATCCTTCCGAAAAATGGATTGCTCCTTTCGCCACGGGAAGAGAATTTCAAGCCCCCATACCAAGAGCGAAATGGCTATCAGACCCCAAAAGTAATTGGTGTACCATGGTACATCAAGAACAATGGATTTCCAGGTCCACTGCACCATACCCAAAAAACCGTCAATAAAAGCATCTACATAATCCATCAGGGCTATTTTAGCTCATACCAATCAATATTCTCCAAGTTTTGCCGCCTACCTTTATCGGTGGGAGCATAATTTTTGGTCAAATAGGTTAAAATTAATTCTTCATTGGCTCCCAAATCCCAGAGGTTTTGGGTTTCCTGCATCCAGCTTATGGTGGCTTTCCATCCTTCGCGACTCATCCGGTTTTGGGTCACCAATTTGGCGGAGTGGCAACTGGTGCAATTCTGGATGGTGGCTTCCATTCCTTTATCATCCACAAATCCGGTGGCCACATGGATTCCGTTTTCAACTTTGTCGAAATCTTCGTTGGATTCTTCCAATGGAATATCCTCAATTTTGGGTTTTGGCTTGTGATTCGCCCAATAGTATAACCCTCCAAACACTACCAAAATCAATATTATAAAGGAAAGAAGTACTTTGGAAAAGGCATCGACCTGTTTTTGAAACTTGTCCTTCATGCTACACTATTTTCACGGCTATTCTGTGGCAGGCATTGTTGAGATATCCTTTTGGATTCCAGCCGGGCAATACCATGGGTTGACTTTTTCCGTTGGAGTCGGTGGCTCTGGCCCAAACTTCATAATAACCTTTTTTGGGAAAGGAAACTGTCGCTTTAAAATGTTGCCAAGCCAATCTGTTTGCTGGTTTTTCAAGGGAGCAGTTGTGCCAAGTGCTTCCAAAATCAATGGAATATTCCATTTTTGAAACTTCAAGCTCACCGGCCCATGCATGTCCATTGATGTTCAATTTTTGACCGTCTTTGATCAATGCTCCACTTTTGGGGTAGGTAATCAAGGATTTCACTGGCATCGACTCAATGATGCACATATTTGACTCTGTAACTTCGCTGCCCGGAGCAACTGTTTCGCAAGGCACGCGGTACGAAGTACCACCCATTTTTTCACCATCGTGTACTTTGTCCCGTACACTAATTGTATTGATCCATTTTCCTGATGCGGAGGCCGGCCATCCCCCACAGACCAGTCGCAATGGGTGGCCATGAGCTAAAGGAATGTCCTTACCGTTCATGGCAAAGGCAAGTAAAGTTTCATCTTGCAGGGCTTTATTCATGGGAACCCCTCTAGAAATGGGCTCTTTGTAGGGGTCACCACTCAAATGGGTGTCGGCGGCATGGTATCCAATATAAACCGCATCTGGTTTAATTCCAGCATCCTCAAGAACATCTCGTAGTCGAACCCCGGTCCATTCAGCACAAGAAACCGCGCCCACGGTCCATTGGTTGCCTTTGGCAGGCGGGTTGAATTCACTTCGACCGTTCCCGCCACATTCCAGCGTCAATTGATAGGTATGATGTTGGAATTTGCTTTTGAGTTGGGCCAAGGAATAGCTTTTTTTGGTTTTGACGGACTCTCCATCCAAGGTCAACGTCCATTGTGAGGCATCAATACCTTCAGGAATACGTCCATTATTCCTAATGAACATATACTTATTGGGGGTGATATTGTCGTTCAGCAAATGGGCCTGGGCCTCCATGTTCCAAGGCTTATTGTTGAGTACAACCATTTCCTTGTCCTTGTTGAACAGTTGAAAAGGGTCTGGGTCTTGAAGGCCCAACGGGAGATACCCATTTGGCATTAGACCACCATAAATAATTTCCACACCCAAGATGCTGGACATGGCGGCCAAAGATAATTTGCTCGAAAAACTTCTTCTGTCCATATAAAAACTTAAAAGTACGGTAAAATTAAGCAAGCCTTTGTAACCTAAGTTGCCTTGAAACTAAATCAAATACTATTATTTTGCTAAAAAAAGTATGGATGTACTTTTAGAGCCATGGCCTTGGTATATTTCGGGGCCCCTGATTGCCTTGATTATGTCTTTTTTGATACTAATGGGCAAAAAATTTGGAATGTCCTCCAACTTGGAGACATTTTGCTCCATTGGGGGAGCGGGGAAATTCACAGACTATTTCAAAGTTGATGTAAAATCCAAACGATGGAACCTCTTGGTTGTCCTTGGTTCCGTAATTGGGGGATTTATGGGTGCCAAGTGGTTGTCGCCCAATCCAGCCGTGGGTATTTCGCATAAAACAGTAGCCAAGCTCAAAGACCTTGGTTTTGAAAGTGCAGGGACAACGTATTTGCCAACCGAACTTTTCAGTTTGGAGTCGCTTAGTAGCCCAAAAGTCTGGATCATACTTTTGGTAGCCGGTTTTTTGGTGGGTTTTGGAACGCGTTATGCTGGCGGTTGCACTTCGGGACACGCCATTTCTGGTTTGAGTAATTTACAACGTGCTTCCTTAATAGCAGTCATTGGATTCTTTATTGGAGGATTGATTATGGTTCATTGGTTGTTTCCTTTAATTTTTACATCATGAAGAATTTTATCTACATCATATTAGGTACTTTTTTGGGTATTGTATTGTACAAATCCGAGGCAGCTTCGTGGTTCAGAATTTATGAAATGTTCCAGTTTGATTCTTTTCATATGTACGGTATCATTGGTTCTGCGTTGGTTCTGGGAGTTGTATTGGTTTTCTGGATCAAGAAATCGAAGATCAAATCGTTTTTTGGTGAATCCATCCATATTGAGAACAAGGAAAAATCGTTTGCCCGATATATTCTGGGAGGAACTTTGTTTGGTTTGGGATGGGCCTTGGCGGGCGCCTGCCCGGGGCCTATTTATGTTTTGGCAGGAGCAGGTCATTGGCCTATTGTTATTGTACTGTTTGGTGCAATTTTTGGCGCTTTGGTATATGGCATTTTGAGGGAAAAATTGCCACACTAAGGTTGACTCAACGGGATATTTGGGCAAAACAACGATTATGAATGGTTTGTTGGGCCTTAGGCTCTTTCTTTGTCAGTCCCAAACTTACAAATTGTCCCTACATGAAGCTTACTACGTTTATCATAGACGATGACTTGGTGTCGCAATTTGCGACTCGGTACTGCATACAACAATCCCATGGCAATTTTGATATTGTAACCTGTTCCAGTGGCGAAGAGGGGATACAGGCCTGTGTAAGTTCTGTGGAGGATCATGGCCGATTGCCTGATATTATCTTTTTAGACCTTGTGATGGATGGCATGAATGGTTGGGATTTTTTGGAAAATCTGAAGAATTTGTTTGAGGAGCATGAGCTTCCCAGTGTTTATGTGCTTTCTGCTTTTACCAATGCCTCAGATAGGACAATAGCCAAAAAGAACGGAATGATTTCGGGCTATGTGGACAAACCCTTGTCAAGATCTTACTTGGAGAAAATACTCAAAGAAGAAGAGAAGAAGCGTATTCTTGGATAAAGATTTCATCCAATTAAGCTTTGTTGGGAATCATTTTAAATTGCTTCATAAGGTTCTTTTAAAGTTTTTAAAAAAACCTATTTTTGCAGTCCATTTTTTAAGGATGGCCCCGTAGTTCAATGGATAGAATAGAAGTTTCCTAAACTTTAGATGCAAGTTCGATTCTTGCCGGGGCTACTTTTTGACTTCTGAATGATTCAAAAAATCATTAAATAAATGAATATCAGTCATTTAATATTTTTTGATTTTAATTGAATTCCTTTGATTTTGGCTTTTAGAGTTCACAAATCGTCAACATTTTTCAGGTTGCTGTTTTAAGATAAGTGATTAAAATTCAGTAATTTAGTTGATATACTCGATTTGATTTGACTTTCGTCTTCGTCAACATTTAACTAAAAGAAGACAATTATGAGGTCAAATTCTACATTTTCCATCCTGTTTTGGCTTTATTCCAGTAGGTCTAAAAATGGCAAAGCTCCCATTTATGCTAGGATTTCTGTAAATGGAAAAAAGCTCAATATCAGTTTAAAGCGAAGGATTCCAATCAATGAATGGGATTCAAATAAACAGCGTGTAAAAAATTCTTCCATACATGCTAAATCAACCAACCAATATCTTGATGAGTTCTATTCCGGTTTGTTTCAGTCATTCCAACAATTACGAATAGAGGGCAAGCACATCACTCCTCAGCGAGTAAAGGCCAGGTTTATGGATGAGGAAGTGGACACTCAACATTTTACCATGAGGGACTTAGTATCCTACCATAATTCCAATATGTTTCCTAAGCTGCACGGAAATACCTCAAGACTATACCTGACAAGTCAGAAATATATCTTTTTGTTCTTGAAAAAGAAATTAAAACTGGAAGACATCAGACTTGATGAATTGAACTATAAGTTCATCCTTGACTTTGAAAATTTTCTTCGCAGGCATAAACCCAATCACTACCAACAACAAATTGGTAACAACGCTGTGATGAAGCATATTCAAAGATTAAGGAAAATGGTTTCTCTGGCTTATCGACTGGAGTGGATAGATAAAGACCCGTTTCGACAGTTTAAGCAGAGATTGACCCCTACGAATAGGGAGTATTTAGGTTCCGAGGAACTTCAAGCGATTGAAGAACTGGAACTTCAAAGTAAGCGATTAAAAACTGTCAGAGATCTTTTTGTCTTCAGTTGCTACACAGGTGTATGTTATACTGATTTAATGCTTCTAACCGAGGATAATGTTGTTATGGGGCTGGACAAGAAATATTGGATAATCACTAAGAGGCAGAAAACCCATAATCCCGTTAAAATCCCTCTATTAAAAAAAGCTCTGGACCTGATCGGACAATATAAGGAAGATTCTAGGTCAGTCATAAACAATACTTTGTTTCCGAGAATTTCAAATCAAAAGATGAATGCTTATTTGAAAGAGATTGCAAGTGAAGCAAAAATTAAAAAGAACCTAACATTTCATATGGCAAGGCACACTTTTGCCACAACAGTTACCTTGACCAATGGTGTACCTATTGAAACCATCTCAAAAATGTTGGGTCATAGAAAACTTACCACTACGCAGATTTATGCAAAGGTTTTGGAAAGAAAAGTTGGCGAGGACATGGAGATTCTGAGAAACAAATTGGAAATATCAATGGAATCAACTTTAAGCAAGAAAACGAACAGAGCATAGCGGAGTGCTGTAAGTCCCAATTCTTACCTCCAACTTTTGCACTTGGTTCCTATTGGGTTTTTGAAGTGTTCGGGAAGATAAGCGTAAAGCAAAAACCTGATAGGGTGCAACCTACAATGTGCTTTGATAAAAGTTTTCTTCTTAGCGTCGCCTTGGCGACACTAAATAGAAAAGCAAGAGGATAGCGCGCTAAAGCGGCACTATTTATTCATTTTCCTTCGGAAAAGCCCTGTTTAAAAGGGATTTTGGAAAGTGTTGATTATAGGAACTATAGTGATAATTGTTGCAAAAATGCTGGGATTTCCTGTAAACATTGAACAGAATTGTAACAATTAAGCCATTAAAATATAGAATATGGATGATTTTAGAGCAGTACGGATAAAGAAAAAAACATTATCAAGATTTAAGGTTTTTTCAAAAAAAGTGGGCAAGAGTTATTCCCATACTTTGGATATAGTGATGGATTTTTTTGAGTGGCATGGGTTTTTACCATCTGAAAGGCTTGAAAAGAGCATTGGCCATGAAATTATCAAGAACAGGAAAAGGACGGATGCTGTCATTGCCATTATCAGGGACATTGAAAAGAACCAGACTCTACCCACAATAGGTATGATGCAGGCATTGTTCAATCAAGAATTGGACGATGATGGGGAAGAGGATGATTTCCTTGAAGATATGATTGAAAAGAACCCCCCAAAGCCTTACCCAGTATATGAAGGAGAGGTAATGGTCCCTAGGATCAAGTATGAACACTTGGAGGAAAAGGCAGCCGCACTTCAAACAGATTTAAAGGATGTCCTCGATAAGGTGAAAGTTGTCAAGGGCATTTTTGGGAAGAGCTATCTGAAGCTTGAAATAACGGAAGGGAGGTTGGAAAGATATAAACTTGAAGCCAACAGAACTTTGGATTCTCTTTGTTGATGCGAAGTATGTGTCCGATCAATAGAAAAAGATGCCTCACTCAGTAGTATTAGTTTGGTAAGTTTTGGGACGCTTGCAGCGCGAAACAATGTTTCGCTCGCTTTTATATCGATTTCTAATTTATGACAAGGTTTTTAGGGTACCGTTTTATTGAACTTTTAAAGTAAAACGAGTTCGCTGATTCTTATGAGTTTACTTTTTCGGTACACTTAATTGGTTTACCATCTAGACCTTAAAATGCTCCAATAAAGCAGTTCTATTTCTCAGAGCAGATTAACTTTATTTTCCTCCTTTCAACGAAAAGCAATATTTTGATTATTGGAAATTTCCTACATTTATTGGCAAACTAACATACCTTATTCAACCAACCTCCACAAAATAAAATCTCTCATCATGCGCATTACAAATTTTAAAGTGACTCATTTGTCCTTATTATTCATTTTCGATTTTTAATTTTCTATTGTTCGAATATTGAAGATTATGAATTACAAATGAACCAAATCCGCCAAACTTTGAAACAAGAAATAATGGTCGAATCAAATAATGATTTGATACAATTACGTGGTAACACATTTGCGTTTCGAAACAATGAACAGTACTGTTCACTACAACCCTCTCTATAAACGCTCTGTATGAGATTTATTTATTCATTATCAAAGGTTTTGTTATTATTTCTGACATTGTTATCCTGTGATAAAGGTGAGACAGTCGATGAGGAAATAGAGGTAAGTTCAATAGAAGTAAACACAGAATCATCCAAACTTCAAAAAGATGAAACCATTCAACTATCCATTAAGGTAATACCGGCCAATGCAACAAATAAGGAAATTGTTTGGAGCAGCAGTGACGAAACAATTGCCGAAGTTAATACGACGGGCTTGGTTACGGGATTACGTATGGGCGATGTACAAATTACCGCGAAATCAACTTCAAACCCCTCGATAATCCAGACAGTTTCCTTGGAGGTGTTGGGAGAAAGTACCAACCAAATTATCTCAATAGCTATAGATGGAAAAGAGGCAACGCTTATTTCTGACAATACTTTCGGTGTTCAGGTTCCAAATGGAACGGATCTTACAACACTAAACCCCACAATAGTTCATAATGGACAAACTATATCACCATCTATCGATGCTGAAAATGATTATAGTCAACCGGTATCTTATACTGTAACTTCAGAAACAGGTGTCTCACAGGATTGGATTTTAAAGGTCATTGCGGTTGAAGATAAACCTATGTCACTTGGGTTCATAACGAAATGGACAACAACGAATCCCGGTATATCCGATGATCATACCATTGAAATACCAACTTATCCTGTTGAGTTATTTGATTATGGATATGATTATACTGTGGATTGGGGCGACGGTACTGTAGAAGAAAATGTATCAGAGAATGCCCAACATCCTTATGAAATTCCAGGGACCTATTATGTAACCATTACTGGGGCCTTTCCAAGAATTTTTTTCAATGAGCCGCATTATTATGGAACTGAAACAGACAGCAAAAAAATGGTTTTGATAAATCAATGGGGAAATATACAATGGAAGGATTTTTCCGGTGCATTTAAGGGTTGCATGGAATTGGATGTTGTTGCAACAGACTTGCCGGATTTTTCGAATGCGGGGAAAGCAGATGAAATGTTCCGCTATTGCAAAAAATTGGTAGGTAATTCAAGTTTTGAAGATTGGGACGTATCCACTATTAGCTCGGCTTCTTTCATGTTTGCAGAGTGTGATGTTTTTAATCAGAACATAGGTGGTTGGGATGTTTCCAACATGAAAAGGATGATTGGTTTTTTTGAAAACGCTTTTGAGTTCAATCAGGACATTGGTGATTGGGATCTGAGTAATGCAGAACTTATTTCCAGCATGTTCAATGGAGCCAGGGCGTTTAATCAAGACATAGGCAATTGGAGTTTTCCCCTAATCACTGATCTTTCTATTATGTTTCAAGGAGCGGATTCCTTTAATCAAGATATCAGTAATTGGGATGTTTCAAATGTTGAAGATTTTAGTTCTATGTTCAATCTGGCCATAGCATTCAATCAGCCCATTGGAAAATGGGATATGTCCAGAGCCAAAGATGCTGGTGCAATGTTCCAAGCTGCTTCTTCATTTACGGAAGATATCACTATGTGGAATGTCTCGAATTTAGAGAACATGGGGGCAATGTTTGCCAATAACCCAACATTCAATCAAGACATCAGTGGCTGGGATGTTAGTAATGTAACGGAGATGGGCGGTGTGTTTTTCAACAATAACGTTTTCGATCAGGACATAAGTAATTGGGATACCTCCAATGTTACCAGAATGTATGGAATGTTTGAAAATGCCACTTCATTCGATTGGAGTTTGGGTAATTGGAATGTAAGTAAGGTCCAAGATATGGAAGCGATGTTTAAAGGTTCTGGATTATCGAAAGAAAGTTATGATGCAACATTGATTGCATGGAACAATCTACCTTCTTTACAAATTGGAGTTGAGTTTGATGGTGGAAATAGTCAATACTGTTCAAGTGAAGCCGCACGTCAAAACTTGATTGATTCCTATGGTTGGAATATCACTGATGGTGGCAAAGATTGCAATTAGTAGAAATAGTTAAGCGAGCATATTTTTTGGCAAGACTTCAAATAAATGGAAGATCCTAATGCAGAATTTATTGGAGCCCTATATAAAATGGATTGGGCGGTGGGCTGAGATTTGGGTTCGGTTACACAATAGGACTTTTACATTATCAATAGAAACCAATAATCAATATTTTTCCAAGAATGAAGAAAAGTATTTCCAACGGCCAGTATGGCATTTTAAGGTGCAATAGGGATATGATAACCCTATTCAACGTGGAAATAGTGAGAATTTCCTCCAATAAAATGCTAACAACCTTGAAACATTGCATAGGGCTTATTCTATTTCTCGTCCTATCCAATTCCAACGCCCAAGATTTTATAACCACTTGGAAAACGGATAATCCTGGTGTAACCGAAAGCAATCAGATTTTGATTCCTACCTTTTCTACTGAAGTCTATGATTACACCATTGATTGGGGTGATGGAAATTCAGATTTAGGAGTTACAGGTGATATTACGCATACGTATGCAATACCAGGAACCTATCAAATAGCAATCTCTGGAGTATTTCCTGGTATTTCACTCGCAAACTCAGGAGGTACAGATCGTGAAAAACTCTTGGAGGTCAATCAGTGGGGTAATATTCAATGGCGCTCTTTCCAAGGGGCGTTCAATGGTGCTGTCAACATGCAAATTGTGGCCGAAGATGTTCCGGACCTATCCCAAGTGTCAACTTTTAGATATGCCTTTGTTGGATGCACAAACCTTATTGGAAACGAGAGCATGAATCTTTGGGATATGTCAACAGCAGTAAACCTAAATTCTATGTTTTATGGCGCTTCATCATTTAATACTTATATAGGAGATTGGAATTTGTCTAATGTTGAAGACCTCAATGACATGTTCAGATATGCTACTTCCTTTAATCAAGATATCGGAAATTGGCGTTTTCCTAAAGTAACGGAATTGGCATTCATGTTTGATGGTGCAACCAATTTCAATGGCGATATAAGTGGTTGGGATGTAAGTAACATTGAGGGTATGGCTTATACTTTCCAATATGCAGAGGCCTTTAATCAGGACATTTCGAGTTGGGACATGGGCAACGTGATAAATGCCGAGTATATGTTCAATAATGCCAAGGCTTTTAATCAAGATATATCTACTTGGGATGTTTCAAATGTAAGATCAATGACAGGAATGTTCAACAATGCCTTGTCTTTTGATCAAAACCTTGGAGGGTGGGATGTTCAAAATGTAATTACAATGTCCAGAATGTTTAATGAAGTTGAGCTCTCAACAGAGAACTATGATGACATATTGAACGGTTGGGCTTCATTGCCAAATTTGCAAGCTAGCGTTGTACTTGATGCTGGTTTCAGTCAATATTGTGATGAGGAATCTTCAAAACAGACGTTAGTCAACAATTTTGGATGGCAAATTGAGGATAATGGAGCATCATGTCTCTCCTCTTTGACCGTCAGGGAAATTTACTTGGTGGATGCTGTTCAAGATGAAAAATTGTACACGTTAAGGGATGATGCTCAGATAAATAGGCAATCGTTGCCCAACCAACTTATCAATTTCGAAATCATAACATCAGACGATGTTGGAAGTGTTGAGATTGAACTTAGCGACACCCAGAGTTTTTCCGCGGTTTCAAATGGAGATCCATTTACACTATTTGGAGTTGATGGTACGGATTATTTAGGAAATTCCTTGCTTTCTGGAAGCTATACCATAGTCGTTACACCATACAGTGGTACTGATTTGACAGGAATTTCCGGAGAGCCATATATGCTCAATTTTAAGATTTTGGATGGTGTGGCCAAGCCCTTTATCACTACATGGAGGATAGATAGTCCCACTAATCTTACAATAAGAACAATCCCAGGAGAGCATTATTATTACGATATAAAGTGGTCAGACGGTTATACTAGTTTGGGAGTGAGCGGTAATTTGACCCACTTTTATGATGAACCCGGTACTTATGAGGTCATAATAAGTGGAAGGTTCCCTGGCATCGTTCTTGAAGGGGACAATCTTGCTGCAAGCCTTATTTCAATAGACCAATGGGGGGATGTTGATTGGAAATCCATGGAGGGAGCATTTTCAGGTTGTGGGAACATGGATATTCTTGCCGCGGATATTCCGGACCTCTCCAATGTTGAAAGCATGGCCAGAATGTTTCAAAATTGCATATCATTGATTGGCAACAATACAATTAGTACTTGGGATACAAGTCAAATCAGTGATATGTCAAACATGTTCAAGGGTGCTGCGGTATTTAATCAAAATATAGCAGATTGGGATGTGTTCAATGTTTCCAGTATGGTTGGTATGTTTGAAGGAGCAACCGTGCTGGACCAAGATTTAGGGAACTGGAACATTTCACAAGTAACGGATATGGGCAATATGTTTAACCAGAGTTCATTGTCCAATACAAATTATGAATCCATGCTGATATCATGGAGTCAACTGCCCTCTTTGCAAAGTGGAGTCCGTCTTGGCGCACAGCAAAACAATTATTGTGCAGCCGCCTCTGCTCGTCAAGATTTGATAGCTGATAAAGGGTGGATAATACATGATGGTGGCTTGGAATTGAATTGTGCCGTTGATGGACAAATGCCTTTTTTGACAACATGGAAAACCGATAACCGAGGAGCTTCCAACAACAATCAAATAACCATTTACACGGACACCAGGTTTGATGGTTTCAATTATACTGTGGATTGGGGAGATGGGTCAGTAGATACTAATGTTCAAGGAGATATTATCCATACATATCCTGAACCAGGGATTTATCGTGTGGCTATTTATGGAGATTTTCTAGGAATGTATATAAATAATGGGGGCAATGCTAGACTTAGAGACGATGATAAACTTCTCTCCATAGATCAATGGGGAGATATTGAATGGGAACTTTTGCATTTGGCATTTGCAGGATGTGATAACATGGATATGAAAGCAACTGATATTCCAGATTTTACAAATGGCCCTAATCTGTTTGGTATGTTCTCGGATTGTAAAGCATTTATTGGAAATGAATCCATAAATTCTTGGGATTTGTCAGCAGTTGATAATACGGCCTATATGTTTCGTGGAACAGAATCATTTAACCTGCCCTTGGATAATTGGAATACGGGAAATGTATTGTATATGTACAATATGTTCCAAGATGCATCAGCCTTCAATCAGGATTTGGGCTCGTGGAATGTCTCCAATGTGATACATATGACCGAAATGTTCGATGGTTCTGGACTTTCGGATGACAATTATAATGAAATTTTAATGGGTTGGGCCAGCTTGCCTTCCCTACAACAGGGAGTACAATTGGATGCGCCACAGAATAAATTCTGTGAGGCCGCACTATCAAGATACGAGCTCCTTAAAAATTATGATTGGATAATAAATGATCAGGGAAGATCTGAAGGGTGTACTGTATATCACACACAAGAAGTTTTTGTGACCAAATGGCAAACCAACAATGTGGGCATTTCTGAAGACAACCAGATTTTATTACCACTTTTTGGAGGGCCATATAATGTAGATTGGGGCGATGGCAGTATAGAAACAGATTTATTTGGCAGTACAACACATACCTATGCAACACCTGGGACCTATACCGTATCAGTTTTTGGGAATCCATATAGTGTAGCTTTTAACAGCAGTGGAGGGAGTACAATAACCAATGACGCCCAAAAATTGTTGGAGATAAATCAATGGGGGATAATAAATTGGTCTTCAATGAATTCAGCATTCGCAGGTTGCGTCAATATGGATGTAGTGGCAACTGATGCTCCAGATTTATCAAACGTAAGCAGCATGTTCTCCATGTTCTATGGCTGCGAATCTTTAAAGGGCAACGATTCGTTCAATACATGGGATATTGGTAATGTTCAAAATCTTCTACAAACTTTTTCAAGATGTAAACAATTTAATGCCGACATCTCCAACTGGAATACGGGTAATGTAACCTCAATGGGTAACCTTTTTGAGGATTGTGAACTATTCAACAGGGATATTTCGGGTTGGGACGTTTCTAATGTGGAAAATATGAATGCGATGTTCTATCGTGCTGCTTCTTTTAATCAAAACATTGGTAGATGGGATGTTTCCAGTGTAACTAACATGGAGTCAATGTTTGAATTTTCGAACTTTAATATGGACATATCCAATTGGGATGTTTCCAACGTTGGGGACATGGGATACATGTTTAATCTGACTACTGAATTCAACCAAGATATAAGTTCGTGGAATGTTTCCAAGGTACAAAATATGGATTTTATGTTTTCTGGTTCTCAAAAATTCAATCAAGATATCTCCAACTGGGATGTTTCAGGGGTAATTACAATGAGAGGGATGTTCAATCGGGCTGAGGCCTTTAATCAAGACATTTCCAAATGGAATGTTTCAAACGTACTGACTATGTATAATATGTTCTTTGGAAATAATGTATTTGACCAAAATATTGGGAGTTGGAATATCTCCAATGTTGTTGATATGACCGGAATGTTTGCAAATACAGCGCTGTCGTTAAAGAACTATGATAATACTTTGCGAGGATGGGCCAGTTTACCTAATCTGCGAACAAATGTTATTTTTAATGCGGGCAGCAGCACGTATTGCGAGTCTGCCGAGGCACGCCAATTTATTATTGATACATATGGATGGACAATCTTAGACGCGGGTGAAGATTCTTTGTGCACCGCTGACATGGATGGTGATGGAATTTTTGATTATAGAGATGGTTGCCTTGATACTTCACCCGGAGCCTTGGTGAACTCCGAAGGCTGTGATTTGATACCCAATGATGCAATAAAGGTGCAAGTATTATCAACGAGCTGTGTTGGAAGAAGCGATGGGGCCATTGAAATAGTCATGGCAACTCCCGGGTATTTGCTTGACATCTCGATTGTAGGAGATGGATTCGCAAATCAATTTAATGATGTTCCTTCTGGAACCGATTTTTCAATCAAAAATTTAGCCAATGGGAATTATACAATTACTGTTCTCATTCCTGAAATTCTTTTTGAACGGACCTATGGGACAACTATTAACGAGTTGGATGCTATTAGTGGTAAAAGAACGCTATTGGATTCCAAATCGGGAACAGTTTCATACGCTGTTGCAGGAAGTAAAACATATGAGGTTTTGGTAAATGGGAAGGAAATGACCTTTTCCTTTGATGATACCAGTGAAAGAATAATATCACTTGAAAAGTTAGAAGGTCAAACAGAAATTACAATTTCAGGTCAGAGCGATTGCCAAGGTGTCATTCTAGACAACTTATATATGGGCCACTTAATACAAGTTTTCCCAACCATTACTTCAACAAATGTGAACTTCATTTCCGAGGATGCTAATCTCAAGGTTAAGGTTTTTGGACTTGACGGGAAATTGGTTAGGGAATTGGATTTTGATGAAAGGGAAAAAAGTATGGACATCTCTTCATTCAATTCTGGAATATACATTGTACAAATGGAGAATGGAGATAAAATGGAAACTGTAAAAATTATCAAACGATGAAATATGTTAAGCACATAATTGAATTATACATCATTTCTTTTGTGGTTGGTGTGTTTTTTGCCTGCAGTGGTGGAGAAGGTGGCGAACAGCCACCTAAAGAAGAGCTAAATCCTCCCGAAAAGGCAATTGGTGTCTTGCCTGCAAATGGGGAACCTTGCTCAGACTATGAAGAAATAGCGGAAAATGATACTCAAGTCTTGATTTCCTTTAGCTGGAATTCTGCTCGGTTTGCCCAAAGTTATGAGGTCATTATTTTGGAAGGCAGTAACGAAATTGTGAGAAAAAGCGTAGGAGGCTTACATACAGAAATAGAATTGGATAGAGGGAAAACCTATACTTGGCAAATTGTATCAATTAACGATGATGGTTCCTCAACAAGCAACACATATTCATTTACTTCACCAGGCATTCCTCAAAGAAATTTTGCACCATACGCTGCAACTATTACGGTAGAATTTGATACTATAAATTCTGAAATGTTAATTTCTTGGGTGGGTAGTGATGAAGATGGGGATGCTTTGAGTTATGAAGCCCTCATATACCAGTCTAACGAATTAATATATGAATTCAATGATTTATCAGACACCTTTTTACCCCCAATATCTTATATTCCCAGTAGGGAATATTCCATTGAGGTAACATCTAAAGATAGTTTTGGTAATTTCTCCATTTCAGAAGTTACTGTTTCAACTTTTAGTGGTTTTTAAGACAAATTAGTTTAAAGCATACGCATGCCAGTTGAAACTTAGGCTGAAGAAAAGATAAGTTTTACTGATTAAAGTTCGCAAATACTCTTGATAATTTGATTTTTTGCAGAGCCCTTAACCTGATTCAAATACTTGAATATTCGAAACTGAATAAGATGTTGGAGCAACTAATAGAATTACTTAAGGATTTTTTCTTGAAGATTCGAAATATAGGTACGTCATAGCAGCAATTTTTGTTATTGTTTTGGTCATTGCAATAGTCATTATAAAGTATAAATAAACGATGCAGAGAAAAGAAATCATAGATATAAATCAACTTTTGGAACTGATAGAATTTATTCTTTCAGATTCTAAAACTGAACTCTATGAATCATACTCTGAAATGGAAAAGGAAATAGTTCGGGTTAACACTTTATCTGAGTTTAAGAACTATTTAGACAATGGTATTTCGAACGGAAAAGTACACTTCGGATTTGGAATTTACAATCCAGAGCATAAAGGCAAGTTTTTCGTTTCCAAAATACCACTAAACCCCAAATATTGTAACGGTATGACTTTTCGTTATAGGATAGATGGCTTGGCAATAATTTTTATTCAACTTGATTT
Organism: Flagellimonas marina; assembly: GCF_042651185.1. Taxonomy (NCBI): domain Bacteria; kingdom Pseudomonadati; phylum Bacteroidota; class Flavobacteriia; order Flavobacteriales; family Flavobacteriaceae; genus Flagellimonas; species Flagellimonas marina. Next base: position 225,133 of record NZ_JBHSCL010000009.1, on the reverse strand, counting down.
AAAAAATGGCGAAAACCAAGTTGAATGTAATATATCAGTGAACTCAAAAAAGAGAGCTGAAAATTGGAAAAACACTAATCCTGAATTTGGAAATCCAGAATTATGGGAATGGAAGTTGGTAGAAAGTAATGCTCGAAAGATAATTAACAGATTAAAGAAGACAACCACTACCATTAATTAAAGTTCAAATAAACCATTCGGCTATTACATCGATAATTATCTTATTTCAGATTTTAGTAACGTATATTAGGGTGAATTTGCCATTAACCACATGAATAAACTAACATTATTTCTGTCAGCATTTGTAATAATTACTAATGTTGAAGCTCAAAAATTTGATATAAAAGATTTTAATGAAAAAGCAAAAATTGCTGAATGGCTTGTCAATTATGACTTAGCAGCTTGGTGGTCGACAGATTCACTTTTAACTAAGAATCAATCCAAAATTGAAAAACTTGGGAAAGAATGGTTCTGCTTTCAAGATTCAACTAATACTTGGCATTCAGTATATGGTAAATACGAAGATGGGTTTTATGACCAAGTATTTCATTTTGTAATCAAGTCCAGTTCTGATGTGAAGGAGTCGACAGAAATTCTTGATCAACCCTTTTTGAGCAACCATGCTGAAGCGTTAAATATTGCACTTAAAGAGTCAAAAGAAGTCAGGGATTCTTCGGGTCTTCGGTACAACAATTACATTCGACAAAATGAACGAGGAAACTTTGATGTGTACATATTACCAGCGTTTCAACCTGATGGGACTGCGGTATATGGGGGTGAGTTTATTTATGAGATAACTCCTGAAAATATTATTGTTAAAGATAAAAGTTACTATCAAGGTCAATTTCGTGGGTTTAAAACTAATCCTCCCAGAGAAATTTGGTTGAATTATCGGGAACTTGAAAAACCGAGCTTAGGAAGTGTGTTTTTTGCTTGGTATTATAAACCATATTTCACCAAAATCTTTATTGATAATAAGGAAACTTCAACAACGCCGTTTCAAGATGGTGATATCTGGACATGGATTCATGTTGAAAAGGATTTAAATAAAGATTAACTGGAATGACATGTTCTTTTTAAATACAAATTCGAAGTTCAAATAAACGATGATGGAAACAAAATCAATCGAACAATTGGAAAAGGACATTTGGGAAAAGCCGTCTGAATTCCAGACAGACTTGGTTGAGAAGTGTTTTCAATATCGGAAAATAAACATTGGAGAATTAAACAATGAACAATTAAGACTTTTGATTTCTCAAAACATTGGTCTTGATTACCTCCTAGGAATTGCCCTTGAAAAACTCGAACAGGACGTTTGTGCCGAAGGAGATTTTTATAAGGGAGACTTGTTGGACTCAGTTTCAAAAGTATCGACAGAATTTTGGTCAAAAAAACCAATCGAATATCAAACACTTAAGCAATTAATAAAATTGAATTCGGAAAAAATAAAATCCGAATTGGGAGAAAAGCACTTTGAAAGAATCAAGGAGAGAATTCAATATTTAGTAGAATAAGGTAATTTAAGCTAACAAAGTTCAAACAAACGATCAGAATGTATAAAAAAATTATTCCCCTTTTGTTTTTACTCTTTTACTTAGCCATTGGCCATTCTCAATCTCAAAAAATCAAAATCAAATCGGAAAATTTGGAGGAAGTCAATTATCTAAAAATGGACGATTTTTATTTGACTCATTATTTATACATCGATTTGTTTTTGAGAGAGAATTTATTTCCTCAGGCAACTCCTGAAGATGTTTCAGCAGTACTGAAAGCAATAAAAAAATATGTTTCGGAAGAAAACGGTTTGACTATTGAGATCGAAAAACCCGGGGAAAGGAATTACTTAATCAGGATTGCCATTCTAAAGAATAATGATGGAACCGAACTACTGACTGCTTTAACAAATTGGAGTGTAAAGAAAAAGGAATTTGAAAAGGAGATTAAAATTGAAAATGATTCTTACGCAAGGTGGTATTTTCTAAATGGCGACAAAATGACCTATAGAAAGGACATGTCTAACAAGAATGACTATTCTAAAATGGAAAGAATTGACCTTGCTAATGCTTATCTCTTTGACGAACTACCAGATAACGATTCCGAGATTTCAGAGACTATCGCAATTAAACTTCTATCAGCCCCTTTGAACGTTTCGGATAGAATCATGGCCAACTTAATTTTATTGAAATACCAAATTTTCATGAGAGAAAAGGACGAGGTATTAAAACAAACAACATACATATCAGAGCTCTTCCAAAAGAACAAAGCCGAAACAAACCTCAGTGGTTTGCGAGTGGCTTTTGAAGCAACGAAATTTCAAATTGAATTAATGAAATAAATACTCTGTATAATAATGGCACTAATTCATTGTGGTTTTGTGCCATACCAAAATAAAAGTTCAGATAAACGATTGCCATACCAATGATTAAATAAACCTAAATGACACGATAACAAAATAGAAATGAACCAGAGTACTTTAAAATATCTAAACTTCCTCATTTTAATTTTTGCATTTCAAGGATATTGTCAGAACCAAGCCAATGACTACGAAACAGATTATATTAAGGATTTGAATGGGATTAGGCTTAACTGTAAGGTTGTCAAAATAAAAAACGGCAGACTTACTTATCGCTTATATAAGAAGTCCCAACCCTTTAAGCTTAATTTGATGAATCTAACTGACTTGTATATTTCAAACAACAATTTTATTGATAGCCCAATCGGAACGGAAATTAAAGAACCTAAAGATGGATTTTCCCACATTTATATTTACTGTGCTATGCTTCCAACAGCTCAAATATTCTATAACGGTGAAAAGTTGATAAAAATAAAAAAAGGAACTTACTTCCTTCATAAAGTGCGGGCAAATGAACAACACACTTATTATACAAAACTAAATCTTGATGAGGAAAAATTGTGGATAACCCCAGAATCCGGAGAAGTGATTTTTATACATCCAGTATATAATGAAGATGTTATAGGAATGGAAATGGGAAATACGATGATGGTAAGAAATGGCATTAAACTAAAAATGGATAAAAGTAAAATATCCAAGTATGCTGTTTTGTCCATGGGGAAAAAGCTTTGACCTGTTTTATTTATAATAAAAGTTTAAATAAACGATAAATGCAAATCAAGCTTTTCATACTATTTCTTCTTCTTGTTTCAATAGGATGCAATAATGATAAGATGACTCATCGAGATATTGTTACTCAATATTACAATGCTTTGAATTCAGGAAACCACAATGAAATTCAAGCTTCAATAAATGATATTGTCACGTTTATTTCTGGTGATTATGTGACATCTTATAATCGTGATGAGTTTTATGAATTTTTCAAATGGGATTCTGTATTTAAACCATCATATAGAATATTAGAATTAGAAGTAAAGAACAATGAAGTCATTGCGTCTGTTGCACAAGAGAATGCCCGTAATGAATATTTAAGGAACAATCCTTTAGTTTATAAGGTCAAAGTGTACTTTGAATCAGGAAAAATTTCAAAGGTGGAAGATTTGGATTACATGGATGTCAATTGGGAAACTTGGAGCCATAAAAGAGATACACTGGTTAGTTGGATAAGGAATAATCATCCTAATCTGGATGGCTTTGTAAATGATATAACAATGGAAGGAGCAATCGATTATTTGAAAGCCATTGAATTATTCAGCTCCAGTCAAGAAAATTAATAGTAAAGTTCGGAAATGATTGGAATGAAAATGATTTTAATTCTATCATTATTTATTACAGTTGTTTTTATTTCATGTAAAAGCAAAAAGGTGGAATCAAATCCCAATCTAACCCAAGTGGAAAATGTTGCTAAATACGTTAGTGGTATTATCTCAAAAATAGATTCCATTTAAAAATATTATTTCGTTTTCATTGAAAATGACCAAGAGTTTTATAAAATAATCTCGAATAAACATCAGGTAATACCGCAAAATGGAAAAAAGGTAGAAGTTGGAGAGCATTATCAAGTTAAAATACAGCAATTAACGGACAGAAAGGCACCTGGTCCTAATGATCGATTTGTTCCCGTAAACTATTTAGACATAAGCAGGTGCATAGATTATGATGGAACTGAAATTTGCACAGAGTCTTCTTATGAATTAGCAAAATCCGATAATTTAAATGGCCTGTATCTTTTTAAATAAAAAGTTCAAATAAACGATTTATTACAAATGGGAAATGACCGATAGATATTTGAGAAAAAAACCAATAGAGCTGTTCTGGCTTTGTTGGTTGGGCATCCCATATTTGATTTGGTTGTTCTCAATCGGAATGGAATTAAATAAGAAACTTCCAAAATACCATGAACTCAACAAGGGATTGTTTATCACCCTCGCAGGATATTGCTCATTCTATTATATTTTCGGAATTACTGTGTTGTTTTCGGGGAAAGGATTTGAAACATTAATGCCATTTCATATAGCTGCCATGGTTTCAATGTTTTTAATGATGATATTGGCTTCTTCTACGATAATTCGGTTTGAGAAGGAATTACACCTTAAACAATCAAACGGGCTGGGTCTATTTTTTGGCATTTGGTATTTCATTTTTGGCATTTTGGATATTCAACCCAAACTAAATAAATATATTAAAATAGTAGACCAAAGTGACTAAAGTTCAAATAATTGATTACATACATCGACTTTATTCTAATTTGGGAGAATATAAATGCATTTTAAAACTATATGGATAGATTGACCACAAACAAAGTACCATGAAAAGAAAAATTACCTTTTCTGTCTTCTTCCTAATAGTCACTTTTATCCAAACTCAAGTAAAAAAAGAAATTTTGGGCATTTGGATAAAAACTAAGATTGGAAATGTTGGAAAGGAATTGACCCCAGATGTGCAACAGAGAAACAAAAAGTTTTTTAGATATACATTCGAAAGGAACAATCAATTATTCATTTCCTTAAGCCCCAATGAAAAAGGGAATTTGATTAAATATCGGATTGAGCGAGACATCATAAATCTAGGTTTCAATAAATTCAAAATAGAGAAATTAAATAACGAGCAATTAGTTCTTATTGAATTTGAGAACAATAAGATAACCCCAAACTCAGTAAGGATTTCTTTTTTAAAAGAACAATCTTACTTGAACCAGTTGGCTTTAAAAGAAGAGGATATTCTTATAAGAGGAGGGGATGAACTTTTTTTTGAAACCGACAAGGTGTATCCAAAATTTAATAATGTCAAATATGCCAATGTAAATGAGTTCATTCAACCATTTGTAGAGAATTTATCGGATAACGAAAATACTTTTGCATATGCCACTTTTCTTGTCGATACCAAAGGAAAAGTAAGTGATGTTCAAATCCACCACCATATTAATGAAACATATGATAAAGGACTTAGAAAGGCAATCATGAAAACAAGTGGGATGTGGACTCCCCCGTTTTTGAACGGAAAAAAAGTGAGTGTGGTTAAAGAAATTACTTTTAATTACATTGAATTTCCAAATTTTGAGAGAAATGGTGATAACTTGACTATTAAACCTTACAATACTTTCAAGGAGTCCTATAAAAATCAATTCAAGAATGCGACTCAATTATATTTAAGAGGAAACTATGATGAGGCATTGAAATTGCTTCTAGATATTGAATTTTCTGATAGTCTCAATGTAGACAATTTGAAAAGGAAGATTTATGAAAGATTGGAGGATACAACAAATTATCGGTTGACAACTCAAAAGCTAAAAAAATCAAGGCTCTCTTATTTAATCGGGCTAAAGCAATGACCAACAGGAGCTATTAAAGTTCAAATAAACGATGATCGCTAAGATTATTTATTAACTACAATAATGAAAAATATAACCCTAATTGTTCTTCTAACAGTAAGTATGGGCTGCGGGTCCAAAAGAACAGTTGTTGAACCCAGCGCAAATGCATATTATCCCGTAGGAAATTATGATGCTAAGTTTAAATATGTTGATACTGATGCCTATGTAATCCATAAGGACATAACAAAGCAAATTGAATGGAATCAAATTGCCTATAGTGTTCGCGAAATCCAATATTCTTGGGGCAAAAAAGTAGAGATGTTTTATAGATTGGAAGATGGAAATGTTTTGTACTACGATGTTGCATCCAATACTGAGAGTATGATAATGCCCAAGGATCCCAAGGTTGGTTTTAAATGGGTAAGCACTGACAAAGCCTGGGAATATGAAATTGTTCAACTAGATGGAGAATTGGAAACACCCCAAAGGAAATACTCAAACTTATTGGTTATGAAGGCAAGTCAAGTTACAGGAAGAGATTTAAATAAATTAAGTGAATACCACAATTATTATCAAAAAGGTATAGGAAAAGTGGCTAGCATGGGAGATGGTATGTTGATGACGTTTAGATTATACCAATAATTCAGTAAAATGATTAAGCTAAAGTTCAAATAAGCGATGATGTGGAAACAAAATAGATTCTGGCTCGTAATAGCTCTTCTGACTTTTTTGACTTTGTATTTTCTTACTGTTGGATTTGGAAACAGTGGGCTCATGGAGACAACTAGAATTTTTATACTTGGTAATTTTATAAACGCTCCAAACTTTTATTTCTTTTTCACTTATCTACCTCTTGTGTTTTTCACCGTATTTCTCATCAAGGCAATTTCGGATAGACTTAAAAATCGTATTACGAATAAGATTTTAATAATTTTCAATTCATTTTTTATCCTTCAGATAACTTATTTGACGCTTAAAATCAATTGGATAAATGAAGCAAACTCCTTGGATGAAAATACAATCAAACTATGGCAAAACATTCTGCATTTATCCTTACCAATACAAATTTTTTTAATATGCGTATTGGTAATTGTAAGTTGGAAAGGTGAGAAGCGAAGTAAAACTTTAAAAACAATCAAAGAGTAATAAGTTCAAATAAGCGATAGGCTTTCATTTATAAAACAATCATTTACAGCTGTTTGTTTATCTTTGTAATGACGAAAGTCAAATTGACTTTAAGAGTTCACAAATCGTCAACATTTTGAAATCAAAAAGTGGAAACCCCAATAAAACTAGGGGTCCGAGAGAAAAGTTCGATTCTTGCCGGGGCTACTTACTTCATTTCGCGAACACTTCCATCCAGATTGATAATCAGATAGCAATTTCTAAGGTTATTTGAATATATTTACTACTAAGAACCCCTCTCAAAACGTGATTGCTATGGAACGTTTGTATAGGATAGTCCTACTCTTTTTAGTTACATTACCGTATTTGGGTAAGGCCCAGAAAATGGAACCCAAGGATATTACCGTGTTGGTCAACAAGTTCAAGAACGACATTCGAGGGCCGTACAAGGACATCCGTTGGTTCTGCACCGATGGAAGTATTCGTGCACCTAAAGATCCTTGTCCAGATGAGATTGGTCCCGGCGTACAGCATGCCCGTTACAAGGATGAGGTTGTGGCTTTGGCGAAATCAAACCACATTTATCTAGGCCAAATTTTGGCCTATACGGAAAAGGAACCTTTTTGGGATGCCGAAAATGACCATTCGCGACTCAAACAGTATCAACTCGATAAATATTTGAAGAGTGTGGACAATGGTTGGATCAACCAAAAAGGGCAATTTTACCGCGGTGCAATCCAGGCCGAGGATGAGGAAGCTTGGGGGATTGAGTTTTATAAATGGCTTTTAACGAAGGATGAAATTCTGAAGAACGAGTATTTTTTGGTCCGACAATCTCTAAAAGATATTCCCCACAACGGTGATGACAATGTGGCCCAAAAGATGCGGAGCGAATCCAAAGTGATTTCCGATTTGTATCTGCCGTTTATGGATTTAAGAGTAAAGATTCACAGTCAACCTGAAGAAGGTGACATTCAAAAAGTGGTTCGTTTCAAGCAGGCGCACAGCACCAAACTGACTTCTGACATTTCCAAGAAAATAGACGAATTGGTGGCCACCATGAGGGAATTCCACAAGCCGGTTGATATATCCGCACTGCCCAAAATTGCACCATTGGTCAAAGACACCACTTTGGGCAACTCCATTCAGGCTTTTGCTTCCAATTCGGCATTAGTGGAAAGTCCAAAGTTGCTATTGGAGCAGGCTTCGCAACTCTTGTTTGACATCAGAAATGGTCTTTTGGATGAGAAAAAGCCTTTGGCACGACTCCAGCTGTTGGATGTTTCCCTAAAACTTGAAGAAATCGTATTCAAGAGTTCGTCCGACTATCAACCCAAAACCTTAAAGGAACTCTTGCATAAAATCTGCTATTTAGGCATGGCTGTAACCGGTTCGGGCTATTTGGAGCAATGGGAATGGAACCAATTGGCCAGTGATTTAACCAATTACGAAGCTCAAGAACGTTCACTTGGCGAATTGACCGAAATTTTGAATCGGGCAAGGTCTGCCGTGGAGTGGAGCGCAGCCATGGTCAAGGCCAATTATGATGGCATTGTCAACGAATATGTGGCTTTTGAACCCCTAGCTGCTGGTTTTGTGGACGATAAAATCCGCGGTTCGGTGGCACTTCACTTGGGTCAAAGTGTGGGAGAATTGGGGAATCTTATTTCAACAGAATCCCAATTGGCGAACAAAGTGATGGACTTGCAGAACCAAAGTACCATTCGGGGTCTTAATCCAGGCTATGCCTTTGGGGAATTGGTGGTTGTGGGGGGCAGTTCCGATGATATTGAAGTTTCATCGGATAAAATCTACGTGTTCCAACGTCCGCCATCCGATTTAAAACCGGTTGCAGGCATCGCCACCGTCGCCGAAGGAAATATGGTGTCCCACGTGCAATTATTGGCCCGTAATCTGGGAATTCCTAATGCTGCCCTATCGGATGAAAACCTGCAAAACCTTAAAAAGTATGATGGCACTCGGGTGTTTTACGCGGTTTCCAACAAAGGAAATGTTATCCTGAAACCCGAAAACCAAATGACCTCGGAAGAAGTGGCCCTTTTTGCCAAAAAAGAACGCAAGGAAGAACGCATCGAAGTGCCCATTTCACAAATCCGGTTGGATGAAAACAATGTTTTGAACATGCGAAATGTGGATGCCGATGATTCTGGAAAATTATGCGGCCCCAAAGCCGCCAATTTGGGTCAGCTCAAAAAAATGTTTCCAGAAAAAGTCGTGGAGGGCCTGGTAATCCCATTTGGAATTTTCAGGACACACATGGACCAAAACATGCCCGGTCAAGAGGGCTCGTATTGGCAGTTTTTGACGAAGATGTTCCAAGAGGCCAACCGGATGACTGCCTCTGGCATATCCGAAAAAGAAGTTGAAAACTACCAATTGCGACAATTGGAGACCCTTCGGGATGCCATCAAAAAAATGCCACTGCAAGGCAGTTTTGTGAATCAATTGGAAAAGGGATTCAAAGAAGTTTTGGGTTCTGAATTAGGCACCGTTCCCGTGTTCCTTCGCAGTGACACCAATATGGAAGATTTAAAGGATTTTACAGGTGCAGGGTTAAATCTCACCATCTTCAATTCGGTGGATAAAGAAAAAATCTTGGCTGGCATTAAGGATGTTTGGGCATCTCCATATACCGAACGAAGCTTTAAATGGCGTCAGAAATATTTGCTGAATCCCGAAAACGTGTTTCCATCTATTTTGGTCATTCCCAGTGTGGATGTCGACTATTCCGGGGTTTTAATCACCAAGGGAATCAGTTCGGGAACGGATGAGGACCTGACCGTTGCGTTTAGCCGGGGTGCTGGTGGCGCGGTTGATGGCCAAGCTGCGGAACAATACCTCATCAAAGATGAAGGAGGGTATACTTTATTGGCCCCTGCTCGGGAACGATTTTACAACAGTCTGCCCAAAACAGGTGGCACCGAGAAGAAACAAGCCACTTTTCAAGACCGAGTGCTGAATGAGCGGAACATCAGGGAAATCCGGGAGTTGGCCCAAACCATTCGGGAACGGGTGCCCAAAGAGACAAATTCGGATTACGAAGGTGCTTATGATGTAGAACTGGGCTTTAAAGATGATAAGTTGTGGCTCTTCCAAATCCGGCCTTTTGTGGAAAACAAAAAGGCGTTGGGGTCCACCTATTTGGAGTCCATCACCCCAAAAATCGACCTTAATAAACGCATTTCACTTTCCAAAAAACTGTAAATGAAAAAGATACTTACTTTAGGATTTTTAGGTTTGATGGGATTAGGATTCACGGAATTTGTGGAATATCCCATCGATGGGTATGAGCGTACTGGAATAAAACGACTCAAACGACTGGAAATGATCAAGAACGGGGAACTGAAGGAGACTTCTACTCCGTTACCGGAAGGCGCCAAAAAATCATGGGAAGACATCCAATTGAACCTTCGCTCCAGAAAAGAGGATAGCGTGGGAAGCTTTTTTGTGGTAGATGAATCCTTTCAAAAGGATATTGGCGCATTGTTCCGAGGGCTTGACAAAAGCTATTCCCTAACGATTTTGGATATTTCCGACCCTGACAGTGTCCGGTATGCCGAACGAAACAAAAATTTAGGTTATCAGCCGGGAAGTGTGGGTAAACTGGCAGTACTTGTGGCACTTTTTGAGCAGTTGGCCAAAATTTATCCTGATTCCTTCGAGCTGCGTACCCAATTGCTGAAAAACAAAGAGGTAAAAGCTGGCGTATGGGGCCTGACAGACACTCATACAATTCCAATTTTCAATATTGAAAAAAATACCCTGGTCAAGCGTCAGGTGATTGCCAGCGATGTGTTCAGCCTGTATGAATGGGCAGACCACATGCTTTCCGTGAGCAACAACGGAGCCGCGAGCATTGTGTGGCGCGAGGCACTTTTAATGGCTGCTTTCGGTGAAAAATATCCCGAATTGACCGAAGAAGAGGCCATGGCCTATTTTAAGGAAACCCCAAGAAAAGAGTTGACCGATTTGGCCAATGACGTGGTCAATCTTCCCCTTCGTGATTTGGGTATAACCACGGATGAATGGCGGTTGGGAAGTTTCTTCACCTCTGGGGCCAACACCTATGTGGGTGATAAAGGCGGAAGTATTGGTACGCCGTATGGTTTGATGAAATTTTTGGTACAACTCGAGCAAGGCAAAGTCATCGATGAGGCCAGCAGTCTAGAGATGAAACGCTTGATGTACATGACCGATAGACGGATTCGCTACGCGCAATCGCCAACCTTGAAAGAGGCCGCCGTGTATTTTAAATCAGGGAGTCTCTACAAATGTGATCGAAGCAAAGGGGAGGAATGCGGAAAATATATGGGCAATGTTCAAAATTTTATGAACTCTGTCATTATTGTGGAACACCCAGACAATTGCAGGTATATGGTGGTGTTGATGACCAACGTCCTTCGGAAAAACTCAGCTTCAGACCATATGTATTTGGCTTCAGCCATTGACAAGATTGTTAGGAAAGGTTGATTTCTTCTAGGGCTTTTTGGGCAAAATCCTTGATTTTTGGGTTGTTATCCGTAATGAATCGTTCCAACAACGGTTTAAACCGACTGTCTTTTTGTTTTCCGATGAGGTAGATTACGGCCAGTTTCAGGTTAATGTCCGGAACGTTCAGTAATTGCTCAAAACACTCCACTTCACTGGGGATACTGTGTTTTATTTTTTGGATGGCCTCTTCGGATGAAAAGTCCATGGTGGCTTCCTCAATGATGGGCAAAAGCTTTTGCTTGAGATTTCCGGTGAGAAGATTGTCCAAAAACTCAATGGCCTTGTTTCGTGCTTCTTCCTTGGGGCTCAAAAGTCCCAAATAAGCATTTTGCACGTCTTCCTGCACGTATTTCAACCCCAAAAGTTTAAATATTCGCTCCAAACCCGAATCTAGCCTTCGTTCCAAAAGCTCCAACAACGAAGCGCGGGCATCTCTTTCTTCGGAATCGACCGTGGCTCCTGATTTTTTCCGGTTTCTGTATGAGATAATAATCTGCGTGTGCATGGCCGAAAGTGTCTGGTGGTACAGTTTGCATTCGTCAAAAATCTTGGCCACGATTTTAAACCGATTGAATCGTAAAGTAGGCCGTTCTTTTCGGATGTCGCTGAGGGCACGGACCACTTCCAACCGAATGCTGAGATCAACATCATCAAACAACTGAAACAATGAATGAACCGCTTCCTTGGACATAAACGACTTTATGACCAATGGCACAAATCGGCAAACATCAAGACTTACCGTACGATTTTTTACCTGTGAAACCAAAATAGGCAGAATGCCCGGACCATAAGTATTCAAGGCCTCAATGGCCAACGGTCGCATTTTTTTATGGGGGAGCAAATGCAATAATGTATTGATGAACATGGGTCGCATGCTAATGCCAGCGGCAATAATGGCCGCTTTTTTAAGTTCATCATCCTTGCTCTCAAGGCTCTCCATGATTACTGGATAATATTGCGGATAACCCGAAGTGGCAATGGCCTTTAAAACCAATGCATTTATGGAGTGTTCCTTTTGGGCCAATCGCTTTTCCAGCCTTCCGGCCAAATCATACCTTGATTTCAGTGTCACGTTGCCAGCACTTTCCAATGCTAAACAATAGAGGGCCGTATCCCGAATCAATTCGCTTTCCGAATCCAAAAAATGGTCAAAAATATGTTCCTCGTTTTGGTCCGAATGCAATAAAAGATACTCAAAAGTGGCCAAGGTCAATTCTTCATCATCATACCCTAAAAGTTCATTAATGTTGACCACCATGGTGGCGCTATTCAAAAAATAAAGGTTGCGCATGGCAGCAGCTTTCACTTTTAGCGAAGGATGATCTAACAATCTTATTACATCATCCAAAAACCGTCTATCGTTGATCTCCATCAACTTGTTGAGCATGAAAAGGAGTTGCTCTTCGCTTCCGGTTGAAAAAACGCTTTTCATTCCCTCAACTACAGAAACTTTTTTCACCTTTTCGGAGGAAATGTTGATTGTTTTATCTGCCGTGTTTTCCAGATTCTTTTTGAAGGTGGCATAATATTCCTTGCGCAAAACTCCCACAAAGAATATCCAAATCAGAACCAGCCCTATAATCAATAGGGTAATGCTCATGGTGCCAAGGTTGAGCCCACTGACAAAGAAAATAAGTAGCAAGCCAGCAAAACCTGTGGCAATGCTGTCCACGACAACATCAATAAAGGATTTTGTGCGATTTTTTAGCTCGAAGGGCAAGGGGAGCGCCAACAATTCCGAAGCACTTTTATTGATGGATTGTTTCAAGACCCCATCCATGGCCTTAATGGCCACAATGGCGGACAATTCAGGCAATATCAAGAAAAAAACTGCACCAAAAAGGATGCCCAAGGGCAATAAAAGCAAGGAAAACCCAACTCCCCAAATGCCCACGATTCGGTGGGTGAGGAAAAGCTGTACGGCGAGTGACAATAAATTGAAGGAGGAAAACCAAAAGGCCAAGAAAGAGGTAAGTTCCTCTGGGTCTTCAATGGCTTTGGCGGCAAAATCACTGAAGAGGTAATCCACCAATTTTGCGACCAAAACACCAACGGCCACGGTTAGGGCCATGTAGGTAAGATGCCGGGATTTTTTGATCAATTTATACGGATGGCCATCGGTGGATGAGATTCGCTTTTTCTGTTTAAACTCATCCAACTTGTTCACCCGAAGTTTCCAAATAAAATTGAGTAGGGGAAAGCAGCCGACCAGCAAAATGGCTGCTATGAATATCATCACTTCGTTGCCAAAGAGCGGAGCAAAAATAGAGGTGAGGTAGCCCCCAAAAATTCCACCCAAAATCGCCCCTGAGCCTATAAAACCAAAAAGTCGTTTTGCATCCCTCACATTAAAGACCAAATTGGCCATGACCCAAAATTGTGAAGCGGACAACACTGCGTAAATGGCCACCCAGATGTAGAAAAAGAAGAGCAAATAGGTGTTCATCAGTCCCAATTTCAACAAGCTTCCCAGCGCTACAAGGACAACAATTGAAGTGGACAGCGTGGTTTTTATGATGTGATTCAGCTCAAACTTTGTTAATACACGGGTGTAGAACAGGGAGCTAAAAACAGCCGTAATGGCAACCAGTACGTAGGCAATGGACAATTTTTCGGCACCCAATTCAGAAAGGAAAAGTGCGTTGATGGTTGGTTTAATGATCAACAGCACAGATATGATCAGAAAGATGTAACAAAACATAAAAAGGGAAATTTTGTATTCCCCTTTTCTGATATCAAAAAAGTTATTTGCTATTCTATAGATCATTGGTCAAAGCGCTATCCAATGACTAAATTTCGGTTTTTTTCAATACTTTCTCCACCGGCTTGACCAAATTTCGGATAATTTGTTCCCCATCGGGGTCATCAATGAGGGCCACCAAGATGTAACGTCGATTGGGGTCTTTTCCCCAGACCAAAATGGAATCGGAGTGATAGGTCTTCCATGACCCAGATTTTCGGAATAGACGCGCGCTTGGGGCAATGACTTCCAAGGTGTTCACAAATTTGTGATGAAGTTCTGGGTGTTCCATGATGTTCAACATCTGTTTGGACCTTTTTTCATTCACCAATTTTCCATTGGCCAGCAAATAGTAAAAGCGGCAAACCTGGGTCACCGATGCAGCATGACTCAGTTGTTTTAACGGCTCTCTGTGGGTGTCACCACCACCGCCATAACGTTTCCCAACCCAAAGGCCACCTCCTTTGTGTTCATCATAAAACGCATATTTGGGGTCGGTCATTACAGATTCTATTTTAGCATATCCAATACGGTCAATCATTCGGGTGGAAGCAGCATTGTCCGATTTACTGATCATCAATCGCATATCCTTTTTCACCTCTACAGTTTCTACCAGTTCTCCCTTTTCAATAGCATCCATGGCGGCTAAAAGAATGGCAATTTTGGGCAGACTGGCGGCGTACATCATATGGTTACCATTGATTCGTGCAAATCTTACTTTTTCAGGATTGCTAAGGTCCACGATGCCGATGGCCATTTTCTTTTGGGAAATTAAATGGGACCAGACTTCATTACTTAATATTTCTTCTTCCAAGTTGACTTGAAGCGAAGTATCCACCAATTTTGTCAGTGGTTTAATGTTTTCACTCTTTATCTTCAATGGGAGGGTTTGCTGTCCTGAAATTGAAGGGCACAGCGTAAAAAGTAAAATTATGAGCAGGATGTTCCTCATTAAAATACGGTGTATTAAAAACTAGTCAAAAGTATATAATCCAATAACACACAGGATGTTAAAAATATTTTTTTAACCAAAATGAAATAGCGAGCAATTGTGCGGTTTGTAAGCAAGATTTGAAATTGAAATGTTAAAAGTTGACACAAAACTGCTTTTCTAAGATGCTCGTGAAGGGGCTTACAGGAAAAGATCTGTTCCTGTCCAAACCACTTTTCCCATTCTTCCTTACCTTAGTGCAAAACTTGCTGTATGGAGACCAAAATCAAGAATGTTTTTAGGGAAGGAGCCATTTCTCCTGAGTTTATCGCCAATTCCATCGCAAAACACCAATCCAAGACCCAAATTGGGGCGCACGATATCTTTTTGGGTCAGGTTAGGGCGGATGTAATTGGAGGTAAAACCGTTTCGGCCATTGAGTACACCGCCTATGAGACTATGGCCAATCAAAAATTTCATGAGATTAGGGAGAGTACTTTTTCAAAATATGAGATTACCTGTATGCATATCTACCACAGTTTGGGAAAAGTAAACACTGGGGAGATTTGCCTCTTTGTCTTTGTGTCTTCACCCCATAGACGTGTGGCTTTTGAAGCGTTGGAATATGTGGTGGAAGAAATTAAGGCCCACGTTCCCGTTTTCGGCAAAGAACTTTTTGAGGATGATTCCTATCAATGGAAAGTTAATACATAGCTCATGGTAGATATTACGCAAAAACAATCCACCCATAGAACTGCCGTGGCCCAAGCTATTGTTAAGGTCAGTAATATATCGACTATTGAAGCCATAAAAAACGGGACTGTTCCCAAAGGTGATGTGCTTTCCATGAGCAAGGCCGCCGGTTTTTTGGGCGTAAAGAAGACGTCAGATCTGTTGCCCGATTGTCATCCACTTCCTGTGGAGTATTGCGGCATAGAATACGAAATGGACGGTCTGGATGTTAAAATTCTGATTACCGTAAAGACATTTTACAAGACAGGGGTGGAAGTGGAAGCCATGCATGGCGCCAGTGTGGTGGCCCTTACCATGTACGATATGCTCAAGCCCATTGATAAGGGTGTGGAAATACATCAAATAAAACTACTCAAGAAAACAGGTGGTAAATCTGATATAGATGTAACATAATTTTTTTTGTTAATTTTTTTGTAGCAAATACTTTTATTCTACTTTTAGATTAGTCACCCGATAATCCCACTGCTATGAATAACCTCAAACGTGTAATTGTCGATTATAAAAAATTGACCCCCGAAGTCCTGAAGCTGTTGGTGGATAAATACCCTGATGGCTATGGCGACAATGATGTCATCAATTTTAGAAACCTAAAAGGTGAGTGGGTGGAGGCTGTAGAGGTTTCAACCGACGATACCAAATATTTGGTCAAGATCAGTTCCAAATTGGAACACACCATGGCCAACTATGACGATGACGACGAAGATGATGACCTGGATACCGAAGATTTGGGAAAACTCCCAGATGATGACGATGAAGACTTTTCCAATTCTGATGAAGAGGAGTAAACTATCCCTCTTTCTTTAAATTGCTAAGCATTTCTGAAGAAGTTTGATCCAAATCAAATTCAGGTTTCCAGCCCCAATCCGTTTTGGCCAAGGAATCATCAATGCTACTGGGCCAAGAATCCGCTATTTTTTGTCTAAAATCAGGAGCATAACTGATTTTGAAATTGGGAATATGTTTTTTGATGCTTTCCGCCACATCTTCTGGAGTAAAGCTCATGCTTCCCAAATTGTAGGATGATCTTACGGCCAGATTCTCCGCTGGACTTTCCATGAGCTGAATGGTGGCCCTAATGGCATCATCCATATACATCATGGGCAATTTAGTGTCCCTGTCCAAAAAAGATTGGTATTCTCCTTTCTTCAAGGCTTCATGGTAAATTTCAACTGCGTAGTCGGTGGTTCCGCCACCAGGCATGGTCTTCCAACTGATTAAACCGGGATAGCGCACACTGCGCACATCCACACCAAATTTTTTAAAATAATATTCGCACCACCGTTCCCCAGATTGTTTACTTATACCGTATACCGTACTAGGCTCCATAATGGTACTTTGAGCTGTGTTTTCCTTGGGGGTATTTGGCCCAAAAACAGCAATACTCGAAGGCCAGAATATTTTGGTGATTTTACCTTCTTTCGCCAAATTCAACACATTGAAAAGTGAACTCATATTAAGGTTCCATGCGCGCATAGGAAACTTTTCGGCGGTTGCACTGAGCATGGCGGCCATGAGATACACTTGGTCAATCTCATAATGCATCACCACATCCTCAATGGCGGCATAATTGGTGGCGTCCAACAATTCAAACGGGCCAGATGCCATTAAAGCATCACTTCCCTCCCTAATGTCGCTTGCCACCACTCCTTCGGCGCCGTATTTATTTCGTAGTTCAATGGTGAGTTCCGTTCCTATTTGGCCACATGCGCCAATAATGAGAATAGGTTTTTGCATTAAAATTGAAGTTAATTGCGTTTGATGGCAAAGATACCCTTTATTAAAATTTGTACATTCGCCTATGCGAAAATTGTTAGGCTTATTGATTGTTTTTTTAGTCCTCTTCGGATGCAAAACCAATGAAGAAGATGCTCAGGAGCCCCAGGGCACCGAACTTGTTTTTGAGTATCAAAGAATGCCTGAAAAACTTGCTATAAATCCTGAAGCCACTGAAATTGTAAAAAATTGGAAAGAGTTCACCTCGTTTGCTGCAAGCATCGATGTGCTCTACAAGGCAACCAACAATGAAGACCTCAGTTTGGCTATTGACGATCTAATTGAAAAAGAAAAAAAACTTGCTGAGGGCACGTATCCAGAATTGTTCGACACTTTTCAGGTGAAGAGTAGGCAACGGGTATTGAAAACCTACATGTACAAGGTGAAGGCGAGTATTTTAGAAAATCAGGAAACCACTACACCTACCATTGAAATGCTTGAAGCTTACAATGCCATGCGAAAACAATTCAATGTAATCGTGAACAGTCAACTGGACAAAGAATTAATATTGGATGAAAACTAAAATTTTATTTATGTTGGGATTTTTCATGGTACTTGGTGCCATGGCCCAGGATATCGAGGAAGAAAAAATAAATACAGTTTTGGATGGTTGGCACTTGGCTGCCGCCAATGCTGATTTTGAAGCGTATTTTGGAAAGATGACCAATGATGCTGTTTTCATTGGGACAGATGCCATGGAAAATTGGCAAAACAAAGAATTCAAGGCGTTTTCCAAGCCTTATTTTGATCTAGGCAAAGCTTGGAGCTTTACATCGGTGCAGCGAAATATCTATATCAATAAAGCTAAGGACTTTGCTTGGTTTGATGAGTTATTGGATACCCAAATGAAAATCTGTAGAGGCTCTGGAGTGCTCAGAAAAGAAAATGGGCAATGGAAATTGCCCATTATGTGCTTTCAATTACAGTGCCCAATGAAAATGTGGACGAACTTGTCCAAATCAAGGAAGAAAAGGATGACACACTCCTCCTTGAACTGAAAAAGAAGCAGTGATTATTTGTTGCCGCCCTCTCCCTCGGGTTTTTCCTTGCGGGATTCCAAGGCCTGTTTGCTCAAACTGGCCAGATTAAAATTGGGGTCTATCTTTAGGGCTTCATCTATGGATGTTATGGCCGCATCAATATTGTTCTTGTCCATATTATATGTGACCAATCCCTTCAAGTGATGAAAAGCGGCCTTTAGAGGAACTTCGTAGGGTTGTTGTCTTTCGTAAAAAGCATATGTCATGCCTTCTTGGGCATTGTTAATGCCATAATCTATGTTTGACAAGGCTCCTGAATTGTCTCCAACTTGAATTTTAAGGTCCGCCAATTCGTAGGCTAAATACGCCGATGGCTCTCTTTTGTATAGAATCTCAAAATGTTCCAAAGCCCTTTTAGGTTGGTTCAATGCCTTCAAAGAAACAGCCTTTACTTGCACGGCAAGGTCCGAGTCGGCCTCATTCTTATCAATACCGATAGTATTCAGGGCCTGCATGTGCTGGTTATTGTTCATGTAGACAAAGGCCAGTGTATCTCTTCGCTCTGTGGAGGGTGAGAGTACATTTAAATGGGTCAATGCCCCTATTACGCCAGTAACATCGCCTTGCATACGCATTTCTTGGTAATACGCCTTGTAGTGGTCCAAAAGTTCGTTTTTGGTCTGGGAAATTCCACTAAAGCCCGCAAGCAACAGTAATAAGAGTAGTGTCTTTTTCATTCATCTTCAATTTAGTGCGCCAAAACTAAAAAAATTATCCATATCATCCTGTTAATAATCCCATAAGTATCAGGATATAATGGAGGTGGTAAAGGAATGCCCCTTTTCCAGAAAATTTTTACTGATTACAACCTTGGCCTTACTATGGGTGTCATCCACTTGATATGGAGGTAAGGGTAGCCCCCTTTTTGTTGCTTCTGAATTATAATATTCAATTTTAGGAGGGTGAAAAGGATTGACACCATTGAATACCTCACCCCAGTATTTGTTTTTGAGAATGATGCTGATGATATGGATGCAATCTTCCAGATGGATAAGGTTGACCGGGTCGTTCCCATTGGTAAGATGTTGTTTTTTGGACAACATGGTCACAGGATGCCGGTCTGGGCCAATGAGTCCGCCAAACCGAATAATTGTGGTTGAGATGTGGGGGTCACTCAAAAAAAGTTCCTCAGATTGCACCAACTGTTTCCCAGATTCAGTCACTGGGTTTGGCAAAGTTTGCTCGGTAACCTCACCTTCCAAATTTCCGTAGACCGAAGTACTGCTCACAAAAATGACCTTTTTCACACCACTTTTTTGGATTTCGCCATGCAAGAGCTCCATTTTATCTATGAAACTTTCATTTTGACTACCTCTTAATCGCGGTGGCACATTAATGATGAGCACATCAATCTGGGACAAAAAACCTTGAATATCCCCGTGGATTTTGGTGGGCTTTACACTAATTTTAAAGGGATGTACCCCTTCCTTTTCCAATGCGTGCAGTTTATCTGCTGAAGTTGTGGTTCCAAATACCTTATAGGAATCCTTTAAGAGTCGTTTTGCCAAAGGTAATCCTAGCCATCCACAACCCAATACGCCAATTTTTTCACTCAAACTTTATGGTTTTTATGGTCAAGATAGCATCATTTAAGACAAAAGGCATGGGAATGCTGTTTTCCGGCCTTTTTGGGATACTGAAATCCTTGTGAGATAGGAGGTCGTTGGATGCCTCATAAAAAGAAAGCTCCAAAACCGAATCCTTTGGAAAACTCAGTTCCAATTCGGTGAAATCATTATTGGTGACATAGTGCGTAATCAATTTGTTTCTCCTTTTCTGCAAGAATTCATCGGATAATTGAATGCGATTCGCCTTTGCCGAAGTTAAAGCGATGGAGTTGGTGTACACATCAAGTCGGTTGACATCCCGTTTTGGTGTGACACAGATTTCAACAACACGATTCTCGCCAATAATGGTGTCCCTCACTGTGTCTATCCAAGGAGGGGTGATTTCTTTTTTGGGAGCCTCTGCAATATAGGTGAGCTTTGTGGCATATTTGCTTGATAAAGTCTTGTACTCATCGGGTCCGGGTACTCGCTTTTCATTTCCTAGAAATTGATTGTTCCAACCAATCAGACTATGATCATAGGTGCCCCAAATGGCAGCATTCTCATCGGCATTGTACACATATAACAGGCTGCTGGGTTTGGGTCGCTCTTCATTGAAATGGGAGCTGAGATGACTGGATATGCCAAAGACCATAAATAAAAATAGGAACAAGTATGCCAAGGTACTCTTGTTTTTAAGTTGACTGAAGAAGGGGAGCACCAAAAAGAACAACAACGTTGTGAATACGGTTGCAGCCACCATCATTTTCAAACCCAACCCAACAGGAAACATTTTTATGAAGGGAGAATACAGAAACACGGCGGGCAATGCTAGAAAAACCAGCAAGAATGAGTTGGGTTCATCTTGGTTGATGCTAACCATGAAAGCGGCCAACAATCCAAATAGCGGAACCACAAAAAAGCTGGCCCCTGGTAAATAGTAGGATGCCAAGCCGCAGATAATCAACCAAATAACAATGGGAGCGACCAAAAGATTTGGCGTGCTGGTTTTTCGGAATTGATGGTACATCCAAAAACAGATGGACACTGAAAGCATCACATAGACTACAATATAGGCATGTCCATTATACGTAAAACCATGGAGTATGTCCTTAAAACCAGGATACCACCATGTGATTATGGTCCAACAGAAATAACCAATGACGCCATTGATGACCAAAGTGAGCAAAACTGGGATAAAACCTTTAAAAATGTCCTTTAATTGGAGTTTCTTTTTCCGGAGCCCATCAAAAAGTAGCAGAAGAAAGGCCAATACAGCGAGAGCGAACATGGGCCAAATCCAATCAAACGGATAAGAGATCAATCTAAAAAAAGGCAGATTGAAATACACATAATCATCCAAACTTTTGAGATTGTTTAGGTCAGCATTCGAAAAATAATGCAAAAGCGGCATCAAATAACTGCCTTGGTGCGCCAAGGAAGTCCGGTCTAACCGTTCATAAGTGTCCAATGCCGTATGATAGTCGAAATGGTCATCAATGAAAGCAAAGTTAAATCCCTCTATATCACCATCTTCCCGAAAGACAGTAAGGTCTGTGTCATTCGGTAACATTTTGTAGATACTATACGCCAAGGAATTGGCCACCGGATATTTTGGATTGGCCTTGGTGAATTCCTTGATTAGCGTTCCATTGCCACGATTGGTCTCAATGAGCATGTAGCTGGGTCCACCGCTACCTCGTGCTTCAAAATTGAGCACCAGCCCCACATCTTTTGCCCATGGATGGTTGTTTACAAAAAGGTCTGCACCGTTAAGGCCCAGCTCTTCGGCATCGGTAAGAAGGATAATGATGTCATTTTTTGGAGTCTTGTTTTCAGCCAAAAAGGCCCTGATTCCCTCGAGAATGGTGGCCACTCCGCTTCCGGCATCACTGGCTCCATAGGAAGAGTGGGGGTTGCTATCATAATGGGATAGGACTAAAAGGGCTTTTCCGGCTTCAGAACCTTTTATTCGAGCTAAAATATTGGAGGCTTTGCTCAAGTTGCCCCAGTCACCTGCCGTATACCCTTCTTGGATGATGGTTTCCAAACCCATTTTTTTGAGTTCGGCAATAATATAAGCTCGAACCCGGGCATGACCCGGAAAACCTACGGCATGGGGTTCAATGGAAATATTTTTAACATGGACCAAGGCCCGGTCTGTTGAAAATTCTTCTTGGGCAGAATCTTCATCAGCAGAATAGGAGGGCATCAATGAATTAAAGCTCCAATAGACCGCAAAAAAGAGGAGCAAAAGGGCAAGCGTGCGTGAAAATTTCATGATTTGGTTATGTTGGTATCTAAATGTATGAATTTATGAAAGGTTCGCACATTTTAACGTTAAAAATTAGACAATTCTCTAAAAAAGTTTATATTTATTGTTTAACTCTAAACAGTAACCCTATGGCTATCAAAAGTTTTCAAGGCGTACGATCCAAGGAGGAGTCCAAGAAAAAATACAACGCTCCTATTTTGGTAGAGGACTATATGACCAAAAAATTGGTCACTTTTTCCCCAGAACAATCCATTTTGGAAGTTATGGAGGCTTTTGCAAAGTACCATATTTCAGGTGGTCCTGTTTTGGATGGCAATGGATTCTTGGTTGGAATTATTTCCGAAGCGGACTGCATGAAGCAAATTTCAGAAAGCCGCTATTTCAATCAACCTATTTTGGACAAGAGTGTGGAACGCTTTATGACCAAAAATGTAGAGACCGTTCCGCATGACATGAGCATCTTTGATGCGGCCGGGGTCTTTGACAGGCACAACAGACGACGTTTACCCGTTATGAAGAATGGAATTTTAGTTGGACAGATCAGTCGTAAGGATGTTGTGATTGCCGCCCTAAAGCTTAGTGCTCAGAACTGGAAATAGTTTTCTTTTGTCATTCCCGCTTTACAATCATATAGTAATCATTGTCAAGCGGCAAATACCCTAAATCATATACAAAATAGTAGGTACTCCCCTTTTTGGTGGTGTACAGGTTGGTGATATACTCAAAATCGAAGCCTTTATCCATCAACTTCATTTTTGTAGTGGTGGTTTTACCTTCTTTTAGTGGAAAGCTGTCCAAAATACGATAGTTCTTCCGAAGCTTGTTGTTGATGTTTCGGACCAAGTTTTTGCTATCCTTGTTCAGACGGTTGTTGTAGGCATTGCGACAATGGTCTGAGCAGTATTTTTGGTCCACCCTTCCCAATAGCTTTGCGCCACATTCCAAGCATTTTCTTTCATCCATGATATAAGATTAGGTAACCACAATATCATATTTTTTTAGCAAACCAATGAGTCCATCTTTGCTGAACTTACTTTTTTTGAGGTGATTAACATTTGGGTCAATGTTGAAATTAACGGCTGAGGTAAAATCAGCCTGCTCCAAATCGGTGTTATCAAAAATGGCATCCTTAAAGTCAGAACCATGAAAAGTGCATCCTTTTAATTGTGCTTGACTGAAATCAACTTGGTGCAATTTGCAATCTTCAAAAAGGGTTTGAAGCAGGCTCATTCCATGGAATGAAGCAACAGAAAGATTGCATCCTCTAAATTGAAAAGTGCTCAGTATCGGATTGCAGGTTTCAAACTGTAGTCCAACCATCTTACAACCCATAAAAGAAATATCGTTGAAAATGGTATGGGCGATGTTGGTGTTGGTGAAATCGCAGCCTTCAAAAGAGCATTCCACAAAATTTTGGTTGTCCAAAAATCCCTTGGCAAACGTGCAATCCACAAACCGGCAATTTTCATAATCACCTTTGGGCAATTTATGCGCCGTGTACTCCTGTTTTATGAATTCTTGGTCTACCCAAAAGGATTCAGCCATTACTCGTCTGTTAATATGATCGCGGGAATTTCCAAGGATTTGAACATTTGGTTGTATTCCTTCATTTCACTTCCCACAATGGCATTCTTTTCATCTTCATAGGTTTTCCACTGGGCCAATAGGTCTCTTAGTCGTTCTTTAGCCCCTTGGGTCACTTTAGGTTCGGCTACATCAACAAACCCTTTTAGGTGCATGAATTCCGCATTGAGCTGGTTCTTGAAGTTGATAACATCCTGAAAGGTCTTTTGTTGTGGCTGTATGAGTTTTTCTTCCCAAGTGGTGATGCGCTCCAACAACGCTTTGCCCTTTTTAAGTAATTCCGAAGCATCCTCATTATCCTTGAGCAATTTTTCATATTGATTCAACTGGTCTTTGGCACCACGCATTTGATTCACCGCTTGGTGCATGCCCTTTAAGGTTTCATCAATGGTGGTCAATACGGATTGTTGCTCTGCGTAGTCCGATGGGCTTGCCTCAATTTTCGGGTTTGCCAAAATAACGGCATTGGTTTCTACAGTTTCATTTTCCATGGAAAGACGGAGTGTATACGTACCGGGAGCTACTCGGGAACCTGCATAATCCCCAAAGACAAACACTTGGTCTATGGAAGGGATGGCATCTTTGGTAAAATCCCAAGTGAATCGGTTATATCCTTTTTCAGAAGTCAGAACATCTGGTTTTGGAGGTCCACCCGGCCATGTTTTAAAATTTTCCGGTTTTTGATTGGTTATGGTTTTGATGACCCTTCCACCGGAAAGAACTTCTAGTTTCAACTCCATAGAATCCAGTTTTTTGGGCAAGTAATAATCAAAGGTCACCCCAGATTTTGGGTTTTGACCCAATCCCGGAACGGGTTTTTCAGAACTTCCACCAAAAATCCGATACGTGTCTTTTGGGGTAACTATAGCGAAGGTTCTCTCTGGCATAACGCTATTTTGAATCGCACCTAAATCATCCAAAATCCAAAAAGAACGTCCTGCGGTGGCTGCCACCAAGTCATTATCTTGAATGACCAAATCATTGATGGGAACAATGGGTAAATTCAACTGAAGAGGTTGCCAGAGTTGTCCATCATTTAAGGAAACATAGAGTCCAGTTTCTGTCCCGGCATAGAGTAATCCTTTTTGTTTTTTGTCCTCTCGGACAACTCTTGGAAAGGTATGTTCCCCTTCAATGCCATTTGTGATTTTCGTCCATGTTTGCCCATAATCAGAGGTTTTAAAAATATACGGACTCAAATCCATGAACTTGTAGCGCATGGCCACCAAATAGGCTGTTGCAGGGTCATGTGGAGACACCTCAATACTGTTGATAATACTTTCCTGAAGATTGGGAGGTGTTATGTTCTCCCAATTCGCCCCACCATCTTTGGTGATGTGCACCAAACCATCATCCGACCCCGCGTAGAGCACCCCTTTTTCATGGGGTGATTCCACCAGATACATAAGGGTGTTGTAGTTTTCACCCCCTGCTGCTTCATTGGTGTAAGGCCCCCCTCCGGGTCCTTGTTTGTTTTTATCATTCCGGGTTAAATCTGGACTGATGACCTCCCAGCTAATACCCCCATCTTGGGTTTTAAAGACCACATTACCGGCATGGTATACGGTGTTTCGGTCATGTGGTGAAGCAATGATGGGTGCATTCCAATTGTATCGGAATTTAAAGTCTTCCGGTACCTTGCTAAGCCCGAGTTCTGGGTATTCTTTAATGGGTTTGGATTCTCGCGATGCCCGCACCCATTTTTCAATGATGCCTTGGTAACAACCGCCGTAAACCACTTCTGGGTTGTCTGGGTCGAAGGCCAAATATGCACTTTCACATCCTGCAACATCGTACCAATCTTTCCAATCAATGCCATCATCATTGGTTCTACTGGCAATTCCGATGGCCGAGTTGTCTTGTTGACCGCCATATACGTTATAGGGTACTAAATTATCCGTGATAACCCTGTAGAATTGAGAAGTAGCCTGATTTTGCTGTGTACTCCAACTTTTTCCACCGTTGTTGGAAATATTGGCACCTCCGTCGTTGGAGTTAATCATTACTTGGTTGTTATTTGGATGAATCCACAAATCATGATTATCTCCATGAGGTGTTGGAACCGGGGCAAAGGTCTTACCACCATCAATGGATTTGGTCACTGGGGCATTGAGTACGTAAACAATATTTTCATCCTGCGTATCGGCAAAGATTTCCATGTAATACCAAGAGCGTGCAATGTTGATTCGGTCTTTGCTGGTCTGTTGCCATGTTTTTCCGGCATCCACACTTTTATAGACCCCACCTTTTTCGCCTTCCGCTTCAAGCACGGCGTAAACCACATCAGAATTGGCTCTTGAGACAGAGATTCCAGTTTTGCCAAATTCCTTCGGAAGTCCTTTTTCCAACTTTTTCCATGTGGTACCACCATCGATGGATTTATACAATCCAGAAGAAGCACCACCAGATTCCATGGTCCATGGATATCTGCGATGTTGCCACATGGCCGCATAGAGAATCAGAGGATTGTTCATATCCATAGATAGGGAGGAAGCCCCTGTGTTTTCATCCACAAAAAGTACCCGTTCCCAAGTTTCACCACCATTGATGGAGCGGTACACCCCACGCTGCTCCGAAGGACCGTATTGCGCACCTTGCGCGGCAACAAATAAAATATCCGGATTGGTAGGGTCAATGATAACATCAGATATGTGCCGGGTTTCATCCAATCCCATATGTTTCCATGTCTTACCGGCATCGGTGGATTTGTAAACGCCATCCCCCATACTGGTCATGACCCCACGGGCCGCATGTTCTCCCATCCCGACCAAAACCAAGTTGGGATTACTTTCCGATATGGCAATGTCGCCTACTGTGCCGGTCTTGAGTTGCCCGTCTGAAATGTTGTTCCACGTAAGCCCATCATCAGTGGTCTTCCAGATGCCGCCTCCTGTGGTTCCCATGTAATAGGTATGGGCCTGACCCACAACCCCGGTCGAGGTGACGCTTCGCCCTCCGCGGAAAGGGCCTATGTTCCGCCATTTGAGTCCAGGGAATAAAGAGTCATTAATGGTAATCGAAGGTTCAGCGGATTTTCTGTTTCTGCGCTGGGCTTCAGTTTGAAAAGGCAGTAATAGCAAAAGGGTGAGGAAGAGTTGAAATACTTTCATTTTTGATAAGTTGAGTTAGCACTGGGTAAGATACAAAACCCCAACTGATCTGTTAATAAAAAGATAAAGATTGATTTTATTTGGAACAATCGTTCCGAAATGTATATGTTTGTATTGGAACAATCGTTCCGAAATATAAATCGAACAAATCAAAAACAACATGAGAAAATTGGAAGGAAAAGTCGCCATAGTAACCGGTGCAACAAGTGGAATGGGTCTTGAAACGGCCAAAAAATACCTTGAAGAAGGTGCAAAAGTGGTCCTTACCGGACGAAATCAAGAAAAATTGGATGCCCTACAAAGTGAACTTCAAGGGGAGTATCTCTTGGTAAAGGCCGAAGCCTCCAGTTCAGCCGATAGTGCAGCTTTGATAAGTAAAACGGTGGAGACTTTTGGGAAGATTGATATTCTTTTCTTGAATGCAGGTATCTTCCGTTTGGAACCCATTGAAAAACTCACCGAAGCTGTTTTTGATGAGGTGTACGACATTAATGTAAAGGGGCCTCTGTTTACTGTAAAAGCCGCGTATGATCATTTTAATGAAGGGGCCAGTATTATATTCAACACATCTGTAGTTAATATAAAAGGTTTTGCTTGGTTGTCTACGTATGCTTCCAGCAAGGCGGCATTACGTTCTTTGGTACGTACCTTGGCCACGGAGTTTGGCCCAAAAGGAATTCGGGTAAACGCCATTGCCCCAGGTCCTATTGAAACTCCGATTTATGATAAGCACAACATACCCAAAGGTGATTTTGAGGAGATGGCATCGTCATTCCCATCTATGGTTTCATTGGGAAGGTATGGAAATTCCTCCGAGATAGCCACAACAGCATTGTTTTTGGCTTCTTCGGATAGTAGCTTTATCACAGGAGCAGAGATACCTGTGGATGGTGGCTTGGCACAAGTGTAAATTTTTTTGGATACATTTGGAACAATTATTCCAAATACAATGCCTAGAACAAAACAATTCAATGAAGAGGAAATATTGAAAAAGGCCATGGAACTCTTTTGGGAAAAGGGGTTCCATGCCACTTCAATACAGAACTTGGTGACCTGCTTGGGCATCAACAGGGCGAGTTTGTACGATACTTTTGGTGGCAAGGAAGAGCTGTTTAATAAAGTTTTTGAGCGCTATAGAAAGGATGGGGGAGATACCATTCAGTCAACTTTTGACAAAGAGAAATCTGTAAAAGCGGGGTTTTGCCGACTTTTTGAGGATGCCATCGAAAAAGCCCAAAACGATATGGCCCAAAAAGGCTGTTTTGTGGTCAATACCACCACTGAGCTTATTCCAGGGGATGAAACCATTCACAAAGCGTTGCGAAAGAACAAGGAAAATATTGAAAGCATCTTTATTTCACAAATCAACAAAGGAATCGAAAACGGGGAAATAGATGCTTCCAAAGATGCAGAGAGCATTGGACACATGCTTTTTGCCCTCTTCAGCGGGCTACAGGTCATGGCAAAAGTAGACCCTGACCCAAACAAACTTCGTAAGTTGCTTAAGTCAGGGCTATCTGTTCTCGATTAAAAACTGATTTACATCCGTTTGTAGGCAAACAGAACTTCTTTCGCGGAGTCTTTGGATTCAATGAGAACCCACATGTTTATCTGGTCTTCGCTTACCTTTTCTATGGTAAAGCCTTCAAAATAGGCTTTGTTTCTTTCGATTTTCACTAACCGGAAATCCACTGTTTCATTCTTTTCCTCCCAACCTCTCAAATTCTTATCGAAATGTTTCAATTGTAGAATTATGGAATCATCCACTTCTTGAATGTGCCCCACTTCGTAAAAGGACACTTCATTATCGGCCACCAATCGGAAGACAAACATCATGGAACCACCCATGGGGTTGCTCCAGATTTCTTCAGCCATACCGCCAAAGGCCTCTCCCTGCCAATGCCCGGCAATCCAAGCAACATCTTCAAGTGAGGCGCTGGGTGAGTTCTGTCCTTCGGACAGCTGTAAAGTTTCTTGTGCGGACATGATTCCCACAGGAAAAAACAATAGAAATAGTAGTTTTTTCATTGTATCGGTTGTTTGGTGTATGACGAATGAAAAGTAGTTAATTGGACAACGCAAATTTTATATTCACCGTGGACTCCACTCTTATTTTTTCAAAATCAATGTCCAAAGGTTGTGCCTGACCCATATCAGCAGAAACCGCTTTCATTTCCATCATTGGAGCTTGGTTGTATCTTGGGTAATAGGGCTGAGAATTATCTACAATGTGAATGGCCAAACCAACTTTCTGACCTAGCGGCTTAGTTAGGGCATCTGCTTTTTGCTTGGCTTTTTTTACGGCTCTGGCTTTTAGTTCCAATTCCAGTTCATCCATTTTGGAATATTCGGTTTTTTCCAAAAAGACGTTGGCGATGTCCAACTGCTCCAAGGCCACCATAACTTCGGCGGCTTGTTTTCCGGTATAGACCAAAAGGGAATACTGTTTGCTTTTAAGCACCTCTTTTCCTCGAAGGAAATACTTTTCAAAATTGCTGCTGAGGTCTTTGATGACCAATTGTTCATCCAGGTCTATACCCAGCACTTTCAATCTTTGCGCCATTTTGTTTTCCTGCTCCTCAACAGAAACCCGACCTTTGGAATCCTTTTCTTGAATGGTAATGTTCAGGTAGATTTTATCTGGGGTTAACAGCGTGTCCACTTGGGCCGATGTTTCAAGATAGGGGACGTCCAAGAAGCTTTTGGATTGGGCAAATAGCGCTGTTGAGAACAGAAGTGTGATTATTGGAAAGATTATTTTTTTCATGATTTTTAGTTTTTGATTAAAGGTATATACTTCCCCCTCAGAAGCAAAACCTGTGCCGTTTTATTTGTAAGAAAAGTACAAGCTTTTAAAAGCCTAAGGTTTCTTCAATTTTTGAGTACATTGTACATATGAAATTTGTTTTGGCTCCCGATAAATATAAAGGTTCGTTGACCGGACATGAGTTCTGCGATGCCGTGGAAAGTGGCATTAAAAGAGTCTTCCCCGATGCAGAAATACTCAAAAAACCCTTGGCCGATGGCGGTGATGGTACCATTGAAGTGGTGGCGCATTACCTCAATGCTCATTCGATTTCTTTGGAAGTGACCGACCCGTTGTTTCGAAAAATAAAGGCTGATTATCTCCTTTCGGATGACCAGAAAACCGCCTTTATTGAAATGTCTGAAGCATCTGGCTATAAAGTATTGGCCAAAGACGAAATGAATTGTATGCACACTACCTCTTTGGGAACAGGGGAGATGATTTTGGATGCTATCGAGAAAGGTGCTAAGAACATTGTGCTGGGGATTGGGGGTAGTGCAACCAATGATGGAGGAATGGGCATGGCAACAGCTTTGGGGTACGAATTTTTGGATAAAAATGGGACTTCCCTCGAACCCGTTGGAAAAAATCTAGCCAATGTGGAAGAAATCCGAAGAGACAACGTTCACGAAAAACTAAAGGGCGTAAAAATTCAAGTGGCCTGTGATGTCAATAATCCACTGTATGGAGAAAATGGCGCAGCTAAAGTGTATGGTCCCCAAAAAGGGGCATCACCGGAAGAAGTGGAAGTATTGGATAACGGTTTGGAACATTTTGCCGCAGTGGTTCAATCCACATTTGGCGTCGATGTACAACAAATCCCCGGCGCCGGAGCCGCTGGCGGTATGGGTGCTGGAGCGGTGGTTTTCTTAAATGCCAAGTTGACTTCTGGAGTTGACTTGGTGATGCAGTTGGCCAATTTTGATGAAGCTTTGGCTGATGCAGATTGGATAATCACCGGTGAAGGACAATTGGACGGGCAGACCTTTTCTGGAAAAACCATTGCGGGCGTTATTCAATCGGCAAAAAAGAAAGGAGTGCCCATAGCTGCTTTTTGTGGTTCATTGAATATATCTATTTCAGAAATGCAAACCATGGGATTGGATTATGCGGTCTCCATTCTAAACCAAGTGGGAAACTTGGAGGATGCCAAAGCAAAAAGTAGTGAAAATTTAGAACTGGCCAGTTATAACTTTGCACATTTGTTGCAGCAAGTGAAAGCGTGACCTGCAAGCTATCATTGTTTGGACGCCCCTCGTTTCATTTTAAATTCCAACGAAGTTTTTACCGTTTTCCATTCGCTATCCAAAATGGAAAAAACCACAGTATCCCTTAGATTGCCCTCTGCATCAACCCGATGGTTTCTAAGAATTCCATCCTGTTTGGCCCCTAAGCGCAAAATGGCGTTTCGGGAAGAATGGTTATGGAAATGGGTTCGAAACTCAACCGCAATACAGGTCAGTGTTTCAAAGGCATGTCTTAGCAAAAGATATTTGCATTCGGTGTTGATTCCAGTACGTTGTACGCGCTGTGCATACCATGTGGCCCCAATCTCAACCCTTCTATTTTTAGAATCCACATTTAAATAACGGGTGCTGCCAATAATCTTATTGGATTTCTTATCAATCACCGTAAAAGGCAAAGCCAAACCTGCTTGTTGTTCATTGAGTGCGGTGTCCATGTAGGCATCCATGTTGGGTGGGGAAGGAACGGTGGTGTACCAAAGTTCCCATAGATTGCCATCGGAGGCGGCAAACGCTAGGTCTACTTTGTGGGTTTTCTGCATGGGTTCCAGCCGAACCAATTCTCCTTCAAGGGCAATGGGTTGCAACCAAGGTTTCATAGGTTGTGTTTTGTAGTTCAAATATAGTTGTAAATAGGTCGATTTTGGCAATAAAAAAAGCCGGGATTTCTCCCGACCCTCCAATCAATCAAAAAACGAACTTTGATTGAATTGTTTTTGATGTTATGGTGTGGCTGTAAATTCTTCGATGATAAAGAAATCTTTGTTCTTGTCCTTAATGTAGTACATATCATCCAAGACATTGTAGTGCATTTTTCGGTCATTTACCCTGATTTCAAAACCTTCATCCGTAGGCGACATTTCAAAGGCATTCTTATCCGAACCTTTATATTTTAAGGTTGTATAACTGTCATATGCATCATCCGCATCATAGTCAATGGCTATTAACTTTGTAACAAATGCAGGGGTTGATTTCCGGTCTTGATTGACCATTCCTTTATCTTTCTCGTTCAGTTCCACAGCATATTTTCTATGCTCCATCACTTTTACACTGAATTGTTTTTCTTTTCCGTTTTCAGATACGGTATACGTTTTCAGTTCTTGTGTGGCACTCATGACCCCGTCTTGTCCATACCCTGCGAAGGCGGTGAGGGTCAAGAATGAAAATAGTGTCAATATAGTTTTCATGGTGTGTTTTTTAAAGTTCATAATTCTTTTTATGTTTGGACTGCTTCCTATTTTAGGTAAGAAGTGAACATCCAATGTCTTTCTTCCAACTCGGTAATGAAATCGGTCAAAATTCTCTCAGTGGCAACATCGCCAGTTTCCAAGGAGGCATTTACGCCGTCCAACAAACTATCATGGATAATTTCGTAGTCCTTGAGTACCTCTCGCACCATTTCCAGAGCAGACCTACTTTTTTCCGATTCTTTAACTTTGGATAGTTCCAAGGTTCTTTTCAGCGAGAAATTACTTTTAACGCCAAATACTCGTATGCGTTCAGCCACCGTATCAATGTTTTCCTTCACGGTGTTATATTCTTTTTCAAACTCTTCATGAAGCTCAAAAAACTCTGGTCCTTCAATATTCCAGTGAAAGTTTCTGAGTTTGTTGTAGAAAACTTGATAATTGGCCAAAACGGTATTTAGGGCTACCACAATTTCTGCGGTTTCCAAATAGGTGAATCCAATTTTTTTAAATGTTTTATTTTTTGCCTTTACAGCTTCCATCTTTTATTATATTTTTTTGTTTCGTTTTCAATATACCTATCAAATAAAGGAAAGGTTGATGCAATTGATGGAAAGATTGATGCAATAGAATTTTGACCTGTATTTAGGCCCAAAACGCCAATAAACTAAAGGGTTTTGCCAATTCTAACGGCGTAGTTCAATAATTGTCGGCGCTCTGAACAATAAATTCCTTGTTTAGGGACAAATAGATATCTGCAGATATATCAGTTACATATTCCTTGTGACTATTAAATACTTTTTGTGGCTCATGGTTCTTTGAGTCAAGTTCTTGGATGTATAGGGTGTCCAAGGTATCGTACATTCGTTTGCCAAGACTAAATCTTTTTATGACCGTGTATTTGTTGATGCTTCGGATGGACATGAGTTTAAGTTGATTTTTTACTAGGACACCAATTATGTAGGTAAGTCACAAATCTGGAATAGCTCAATAGAACTTGTGGATTGCCACTATTTAATAACTTTATACAGATAGTAAAGGTTACCTTGTTGTTCTTATGAAGACCAAGAATTTTATTGGTATAACGATAATAATTTCACTGCTTCTTGCGGTGTTGATCCATTGGCGGGAATATTCTTCGCGGGATCAAGTATCCGTTTGGTATGTGATTGCATGGCAGTTGTGCATCTGGTTAACTTGGGTCTTAGGTTTTTGGCTTCTAAAGGAGGTTAGAAAGAGGACACTTCTACAAAAATATGGCAAATGGATTGGCTTTTTGACGGGGCTCTTTTGGATTGTCTGCCATTTCGGGTGGTTTTTCATGATAAGCTCAAACTTTAGTCCCTATTTAAATTATCCAGAATCTAGATTTGGGGTTTATCGCTACTTCTTTATTTTTTGGACTCTCATAGATTTTGGATTGCTGTGGTTTGTAATAGAAAAACTATGGACAGAAAAAGAATCAAAAGCCGAACAGGATAATCCAATTCTATTGGAACTCACGCGTGGTGGCAAATCCTATTTTTTTGAGCCTCACCAAATTCATTCGCTTACAGCCGAGAACTACTATACAAAACTATCCACAACTTCGGGCATTTTTGTAATGCGGAAACCACTCAAGGAATTCCATGATATTCTTCCCAGCCCCATGTTTCAAAAAATTCATAGATCTACCATTGTCAATGTAGAGTATGTTTCCGAGTTGGTGGGGAATATGTCGCAAGGATTGGAACTGGTTTTAAAGGACCAAACCAAGCACAAGGTAAGTCGGAGTTTTTCCAAAAAAATCCAACAATTCTTCAAAGAAAGAGCCCATTAGTGCAATTCACTACCAAAAACCGTGCAGTTCACTGCAAACCGTAAATGACATCACTTTTATTGGATAGCTTGGTGTAGCAATTATACTCAAGTCACATTCAAAAATCAAAAATCAAAATGTCATGCTATTATTCACGATCACAATTCAATCAGATTCCAAGAGGGCTCCTATCCATCCGGGCTCTAGTCTGTATTTTTTGTTTTAGCTCCGGTTTCATTTCAACAGGTCAGGAGATTCTGTTTAAGAATGTCGCACTCAAAGGTCCAACACAGGGCTCTAGGGGAGTGTCCATGGCAGATTTAAACAATGATGGCTGGTTGGATATTGTAGTGGCCAATCAAGTGGATTCAATTCAACTCTTGGGCAATACCATTTATCTCAATCAAGGAGATAGGTTTAGTAGACAAGCCATTTCTGAAAATAACCTTCAGGCTTGGAGTGAATCTGTCCACACCGTAGACGTGGACAACGACCACGATTTAGATTTCTTTTTTACCACTCAGTTTGGGGTTCCCAATTTGCTGTATCAAAATGATGGAAAGGGAAATTTTGCCCCTTGGCAAGGTGGAGACTTAACCATGGATAGAACCAATTCCCCGGGAGCTTGCTGGTGTGATTATGATTTGGATGGGGACATGGATGTATTTGTGGTTAATAGAGATGGTGAGGCGGATAATTTATACGCAAATGACGGTAAGGGCGTATTCACCAGAATAGCAGAAGGTCCATGGGTAAACAACAAGGGTGATGGAAGATCATGCGCTTGGGGCGACCTGAACGGAGATGGGATTATGGACCTTTACATTGTCAATTTTGTGGTAAAAGACCAGCAAGGAGCCGTAATCCAAAAGCACCGTAACTATCTCTATCTGGGGACATCATCTGGTGGATTTACAGAAGAAAAAAACGGAATCCATGTTGAAGAGGAAAATGCTTCCTATGGAATTTCTATAGTGGATTTCGACTATGATGGGGATTTGGATATGTATGTGACCAATGTCTCTATTTCTGATGAAAATGCCCTTTACGAGAACATTGGAAATGGAAAGTTTTCCAAATCGGATAATGAAGTGGCCTACGAAATTCATCGTCCCTCGAAAGGGCAGGCGTGGGGAGATATTAATAATGACGGTTGGTTGGATTTATATGTTGCCAATGGCACTGAAGGTTATCCTGAAATCCAGAATTTTATGTTTCTCGGACGCAAGGATTTTTCCATGCAACGGGTGTATAATGCCCTTCCGGCCATTGAGGGCCACATTTCCGCAGGCACGGCAATGGGAGATTTGGATCGAGACGGAGATTTGGACCTCTATGTATGCAATTGGGGCGGCGAAGCGGAGGCCAATGACTGTTATCTCAATCTTGGACCAACCCGGAACTGGGTCACCTTTCAGTTGCAAGGGGTGGAATCCAATACCTACGGTATAGGAAGTTGGGTAAAGCTAAGTTTGGAAGATGGTAGGGTATTGACGCGCTACTTCATTCGAGAAACTGGCTATGGCAGTGAAAATGCACCCGAAGTCCACTTCGGATTGGGGGATTCAAAAATCCAGAAAGTTGAAATAGTATGGCCTTCGGGAACTACCCAATCGGCCACAGCATTGGAAATAAATCATACCTACCAAGTGATTGAAGGCAAAGAAATCAAAAAGCGAAATCATGAATAAAACTTTGAACCGAAGACATTTTATGCAACTTACTGCATCTGCAAGTGGTGCGTTGTTGCTCGGATTGCATTATCAGTCCTGCGCACCCAATGGCCGTGCCGTAAAGTATCCAATGTTGCCCCTCATCGAAATTGATACCGATGGCTGGGTGACCCTAATCGCCAAGAACCCTGAAATAGGTCAGGGTATCAAAACAGCCTTGCCCATGATTCTGGCGGAAGAATTGGGAGCGGATTGGGAAAAAGTGAAGGTGGTCCAAGGAGATTACGATAAAAAGTATGATGAACAGTGGGCCGGCGGAAGCTATGCCGTAATCCTTAATTGGGATTTAATGCGGACTGCTGGGGCCAAAGTTCGGAGTGTGCTCGTTGAAGTAGCCGCTAATCGAATGCAGCAATCAAAAGATCAATTTAAGACCGAAAAAGGTAATGTGATTCATACAGGAACCGGTGAAAGCATTCCCTTTGAAGAGTTGATAGCTGAAGCTTCCCAGATGGAATTGCCGGAAGAAGTAGAATTTAAACCAGTAGATTCGTATACCATTGTAGGGCAGAGCCTTCCTCATGTTGATATTCAGGAATTGGTGGACGGTACGGCTCAATTCGGTATCGACATCAACCTCCCTGAAATGCTGTATGCCACTGTGGTAAAAAACCCAGTGTTTGGGGGAGGCTTGGAAAGTTTTGATGATACAGAGACCAAGAACGTTCAAGGAGTAATGGAGGTAATCACATTAAGAAACAGCGAATATGGTGGGCGATTGCTCGGTCCCAATAGCCCTAATTTTATGAACGGGGTCGCCGTTGTGGCCAATTCCACTTGGACAGCGTTCAAAGGTGCTGAAAAGTTGAAAGTAGTTTGGGACAACACATCATCCCGAAGAGAAAATACGGAACTACTTTTTGAACAATTCAGAAACCAGTTTGATGACACCGAGCTGGTCCGAAAAGATGGGGACTTTACAGCTGCGCGAAAAAATGCGGCCACGGTTTTTGAGCAAACCTACGAGCTGCCCTTTTTGGCCCATGTACCTATGGAACCTATGAACTGTACTGTGGATTTTAGGGAAAATAGCTGTGAGGTTTGGGCCCCTACCCAAAATCCGGAAGCTCTGGAAAAGGGATTGATCAAACTTTTTAATTTGAAACCAGAGCAAATCAAGATACACCTATTAAGGAGTGGAGGGGCTTTTGGCAGACGATACTATGTGGATTATGCCATGGATGCCGCCATACTCTCAAAAGAAATGGGAAAACCGGTTAAACTCACCTGGACCCGAGAGGAAGATATTAAACACGACTGGTATAGACCTGCCAGTGTTCAAAAACTAACCGCGGCTATCGATAAAGATGGAAAAGTAACTGGGTGGCGACATATTTTAGCCAATGCCTCGCGCGTAACATCTTTGGGCAGGGAAGGGAGTCCGGCCGGCACCGAGATTGATGAATATGAATTTCCGGCAGGGTTTGTACCCAATCTTCAATTTGAATACGGTCATGTGCTGAGCGATGTTCCCCTAGGTCAGTGGCGCGCTGTGGCCCAGTCGGCAAATGTATTTACGGTACAAAGCTTTTTGGACGAATTGGCTTTTTTCCATAAAAAGGATCCTATTGACCACTTTCTGGAATTTTTGGGCCCAGCTCGAATGGTTCCCGTGGTCGGGGACTATGAATATGACGTGGGTCGTTTGATTACGGTAGTGGAACAAGTTCGAAAAAACAGTCGCTGGAACGAACCTTTGCCCAAAGGGCAAGGCAGGGGTTTTGCGGCAGCGAAGAATTCCGGCTCATTTTTGGCCGAAGTGGTCACCGTTGAGGTCACGGAAGATGGCAATATTAAAATTTTGAGGATTGATGTAGTGGTGGATTGTGGCATTGTAGTGAACCCATCCGGGGCCAGAGCACAGGTGGAAGGGGGCATTTTGGAAGGCTTGTGTGCCGCACTTTACGGGGAGGTTACCATCAAAGATGGCGCCGCCCAGCAGTCTAATTTTCATGATTATCCTTGGATGCGTATGCGTGAAGTACCGGAAATTCACGTGGAGTTCATTAAGAATGATTTGCCGCCCAGAGGGCTAGGAGAGCCACCTTTGCCTCCTGCCGCACCCGCTTTGACCAATGCTATTTTTGCTGCTTCCGGTGTTCGAATCCGAAAGCTTCCCATTCAAAACCAATTGAAAAATGCTTAAATTAATAGGGTCAATCAAAAAATCAAGCAATCATGAAAACTATCTTTCTATTGGGTACCGTCCTAAGTATCCTGACAACCCTGTCTGCGCAAGAAAAAAGCATTAAGGATTTGGAGTTTTTAATCGGAAAATGGCAAGTTCGGGAAGACAATACTGAAGAGGGTTGGTGGGAAGAGACGCTTCGCACGGGTAAATATGTAATGGACAGTACGTATATAGAATTGGAATCGGAAGCGGTCTCGTCAACAGGCGTGGAGCGGACCTATCGCTGGTATATTCATTACAATTTCAAGGCCCAACAATTTGAAATGACATCCATGTTCAGCAATTGGCATAAGGTTCTGAACGATATTCTGGATTGGGACCCTAAAAATCGTAAGCTCACCTTACGAAATGGAGTAGATGCTTCTAGCGAAGAATACCACGAACGCTTTGGGGAGATTGTCTTTGATGAGGATTTCAATGGATATTTATGGAAAGGTGAAAATAAATATGGCGACCCGGAGAATCCTGGCATCTAGAAATATGTGGAAAAGGGTGTTCGGTCTGAATGAGGGGTATATATGCAATATGAGACACGAATAAATGTTAAACCTGTGTCTTAAAAGTCACATTTTTTGAATAAAAATCAGTTTTTGGTAAATATTGATAAGATCCCCTTAATTTTTAACCCCCGTTTCTCTTAAAAAGCTAAAAATAGGGATGTTGAGGCTTAGATTTTTAGACTAAGAAATTTTTTTTTGTAGCTTTCCTACGTCAGTTAGGGGAAAGCATTAGTACACGTTGATATTTAACTTTCAAAAATGTGTACTTATGAAAGCTTCTGAAATACTCCGACTTATTACCGCCATCATTTTTTTAATTGGATCAATAATTGCTTTGATAGTTGTAATTGTACAAGTGTCGACAGCTGGTACATAACCCATCTGTACCAACATGAATGAATTCTAAGGTGCCCATGGGGCACCTATATACATTTACAGTCATTTACATCCGTTTACAAACGAAAACAAATGATTCATGACCGATTCATGGATTTTAGTGGTTTTATGTTTGCCCTGTCGAATTCTAAGTTCGATAGTATCAATTGTTTAACGCTTAAATCTTATTTGTATGAACTCGCTTAAAAACAAAGTACAGTTGATTGGTAACTTGGGTAATGACCCAGAAATGATCACAATGGAAAATGGGAGTAAACTGGCCAAATTTTCAATCGCTACCAATGAAACCTACAAAAATTCAGAAGGGGAAAAGGTGACCGACACCCAATGGCACAATGTGGTTGCTTGGGGTAAGTTGGCCGAAATCGCGGAAAATTATTTGACCAAGGGCAAAGAAGTCATGATTGAAGGAAAGTTAATGACCCGCTCCTATGAAACCAAGGAAGGCGAAAAACGCTACATCACCGAAGTTAAGTGCAACGAAATGTTGATGTTAGGAAAATAGAGGGCTTTTGCAAATCATCGGAAAAGGGGGCAATTTGTCCCCTTTCTTTTTGTTTACGGTGTTTTCACCATATCTTAAAGATGAACTGCGTAACTATTGGGGTGGTTATTCGTCAAATGAAGTGAGCTATTATGAAAGTAGCAAAAACCCTAATATTCGTTTTTATTCTTGGTTTCTGGTCATTCTCTTTGGCACAGGATGGCGAACTTACTGCCTCTGACGTTATATTTTACGAAAGCCTGGCCGAACGCGATGCGATTTACGAACAGGAGCAACGCTTTTCCAATGAAAAAGATGAACGCGACTATTGGAGAGATCAAAAGAATTTTGAAATAATGCTCCTGCAGAAAAACCCACAGGCCTATCATGTCTATATCAGTAAAAAAAGGCCATCCTATGTTGATCATATCGAGCACTGTCATCCTGACTGCGGGCATGGTGACTTCTACAAAAGAGAGGAGGCCTCCTTCCTTATGCAAATGTCCAATGACTCCATATATGGACGATTACTTTCTGAAGCCCAAACCAGAACATCCCCAAATAAATTTAAATAACAGATTGCTTACCCGGTAGGGTATTTTCATCTTCAGTTGTTTCTATACTGAAAACCTCAGCATTCATAAAAGTTCACCTATAAAACTTGAATTATGAAATGGTTTGGTTATGTCTTCGTACTTGTGATTTTCACGACTAACACCGTATTCGCCCAAAATCACAAAGTAGATTCCAAAAAACAAAGAATCAGTTTTTTTATGGAACGTGCGCAACAAGATGCCAAGTATGAGCAAACCTTGGTCACCGGCAATAAAGAAGACGAATTGGACATTTGGAAAGACCAAAAACGCTTTGAAAAGGATTTAAAAGATTGGGATTGGGTTTCCTATGATGCCTACATGTTTGCAAAAAAGAATGCATACCTAAAACATGATGAGGTTTGTGAGGACCATTGCAACCATACAGATTACTACTTTGAGCAGATAACCCCCTACTTAATGTATCAGCCCTACGACTACCATAAACAAAAAATTTCTTTGGGGACTGAAGTGTACAATAGAACGCTTAGCGAGTGGCAGGTAAAAATCAAGTAGAGGTCTAGGCGACTTTCTTTAAAAGGTCAAAGCACGGGCATTTTTTGCACCGCTTGCTTTCCTTTTTCTTGTATTTCTCACAGCATTTGGATTTTAAATTGCCGTGGGATGACAATTCTTTCAGCAATGCTTTTTTGAGCTTTTTCTTTGAATCCTTTTTCTTTTTACCCATTTCGATATCCAAGAACCAGACAAAAGTAATTATTTTAAATTAATCTAAATAAGAAAATTATCAACAATACAGTATCGACAATCCTAAAATTGAAGTGATACGCCCATAGTACTGGGGCCAAAAGAAAGGTTCCAGCTTATATTTTTGGACTGGTCATTGTACTTTTCATTGTACTTGGAATCTAAATACCTGTCGATGGATTCCACGATAAAAATGCTCAAAACTGTACTAAAGACCACATCCGAAACCCAATGAAAATCATCCACTACACGTACCAAACCCGGGATGGAACCTACCGTATACAAACCTGCTTTCACCCATGGACTTTTAAACTGTTTGGCAATGGCATAGGCATTACTAAAGGCCAACATGGCATGACCGGAAGGAAAAGAATCATAATCATACACCCTATCCAAATGAAATGGGTCAAATGTGGCAGAACCAGCCCCACTTTTGGGCCGAGCCCTACCAATGATGCGCTTACTTACCTGTTGCAAAAAGCCCCCTGCGGTCGCAGAAGCAATCAAAAGTACCCCCGTCCGTCTTAATTTTTCATTTTTCGTAAACAGTCCGGCCAAATAAACCCCTCCGGTGAGCATGTAGTTGTTTTCCGGACTTCCATATTCGTGCCCATAGTCAATCACAAAATCAGGGATATCCTCCTGAAAGCCATTTTTCCAATGATTAACTTCTTCATCAACTGTAAAAAGAAGTAGGGTGCCACCGGCCAAATACCCAAAGTTGGCCCAGTCATTTCCTTTCCAATGAAATGGTCTGGAATAGGAATAGCCCACACCGCCAAAAATGTTGCCAACATCATAAGTAAAA
This sequence comes from Flagellimonas marina, assembly GCF_042651185.1. Classification (NCBI taxonomy): domain Bacteria; kingdom Pseudomonadati; phylum Bacteroidota; class Flavobacteriia; order Flavobacteriales; family Flavobacteriaceae; genus Flagellimonas; species Flagellimonas marina. The sequence goes on along the minus strand of NZ_JBHSCL010000009.1, from coordinate 183,569 downwards.
TCGTTCCAAAGCGTTTTCTTTTTTTCTGATTGCAAATCTTGTGCAGCTAGCGGCAATATCGTCAACAAGGCGATGAAGTATTTCAGTATTTTCATGAAGGTTGAAAACTAAATGGTCGATAAAATTACGCATAAATATCCTGTGCCAATCGAAAAGTATTGGCATGAGCCTCCACAATGATTTTGATGTCTGGTGAATATCCGCCACCCATACTGCATTGCACTGGAATGTTGGCATCAAAACAGGTTTGTAGCACAAAGCGGTCACGTTCCTTGCAGCCCTCCAAAGTTAGGGCCAGTGTTCCCAATTTGTCCGAAGCGAGCACATCCACACCACAGAGATAAAAGATAAAATCGGGTTGTACTTTTCCCAGAAGCTCGGGGAGGGTGTTTTTTAAAACGGAAAGATATTCTTGGTCCGTGGTTCCTTTGTCCAAGGCAATATCAAGGTCCGAAGTTTCCTTTTTAAAGGGGTAATTGCCCTTGCCATGCATGGAAAATGTAAAAACAGAATGGTCAGTATTAAAAATTTCTGCGGTGCCATTGCCTTGGTGAACGTCCAAATCAATAATTAAAATATTGTTTTTCAATTTTTTATTTTGAAGGTATCGGGCTCCGATGGCTTGGTCGTTCAACATACAAAAAGCCTCGCCGCGATTGGAATAGGCATGATGTGTGCCTCCTGCGATGTTCATGGCAATGCCATGCTCCAATGCAAATTCGCACCCTTTTATGGTGCCATCTGCAATAATCCGTTCCCGTTGTACCAATTCCGTGCTCAGTGGAAATCCAATTTTTCGTGCGGCACTTGGTTTGAGTTCAAGATTCACCAAATCATCATAATATGTGGCGTCATGTACTTCTAAAATGTGGGAATCATCAGGAAAATTAGGTTCAAAAAAATTCGCTGCGGTACAAGTTCCTTCATGAAGTAATTGCTGTGGTAACAACTCATACTTCATCATGGGAAATCGGTGCCCATGGGGTAAATGATGTTTGTAAATGGGATGATACGCTATTTTGAGCATTTTGGAATCCCTTATTTGTGCAAAGCCAATTGAATCCGCTTTCTTTTAACGTCCACATCTAGAACCTTGACCACCACTTGTTGATGAAGACTCACATGTTCATTGACATCCTTTACAAAAGTATCGGATAGGTTGGAAATATGGATAAGCCCACTTTCTTTGATTCCGATATCCACAAAACAGCCAAAATTGGTAATGTTGTTGACAATTCCAGGCAATAGTTGACCTTGGTGAAGGTCGGTTATCTCCCTTATATTCTGATTGAAGGTAAAAACCTTTGCCTTTTCCCTGCGGTCCAGACCTGGTTTTTCAAGCTCGCTTAAAATATCCTTTAGCGTTGGGATTCCGATGGTGTCCGTGCAATACGATTTTAGGTCGATGCGTTGTAAAGCCGATTTGTTGCCCACAATCTCAGTTAATGGAACACCTTGGTCTTTCACCATTCGTTTTACAATATCATAACTTTCTGGATGAACAGCAGAGTCATCCAAGGGGTTTTCACCATCTTTTATGCGCAAAAATCCTGCGCTTTGCTCAAAGGCTTTTCCACCAAGGCGAGGGACCTTTTTAATCTGCTCCCTGCTTCCAAATGCCCCGTTTTCATTTCGGTATGTGACGATATTTTCAGCCAATTTCGGCCCAATTCCCGATACATAACTAAGCAAGGGAACACTGGCCGTATTAATGTTCACGCCAACGGAGTTCACACAACTTTCAACTACCGTATCCAGGGAAGATTTTAATTGGGTCTGATCCACATCATGCTGATATTGCCCCACACCAATGGATTTGGCATCAATTTTTACCAATTCGGCCAAAGGGTCGGCTAAACGCCTACCAATCGACACCGCACCTCGAACCGTAACATCATAATTGGGAAATTCTTCGCGCGCAATCTTGGAAGCCGAATAAATGGAAGCCCCTGCCTCACTCACCACAAAAACCTCAATGGGTTTTTTAAATGGGATGCGTTTTACCAGTTGCTCCGTTTCGCGGGATGCCGTTCCGTTGCCAATGGCAATGGCCTCGATTTTATAGGCATCTACCAACGAGCTTATTTTTTTAATGGCTCCAGAGCTGTCCTTTTGTGGTGGGTGGGGATAAATGGTCTCGTTATGTTTTAAATCGCCCTGTTCATCCAAACAAACCACTTTGCAGCCCGTTCTGAATCCGGGGTCAATGGCCAAAATACGTTTTTCGCCCAGCGGTGCACCGAGGAGCAACTGCTTAAGGTTTTTAGAGAACACCTGAATGGCAGCTGTATCTGCTTTTTCCTTGGCTGATTTTAAAAGTTCATTGGAAAGCGATGGAAGCAAAAGTCGCTTGTAGGCATCTGCAATGGCCATTTCAATTTGTTCGGCACAAGCGTTGTTCGATTTGATGATGCGTCTTTCCATCGCTTCCAAAGCGCGGTCATCATCAATCTCGATTTTAACCCGAATGAACCCTTCTTTTTCAGCACGCATGATGGCCAGAAAACGATGCGAAGGACATCGGCTTAAAGGTTCGCTCCAATCAAAGTAATCTCGGAACTTCTGTGCTTTTTCATCTTCTTTCTGAGTTTTGACCACCTTGGTCACAATAAGCGCATGTCGCTCTAACTGATTACGAAGCTGATTTCGAATATCGGTACGTTCATTGATCCATTCAGAAATGATATGTCGGGCTCCTTCGAGGGCATCATCTTCATTCACCACATCTTTACTAAGGTATTTTGAGGCCATAAACTCAATTTCATCATTGTGTTGCGCCATGATGATTTTGGCGAGCGGCTCCAGACCATTCTTTCTAGCCGTTTCGGCTTTGGTCTTTTTACTTTTCTTGAAGGGAAGATAGAGGTCTTCCAAACTGGTAAGATCGGTGCAGTTTTGGAATTTTGCCTGTAGTTCTGGAGTGAGACTTCCCTGTTCTTCCACAGCCTTGATGATGACAGCCTTTCTTTTTTCCAATGCCTCAAACTGCTCTTTGTACTTTACTATTTCGCCAATCTGTACTTCATCCAGATTTCCGGTGCGTTCTTTCCGATAACGTGAAATAAAGGGAATGGTGCAATCTTTATTCAAGAGTGCTACCGTGTTTTCAACATTTTTTTCAGAAAGGCTGGTGTACCGTAAGATGTAAGGAATAAGGTGCATTTAGTTACTGTAAGGTAGTAGCATTACTAATTGAATAATAGTTTATTTTGGACTTTTCTAGCACTAGAAACTCCTTAGAACATATGTATTTTTAGCGGGTAAATATTCGCCCCACAAAATATCATTATGGTATTTGAAAACTGTCTCAGAAAAGATTCTGTCACGCCTATTTTCTTTGAAATTATCAATCTTGTTAAAAGAATTTTCCCCTATTTCACCATCAATATGGTCAAAATCACTATTAAAAAGTCCAGTGAAGTAGATGGATTTATCAGAGGTGTAATAGTAGTAATAGTTTAAAGTCAAATTTAGATTTCCTAAACTAGTAGTTGCCAAAGGAATGCCTCCCATTGGCATCATCATAGGGGCACCTGAAGAAATATTTTTGGTGCCTCCAACGGTAATTTCATAATTTTCGCCATAACGATTAATGGCCAATCCAACATTGGAGGCAAAAACTTTACGTATGAATTTATCTGTACGATCAAATTCTCTATAATTGTCATACATTCCACCTTCTTGGATTATGGGCGTATTATTGATTTTGATTTCCTCAGTTACAAGAATGGAATGTTCTTTTACGGAAACACCAGAATTTAAGTTTTCTATCCTAAAAACCAATCCTCTCTTGGTACAACTAATTAAAAAAACGTTTTCATTGAAGATAAACGAATTTGTCTTTTTCTCATCAGTAGAAATTTTGGCTATTGGTTTTTCAATTTTTCTTTTGCCCCATTCAAAATTTTCAAGGTCAATACTAAGTATTTGGGCTACCTCGTCAAAACCGTCAAATGTAAAATAAGCTTTGTTGTTAAATAGATAAAGTTTGTTAGCATGCGATGCAGCTTCCATTGGAACGGGAATTGATGTATCTATCATTTCAAATGACAAATCCTCAAAAGAGGTCTTTGAAAAAGACAGTTTAGGCTTATCAAGAAGAAGTTTATAAAGTGAAATTTTTCTTCCTTTTTTATCCAAAAAGGCAAAATCCTTAAGTTCCAAAGCGTTTTTTACATATGCTGAAGAATCTTTAAAAGAGTAAAAATTTAAGATGGAACTGTTTTTAGTGATTGTAATAAGAATGAAAGAGCCATTATGATTTAATGCTTGAACGAATACCTCTTCATCAATGGGAAGTGCAATTTCCTTGGATACAACTAATTTTGAATCAAAATCAAAGCTAGTTGCCAAAAAACTGTTTCTTTTATTGTTGGATGAAAAGGAGGTATATTTTTTTCCGATATTATCGATATTGTAACCTAACAAGACTTTATATTTTCTAGGTACTTCTTTAGTAGATATTTCTCCTATTTTTTCTTTGTTTCGATTAAACAAATAAGCAAATAGAGTTTTCGACTCATTAAAAAATAGCGCAAAATCTCCATTCCTTTCATTTACAATAGGTAAGATATCCTTCATCACGTAATGACTATCTTTTAAATGCAATTCTTGTTCCAAAAATATATCTTGGCCAAACAATGGACTGTATAGAAATGAGATTAGACTTAGAGTCAGAAAAACTATTTTTTTATTCATCTATTAAAAACAAGGGGGTTTGTAAAATGCATCTAAAATTAATTGATGGTCTCCCCATTCCCAACCCCATCCTCGTCTGGGTTCATGAAAACAAGTTTGCCGTCAGTGCTTTCCGTCATCAAAATCATGCCTTCACTTTCCACACCGCGGAGTTTTCTGGGTGCCAGATTGACCAAAACGGTTACTTTTTTGCCAATAATCTCTTCGGCTTTAAAGCTATTGGCAATTCCGGAAACAATGGTTCGGGTATCCAGCCCGGTATCCACTTTTAAGACCAAAAGCTTATCCGTCTTTGGCATTTTTTCAGCTTCGATGATGGTGCCCACACGCATGTCCAGTTTGCTGAAGTCATCATACGTGATAGTGTCTTTTTGGGGAATTAGCTTTTTTTCCATGGAATCTGTATTGTTTGTGGCCGACGCATTGGTTTTTTTGGTGGCTTCCAGTTTGTCTAACTGTTGTTGAATTTCGGCATCTTCAATTTTTCGGAAGAGCAGCTCGCTTGGGTTGATTTGATGGCCTGCGGGTAACAATTCATCAAGGTTTGGCACATTATTCCAGTGAGATGGTGAATCAAGTTCAGCATGACGAAGAATCTTTTTCAACTTATCCGAAGTAAATGGCAAAAAGGGTTCACTGAGAATGGCTAGACCCGTGGCAATCTGAAGGGCCACATACATAATAGTTTTTACTCGTTCCTCATCCGTTTTGATGAGTTTCCACGGTTCGGCATCGGCCAAATATTTATTGCCCAATCGGGCTAGGTTCATCAATTCTTGACTTCCTTCCCTAAAGCGATAACGCTCCAACGAATTGGAAAGGATTTGAGGGTAGTTTTTCAGTGCTTCCAAGGTTTCCTTGTCCACGGTCTCAAATGCATTTGGATTAGGAACCACCCCATCGTAATATTTATGTGTCAAAACCGCTACGCGATTGACAAAGTTGCCAAAAATGGCAACGAGTTCGTTGTTATTCCGTGCTTGAAAATCCTTCCAGGTAAAGTCGTTATCCTTGGTCTCTGGAGCATTGGCCGTAAGTGCATAGCGAAGCACATCTTGCATATCTGCGAATTCCTCCAAGTATTCATGCAGCCACACCGCCCAGTTTTTAGAAGTGGATAGTTTGTTGCCCTCCAAGTTCAAAAACTCGTTGGCGGGAACATTTTCCGGTAAAATGAAATCGCCATGGGCTTGGAGCATACTTGGAAAGATGATACAGTGGAAAACGATATTGTCCTTACCAATAAAGTGGACCAATTTGGTGTCCTTGTCCATCCAATAGGGTTTCCAGTCCTTTCCTTCTCGCTCGGCCCATTCCTTAGTGGACGAAATATAGCCGATGGGCGCATCAAACCAAACGTAAAGCACCTTTCCTTCGCCGCCTTGCACGGGAACAGGGATTCCCCAGTCCAAATCGCGGGTCACGGCACGGGGTTTAAGGCCTTCATCTATCCAAGATTTGCATTGACCGTAGACATTGGGTTTCCAATCGGATTTATGGCCTTCCAGAATCCAATTCCGAAGAAAATCTTCGTAACGGTCCAAAGGTAAAAACCAGTGTTTGGTTTTTTTAAGCACCGGAACACCTCCGGTGATGGTGGATTTTGGGTTGATAAGGTCCGTTGCGTTCAAGGACGATCCACAATTTTCGCACTGGTCGCCATATGCCTCCCCATGACCACATCTAGGGCAGGTTCCAACGACAAATCTATCGGCCAAAAACTGTTGGGCCTCCTCATCATATAGTTGTTCGGTCTCTTCCTCAATAAAATCACCCTTTTCATAGAGTGTTTTGAAAAAATCCGAAGCGGTTTTGTGATGTACCTCTGCAGAGGTTCTGGAATAATTGTCAAAAGAAATTCCAAAGTCCGCAAACGACTTTTTAATGATGTTGTGGTACTTATCAATGATTTCCTTGGGTGTAACGCCTTCCTTTTTGGCTTTCATAGAAATGGCCACTCCATGTTCATCGCTACCGCAAACAAAAGCTACATCGTGCCCCTTCAATCGTAAATAGCGAACATAAATGTCGGCAGGAACATAAACACCGGCCAAATGTCCTATATGAATGGGTCCATTGGTGTAGGGCAGTGCAGAAGTTACAGTATATCTGGATGGAGCTTTTGTCTGAGACATGTACGAAATGAATTAAGCCCCAAAAATACTCATTTTACGAGAAGCCAAAAACGGGAATTACGGTAAAAAGGAAACCTCCAATGGGTACAGCCCTAAATTGGGGTGAGGGGATGCACTATTGGAGGCTTTCTGGAAATTGAATTTTTGTGTCGCTTACATGATCATTACGGATTTACTCATACGTTGATCGGCAACGGATATTCTATAAATGTATTTTCCGGTGGATAGGCTGTCGCGCATACGCTCCCTAATATTGATTTCTACAGCGCCCTCCATCATCATTTCGTTAAAAACAGTACCTACTTTTTGCCCCAAAATATTGAAAAGTTCAATGTCAACATGGGCTGCAAAAGGCATTTCCAAATGGATGTGGGGCGCCCGTTGGTTCGGGTAGTATGGCGTGTGCACGATGGTATTCACCAAATCGGGGTCTGGTGGGGTCATGCCATCATCACTTGGCGGGGTATCTGGAAATGTTGGTGGGTCATTGTCCATGGCAATATCCTCAAACTCTTCGCCACTACAGTTAAATCCTAAATCAATGGCTCTGTACTGATATCCCAACAAGTGCTGTTCCACGGCAGTCCTTGGAACGCAAAGCCACTCGGCCAAAACAGTTCCATAAAGGTCCCTGAAGTCCATGGTGTATTCCAAGTTTCCACGGCTATTGGGACTGTCCAGCGCTGGGTGGTCACCCACAAAGGCACTTCCATTTAACCCTGAACCAAAAAAGAGCGTAGGAGCAGCTTTTCCGTGGTCGGTTCCGTTGGAGCCATTTTCGAAGATCCTACGGCCAAACTCGGAAAAGGTCATGCTTAACACCTTTTCATCTTGCTCTGTACAGGCCAAATCCTCATAAAAATTGTTGATGGCAATGGAAAGGTTGGACATCAATCTTTCGTGGACAATGGGCTGGTTACCGTGAGTGTCAAATCCTCCAATGGAAATCATGTAGACTTTGGTTCCCAGATTTCCCTTGATCAATTTGGCCAAAAGTTCCAATTGTCTGGCAAAACCATTGTCTTGGTATTCAACGCATTGTAACGCAGCGCCTCTTTCGTAGGCTTCATGGATTTTTCCGGCATATTCGTAGGTGGTATTGGCCACTCCACGCAAGAAACGTAATTGATCACCGTACATACAGTTGTCGAACGGTGCAGTTTCGATGTCATAAAACAGACCTGTTTCAGCGATTTGCTGCAATTGGTCCACATTATTGGTGACAAAGGCGTAGTTGGTTTCATTTCCTTGAAAGACCAAGTTGGCCAAGTTTCCAATTTGAATGGCTGCAGGTGCTTCTGGCGGGTTGATCAAATAATCTGGGTAGAGATCTTCAAAGTGTCTGCCCATCCATCCAGTAGGTTCACCGCCGAAGCCGGTAGTGTTCAAATCGGTATTGGCAAAAATATCGGACCCTGTAAAGTGGGACAGGCTTTGGTTTTCGTACCCTACGCCGTGAACGGCCTTGAACTGACCTTCGCCCCAAAGAGGTTCCAAGGAACCCATGTAGGTGGGTACACCAAAATCATCGGTAAGTTTTAGGACCTTACTTTCTGGAATGTAGATGTTGGGTCTTGCGTTAGCATAAGTATCATATTGTTGAATGGGGATGACCGTGCTCAGTCCGTCATTTCCTCCCGATAGCCTGATGAGAATGAGAATATTATCGGTTTCTGCAGCGGCAATGGCAGCTGTAAGAGGAGATGGGGCGGATGCTGAAATAAAATGGTTCCCCAAGAACATGGAACCAGAACCTGCTATACCCAGTGCCTGGATAAAGGATCGTCTGCTCCAATTTTTGTGTTCTAAATCATGGCCTTCGTGTTCTAGGCCTTTATGGGGAGATGTATGGTGGGTGTGGTGATTATCGCACATAATGGTAGGGTTATTTTAGTTGAAATTCGGGTTCTCTGGACAAATGACGTAGTAACAAGAAAACTTGTGATGGTCCTGTTTCCCATCCAAGGAGGGTCCAAGAAGGAGTGGTGCCCCCTTCGTAATAGTTTACATCAACGTCGCTTCTAAAGGCAATATAAGCTCGGTCATAGTCTGCATCGGTCAACAATCCTTTTGGGGTAAAAAAGTCGATAATTGGCTTTGCTACCTCATCTGGGTTGTTGCTTGTCTGTCCAGCGGTACCGGATAACGATAATCCTAGATCACGGAATTGTTCTGCATTGTTTTGATAGAACCGTTCAAGATACATTTCAGCGGTTAACCATCGTCCAATAATAAAATTGGTATTGATCCATTGACGGTCGCGTTGCCAACCGGCAACATCGTAAGGATCAAATAACTCTTGGCCAATTAAGGCTGCTGAATCTATCATGTTGTACACCGTGGTATCATCATAGGCAAAGCCAGTCTCCTTGACCATATGTAAGTAAAGGTCAAACGGACTTTTTATGATAACCCCAATGGCAGTTTCGTCAAAAAAGTGTTGACTTTTCAGCAATTGTCGCAGAACGGGAGCAATCTCAAAATTGTTGGCTATGAAAGTTTGCGCCATTCCAGCGATGATATCTTGGGCGTTGCCACCTTCTTCACCAGATGAATCGGGATGAACATAATATTCATACAATTTCATGCAAATGAAACCGGCAATCTCGTTGGCTCTTTCATTAAAAAGGATGTCGATGACATCGTCATAGTTCCAATTTCCGGTTTGCCCTAAAATGGTCTTGTTTTCCGTATTAAAGTCTTCCGGGTTAAAGGTTACTTGTGTGCAGCCTTCTTCGCCTCGCTCAGTATATCCTGATATAGCTTTGGAGGTTTCAATGATATCTTCTTCCGTATACCCATTGCCCTCTCCCAAGGTGAAGAGTTCATAAAGCTCCCGTGCATAGTTTTCGTTGGGATTGTTTCCGCGGTTGCGAACACCATCCAAATAATAGAGCATGGCACTGGTTAAGCCAATCTCATGAACGAAAGTTTTAAAATTTCCAAGGGCGTTGCGTTGAAGACAGTTGACGTAGTAGTACAAAAATTGGTTGCAGTCATACACATCCAACTCAGTCACAAAGTGATTGCTCCAAAAGAAGCTCAACCGATCTCTGACACTGTTGTCCAATAGGGAATTACCATAGGCTGTAGTAAATTCCTCCAACTGGGCACGTCTTAATTGTCTCGCCAAATCGTCATCGGCAGGATAATTGGAGTTGTTCCAATCTGCCCAGGCAGGTGCTGGTAGAACTGGAGCGGCAAGTGCTTGGTCTATAAGGTTGTCAACTAGGGTATCTGCGGTTTGTCCAACAGCGGCGTTAATCGTTTGTACCGAGGCACTGAAACCAAGCCTCCGGTATAAGTGGGCGGCACGTAACTCATCCAATGGAGTGGTATACGGCGCCAACGTTGAGGAATTACAATTAATGAAGTATTCCATAGCAATGTCTGGCGTTAATTAGGTACATAGTTTTGGGGCAACTATATGTTTAGCTAACGTTGGGCGTGGTTCAATTCAGCCAACAAATTACAATCTAAACGCTTTAATCACTGTGAACTACCAAATTTTTCGATGAACTGCACGTTTTTTTCAATATTTTTCCAAATCAATGGGAAAGCATAATGAATTTGGCAAGCAAGGTGAACAACTTGCCGTGGACTACTTGTTTGGGAAAGGGTATAAAATCCTTGCTCGAAATTATCGCTTTGGGAAAGCTGAAATAGACATTATTGCCAGGCAGGGGGAGACTTTGGCCATAGTTGAGGTAAAGTCAAGAAACACAGGGTTCTTGGAAGATATTTCCACTACAATCAACGCCAAGAAACAAGGTCTTTTGGTTCAAGCCGCCGATCAGTATGTCCAGGAAAATAATTTGGATGTTGAGGTCCGCTTTGACGTAATCACCGTCATTAAAAAAGAGGTGAATTTTGAAATTGACCATCTGGAGGATGCTTTTTATTTTTTCTAACCATTTGTTTGTTTTGTAACAATATGTTATTTTTGCGTCAGACCAAACCAAGAAATAATGAAAACAATTTCCGCAGTAGTTGAGCATTACATTAAAAAGAAGCCTTTTCTGCAAACTGCTCTTGCGCAAGGAATTATTAACCTTACTTCCTTGTCCCGACAAATAAAACCCGAAATAGCCGATGCCCTGGGTAAAGATGTAAAAGATGGTGCCATAGTGATGGCATTGAAGCGTCTGTCAGACGATTTAGAGTTCAGAGCTACCCATAGGATTGTAAAAGTGCTCAAGAATATTGGTGAGATTACGGTGCGATCTAATCTGACGGATTATACCTTTTTGGCTTCAGATACCATTCTACAACAGCAAGCCCGTTTGTTGGAAGAAGTAAATGACAATCAAGATGTTTTTTATACCTCTTCACGAGGCGTCAACGAAATCAATATTGTAATCAGCAATATTATGGATGGTGTAGTGGAAAAGTATTTTAAACACGAACGCTGTACCCAGAAAGCGGATGGATTGTCTTCCATTACGGTTAAGCTTCCGGCAGAAAATGTCTCTGTCCCGGGAATTTACTACTTTATCTTCCAACGCTTGGCCTGGGAGGGGATTATACTCTACGAGGTAATTTCCACCACCAATGAGTTTACCATCTTGGTCAATGAGGAACAAGTGGATGTGGCCTTCAAGACCATTAAAGATTTAAAACTGTTGTAGGATTGCTTTCTTTCACAGTGTGTTAGACTAAAATGGCCGCAATACCGTTTTAGAACAAGACACTTTTGGAAGAATGACCAAAAAAAGAATCTTTTTCGGACTGTTGGCCCTTTTGGTGCTCTATTTGTGCTATCTGGCCTATGTTTTCCTCCTTTCGCCAAAGACTAATCTACAATCCATTTACCTTATTCCGAAGGATGCCGTTTTTGTGGTGGAATCGGAACACCCGGTGGAAAGCTGGAAAAAAATCAGTGAAAGCGAAGGGTGGCAACATCTACGGAAGAACGATTATTTCGCAGAGCTGACGGAGAACGTTCAAAAGGTAGATACGGTCTTTCAGAACAACCATAATCTTTTTGAATTTTTTGATGGCCGGGCACTGTTCATCTCCATCCATATGATTTCTCCAAAGGAGTATGGAATTTTCTATGTACTGGATTTAAAGCGCATCGCCAAACTTCAACTGCTAAAAAGTTATTTCAATACCCTGCTCAACGAAGATTACGAATTGAGCAAACGTATCTACCACGACCACGAAATTTTAGAAGTGCACGATCGCAAGAGCAAGGAGACCATGCACATAGCCTTTATCAAAAACCAGTTGATAGCATCGTATACCCATACCTTGGTAGAGGCTTCTATTGATCAATACCAAGAACCAGTCATTGGGCGTAACCTCAATTTTATTGAAATCAACCAAAAAGTGGGGCACGAGGACCTGTTCCGCATGTACTTGCAGTACAATTATTTGGATGACTATATAAAACGGTTTACCAATCAGCCTTCAGATTGGGTGAAACGGGCCAGTGAAAACTTCCTTTTCTCTGGTTTTTATTTTGATTTGGACAAGAACAGTACGTTGGTGGCCAACGGATTTACCAACATCAGTGCTGTCAATGAAAATTACTTGGAGGCCCTTCAAAAGTCGGGTACTGCGGAACGAACCATTCCCCAAGTAGCGCCAAAACGTACCGCACTCTACATCAGTTATGGGTTTGATAGCTTTTCTGAGTTCTACAAGAATTTTGAAATGGTTCAGCAAAATGACCCCAAAAAGTTTGAAAGTTACCAAGCTGGTATTGAAAAAGTAGAGAAGTTCCTTAAAATCGATGTCAAAGAGAATTTTGTCAGTTGGATTGGGGATGAGGTGGCCCTTTTGCAGATTCAGTCCCATATTTCCAAAGGAAAAAATGATATGGCGCTAGTCTTAAAAGCGAATGATTCTGAAAAAGCCAAAGAAAATCTGGATTTTGTACTGGAACAAATCCGAAAAAAGACGCCTGTTAAGTTTAAGGCGGTGAACTATAAGGAGCATGAAATTAATTTTCTTTCCATAAAAGGCTTTTTCAAGATTTTGCTGGGAAATCGGTTTGAACAATTTGACAAACCCTATTTTACACAGATTAATGGCTATGTCATTTTTAGTGATAACCCCAACACCTTAAAAAGTATTATTGATAATGTTGTGGCTGAGAAAACCTTGTCCACTTCCGATGAATTCAGAAAGTTCAATGATCGTTTTAAATCCGAATCGACCGTATTTGTCTATAGCAACATTCCTGTACTTTATAATAATATGTATGCCTTGGCGGATGCTACTACCAAACAGAAAATGAGAAAAAACAAGGATTTCATCATTTGCTTTCCCCAAGTTGGGTTTCAACTCACCCCTGAAGACAACTTGTTTGAGAGTCGATTGGTGCTGAACTATCAAAATGTGGAGGAAGTCAAGAAAAATGCCCAGTTCGAGGAAAAGATTCAAATGCAAAATCCTAATACCTCAAACTCAACGGAAATCACCGATGCCATTTTTGACCTAAAACCCATTTACCCCACCGATTTAAATGCAAAATCCTTCAGTAGAAATTACGCCAATGGGTCGCTACGGTTCGAGGTTGACCTAAAGGATGGGCTAAAACACGGTCGCTATACGGAATACTACTCAGACGGCACCGAAAAAATAACAGGACGTTTCCGAAATGATGAACAGGTAGGTATGTGGCACTACTATAATGCCGAAGGGAAAATGGTCTGGAAAAAACGGTTTTAGTCGTTTTTCAATTCCGTCAAAAGGTCATTCAAGTCCAAGGATTTAGTATACATATCCAAAGAGCCATCCTCTTTTTGTGGCCAATCTTTTTTGGGTCGGTCCCAATAGAGTTCCACACCATTTTCATCGGGGTCGTTCAGGTACAGTGCTTCGGAAACCCCATGGTCGGCTGCACCGGTCAAGGAATATTCTGCCTCCATCAATCGGTTTAGGATAGTGGCCAAATCTTTTCGGGTAGGATACAAAATGGCCGTATGGAATAGTCCAGCAGCCCGTTTTGGGGCAGGTGGTGCTCCTTTACTATGCCAGGTGTTCAATCCAATATGATGATGGTATCCACCCGCTGAAATAAAAGCGGCTTGGTCGCCGTAGCTTTGGGTAATCTCAAAACCCAAAAGCCCACAATAAAAATCCAAGGATCTTTGTAGGTCAGATACTTTTAGGTGCACATGGCCAATTCTGGTTTGGACCGGAACGGAATATTGAGGCAATTTTTCCATAATTCAATAGCTGAAATGCAAAGGTAGCCATTGGGACGATTTCAATAACAATTATTACCTTCAGGCGATATAAAACATATCCCCATGAAGCAATTTTTACAACTCTCCTTTCTTCTTTTGCTCGTTTTTGGTTCGAATTCTGCGGTAGCCCAGGAATTCTATTTTCCAACGCGCTACGAGATTTGGAAAACCGCCGAGAAAAGTCAATTTAAATACAATGAGAAACAACTCGATACTGCTATTGAGTTTGCCCAAAACAATGAGTATTCAGGTTCCCGGGATTTACGTCAGGCCATTTTGGAGGGATTCAAAAGAGAACCGTTTCATGAAATTTTGGGACCTACAAAAAAACGGGGAGGTCCTGCCGGAATGATTATTAAAGATGGATATCTTCTGGCCTCTTGGGGCGATACACAGCGGGTGGATATGACCTTTAGCGTCACCAAAAGCTTTTTATCTACCATGGCAGGACTGGCTCAAGACCAAGGATTAATCAAAAATGTAAAGGATAAAGTTGGGGATTATGTTTGGGATGGTACGTTTGATGGTGCCCATAATTCCAAGATTACGTGGGAGCACTTGCTACAACAAAACTCAGATTGGTCTGGGGAACTGTGGGGCGGTAAGGATTGGGCCGATCGTCCGCCCAGTGAAGGTGATCTAGACGACTGGAAGTTTCGGAAGCTCAACGAACCGGGCACTGTGATGGAATATAACGATGTTCGCGTAAATGTACTGGCCTATGCTTTGACGCATCTCTGGCGAAAACCATTGCCCTTGGTGTTGAAGGAGGAGTTGATGGATAAGATTGAGGCGACCCCCGCATGGCGTTGGTATGGTTATGATCATGCTTGGACTGTAATTGATGGGCTGAAAATGAAATCCGTGACCGGGGGAGGACATTCTGGAGCAGGACTGTTTATTTCTACCGAAGATATGGCCCGTTTTGGCTTGTTGTTCCTCAATAACGGAAAATGGAAAGACCAACAACTGGTCAGTGAAGATTGGATCAAAAAAGCTACGCAGCCTTCGGTGCCCAATGTAAATTACGGGTATATGTGGTGGTTGAACCAAAAAGGCCCCCGCCATTGGGAAGATGTGCCCGAACATGTATTTTACGCAGCCGGATTTGGCGGCAATTTTATTGTGGTGGACCAAAAAAGCGGATTGCTTATCGTGACGCGATGGTTGGAGCCTTCACAAATTGGGGATTTTGTAAAGCAGGTGTATCAGGCTTTTTGAACAATTCTATGATTTTCCTCTTAGGTTGGCAAAGGAGGTGGAATTATTTCTATTTGTTATTCTTAATGTCAAGAAATTTTTCCATATTCAGATGAATGATACTCCAAGAATGGTCATCTAGGTCTTCTAGGGTTCGAACTTTCATAAATCCTTCATCACGAATTGGAGTAGGCTCATTTCCACCTGCATGTATGCCTTTTTCAACCATATGGTTCAGAAGTTCCACACTATCAACAGGCAATGTAAATGAAGCGGTTCTACTGTTTTTAGGATTTGCAATGGTTTTGTTGTTCCCAGAATTGAAAAAGGTAAAGGATTGCAGCATCACATAAACAGCATCGCCCCACTTCATGCATTTTTGGTTATCACCCGAAAACAATTCATAATCGGAAAATCCCAATTCCCTGTAAAAAGCTTGGGAAGCCTGAAGCTCTTTTACCGGTAGGTTTATAAAAATCTGCTTCATTCACGTATGGTTAAGACATGGAATGCAGACCAAACATATTCCCTTCTGTATCGGTTCCAAGGGCAATAAAACCATATTCCCCTATAGAAAATTTAGGCTTGAACACTTTTCCACCGGCTTTTTCAATTCTGGCTTCCTCAATACTACAATCCTCACTTCCAAAATAAACCAAGGTACTATTGCCTCCTGCGGCAAAACCTTCCATTTTGCAGAGTGCGCCGCCAGCGCCAAAATTGTTCATCTCGTTCGGAAAGAATTTCATGGTCAATCCTCCTTCATCGGAAGGCATAGGAAGATTATCAAATTTGATATCCAGAACAGTTTCATAGAATTTTTGTGCACGGGCCATATCGTTCACATAAATTTCGAACCACACAACGGGATTGGGTTTTTGGTTTTCCATATTTCAGTTTTTTGTATTTATTAAATGGTATAAACTTTACTTTGGTAATTTGGACATATCCATATGCAGCATTCCCCAACGATGTCCATCTAGGTCGATAAAACCCATAACATACATCCAACCTTCCAATTCCGAGGGTTCTGCGTATACAGTTCCGCCAGCATTCTTGACCATTTCGGAAAACTCGTCTACATATTCACGGGTAGGGGAGTCAAGATTCAAGTATGCTTCGGTACCTTTGGAAGTATCAGCGATGGGGTTTCCGGCAAAATGGGCAAAACGTTCTTCAGGAAAGAGCATCAACACCGTTTTGTTTTCATCAAGATAGAAACCGGCATATTCATCGTTCTTTGGTTGATTCTCGGTTTCTTGAAAGCCGAGGCGGTTAAAGAATTCTTTGGATTTTTTCACATCTTTTACAGGTAGATTTATCCAAAACGTCTTTACTTTATTGGTTTTCATATTGCTCTATTTGATTTTCGTAAAATAGGATTTCATTTCTTTGATCCTGGGATTTTTAAACCCGCGTAACGTATACACATCACAAAAAGCATAGGCAGCAGGATTTCCATTTTGGTCTTGGGAATGAATAACGCCGTTCACCGCGGCAGTGTTTCCGTGGGTAATGATTTTATCGAGTTCCAGGCCACATTCAGACTGTACCATGGATTCAATTTCTTTTTTGAATTCTTCCATGCCATTTATGGTTTTATCCCCAAACATTGTCCATTGGATATCCTGGGTCACACTTTCAGCAATAAATTGGGTATCCCCTTTGGCGAAAGCCTCATTAAATTTCCTTAAAAATTTTCCTTTTTCTGTCATGAGTATCAATAATTTATAGCTACCCAAATATATGGGGAACAAAACAGTCTACTCATGTGTGAAAACGACAATCCTACGGGTCGATTACGACATGGAAGCGAACTCTTAAAAATTAAAAAGCTTGTGAAGAAGGTGCGCGAGGGTTATTTAATCCTCAACGCATCGGCAGCTCATTTTTCTTCCAACATTCTCCCAATCAACGGTCAATGAAGTTCCAGGGGTAAATTCAATAAATTTTGTGGTTGCGAATTGGGAACCGCCGGGAGAGGTGGTCCAATAAAACCCTGTATTATTCAAAAACTCATACCCCACTTGGGTGGACCAAAATCTACCAGCGGCCAATAAGTTAAATTCCACATCCCTATTTTGAAAACTGGCACCCACTTCCAACAAATTCATGGCTACGGTGTTGCCACCCAAATAATCAAAAAGTTCTTGCCACTCTTCTTCCGAAGGAAGATGCCACCCATCTGGGCACGCAGTTGCTGCATCATCACTTCGATACAGTCTGCCGTATAACAAACAATTGGACGCACTGTCATCGTAACATGCACTTTGTCCATTGTCCAAAGTATAATTTAGGTTTTCAGCAAACCATACTTGATTACCAATTTTTACGGTTTTGTAGGTGGTTCCATCCCTATCATCTGTAAAAGAAGAAACGGTAAAATCCGCAACTTCTTGGCTACCGCCATCATCGTCGTTGGAACAGGAAACACTTAAAAATACAAAGACTAGAACTATTGGGAATTTTAGAAGTTGAGGTTTCATCAATGCGATTTTATAGTTTGGGTTTCTATCGTTTTATATAACTTTTTAAACCCATTTTTATTATATATTATGCTGAAAAAGAGACGCTAAGGCCTTATGTCAATTATAGGGTTTCCAATTCTATATCGCAGAAACCAAACTGAATGGATTTTGAAGGATTTGATGGGTCATCGTAGGCCTTAAAGACTTTTTCTCCGACTGAAAAAGGAATAGGGCTCTTAAATATGGGACCGTCAAAGCAAAAAGTGTGATATTCGCCATTTTCACCACATGGGTCAACACTTGAAGGGAATTTGGTAATGAGTTCCCGTGATAGTTCCTGTCCTAAAAATGATGCATCCAATTTTGAATTGTTGACGCAAATGATCATGGCCCGAAACCCTAGTGCTAGAAACTCCTCTATCAACTCAGTGGTGTCCTTTTTCCACAATGGGAAAAGCGTGGTTAGTCCATAGGGATGGAGCATATTTTCCCGATATTGCTTAAGGTCTTCCAAAAAAATGTCCCCAAAACCTGTATGGGTGTACCCGTAATCCCGTAATTGGGTGACCGTGCTCCGCATTAAATCATTGTATTCCTCCATACTGGGTTTTTCAGGAACTTCAAGAACCTCCAAGGGAATGCCTACAGATGCTGCCTGGGACTCCAAGACTTTTCTGGGCAGACCGTGCATGGAAACGCGATTGTAATGTGCATTTACTGTGGTCAATAATCGGTCAATGTCATAGTTGCCTTGCTCCAGCAGATAGTGGAGTGCCATTGCGGAATCCTTGCCGGAACTCCAGTTAAAATAGGTTTTTGGTTTTTGTGACATAATAGGATTTTGGGCTATGATGCCACTACTTTTTGGGGGCTGAGGGGCTCCAGTGCCTTCAATGCCTTTTCAACACTCGTGATTCGGTCAAATACCAATAACAACCGCAGTCCATTTCGGGTCTGCTTTTCCTTGAGTTTGGCTTGTTGGGGATGATGTTGCACATATTGCAGCACTTGAGTAAATACAGTGCTTTGGTAGAAGTGAGATTGTTGGTCCGCAATAAAATACCCAATAAACTTGTCCTTTTTCAATACTACTTTCTCCAATCCAATATGAGTTGCAATCCACTTAATTCGGACAGAATTGAGTAAGTCCTTAGCCTCTTCGGGAAGTTCACCAAAACGGTCTACCAGTTCAGCTTCGTATTTTTGGAGTTCTTCCTCATCCTTCACTTGGTTGAGTTGGGTATAGAGGTTTAGTCGTTCGGTAATGTTGTTGATGTAGTCATCCGGGAAGAGCAGTTCAAAATCGGTATCCAATTGCAACTCTTTCACATAGGTTTTTTCCTTACCTGTTTCCACTTCATCATACAACTCCTTAAACTCATTTTCCTTGAGTTCCTCAATGGCTTCGGCTAATATTTTTTGATAGGTCTCAAACCCAATCTCATTTATAAACCCACTCTGTTCACCCCCCAGTAGATCTCCGGCTCCACGGATTTCCAAATCCTTCATGGCAATGTTGAATCCACTCCCTAAATCAGTGAATTGCTCCAACGCTTCGATACGTTTTCGGGCATCAGGCGTCATCACTTCGTAAGGAGGAGTGATGAAAAAGCAGAAGGCCTTTTTATTGCTTCGGCCTACGCGCCCCCGCATTTGGTGCAGGTCACTCAACCCAAAATTATTGGCGTTGTTGATGAAAATGGTGTTGGCGTTGGTCACATCCAAGCCACTTTCCACAATGGTGGTGGACACTAGCACATCAAACTCCCCGTTCATAAAGGCGAGCATAAGCTGTTCCAGTTTTTTTCCTTCCATTTGCCCATGGCCAATACCAATTTTTGCATCGGGCACTAAACGTTGAATCATTCCGGCAACTTCCTTTATGTTCTCAATGCGATTATGGATAAAGAACACCTGACCACCTCTTTGAATTTCATACGAAACTGCATCTCGGATAATATCCTCATTAAATCGAATCACCTGACTTTCGATAGGATATCGGTTGGGTGGAGGGGTGTTGATGACGGAAAGGTCACGTGCTGCCATTAAACTAAATTGAAGTGTTCTTGGAATAGGCGTAGCGGTCAATGTGAGCACATCCACATTTTCCTTGATGGAACGAAGTTTTTCTTTTACAGAAACCCCAAATTTTTGTTCTTCATCCACAATCAGCAACCCTAAATCCTTGAACTTTACATTCTTATTGACCAGTTGATGGGTGCCTATGATAATATCGATTTTCCCCTCGGACAGCCGCTCTAAAACATCTTTTTTCTCTTTTGCCGTTCTAAACCGGTTGAGGTAATCCACGGTAACGGGCATGTCTGAAAGCCGTTCTTTAAAAGTTCTGTTATGTTGAAAAGCAAGAATGGTAGTAGGGACCAAAATCGCTACCTGTTTGCCATTGTCAACCGCTTTAAAAGCCGCACGGATGGCCACTTCGGTCTTTCCGAAACCAACATCACCACAAATAAGGCGGTCCATGGGCCGTTCACTTTCCATGTCTTTTTTAACGTCTTGCGTCGACTTTTCTTGATCTAAAGTATCCTCATAAATAAATGACGCTTCTAGTTCATGTTGCAGATAGCTATCAGGAGCATATTGGAATCCTTTTTCCAAGCGTCTTTTGGCATATACTTGGATAAGGTCGAACGCAATTTTCTTTACCCGACTCTTGGTTTTTTGCTTTAAGTTTTTCCAAGCGGCAGAACCCAGTTTATAGATTTTAGGCGGGGCACCATCCTTACCATTGTATTTAGAAATTTTGTGGAGCGAGTGAATGCTAACGTACAAGATATCGCGATCGCCATAGATCAATTTTATGGCTTCCTGTTTTTTACCCTCCACATCAATTTTTTGAAGCCCACCAAACTTCCCAATGCCATGGTCAATGTGGGTAACGTAGTCTCCAATTTCAAGCTTGTTGAGTTCTTTCAAGGTAATGGCTTGCTTTTTGGCGTAGCCATTTTTTAGATGGAATTTATGGTACCGTTCAAAGATTTGATGGTCGGTATAACAAGCCAGCTTTAAATTTATATCGATGAAACCCTTATACAGTGGAAACACTACCGTTTGGTAGTGAACGGTTTGGTCTACTTCATCAAAAATGTCATGAAAACGTTTGGCCTGTTGCTCGGTGGAACAGAAAATATAATTGGTGAAACCTGCTTCGCGATTTTCATTAAGGTTTTCAATGAGCAGGTCGAATTTTTTGTTGAAAGAGGGTTGGGGCTTGGTATTGAATTGGATAGCAATCTTATCATGAGCTGTCTTCCCGAGCGCAGTCGAGGGAGTGGCTGGGGGAGAATTTTCTGTCTGCTTCTCGACTGCGCTCGAAGTGACAGAAGTTGCTCCAATCTCCACAAACAAAAAATCCTCCAACTGCTCTTTCAGCAAAGCAGAATCCACAAAAAGCTCGTTGGGCTTTGCATGTTTGATTTCGGTACTGAGTTTGGTAAAGCTCTCTTCGGCCTTCGCAAAAAACGAATCAATACGATCGTAAATCAAAGCGGGATTCTTGGCAAAAACTACAGTTTTGGGTGAAATGTATTTGAGAAAACTCTCTCTGGACTCCTGTAAAAACTTGTTCTCCACATTGGGAATGATGGTAATTTTCTTCACCTTATCCGTGGAGAGCTGGGTTTCCACATCAAAGGTTCGAATGCTGTCCACTTCATCCCCAAAAAATTCAATACGATACGGCTCGTCATGCGAAAAAGAGAATACGTCCACAATTCCACCACGAACCGAAAACTCTCCGGGTTCGGTCACAAAATCCACCCGCTTGAATTTATATTCAAAAAGAACTTCATTTAAAAAATCCAATGAAAGCGTATCCTCCAATTTTATTTTGAGGGTGTTTTTGTCGAGCTCCTTCCGAGTGACCACTTTTTCAAAAAGTGCATCGGGATAAGTGACAATAATTGCTGGTTTTTTTCGGGAGTTGATTCGATTCAAAACCTCGGCACGAAGCAGGACATTGGCATTATCGGTCTCTTCAATTTGATAGGGTCTTCGGTAACTTCCTGGATAAAAAAGCACATCATTTTCACCAATCAACTGCTCTAAATCGTTCAGGTAGTAGGCTGCGTCTTCTTTATCGTTGAGAATCAGCAAGAAAGGTTTGTCCGTAGAAGCAAAAACCTCTGAAATTATAAAGGAAAGGGACGAACCCACCAATCCTTTAAGATTGATTTTGGCATTGTTATTTTGAGGTTTGGCAATAGCATTCCGCAGTTTCCCGAGTTGGGGAGACTGAGCAAAGCGTTGGGAAATTGGGGTTTTGGTCAATCCAAAAACTTTGCGGCAAAGATAAACTGAAATGTTTTTTCGGAAAATGTTTTTTCGGATTTCTCGTCGCCATGCTCTGTCAAAATAACAAATATTGCGGCAATGTCATTTCGAACCAACCCAAGGAGTGTGAGAAATCTATGGATTGGTAGGATTTCTCAATCAATGCTCCGCATCTCATATCGAAATGACAAATTGTTGATGTTTTTGCAAGGTACCCTGAGCGTGGTCGAAGGGTTACTTTATGAACAATCAGGTCTATCGTTTATGATTGGACACGAATTGCACAAATTATCTCGAATTACTTTTGCCATTTCGAACGCCCGCCTACCGGACGGGCAGGAGTGTGAAAAATCTATGGGTTGGTGAGATTTCTCAATTGTCCCTGCGTTCCTCATATCGAAATGACATCGAAGTTTGTTGGTAAGCAATTGGTCGAAAGGGCAATCGAAACTTTTTGGATAGTGTTGATATGAGTGTTGTGGAATTTAATGAAAGCTCTATTTGCCATTTCGAGCGCAGTCGAGAAATCCTTCTTGGTTTTTGACACGAATGACACAAACTATTCCGAATGTGCCATGGTCATTCTAAGCAAAGCGAAGAATCTAAACCTTTACCACCATATCCTCCACAATGGCATACACTTCATCATCCTTTGATGGGGCCATGGTATAGGTTCCTGTAAATTCACCGAAGGCGGGTAAGACCATTTGGTTTTTACTTTTAAAGAAGCAGGGAAGTCGAAGTTTTTGTCTTCCAAATCCGTGGAGTTTCACCGCAGGATGAATATGTCCGCAAAAGGTGAACAGTCCTTCTCGCTCTTCTGGGTGATGTGTCAACAGGAAATCATCGATAATGAGTTCAGGGAAAATTTCAACCTTGAGCTGTTTGTATTTTTCTGGAGCGATGATATCATGGTTGCCCGAAACCAAAATAATCTCGGCCGGAGTTTTGGTCACCCAATTCTCAAACAGTTCCCATTCCTTGTTTAGAGAAGAGTGGAACAAATCACCCAAAAAACAGATTTGAAAGGGTTGAAAATCCGCCACAATCATATCAAGCAGCACATAGTTTTTGTGGATGGCCTTTCTTGGCACCGCGGCGCCAAACTTCCTAAAGTGGGAGACTTTGCCCAAATGCACATCGCTAATCAAAAGCATCGACTTTTCTACCCAGAACAAACCACCCAAAGGGTGGAGTTGAAAATTTTGATCTTTTATATGGATGCTATGACTCACTGACGATACGTTATTGCAAATGTAATGGTATTGTCATTTCGAAATGAGGAGAACAACGACGATTGAGAAATCACATATCAGTTGAGATTTCTCACACTTGCTTCGCTCGGTTCGAAATGACTTGCTCCTGCTCATCTGTTTAGCTTGGCGGTCATTCTTTTGATACGGTCCGCCAGTTTTTCGTTGGATAGTTTTTCTCGAAGCCTATCGGTAATGATTGGAAACGAGAAAGGAGTAGGCTGTTGGCATTGCTTCCAAACGATTTCCTGTTGGGCAATTCGTTCCAGTGCCAGTCGCAAACGACCTTCTTCCAATTGATGCTCAAAAGTTTCGGTATAGGCTTGCTGATAGAGGAGGTTGTCGTCCTCAAAATCCTTGAAAACATCAAACAAAAGTTCTGAACTGCTTTGCAGGTGTTTCATTTTTACTCCTTTTTCAGGATACCCAGTGAAAACCATTCCACTTATAACGGCAATATCCCGGAATTTTCGTCTGGCCATTT
Source organism: Flagellimonas marina (assembly GCF_042651185.1). Taxonomy (NCBI): domain Bacteria; kingdom Pseudomonadati; phylum Bacteroidota; class Flavobacteriia; order Flavobacteriales; family Flavobacteriaceae; genus Flagellimonas; species Flagellimonas marina. Next base: position 159,839 of record NZ_JBHSCL010000009.1, on the reverse strand, counting down.
CGTTGGAATTCAAACTTTTTTGAAGATCGGAGAGCATGTACTCGGCTGTAAATAGATTGTTGTCCAAAATCGCCTGAATATCGATGGGTTTGTCTGATAGCAATTCAAAACCGTAGTCATTGAAGGCAAGGGAGCACGTAATCGGGGTCAACAAACTGATGCGATAGGCCAACAAACTACTCATTCCTTCATGAATGGCCCTACCTTCAAACGGATAAAAAATATGGTGATGACCGTCGTTGGTTTCGAAAGTCTCAATTAGGAATTGATTGGGAAGAGGAACGATGCTTTCTTCACGTTGTTTGGCAAACATGGGCGCTAAGGACTGGATTTCCTTGGATTGTTTTGAAGAAGGGAGTTCGGCTGTGTACAATTCCTCCCGGAGCAGTTCCGACATTTTCGCCGAAAAACTGAGTCGGCCGCCCATCCAACTAGGGACTTTATTCGTGCGTTTGGATGAATTCCGAACATGGGCAGACATGCCCTTTATCCGAATAAATTCCAAGTTCCTCCCTGCAAAGGTGAAGACATCCCCAGAACTCAATTTAGAAATAAAATACTCTTCAATGGAACCGATGTACCCTCCTTTTTGGTAACGCACATGAATGGTAGCATCACCTACAATGGTCCCAATTTGGAACCGGTGTCGCATGGCAACTGCACGGCTGTTCACCTTAAATCTTCCATCTTCTTCAACCTCAACTTTTTTGTATTCATCATACGTTTTTAAGCTTTGACTGCCCATCACCAAAAAATTGAGAAGCCATTGCCATTGCTCGTCACTTATTGCCTGATAACAAAACGTCTGTTTAATTTCAGGATAAATTTCTTCAGGAAAGTACCCATCGGAAACTGCCAAGGTGGTCAGATACTGGATGAGCACATCAAAACTGTTTAAGTATGGAATACGGTCTTCTACGGCACTGTTCAACACCGCCTTTTGCATGGCTGAAGCTTCAATGAGTTCCATGGCGTGGGTGGGCAAAAAGTATATAACGCTTTCTTTTCCGGGGCGATGGCCACTGCGACCGGCCCGCTGTAAAAATCGGGCTACGCCTTTGGGCCCTCCAATCTGGACCACGGTTTCCACTGGCGCAAAATCTACACCCAAATCCAAGCTGGAGGTACAGACTACGGCTTTGAGACTTTCATTTCTAATGGCCTGCTCCACCCAAAGTCGGGTTTCTTTGTTAATGCTACCATGATGCATGGCGATTTCCCCGGCAAACTCGGGATATTTTTCCAAGATTTTTTGGAACCAGATTTCACATTGGCTTCGGGTATTGGTAAAAAGTAAGGTGGTCTTACTGTTTTTGATAATGGGAATCACTTCATCCAATAAATGTAGTCCCAAATGACCCCGCCACGGGAAGGTTTCCATTTCTTTTGGGATGATACTTTTTACCGTGATTATTTTATTGAGGTTGGCCTTGACCAACACTGAGTTGTCCAGTTCTTTGGAGGATGGACCCAATAAAACTTCTCTAGCCTGATCCAAGTTGCCAATGGTGGCGGAGATGCCCCAAATCCGAAGATTTTTGCAAACCGATTTTAATCGGGATAGGCCTAGTTCCATCTGAACGCCACGTTTGGTGCCCAAAAGTTCATGCCATTCATCCACCACAATAGCGGAGCAGTTCTTAAAAAGCTTGGCATAGCCTTTTGAGGAAAGTAACAGTTGCAAACTCTCAGGTGTAGTGATCAAAAGGTCGGGCATTGTTGTTTTTTGTCTAGCCCGTTCTTTTGTTGAGGTGTCTCCAGTCCGAATGCCCACTGTCATTTGGGTCCCTAAATCATGGGTAATTCGCTCTGCGGATTGTCTAATTTCTTGGGATAGCGCCCGAAGCGGGGTAATCCAAATGGCCTTGAGTCCCTTCTTGTGTTTGGTTTTGTATTCGGGATTGTTTTTGATGTAATTCAACACAATAGGGAACCAAAGGGCGTATGTTTTTCCGCTGCCGGTGGGAGCGTTCAACAGCCCGTGTTTTCCACTCAAAAATGCTGTCCAACTTTTTTTTTGAAAAGGGAATGGGGTCCATCCTTGTTGTTGGAACCATTCTTCAGCGATTTGAAAAAGCTCTTTCCTGTCCATTGCGTTATACAATCAATTTTTTAAGCTCATCCAAGGAATTGGCCTCTTCAATTTTTTTATCCTTGCGCCAGCGTAAAATTCGGGGAAAGCGTGTGGCCACTCCACTTTTGTGGCGTTTAGACGGGGCAATGCCCTCAAAGGCAATTTCAAAGACGTGATGGGGCGTTACACTTCTTACCGGGCCAAAACGTTCCAAGGTATTTTTCTTGATCCACGCATCTACCTGTCTAAATTCGGCGTCGGTCAACCCGGAATACGCCTTGGCAAAGGTCACCAATTCTTTTTCTCCTTCCTCATTGGTGTCCCACAGGGCAAAGGTGTAATCTGTAAAAAGGTTGCTGCGGCGACCGTGCCCCCGCATGGCATAGGTAAGCACGGCATCAATGGTGAGGGGGTCAACTTTCCATTTCCACCAATCTCCCTTTTTTCGGCCTACTTGGTAAGTGGAATTGTTCTGTTTGAGCATTAAACCCTCACTGTGCTTTTCTCTGGACAGTTCTCGTTCTTGGGCAACTTCTTGCCATGAATTGAATTGCATTCGTTCAGATAAGAGTAGGGGTAGGTCACTTGGACTACCTGCCCGTCTGGCAGGCGGGCGCTCAGTGAGCGTTTTATAAAATTTTTCCAAAAGTTCTCTTCGTTTTAGGTAAGCCTTTTTTCTGATATCTTTTCCTTCCCATTCTAAAAGATCATAGACTTTTAATTTGACGGGGATTTTGTCCAAAAGCGATTTTGAAATGTTTTTTCGACCGATTCGGGTCTGAAGGTCATTGAATGTACCGATTTTTCCTTTGGGATAGGGGAGCAATTCACCGTCAAGGACGGTTCCATTGGGAATGGCACCCACTAAAGATTCAAATTCCGGATATTTGTCGGTAACCAATTCTTCGCCTCGACTCCAAATGAAGATTTCGTTGTTTCTGAGAATGACCTGCGCCCGAATGCCGTCCCATTTATGTTCAGCCGACCAATCTTTCACATCACCCAACTCATCGACTTCCCCTTCCAAGGCATAGGCCAAAAAGAAAGGATAGGGTTTGGAGAGGTAATCACTTTCTTTTTCCTCCAAAACCAAATCATGAAAGGTGATTGTATTGGGGTCCCAATTCCCCATTAATTTGTAGGCAAGGATGTCCTCCTCAATTTTTGTTGCTTTGGAAAGGGCACGCGTCATCAGCTTCTGGCTTACCCCAATCCTAAAACTGCCTGTGATCAATTTGGTAAACACAAATCGTTCATAATAGTCCAATACCGACCAATTTTTAAAGAGGTATTTCTTTTTTTCTGCTTCTGTTTTGGGCTTAAGGGCAATCATTTCCTGTAAAAAGTCCGTCAATGACTTTTTTGTTCCTTTTTCTGATGAAGGAACCACCAAAGCAATCGTTTCAGCCAAATCGCCCACAATATGGTAGCTTTCCTCGAACAACCAGGGCGGGATGTTGGACAATTCTGCGGCCCATGTTCGCAATAACGTGGTGTTCACAGGCCGTGGTGGCCTTCTGTGCGAAAGAATGGCAATGGTCCAGACTTTATCAGGGTCACTTGCCTTTTGGAAATAGTCCGAAAGTGCCTGCACCTTTATGTTGGTCTTGTTGGTGCTGTCCAAGGTTTTTATGAGCTGGGCAAATAGTTTCATTCCATCTCCGACTTTTCCTGTTCTTCCGTATTGTTTTCGGTCAATTCCCCTTCGTACTGGGTATTTTCGGTTCGTGCATCGTAACCCAACTCCCCTAGATATTTGGAAAAGACATCCGTGTAGCCATGGGTACAGATGACTTTTTCGGCTCCGGTGGCGCGAATGGTGTCCAAAAGTCCGTTCCAATCGCAATGATCGCTCAACACAAAGCCTTTATCAATGGCCCTTCTTCTAGGCGCACCGCGAAAGGCCATCCAACCACTGGCCGAAGCGGTGACATAAGGAACCATTTTTCTGATCCACGTACTGCCGTGCGCACTGGGTGGAGCAACCACAATATTTCCCAAAAGTTCCTGCTTCTTGGTTTCTTTTGTGATTAAATGGGTCGTGGGTAAATTGGCCAAAGGGCGAATGACATGGGTCATGTTCTCCACTGCTCCGTGGGTATATATTTTACCGATGGAGGTGTCCAAATGTTTTATCAGGCGTTGGGCTTTTCCGAGCGAATATCCAAATAATACGGAGGTCTTGCCTTCTGCTTTATTTTGGGTCCACCAATTGTTTATGTCCTGAAAAACTTCGGCCTGCGGTCGCCATTGAAAGGCTGGTAATCCAAAGGTACATTCGGTGATGAAGGTATGACATTTAACCAGTTCGTATGGCGTTGTAAGACCATCGTCCTCAATTTTATAATCCCCTGTAAACACCCAAACCTCCCCTTTGTGTTCCACCCGTATTTGAGAAGAACCGATGATGTGTCCGGCCGGGTGCAGACTGAATTTCACGCCATTTACGCTAAAGGTCTCTCCCCATTCTTTGCCCACTACATTGATTTCTCCCAAGCGATGTTTTATAATGGGAACATTTCTCCAATGTGTAATGTATTGCTTGTGTCCCCAGCGACTATGATCGGCATGTCCGTGCGAGATAATGGCCTTTTCAACAGGCTTCCAGGGATCTAAATAGACGTTTGCTCTATCACAATAAATTCCTTTGGAAGTAAATTGAAGCAGCGGTTTTTTCATAGCATTGGAAAATTACGAATTTCTTTTGGTGTTATTTTACCTGCTTTTTTACGATAAGATTTATATTTGTGCCACAAAATTTGATATATGCCGATTCTAGACCTATACGAGCACGGAGACCACCGAAAAAACTTGGCCCACTTTGCCACTTTGGCCAGTTTGGCTGCTATTGATGGAGAAATAAATCCGAAAGAGAAAGCTATTTTGGACAAGTTTGCCTTTAAACTGAATATTTCAGAGGCAGAGTATAAAGAGGTCATGAAAAAGGAGAATAAATATCCTATAGAAACTCCTCACAGTGGCGAACAACGTTACAAAAGACTTTTCGAGTTTTTCCAAATCATTTTTTCAGACCACGAAATTGATGATGAAGAACGTTTTATGGTGGAGAAATATGCAATTGGTCTGGGGTTTCCCACCAAAACAGCTTCACAAATCATTGATAAGTCCATTGCCATATTTACCGGGAAAATCGATTTTGAGGATTACCACGAAATTGTAACCAGGAAGTAAGATCAAGAACTGGCATTGGCCATAAACTCTTCCGCTTTTTCCACCATTTTTTTGCTTCCGCAGAAAAAGGGAACCCTTTCATGAAGCTCGGTGGGCTGTATGTCCATAATACGTTGAAAACCATCACTGGCTTTTCCGTTGGCCTGTTCTGCCAAGAAAGCCATGGGATTGCATTCATACAACAAGCGGAGTTTACCATTTTGTGCAACGCTGCTCTTTGGGTACATGTAAATACCTCCTTTGATCATATTTCTATGAAAATCGGAAACCAAGGAACCAATATATCTTGAGGTATACGGTCTATCCCCTTCCTCTTTTTGGCAATATTTGATGTAGTCTTTGACTCCTTGCGGAAAATGGATGTAATTGCCCTCATTTACCGAGTAAATTTTGCCCGTTTCGGGAAACTGCATATTTGGGTGGGAAAGATAAAATGTTCCAAGAGCAGGGTTTAGGGTAAAACCATTTACGCCATGTCCGGTTGTGTAGACATACATGGTTGAAGTTCCGTAAATAATATATCCTGCTGCGATTTGATTTTTACCAGGTTGTAGAAAATCTTCTAAGGTAACCGGGGTGCCCACTGGCGTTACTCTTCTATATATGGAGAAAATGGTGCCTACGGAAACGTTTACATCAATATTGGAGGAGCCATCCAAGGGATCAATAAGTACTACGTACTTGTTTTTATGTTGTTTGTCAAAACTATTTATACTGATAAAATCGTCCTCCTCTTCTGAGGCAATCCCACAAACAATTTCACGGTTCTTTAGGGTCTGAATAAACTTCTCATTAGCCAATACATCCAATTTTTGTTGGTCCTCGCCTTGAATATTGGTATCTCCTGCGGCTCCGATAATGTCAACAAGGCCAGCTTTGTTTACTTCATGGTTCACAACTTTGGCGGCCAAACGAATGCCGTTGAGCAGTCTAGAAAGTTCCCCGGAAGTGTATTGAAATGATTCTTGGTTGGCGATAATGAACTCGCCCATGGTGAGTCGCTGTTTGTCAGACATGAAATACTGTTTTATTTACGGACAAATATCGGGCATTTTGTGAATCTAAAACGTTTTCGTAAGGCTAAAGTTTTAGAAATTTATAACTTTGAGTTTTATTTGTAACAATCATGGAATATATAATCAGAAATGCCGAGAAGGAAGATATGGCCCAAGTCTTGGCTTTGGTGCAAGAACTGGCCGATTTTGAGAAAGAATCCGATGCTGTTATAATTTCCAAGGAAGATTTGGAAAATGATGGTTTTGGAGAGCATAAGCTGTTCCATTGTTTTGTTGCTGAAGTGGAGAAGGAAATCGTAGGGATTGCCTTGGTGTATCCCAGATACTCCACTTGGAAAGGGCCTGCAATTCATTTAGAAGATCTTATCGTTTCTGAACGTATGCGTGGAAGCGGTTTGGGAACCGCACTGCTTGATGAGGTTATAAAATATGGCCACGATCTTGGCGTCAGGAGAATACAATGGGAAGTTTTGGACTGGAATGAGCCAGCCATTGAGTTCTATGAAAAAAAAGGAGCCAAAGTGTTAAGGGATTGGGATGTGGTTCAAATGGACGAGCTGGGCATAAAAAATTACATAAATAGTTTAAACTAATTTTTAGAAGAAGATATACTGAATGAGAGTTTTTAAGTTTGGTGGTGCATCAGTAAAGGATGCCGATGCGGTTAGAAATGTTGTACGAGTTTTACAAGAAGTGGGCTATGAGGATACTTTGGTGGTCATATCGGCCATGGGCAAGACCACTAATGCCATGGAGAAAGTGGTGGAGTCGTATTTTAAGGATAAAAGTTCCATCACAGGGGCACTGCAGGAGGTCATTGATTACCATGCGGGAATTCTTTCCAACTTGTTTGAAAATCCCAAGCACCCCATCTATGACAGGGTTAAACTGCTCTTTGAAGAAGTCAAAGGATTTTTAACGTGGAACAAATCGCCTAAATACGCTTTCGTTTATGACCAAGTGGTGGGCTATGGGGAATTGTTATCCACAACCATTATCAGTTCCTACTTGAACGAGATTGGATTGTCCAACACCTGGTTGGATGTCCGTACTTTGATTAAAACCGATACCAATTACCGCGATGCCCAAATCAATTGGGAACGTACCCAAGCTGAAGTAACTGCCCATGTAGATATGTCCAAATTGAACATCACCCAAGGATTTCTGGGAAGTGATGACAACAATTTCACCACTACGTTAGGTAGGGAAGGCTCTGATTATTCCGCGGCAATTCTGGCGTATTGCCTCAATGCGGAATCTGTAACCATTTGGAAGGATGTCCCAGGTGTTTTAAATGCAGACCCCAGAAACTTTAAGGAAACCCTATTGTTGGAACAGATTTCATATCGTGAGGCAATAGAATTGGCGTTTTACGGAGCGTCGGTGATTCACCCTAAAACCCTTCAACCCTTACAGCGAAAGGAAATTCCCTTGCATGTAAAATCGTTTCTAAATCCCAAGGATATGGGCACAACAGTGGGCAAAGGAGTAGGGATTGTTCCGAAGACCCCTTGCTTTATTGTAAAGAAGAATCAGGTTTTACTGAAACTTTCTTCATTGGATTTTTCTTTCATTGTTGAGGACAACATCAGTGAAATTTTTAAACTATTCCATGACCATCGCCTAAAAGTGGATTTGATCCAGAACTCTGCCATTAGCTTTTCGGTGTGTTTGGACAATAAGTTCAATGGACTTCAACCTATGTTAGATGTACTGAAACGAAAATTCAAGGTAGTATGTCATGAAGATGTGTCGCTCTACACTATTCGCCATTTCGATGATACTGCTGTTAAATCCCTTCAAAATGGGAAGTCCGTGCTTGTGGAACAACGTGGCAAGGAAACCGTACAGCTTGTTGTAAAGTAGGGTTTGGTGCCCTTCTTATTAACGAAGGTGCCAATTACCGTATTTTTCTATCTTTACGCATACCTAATAATAAAGATAGTTCATGGGGTTGGTTTCTGCGAAAGAAGTGGCTAAGGTGATTCACCTTGATAAATATGGATTCTTGGGCACTTTTGTGGGGTGGCTTTTGATGGTTGCCACAAAGATTACGACCATAAATCGATTCTACAACAAGAACAAAGAGCTTCCTGGTCCGGAATTTCTGGATTCTATTTTAGACCATTACGAAATAGACTTCGAGATTCCAGAGGAGGATTTAAAGCGATTGCCCAAAGCAGGGCCCTATATTACCATCAGCAATCATCCGCTGGGAGGAATTGATGGGGTTTTGTTATTAAAACTTTTGCTGAAGGAACGTCCCGATTTTAAAATCATCGCCAATTTTTTATTGCACCGTATAGAGCCGTTGCGGCCCTACATTATGCCGGTTAACCCTTTTGAAGAACATAAGGATGCCAAGAGCAGCATTATGGGTTTTAAAAGTGCTCTGGCCCATTTAAAAGCAGGTCACCCACTGGGAATTTTCCCTGCTGGTGAAGTGTCAACCTACCGTGATGGAAAATTGGTGGTTGACCGGCCGTGGGAGGAAGCGGCGATTAAACTGATTCGTAAGGCAGAGGTTCCTGTAGTACCTATATATTTTCATGCCCGTAACAGTCGACTTTTTTATCGACTGTCTAAAATGAATGATGTTTTTAGAACGGCCAAATTGCCATCTGAGCTTACCTCGCAGAGTAGACGGCCCATTAAAGTGCGTATTGGACAACCCATTTCCGTGGCTACTCAAAATGAGGAGGAGACTTTGGAGTCGTATACCGAATTACTTCGGAAGAAAACCTACCTCTTGGCCAATGTTTTTGAAAAGGAACGGTTGATTGATAAGGTGCCCACCAGTTTAAAGATTCCAAAACCTCCCAAGAAAATTGCTATGCCCGTAAGTGCAAAAGTGTTGGAGGGTGAAATTGAACGATTGCGTGAAAAGGATTGCAGGGTATTGCAAAGCAAAAACTACGAGGTTTACCTAGCGCAACAACGAGATATGCCCTTCTGTTTGAACGAGATTGGCAGACAGCGTGAAATTACTTTCCGTGAAGTAGGGGAAGGAACCAACAATGCCATTGATTTGGATAAGTTTGATTCCTATTACCACCACCTGTTTTTATGGGATAATGAAGAAAAGACCATTGTTGGTGCCTACCGAATGGGGTTGGGTTCGGAGATTTTCAAAAAATACGGTATTGATGGGTTTTATCTTCAGGATTTGTTCCGTTTTGAACCCGAACTGTATGGCATGATGGAGAAATCCATAGAAATGGGACGGGCCTATATTGTGAAGGAATACCAACAAAAGCCCATGCCCTTATTTTTATTGTGGAAAGGGATTGTGCATACCACGTTGCGACATCCGGAGCATAAATATTTGATCGGGGGTGTGAGTATCAGCAACCAGTTTTCCAACTTTTCCAAATCCTTGATGATCGAGTTTATGAAATCCAACTATTGGGACCCGTATGTGGCCCAATACATTCGACCCAAAAAGGAATTCAAGGTACAGCTCAAGGACGCAGACAAAGAATTTGTCTTTGATGAAACCCAGGCCGACCTTAATAAGTTTGATAAATTGATCAGTGAAGTAGAGCCAGGAAGCCTACGATTACCAGTTTTGATCAAAAAATACATCAAACAGAATGCAAAAGTAGTGGCGTTCAATGTAGACCCGCTGTTCAATAACTCCGTAGACGGATTAATGTACATAAAGATAGCGGACCTACCTGAGGACACCGTTAAACCGGTTATGGAGGAATTTCAGGCGGAGTTGGAACGAAAAGTTGCTGAAGGTTTGGTCAATAATGAGGACTAAGCCAGATTAATCCATAAGTTCTTCCTTTACAAAATCGTGACAAAACTCCTTTATTTCATCCCGGGTACTTACAAAAGCCTCATGAATTTCTTGGTCTGAACCATCTACTTTGGATGGATCTACAAAGTTTTGATGAAGGCGTCGCGCATTTTTTGAGGGGATAAAGGGACAGTGTTCCTTGGCATGGTCACATACTGTGATGATATAGTCCCACTCGATGCCAGCATACTCATCTACATGGTTGGAGGTATGGTGGGAAATATCAACTTTATCCTCTTTCATAATGGAAACCGCCATGGGGTTAAGGCCATGGGTTTCTATACCGGCACTGTAAATATTGGCCAGTTTGTCTTGAAAGTGGTTTAAATACCCGTGGGCCATTTGACTGCGGCACGAGTTTCCTGTGCAGAGCACCAATACATTTTTCATTTTGTGTTTTTTGATTTGATATTTAGTCTATTCCAACTTTGTGGCTTCGTTTTTCAAACAATAAATTGTCCTTCCAAACTCCATGAATCTTACCCACGCGTTCACGTTTGCCAATATAGCGAAAACCAACATTCTCATGGAGTTTAATACTTGCTTTATTTTCAGGAAAAACACCGGACTGAAGGGTCCAAAAGCCCGCTTTCTCACTTTCTTCAATAAGCTTCTCTAAAAGTAATTTTCCAACCCCTTTTCCACGACTTTCCGCAGCGATGTATACGCTAACTTCGCCAACACCGCCATAAACACATCTGCTGGAAACGGGCGATAGGGCGGCCCAGCCCAAAATAACACCATCTTCCTCTGCCACCAAGCGACAAGAAGAAACATGGGCAGCGTCCCAACTTTCGTAGGTAGGGGCATTGGTTTCAAAAGTGGCAAAGCCAGTGGCTATACCTTCGGTATAGATTTGGCATACGTGCTCCCAATCTGAGGCTTGCATATTGCGAATCATCATAAATGTAGTTAACAACATCCAGAACCTGGGGCGCAACCAGCGGAGGCTTCTTCCTTAACTTCAACAGTAGGTTCAATCCCGCAAGTTTCCTTCGCTTTGCAATCTGTTTTTTGAACAGATAGCTTTATGGTCAAGGATTGGTTATCCAAGGTGTAATCGTTTACAAAAAGTTGCGCTGTGTGAAAGTCATCATTACTGTACTCGAACTTAATTTCAGCATCTTGTTCCATGGGCTTTATTCGGTCCACCTTATTGAGAATGGCCAAAGCCTTGTAAATGGACATAAAATCTCGTTTGCCCTTTTCTTTTGGACTTTCCCAAAGTTGAATAACGGTCTCCTTCCAGAAATCGGTTCCAGCTCCACAGTCCACGGAGTCAATCGTGATATTTTTTACTTCGGTGATATGATAATTGGCCCCAACCAGCTTGTCTGGAGCATATTCAAAAAGCAAACTTTTGTTCTGATGTTGTTTTAATACGGATAGAAATTCAGATGTTTTCATGGCTAACAGCAATTACGGTTAATATTGGAAAAGAACTGATGAAACGAATGTTGAAGTTCCTCCCATCGTTCTTGATTGATGCAATAACAGAGGTTTTTTCCCTCAAAAGTTCCTTTTAGGAGTCCAATTTTTTTGATTTCGTTCAAATGTTGTGAGATGGTGGGTTGGGCCAGGCCGATGACATCCACCAGATCATTACAGATACAGGCATCCTGTTTGCTGATGTATTCCAAAATGGCAACACGTGCAGGATGGGCCAACACTTTGGCAACATGTGCCAGTTCATTGTGTGTTGGGGAAAAGATATGTGTTTTTGAAGCTCCCATAGGTTCTACTCTTTGCCAAATATAAAAATAATATTGCAATATTACGATAATGATAGGAAATAAAAAAGCCAGAGGAGTTTTCTCTGGCCTGTTTTTTTTAGAACCAAGGCTTTTTGCCCACTTGGTACGTATTGTAAAATTCCTCATCCGACTTAGTCAAATAGATAATACCTTCAATAAGTCCAATGATACCGGGAATCCAAGCTAAAAAGGCACCGATTACAAAACATACCAAAATATAAGCTACTATGGAAAAGCCCAAAAGGATGAAGCCTTCTTTGTTGTACCCTAAAATAAATTTATGCACTCCTAGGGAACCCAATAGAATCGCTAAGATTCCAGCTAAAATTTTCTTGTTGTCACCTCCTGCGTTCTTAAGCCCCTCTGTAAATTCATCAGCGGTTTTTTTGGCTTCTTCTTTAAAGTCTTTTTTTTCTTCAGACATGGTCTTTAATGTGTTGGTTAAACGATTTCTAAATGTAGTAAATAATTTAATAGCTATAGAAATGCTTTATCAACAGGTTCCCAAAGCTCCAATTTGTTTCCCTCAGGGTCTATGATCCACCCAAATTTTCCATAATCGTATTCCTCAATATCACCAACAATGGTAACGCCTTCGTTTTTCAATTGCTCAAGGAGTTCCACTAGGTTTTCTACCCTAAAGTTCATCATAAATTGTTTGTCACTGGGCTGAAAATACGTAGTGTCATCTTTAAAAGGGCTCCATTGTGTCATACAATCATTCCCATCCTTATCCTTCCACCAAAAGGAGCAGCCATATTGGTCGGTGTTGAGGCCTAAATGGGTTTTGTACCATTCTTTAATTTTATCTGGGTCCGTGGTCTTAAAGAAAAATCCGCCAATTCCGGTTACTCTGTTTTTCATGTTTTTTTAATGTTTTGTTCATACAAGGCTATCCAATCCTTCGGGGTCATTTTTTGGCACAGCTCCGCTATCAACGCATAGGGAATGGTATTCATGTTCTTAAACCGGATACAGCTTTTACCCATGTCCAATTTGGTCTTTACGTATTTCGGGTATTCCCTTACAAACCAGTCGTGTAACTCTTTGTCCGCATAGATTCCCGAATGGTAGAGCGCCACAAAATTCTTTTGCGAAGCAATATTGATAAAAGGTAACGGCAACTTTGGGTCAACATGATAGCCATTTGGGTATAACGAGTGCGGCACCACATAACCGATCATTTTATAGCTGATACATTCTTCAAAACCGTCGGGAAGATTACTTTTCACCGTTTCCCGAAGTTGGGAAACTGCCTCTATACGATTTTCTGGCAATTTATTGATGTATTCGTCCGGGGTTTGGGCGTCTATGGTCATAAGAAATTTATTTTCGTTGGAGGATCAATGCAGAAAGCAGCGAAATGATAAATCCAATCACAAAAACTGTCAACGCCATTAATGCAAAGGAGAACAACGGGTTTGAAAAAAGTGCTTTTTGCGATTCCATCTCAGCTAATTTTGCTTCAAACTCATCTGCTGGAAGCGATGTTCTTAGAGTTTCAACACTATGGTTGTAGTACTCGGTCATAAAATCTGGGTTGAGTACTTCAGTATAAAAAACATCAAGAATCCCAAACGCCAGGGCCGTAATTAGACTGATTAGAATACCCATTACGAGTGCTTTTTTGAAACTTACCTTGCCATCATTTTCCTTATCTCGATAGTGTTTGATGCCAAAAAAGACAAAACTAAGTGATAGTACCATGGATATATACCCTAAAACCTCTTGGGAGAAGTAGGGGAGGTCGTTAAATACGAACCAACTTAAAAGGAACAATATGCAAATGGTGATGGCTCCATATAGGCCAAACTTGGTAACGGTTTTTTTCATGGTCAATTCATTAAAAGTTGATTCAAATGTAGTATTTGGACCAAAAGAATGGCTCATACTAAAGTACCAAAATCAAGATATATTAGGCTTAGAATGAATTAAATACCCAAAATTTGAAGGTCTTTTGCCCGTTGAATGGCTTGGGTGCGGCGTTTGGCATTCAATTTTACCAAAAGGTTGGAGACGTGTGTTTTAATGGTACTTTCAGAAACAAAAAGTGACTCTGCAATCTCCCTGTTGGACAGCCCTCTGGAAATTTCAACCAATACTTCATATTCACGCTGACTGATACCAAGTTCCTCTACTTTTTTTAGATTGATGGCAGGGTCGACATTCTCTTTATTTCGAAGCGATTTTTTGTTGATGTAGATTCCGATGAAAAAGAAAATCACGGCGATTATGGCTATGATGATCTCTATGGAAATGTCACCGGACCAATAGGCATATTTGCTCAACTGAAAGAGGATAAGCAGCGCAACGATTAGGGCTGAAAAAACAAATATGGTCTTTTTCACCCACTAAATTTAGCAAAATCTAGCTTTAACCTTGTCCACAATGGTTTGAGCCAACTTTTCTTTGCTTTCCACTGTCCATCCGGCCACATGCGGGGTCAAAAGAACATTTTTGGCTTTCCGGAGATACTTGAAAGCTTTTGGCTTTTGGACGAACATGTTCTCAAAAGATTTTTTTTCGTACTCCAGAACGTCCAATCCGGCACCTAATATTTTTCCCGATTTCAATGCCTCCACCAAATCTTTGGTAACCACGCATTTTCCACGTGCGGTGTTCAACAACCAAAATGGATTGTGAAAACCATTGATGAATGCTGTATTGACCATGCCAATGGTCTTTTCGGTTTGGGGAACATGCAGACTCACCACATCTGATTTTTGCTGAAATTCCATGATTCCTACTTGACGGGCGTTATCATCGCCAACCCCGCCGACTATATCATAGCAGATGACCTCCACATCAAAACCGCGTAACTTTTTGGCAAAGGCCTTTCCCATATTTCCATAGCCAATAATCCCCACGGTTTTTCCATCAAGTTCTTCACCTCGGTTGCCTTCGCGGTCCCATTTTCCTTTTTTTACCTCGCGGTTGGCCTTTGTCATTTTGTTCATAAGGGACAACAACATACCCAAAGTGTGCTCACCAACGGCATTTCTGTTTCCTTCTGGAGCAGATGCTAGAAATATGCCTTTCTCCTTGGCAAATTGGGTATCTATGTTTTCCAATCCGGCACCAACCCGTCCAATGAACTTTAAATTGGTGGCCTTGTCCAAAAACTGATGGTCTATAGTAAACCGGCTTCTTATGATGATACCATCGTATTTGTCAATAGTTTTTTCAACTTCTTCTTTGGTTGAAGTGTAATCTTCGTGGTTTTCAAAACCTAATTGGGCAAACTGCTCCAAAAGTAGGGGGTGGTTGGTATCCAGGTGGAGAACTTTCATGGCTCAAATATACAACTCCTAGATTTTTGGATAATGCGTCTGTGTTTTTTCATGCTGCACTTTACCAGTGTGCGCAGTGGTGAGCTTTTCGAACAACAGAACATGGACTTCTTCGCCATTTTTGGTCATGGGATTGTGCTCCACTCCTTTGGGCACCACAATGATTTCGCCTTCATTTACCACTTCGGTCCTGTCGCGAAACTGCATGTACAAAGTGCCTTTAATCACTTGGAAGAGTTCATCTTCATGCTCATGGGCATGCCACACAAACTCCCCCTGTAATTTGGCCAGAAGTACTTGCATATCATCCACTACAGCAATTTGGTGCGGGTGCCATTGGCTGGAGAACTCAGCATGTTTTTGTTTTAGATTGATGGATTTCATAATCTTAGTTTTACGTAATTGCGATAAGGAGTTATTCAGCCTGAATCATTTTATTTATCAGCACAATTTGACCGAGATGATAGTAGCTATGCTCAATCACGCCCTCAATGTTTCGCTGATAGGTTCCGTATTTTTCATCAACAAAATAATCATCAAATTGTGAATCTTCCATGCTTTCTACATGCGCTACAAACTTTTCGGAGTTCACCACAAATTGATGCTTCAACTTCTTCCAATCTGTTTCAGATTGGATTGGGGGCATTTCAAAACTGTATTTATCCCGAATCTCGAGTTTTCCTCCGTTAAACACATTTAGGATGCCAGCCAAGTAATAATTAAGATGGTAGGTAAGTAGCGCAACAGTATTTAAAGAACCTATCTTTTGGTTGGCCTGTTGCCATGATATACTTTCTATTTGCTCCTTAATATTGGTTTGGGCAATCCAGCGACCGCTTAAAAGAACTTCCTGTAACCGAGATGCCATGAATTCACTTCTATTCGATTTCATTGGTGTGTGTTGACTAAAGAAACTAGATTCCCAAAATCAGCTTGGCGATCCAAAAATAAATCAAGATGCCAAAAATGTCGTTACTCGTGGTGATAAAGGGGCCTGTGGCAATGGCGGGGTCAATATTTCTTTTATGAAGGAACAATGGAATAAACGTGCCTATTAGACCAGCAACAACGATCACTACCACCAAAGAGAGTGATATGGCCAAAGCGGTGGCAAAAGCACCTTTCCAAATCCAAGTAAATAATAAGAGCAGAAGGGCAAGAATGAGTCCATTTAAAAGGGCTAATAACATTTCTTTTATGAGTCGATGGCTCACACTCCCCTTTAGATCATCATTGGCAAGCCCCTGAACAATGATGGCACTGGATTGCACCCCTACGTTCCCGGCCATGGCAGCAATCAATGGAGTAAAGTAAAATAGGACAGCATGTTTGGAGATCATTTCTTCAAAACCTCCCATGATGGCCGCTGCTCCCAATCCGCCCAATAAACCTAGAATGAGCCAAGGCAATCTGGCGCGTGTCAATTCCCAAATGCTATCATCGGCTTCAACCCCTTGGGATATACCGGCCGCCATTTGATAATCCCTGTCAGCTTCTTCACGGATTACGTCCACAATATCATCAATGGTAATTCGGCCTACCAATCTTCCAATCTCATCTACCACCGGAATAGCTTCCAAGTCGTATTTGGACATGATCTTGGCAACTTCTTCCCCTTTTTCATTTACGTTTACAGCATCGACCTTAGCAATGTACACATCTTTGATGTGCGTTTTGGTGGAGGTGGTGAGCAAATCCTTTAAGGAAAGCCTTCCTTTAAGTTTACCTTCATCATCCACAACATAAATGGAATGTACCCGAGTAACATTTTCTGCTTGGGCTCGCATTTCCTTAACGCATGTGGTAACGGTCCAATTCTCGTTGACTTTCACCAACTCCTTGGCCATGAGTCCCCCAGCAGAGTCATCCTCATAACGCAAAAGATCTACAATATCCTTGGCGTGCTCCCTATCCTCTATTTCAGAAATTACCTCCTGAATGAGTTCTTTGGGAAGTTCGTTGATGATGTCAGCTGCATCATCGGTATCCAATTCGGATAGCTCGTCCGCAATTTCCTTGGCAGTAAGATTTTTCAGAACAGCTTCCCGGATATCCTCATGCATTTCTGCTAGGATGTCCGATGTCTTTTCACTATCCAAAAGCTTGATGAGGTAGGTAGCTTCCTCCACATTGAGCTCATCCGCTATTTCGGCGACATCGGCATAGTGGAATTCCCGCATCATCGACTGAAGGGCGCTGTTTTTTTCTTCGGCGATCAGTTGTCTGATGTCATCTAAAAGCTCGTCTGTAAGTTTAAACGGGGTCATTGGCTATCTTTTGGGTCAACGTTACAAAATCTGCCACACTGAGCTGTTCCGGGCGTTGGTCAAAGATAGTATCTTCTTTTAGAATATCAGAGAGATTGAAGGTTTTAAGGCTATTGCGGAGCGTCTTTCTCCGTTGATTGAACGCTGTTTTTACCACTTTAAAGAAAAGGCTCTCGTCGCAGGGCAAATTGAGCTCTTTTTTTCGGGTGAGTCGCAAAACGCCTGAATCAACTTTGGGTGGAGGATCAAATACACCGGGAGGTACGGTAAACAAATATTCTGCGTGGTAATAGGCTTGTACCAATACGGAGAGAATACCATAGGTTTTGCTGCCAGGGCCCTCACAAATGCGTTTTGCCACTTCTTTTTGGAACATTCCCGAAAATTCAGGCACCTGTTGCCGCATTTCCAGCATTTTAAAAACAATCTGACTGGAAATATTGTAAGGGAAGTTTCCGGTGATGGCAAATTGCTCATCCCCGTACAATTCCTGCAAATTGAATTTGAGAAAATCCGCTTCAAGAACGTTAAGATTCTTATTTTTCTGGATTACTTCTGGATGTTCCAAAGGAAAGCTGTGGTTCAGGTAGACAATGGATTCTTCGTCCAAATCCATGGCCACCAAGTCTATGCCGCGCATCAGCAGATATTTGGTGAGAACACCCATGCCCGGTCCAATTTCCAGGACATTGCTATAGCCATCCAAAGAAAGCGTATCCGCTATTTTTTTGGCAATGGCCTCATCTTTTAGAAAGTGCTGCCCCAAGTGCTTTTTGGCTTTTACCGCACCCTCATGCTGTCCATTTTCAGGCTTTCTGGTTTTGCCGTTACCCAGTTTTCTTTTCTTCTTTTTGGACACGGAGGTTTTTTTGCAAGTTACTGGGAATTTTCGATATAAACCCAAGCCATTAAGCCAGATTCCAGATTGAATTTTTCCCGTTTGTACGCACTGGTTTCGTAGATGTCGGCTTTTTTTAGGTCGGCTGTGGAAACTTTGTAGACCATACCCTCAACCTTGTCTTCTTCATTTTTGGTATGAAGCACTAAAGGATACCGACCATAAACCGCATTTTCAAATCGTTTGAAGCCAAAGAGAGCGTCTGATTTTCCATCCAAAATCCGCCCAAAAAGATATTCCTGCACCTGCAGGTCCTGTAACGTACCGTAGGTAAAAAGATAGTCCAATGGGTTACGGTATTTGTTGGTTGATGACTTCGAGCTCAGTTCTAAAGGTTACAAATTTATTGGGAAATAATTTTTGGGCCTCGGCTCTTAAACGTTCAGCATCTTGTTGGTAATACGATTCCAAAGTTTTTCGATCCTGGGTCGTATATTGGATGGAATAGGTTATGCCCCCCATATCCTCCTCGACCAAAACCTTTACCATTTTGGCATGGGAGAATTTCCCAGTGCTGAGCATATCAGGAATGTGCTTGTCCCGCATCCAAATAAGCCATTCGTCATGGACACTTTCATCTATGTTGATGGTAACGTTGTAAATAAGCATAGACCTTGAGTTTCTTGGTCTAAATGTAGGGAAGAATTAGTTAATAGCATCGCCACGGAGCCTTCTAAAATTCTTTCTTGCCTGCGGAAAATAATAACTGTCCTGATAGTTATAGATGATCTTCTCGTACTGACTTTTGGCCTTTTCGGGTTCGTTGAGGATATTTCGGTACAGTTCTCCCAAGGCAAAATGGGCGTCATCAGCTAAAATTCCATCCGAATAGAATTCCACGATTTTCTTATAGTTGAACTCAGCACTTTCGTAGTCCTTTTGTTGCACCAGAAGTTCGGCTTGTTTTAGCAGGGCTTCGTCTTCAATTTTTTCGCCTTTGTGGTTTTGCAAAATCTCTTCCAAAACGGCAACGGCCTCCTTGTTTTTATTTTGATAAGCCAATAAGTCAGCTCTAGCGTATTTTTTTAATGCGGTTTGGGTGGAATCTTCCAAAGAGTTGTCCGAAATCAATAGGCTCAATTGCATGGCATCGTTGGCGATGAGTTGCGAAGTGGAGCTTCGAAGCACCTTCAATTGGGTAAGCGCCCAATCAAAATCGCCCTTATAAAAACTGGTCTGTGCCACTTTGAATCGCGCATTTTGACCCAAAACATCATTTTTAAGGCTTTTTTGCACCTGAGTGAAATTGATCAACGCCTGATTGAACTGCTGATTGTACACCAAAATATCCCCTAGGGCCAATTTTACATACGCCACGGCCATGCGGTTCATGGGGAGTTCCAAGCTTTTTTTGAGCAAAGCAATAGCAGGTTCGGGTCGTTCCCGTTTAAACGTTAGGAAATTGGCATAGGCAATCTGGAGTTGGAGCGTTCTGCTTTCATTTCCGTATTCAGCCTCCAAATCCTGAAACTTTTTTTCTACCTCATCCAATGTTTTTTCTGTTGGATTTAGCAACGCAATGTCAATGAGATTGAGCTCAGCGTTCAATTTGGTTCTGGGCTCTTGGGCATTTTCAACGATGTATTCAAAAATGACAGTTGCATTTTCAAGATCGTTGTCCTCCAAGGCAATCTGACCCAAATTTTCAAGTCGGTCCATAGCATTATCCTCTGAACGCTTAAAAATGGCCTTCTCCTGGCTGAAGGCACTGTTGTACTGTTTTTGTTGCACAAAGAGCCAGCTCAACAATTCGTTCCAAAGAATATCCGGGTTTTGCTGCGCATTTTTGAGCAACACTTTTCGAAGTAAGACATTGTTGGCGTCTGCCGGGTCTTCCGAAATAAAATCATCGATGTTGCGAAGTACGTTGGAGCGTGAGGTCCGTCCTTGCCAAATAAGATTCAGGTAGGATTGATACATTTTTTCAATATCGCCCTGTTCTCCATAAATTCGAGCTAACTGAAAATCGTAGTTCAATTCTGGTTTTAAGGCCATGGCGTTAGAATAAGCTTTTACGGCATAATCCAAGAGCGCATATTTTTGAAAGCGATATCCAACACTGTACCCATAATTGGGATTTTCATTAATTTTCAGGATGGCTTGGTCATAGTATTCCGTTGCTCTATCCGATTGGTTTTGAAGGGTATAATTATAACCCAATTCAATAAAAAATGTAGGGAAGGCGTAGGGGTCACTAATCTTCTCCAAAAGGAAGGACTCTGCATCTTCATACCGCTCCAATTGTTGATAACACGCTACCAGCCCTTCGGAATAATCGGTGCGCCTTGGATTTTGTTCCACCAATTTGGCGTAAAAGACCACGGCTTTCTCGTAATCACCATCATTAAAGTACTGTTTGGCCAAAAAGTCTTCTTGGGCATGGGTGTAGGTCAGTAGGCAAAAGCACGATATGAGAAATAAAAAGTATCGCAATAGCTCATTTTATTTCAAATATAACGCAGAAATGCTGGGGATTCTGTTAAGCGAATCCAAATATATTGATGAAATCCTTAGTTAATCACATCAAAACCGCAATAGGGAACCAAAACCTCGGGGATTTTGATGCCATTTTCCGTTTGATAGTTCTCCAAGATTCCCGCTAAAACTCTTGGCAGTGCCAAAGCGCTTCCATTTAGCGTGTGCGCCAACTGACTTTTTCCATTTATATCCTTAAAACGAAGCTTTAATCGGTTCGCTTGGAAGGTTTCAAAATTGGAAACTGAGCTGATTTCCAACCATCGGTCTTGGGCCGTTGAAAACACCTCAAAATCATAGGTGAGGGCAGAGGTAAAGCCCAAATCCCCACCACAAAGCCGAAGAATGCGATAGGGCAATTTCAATTCACGAAGGATATTTTTTACATGTTCCACCATCTCGTCCAAAGCTTGGTAAGAGTTGTTGGGGTGCTCCAAGCGCACAATTTCCACTTTGTCAAATTGGTGCAAACGGTTCAAGCCGCGAACATGAGCTCCATAGCTTCCGGCCTCTCTTCGAAAACAGGGGGTGTAGCCTGTGTATTTGATGGGAAAATCACTTTCGGCCAAAATATCGTCACGATGCAAGTTGGTCACCGGCACCTCCGCAGTGGGAATCAAATAAAGGTCATCGGCCTGTACATGGTACATCTGGCCTTCTTTATCGGGCAGCTGGCCTGTTCCATAGCCTGATGCTTCATTCACCAAATGCGGCACCTGCATTTCAGTGTAGCCTGCTTCCGTGTTTTTATCCAGAAAATACGAGATCAAAGCACGCTGCAAACGGGCTCCCTTTCCTTTGTAAACGGGAAAACCGGCACCGGAAATCTTTACACCAAGCTCAAAATCAATAATGTCATATTTCTTGGCAAGCTCCCAATGGGGGAGCGCATTTTCGATGAGGGTGGGCACATCGCCTTCCCGAAATACCTCTTCGTTATCTTCCTCGCTGCTCCCTGCAGGCACAGATTCATGGGGAATGTTGGGGATAAGGTATAGTTGCTCCTGCAAAGCTTCAGCAGTGGCGTTTAGATCATCACCCAATTGCTTGGAAGCTTCTTTTAATCCTGCTGTTTTTTCCTTTAGGGCATTGGCTTCTTGTGCTTTTCCTGATTTGAAAAGCATTCCGATTTCTTTGGAAAGCTTGTTGGATTCGGCCAGAGTGCTATCCAGTTCGGTTTGGATGGAACGTCTTTTTTCATCCAATTCGATGACTTTGGACAGTATGGGTGAAGCATCGAAATTTCGCTTTTTTAAAGCGGTGATGATACTATTCGTATTCTCCCTAATGGTCTGTAATTGAAGCATGGCCTTATTTTGAGCGGCAAATTTAGGGAATTTACCCATGTTACACTACAACCTAAACGATTACCTTTAAAGCGTCCAACTAAATAACCCGATATGATTTTTGAGCACTTTGCAGTGAACGTGGAAAATTTAGGTCTTGTTGTGGATTGGTATATGACGCATATGGGTCTTAATCCACGTGTAAGTGATTGGAAACCTCCTTTTGTAACTTTTTTGGAAGATAGCACGGGGCGTGTGGTGTTAGAGTTCTACCAACGGACCGATGCGCCAGTTACTGATTTTTCCAAGGAAAACTCGTTAAGTTTTCATGTAGCCTTTGTGTCTGAAAACGCCGAAAACGATAAAAAACGTTTGGTGGAAAGCGGTGCCACATTTGAGTTGGAGGTACAGCTGGAGGATGGAAGTCATATTGTGATGCTTCGTGATCCTTGGGGCATGCCTTTACAATTGTGCCAACGGGCCAATCCTTTTTAGTCACTCGTTTTAGTGGAATCGGTTGGTTGTCGGGGCAAAATCCACTCATTATGGGCAAAATGCTTCCAGGGAACACTGGCCAGGTCCACTTTTGGGTCGATAAACTCATGATACTCGCCGCTGTTCACTTTTACCTTATTTGTGACAAAGACTTGGATATCCTCGCCCTTTTTGGCATATTCCTTTTTTAGATGTTGGGCAAATTGCCAGGCAAAATCGGGATAACAAGCCACCCTCCTTCGTTGTTTTTTGGTGAGATAGTCATCTAGATCAATAAAACTGACTTTATCGGTCTCCTTATTTACAACACGGTACCGAATGGTTCCGGAGCGACTTCGGAGCATCATTCGCCAGCTAAGTCTATGGCCTTCCTCAGTCCAAAGTACATCGTCTTTAAATGCATAATGACGGAGGGGAAGCACCAATTGAACCACAAAATAGATCCCAAGAATTCCAATGATGATGTTCCTATGTTTTGGAATGGTCAAAACTTGATCCACCACAATGTTTTTGGTTCTAAGAAAAATATTTCGGATGGTCTGCGGTTCAAAAAAGAAAACAATAAAGGCCAAAGAGAGATAGGGGAAAATACCAATCCTGAAAACGTAGCTATTGAACAAGTGGAAGAATATGGACAATCCAAAAGCAATTTTTCGAGTCGGTTTCCAGAGTAGGGCAGGAACAATGAGCAGATCAAATAAAATACCAAAGATGGCCACAATTTTGTGCACCCATTTTAGCTGAAGCAGCCCACCAATAAGTGGATAGTCATCCTTGGAGCGCATCAAGATGTCGATAATGCTAAAATCCAACCAATCCCCATATAGTTTAGCCACAGATGCATAGGTGTATACAATGAACAATTGTAAAATTATGGTCCACCGCACCCAATTGGGCATGGTGTGTGAATGTAGCTTCGGATTCAATTTGGCATCCAATGAAGCATCTCGTCCAGCAGGCAAAAAGGCCATGATATAGGCCAGGAGCATGAGCAGATAGTAGTGGTTGTTGTAGGATGTTTTTTGCATCAAGTATACCCCGGTCCACATAAATGCAAAGGCGAGCGCACTAAACCGGTATTTGTAACCCAAGGTAATTAGAATGCCAAGGGTGCCCATAATGGCAAAATAGATGTACATTCCATTTCCGGGCAGGGGCTGGAGCCACTCAAATCCGATAAAGTTAAAGGTGAACTGTGGCTCAATGAGGGTTCTTCGAACCCATCCGGTGGCAATGGCCCCGTAACATTCGGCACTGACCAAAAGTCCATAGAAAATTCGGAAAACAATGAGCTGGGCATTGTCAATTCTCTTAAAAAGAAACCGATTCAACATCTATTTGGAGATTAGGTCCAACGAAAAGTTTTTGTCTTTTTTCAACTGTTCCCGTAATTCTTCAACGGAGCTGAACTTGTGTTCATCACGAATACGGTGCAAGATCTTAACCTGAATTTTTTGGTCATAGAGATCCCCTTCGAACTCAAAAAAGTTGACCTCAATACTTTTTTCGGTGCCAGATACGGTTGGATTGAAACCAATGTTCATCATACCATAATGTTTGTTGCCATTAAGGGTACTTTTAACTACGTAAGACCCATTTTTTGGGATGAGCTTATAGGATTCAGCAATATGAAGGTTAGCCGTGGGGAAACCAAATTCCTTGCCCAACCCTTTGCCTTTTTTTACCGTTCCGGTAAGCATGTAGGCATAGCTCAGGTAGCTGTTGGCCGTGGCCACATCACCTTCTAAAAGTGCGTTCCTGATTTTAGTGGAGCTCACAGATACATCATCGATTTCTTGGGCGGGAATCTCCTCAACTTCAAAATCCAAAGTATTGCCAAACGCAATGAGATCTTGAATATTGGCATTGCGATTGCGTCCAAACCTGTGATCGTACCCAATAATGATTTTTTTAGCTTTTAGGCTGTTCACCAAAACATCTCTCACAAATTCGGTTGCCGAAAGTCGGGAAAAAGCCTTGGTAAAAGGGTGGATTATCAAATTATCCAACCCCAGACTTTCTAGGATCTGTGTTTTCTCTTCAATGGTGTTCAAGAGCTTTATCTCCGTATCTTTCTGCAAAACCATCCGCGGATGCGGGAAAAAAGTGAGCACGGTGGACTTTAATCCAGTGTTTTTGGCATTATTTATGAGGCGTTCCAATATCTTGCGATGGCCCAAATGGACACCATCAAAAGTACCGATGGTAATAACAGTTTGATCGGTAATGTGCTTAAAAAGAGAAATGTCTTGGATTGTTTCCACCTAATCAAGAAATAAAAAAAGGCTTATTTTTGAAATTCGACTGACGCCCTACATATGTATGAAAGCTAAATTACATCTTGTTTTTTCAATAACCATACTTTTTAGCTGCTTTTGTACCTATGGGCAGCAAGCGTATTGGAAATCCGTACCCAAACAATCGAGTATGAAGAGTGCCTCCCTAAAGGATGTGGGCAAGGCCAGTGCTGTTTTTACTTTGGATAAAAGTCGTTTCAAGGAGAAGCTTCAGGATTTTTCTGTTGCTAAAAATGGAAAACACATCATTTACTTACCAGACGGGGAAGGAGAGGTAATCCCGTTTAACGTGAAGGAAACTCCAGTTCTTCATCCTGATTTGGCAGCAAAGTATCCCGAAATTAAATCTTTTACCGGGGTAAGCCTGAATGGAAAGTACAAAATTAAACTCAGTAGTTCCCAGAAAGGCATTGAGACCATGGTTGTTAATTTGGAAAGTCAGAAAGCTTCATTTTTGGAACCGACCCTAGCTGACGATGATTCATATGTATTGTATAAAAAAGGGTCAAGGTCTTCTTTGGAGCATAGTTTTTTGTGCAAGACGGAGGTTATGCTTATGAATAAGATGAAATCTGATGGAACCACTTCCAAAACCATTGTTCCCTTAGTGGATGATCAATTGCTCAGAACATTTCGGATTGCTGTTTCCGTTACTGGGGAGTATACGGAATATCATGGAGGTACGGTTGCAGATGCACTTGCTGCCATTAATGCCACGCTGACACGAATCAACGAGGTTTTTGAAACGGATTTAGGGGTTACGCTAGAGTTGATTCCAAATAATGATCTAGTCATCTTTACCAATCCTGATAATGATCCGTATACAGGTAGTTTCAACTCTCAAGTACAAAATACACTAACATCTACCATTGGTGAGGCCAATTATGATGTAGGTCACCTGTTTCATAGGGTAGAAGATCCCGCACAGAATAATGGTAATGCCGGTTTTATAGGGGCGGTTTGTTCCGATAACCAAAAAGGAAGTGCCTTCTCCGCCGCTTTTGAGCCAGAGGGCGATGTTTTTGATTTGGATTATGTTGCCCATGAATTGGGGCATCAATTCGG
The DNA here is from genome assembly GCF_042651185.1 of Flagellimonas marina. NCBI lineage: Bacteria > Pseudomonadati > Bacteroidota > Flavobacteriia > Flavobacteriales > Flavobacteriaceae > Flagellimonas > Flagellimonas marina. The sequence continues at coordinate 133,925 of NZ_JBHSCL010000009.1, read as the reverse complement.
GGCCAACCATACATGGTCTTACGAATCAGAAGGAACCGGAGTACAAGCTGAACCGGCCAGTGGAACTACCATTATGGGGTATGCTGGGATCGTGCCAGAAAATAATGTGGCTCCCAACGGAGACGATTATTTTCACTTTGTGAGCATCTTTCAAATAGCTTCTTATCTACAATCTATAGCATGCGCCCAGACCACGGCCCAGACCAATTCTCCACCAGTCCTTACGCCGATTGGTGATTTCAATATTCCAAAAGGTACTGCATTTGTGTTGGAAGGTGTGGCAACTGACCCAGATGTGGGCGATGTGCTTACCTACACTTGGGAGCAGATTAATGATGGGGTGGTAACGACAAGTACTTTTGGGCCCAACAATCCCAGTGGAGCCAATTTTAGATCATTGCCCCCTTCAACTGATGCTGCAAGATACTTTCCAAGGTTGTCTGAGGTGGTGCAGGGAAATTTATCACAAGTCAACCCGTCGGAAAATGACGCTTGGGAAACGGTTTCCGATATTGAACGTACCTTGAGCTTTGCTTGCACGGTTCGCGATAATGCCGTAGGAGGGGGACAGGTGGTTTCAGACGTTTTGGATGTTCAGGTCATAAAGGCAGCAGGCCCTTTTGTAGTTACATCCCAGGCTTCCAATGAAATTTATGAAGCTGGGTCGGTTCAAGAAATCACTTGGGATGTGGCCAATACAAATACTTCGCCCATCAATGCTCAAAATGTGGACATTTTTCTTTCGTTGGATGGTGGACAGACCTTTCCCATCACCCTGGCAGATGATACCCTTAATGATGGCTCTGAGGAAGTGCTCATTCCGGGAGATGTGAGCAGTACGGCGCGTATCATGGTAAAAGCCAGCGACAATGTGTTTTTTGCCATAAATGCAGCGGATTTTACCATTCAACAATCAGAGGTGGTCCTCAATTTTCAAGATGTAACTTTCAGGGTATGTCAACCCAGTGACATTGTTATTCCATTCACCTATGAGACATTTGGAGGGTTTAGCGAAATATCGATCTTCTCTGCAAATACTCCAGCAGGACTTTCAACATCTTTTTCGCCCACTCAAGCCAGCACGGATGATACGGCGGTGGATTTGACCATCTCCAATACCAATGCTGTTGCAGCGGGTGTTTATGATGTTGAGGTGACAGCAACTTCGGCCTCCGTGACCAAAAATATTACCTTGTCCCTTATCATTGAGGATGGAACTTTTCCAGATGTTGTTCTTTCCTCGCCCACAAATATGGAAACAGGGGTCACTTTGAACCCACAATTGAGTTGGGAGGCCAATCCTTTGTATCAAAGTTATGATGTAGAGGTAGCTACTGATGTAGGTTTTACCGATATAGTTTCCACCGCTACGGTTCCTTTTACGTTTTATAAAGTGAACGGATTGGATGAACAGACCGAATATTTTTGGAGGGTCCGTCCAACAAACGATTGTGGCAGCGGAACTTTTGGACCTCCCTTGAGTTTTACCACAACACAATTGGATTGTAAGAGTTTTGAACCAAGAAATGGACTTCCGTTGGAGATTTCATCCATAGGTACCCCAACCGTGAGCACCTCAATACAGTTTTTTGAAGACCTTCCCATTTCAGATATCAATGTTAGTCTTGAGATCAACCACACCTTTTTGGAAGACTTAGTGATCAATTTAATTTCTCCAGCAGGAACCCGCGTTGCCTTAATCTCAAGAACCTGTGGCGACTTAAATAACGTCAATGCCATTTTTGATGATGATGGTACACCCATTGTCTGTTCTGGTAATCCGGCTATAATGGGTACAGTTAGTCCATTGGGTTCGTTGGCTTCTTTTAAGGGTGAATCAACCTTGGGAGAGTGGATTTTGGAAATTAGCGATACTGCTCCAAGTGATGGCGGTGCATTAGTGGCCTTTTCCATGGAAGTCTGTGCCGAAGGAGCCTTTAGGCCCGATGAAGATGAAGATGGGGTGTTCGATGACGGTGACGACCTATGTTTGGGAACCCCTAAAGGAATTGAGGTGGATACCAATGGATGTGCCGTGTACAGATTTCCCCCGGACAACTTCTCAATTGAAATATTGAGCGAAACCTGTAGAATCAGCAATAATGGCTCGGTAACGGTATCCCCAATGGATACCTCTATTACCTATACCGCCGTTTTAAATGGAGGTGCATCGCCAGTAACTATGGACTTTACTGATGAGCATATATTTCAAAATTTAGGAGCGGGTAATTATTCGTTGTGCATTACAGGGACCAATGGACTCATTACCTACCAAGAAACGTGTTTTGACATCACCATAACGGAACCGGATGTATTGGCTGTTGAAGCAATGATGGATGAACAGAATGTAGAGCTTTTGCTTAACGGCGCTGATTTGTATAATGTAGAATTAAATGGTCTGGTGACCCAAACACAAAGCTCTAAAATACAATTGCCTTTGGCCGAAGGTAAAAATGTCTTGAAAGTCTACTCCAACCTTCCTTGTCAAGGGGTGGTGGAAAAAACATTCTTCTATTCTTCACGACCCATTCTTTCACCAAACCCAGTTGATGCAACAACAGAAATTTATCTGAACGGATTTGATGGCGAAATACGTATTCAAATTTTCTCAGCCAATGGCCGCTTGGTTAAGACAGATTATAGGTCGGTTAATGGAAATACGTTGGAATTGGACTTGTCTTTCTTGTCCAAAGGAGTCTACTATTTAGGAGTGGAAAAAATGGGAGTTTCAGAAATGTTTAAATTTATTAAGCGATGATTCGGAAAGTATTACTATGGTCCATTGGGATTTTATTGGTTTCGTGTGGAGGTAATGACGACCCATCACCGGCACCAGAAGGAGCCAATTTGGTTTTTCCTGAGGAAAATTCCGAATGTACTACAGGGGTAAGTGTAAACGAGACGTTGAGTCAGGTTACGTTTCAGTGGATGGCTTCAAGCAACACAGATAGCTATACACTAAGCGTGGTGAACTTAGATACAAATGTGCCGCAGACCATTTCCACGGCAGCAACATCGGCAAACCTGTCCATTGCCAAAGGGACCCCTTTTTCATGGTCGGTCACTTCAATCAGTTCCGATTCTGACCAAACCGCAGTAAGTGAAACATGGTTGTTCTATAACGCCGGGGCAGAAACCAGTTATGCACCTTTTCCCGCACAGTTGGTAAATCCAATTTCTGGGTCTACTGTTCAAAAGGATTTGGCCAACGAAGTGCTATTGGAGTGGCAGGGTGCGGATGTTGATGGTGACATAGCCACCTTTGAGGTATTTTTCTCAGAAGACAACCCACCCACAACCTCAATGGGTACTTTGGGTCCGGGAACCATGGAGTTCTCCGTAAGCGTGACCTCTGATACGGTGTATTATTGGAGCGTATTGACCACCGATGCTGAAGGGAACAGCTCCAATTCTGGGGTGTTCGACTTTAAGGTATTTTAATTAAGTGCCGTTAAACTGGTTCATGGTATTTTTTACCCCGGCAAATACAAAAGAACGGATAAGTGCTGTGGATTTTTTTAATCGTTCAGGAAGCGCAGCTGCTTCATCCTCATTCCATTTTCCCAAAACGTAATCCACTTGCTTTCCCTTACCGAATTCAGCTCCTATTCCAAATCTAAATCGGGGATATTGGGCTGTTTGTAAGGTGTTTTGAATATCCTTTAATCCATTATGGCCGCCGTCGCTTCCCTTGGTCTTCAAACGGATGGTTCCAAACGGCAAATTAATGTCATCGGTAATGATGAGCACATTGTCTAACGCAATGCTCTCCTTTTCCATCCAATAGTTGACGGCCTTTCCACTTAAATTCATATAGGTGGAGGGTTTCAGGCACAGGACACTTCTTCCTTTGTGTTTAAAAGTAGCTACAGCCCCCAATTTGGCACTTTCAAAAGTGAGGTTTTCCTCTTCGGCCAAAAAATCCAACACTTTGAAACCGATATTATGTCGGGTTTCTTCATATTCCGCTCCGATATTTCCGAGGCCAACAACTAGGAATTTTTTCATAGGATCAGTTTCTTGCAACAGCTGATTCTGGGCACCAAACAGGCTTTTAATGAATTGGAACATTATAGAACCATTTTGTCTAAAAATACAAAAGCATCCCAAATTTTACAGCGTGGTAAAACCGGGATGCCTTTTTAAATAAATCTAAAACTATTCTGTAGCTTCAGCTTCTGGGGCCTCACCACCTTCGGCTCCACCTTCAGCAGCTGCTTCAGCACCTTCTTCTGTTCCTTCTTCATCTTCGTCTTCAAGCTCTTCATCAATAGAAGTTCTAGAAGCTTTCACCTGTACAATGGCCGTGCTTTCTGGATGTAAAATGGTGTAATCATCATTCAACACAGTTTCAACGGCAATTGTGCCACCAATTCTTAGTTTGGAGATATCCACAGTGATAAAATCAGGAAGTAGATCAGGCAATGCTTTAATGGCAAGCTTTCGTTTTCTAAACAGTAATCTACCACCGTTTCGTACCCCTGGGGAATTTCCTTCCAAACGAACAGGAATGTTCATGGTAACAGGTTTGTCTTCAAACAATTGATAGAAATCGATGTGAAGAATTTTATCAGTTACGGGGTGAAACTGAATGTCCTGTAAAACGGCGTTCAACTTTTCACCACCTTCCAACTCAATCACAACAGTGTGTGCGTTGGGGGTGTAGACCAAATCTCTGAACGAGATTTCATCAGCTGAAAAGTGCAATGGCTTATCCCCTCCGTACAGCACGCAAGGGACCTTTCCAGCATTACGTAAGGCCTTGGTAGATACCTTGCCCACGCTTTCTCTTTGGGATCCTTTGATAGTAATTGACTTCATTATTATATATTAAATTGATTACATTAAAAATTTTGATGATATTGAGGTATTGTGGTGTACCCTGTGCATAACATCTGCAAAAAGGTCAGCACAACTTAATACCTTAATTTTTTTCTTGGTCTCATCGATAGGAATGGAATCAGTAACAATCAATTCCGACAACTTTGACTTTTCTATTCGTTCATACGCTTTGCCAGACAACAATCCGTGTGTGGTAACCGCGCGAACGCTTTCAGCACCTCTTTCCATCATTAGATCGGCCGCTTTGGTCAAGGTGCCTGCGGTATCCACCATATCATCCACTAAAACCACATTTTTGCCCTGCACATCACCAATGAGTTCCATATGGGAAATAACATTGGCTTTAGCCCGTTGCTTATAACAGATGACTACATCGCACTCCAACGCTTTGGAATAGGCATAGGCTCTTTTGGAACCACCCATGTCCGGCGAAGCAATGCAAAGATTGTCCAATTTCAATCCCTTCAAATAGGGTAGGAACAAGGTCGAAGCAAAAAGGTGGTCCACAGGTTTTTCAAAGAACCCTTGAATCTGATCGGCATGGAGGTCCATGGTGATGATTCGTGTGGCACCGGCGGTCTCCAGCATTTTGGCGACCAATTTTGCGGCAATGGGAACACGGGGTTTATCCTTTCTGTCCTGGCGGGCCCATCCAAAATAGGGCATTACCGCGGTAATGTGTCTGGCAGAAGCTCGTTTGGCGGCATCTAGCATCAAAAGCATTTCCATAAGGTTCTCCGAGCTTGGATTGGTGGATCCAATAATAAAAATGCGTGCACCACGAATGGATTCTTCGAAAGAAGGCTGAAACTCCCCGTCGCTATATCTGGAAAACTGGACTTTGCCCAAATCAGCACCATAAGAAGCTGCTATCTTTGTGCCAAGATCAACACTCTGCGTACAAGCAAAAATTTTGGGCTCGGGAACTTGATATGCCATTGCAAACTCTTGTTAACTAGCTTTTTGAAGCACTTTTTTATAAAGAGGTGCAAATTTAAAAATTAATTCGGGTTGCTAAAGGAATAAAGCAAGTATTTTTTGGTGGAAAATGAAATAATTTTTTAGCTTTGCATCCGCAATTAAAATAAGTCACTATAATTGCTTATGCCTTGGTGGCGGAACTGGTAGACGCGCTGGATTCAAAATCCAGTTCTTTCGGGAGTGTGGGTTCGATTCCCACCCAAGGTACTTAAAAACCCTGATAATCAATTGATTATCAGGGTTTTGTTTTTCTATAAGTGACGTAAAAGTGACGGTTTTTGAGATAAAAAATGATAAAATTACCACTCTAAAATTTCAGGATTTGTCCAGTCTTATGGATAAATTTAGGTGCAAATTTTCTAAAGGTCCTAACCCTATAACAAGTTAATTATCGGCAGTAAAGCGTAATTATGATTTCAGTATTAGAAGTGTAATACTGTGGCTGTCATATTTTATATCAATTAGTAATTGATATTTTGAATGTTGCCAAGATATATGGTTAGAGAGAACAGTTTAATGCCTATCTTTATATGAATATATTTTGTTCAAGCCCTTTTCTAAAGTCTTACTACTATCTTATTGCCCGTAGAGAAAAGGTTTTTTACACATCTATTTACAAATATTTCACAATTCTTCAGAGTACGGGAATAAAAAATAAAGTCGTATTTCCCTTATAAGCTTTGATGTTTTAACATAGAAGAGACATCTTCAGCATGATTGGGGAGCATAATGCTTTGAAAAGGAAATAATGGACCATTATCGGTTGGTGTTTGAGAAAATTTAGACAGTCAAAAGTTTATTGATCAAATCCTTGGAATTGAGGAAGACCATTCAAAATAAATGAATGAAATTATATATAAAGTACATGGTCAGTCTTCGCTGCAAAATGTTGGTAAAGGAAGAATTGACAAAGTTGGGACTGGATTATGTCACCTTGAATCTGGGCATGGTGGAAACTAAGGAGGAAATTACCCATGAAAAGAGAATCCAACTCAAAAGTAATCTGCTGAAGTCTGGATTGGAATTATTGGATGACAAAAAGAGCATATTGATTGAAAAAATCAAGAATGTAATAATCGAAATGATCCATCATACCGATGAGATACCAAAAACCAATTACTCCGGGTATTTAAGTGAAAAATTAGGGTACGACTACACGTATTTGTCCAACACGTTTTCAGAGGTGAAAGGAATCACTTTGCAGCATTATATCATTAAACACAAAATCGAAAGAGTAAAAGAGTTGCTCCTATATGACGAACTCAATCTTACCGAAATAGCATATAAACTTCATTATAGTAGCTCCGCACATCTCTCCAATCAATTTAAAAAAGTCACCGGTCTCACACCCTCCTATTATAAAAAGTTAAAGGAAAAAAGGACACAAAACTTGGAAAACCTGTGATATATGTAAAGTTTAATATTATTTATGTAGCAAACCCCACCTAATTCTAATGCACCTTTGTTTATTGCTGATAAATATATAATCAGCTTGATAACAAATCATGCTATGGACATATTTAAAAAAAATATATCGGTTAAAGGTATTCTAGGAAAACTTCTCGGTCTTTCCAGTCCGGATATCGAACACTTAAGATTAAAATATGAAAAGGAAAGTGAATTGCACAAAAGTTTAGTGCCTGGGTTGATTCGAATTAAAAATAATTGAAAGTAATCTTTAATGCATTGTTGACTCATATGCTTTGAAGCAATTTAATTTGTTGATACGTGCTTTTAAATTTTTAGAAGCCCAAAAAAGAGCAGGAACTAAAAAACACTGCTCTTTTTTCTTGATGTTAATTCCCTCTCGCCCAAAAGAACAACTTGCAATCATTGTCCCAGCCATTCCAATTATCCTAAGCCAACAATAAACATTGAGTTGTGAGAAAATGTGTCATCTATTTTATTCTGTTCATAACAATGCTCGTACTGGCAAGCACATTGCTATAAAGTAATGATAACTTAAATAAATACACTATGTCAAAAGAAAGAGAAGGAAAGAAAAAGTCAGGAAAAACGCCACCTTCAAAGACCCCTAAAGAAAAAAAGGCAGCCAAAAAGGCCAAGCGAAATGCCAAAAATAGATCGGAATAGGGGGAGATACTTATCTTATATTATTTTAAATATGGAAAAGGGTGAGTTTGAGGAATCAAAGACATTTAACCTAGCGGATATACTGGAGTTCAATTCCAATGCCATCGTGGTAAAAAACATAAGTGTCCAGAACAACTGTATCATACAGGCATTCGCATTTGATTTTGGTAAGGTGTTGTCTCATAATGAATCACCTTTTATTCGATTCATCCATATCATTGAAGGAAAGGCCGAGGTCGTCATAAACGGCAATTCTACTTTTATGCGGAGTGGGGATTCCATAATTATACCTGCATTTACACCCTGCTCCTTTGAAGCAAATCATAAATTTAAGATGTTATGTACCACCATAAAAAATGAATGACGTATCGATTTCATCTACACAAAGAACATTGCCAATGAAAAAGAATAACATGACAAAAAGATATAAAAAAGGAGATCTTGTTTATGCAAAGGTACGGCCCAGTGTCCTTCTTGTAGTACGATTGTACATACGTAAAATCTACCATTGCGCCATTCAAAATGATTCAACGGCTAATGAATTGCTTTATTTTGATAGTGAGCTTCGCCCCTATATAAATGGCATATCAATAATAAAAAAGCAACATAATTGAATTTTGTTATGGAGTCAATAATTACCAAGTTCATTCTGATTCATTTCATAATAAGCTGTTTAAGAGGTTTTTATAGGTATTTTATGATTGAAAAGCACCAATACAATTACTATGACCATTCTATGAAACTCGGGGGGAGATTGGCTCACAATTGGTTATACAGCACTTTCAATTCAACTACTCTTTTAATTTCAGTTTGTTTAACCGTCCTGGTATTTTTTATCTCTTAGGAAGCACATACTGTGGATTTAGAAATGTATCTTTTCCCGTAACTATTTTTGATAGAATTATGTGTATTTTTCAATAGTAATTGACTTGATCTCAGATTGAGTTCCCGAATTCTTCAGTAACAGTTGGCATTGTTGCCATAACAACCCTAAATAAAGAGTATTTGTTCAAGAAATTGGATAAAAATCTACTGTATGCCTGTATACAGAAATTCCTGTTGGCACCAAATGTATGAGATAGTTTCATCCCGTAAACGTTAAAGTGTGACGACCAAATATTAAATGAAATCTGCTTTGGGACAGAAAAAGTGGTTCAAAACAATTGAATCATATTGGAACAATGAAAGATAGCATTATAGACCTTATGTCTCTTCTATGATTTTATCCTTATCAGCCAAAACATTAAATTAGGTAAATGAACGACAGCGTCAGCAAATATGTGCTCCTACTGTGTATTGCATATGCCTATATACGTCTATTGGTAACTTACATAAGATTCTTTGCAAGATATATGTTCAATGAAAGGGTTGGATGGGACAAATACATTGAAAGGCCCCGATTGCTGTTTTATGGTATTGGGCTGCTTCTGATGCATACCACCTATTCTAAGATTATAAAGGATTCCCAGGAATCTTTAAGTGTATATTCCATTTTAAATCTTGTAGTCTTTGTTCAAGGATTTGTGTTTAGCCAGATAACATGGTCCAAGATGTTCAAAGGTGTTTTCATTCCAAGTATCAAAAAGAAGTTGCGTTCGTCCAAGAATTTCAATATCTCGGCTTCCAAATCACATTTGGACAGGCTGTATGATGAACTTGTCAGGTATGAAATGCTTAGACTTGAACGAACTACTAGGGAGGATTTTCTAAATGCGCTTACCAATAATTGGAATGCACACGAATCCAAAATCCATTTTAACTTGGACTCCCCAAGTGCCAGAGAGTTTTATGAGTTCTTTACGGCATCTTTTCCAAACAACTCAATGACCTTAAAGGACTTCTTTGAGACCTCCAATGTTATCCGAAGACCGGATGGCAAACCTTACAACTATTCCACCATAAAGAACGCGCCGATACGCACCCCTGTTTCCAAGCGGAATGGAGATCTGCAGGTTGTTTTTTTATCTTTCCAAAACCAATAAGGTTACCCACAATTCCAATTTGGATACATGGCATGCAATGCTGACATTTCCTTTTGTTTCTCTTGCTAGCTTAGTTCCATAGTCACATAAAAATGGGAAAATGGATTATTTTGAACTAACGGAGAAATTGGACCGAATTGAACGGTTATTGGCCTCCAACAAGGAAGTATTGACATTCGAGGAAACCTGTGAGTATACGGGTATTTCCAGAAGTTATCTGTACAAACTGACCGCAGCTAGGGAAATTCCCCATTCCAAGCCTAATGGGAAAATGATATTCTTTGAAAAGAAGAAGCTCAATGAATGGTTATTGCAAAATGGAAGAAAATCCAAAATGGAAATTGAGGATGAGGCCATTAAATACACCCTTAAAAGGAGAAATGGCCAATTGTAGAACAATGCATTTGATCTTGCGTCTGAGTGGAAATTCAAGATGTGTCATTGTCATGACAAATCTTGCTTTTGCTCCCGGAGGTCGCAAAAGATGATGGAAATATGAAAAAGGAGTTCGTCCAGTTCCGATGCTCGGTCTACGAGAAGAAACTGCTGAAGGTAAAGGCCAGAAAGAGCGGTCTATCCATCAGTGAATACTGTCGCCGAGCAGCATTCAATGACAGGATAATTGAGCGGATGACCGATGAGCAAATTGAGGCATATAAAATGTTGGTGAAATACCAAAGGAACTTCAAACTGATCACCAATATGTTCCGCAAACGCAACCCAAAGTTGGCAGAAGAAGTAGCCCAACTGGCCAATGAAATACGACAGCACCTTATAAGCTTCAAAAAATGATAGGAAAGGGTAAGGCAATATCACACACTGCAGCTTCCATGAACTATGGACTGAAGGAAGAAAAGGATTCAGAAATTATTCACAGTCAATATCTGGCCGGGGAAACTCCAAGGGAAATTACGGAGGAGTTCAGGGTCATTCAACAACAGAACGAACTGTGCAAAAAGAACACGCTCAGCTTTGTGCTAAGCCCGACGATAGAGGACGGTAAAAAACTGGAAAAAAAACGGTTGAAAGAAATGACCGAGCGGTTCCTTAAAGAAATGAGGTTAAAGGAAAATCAGGCTGTGGCCTTTGTACACAGGGACAAGGAACACGTACATGTCCATCTCTATGTGAACCGGATAAGCTTTGAGGGAAAGGCCTACAATGACAGTTTCATTGGAAAACGGAGCCAACAAATGGCCGAGAGGGTTGCCAGACAGATGAGCCTCACTACGGTAAGGGAAGTGCAGCAGGAAAAGCTGTACAGAACCCAGGAACTAAGGTCGGAAATACAGAGAATCCATGAAAAAGTCATGGCCAAGGAACGGCCAAGGGATTTTGACCAGTATATCAAATCGATGGAGGAGAACATGGTGAAAGTCATCCCGAGTATCAACAGACAGAACCAATTACAGGGCTTTCGGTTCGAGTACAAAGGAACGAACCTTAAAGGTAGCGAGGTGCACCGTTCCATGTCCATGGGCAGAATCGCGGGCCAAATGAACTTTGAGAAGGACAGGGTACAAAGAATGGCAAAGGACAGGAGCATGGAACTTTTGGGTAGGACAGTGAATATCCCATCCAATTTGGCAGCAACCATTGCCAAGAAAACAATAAAACTGGCCATCAAAGTGGTCAGGGATACGGGAATAGGAATCTAAATAGTATATCATGGCAAAACTTGATGAAATAGCGGAACTGTTGACCGAGGAGATAAGTGAGTTTGAAAAGAGCATCGCACGATTGGAAAAGGTGCATGATGGCATGAAGAACCTTCAACTTAGGCCTGATACTGCTGGGATTGATGCGCTCTTGAAAGGGTACAGCAACAATCAAAAGAAGAACATTGAGGAACAGCAAAAACTGATGCAACGGATTCTTCGCAAGGTGGAGAAATCAATTCTGTTGCCAAGTTGGGCCATAAAACTGTCTTGGGGATTGTTGGTGTGTGTCCTTTTGGTCATCGGATTTTCGGTCTATCAGGTATCAAGGATATCCAAGAAAGAAGAGGCTGCATATATCAAAGGCCGGGACAGTGTCATGGGACATTACGGGACATTCCTTGAAGAGAGCACGCAGGCAAAGGAACTCTACCAAAAATGGATAGAGGAAAATGGCAAAAAGTAGGATAGCGCCCTATCCGATTTTTGCTTAACGTTTATCTGCCGGAACACTACAAAAATCGGACAGGATCCATGCGCAAAGTTTAGAGGTAAGAATTTGGGACATTTACCGCATAAAAAAACCATCATTTAGAGATGGTTTTATTGGTTGTTGAATTATATGATCTAACTGATCAATAATTCGACATTTACGGCGTTCATGCCCTTCTGACCTCTTTCCACGGTAAACTTGACCTTATCGTTTTCGCGGATTTTATCTATGAGGCCACTTTGGTGCACAAAAACATCATCATCGGAGTCATTGGGCTGAATAAAACCAAAGCCCTTGGCTTCATTAAAAAACTTTACTATTCCTTCTCTCATTACTTTATATTTAATATTAATATTCTATTCAATGTTTGTTTTTATTTGTTGTTTTATTATTACCCCCTCTTTCAGGTATGAACAGGTTGTACCTTCCCTAACTTTCGTAAAACTCCAACATGGTCGATAATGGCGGCGATAAATGTTCTTTTTGTATTATAAGGAATCCCAAATTCCCTGGCAGTATCGGCTACGATACCAGATATTTTTCTATAATGTATATGGCAGACATTGGGCAATAGATGATGCTCCACCTGATAGTTCAACCCGCCAATCAGCCATGAAAATATTCTGCTCTTGGGAGAAAAATTAGTTGTTGTGGCCAATTGGTGGTCTGCCCAGTCACTTGAAATTACCCCATCTTCATTAGGCAGAGGAAATTCCGTATTCGGCATGATGTGCGCTACTTGAAATACGATGCTTATCAGTAGACCTGTAACAAAATGCATGCTGAGAAAAGCCAGAACGATGATCCATGGGGACAGAGGCACAACCAACAAGGGTATGATCAAGGCATACGAAAAGTATATCAACTTCCATCCAACAATCTTCATGAGCGCATTCCTGTAACCATTTTTTTTGTTGAAAAATCCCATTTTCCGATACCGATCAAGTCTTATGAAATCTTTGGTAGTTATCCAAGAGACCGTGGATAGGCCATAAAAGAACCATACATACAAGTATTGAAATCTATGCAGCCCATTTTTTTTGGCATGTGGGGAGAACCGAAGGAAAAATGGTGCGTTAATGTCATCATCGGCCCCCTCAATGTTGGTATAGGTATGATGAAGTACATTGTGTTGGATTTTCCAAACAGCGGCATTACCTCCTATGAGGTTCATGGTGTACCCAAGATATGTGTTCACTTTTTGATTTTTGGAGTAAGATCCATGGATGGCATCGTGCATAATGCCCATTCCTATTCCGGCCATTCCTGTTCCACTTATTATATAAAGACCAAAAAGTAACGAGGGAGCGGTAACCATCCCTATGTTTATGAAAATCAAGGGGACAAAAAAAACAGTGAGCATGACCATGGTCTTCAAAACCATACTTATGTTGGCATGTCTACTGATATTGTTTGTTTTAAAATATGTGCTGACCCGGTTTCTTAGGGTTTTTGAAAAATCAGAATTTGAATTTTTTGAAAATCTTGGCTTGTTAATGCCATTAATTGCGGTTTGGTGTTGCTCACGCATGTGATATAAAGGGATAATTGATAAGCGCAATTGGCTTGGGCATGTTGAAGAATTATCCAAATATGGAGACCATTACATAATTGTCCGAATCCATAAAGGCGTCACCATCCTTAACGTTTGGCTTAAAATATTTGACTACGTTATAAATTAAAAAGAAGAGAGCTGAAAATGAATTGAAGATCTGCGAAGACTAAATTGACTTGGGCTTTCCGAATTTTAACCTCACAAACTTACCATTTATCTGGGCAGTATTCCCTAATAATGTGTTAATTGTTGAAAACAAGTATTTTAGGAAACGAAACTATTGAAAGGTTGAATTGCCATTTCAAAGGCAATTAGAATCGAAAAAACGATCGTGCTCTATGAAAGTAGAACCATTCCTTATCATAAAATAAACTGGGCAAACGGGTTTAGTTCCAATTTAAATCCTTTCCTTTACATCGCATCACGGGTTATGGACGATGATTGCTCCAATCCTTAAATAAAAAGATAGCCCTCCTTTTTCCCATTTACAATTCACAAAGGGCCACTTCTTAGTTATTTTTTGCTTGAACCAATATTCACATTTTTAAGACCAGACCAAACAGGTCAAAGCCCAAAATTTTGTATATGCCAGGGAATCTGCCATTTCCCTGAAAAAGAGCCCAATGTGTAAATATTGGCCCTCAATGGCTGGATTTAAATAATATTAATAACTAGAAAATATGCTGATAATCAAGATAGTTCCAGGCGAGAATATAGAAAGAGCTTTGAAAAGGTATAGGAACAAGGTAAGGAACACCCAACAGTTGAAACGCATTAGGGATAACCAAGAGTTTACCAAAAAATCCGAAGAGAGAAGGGAGAGCCTGAAAAAGGCAATCCATAGAAAGGAATATTTAAAAAAGAATGAGGAGTGATTTTATGGACAAAGATTTAAACCTAGCCGTCCTAATAGATGGTGACAATATACCTTCCAAATATGTGAAGGAAATGTTGGAAGAGATTGCCAAATATGGAAATCCGAGCATTAAAAGGATTTATGGTGATTGGACAAAGCCAAGTTTGGCGAAATGGAAGGATGTCCTACTAAAAAATGCCATTACTCCCGTGCAACAATATGGATATACCACGGGCAAAAATGCAACGGACAGTGCCATGATCATTGACGCAATGGACATACTCTATTCCGGAAAGGTGAATGGTTTTTCACTGGTCTCCAGTGACAGTGATTTTACGCGGCTGGCCATACGACTAAGAGAAGCGGGGATGACCGTTTTTGGTATTGGAGAGCGAAAGACCCCAGACCCCTTTATAGTTTCATGCGACAAGTTCATATACCTTGAGATACTTCATAATACCCCTGTTGGGAAATCCAATACTCCTGAGAAAAGTGATAAGAACAAGATTGATAAAATCACCCCGAAAGTTATTGATCTTATACTTTCCACCATTGCCGATGTGGAAGATGAGGAAGGTTGGGCCTTCTTGGGTGAGGTAGGGACACTGTTGCAAAAGAAACAACCCAATTTTGATGCAAGAAACTATGGGTTCCGAAAACTTACACCTTTGGTCAAATCCATCGGTCAAATTGAAATAGGATCTAGAAAAAATCCAAAGGGCAATGGAAACTTGATTTATGTAAGGACGATGGCCTAATGAAAAACAAAACCTATGAGATCTCTTACCATATCAAAGCAAATAACAACACGGGATACCCTTTCCCTGAACAAGTATCTTAGTGATATAAGCCGCATTCCTATGGTAACCGAAGAGGAAGAGGTTGATTTGGCAGTTCGCATAAGGCAAGGAGATAACGAAGCTCTAGAAAAGTTGGTGTCCGCCAATTTACGATTTGTTGTGTCTGTGGCGAAGCAATACCAATCAAGGGGACTCAATTTGCATGATCTCATTAATGAAGGGAATGTTGGGCTCATCAGGGCTGCGGCAAAATATGATGAAACCCGTGGTTTCAAGTTCATTTCCTATGCAGTATGGTGGATACGCCAAGGAATAATACAGGCACTTACGGAAAAATCGAGGATGGTCAGATTGCCCTTGAACAAAATAAATGTAATCAACAAGATAAACAACGTCTCTTCCCATTTCGAACAAACACATCAAAGACCACCAACGGCGGATGAAATATCTGAAATGATTGATTTCTCGCTATCAGAGATCCAAGTATGCTTAAAGCACTCTTCCTGGCCCCTTTCAATGGATGAACCATTGGGGATTGGGGATGGAGGACTAAACTTGCATGACGTAATGCGTTCCGATGAGTTTGGCAGCCCAGAACAGAAGTTAATCAATAGTTCGTTACAATTGGAAATTGATGGTATTTTGGATATTTTATCTTATCGCGAAGCTTTTGTGATTAAGATGTACTTTGGGATAGGAGCAGAAGATTCCATGGGATTGGAAGAAATTGCATTTAATTTAGATCTTACAAAAGAAAGGGTCAGACAAATAAAAGTAAATGCCTTGGCCAGGTTAAGGAACTCCTCTAAAATTGAAATTTTGAAGCAGTATTTGGAATAAGTGTTTTTTTGAAAAAAGAACAACGGATTTACAAAATTAGATTTGGAATTTTATCAATGGCCTCATCTTTTAATTGTTCCACATGATTAAGGTACTTGAGGGTGCTTTTAGTGGAACTATGGCCCATGGCATCAGCAACAGTTTTGAGGTTGGCCCCATTTATTAGCAATTGGCAGGCAAAAGTATGTCTGGCACAATAAAAGGTAATGTGTTTGTCAATTTTAGCTCGTTTTACCCAATATCGTATGGCTTTGTTGGCCCCATTATCACTAAGGGACTGTATGTTGAAAATAAAATCTTCATTGTCTTTAGGCTTGCCAAGAATATTGTTTGCTGTCTGACCAAGACGGTTGTTTATCAGTTCTCCAGTCTTATTCCTATTGGTGATTAATCGACCTTTGTTGATATTCTTCCATTTGAGCTTTCTAATTTCAGCAAGACCAAGTGATGTGTAACAAGCAAACAAAAAGGCTCTTTTTATTTCATTATTTCCGCATCTGGTATTAGCCAATTTTTGTAATTCATCCATATCCAACACTTGCTTTTTTAAAGTATCGTCTTTATTTGGATTGGAGAAGCGAATGTCAACTGTTGGCATTTCTTTTAAATAACCTTCAATTTTGGCCGCTTTCAATATCTTTTTGAACCTAGTGAAATAGTTGTGGGCAGTTTCCCCGGTAAGTCCTGCATCATGGATTAAATAATCTTTAAAGCTGGACATTATTTTTGGATTTATTGAGGAAATCGTCAGCCTAGGGTTATTGACGGCCAGTTTAAACTTTTCGACGGAACTGGCAATGATACGAACATCCTTGTTTTTGTAGTTTTTAATATAGTTTTCAGCAAAAACAAAGAAATTCAACTTTTTTAGATGCTGGGGAACATGTCCAGTTTCATCTGATAAAAGTTCTAATTCCCTATTGGCTCGAATTCTTTCCGCAACCCTTTTCTTTTCAATTTTGGATTGATCTTTTGGGGAGAGTTTTATTTTGAGAAATTCCCTCCATCTTTCACCGTTATGATGAATATCCAAATAGAGACTTTTCTCTCCTGATTTTAATGTTCTGCTTCGAAGTTGTACGGACATAAAAGTGACGTAAAAGTGACGGTTTTTGTCCAAAAATACGAAATGAAGCGAAAATCAGCAAACAAAAATATTTTTAAATATTTGATATACAGTTATTTATACTCATTTGACATCAAAGAAAATTGTAGGTTCGATTCCCACCCAAGGTACTGAAAAGCCCTGTTGGTATTTACCGGCGGGGTTTTTTGTTGATGATGAGGTGTGCAACAAGAATGTTCGGCGTCACGTTTTGTGACGACTGAACCACTCCTTTAAATTTCATATTTTTGTGGCATGAAAGTTTTGGCGATCCTTTTATCGTTGCTTACGATGTTGCTTTCATCATACCCATGTTGTCAGGAGACCAGTTCTTGTTCCGAACAAGTATTGGTGGACCAATGTGGACATGACGAATCGGAAAAGCTTCCACTGAGCAAGGATACGCCTTGCTCCCCTTTTTATACCTGTGGCAGATGTCCAGGATTTACAATTGCGTATGAGTCCATGGATTTCATCAATCTAGAGGTTCAAAGGGAAGCTACTCCAGTACCGTATCTGGAACTTTTGCCCAAAGAAGTGTATTTTTTTTCCCTAAAACCCCCTCGCGCTTTTGAAGTATAACCCATTGTAGATAAAAATACGCTTGGCTTTTTTGGCCAAGATTCAAAATACTTCAAAAACCAAAAAAATGAAATTACGATTGTTTGTGGTGCTGTCCCTATTGGGGATGGTATCCGTTCTTGCACAGAATACTCTTGACCTTGTGGTCAAGGACTCTTTAAGTGGTGAACCCTTGATTGGGGTCACAGCGGTTTTGGCATCCTTGGACAAAGGGGCCATTTCCAATGAAAAAGGAGAAATACATATAGATAACATTCCAAATGGGACGTTTCAGCTGCGATTAAGTTATGTAGGATATGCTGCAGTGGAACGTGAACTTGATTTTCCTTTGGAAGAAACAATTCAAGGACAGACTTTTTTCCTTTTTCCCCAAACCGAAGAAATGGAAGAGGTAACTTTGGTCTCCACAAGGAGCAGCCGAACCATTGAGGACATTCCAACACGGGTAGAGGTCATCGCGGGGGAGGAACTCTCCGAAAAAGGAAATATGAAACCCGGAGACATCCGGATGCTGCTTAACGAAAGCACAGGAATCCGAACCCAACAGACCTCGGCCACCAGCTACAACTCCAGTATCCGAATACAAGGCTTGGATGGGAAGTATACCCAGCTTCTCCGTGACGGTTTTCCTCTATTTTCTGGGTTCGCCAGTGGACTAAGTTTGATGCAAATAGCTCCTTTGGACCTGAAACAGGTGGAGGTCATCAAGGGCTCTAGTTCCACGCTGTATGGTGGAGGTGCCATTGCTGGACTGGTAAACTTGATTTCCAAAATCCCAGAGGATGAGCCCGAGCTCAGCTTTATGGCAAATGGCACCTCTGCTCTTGGTCTGGACCTTAGTGGTTTCTATTCGGAAAAGTTCAACAAAGTGGGAACAACGGTGTTCGCTTCGTACAATTTGGGAACACCTTACGATCCTGCGGATATTGGGTTGACAGCCATTCCCGAGTTTGATCGCTTTACCCTGAACCCCAAATTGTACTGGTATCTCAACGAACACACCGAACTGCTGTTGGGTATCAATGCCATTTGGGAAGACCGTCTTGGTGGTAATATGGATTATGTTAAGGGTGACGCGGTAGCCGACCCCTATTTTGAATCCAATGAAACCGAAAGGCTCTCTACCCAACTGGGATTCAAACATGCCTTTAATGACCAAAATCGATTGGAAGTCAAGAACAGTTTCAGTTTTTATGACCGAACTATCCAAATCCCAGATTTTTCTTTTTCGGGATACCAACGCTCGTCTTTTAGCGAGATTAATTTTTCCACAACTTCGGAAGATGAGGTGGAATGGGTCTTTGGCGCCAACCTATGGACGGAATATTTTAACGATACCCGCGAAAATCAGACCGAAGCTTTGGATCAATCCTACCAGATTATTGGATTGTTCGCTCAAAATGTATGGTCTATTGATGAAACTTTTTCTGTGGAGACCGGGTTCCGGGCCGATTTTCATTCCGATTATGGGGCCATGGCCCTTCCAAGATTATCTGTTCTCTTTGAGCCCACTAGCGCACTGACCTTCCGTTTGGGTGGTGGTATGGGGTACAAAACTCCTACGGTGTTCACCGAGGATGCCGAGCGGTTACAGTTCAGGAACGTGCTGCCCATCAATACGGATGAGGCTGACTTGGAGCGTTCCTTAGGTGGTAATTTCGATGTTAACTATAGATGGGTCCCCATGCCTGGGATGACAATGTCTATCAATACCCTCCTTTTTTATACCAAGATTGATGATCCCATGACACTGGTACCGGATGGGAATGGATTCTATGCATTCCAACAATACGGGGGCTATGTGGACACCCGTGGCGCAGAGGTCAACCTCAAGATAAAATATGGGGATTTTAAACTGTTCACTGGGTATACCCACGCCAATGTAAAACAACATGAAAATGGGACGGTTTCAGATTTTCCTTTGGTGGCCAAACACCGATTGAACAATGTGCTCATGTTTGAAAAGGAAGACAATCTTTGGGTAGGCCTTGAAGCCTATTATTACAGTCCACAACAATTGGGCAGTGGTGAAACAGGCCAATCGTATTGGATTGTTGGGTTGATGAGTGAAAAGAAGCTCGGTGAGAAATTTTCGATATTTCTGAACTTTGAGAATTTTCTGGATACTCGACAAACAAGGTTTGGCACAATTTATACAGGAAACATCAGTGACCCACAATTTTTGGATATTTATGCCCCTGTGGATGGTTTTGTAATCAATGGCGGATTTAAGATAAAAATATAGTTTTCCCTAAAAGAAGGATGCCAAGAAAATAACTTCTTGGTATCCCCTTTCCATTTTTCTTTTTATCAGAAAGGAAGCCTTCACATCATAGTATTCAACGGTTTTCTTGTTTTTGAGGACAGTTTGTTGATAACCCTGTGGAAAAAAGTTTGGGCCATCTGACACTTGTCAGATTTTTTTCCAAGCCTAGATTTTACGTTTGTTCCCATGACTTTTTCAGCCTCAAAAATCGCAATGTTGATAAAACTGTTGAGAACCCGAAAGAGGCAATGTAAAATCAAAGTAAAGAAAATATGAATTTTACAATCAGTTCATTTAGGACAAATCCAAACACTTTTTCTCATGCACATTTCTCATATTACTAAAAGGGATTTTAGTACACAGCCCTTCGATTTGCACAAAATTACCAATGCCATTTTAAAAGCCATGACCGCTGTAGACCATGGCCAAATGGAAGATGCCCAGACCATAGCCAGTAATGTTGAAAAGGCATTGTTGGAACGAAAAGAACAAGAGGAACACTATGTTCCCACGGTTGAGGAAGTTCAGGATGTGGTTGAGAATGAGTTAATGAACAGTGAGTTCCACGATGCGGCCAAAGCCTACATTATTTACAGGAACAAAAGGGCCCAAATGCGGGAAACGGATATTTTTGAGAAGCGCATCAACCTGAAACCCTACGAGTATCCCCAATTGTATGAATATGTGCCAGCTATCCGTCATTCGTATTGGATTCACACCGAGTTCAATTTTACCAGCGATATTCAGGATTTTAAATCTGGACTGACGGAAGTTGAACGAAGCGCCATTAAAAATACCATGTTGGCAATTTCCCAGATTGAGGTTGCCGTTAAAACCTTCTGGGGCGATATCTACCACCGTATGCCCAAACCTGAAATTGGTTCGGTAGGAGCCACATTTGCGGAAAGTGAAGTCCGCCACCATGATGCCTATTCACATCTGCTTGAGATTTTGGGTTTGAACCTAGAATTTGAGAACCTTAAGAAAAAACCTGTGATCATGAAACGGGTGCAGTATTTGGAAACCGCTCTTAAGAATGCCAAAAGTGAGAACAATAAGGAATATGCGGAGTCCATTTTGCTGTTTTCCCTGTTCATTGAGCATGTTTCTCTTTTCTCACAGTTTTTGATCATTATGGCCTTCAACAAGCACAAAAATGTGTTGAAGGGAATTTCGAATGTAGTGGAGGCCACCTCAAAAGAAGAGCAGATTCATGGTGATTTTGGAATCGATATCATAAACATCATCAAAAAAGAACACCCAGAATGGTTCGATGACGAATACAAGGAAATGATTCAGGAAATATGTGAAAAGGCATTTGAAGCCGAAAGCAAAATTGTGGATTGGATTTTTGAGGATGGCGAATTGGATTTCTTACCCAAAACAGTTGTAAATGAATTCATTAAGAACCGTTTCAATAATTCTTTGGAAAGCATTGGCATTGCAAAGGTGTTTGAGGTAGACCAAAAATTATTGGCAGAGACCGAGTGGTTTGATGATGAGATCATCGGCACCAAACATGGCGACTTTTTTGTAAAACGATCCATCAACTATAGCAAAAGAACACAAAGTATAACCAGCGACGACCTTTTTTAAATTATGGAGAACAAAGCCCAATCCCCCCAAATCGAAGACCTAAAAAAAGAAAACCAAACCCAAGAACTTGTAAATGCCCGAAAAAATGCGCTGGCACAACTCAAGGAAAAAGAAGAAAACACCGGATTTGAATGGCTGAATGAATACAGTCGTCAGTTTTTGGCTTCGGGCTATTTGACCGATGGGGTTACCCCAGAAGGTCGGATTCGGGAGATTGCGGACCGGGCCGAGCAAATTTTGCAGATACCAGGGTATTCGGACAAGTTTTACAACTATATGTCCGAAGGGTTTTTCTCTTTGGCGTCCCCGGTTTGGTCCAATTTTGGAAAAAGACGTGGGCTGCCCATTAGCTGTTTCGGCTCCCACATTGATGATGATATGGGGAATATTCTCTATACCCAATCTGAAGTGGGCATGATGTCCAAATTGGGTGGAGGTACTTCGGGCTACTTTGGGAAAATTAGGCATAGGGGAGCTGCTGTAAAAAATAACGGGCAGGCTTCTGGGGCTGTACACATCATGCAATTGTTCGAATCCATGGTGGATGTGGTGAGTCAAGGTTCAGTACGTCGCGGTCGCTTTTCACCGTATTTGCCCATTGATCATAAGGATATCATGGAGTTTTTGGAAATCGGTACCGAAGGGAACCCCATCCAGCAATTGACCCATGGTGTTACCGTGACCAATCAATGGATGCAGGAAATGATCGACGGCGATGTGGACAAGAGAACCGTTTGGGCCAAAGTCTTGCAGCGTAGGGGAGAGATGGGCTATCCGTATGTGTTCTTCTCTGACAATGCCAACAATGGAGCTGCGGATGTCTACAAGGACAAAGACCACCGCATTCACGCCAGTAATCTTTGTACCGAAATTATGTTGCCTTCCAACGACAATTGGTCGTTTGTATGTGTGTTGTCCAGCATAAATGTTCTGCATTACGATAAGTGGAAGAATACCGATGCCGTGGAGACCATGGTTTATTTCTTGGATGCCGTGATTACCGAGTTTGTGGAAAAATTGGAGGCGTATCGCGATTCCTCCGACCGGGATGATAGACAAACCTTCCTATTTATGGAGCGTGCTTACAATTTTGCCAAGGAAAATCGTGCCTTGGGCTTGGGCGTGTTGGGATGGCATTCGCTATTGCAATCCAAAAGGTTGGCATTTGACAGCCAAGAAGCCTATAATTTGAACAGTGAAATATTCAAGGGCATCAAAGAGCGCTCCTACAAAGCCTCAGCAGAATTGGCCGAACGTTATGGTGAGCCCGAAGTATTGAAAGGCTACGGAAGGCGCAACGCTACCCTGAACGCCATTGCCCCAACCACTTCATCGGCCTTTATTTTAGGTCAGGTTTCACAAGGAATTGAACCGATTTGGTCCAATTGCTATGTGAAGGACATCGCCAAGATCAAAACCACCATTAAAAATCCATTTTTGATGGAATTATTGGAGGAAAAAGGACAGAACACACCAGAAGTTTGGAAAAGCATTCGCGATATGGATGGTTCTGTTCAGCATTTGGACTTTTTGACCGATGAAGAAAAAGCCGTGTTCAAAACGTATTCGGAGTTGGACCAATTGGATATTGTGTACCAAGCCGCTAATCGGCAAAACCATATTGATCAAGGTCAATCGGTCAATATTATTGTTCATCCGGACATGCCGACCAAAGAAATCAATAAAATTCATGTAACCGCTTGGAAATTAGGCTTAAAGTCGCTGTACTATCAGCACAGCATGAATGCTGCACAGAAATTCAAGCAGAAAAAAGAATGCACTAGTTGTGAGGCATAAGTCTAGCTAGCTAAAACTGTTCCAATAGAGCTTATTTCAGCCCCCAAACCATGGTTTGGGGGCTGTTTTTTTGATGTGTCCATAATAAGGCCAACAATTCCAAATCCAGTTAAAATGTTAAAAAATGGGCATTGTTTTCCATCTTTAATCCGATGTTTCACAACAAATGATCGGCGTAATACAACATAACTTCCATTTTGTCCGTAGTTGTTGATATGTTTGGGTTACTCTTACTTCGTAAGAATAGCCTCATCCTCTAAACTATGAACAAACCCCAACCTCGCCAGTACAAAATCCATTTCTTTTTGGCTTTCTTGTTTGCACTGGGCATAGTGCAAGTTGGGAATGCGCAATGTCCGGCCGATGCAGGTTCTGATATAACCGTGGCACATTTGACCCCCATTTTTTTAAATGCGGCATCACCAGCACCAAATTCAGGTGTATGGACGCAGGTCTTGGGACCATCTGTGGTAAATTTTGTAGATCCAACCGACCCTGCCACAGAAGTAGAGGGAACTGTTCCCGGAACCTATGAATTTAGATGGACGGTTTCTGGAGCATGTACAACAGCATCAGATATCGTTGAGGTGAATGTGGTTGGAGTAGATTTGGAGTTAGAAATTGCGGCGAGCAATCCCACACCAGATGTGGGCGATGTGGTCACCTTTACCATCAACCTGAGTAATTTAGGGGATGTTGACGCGACCGGGGTTTCAGTTGAAAGCTTGGTCCCTGCCGGTTTTGGGAGTGTAACGGCAATCAATAGTGGAGGTACATTCAGCTTTGTTACCGATAAGGTTACATGGACTGGACTTTCAGTTCCATTGGGAACCAACACAATGGTTCTTAATTTTGATGCAACGGTTTTGACCCCAACGGGCACTTCAGGCGAGTTCACCCATATTGCCGAAGTAACCGCAAGTGGTGAATTTGATTATGACAGTACCCCCAATAATGATGACGGGGACCAGAGCGAAGATGATGAAGACGCAATAACCGTAGCACCGCTTCAAGCCGATTTATCCCTTACCAAAACCATTGTGGGCGGAAACACCATGCCTTTTGTGGGTGAAGCCATTAGTTTTGAAATAGCCATAACCAATGATGGCCCTGATGATGCCACCAATGTGCGGGTGGTAGATCAACTACAATCTGGGTACAGTTATGTTTCGTATACAGCTACAGCAGGAACGTATGATGTAGGAAGTGCCTTTTGGGATGTAGGGACTTTGGCCAATGGGGCAACCGAAACTTTGACCATCAATGTAACCGTAAACGCTACAGGAAACCATACCAATACCTCTCAAGTTTGGCAGTCTGATGCTTACGATTTGGACTCTACACCCGGTAATGGGGTCTCTTCTGAAGATGACCAAGGGGACGTCTCTGTTACCCCTGTTGAACTGGTCGACCTTTCGTTGACCAAGGTGATTGATAAATCTCCACCTTTGGTGAGTGACAATGTTAGGTTTACGCTGACTGTTTCCAATGCCGGTCCCAGTGATGCAACTTCGGTGGAGGTTACTGATCTCTTGCCATCAGGATTTACCTATGTTTCGGATAATGGGGGTGGAGCTTACGATGAGGTTAGCGGTATCTGGACTGTAGGCGCCCTTGCCAATGGAAATTCCACAAGCCTGAGCATTTTCGCCAACGTGAACGCGATGGGCGATTATACCAATATTGCCGAGATTACGGGCCATGATCAGGCCGATTCCGATTCAACCCCAAATAACAATGTTCCGGGTGAAGATGACCAAGATGAAGTAGTGGTCAATCCCACTCCAGTAGTTGACATTTCAGTCACCAAAAATGTGGATGAATTAATTCCTAATGTGGGCGATCAGGTAATTTTTACAGTTACGGTTCAAAATGATGGCCCCAGAGATGCCACAAACTTGGTGGTCACGGATGTTTTAGCTTCGGGCTATGATTTCGTTAGTGCTCTAACCAGCAATGGCACCTACAATAATGTGAATGGATCATGGACCCTAGGAAGTTTGGCCAGCGGAGCCTCAGAAACCCTTACGATAACGACTGAGGTGTTATCCAGCGGCAACTATGCCAACACCGCAGAACTTACAGGACTTACTGAGACCGATGTGGACTCAACTCCGGGAAACAACAGTGAATCAGAAGATGACCAACAAACAGTTACGCCGGTGCCTCTTCCGTTATCAGACTTGCTTTTACGGAAATCTGTGGACAATCTGAGTCCATTTGTGGGAGAGGATGTCATTTTTAACATCAATATTACCAATTTGGGGCCGAGTGATGTCACCGGGGTTCAGGTATTGGACTTGTTGCCTTCAGGATACACCTATGTTTCAAACAGTAGAACGGCGGGAACCTATAATTCCAACACAGGAATTTGGGAACTGAACAATGTCATTCCCGATGGGGTGACGGAAACCTTGAATATTGTGGCTACGGTAAACCCAACAGGGGACTATTTTAATGTGGCCGAAGTGGTTTCGTCCAACAATGATGACCCCAACTCAACCCCTAACAATAACAATATTTTTGAAAACGATCAAGATAGTGCGGGAACCATTCCTATTCCTGCTGCGGATATGACCCTGACCAAAACCGTTGATAATGAATTTCCCGATGTTTCTGATACCGTTACCTTCACCCTCAGCTTGACCAATGAAGGTCCAAGTGATGCTTTTGCCTTAGTGGTGGAGGACGTATTGCCTTCAGGATACACCTATATTTCTGATGATACTGGTGGATCTTACGATGTGAATTCAGGTATTTGGAATGTGGGCAACCTAATTGCAGGAAGCAATGCAACGCTGAACATGGTGGTTGAAGTAAATGCCTCTGGAGATTATGTAAACCGGGCCGAGTTGGTGAATTCCGTAATACCAGACCCAGATTCCGCTCCGGGCAACAACGACCCAACCGAAGACGATCAAGATGAGCAATCCACCACCCCAAGACACGTTACTGATATTTCAATCACCAATACAGCAGATAATCTAAGTCCATCTGCAGGAGATCAGCTAGTGTTTACCATTGCCGTAAACAACGCAGGCCCCAATGATGCCACAGGCTTGGTTGTGGAAGATGTATTGGCCACAGGCTATGGTTTTGTAGCTGCTACGCCTTCAGTAGGAACGTATGACGAGCTAGTAGGTTCTTGGGATATTGGAAATCTGAACAGCGGGACATGGGCAACCCTTCAAATTACGGTAGTGGTACTGCCCAACGGGGATTACAGAAACACAGCCGAGTTGATTGCGTTGGATACGTATGATCCTGATTCTACGCCAAACAACAATGTGCCTTCAGAAGATGATCAAGCTACCGTAGTGCCTGTACCCGATGGTTTGGCAGATTTGTCGCTGACCAAAATTGTGGATAATGCCACGCCAAACGTGGGCGATGTGGTCCGATTCACCATCAGCGTCACCAACGATGGCCCTACCGATGCAACTGGCGTTGTAATCACCGATGTATTGCCCGAAGGCTATACCTATCAATCGCATACCGCAACTGCCGGAGTCTACAACCCTGCCAACGGCTTGTGGAACGTCAACCGAACAATTTTCAATCAGAACAGTGAAACGCTCGAGCTATTGGCCGTGGTGAATACCCCTACGGGGCAAGCTGATGAATATCTCAATGTAGCCGAAATAACAGCCAGTAATTTTTCAGACCCAGATAGTAATCCAAATGAAGGTAACACAACCGATGATTATTCGGATGGCGCTGCTGATGATGACGAAGCCAGTGCTTTTGTGGTGCCCCAAACCACAGATTTAGCCATCACGAAGGTAGTGGACCGATTGGAACCCAATATTGGGGATGAAGTTGTTTTTACGATTACTGTGACCAACCAAGGCAATGTTCCTGCAACGAATATTGGTATTGAAGAGCAATTGCCCAACGGTTATCGTTTGGTGAACTCTTCAGCATCTGTGGGATTGTATGATGCTGGTGGTGGTTTTTGGGAGTTGGATGTGCTACAAGTTTCCGAAACGGCCCAACTCGATGTAACCGTGGAGGTCTTGGATTTTGAAGACTATTTAAACACGGCCAGCTTGGCTTTCGTAGATCAATTGGACACCAATGCGGGCAATGATTCAGCCGAAGCCTTGGTGCAACCTAGCTGTTTGGTGGTGTACAATGAATTTTCACCCAATGGTGATGGGGTTAACGACTTCTTTACCATTGATTGTATTTCTAGATATCCCGGAAATGTACTTGAGGTGTATAACCGATGGGGAACTGTGGTGTATCAAAAACGCGGGTATAACAATGATTGGGATGGAACACCCAACGGTAGGGCCATTATTCAAAAAGAAGATGAATTGCCGGTAGGAACCTATTATTATGTGTTGGATTTGGGGGATGGTTCCGAACCCAGAACGGATTGGTTGTATCTAAATCGATAATAAAGGGATGAACGGCGCAAACAACATATCGCGAATGAAAAAACGAATGGGGCATACCTATCTAGCGGTTTTACTCTTGGGAATCTTTACAGTTTCGGCACAGCAAGACCCACAGTTCACCCAATATATGTACAACACCATGAGTGTAAATCCTGCCTATGCCGGTTCGCAGGGGTATCTCACTGCGCTGTTGATGCACCGTTCTCAATGGGTTGGTGTGAATGGAGCGCCAAACACACAGGTTTTGGCCGTGGACACTCCCTTGGAAAATAAATTGGGTGTTGGAGGAATTTTGGCCCATGATGCTCTTGGCCCTTCTTCGGAAATTTTCTTGGACGGCAATGTTTCCTACACCATTCAGTTGGACAGTACAAATAAAAAGCTGTCTTTTGGGATGAAAGTGGGAGGTAGATTATTTGATGTGGATTTCTCCAAAGGATTGACCCAGAATCCAGATGTGGCCTTTCAAAATAATGTACAAAGCAAATTTTTCCCTACCATTGGTGCGGGACTATACTACCAGACCAAGGATAGTTATTTGGGCTTTGCTGTGCCCAATTTCTTTTCGCAAAAGCATTATGATGGGGAGGAACAAGAAATAGCCGCCGAGCGCTTGCACTACTATTTTATAGGAGGTAAGTTCTTTGACCTGACTTCGGAGATAGTCATGCGGCCAGCCTTCTTTGTAAAATGGGTGCCCGGTGCTCCAATTATCGCTGATGTTTCGTTGAATGCTGTCCTACGGGAAACCTTCACGTTTGGGGTGGCCTATCGGTGGGACGATTCTTTTTCAACTCTGTTGGGTCTTCAAATTACCCCAAACTTAAATGCAGGATACGCGTATGACCTTACCACCTCCAATTTGGCAAATTATACCGGAGGTACGCATGAAATATTTTTACGATATCAATTCAAGGAACTCAAGAAACCCTCAGAATCGCAATAATTCTTTCGCGAAAAACGGAAACCAAACATCAACATAACCTCATGCATGCAAGCCTTCAACTGTAGTTGAAGGTTTTTTTTTGAAAAAATTTCACGTTCATGCAACCTTTTCATTTTTGATTTGTCATTGGGATAGAATGAAATAGGATTATTTTTAGCCGTCATTGAATAACCGTCCAGAATTTTTGGAAGCAAACGTACGTTTTACGCACCAAGCTTTGGTGGAGCAGAGTAGAGAAGGGGATCGCAACGCGCAATACCAGTTGTATGGGTTGTATGTGGATGCCATGTTCAATGTTGCTATGCGGTTGCTGACCATTCGGGAGGATGCTGAGGATATTATTCAGGAGAGTTTTGTGGAGGCTTTTAAAAAGTTGGACTCTTTTAGGTTTGAGAGCACGTTTGGCGCTTGGCTAAAACGGATTGTGATCAACAAGAGCATCAACCATCTCAAAGCAAAACGATTGTTGCTTTCCTCCATGGAAAATGAGGGAGAATTACTGGATGATGAACAGGAAGCGGAACCGGACCAATTTGAAATTGATAAAATTAAAATGGGGCTAACACAACTTCCGGAAGGCTACCGACAGATTATCACCCTGTACTTGATTGAAGGGTATGACCATGTTGAAATTGGGGAAATTTTGGGGATAACCACCTCCACTTCCAAATCGCAATACCACCGCGCTAAAAAGAAACTTATTCAAATTGTAAAAGAGCTATGATGGACAATTTTGAAAAACAAATACGGGAAAATAAACAGGCCTTTGATGTCCATAAAGTGGATAAGGACAAGTTGTGGCAGGGAATTACCTCCCAATTGGATGAAAAACCAGAAACGAAGGTTATTCCACTGTGGAGATCCAAAAAGTTATGGGCCGCGGCCTCCATTGTTTTGCTTTTGGGACTATCGGTGATGACATTTTTCACATTGAAAACGCCAACACAACATATGGATGCTTATGCCAATGAGGAACTCTTGGAAATTGATATGCACTACCAACATTTGGTGCATCAACAGGTGGAGTTGGTGCAGAATCATCCCAAGTTATCGGATGATGACAAAGAGGAGTTCCTATCCTTTATGGACGAACTGGACGAGGAATATCAACAATTAAAATTGGAAATGCGAAACAACCTGGACAATGAACGGGTTTTGGAAGCGATTGTGGCAAACTATAAAAAACGCATTGAACTGATTGAGAACTTATTGAAGCAAATCAATGCGTCCAAAAAAGAAATGGATTATGAAGGGTATGTATTATAAAAACATTGGGGTAACAGTAGCTCTATTGCTGTGTACACTCATGGTCTTTGCCCAAAATGAGCGAAGCAAGCGATGGGATAAGACCTACGATCTTTCTCCTACGGGAAAAGTCCATATAGAAAACAAGTATGGCAATGTGGTTATCAATGGATGGGAAAGAAATCAGGTAAGGGTTTCCATCTCCATAGAAGTAAACCACAGGAAGGATGAAAGTGCCGAAAAATTATTGGATCGGATTCAGCCCAAGGCCATTCAAGCTGGGAATTTTATCCAGTTTATTTCAGAAATCAAGGACCGGGATGCCAATATTTTCGCGAAATACTTCAGTAAGGCCAATCCGTTTGACTTTGATAAAAGCAACGTGCAGATTGATTATGAGGTGTACCTGCCCATAAATGCGGAGCTCAATATTACCAACAAGTTTGGGGACATTATCATTGATTCTTGGAAAGGCGACTTGGAAACTGATTTGCAACATGGCGACATCTACATCAACGGAAACATATCTACCGCAAAAGTTGACATGCGTTTTGGAAAATTCCATGCCAGAAATCTGGACTATGGTAATCTTAAGATGGACAATGGCAGTATTGACATTGACAAAGCGCAAAAGCTCAAAATAATCAGTAGTGGCAGTGATATACGGCTTGGCGAGATTTCAGATTTGGAGCTGTACTCCAGCAAAGATGAAGTGGAACTGGAATCGGTTGATGCCCTGCGTGGCGATTTTAAATTCTCGAATGCAGACATTGCCAGTGTAACAAATGAGTTGTTCCTAACACTAAGAATTGCAGAGATTGATATCAAAAGGATTTCCAGCTCCAACGCAAACATCAATATAGTGCAGGAATCCTCCGAAATCAATGTGGACATAACAGGAATGGCATTTGACTTTAGGGCAACTTTGGAGCAAGGACTTTTGCGTGTTCCCAAGACTTTTACCAATATCAACACCCAAGTCACCAATGAAGGAAGCAAGATCAGGGAAATTACTGCTAAATATGGAACGGGTGAACGTGGCAGTTTTTCGATCAATGGAATCAAAGGGGTGATTGTGCTGACGGATTGATTTTTTAAAATCTGAAAAAAATTGATTCTGGTGCAACCCTTTCAAATTTTGAATGTCTTTAGAATGAAAATCAAAAAACGGAACATGATACAACTAAAATCGTTACTTCCCATCTTGCTGTTTGGGTGTGTTACATGGGGCCAACAAACTCAGGAAAATTCGGATTACATTGAATTTAACGACCGTAAGAACGTAGTGCACGGGGTTTATTTGGGGCTTACTACTTATTATGGAGAAATGAGGGGGAAATCCACCTATTTGGGAGGTCTTAAAGTGGCCTATGTGGCCAACCGACAGTTCGAGGTTGGTTTTTCTGGGGTTTTTCTGTACTCCGAACAAGACAATCCAAGAACCTTGAATGAGGACCTGATTGGGGCTTATGGGGGTATCCACTTGGAGCCTATTCTATTCAGTAAGTCCACTGTAAATCTTTCTTTCCCCTTGTTGATCGGAGCAGGAGGGGTGGGCTATTTGGCCAATAACTTTGATGACCCTGTAGATGACCCCGATGAGGATGATTTTGAAGCTGTTTTTGTAGCTGAACCTGGTGTGAGTCTACTTTTTAATGTCTCTAGATACCTTCAGCTGGAAGCAGGGGTCAAGTACCGTTTTTCCAGTAAGGTGGAATTGGAGGATAGTCCACTGCGCAACATCAATGGGTTTTCAGGTGGAATCGGCCTAAAAGTAGGCGTTTTCAATATGGGAAGAAATCGCTATAAAAAACATTTGAACGATGGCCAGTAGATCAAAAAACGAACAATCAATCAATAAAGGAATCCTAACCAGCCACGTCTTCACAGAAAATGGGACTGTATTTCTAAGAAGTTCCGAAGATGTTGACATTAATGAGTGGTCCGCGATAAATTTTCATTGGATGCCCATTTTACAATTGGAGCGAGAGTTGGGTTCCTAAGAATCATTTACATCAAAAAACGAACAGCATGAAAACTTTTAAACATGCCATCATCGCCTTGGCGATGGGGTTAATGGCAACTTCTTGTGTACAGGAAACTGTGTGGGTCTCTGATGAGGTGTCCACTAGAAACTATGACTTTGAGAATATTACAGCACTTCAGGTGGCAACGGATTTTAATGCCTATGTAACTTTTTCGGAAACGGAGGAGCGTGTGGAAATTGAAGCTAATGACAATCTTTTTAATAAGATGGATGTCTTTATGGAAGGAAACAAATTGGTTGTGAAGTTGGAAAACAACATCAGGGTCAAGGGCAGGGAGACCTTGAACCTTTACATCACCACAAGGAACATTAATTGGTTTAAGGCATCCTCGGATGCGGCCATTTTTTTGGAAAACCCGCTTCATGCGAACAGTGTTTCTATCAATTTGAGTTCAGATGGGCACTTTATTGGGGATATTGTTTCAGAAGATTTTGAGCTCAAAGCGGAGTCGGACAGTGATGCAGAACTTTATTTGGAGGCCAAGAATGCGTATTTCGACTTATCCTCAGGTGCTTACTTGGATGGGGAAGCCACTATTGACAATGCTGTGTTTCGACTTTCTGCTGATGCCACAGCGGATTTGTTGGGTACTGTTGACCATGTGGATGCGATATTATCTTCAGATGCTGAGTTAAAGGGGTACGCTTTACATATCAATGACCTTGAAATTGAGCTTTCTTCTGACGCTGAAGCCTATCTGACGGTTTTCGAGACCATTGATGTTAATGCAAGTTCTGATGGTCGGCTTTACTACAAAGGTGATGCTGATATTGTTCGTCAAGTGCTATCCAGTGGAGGAAAAGTCATTAAAAAATAGGCTGGCCAGTACCATAAGGATTTTATAAAAGAATGGGATAGCTTGCCTTAAACCAATACCTTTGGAGGAGCAAAAGCAAGATTGTATGGAAAGGAATGAACTCTATCCCATTTTTTTAAAGGTTTCCAATCTTAACGTGCTTATTGTTGGCGGTGGTAATGTGGGTTTGGAGAAGTTGACCTTTTTGTTGAAATCCAGTCCCAATGCCCAAGTACAAATGGTGGCTCCTGAATTTTTGCCCGAAACCTTGGCTTTGGCCCAAAAACATTCTGTTGAAATCACAAGGGCGGAATACAATGCTGATTTTTTAGATGGAAAGCACATTGTAGTTGCCTGTACGGATAAGGTAGAAGTAAACGAGCAGGTGTACCATGATTGTCGGAAGCAAAGTATACTGGTAAACGTGGCGGATAATCCTCCGTATTGTGATTTTTATATGGGCGGAATCGTAACGAAGGGCAATGTGAAAGTTGCCATTTCCACTAACGGAAAATCACCCACAACGGCCAAACGTTTACGTCAGTTTTTTGAAGATGTTCTTCCAGAGAATATAGATGATTTGGTGAAAAACCTCAATTCATATCGAGATACGCTAAAAGGCAATTTTGAAGAAAAAGTTGAGGCGCTGAACGAATTCACTAAAGGCCTTTTGGATTCCAAGGAAAATGAAAAGAACTGAAAGTAGGAGGTAAGCTATTATAAACGTTTCATTGCCTCAATAAGGTCATCCTTTTTTCTTGGGGATATGCTTACGTGCATGTTATTGCTCATAATAATATAGCCACCATCAGACTTAATGTATTTCTTTACTTCATTTAGATTAATTAGAAAACTGTTATGCACTCGCATAAACTGCTGGTCGGCCAAAAGGTTCTCATATTCTTTAAGATGCTTGCTTACCAATAATGTTTTTTTGTTCTTTAGAACGAAGCAGGTATAAGAACCATCAGCCTTGCAAAGAATAATGTCGTCTATGGCTATGAATTCCATTCCGGCAGTGGTGGCAAGACAAATTTTTTCTTGTCTACTGGTACCTCTTGATAAGCTTTGCATTAGCGTATCGATTTGTTGGCGGTACACATTGGTATCCATTTGGTTTCTGGCTTTTTCTACTGCGTCTTGGAGTTCAACCAAATCAATAGGTTTTAACAGGTAATCAAGTGAACTGAATTTTATGGCTTTAATGGCATATTTTTCAAAGGCAGTTGTAAATATGATCTCAAAACTTGGTTCCTTTATCTGTTCTAAGACATCAAAACCTAGCCCAGGTTGCAATTCAATATCTAAGAACACCACATCTGGGCTGTATATGGAAAGTACTTTAACGGCTTCTTTCACTGAACTTGCGGTGGCAATCACCTTAACATCTTGGCAAAACTCTTCCAACATGGATTTTAAGGTTTCCCTACTGTGTTTTTCGTCTTCTATGATTACTACTTTTAAAGTCATGCGGTCTTTTTTATTGAATTAATAGTTGTTTGGAACTTGGTTAAGTTATTGCCAAAACAATAAGAAGTATTTTTCTTATGCCCTTTGAAAGAATAGTATCGTTTTGTATTTTTGAGAAAGAAGGGTCGGATTTCTATTTGATTTAGATTGTCAAATAGAATGCTCTTGGTATTTTGCCTTTCACTGTTCAACAATGTCATCAGACTGGGTTATGGACGTTGCTCCCTATGGGACCAATTTGTTTTCCTCAAAAGAATTTTCAACAGCAATCCTCTATTCTTGTAAAGATAATCCAATGATTTAATCTTTTACAGAATTAGATAAATCTAAGCATTAAAAACAAATAACAGATATTGGTTGTACTGCAAGTCTGTATACTTGTTAGCAGTAATTGGGTTCAATTATGGATTTGGGGGAGAGGGGCGTTTATGGCCTTAGAACTAAACTACTGAGTATTAAATTTAGTCAAACTAAGGAGAGGTTTTCATAATGTTGAGGTTTATTTTAGTAATTCAAAGATTTTATTTAAAAGTATAACTCACCATTTTCCTTTCTTAATATTACTGTTGCGCAGCATAACCCCATACTAGCTATCAGCTTTACTAAAAAGATACTCATGGTGAGTTGTTTACTGTAGATGTATTTATAACCAAAGAGAAACACAGATATAGGGCTGCACTATCTTCATCGCCAGAACTGAAGACAGTACCATAGTAGTCTGCGTGCAGCCCAAAGACTGTGTTTCTTTTTTTCATTGTTAATTGTTACTGGGCATAAAACTAATCTTGTTAAACACATTTCATAGGTGCTATTTGATGTAAACGGGTTCTGGGTTTACGGAATGCCTCTATGGATTCATGTGGATAACCTTTTGTATAATTTTCAGGCCGTGGAATACAATTTTTGATCTTGGGATTGTAATTCAGGTGTCTTTGGCTTTGCTCTTTTGGGCATAGGAGCTATAAAATGTCCTTTAAAGTCTATTGCTGCAATATTGCTGAAATAACCCAAAATATCTTCATAGTCATTGATGTTGACCCCAGCCTTTACAAGTCCCTTATGAATGGGCGATTTGTTTGGTTTCGCGCCCCAATCCCCATAAATTCTTTTATCACGTGATTTTATAATAAGGATTTTCAACTTGCTCAAATGCCAAGCAGGAATGTAAAAATTGGATACTCCATCATTTAGGGATTTGAACGTGACATATACTTTGCCAACATTTTTGTAAACGTTTGCAGTGTATCCTAACGTAGCATTGTTAAAAGGAAGTTTAACACATTTATCTTCCGATTCAAGATAAAAAAGAATTGGGCTGTTGTAGAGTACATCTTCGGTAATTTGAGGAACATCAATGGTAAACGACCAACCAGGCAACTGGTGTCTGATATCAAATGACAATAATTCTACCGTATTACAGGGCAAAGGCTTCGAATCCTCTCCTTCTTTATCGGCAATGGAAGATGATTTGTTAAAAAGGTATATGGGGTATCCTATGATAATCGCTGCGCAAATTAACGTCCAAATGATGGTTAAGAGTTGCATAAAACATATTTGATTAAAAACTTAGGGAACGTTTAAATCTTGTACCAAGTAACAAATTGTAGATTGGATTATAGTACATGAATATACAGATGGTGGTTCTCAATTGACGGATATTTCTCATGCGATGAAATGCTCGATTTCATAGGTGAAATGCACATGAAAAGGTGTTGCTTAGTGTAGAATCCATTTATGGTACATTTATACCCTAAAGTAGGCTGACCCATTATCTACTAAAAAGCAAACTGAGGATAACGGGCCAACCTTATCATCTGAGAAAGTTCAATAATTAGGTTTCAACATCCTTTTTTTCATCAGAAAGTTCCAATTGACCAACAACGTTCATAACATCATAATTGGCAATTTTCCTTGTGCTATAATTCCTTTTAATATGGTTGAGGTAGGTGTGTATTTCTAAAGTATAATAGTTCTCTAGTTCAAATATCGAATTTGGGTCTTCGGCGATTTCAGATTTTTGATTTGTTTTCTTTTTGCCAAATGACCTAGCATTGTATACAATTTTATAGTGGTTATTTTCTTTGTCCATCCATTCAATGGTTACCTCTATAAAATCATCCATTCTTTCCCTAAGTCTATATGTGGCTTTTTTAGGGATTCTACCATGTTCGTATTCAGACTTGACTAAATCTAAAATCCATTTTTCAAGAAAGCTCTCTCTCATTTTAATTCTATGTTTAGGTATTCAGATGTTATCCCTTATAAGGGACTTGTTCTTTTTTGTTCTTGAGGATGAAGGTTTTGTGTTCCCAGATGGTTTATGGAATCCCATAGGTTGAAATAGGTCATCCAGTATTCATGGACGTTTTAGGCATTTTGGCCTAGTGGTTCTTGGGAACTTTTTGTGAAGGTTGACTAAAGGTCTCTTGAATGAGGTGTATAAGGGACCTTGAATTTTGTCCATAAAAATGGTTCTTGGTAGCTATTGTATTAGTTCATACTCCATACTTCTTTTAACCACGCAATGGTTCGGTTGCGTGCAAGTTCACTTTCAGGTATGTCGTCATAGTCAAAACTATGGTCGGCATCGTTATAGAAGTAACTTTCCACTGGAGCTCCTTTTTCTTCCAGAAGGTTTAGCATGCAAAGTGTATTTTCTGTGAGGTTATCATTACCGGGTATGTGATAGAGCATTGGGGCATACGGGTAAAACACATTTTCATCCAAAACTTCCAAACCACATGGGTGCTTTCCCCAATAGTTGTAACCAACAGAACCTCCGTAATAAAAAACTCCTGCGGAAAAGCCTAACTCTGGTTTGGGCTGTGGTGACAAAATTCCATCAGAAGCATCATAGATTTTACCGTCATCGCTTTGAGTCCACTCAAAGTCTTCGGGAACCTTGTCAGTATCGATTAGGGTTGAAGCAACAGAGGTGGCTCCATCTGAGAATCCCAAAAGGGCAATATCTTCGCCCCTTACCACGGAGGCTCCGTCTTCATATTTTAAATTTTGTAGTAAGGCAAGAGTGGCGTTTGCGTCTCTAGGTCGCACAAATTGAGCACTAATTCTTATGTTATTCGGTAGCTCGGCCCATTTTCCTGTTCTTGTAATAACCCCTCTTTCTGTATAACTATCCACAAAAGCACTTACAATGCAGTTTTGGGCCAGGATAGTTTGCCATTCCTTAAATTGACCGGACAGTGTTTTGCTATCTGGACTGTTTTGGTACCAAAGGCCATATGACCCATGCATGACTACAACGGCTGGAAACGGACCGTTATCGGAACATTCTTTTGGAATGGATAAATAGACAGGAACCTTTACATTATCCACAAGAGCATAAACAACGGTATCCGTTGTAGTGGCAGACAATTTAACATCTTCAATTTGTCCATCCAACAGTGAAGAGCGGTCATTGCTACAGGATACAATAGAGATAAAAATTCCAAGAAATAAAAGTAGGTTAAGGTTTTTGGATGATTTAGGGTGTCGCTTCATAATAATAGTGTTTTAATGATTAATACGTGCAGCTACAATTGGATATGCCTTGAAAAAGGTCCACGCCAAGTGTTATTACATGTGTGCCTTTTGAATAGCCCAATAGTTCATTCATGATGATTTGATAGGAATACCCAAAATAAAAGTCACCTTTTTTGAGTCCTATGATTGGGGCGATATAGAGAGGTGCCCCAAGTTGGTCATTTAAAAATCGATAAGTGAAACCAGCGTAATAATAGTCAAGAAAGTCATACCACTTAAATTTGGTATTGACATCTGTAACAGAGCGGTTATCATTTTCAAAATACTGGAAGAAGATAGAAGGTTCGATCTCAAAATCGGCCCTTCTGCTTCTCCGATATTTATATCCAGAATACAAATAATAGTTTCTAAGCGTATTGGGTTCGTTAATTGGATTGAATTTCTTCAAATCCTTGTTTAGAATGTTTGAAACATTAAGGCTTAAATAAAAACCTCCTCTTCTGTACAAGGTGCCAATGTCAAAATTTGGGTTACTCGATGCTCTATCATTTACAACCGCCAGATCATTATTATCTTCAAAATTTTCAATGTCTATCCTAAACTGATTAAGATTGAAGGATAAGGCCATTGAAAAAAAATGGTCTTCATACTTATTGATGGTCAAATGATGAGCAAAAGAAACTTTGCCGCCGCGTTGTTTGGTCTCTCCATTGGAGTCATTGTACAGTACCATACCAATTCCTGACCGGTTGCCCAGTCTTACATCTGCAGAAAGCGACTGTGTATCAGGAGCATCCTTTACACCTACCCATTGCGATAGTCCATTCATTCTAACCTTCACATAATTTCCTATGCCTGCAAAAGCAGGGGACATCAAAAAAGGATTGTCCGATAGGTATTGGGACAATTGCGGTACGGTCAATTCTTGCCCTTTACCAAGGAATACGCATAAAAACAGGAATGGGGTTATTAACTTTTTCATAAATCAATTTTTAACGGTATAATGTAAAATGTCCAACAAATTCGCGCCCACTTCCATCATTCAGTTGTACGATATACCAGTAATCACCCGAAGGCATGGCTTGAGATTGGTAACGGCCATCCCATCCATTATCGAGTTGTCCCATAATCTCTAATTTTCTACCATATCGGTCAAATATGAAGGTTTGAATATCAGGGAAGAGCTCCATGTTCCTTGGTTTCCAAAAATCATTCTGCCCATCGTTGTTCGGAGTGAAAAAATTGGGGATGGTTATCTCTACAAGGTTGAGCGTTATGGAAGATGTAGCTTCACATCCTCTTCCATCAATTACGGTAACCTCAAAAGTTCCACTTCTGGTAATGGTATAAGTGTTTGTGGAACTTCCCCCGTCATTTTCAAAATAATAGGTATAAGGAGGAAATCCACCACTCGCATTGGCAGTTATTTCATTGATATAATCATTGGATAAGCTCAAACTAAGTGGAGTGGTCTCCTCAATCGTAAAGGGAATTTCGACCAAACATCCATTATTGTGCATAATGGATAGGGTATGATTACCTGGGCTGATGTTGTTGAAATCAGGACTGATTACAAAGTCATTGGGATTTGTAGAATCTAAAGCGTACAGCACTTCATTCACTATGCTGGAATCCAATAAGGTCACTTCGACACTATTAGATGGTAATCCTGAATCACATGAATATATAGGCTCTATAGTTGCTTCAAGATTTGGGCCTCCAGGTAAAACTTCAAATACGGTATTTGATTCACACCCGGAACCATCAATAATGGTCATTTGGTAATTTCCAGCGGCTAGGTCATCTAGATCAAAAGAATTAGACGCAAAAACCATTGGCAGCATAGAATTCAACTGGACCGTTAAAGGCAAATCAGTGGTGTCCGTGTTTACGCTTACTGAGCCATCGAGACTTTCCCAGCATGTCTCATTTTCAACGGTTGTAGATATATTAAATCCTGAAATTGTCACTGTGAATGTGTTGTCCACTTCGGGGCAGCTTCCGTTGGCCGGGCTGAATACGTGCAGGGTGGTGGATGCGTTGACCATGTCCCCTGCGGAGAGTGCGGAGCCTGTCCCGCCTGCCCCTGTGAAATAGTTGCCGTTGGCGAGCGCCGGCAGGGTGTAGGAGTCACATGCGGTGACGTCCGATGGTGCGTCCGCCACGGGGGTCTGGTCCACCGTCACGGTCACGTCCACGGCCTCGCCGCACTGGCTGGGGTCGTCCGGGGTGAAGGTGTAGTCGGTGTCCCCTGTGATGTTCGTGTCTATGGCATTGGGTGCCCATGTACCTGTTATCCCGTTGTCGGAGACCGCGGGAAGCGCACCGGGGGTTGCGCCCTCACAGTACGTCGTGGTGAAACTGAAGGCGGGGGTCACCGTAGGGTCCACCGTCACGGTCACGTCCACGGCCTCGCCGCACTGGCTGGGGTCGTCCGGGGTGAAGGTGTAGTCGGTGTCCCCTGTGATGTTCGTGTCTATGGCATTGGGTGCCCATGTACCTGTTATCCCGTTGTCGGAGACCGCGGGAAGCGCACCGGGGGTTGCGCCCTCACAGTACGTCGTGGTGAAACTGAAGGCGGGGGTCACCGTAGGGTCCACCGTCACGGTGAACGATTCCTCGTCGGAACAAATACCATTCTCGTCCCATACGTATACGGTCGTTGTGCTGTTCAGCACGGCGTTCGGCGCGATGGTGTTCCCGCCCCCTCCCGGGCCCCCAGGCGCATCGTAAAAACTTGGGGAGGTCAAGTTCGTCCCGGTGATGCTGATCCCCGAGAGGTCGAACGAGTCACATGCGGTGACATCGGCGATGGGATCAATGTCAGGTGATCCAGGAGCTATTAGGTTGACGTCGTCACCATCAGGGTTTGAGGGACACCCATTGATTATAATTCTTAAGTTGTTGTAGTTTCCAGCGGGAAGCCCATTAATGGTTGCTGATTGAAATACCACATTAACATTGGGGAAGCTTCCACTATCGTGGATAATGGTGTACTGTCCATCGGGTACGTTTGAGAATAGTAGGAATATGTTACCATCGTTTACTCCACATGCAGATGGGTTTGCAAAAGTATCCACAGAAACCGTAGGAGTGGGGTTGTTTGTTATTATTACAGTGTCGGAGGAGCTTGGACATGTGCCGTTCGATATGGTCCACTCCAACGTGGCACTTTGTCCGACTGGGAGTCCAGAGATTCCGGTCGTTGGGTCACTGGGAGTATCGATGGAGAGTCCAGGCCCATTGATTTCTGTCCACATGCCAGAGCCCACAGTAGGGACATTGGCAGCCATGTTGAAGGTGCCATTATCGCACTGTTGGATGTCCGGCCCCGCATTGGCGGTCGTGGGATCTTCATAAAAGGTCACGGTTATCTCGTCAAAATCGTTACAGTTTCCATTTACATCGGTCCACCTGAACGTGTACGTTCCGTACGCGTCAACGGTAAGGGTCTGGTCTGGGTCGCTCGCGTTTGTTCCGAAGGTAAGGTTCCCGGGTCCGTTCTCCATGGTCCAAGTACCGTTGCCCATTGCACTGGAGGCATCCACGACGTGTGCAAGTCCGCACTCTTCGAAAACGGTCTGTACCGATGGCTCGTGGGCATCCGCGGTAGGTTGCGGTTCTATGGTAACCGTTACGGTTGCTGTTGCATCAACGCAGGGTGCCGTTGCGGTTAGGGTATATGTAAAATCATAGCTGCCGGGAACAAGCCCAGAGAAGTTGATATTGGTAATGTTGGGGTCTGGCATCATACCTCCAAATGCATTGTCATCATCATTCCAACTTCCACCAATCTGGGGGGTACCCAGTAAACTACTTGGAAGGTTCACCAGGGTTGGGTCTCCCTCGCAAATTTCGATAGTATTGTCACTTCCGGCGTCAGGGGATGTATAGACTTCAATTATATGGGTTACATCAATAAAATTACCAGAGGTATCCGTTACTCTATAGGTACGGGTGATGGTCTCTGGATTGGACATGCCATCCGATGAATCACTTATATGTACTACGGTGTCCACTGCACAGTTATCATCTTCGTCGTTGACCACACTTGGGTCTGGTGCTGGTACGGTATCGCACACCACTATTGCTGTAGGATTGGTGGCGGTTGGAGGTTCTATATCTCCAAATCCAATGGTAAATACTTCGCCATCCAAAAAGTCTATTCCATCAAAATATGCATTGTCATTTCCATCAATACTGGTGGCATCAATTTGTGTAATGGCACCTGTGGTGAAATCTCCATCTCCATCAGTGTCAATCAAAAGTTTAATACCGCAGTCACCATTGCTCAATATATCAGAACCTGATAAATCTACTCGGACACTTACTCCTGTAATTGGGTCTACTTGCCCTGGGCGTGTTCGCGTTAGTTGAACCTTCCATTCTCTTTCGAGCCGGAAGTTTATTCCAGCGGGTAGCTCCACATTGGTTTGATTGATACTTAAGTCGTTATTCCCCCAAAGAAGATAGTTATGATCATATTGAAAAAGACTACCATCGATTGGGGTACGTTCTGGAGTCATCAGATCATCATCAATCATTAAATTGTCTGAAACAAAATCTGTGTCAGTAGAAATCGTAACTATTGCATCGGCATTTACACTTTTGGAAATTCGCTGATCTAGATTGTACCATAGCCTATAACTTGGATTGAGCACACTTTGATGACGATCTCTTCCAATTCCAGCTATATCATGTTTGTATGTTACATCGGATTGCCATATAATGCTCCCATTAGCCGCAAGGTAATCGTATGTGCCGTTTCCAGCGATACTTCCAAGTTGGTTTTCATTTGTAAGAGTGATACCATATTTAATTGCCAGATAGCTTTCCACTCTCTGCCTAACAGTATTAGTTATTGGATTGGTAGACGAAACGTCAATCAACATCACTTCGGCAATATCCCCAGTGAGGTTGCGGTCTGCATCACTACTATTAAAATGTTTGCCCAATCTATTGTAATCAAAAAGAGGGTTGTCTGCAAAAGGGTCATTTCTGAGTATATTTATATCGTGTATACCATTTACCCATGTATCCAGTGCTTCTTGTTCAAAACTTGTGGTTCTTGTAAAGACACCGATTGTGGGCTCACCCATAAGGTCGATGGTACCACTTTCAAAAAATTCTTGATTTTGATTTATGTCATATAGATTGGGATCGGTATCAGCCTGTGGTCCCGTATACCAGGTTCTACCTATTGAAAAACGGTTGTTGTCCGCAACGCCTAGTGACAAATTACCAGCCCAGTCATCTTGGTCTAATGAGGTATGTAGGGTATCAACAACCCCCCCAAAAAGAAGCCGTTGTGTTTCTGCAGTGTTTCCTGAACCCACGGCTTTGAAAACAATAAAAACTGCAATATCTTCTTGAGCATTAGATCTAAAATGCAAAGCCTCACCAGCTCCTCCATTATCATTTCCATCGAATTGAATAACAGGATTAAAATTTAGATTGTCGGTATTATTCCTGCGAAATACTGGAAGATTGGGAACAGATCCTGTTGGCCAAAGAAAGCTTGAACCAAATGAATAATCAAACCCCGGAGGGGACCCATCCCAAGCGTTGGGATAATCATTGATACTTGCTGGATGAGGAATAGCATTTTGCTCATCAAAATCAATAATGTCAAACCATGTTGTAACAGGAGTACCGTCTCCACCTGGGTTCCCAAAAGTACCAGGGACTCCAGGATTAGGATCATAGAAATTTTCACCTGAGGGATCAGCGTTTACGGCTTTGTCTGCCCTAAACCAAGTATCGTTTCTTGTTTGTCCATGTAGTTGATTGGTCGCTACAATAACCAGCAATAAAAAAAATACACTGGACATGCACTTATGCATGTTTATATTTTTAAGAAAGTGTAAAAATCTAGTCATAAGCAAGTAGGTTTTGGCCACATATTTTTGGGCAGAATACACGGCTCCATGTTAACATAGAATTAAAGTACTATGCCTACTTTATATATAAGGGGAGCAATTAACCTATAAGGCTTTACAATTGACGAAAGGCCCAAATGGATTT
Organism: Flagellimonas marina; assembly: GCF_042651185.1. Classification (NCBI taxonomy): domain Bacteria; kingdom Pseudomonadati; phylum Bacteroidota; class Flavobacteriia; order Flavobacteriales; family Flavobacteriaceae; genus Flagellimonas; species Flagellimonas marina. Next base: position 90,063 of record NZ_JBHSCL010000009.1, on the reverse strand, counting down.
ATGGCGATAATTTTAAAACCTTCTTTTTTACGGTTTTTATGAACCATTAATTTAGCCTCTCTTTTAATTTACTCCATTGAAAATGGAATGCTTATCCCACAAAAAAAACCGCCAAGAAAATTTCTTGGCGGTCAACTATCACTGTTGCATTAGAATACTCGAGTTACACCAAACCTTACATTCTTAATTCAGTATTGAATTTATGGACAGGACAGCTATTTTATTAGATTAATCTCAACTCTTCGGTTTTGTTGCCTTCCAATTCTGGTAGCATTGGTTGCTATTGGTTTGTCTTCACCGAACCCAATGGCTGTCAATCTATTTGATGCAATACCTTCATTGGTCAAGAAATTCCGAACTGAATTTGCCCTGGCCTCTGAGAGTTTTTGATTGCTTTCACTGCTTCCAACACTATCGGTATGGCCTTCCACAGTAAATTTGGCATTAGGGTACTCATTCAAGATCTGAATAATATCCACCATAGTTGAAACCGATTCTGGTTTTATGGTTGCCTTTCCAGTATCGAAGAGGATAGTTCTAGCATAGTCGTTCAGCTGTTTTTGAACTTCTTGTGTTACTTCAGGACAGCCCTTATTGCTAACAGGACCTGCTATAGTGGGACACTCGTCATCGATATCCACAAGTGAATCACCATCAGTATCAGGGCATCCTTTGTTTTCAACTGTTCCAGGAGTATTTGGACAACGGTCTTCACTGTCTATGATTCCATCCCCGTCAGCATCTGGACAGCCATTGTGCTCAGCTAAGCCTGCTACAGTTGGGCAGTCATCGTCTTTATCCAAAACTCCGTCCCCATCGGTATCTTTCCAAGGACATCCATTGTTTTCAGCTGGGCCTGCTTCGTTGGGGCAATCATCATCTTTGTCCAAAATTCCATCACTATCTGAGTCCTTCCATGGGCATCCCTTGTTTTCGATGGGTCCTGGGGTGTCCGGACATTTGTCTTCTTGGTTGATGATGCCGTCATTATCCCTGTCTTTCAACTTATTTTGATAAACAGGAATCTTCAATCCAGCATATAGATCCACGGCTTTGGTGTTTTTTCCGGCGATAGCGGAAATAATAGATCCAGAACCAAGGTAAACAGGGCCTAATCGTACTCCGGCACCCCATTGAAACCCAGCCCCCTCAAGAACGCTGAGAGGAGAATAGATTCCCAACCAAGTACTTTCAAATCTAGGGGTAAGCCTAAATTGATTTAGAACTCTATTGGTGTTCGTTCTTTGCTTCGGCGTTAACGGAATATCGGCATTAAGATTAAGATAGAATTTGGAGTTAAGGTTCCAATCTACATTGGTATGGAATGCGGTGGGCAATGTAATATTAGCCGATTGCGACTCTGATAAAAGATCAAAATTGTCCCTTAAGGCATCTTCCAGCACATCACCGTCAAAATTATCCTTGTCTTGGGTTTTGTTGAGATCATAAACTCTTTCGACTCCGTTTGTATCCGATATTTCTCCTATGTCTGTTATGGATGCACTCCATTTTAATTTGTATTTATTGGCACCTCTATCTGCAATGGGATTTCCCTGCGCATCCAACTTGGTGTATTTTGCGTGTTCTGGTCTCCACTCATAGACAAGGCCTATATCAGCACCAAAGCCGCCACCTCCACTAAAATCAAAAAAGTCTCCGCCATTGCCTTCATCGTCAAAGGTGTCAGTGTTACCGTAAGTAAATTCACCTGTGGTACTTACCCTGTTGGTTTCTGAAGTATAGTTGACCGAAACATTTGACCCTTTGATATAGACGTTGCCCATACCTTGAATGTATTTGAGGGACAGACCGCCTTTTAGAAAATGCTGTTCCTGATTTAAAAGCACTCTGGCATAAGAGGCTCCTATTTCTCCCCAAAGGTTAAAGGCACCATATACGCTACCTTCCTCCAAAGAGAAATCTTCCGTTTCATCAAACCCACCTTCTTTGTCCAAGAGTTCACCGTTGACATCATTGATGTTAAAAAACGCCCTACCTCTGGTAAAGATGGCCAAGGATTGTTTTTGATCTATACTAAGCATTACAGATGGACCCAACACATCAATGTTCCATGCTATGAAGTTGTTTTCTGTAGGCGAGGTATTGGCATTATCAAATGCATCACTGAAACTGTTTAAGGCATCACTGAAGTTGAATCCGATGTAATCGTTTCCCACAAAGGAACTGACACCAATAAGGTTGACATCCAATTTAAGCCTGGAATCTGCAATGTTGGCAGGGTTGGAAATTATCCCATGCACACCACTATAATTGTCCTCTAGGAATCCAACATAGGATTGGGCAAGACTGACCGAGGTGGTCAAGACGAGGAAGATGCCCATTAAAATTATTCTTGAATACATTTTAAAAAGATTTATTTTTTGGTTCTGTGTTTTTATTGCCATGTTTTATGATGATTGGCATTTTACAAAGAGATAGTAAATATGTGAGGGTGGGATAGGTAAATGAATGAACGCTACTTTTCAATTGATGAAACCGAAAGATGAGTTTACCGAGATATTCCACAGGCAGGAAAAAGCTTCGGTTTTTTGTAAGGTGGTACAGAATCCAACCTTTAATAGGAGGGAAGCTTATCAGAAAGGTTTATAAAAATTGCCAAGAAAAAAGATTGGGTTTTCCCAAAAATAAAAAACCATTACAACCAAGGAACCATACTGGTTCCTTGGCGTAACGGAAACCTCAACTAAACTAAACACTTTTATGACCAACAGTCTTAAAAAGTGCATTGCTATATGTGCATGCGTTAAAAATTGATCTTGCTTTTCAATATAGTTTAACGCGTAATTGCATAGCAAACATACGTTGTAACATCACATTTGGAGTGGCCCACCTAACGGATGCCCCGTTTCAACTGACGAATGGGCAATCTGGTTTGGTGGTTAAATAAAAAAGCAGTCCCATTGGACTGCCTTTTATTATATTAAAATTGGTTTTTACTCCTTACTAGGAGGAACTATCATCAACAGATGCATCTGGAGCGTTTTTCTTTACAGAGGCAACCCCGTTTTCCATAGCTGACTCGCTGGAATACATCTCACTGTTTCCAATGACCTGTCCGTTGGAGGCTTTTAGGTTAAAGTATGGACTTCCATCCTTTGCCGTGTTTCTTTCAAAGTTTCCATCGTCCTGCGAATGTTTTCTCACAGACTCGATACCATTCTCACAGGCAGCTTTGGTGGTATACCCCTGACTGCTTAAAATTACTTGGCCGTTTCCAGCTTTTAAATTAAACCTGAACTTGCCAGATTTATCTGTATTAATCTCAAATTTTCCCATGGTAATATGTTTAAGTACTAAATCTAGAGATTTTCTTAAAAAATGACCAATATTTCAGTAGAAAATCACCGTTTTTTATACTTATTTTAATTTATGGATAAAAAAAGGCGTTGAAGTTTGTACTCAACGCCTTGTACATTTTAAGGAAGGTGCATTTAAACCCTCACCTGGCCATTACCAAATACGTAGTATTTGTTTGTGACCAATTGTTTGAGTCCAAGTGGACCTCTATGATGCAGTTTGTCTGTACTGATGGCCAACTCGGCACCCACACCCATTTGTCCGCCATCGGTAAAACGGGTTGAAGCGTTTTGGTACACAGCGGCACAATCCACATTTTCCATAAATGTCTGTGCAATGCTATCGTTTTGGGTCATAATGGAGGCGGAATGGCCACCTGAGTTTGCATTTATTTTTTCAATGGCCTCATCCAAACCAGTTACTGAACCAATAACACACTTCATGGCCAAAAATTCTTCTTGCCATACTGATGCGTTGGGAATAATATCCTCTTCGGTCAAAACCGTTTTCACTTTTTCATCCACCAGAATGGAAACACCTTTTTCGGAAAAAAGCTCTTTCAGTTCTTTCAATTTATCCTCATAACCGTCAATCCCAGAATCTATCAAAATCTTGTCCAACGCGTTACAGGCGGATATTTTATGTGTCTTGGCATTTACAATTACCTCCAAGCTCTTTTTCCAATCGGCTTCTTTATGAACATATAGGAAATTGTTTCCTCTACCACTGACCAGTACAGCACATTTGGCATGTTCCTTTATAAAGGCGATTAGGCGTTCACCGCCTCGGGGCACGATTAAATCGAGATCTTGATCAGGATTTTTCAAAAATTCTTGGGTCTGGGTACGATCCATTTCCAAAAACTGGATGAAATCCATTGGTAGATGGTTCTCTTCCAATGCCTGATGCCAGAATTTAACCAGTACCTTATTACTGTGATAGGCTTCCTTTCCACCTTTCAATAGGATTTTGTTATTTGCCTTAAAAGCCAACACTGCGGCTTCTACGGTAACATCGGGTCGAGACTCATAAATGATCATAATGGTCCCAAAAGGGGCTGTTTTGTTGATGATCTTGAGCCCATTGTCCAAATTTCTCGTAGAAATCTCTTGGTTAACAGGGTCTTCCTGGAGTCGAACTTCTTTTACCGCCTGAATCATTTGATCAACTTTTTTCTGATTGACCACCAAACGGTCGTACAGCGCTTGATCGTCCCGGTTGAACGCATCTAAATCTTTTTGGTTGGCTATTAAGAGCTCCTCCCTATTCTTGTCCAGAATCTGCTCCATATCGGCCAATACCTTATTTTTTATATCTGTATTCAATAATTTCATAGTTGTCATTTTTTTATAGTGAGACCTTGGTCCCTACTTTTTTTCCTTCAACAATATCTAGAATTACATTGTCTTTTTTCCCGTTCACGATATACGACGGAATGTTATCTGCAGCAGCCATTTGGGCGTAGCTCAATTTTGAGCCCATACCGCCACGGCCTTCACCTTCAGCTTTGTTGCCTTCTTCAATGTACTTGTCCAAGTCCTCTTTAGGCGCTACTTTTTGAATGACCTCTGACTCTTCTTTTTCTGGGTGACCGTTGTAAAGACCATCAATATCTGTCATGAGGATCAATTTATCGGCATTCATCAATTGCGCGATCAATGTGGCGAGCTCATCGTTATCAGAAAACATGGACATGGCCACGGAAACGGCATCATCCTCATTGGCAATGGGCACCACACCTTCAGATAGAAGTCCTTCAATACAATTGATCATATTGTCTCGATGCATTCCTGGGTTAAAATCCCGCTTTGTGGGGAGTACTTGGGCACATTTCATACCGTAATCCCTAAAAATGTTGTAGTACAATCGCATCATTCGGGGCTGTCCGATGGCAGAATATACTTGTCTTCTTTGGGTCTTGTCCTTGATATCGGCTTTGCCCAACACTTCTTTTCCCGCAATTACGGACCCCGAAGAGACCAAAATGGTCATAATATCGCGTTCGTACAGCTCCGCAACTTGTTTTACCAGCTTTTTGAGTACTGGTCTTACAATTCTGTTGTCTTTGTTGGTCATAACATTGGTTCCCACCTTTATGACCACGAGTTCTTTATACATGTTTTAATATTCTTCGCCGAGTTCTACGGCACGATTAAAGGCTGCATAGGCAGCTTCCTTTATCATTTCACTTACGTTATTGTCCTGCATGGAATCTAAAGCGGCCCTAGTGGTGCCACCTTTAGAAGCTACACGCTCCATCCATGAATCTGGGGTAAGGTTGTTCTGGTTGAACAGTTCCACGGCCCCGGTAAAGGTCTGACTTACCAACACTTTTGATACATTTTCGGAAAAGCCCATTTGAAGAGCCGCATCCATCATGCTCTGCATAAAGTAGAAAACATAAGCTGGACCGCTTCCCGAAATTCCTGTGGAAGCATCGATAAAGTTTTCACTTTTAACGCGGAGCGATTTTCCGGTGGTATCCAAAAGGCCTTCCACCATAAAAAGTTCCAATCGGGAAACTTCATCCGCAGAAACGTAGCTGGTGAGTCCTTGCCCCACTTGTGCCGGAAGGTTGGGCATAGCCCTAACCACTTTTGTAATGCCCAGGGCCTCTTGAATATATTTTATGGTCACCCCGGCCATGATGGAAATGAACAATTGTTCGGGTTTCACCAAATTCTTCATACGTTTGAAGAGGTCTTCGGCATGATAGGGCTTAACGGCCAAAAATATGATATCTGCTTGGGGCACACAGTCCTCTAAGCGTTCCATGGCATCGAAATAGGCTATTTTTCCCACTTCGTCCAATTTCTCCTTTGATTTGTCCAGCACCATAATGTTGCGTTTTTTCAACAGTTTGGATTTGGACATACCTGTGGCGTAGGTAAGTCCCATGTTACCTGCACCAATTACCAATACTTTCATTGTTTGGATTAAAAAAGTTTATATAAAATTTAGATGGATATGTTACAGTCTTTGCAATCTTTTACTTTACCGTAATAGGTTTCCCTGTACTTGTGCAATGTACGTGTAGGGATTCCTAAAATGTATCGCTTTATGTACGTGACCTGGGTAGTAAGTTCCCCCATTTTAACACTGTAGCGTTTTTCATACTTGGTTTCCCTTTTAATCTTTGAAAGTTTCATTTTGTTGTTAATGGTGTTTAAGACTATTCGTTTTCCCTTTCGTTAAGGTATTTTGCTTTGTATTGTGCTTTTTTAATTGTCTTTCTTCGTTCTACTGATTTTTTAGTGTATTCCTGACGGTCGCGGATTTGCTCCAAACGCTTTGTGTTTCTATATTTTCTTTTGTAGCGTTTTAGAGCTCTTTCTATACTTTCGCCGGACTTTACTTCAATTTTGAGCATATATTGTTTTAACGGTTCAATCTCATTTCTGTGTGGGTTTCGCTAAACCCATATTCTTCAAAAAACTTCTTATTTGGGCATTGGTTTTCGCTGGTAATATGGATGGCAACATCTCCTTTGCAATACTGTAGCGTGTAATCCAGAAGTTTTTCTTCGATACCTTGATTCCTAAACTCCCGGTGCACCACAAAGAATACCATAAAGTTCTCTGGAATATAATCACCCATACCGGTCTTGTTTACCACCGCCAATGCAAGAATGTTGTCCTTGTCCTCCATGGAGAATACATATCCGCCTAAACCGGGTATTTCCTTAGTGGAATACTGAATGGCTTTACGTATGGCCTTCTTAGTGGCCCGTTTTCCTTCTTGATGTTCAAAAAGAAAATTGGTGAAGCGTGCGGCTTCCATGGTTGAAAGTCGGGTATAGGCATCGTAGGTCTTAATTACCATGCTTATGTTTTGCGATAAAATGATAGTATTGTTTTTGGTTACAAATAGGGCTTTTTGCCATATCCCGAAAAGAGCTGCTTTTCAAGATTGCGCATTGCAAGAGAAACCTTGGTCAAAGGTTGGAATTATAGAGTAGGTGGAATGAATTTATCCGGTTGGTTACGAAATACCAGATAGGTAAAGCTTAGAATCCTACAGTTTTTTCTCTCGTGGAGCTTGATTTTCATCGGTGCAAAGATAAGGCATGCTAGCCGTATATCCCAATTTTGCTGGGTTTTATATTTTTTATAACGTTTGGTTGACCCTATTTCTTAAAAATCTTTACACTTTGTAGTATTGAATAGCTCAGGGCAAACTTTTGGCATATCTACACAAAACAACACAATATGTTAGGCACTTTGTGTTAAACCAAATTCGTAATTTTAAAGGAATTACGAATTAACTACGTTGATAGAAGTTTAATTTCAAAATTAATAAGATGAGGACCTAAATAGATTCCACGGGGTTGGGCGAACCGGCATTTCCTCCCGTGTTCCCTGCGCTGGCCAATGCCATGTACAAGGCGACTGGAAAACGATTGTATGATCAGCCGTTTTTATAAAGTCCAATAGCTATTGATAAGACAAAAATCAAACACCAAATTAAAAATTTGAAGTATTTAGAACTACCTCCACTTTACATAAACCTATGAGAAATTTACTGATACTGCTGCTTTTTTGTGCCGCGCAGATTTTATTGGGGCAATCGAATGCTACCCCTACAGAAAAATGGAGCCCTAACTGGATTACCATGCCCAATGTAGACCTCGAGGAAGCCGGTCTTTATCTCTTCCGTAAATCCTTTAGGTTGGAACAGGTACCAAACGAATTTGAAATTTTTATTTCGGCGGACAATCGGTATAAACTTTTTGTGAATGGCACCTTAGTTTCTTTAGGTCCCAACTGGGGAGATATAGAGCACTGGAATTACCAAAAGGTTGATATCGCTCCCCACTTAAAATCTGGGGAAAACGTACTTGCCGTGAAAGTATGGAACGAGGCCGATTTACGGGCCGTGGCCCAATTTTCCTTTAAAACAGCTTTAATGCTTCATGGGGAAGGGGAATTGGAAAAAATTGTGAACACCGACAAAAGTTGGAAAGTCATAGAAGATAAAAGCTATACGCCTATTGAACAGCACGTGCGGGCATATTATGCCGCTGGTGCAGGTGACTTTATGGATAATAATAAGTCCGTTGGCAATTGGATGGATTTGTCTTTTGATGACAGCCAATGGCAGTCGGCCATCAATGCAAAAGAAGCTGTGGCAGTTGGATATGGGTTCAGGCAGCAAGATGGATGGAAATTGGTGCCCTCAATTCTGCCGGAAATGGAGTTGACCAAAGAGCGTTTTGCAACTGTACGTAGGTTAGAAGGTATAACAGTTCCTTCTTCCTTTCCCCAAAACCCAACGGACATCAAAATAGAGGCAAATTCCAACATTCAGATTTTATTGGACCAAGAATATTTAACCAACGCTTATCCAACTGTAGTGTTTAGCGGCGGGAAAAACAGTGCCATCACACTGACCTACGCGGAATCACTGTATGAAAGTGGGAAGGCCAAAGGGAATAGGGATATAATTGAAGGAAAGACAATTTGGGGCAGAAAGGATAGTATCATTTCCAATGGAGAGGATAACCAAGAGTACACCTCACTTACCTACCGAACCTATAGGTATGTGCAAGTTGAGGTGAAGACACAAAATGAACCCTTGGTCATTAATGATATTTACGGCACATTTACTGGATACCCCTTTCAATTGAAAGCAAGCCTGAGGTCTGATAGAAAGGAGCTTTCAGACATTATGGAAATAGGATGGAGAACCGCCCGTCTCTGCGCTGTGGACACTTATATGGATTGTCCGTATTACGAAAGGCTACAATACGTTGGAGATACACGAATTCAACATTTTGTGTCGCTCTACAATAGTGGGGATGACCGTTTGCTAAAAAATACAATTAATCTACTCGACTATTCAAGACAACCCGACGGATATACGCTTAGTAGGTACCCAGATAGACAGAGTCAGGTGATTCCAACCTATTCCCTTTGGTATATAGGAATGTTATATGATTATATGATGTATGGTAGTGACTCCAATTTTGTTAGGGAAAAACTCTTGGGTTCCCGTCAGGTGATGAATTACTTTATCTCCTATTTGGATGAGGATGGTTCTTTAAAGAACGTACCCGGTTGGAACTATACAGATTGGGTGCCAAAATGGGATGCTGGAGTTGCCCCCATGGCGGAGGATGGTTCTTCCGCAGCTATGGACTTGCAGATGTTGCACGCTTTGCAATCAGCTATTGCCCTTGAAAAAGAATTGGGCAAACCTGAATTTGTAGTACTTTACACCACTATAGCCAACAATCTCACCAGAACGATAAAGGAAAAGTACTGGGATGCGTCCAAAAACCTATTTGCTGATACCCCTGCCAAGACCCAGTTTTCACAACACAACAATGCCCTGGCCATTTTGGCAAATATTGTTGGTGAGGATACCAAAAGGGTAATTGGTAAATCGCTTATGGAAGATACTTCATTGACTCCGGCATCCATTTATTTCAAATATTATTTGCACTTGGCATTGAATGAAGCGGGTTATGGTGATCAATATCTGGATTGGTTGGATATTTGGAGAAAGAACATAGAGCTTGGACTTACTACTTGGGCCGAAACCTCGCAGGTTGAAACAGCACGTTCAGATTGTCATGCGTGGGGGTCTAGCCCCAACATTGAATTTTTTAGGATTCTGCTGGGAATTGAAAGTACTTCACCTAACTTCAAAACAATAAGGATTGCCCCAAAATTGGGAGAAATACAAAGGATTGGTGGAGAAATGCCCCATCCCTCTGGAATTATTTCGGTGGATTACCAAAGAGATGGAAAAAATCTATCCGCTACCCTAGTTTTACCACAAGGAACTTCTGGAGAGTTCCTTTGGAATGGAACTATTCATGTTTTGAAGTCAGGTAAAAATGAACTTAAAATGTAGTGATAAAGTACTTTCCTTTGGAATATAATTAAAACAAAAAAGCTCCGAGAAATCGGAGCTTTTTGCGGTCTGGACGGAACTCGAACTTTTTACCAAAATAGCCCATTTTATAGGGCTTTCGAGGGGGTCAAAATCAAGAGGCACCGAATTGCTCACCTTTTAACAAATTTTAACCTTTTTAACATTAAAAATGATGGATATTAATCTGATTTAGCACTTTAGTTTCAATAAGCGTGTAATTACTAATTCTGTGTTGTAAATATGTATTTTTTTAATCAATTACAATAAAAAGATTATTTAATCTTTTTTATGGACTTTAAAGCTTATCTTTTTACTTCCACCATTCTTCCCAATATCCTAACACGTTAAGTATTCTCGAATTTAATTTTCTCTATTAGATCCTAGAAATATTCAGGGCTCTAAATTTTTAAAACATCATCGTTTTTGATGAACCTAACAACATCTTCTTTTATTCTTTTTGATTCTTCACTTGACACCTGTTCTGTTGGAAGTGTATAAAAACGAAAGTACTTTCAATTATTCTTCTAAAGCAAATGCAACATATTCATCCCCTGAGATACTACCTATTTTACCACCGCCGCATGCAATAACTATATATTGTTTGCCCGCTACGGTATATACTGCAGGGGTTGCATAACCAGGTGCGGGTAACTGGGCTTCCCAAACCACTTTCCCTGTATTCTTGTCAAAGGCCCTGATCTTTGAATCTTTGGTGGCCGCAATAAATACAAGTCCACCTTTGGTAACCACGGGACCTCCGTAATTCTCGGTTCCCGTAATGGGGACTCCCTTTGCTGTCAGTTCAGCATATTCTCCCAGCGGAACCTTCCATAATAATTTACCCGTGGATAAATCCACGGCATTCAAAGTTCCCCATGGAGGGGTAATACCGGGATAGCCGTTATCATCCAAAAACCGATTGTATCCTGCCATTTGGTATGGAATTTGCTCCAAGCAGTTCTTTATTTCCTTATTATGTGAAGTGGCTGGTTCTTTGTTAATTTTTTGTGTACCTATGGTTTTTGTTTCCATATTTAGAAGAAAGTTTAATAATGCCTTCTTTTCATTGTCAGATAAATGGCTAAAGGAGGGCATCATATTGATACCATTTTCCATTATTCCTGTAAGTTCTTTGGAGCTATATTTGTTTCCGATGTCAACCAGTGAGGGATAGGAAGAACCGTTGCCCTCCAGTTCAACACCATGACAAGCAAGGCAATATTTATCATAAACGTACCTGCCAACCGGCTTAGAGACACTTTCACTCTCTTCTTTAGGAACATCTACCATTACCATTGCCCAAGGCAATTCACTACTGTTTACATATAGGATTTTGGAATCCGGATCAAATGCTGCACCACCCCATTCACCACCACCATCGAAACCAGGGAAGATCCAATTACCATCTTTACTTGGTGGATGGAACATTTCTTTGTATTTAATCTTTCTATATTTTTCCAACATCTTTTTATGAGTGACTGAATCAAGGTTGGTGACATCGCTCTCTTCGAATTTTTGACGAGCAAAAGGTTCGGGAAGAGTAGGTATTGGTTGGGTAGGCCAGAGGTGTTCACCTGGAAGTCCATCCTGAGGGACTGAACGTTCCTCTATCGGAAATATGGGTTCTCCGGTTTCTCTGTCAAAAAGGAAAACAAACCCATGCTTTGTGATTTGAGCCACAGCCTCAATTTCCTTACCATCCTTTTGGAGAGTTACCAAATTTGGATTGGCAGCAAGATCCCGGTCCCATAAGTCGTGGTGGACGGTCTGGTAATGCCATTTGTAATTACCCGTAAGGGCATCAAGGGCAACTAGTGAATTTGCATATAGGTTAGATCCTTTACGGTATCCACCATAAAAATCACCGGAAATAGATCCTAGAGGGACGTATACTATACCCCTTTTTTCGTCTAGGGACATTCCTGCCCAACTGTTTGCACCGCCAAGTTTTTTATAGGCGTCTTTATCTGGCCAGGATTCATATCCTTTTTCACCAGGATGTGGGATGGTATGGAAAATCCACCTCCGTTCCCCGGTCATAACATCGAAAGCCCTTATATGGCCTGGAGCAGCATCGGCTGATTCTGCCACCCTAGATCCTAAAATTAGAAGATTCTGGAAGATGATACCTGGGGATGTGTTGGCCACAAATGGATTATATCCGTTTGGATCACGGTCCAAATCTATGGACAAATCGATATATCCATTCTTGCCAAATTCACGGATAGGTTTTCCCGTACCCACATCAATGCCGTAGACCTTTGCCCCTACATTGTAAAAAACACGTTTGTTTTTCCCTTCTTTATCTTCCCAATACACAACGCCACGATTAACTTTGTAAAAACTCATAGGATCGTTGGCAAATTCCGTGTCTTCATTTGACGGATCAAATATCCACTTTGACTCTCCTGTCGAAGCATCGAGAGCCAATAATTTTAATTTTGGGGATGAACCGTATAATATTCCGTCAACTACGATGGGATTACATTGATTCTGTGACCTATTGTCAGCATCTTTATCCTCAGAGCTGTAACGCCATGCTACTTTAAGGTTGTGGACATTTGAAAGGTTGATTTCTTCTTGGTCCGAATATCTCATGCCCGCTTTGTTGCCGGCATAATTTTCCCATCCACTAGGTTCGATGACTTTGGATTCAGTGGATATATCAGTGCATGAGATTAATTGGATGCTAAATAATAAAGTTAAGCTTCTTCCAATTTGGCGACATGGGAATAGATATAATTTTAATGCATCCATTTATCCAGATTTTCAGTTACAAAATTGTCATCGTTGAGTTCCGGATATAGTTTATAAACCCGATCTATCTCTTCCTTTTGGTATGGGCTCAATCTCTCCTTAGGGTTTATGGTATAGTTGGATTCCAACAAACCCTGTCTGATTAAAACCTCATGGATACCTGCAATAGATCCCTTGAAACCGTTCCTTGAATCAAAAAAAGCCGCATTGGAGTCTGTTACTTTTATTCCTAGTGAAAGCAAATCCTGAAAATCTGAGGGAGAAGCATTTTTTACCTTGTCGTATAGCTCAACAGCTTTTTTGTTCCAAACGGCCCAATGGCCCAACAAACCACCTATGATTCTTTTTTTGATGATTTCATCGCCCACAGGGATATGATATTCGGTGAGTAGGTCCGCTACGATATTATCATCGTTTCCAGTGTAAAGGGCTATTTCATCAGCTCTTCCAGATTCTGCCACCCCTCGCACGACATCAATGGTATGGTATCTGTCAAAAGGAGCCATTTTAATGGCGACCACATTTTCTATTTGGGAAAAACTTCTCCAAAAATCAGTGTCCAAGATACGACCGCCTACAGAAGGCTGCAGGTAAAAGCCCACTATAGGTATTATTTCTGCAACCGCTTTGCAATGCGCAACCAATTCTTCATTGGATTGATTTTTAAGGGCAGCCAAGCTGAGCAATACCGCATGATAGCCTAAATCGGATGCAATTTTGGCTTCCTGGGTAGCTTGACTTGTGTTTCCTAAAGCACCTGCTATTCTAAATATTGATTTGTTAGTTTTCTGGCAATGATGGTCAATTTCTTCCTTTGCCAATTCCAAAACAGGTTTAAATAGTCCGGCTTCCCGTATTTCAAATTGACTGGTATGTACTCCCACGGCAAGACCGCCCGACCCAGCGTCCAAATAGTATCTGGATAACGCACGCTGTCTTCGCTCATCCAACTCCAGATTTTTGGTCAAAGCGGTTGGGTTGGCAGGAATGACCATTCCGCTGTGCAGATATTCCTTAAGATCATTTGATAATGTGTTGTCCATTTCTTATGTATTATCAGTATTTGCCATCTCTAACTTCAAAATGGGTTGCTTTTCCCAATAGGCGATTTCCCTTATCAATCCAATCCCCCGTCCATTCTATTACTTGGTCGAGCGGGACACTTGGTTTTCCTAATATTTTATGGGATTTTGAGGTGTTGACCAGTAGGGCGGAGTCTGCCTCTTTTCCGGTAAGTTTGACAGCTTTGCCCATTATTTCACCCAACTTCTTTGCAACCCCAGCTACTGGAACGGTCTCTGCACCACTAACATTGAGATGATTGGCTGGAGACGAACAGAGTTGAATACTCCGAAGAATCATATCGTTGGCATCACCCTGCCAGATAACATTGGCATATCCCATGGTGAGATCAATTGTTTCCCCGTCTTTTACCTTGTTGGCGATGTCGACCAAAACACCATATCGCATTTCAACGGCATAATTTAGACGGATGAGAATCACCTCGGTGCCATTTTTTAAACTTCCATACTCAAACAGGCGCTCCCTGCCCAAACAGGATTCTGCATATTCTCCAATGGGTCCTGTAGCGTCTGATTCTTTACAACCACCGGAATTGATTTTTGCCAAAGGATAAACACAACCTGTGGAGAATGCGACAATTCTGGAGTTTTTAAACCGATCAACCACCAGTCCGGGCAGATACGAATTCATGGCCCAGGTGTAGCTTTCGTTGCCATCGGTGCCAAATTTCATCCCGGCCAAATAGATGATATTTTTGACATCGGGTAGGCTTTTGATGAAATCAAGATCTAACAAATCTCCCTTAATGGTCTCTATGCCACTTTCTTCCAAGAACGACTGCTGTTCAGGCGAACTGAACCTTGAAACCCCAATGATTTTTTTGCTCACTCCTGCCTCATCACAGGCACGTTTTGCCATTCTTGCCATGGAGACTCCCATTTTACCCGCTACACCGAGCAACATAAAGTCTCCATCTAACTCCTTCATCATTTTAACCAGTTTGGGTGTTGGCCTAGAAAGGGCTTCCTCCAATTCTTCCTCGTTGGAAAAGTATTTCGGATAATTTTTCATAGACTTTTTAGTTTACTATTTTGAATAATAATTTTCTTATACAAATCAACGGCTTCATGTATTTTGTCCACATAACAGAATTCATCAGTTTGATGCGCCATTTTTGGTTCTCCTGGTCCTAAAATTACAGTAGGAGCGTTAATCCAGGGGGTAAGAACTGAAGCATCGGTTAAAAACGGAGCCGCTTTTTTGGCATTTTTCTGCGTTGGGTCAAACTTGCAAATTGCATAGACCTCTTGAATGAATGAATCGTCTTCGTCTGTAGAGACCGCACATAGATCCACCATTTTTTCAATCATTACTTCCTCTCCAAGGATTTCCTCTAACTTTTGAAGGGCCTGTTTGTTTTTGTATTTTGATGTAGATCTCACATCGATGGTAAATTCAGCCTTATCTGGCACAGAGTTCAGATTCAGGCCGCCTTCAATTTTTCCAACATTGATGGTTGGATAACCGAGGTTTGGGTCTTTTTCTGCATCAAACTTGAGTTTCTCAATTTTGGCAATGGCCCTAGCGGCTTTGTAAATGGCATTGTCCCCTAGTTCTGGCATGGAGGAATGGGCAGTGACCCCAAAGGTTTTTGCAGTAAGGTACAAACCGCCTTTATGGGCTATATAGGGAAGGTTGGAGGTGGGCTCGCCCACAATTATGGCACTGGCTGCACCAATGTCATAGCCATCATCACAAAGGGATTTGGCTCCCAAGCAGCCCAACTCTTCATTGGCGGTAAGAATAAGTTTTACCCCTCCGGGCGGAGCTTGGTCTTCAAAACTTTCCACCGCAGCGATAATCATGGCCGCAACGGCTGCTTTCATGTCAGTTGAACCGCGACCGAACAGTTTACCATTTTCAATCACGGCTTCCAAGGGGTTATAGTTCCATGTTTTGTCGCCAAATGGTACAACATCAAAATGCCCGGTCAACACAATGGGAGGGATGCTGTTGGAAAGTCCTTTTGTGGCAATGACATGTAGTCTGCCCTCGTCATACTTGGGGTAATCGACTGCGAATCCATGGCCTTCAAGAATTACCCCGACGTACCGGGCAATTTCTTCCTCATCGCCAGGCGGGTTTATGGTATTGAACCGTATGAGTTCTTTTGTCAGGGAAATTACATCCAGTAAATGTGGTTTCTGTTCAGTCACAGAACAATATGCTAAGGTTGTTATTTAAATAATAGAGTTCCAAATCTGCGTATTTCATGAAAGCTTCCCGGTAAATCTTGCCAGGACCAGTAGATTTCCTTTTCATCGAGATAGTCCATGCGATTAAAGTTTGTTCTCCATTGGGTTCCGGAATTTGGCGGAGCTTGAATCATGGGAGATAGCAAAGCGTACGGAATAAAAAATTCCCCCATCCAGCTTTCAATATTGGCATTGCTTTCTTTTTCCCCTCCCTGAACCGAAGTCCCATGGACAATATTCCTGTCATCCTCATGATACCATGCTTGCCATCTATGGGGTTTGCCGTCAAAATTCATGACCATTAGTGGGAGTTCATGGTTTAATGGCGACAATTCATATTCAAAGTAAATCTCTTTGGTGGTATCGGGCCATATAAAAACTTCCACCACGTCTTCCAACCACAGGTGCGCCCCATCTTCAGTTATGGATGCGTTGAGTTTTGGGTCTTCACAATGAAATAAAAAGTAGATTCCGGTCTCTGAATATAGCACCTTGACCTTGGTTTGCAGGGGCGTATCCATATGTGAACGTTGTGCTATGGTTACCCATTTGGCTTTGTTCCAATTACTGGATTTTCCATCACCAGTGGGTTCAAAATCTGAAGTTTTATATGCTTTAATCTGATCCATATCTGTTGAGTCCTTTGGTTGGAAACCATAGGTGGCAGAAATACAACCTAAGAGCAAAAGCAAGGTTTTCATACGTTTGCAATAGGGTGTTTTTGAAGGGAAGGATACCATGTGAGGGCATTTTCCCTGTATATTTTTTTGATTACCTTATCAGGTAGTTCGATCCCTTTAAATTGGCCCTTAAATTGAGGTGCTTCCATGGTGTTGTTTGTTGTAAAAAACTTCCAATCCTGGAACCAAATCCAATGTGCCCTATTTTTAATTTCAGATGGATCGTTGGTTTTATCATAGATAATGTCCGTTCCATACAGTATACGATCCTGATATTTCATTAAAAAATCCCTTACGCCACTCCAATTGTCCTTGGCTTGAAACTGTATATGGCAAATCCTTTCTGCCATATCCACGGCTGTATTGGGAAATTCATCCAACCAAGCGCCAATTTTTTCTATGCTCCATTCCATACTGGAGAAATGTGCACCTATAAATCTTAGGTCACGGTGTTTTCTAAGCACGTTATCCCTTGCTGCCAGTTGTTGTTCATAGGAAGGGTAATCAGGCAAGTTGGCCATATGGTATTCTGGATGGCTTCTAAAGTATTCCTGGTCTGAGTTCATGGTCATTTCATCCAAGGGAAGCCAACAATTCTTAGGTTCACCCAAATGGGCTAGTATGGGGATGTTGTTCTCGATCAAGAAGTCAAATATTGGTTCAAAACAGGGATGATCGAACATGATAAAGTTGCCATTCCCGTCTCTACTATCCATTCCGATGTTCTTCCAAAACTTAACGGCGATAGCCCCATTTTTTATCCCACTTTTTATTTGGTCGATAGCCGTATCCAGCCAATTGGGTCTGCCCCAATCTGTCATGGTAAAGGTGGTAATGTGAATTGCTCTGTTTGAATTGAGGTTCAGCACTTTTTTTTCTTGATCTTCAATGGGATCAAAAAAAGGAGCGTCTGTGTTAATGCTGATCAGTGAGAAATTGTCCAATTCCGCCTGCTCCAAAAGACTGGCGTCATAAGTATTGTAATGCATGTGTGCATCAATTTTTTCTAGATCAGAAAACCTCAATTTATTTTTCATTGCGGACTATGTCTAACTTATTCTTTACAAGCTTAGTAACCTGTTCCGTTGCTGTTGGAAATACTTTTCTTAAGTCGATTTCCTCATTGGTCAACAATTTGGCCTTCAAGGTCTGCATGAAGATATTTTTGATTTCTGTGGCCAAATTTATTTTACATATTCCCCTATCTATGGCTTGTCTCAGACTTTCATCTGGTACGCCAGAGCCTCCGTGCAGTACCAAGGTCACATCTGTAGCTGCCGATATTTCCGATAGCCTCTTCAAATCCAATTTAGGCTCCTTATCATAAAAACCATGGGCTGTTCCAATGGCTACAGCAAGGGCATTTACTCCTGTGGCTTCTGCAAATTGCTTGGCTTCTTCGGGTTGTGTGAATCCACTATTATCCTTGGCTTGGCCCAACTTGGCAATGTAGCCCAGTTCTGCCTCCACGTTGGCACCGTAGCTTTCAGCCAATTTTACCACTTTGCTTGTGATCGCAATGTTGTCTTTGAACGGTTGTTCACTGGCATCGATCATAACGGAATCGAATCCGGCATCAAGACATTGGGCGGCCAATTCATAGGAGCTTCCATGATCCAAATGTACCCATCCTTCAACACCATGTTTGTCCAACATGGATTTTGCCAAATTAAAGGCAACTTTTAATCCCATATAGTCAATTGAACTTTTGGTCAATTGAAGAATAATAGGGTGATTGGCTTCTTTTGCAGCACACAATACCCCTTCCAGTGTTTCGTAATTGTAAAAATTGGTGGCCAAAATACCTTGGCGTTTCTTCCTAAGTTCAATAAACTTATCTTGTAGCTTCATTTTTAGTGTTGGGTATAGTTAAATTTTTCCTTGGCTATCTTCATAATGCTGTCCAAGTCTTTAAAAGCGGCAGTTCCTCCAGAATCTGTTGTGGAAATGGCTCCGATAAGGTTTCCAAATTCTTGGCATTCTTCGGGACTTTTTCCTTTTACATATTTTGAAATGTAGCCTGCGTTGAAACTATCTCCGGCGCCGATACTATCAACAACATTTTTATTGGTGAATGCATTTTTTTCAACTTTTTTGCCATCGTAGCAGAGTACAGAACCTCTATTACCACATTTGACGACCAATTGGTTGCATTTTTCTTTGATAACATCTATCGCCTCCGTCAAATTTTCCTGTTTCGTCAGTTTTAGCAGTTCTGCTTCATTTGGAATGAATACATCCAGTGCCGGCAGGACTTTTTCCAGATCGAGGTCCCATTGGTCCGAGGGATCCCATTGTACATCCAAAGAGGTGGAAAGACCTTCATTTTGGGCCGTTTTGAACAAATTGTGCAGCTCGTTGTGGAATCCGGGTTGAAAAAAGTATGAGGAAAAGTGCAGATGCTGGGCCAACCTCAGGTCTTCCTTTTTTATATCATCAATGCCCAGATGGGTCATTGCTCCTTGATGTGTTACCATAGCCCTCTCCTCATTATAGTTAAGGGCGATGGTTGCACCTGTTATAAGGTTTGCGTCAGTAATGATCAAGGATGTGTCCACACCTTTTTTCTGTAGTTCTTGAATGATGAATTTTCCAAATAGGTCCTTCCCCAACTTGCCTATAAATCCTACGTTCAGGCCTAAGGAGCTTAGGTTGCTCGCACAAATTGCGGAGGAACTCCCGAGTGCCAACGTCATATGATCGGCAAGAACTTCCTTTCCAATTTCAGGATAGCCCACGATTTGATTTAGAATTAAATCAACATTAAGCTCTCCTACGACTATAACATCAAACTTTTTTTTCAACTTGTTCATTTTTATCCAAGAGACGGACTGCACATTTGTTTTCCAGCAATTCAACGTCCTTTTTATAAAACATTCCTAAATCTTCCCTCACACAGTTTGCTGCCCCACATGAAGCGGCCAGTTTGGCGGTGTCTTCCAGATTATACCCTTTTACATGGGCTACTGCAAGGCCGGCCATTAAACTGTCTCCACAGCCTACTGTGCTTATTACCGTATCCACTTTACTCAAGGCATGCACAATTTTTTCACCGTCTGATAAATACAGACCTTTTGCTCCAAGGGTCACTGCGATCAGTTCACTATGTTCCCCAAGTTTTGAAAACAGCGCAAAAGGGTCGTGGGTATTGTAAATTTCATAGCCCTCATTATGATTAATGTGTATCCCAAAAGGATTTTTGACCAATGCATTGGTCAAAGAAATTCCGGAGCAGTCTATGATTGATTTTTTTCCATGGTCTTCCGCAATGGATATCAAGTTAGAAAAATTGAAATTATCATCGTTCATGGGCCATGAACCGCTCATGCAGACAAGGGATGTGCTTTTGAGTAACTTTTCATAATCATCCACAAAGCTTTTATAAGACGTTTTGTCAATTCTTGGCCCTGCCCCCAAAATTTCTGTTTCATCAAACTCATCATAAGTTTTTATGGTCAGGCATGTTCTTGTCCATTCATCCAAAGTTGGGCCATAACAGGCGATGCCTTTTTCCTCGCACTGCTCTCTGATCCATTTTCCGCTTGCACCTCCCCAAAAAGCCAATAAGGCCACTTCTTCTCCCATTTCCTTAATGCCCATGGCAACATGCACGCCCTTGCCGCCCGGGTATGATTTTTCTTTAAATACTCTATTTGTGGCCCCTCTTTTGAAAGTACGGATAAATACCAATTTATCAATTGAGGGATTGGGACAGACACACAATATCATTTTGGACAATCAGCTATTCTTGTTTGTAAATATTTACGCCTTCCACTACTCTGTTGATAGTGTTGTTTATGGATGGGGAATCTGGGGTTAACCCTAGGTTTAATGATTTATACATTCCCAATAGTTGGCTGGGAAGTACAGCACATACGGCAAAATATTCTTCGGGAATTTTTTCTGTATCTGATGCAACTTCTATGGAAAGATCCATATCGATTTCATTTTTGCATTTTAGGCGTTGGGCAATCCCAATTTCGTATAATTTCTCTTCTTGCGAATTGATGGATTTTACTAAATCGTATTCATATTTGTTCACAAATTCATCATCTGAAAAAATATATACCACCAACGTTGAGCTTTTAATCACAACCTTTGGTCCATGCCTTAGCCCTAAAAAAGAATCATATTTACAGACAACTTGGCCGTCTGTAAGTTCCTGCACTTTTAGCTGTGACTCTCTGGCAATGCCTTTTAGTGCTCCAGACCCTAAAAAAACAGCGCGATCAAAGTCTAATTGAGCCACATTATACATTCTTTTGCCATAATCAGTAAGAATTTTCTCTCCATATTCAACTAAACGGTCTATGTGCTTTTTATTTTGGTCCAAATTCCCCAAATCGGATACCAACACTCCAGTCAATAGCATGGTTGTAAAGGAACTTGTCATGGCCAGCCCTTTATCATTAGCTTCTTTTGGCATCATCAAGGCATAGGACTGTTTTAGGTCGGTATCTTTGACTAGCTTTCCTTGCGGATTACATGTTATGATAAGATGATATACATTATTACAATAATTTTCGGCTAGTTCAACCGCAGCGAGACTTTCAGGACTGTCTCCAGATCTCGCAAAGGACACCAGCATAGTGGGTTGGTTCGGATTTAAAAAATCTGAGCAGTGCGAGATTAAATCGGTCGTGGCAATAGCTTCAGTGACCCTGTTCACTTTTCGTTGAAAGCTTTTGTTCAACACTTCACCGATATAGGCCGAGGTGCCGGCTCCGGTCAATATTATTTTTAAATCTTCATGAGCAAGCGCTCCTTCTAAAAACTTGACCAGTTCTGTTCTGCTGGATTTTATTATGGAATAAGTTTTATGCCACAATCTTGGTTGTGCATTGATTTCCTTGAAGGTGTTGCTGTCGTTTTTATCTATGAGGCTGAGTGTTCCTTTATCCATGCTTAAAACTAAACTAATTAATCATTGCTTAATTACTAAATGTAAAGTAATTAGTAATCAAAGATAACTTTTTTTGTATTTTTATAAAGGAAAAATTATAAAAAAAAATTATTTATCCTTTTATTTACTTTTATTTCATAATATCCAAAAGATTAAATGAATATATTTAGTGTCAATTTAAAAAAATGAATAGATGAAAAGTACGTGGATCATTGTTTTATCCCTAGGGATGTCCCTTGGGGTTTCGGCCCAAACCCCAACAGCGCAGAAGCTGGATTCAAATATGGCATTAAAACAGGTCGATTCCAACGGAATTGTTTGGCTCGACCCAAAGCATGAACCTGTGAAAATTGTTGGTTTTGAATGGTTTGGACAAGATAGTGTGTACAGAAGACTTCCCTTAAACCCCAAATGGCCAATACGGGGAGCGGTAAGTCGATTGGCTGATCATACAGCCGGAGGGCAAATGAAATTTCAAACCAATAGTAAAAGAATACAGTTAAAGGTGGAATTGGACGAGCCTTCTGGGATGTACCATATGCCGCCGACAGGGCAAAGTGGTTTTGATTTATATGTGCGTACAGAAAATGGCCAAGTATATCTTAAAACAGCACGTTTTGGCGCAAGGGACAGCATATACCAGACAGAACTTTTAAATACCAATATGAATGAAATGCGAAGCTACACCATTAATTTCCCCCTGTACAATGGGGTGAAATCGGTTCATCTAGGAATTGAGGAAGGAGCAGATATCAAAGAGCCTATGCCTTTTAGTTTTAAAGGTAAAATTGTGACTTATGGCACTTCTATAACCCAAGGAGGCTGTGTGTCTAGACCTGGAATGGTATATTCCAATATTTTGAGTCGTAAGTTGGATGCCCAATTTGTGAACTTGGGTTTCTCAGGAAATGGTATGGGTGAACCGGAATTGGCGTATTTAATCAATGAAATCCCAGATGTTAGCTTTATTATTTTGGACTACGAAGGAAATGCGCTTGATTCCATAAAGGAGAGTCTAGGGCCATTTGTTGATATTTTAAGAAGTAAACACCCATTTACCCCAATTTTAATAATGTCCAAAACCCGAAGGTATAGATCAGCCACAGGTGAAGGATACCGACATCAAATCGATCTCCGTGATTTTCAGCGTGATTTGGTACATGAGCGAAAAAAGTTGGGAGATGACAATATTTACTTTTTAGACGGTACACAGGTACTCGGAGATGATTTTTTCGAATGTACGGTTGATGGAGGGCACCCTACCGATTTGGGCTTTTACAGGATAGGAGAGGCTTTGTATGCTAAGATTAGGGAAATTCAAGAAAAAAAAGCCTAAACTCCTAACAAAGTGTTCATGGATTTTGGTTGATTAATTAATCTTTTAGCTTGAATGCAAAATAGTAATCACCTGATTTTGTCCCCTGAAGGCCGCCACCTCCAGCTGCAATGACCACATATTGTTCACCATCAACAGAATATGTTGAAGGAGTTGCATAGCCACCTACAGGTAATTGGAACTCCCATAAAATTTCGCCGGTTTTTTTATCCAATGCCCTAAACTTTTCATCCCTTGAGGCGCCAATAAATATCAACCCCCCTGCAGTTACAACCCCTCCGCCAAATAATTGGGTTCCTGTTGGGGGTATCCCTTTTTTGGTAAGCTCTTCGTATTCTCCCAAGGGGACTTCCCATTTAATTTCACCTGAGTTTAGGTCTACTGCACATAGTTTTCCCCATGGGGGCTTTATTCCCGGATACCCTTCTTGATCTCGTAATTGCTGATAGGCCTTTAACTTAAATCTTCTTAAGGTATCATGGGAAGCTGATGTTCTTTTAGCAGTTTTACCTTCTGAAATTGGCAATAAATCACGAACTCCCTTATTGTTCAGTCCATATAAATAGGCTAAAACAGCGCGTCTGTTGTTTTCTGAAATATGTTTAAAGGAGGGCATCATGCCCCTTCCATTTTTTAGAAGGTCTCTGGTTTTTTTTATTGTAATTCTATCCTTTATGTTCGTCAATGATGGAAAAACAGAATTTCCTTTGCGGTCGGTTCCATGGCAAGTAGCACAATTGTTGGTATAAATATTTTGGCCCATAGCCGCAAAATCATCGAATTCGTTTATTTCTTCATTATATGGGGTATCCTCCACCAGTTGTACCAGGTTGGGAATATCGTTCACTCCAATGTACATTATGCCGGTTTCCTGATCGTATGCCCCACCGCTCCACTCGGCACCTCCCCTAAATCCAGGAAGTTGTACAATACCTGATTCGGATGGGGGTGTATAAATGCTTCCCAAGGAGTACCCCTTGATTTGCTCTTTAACATATTCATGGGATTCTTCAGAAATATCTGTGATTAAACTTTCATCAAAGCTTTGTCTGGAGAAAGGTTGGGGTTTCACGGGAAATGGTTGTGTGGGCCAGGTTGATTCCCCTATCATATTCGTTTGGGGAACAGGTAATTCTTTGACTTCAAACAACGGTTTACCGGTTTCTCTGTCGAGCAAGAATACTAATCCTTGCTTGGTGAGTTGTGCAACAGCATCTATTTTTTTTCCATTGTGATTGACGGTAATTAAATTGGGGGGAGTTGGAATGTCATAGTCCCAAAGATCGTGATGCGATACTTGAAAGTGCCACTTGTATTGTCCGGTTGAAGCATCCAAGGCAACCAAAGAATTGGCAAATAGACCTTTCCCTTTGCGGTCTATTCCATAAAAGTCGTGAGTTGGGGATCCCAAGGGGGCATAGACTATACCTCTTTCCGTGTCCAGGCTAAATCCGCTCCAGGCATTGGCTCCCCCGCCGATTTTATAATAGTCTTTTGGCCAAGTGTCGTATCCAAACTCTCCGGGATGGGGTATAGTGTGGAATATCCATTTCAATTCACCATTCCTAACGTCGTAGGCACGGATATGTCCAGGCAAGGAACCAGGGCTCTCATGGAGACTGGATCCCATAATAATTACGTCTTTGTAGATGACACCTGGAGAAGTGTTCCTTATAAAGGCTGTTTCCTTGTCAATGTCCCGATCAAGATGATCCATTAGGTCAACTACTCCCATGTTTCCAAAATTTGGGGCTAATTTGCCGGTTTTTAAATCGATGGACTGGATCTCATTCATTACACAATAAAACAGTCTCTTGTCCTCTCCATCTTCCCAGTATGTGAGCCCTCTGTTGGTTCCGCCTATGCCTGTTTTTACTTCCTTTCCATTGGATGCAGGGTCATATTTCCAGACTTCTTCTCCTGTCGCGGCATTTAGGGCAACAACTTTAAGGGTCGCCGTGGTAGCATATAAGATTCCGTCAATGATCAAGGGATTGCACTGAATGGAAGAGCTTGTTTGGTTATCCCCAGTACGATAGACCCAAGCGACATCCAGTTTTTCAACATTCTCAGTATTGATTTCTTTTAGGGTGGAGTAGGCATTGTTTTCATAGCCTCCTCTGTAGGCCTCCCAAGAATGATTTGCTGTTTCGGTTATATTTTTAGAGCGATTGCATGAGATTAGTGCAAGGCTCAAAAGAAGGCAATGGAAAAAAAAGTGCTTGGCTCCCATTTATTTAAAAGATTGAAAAACTAAATACGTAAAAATAAGATTTTGCAAAAAAAAGCAATATTTTTGAATTAAAACAAATAAAACGTAACATTATAATTTAATGAAACCTTTTTTTTAATTAAAAATGAAATGTATTTTTAAGGTTTTCAATCAAATTAACAGATAAGGCATGGAGAGACGTGAAGCTGTGGTAAAAATGTCATGGATGCTAAAATCAGCATTATTGACGCCGACGCTGGTTACTGTGCTGCAAAGTTGTCAAGATATTGTGTCCAAGCCCATTGCTTTGCAGGTGTTGAATGCTGACGAAAATGAAACGGTGATTGCAATGGCCGACACCATTATTCCAAGAACCAATACCCCGAGCGCATCAGATGTAAAGGTCAATTACTTTATGGATCTGTTGTTGAAGGATGCTTTTGATGAAAAAACCACGCAAAGTTTCTTGAAAGGCTTATCCCAATTCAATGAAGATTGTAAAGCTACAACCGGAAGTTACTTTTCAGAACTTGACGAAGATGACCGCTTTGAATACCTTAAAGAAGTTGATGCTGACATCATGGGTAAAAAATATGGAGAAAAGGTTCCCTTCTATTATTCGTTCAAACACCTAGCAGTGACAACGTATTTTTCCACAGAAGAAGGGGCTATCCAAAATTTGGATTACAACCCTGTTCCCGGCCCATATATTGGAGAAGTGGATTGTGACGAAAACACAAAAATAATGATGGGAAATCATATGTAGTGCATTATGGGAGAGAACAATTTTGAGGTTATAGTCATTGGATCCGGTATCACTGGAGGATGGGCGGCAAAGGAATTTACTGAAAAAGGACTGAAGACCCTTGTGCTTGAAAGGGGCAGGGATGTAAAACATATTGAGGACTATACCACCACAAATAAATCCCCATGGGAATACAAGTACCGCGGTTATGATTCCCGTGAAGTGCAAGAACAATACCCCATTCAAAGCAAAAAATACAATTTTGATGCCTCTAGTCAACAATACTTTGTGAATGATAAGGAGCATCCCTATGTAAACCCACCCGATAAGCCATTTAGGTGGTTTAGGGGGTATCAAACTGGGGGGCGGAGTATTATATGGGGCAGGGGGACCTTTCGGATGAGTGACCTCGAATTTGGGGAAAACCTAAGAGATGGACATGGGATTGATTGGCCCATTCGGTACAAGGACATTGAACCTTGGTACGACTATGTTGAAAAGTTCATTGGAATTTGTGGTACTGAAGAAAACATAGCCCACTATCCAGATGGGAAAAATTTTCTTCCACCCTTTGACATGAACACGGCAGAAAAAGTAATCAAAGAAAGGATGGAAACCCATTATCCGGACCGGAAATTGATTCCCACCCGAATGGCACATTTAACCAAGGTGAAACCGGGGCAGTTTAAGGGTAGGTTTGAGTGCCAGTCCAGAAATATGTGCCATACAGGCTGCCCTTTTGGAGCATATTTCAGTACCAACAGTTCCACACTGCCTGCAGCTTACAAGACCGGTAAGTTGACTCTAAGATCCAATTCAGTTGTGGATTCCATTATCTATGATGGCAAGACCAATAGAGCCATTGGTGTACGGGTAATAGATGCTGAGACGTTTGAGCGGATGGAATTTTTTGCAAGGGTGATTTTCCTTTGCGCCTCCACTTTGGGTTCAACAGCGATATTGTTGAATTCCAAAAATTCCCGTTTTCCAAATGGATTGGCCAATTCCAGTGGGGTTCTAGGACACTATTTAATGGGGCATCATAAAAACATCAGGGGAACAGGAGTTTTAGAAGGATATCAGGATAAGATTGACCGAGGCCATCGCCCATCCGGAGTGACCATTCCAAGATTTAGGAATATAGAAGGGGAGGAGATGGATTTTTATAGGGGGTATGGACTATCGGGTGGTGCATATCGTGAAGGGATAAATCCAAATCAGGTAGGAATTGGTTCAGGATTCAAAGAAAAACTGACCAAACCCGGTTCTTGGAAAGTGGTACTTGTGGCATACGGGGAATGCTTGCCTTATTTTGAAAACAAGGTTGAGCTGGATAGTGTAAAGAAAGACAAATGGGGTGTCCCTTTATTGTATATCTCCGCCGAGTTCAAAGAAAATGAAATGAAGATGAGGAAAGATATGCGAGATCAGATTCAAGAAACCATGGAGGTAATGGGATTAAAAGATATTGAAACCAGTGTGGGCTCACATATTGTTGGTGATGCAACCCATGAAATGGGCACCGCTCGTATGGGGAAGGATCCCAAATCCTCTGTACTCAACGGGTATAACCAATGTCATGATATTCCCAACCTTTTTGTTACGGATGGATCCTGTATGGTTTCTTCCAGTTATATGAGTCCATCATTGACCTATATGGCACTCACGGCTAGGGCATGTGATTATGCCCTTCAACAAATGAAAAAAGGAGTGATTTAACAGTTCAATTTTGTGGCATCGATATAGATTCAACATTAAAATTTTAAGCAACGAATAACCAAACCAATGGAAACAAAGAGCAAAAGGTTGACATCCTTGGATTTTTTTAGAGGAGCAACAGTGGCGGCCATGATCATAGTCAATGAACCGGGCAATTGGGACACCAAGTATTATCAATTATCCCATGCAGAGTGGGAAGGGTGCACCATGACCGATTTGATATTCCCTTTCTTTCTGTTCATTGTGGGTGTTTCAATTGTGCTTGCCTATAATAAGGCATTGGGCAAGGGAATGGGCAAAAAAGACTTGCTCAAAAAAACGCTTAAAAGAGCAGCCATTATTTTTCTGCTGGGGTTATTTCTAAGTTTGTTTCCCAACTTTAATTTTCAAGAATTTAGAATCCCGGGCGTACTTCAACGAATTGCTTTGGTCTACCTTTTTTGTTCAATGATCTTCTTGTTTGCGGACAAAAGGAGTCATTTTATTTGGTTTGGAGGTATTTTGGTGGGGTATTACATTATTATGATGTTTCTCCCGGTTCCGGGTATTGGTCCGGCCAACTTAGATCCGATCAATAACTTTTCAGCTTGGTTTGATCGATTTATCCTGGAAGGCTACATTGGAAGCCGTGGGCAAGGGCAGTACGACTCTACTGGAATATTTACCACCATCCCTTCCGTAGCATCTGGTCTTGCTGGAATTTTGGTCGGAAATTTACTTGCAGAAAAGAAAAAAGAACAAAACGAAAAGCTGATTTGGATGTTCATATTTGGATGCTTGTCCATGGCGGTCGGATGGGCTTTTAGTTATGAATTCCCAATCATCAAAAGACTTTGGACATCATCATTTGTATTGTACACTGCTGGCATAGCAACCATATGCTTTGCCACTTCGTATTGGCTTTTGGATGTAAAAAACCGTCAAAAATATATAAAGCCCTTTTTGGCCTTTGGCGTCAATGCTTTGGCCGCTTATTTTGGAGCAGCGTTATTGGGTCAATTGGCCAGCGTCCAATTCATTCCATTAAATGGCTCCAAAGTTGGCGTACGGGAATGGCTGTTCAATGAAGTTCTTACTTCTATATTGAATCCATACAATGCATCTTTGGCCTATGCCATATTGAACACATCCGTGATTTTTATATTGGTGTGGTATTTCTACAAAAAGAACATCATTATAAAGGTGTAGTAGTCTATAAAAGTCAATTTCATAGACTCTTGATTGGTCCATAGAGCGTTTTACCAGTTAATCTTTGGCACGTAGCCAGTGGATTAATTTCTCTGTTGCAGAATTTTCTTTGGAAGCGTTGATGTGGGCAGTGATGTTGTTGCCACTTCCCTTTTGCTTATAGATTTCAAGTGGGAATTCAAGGAGACGGTCTATTTTGTCCCTATCAGCCGGGGCGCCGTCCGCCGAAACTGGGTCTATTAGGGTGATATTCCGCGGAAACAATGAGGCCATAAGATCCGGCAAATCATATTTTTCCAATGCCCCTGGAACGGTAAAAGGAATATAGTCGGGTTTATAAAATTGGGTCGATGTAATGTCTGAATAGCTTAACAAAGATTCAACCATAGCCACTTTTTCAATACGCTTGTCAAAAGCCGCGGCATGAAGCAATTCGCCTCCCAAGGGCCCAACAGCGATTGCTGAAACCTTCCCATCGGGCTTCACCACATTTTTGCTAAAGTGCAAGACCCGTATCATATCCTCAGCCCGAAGTCCCACGAAGGATTCTCCAACAAGCATGGCGCCAAACCATTGGTTGTACGACACTCCTTCAATATAAGAGTCGCCTTTTAAGTATCCCGGTCCAAGACTGCCAATCCCGGGTAAATCTGCCAAGACAATGGTGTAGCCCTCGTTTAGGATTTGGGTAACCGTACTATCTTGGTTAACGGCATGTTCCATACCTGCACTGTCAAAATAAAGTACAACTTCATCTTTTTGGTTTTCCAATGGTTTTAGCACCAAGGTGGGTATTTTGTAATCTCCGCTTCCCTGCAATAGATACTTTTCCATGGTGTGGTCCGGGTTCACAAAACTTCCAGAAAATATCTCTTTACCAAAATCGGTCGGGGCAGTAAACCCTGCAATTTCTGCTGCACTTGCCCATACTTCGTTGGCATGGTTGTCAAAATCTTTTCGTGAGCTTTGGCGTGCAGCCTCCTGTTCCTCAACCTTGTCCTTGTTCAGTTCATAAATACTTTTTGTTTTGAAGGAAGTGGCCAATTGCCCTGTTTTGGTTACTTGGAGTTCCTTGATGGTGGGAACTTCTACATCGATGTCCTCTGGACTTCCGGGGTTGTTCAGTTGCTTTTGAAAAAAGGCGTACATGGCTTTCCTGTTCTTGGTTGTGGATGAATGGCGGTCATCATCCTCAACCATACGCAGGTTTTCTGGTTTTCCTAGAGTAGAGTACATATTTTGGGCTTCTTGGAAAGTTTCCCGAGCCCCTTGAATACTAAAAAAGTCGCGTGTGGTGCTGATAATCAGTGTGGGTTTCGGGGCCCTGGCCTCAATAAAATCACCATGATCTAAACCCTTGGCTATCATTTGATATAGATTTTGCTCGGCACATTGCGGCCCTATGGTTCGGTAGATATACTCATAACTGGTTATATAGCATTCCGGTGCAGTGGCTAGAATGCGGTCATCCAAGGCGCCTACATATGCGGTTAAATTTCCACCACCAGACCTTCCGGTCATGCCAATTCTGTTTGGATCCACCTCTTTTCTGGAAAGCATATAATCTATGCCCCGGATAACGTCCCAAATAAAATAATTCCCAGTGGAATACCCAGAAATCAAGCACTGTGCTCCAGCAAAGGAATGTTCGTGGTCTGGATATTTCACTTCGAATCGACCCGCTTTTTTGCCCCAATACTCATAACGCTCTCCTTGACCCATGGGGTCGATAGTAAATACAACAAACCCTTTTTTTACCAAGTTTATGATGATACGTTGATAGGTAGGCGATCTAAATCCTTCAAGGCTGTGTCCACACGCATAGAAAATAGCGGGGGCATTTTCCTTTACCCCGTCTGGAACATATAACGCCCCAGTGACATAATATTGTGGAAGCGATTCATAGATTACTTTTTCGATTCGGTACCCATCTCTTTGCAAAATCCCAGTAATCTGTGGGTTTAAGGGCGTCTTTTCTGGAAGTGGCCCTACCACTTCCAGTAATTTTTGTTTAACTGTGGATTGCCTCTCTAACCAATCTTCAGCAGTATTTAATTGGTTCAGTTTGTCTTTTCTTTCATTTATCTGATCATAAGCGAGATTACTGAAATGTTTGAACAGCGAGTTTTCTATATCTGTATATGATTCCCAATAGCCAAAAAAATCCAACTGCTGTTCTTGAGCTTGTACTGTAGAAAAAAGGACTAATATTATTGTGCAAAATTTAATATGCTTTTTCATAAGAGTGCATTAATTATGGACAAATTCCAAGTCAAAATTGACCGAGATATCATTGCCAGTTTTTATTTGGCCAAACATGGCCGTTGGAGGTTCAATGCTGAAATCACTAAGTTTCATGGGCAACTCACCAGACAAGGATATCTTTTTGTTGTTGTAAATAGCTTTTACCTGGGTTGAAATTTTTTTTTCCACACCTGCAACGCTCAAAACACCGCTTAGGTTCTTTAGAACACTGCCATTCCTATCGATCAAGTCAAACTCCACTGGGTTGTTTGATGTAAAAGTGATGGTAGGGAACAAATCCTTTTTAAGGGCTCGGTACATTTTATTGTTCATTGTTTTTCCTTTACTACCCTGGATATCATTGACAAAAAGATTGACGGATATATGGGATAGTTGACCAGTCTTGATCTTATCGTCAGTTGCCTTTTTGGCCGTGACTGTCATTTTCCCGGTTTGATTTTTTACCTCCACGGTCCAATCATGCAATGTGGAAGTGCCACTTACGGTTATGGAAGAGGAGTTCTCCAATTCATACTCTTGCGAAAATCCAAGTATGGAACATAAAACAAATACCAGACTGGTTGCATACTTTGCATATTTGGGACTAACTAGCATAATCATATTATTTTTTACCGGGTTTTACAATTTCGTATGTACCATTTTCAGTGGGCTTATGAACGGACTCTGAATCCCAGCTCATATCTTGGGGGACAATACTCTCAGTGGATTTAAGAAGTTCCTCCATGGTAATCCGTTGGCCAGTTTCTGCTGCCAATCTCCCCATAATCGTGGTTAGCGTGCTCTTGGCCCCATACTCCGTGTCATTGTAATGGACATTGTTTAAAATAGCATTGATGAACTTGTTCTGTACTTTTTGAGAATCGCCAATGTCCGTCCTGTCCCTGTAATTCCAGAAGGTTTTGCCTTTATAATCCTTAAATTGGAATCTTTCATTGGCAATTCCTTTTGTGCCCCTTATTTCCCAACCCATTTTATTGGCACAGTTGTTCATGTTTCTGCATTGGGAGTGCATTTGTATGCCGTTGGCATATTCGTATTCTATGAAGAAATGATCATAGGTATTGCCTTGTTCAATTCCAGAAAACACCAATCTTCCCCCATTTCCCAAGGCCTTGACTGGAAAATCATCCATGACCATGTTCATTACATCGATTTGATGAATGGCCTGTCCGGCCAATTGGCCACCCCAAAGCCAGGTAAAGTATCTCCAATTTCTAACCTGGTATTCCATTTCGGTCTGTTGTGGCTCTCTGGGAATTATTCTGGGTTCCACTACATTGTAATAGGTATTTAAAGAAGTGATTTCCCCAATTTCCCCATTTTGAATCCGTTCCACCATTTCCTGAACGGCATTGGAATATCTAAACTGAAGCCCAACGGAAACCACCAGATTCTTTTGGTCGGCCAATTTTCCCACTTCCATTACTTTATGGTATCCAGGAACATCAACAGCCAATGGTTTTTCAAGAAAGGTATGTTTTCCAGCGGTTACAGCTGCTTCAAAATGAGCGGGTCTGAATGGTGGGGGAGTGGCCAGCAAGACAACATCGCAAAGTTCAATCACTTTGGTGTACGCATCAAACCCCACAAATTTCTGGGCCTCGCCAAAATCACATTTATCCGGATAATTTGTTTTGAGTCTTTCGTGCAATTGATCCGCCTTGTCTTTGAACGTATCGCCAATGGCCACTACTTTGGCGGAAGGGGAAACGTTCAACGCTTCAAAAAGGGCGCCGGAACCCCTGCTTCCGCATCCAACAAGTCCAATTTTAAGAACTTTGGCGTTGGCGCCTTTGGCATGTAGCTGACTGGGCAACATACCAAGTAAGGTGCCTCCAACAGCCACCGAGGCACTTTTTATGATAAAATCCCTTCTTCCGTTCAATTTTTCGTCTTCTATTTCCATTCAACTTGGTTGTTATATTCTTTGTTATTCATCCAATACAATTTGCCAAAACTTCTGGGTTTCTTCCTCCGAGGGTTGTTCAATAGGGCTTACCAGTCGAAATCCAATGTATGAAGAGTCTGTGTACCACCAGAAACTTTTTGGGATTTGTGGATCATTTTTTTGCAGGTATAAGCCCGATTCGCCCCTCTTTGTGGGAGAAATGTTTCTTAAGTCATCGTACCAAGACCCTCCTCTGTATACCCTAGGGTGAAGTTTTGTTGGTATGTTCCATGGATTTTCTGCAATGCTATCCCGAAACTTTTCATAATACTTTGCATTATACTCATCCAACGTCCATTCCGATACATTGCCCAAAATATCATATAGACCGAAACCGTTGGGTAGTTTTTCACCAACTTTCGCATACTGATAGTCACTGTTTTCGTAGCTCCATACGTATTGGTCCAGCACATCTGTCTTTACACTAAAAAAATCTTCGGTATCCGCCCCTTTTTTGCACATATATTCCCATTCGGCCTCTGTGGGCAACCTGTAAAATCTTCCGGTAACTGTGGAGAGCCATTTACAAAAGGTCAAGGCGGCATAGGGAGACACATTTACTACGGGAAACCCATCCTTGCCCATTCCCAGACTGGGGTCTTCAAAGGGAGGGCTGGGGCGGGTAATGGCATCCACTTTCTGTAATGTTTCATTGGGGAGGGAATCAAAAACTGCTTTGTTTTCTGCTAAAAAAAGGTCAAAAAGCTCCCAGGTCACCTCATATTTTCCAGCCCAGAGATTGTCTATTTTCACCAAGTGGGCTGGACTTTCATCAATGTTCAGTGAATCGCTGCCCATGGTATAGATGCCGCCTGGGATGGCCACCATATCAAAAGATACTTCCGTGCCAGGAATTTTCTGGGTGTATACACTGCTGGAATCCAGTTTAGCAATTGTTTGGGAAAAACCATACTGTACAGAAGCAGTAAAGACAAGCATCAAGATGGCTAAAAATCCTTTTGGAAGGGGTGTCAATTTCAGCATATTTTTTTTGAATCTATATATCAAATATAAAGGAAATAATAAATTTATAAGGTTTTGAAAGTATTATTTCTTACAAAATGCTTAATTACTATACTTTTTGAAATTTGTTTTGTAGTTTTAATTTCGAATACTTCATCAAATTTTAATTTCTAGAAGAATTGTCCCAAGAGGAATGAATATGCTCCGATTGACTCTTTTTGTGCTATGCACATTAACAAAGATTAGTGGCCTTAGTGGTCAGGATTTGGAACGATATAGCTTCAGTAGGCCGGCCATGGGTACCCAGTTGAATATTATTCTGTATGCCACAAGTGCTCAAAAAGCGAATGAGGCATCCAAAGCTATGTTTGAAAGGGTGGATTACCTCAATTCGATATTAAGTGACTATAACCCCGAGAGTGAGGTAAATCTTCTGTATCAAAAAAGCCAATCGAATACATGGGTTTCAGTCAGTGATGATTTGTTTGAATTGTTGAACTTATCCAAAAAAATTTCCAAGTCAACCCAAGGTGCTTTTGATGTGACATTGGGAAAATACACACGATTGTGGCGGCAGTCCAGAAAGGAAAAGAAGCTTCCTTCAGTGGGTGAACTTATTGATCGTAAGGTGTTTGGGTATCAAAATATACGCCTTAGGGCCAAAGACAAGTCCGTAAAGATCAAAAACCCGGAAATCCTGATTGATTTTGGGGGGATTGCCAAAGGCTACACTGCACAGCAACTCTTGATTTTATTAGAAGAAAACTGTATTGAACATGCGTTGGTGGACTTTGGAGGAGATATCACCGCAAGTGCTGCACCGCCCCATAAAACAGGTTGGCACATTGAGGTCAACTATGGTGAAGGGAAAGGAGAGGTCTCGGAAATTTTGTCGGTCCGGAATTTGTCGGTGGCCACGTCGGGTGACAGGTATCAGAAAATCAAGACAAATGACAACACCTATTCCCATATCATTGACCCAGCAACGGGATTGGGAATTACCAAACCTGTTCAGGTCACAGTGATTTCAAAATCTGGGGCATTGGCAGATAGTTATGCGACCGCATTTAGTGTTATGGGGCTGGAGCGAATCAAAAAGTTTGTAAGAAAGCCGAAGAACCAAAATGTCCATGCCTTGGTTTCGTATGTGGAAAACAACACATTAAAGGTTTGGAAATCCCCAAAATTTGACACGTTCAATACCGCTCAAAAATAAGTGCCCTAAATCCAATCTAGGTGACTTCCAAACCAACTATTAATCTTCAAAAAGGCTTTTGTAATGCTCTAGTTCATGAAAAACTCCACCACTTTCTTCGTAGAAATCCTGTCCTAAGGTGAACAATCCGTTTTGGGTTTGATTCCATGGAGCCCTTCCCATTGGGTGATATCCTATCATGGTTTCCCAGTTTCTGTAGTTTTGGCCACCATTGGTTTCCAGTAAGCCCACATCTTGTCCGGGAAACGGTTTAAGAAGGGAGGCAATGCACTTGTTCCAATCCACCAAGACTGGGTTTACGGTCAAATCGGTACAAAAACAAGGAATGTTTCTGTCATGGGCCAGCTTAGCTATTTTTATGGTCATGCTGAGTGTTTTTCCCATGGGCTTTAGCGCTATACCGGTATACCCCATTTCAATCCGTTTTAAGGCATCTGTATCGGTATGGGCACTCTCATCCGCGGCTATTCTTACACCCAGGTCGGAAACGTCTACATCCAGCGACTCGGGAAATGGTTCCTCTACAATCGCTATTTTATCCAGAACCTTTATTTTTTTGCAGTGATCAAGCAATCGCTTTAGGGTACCTTTACTTTCATAGCGCCCGTTCGCATCCAAATAATAGACAATTTTCCTCTCCGGATTGGTTTTGGCAAGTTCAGTGCTAAATATTTTGTGGATTTGCTCCATTCTCTGCATATCTTTTTCCAGCATTACTTGTTGCGAACCTGGAGCACCAATTTTTATTTTGATGAAAAAATAGCCTTCATCCTTTAATTTTTCAATATCGGCAATAGATGTGGAATATGATATGGAAGGAATACTGGCTATTTTGTCACTCCTATATGAAAATGCCGTTTTATATTTATCTGGGATTAGGTCTGTAAATGATGCTATATTGTTCTGTTTGGCATATAACATCCAAGCGGAATTATCAATGGAAGTAAGGCAGTTGAGTGCAAAAGTTGTTCGTAAATCAGCATTATTGGTAATTTTGGTGCCATAGGCCCAAACTTCGTCCAATATATCTTCTACCATATGTATTGGGGTCTCAAAAGACTGCCCCTCTATCATTTGCAATGCCCTGCAGGTTAGATTGAACATAGCGGAGTTGCCGCCACTTTCCCCCCATACTGATGTTACTTTGGAGTCTGACCATAGTGGAGCATTTACCCCGAGGCCAATAGTCTTATTACCCGAAGAATCCTGTAATTGTGAGACCACTTGCCATAACCGGGTGATATACCCTCCTTTGAATCCGTATGAATTGATCAACGGTTCCCTTTGAAAGGCTGTCTTGAAGCTATCGATCGACAATGGGCTTTTGGATTTGACTCCACGTCCTTGCGCTTTCATGAAGTTGGTGAATCCCAATGAGGCTGCCCCAGTGGCCAATGTGGCTTTCTGTACAAAATCTCTTCTGGTCACATTGTTTTTTTGATTCATTTTTTTTTGATGCTTTTGTGATTGGTAAAACCAATCAGATCAACAATTTTATTTTTTAAGGATTCGTTCCCAATATGTCTTAGATTGAAATCCAATCGCCTTTTTCCTCTTCACTTTTTTGGGCGGCGTCCAAAAATGCAAATAGTTCTATGGTCTCACTGGGGTCTACGGGTATTTCACCGGTTTCAAAATAGTTTAGAATTGCTTCAACCAATGGGAGTGAGCTCTCGTAGTGGCCTAAATAACTGACACTTTTATCACCGAAGACCTGGCCTCCATATTCTTGCATTTTATTTTTAAGCCCGCAATACGTGCCAATTCTACCGGCGCCCCAATCACCGATTACCATGTGGTATTGTTCGGTTACCATGGTTCTTACCCGTTTGCACCCTTGTTGCATAACCGTGAAGAGTAGCTCTGCCCCATGAACACCGTACCAATATAATCTCGGCTGAGTAGGTTCATAACTTATTGGGGCATATATCTGGGCACCTTGAACGTTACCTAAGGAGCCGTTTCTTGCTTCTTTTGCCTTGGTCATGAATCTAACGGAAGATGAAGAGAATATAGGCGTATTGTACTCTTTTGATAATGCAAATATTTTCTTCACTTCATCTAAAGATGCTGCCATAGGCTTATCTATAAAAACCCTTTTTTTTGCTTTTAAGATTTTTTCTGCCTGTTTCAAATGTAACCTCCCGTCAACTGTGCACAACAGAACATAGTCTACCCTGCTCAAGAGATTGTCAATGGAATCGACAATTTCCACTCCCATTGATTTGATTTGGGCGGTAAATTTTTCAACTCTATCGACACTTGGAGGAAAATCCCGACTTATCGTGGTAAAAGCTGTCGTTACTTTGTACTCGCTTTGCAAGCTGTTGATGATTTCCACAAATTGGGGGCTATGGGAAGTGTCCATGCCCACTATGCCAATACGCTTGCTATTGTATGCTGGTGACTTAAATCTGTTCCCGAGTACATTGGTCCCTAGCATGAGGGTGCCAGCACTAACAACAGATGTTTTTTTAATAAAATCTCTCCTCTTTTTGTTCACGGTCAGACTAGTTTAACTCCCTTATTTTAATAGTTCTAAAGCTCACCTTGCCTTCTAAGTTTTGAAGTAATATATGACCACTCCCGTCCTGATCATGATCTTCGGAATTTTTGTGCTGACTAAAGTCGATAAGTGATTTGAACATTTGCGAAGAAAGATTGAATTCAACCGTCTTTTCATTGTTCAGCCAATGTTCAACCTTTCCATTAAATGAAACTATACGTATTTTATTCCAGGTATTAGGCCCTCCAAATCTTTTTTCGCCACCCTTTACAGAAAGATTCTCGTAAGGAATAA
The DNA here is from genome assembly GCF_042651185.1 of Flagellimonas marina. Classification (NCBI taxonomy): domain Bacteria; kingdom Pseudomonadati; phylum Bacteroidota; class Flavobacteriia; order Flavobacteriales; family Flavobacteriaceae; genus Flagellimonas; species Flagellimonas marina. The sequence goes on along the minus strand of NZ_JBHSCL010000009.1, from coordinate 51,856 downwards.
TGTTGTAGAGTGAGCCACTGCTTTTTCGTTGGGCGCCAATTTCTTCCAAGTTGAGGATATTGTCGTCTATAATTTGAAATTCATAGATAGGTTTGGTAGCTTTTTCCCCATTTTTATCTAGATCTACAAAGTATTGTACGCCGCTATCGATTCCTGGTTCAATTTTAATCTCCAGTTCCATTTCAAAATTCTGGAATCGATTTTCACTATACAGATCTATTGGTTTGCCAATATCAATGGCTAACAGTGTGCCATTTTCTATGTGCCACCCTTCTTTTGGTATTTTGGGAGAGTTGACACTCCTCCAGCCATTAAAGTCCTCACCATTCCACAGTAATCGATATCCATTATTCTTTTCCCATTCCGTAAGCTCATTAGTAAGGTAGCTTATTTCAGGAACACCAAGGTCTTTCTGCCATTGGTTGGTCTCTAAATTGGATGTAAGTATTCTTATATTTCTCCATTTAATTTCCGCCCCATCAAGCTCTGGATTTTCAGGTATGTCATGAATCTGTAGGCCAATAACACCTTCTAAGGAGACGTTGTCAACAATACGTGCACATTGAATACCGTTAACCCATGTTGCAATGGTGTTGCCAATGGCCTCTATATGGTAAGTGTTCCATTGACCATATTTTATGGCACTCCGGGCTTTATTGTTTCTGCTCAAAGGATATAGCCAGCCTCTTCTATACGAGTCATAAATTCCTCCGCTATACCCTCTGTCCGAGGGGTCAATTTCAATTTGATGGCCATAAAGCCTATCTTCTTCGGCATGCTCTTTATGAGATCTTATCTGAACGCCTGAGTTCAATTGCGAGTTAAAGTAAACATCAAACTCTAAAATAAAATCCCCAAATGTTTTCTTGGTTGCAAGATAGGTAGAGTGCGTGTTGGTTTTGGCCTTTCCGATTATAATGCCATCCTCTACCGTAAACGGATTTTCCCCACCAATCCGTACCCAGTTTTCCAGATCTCTTCCATTAAATAAAGGCATCCACTCTGATTGTGAAAACCCATTACTTGGAAAAATCTGCCCGCACATAAGTACAATTAGTAAAGTCCAAAATGATTTTGTCATTGGTTGAAATTAGATTACGAAATATTTCAAATATATTATGAAAGGTAATTAAAATAATAAAAATAAAGATAATAATCTTTATATACTTACGAAAAGAAGTAGTATTACTTATATTTGATTATATAAAGCAAAAGATATGAGTACAGAAAACAACCATCGGAGGGAATTTATTAAAGGGTTAGGTGTTTTAAGTGTGGGAGTGGCATCAGGATGCATCGATGCGAAAGATGTTGAAGAACCCAAGACAGGATATACCACACGACCCAAAAATGCCCAATACATGGGTGATTTTGCTGCCCCTCCCTTAGACAAAGTACGCTGTGCTTTCATTGGTGTAGGCGATAGAGGTTCGGGTCACGTTGCTAGAATGCATCAAATAGAAGGTGTTGAAGTAGTGGCCATAAGTGATCTGTATGAAGATTTGGCCAAAAAAGCCAAAGAAAGCTGCAATAAGGATGCAACCACCAGTCCTGTAGACATTGCCCTGTATTATGGCGGGGAAAATCTTTGGAAGAAGATGCTCCAAGAGGTAAAGCCAGATGCTGTTTTTATTTCCACCCCGTGGTCCTTGCATGCGGAGATGGCGATTGCGTCCATGGAGGCTGGGGCACATGCATTTGTTGAAGTACCCATTGCAACCACTTTGGAAGCTATGTGGAAGATAGTTGATGCTTCAGAAAGAACGCAAAAGCATTGCATGATGATGGAAAATGTCAATTATGGCAGGGAGGAATTGTTGTACCTGAATATGTGCAGGCAAGGTGCCATTGGTGAATTGCTCCACGGAGAAGCAGCCTATATCCACGACTTAAGGTTTCAAATGGAAGATGTTGAAAGGGGAACAGGGTCATGGAGAACCCATCATTATGCAAAGCGCAATGGAAATTTATATCCAACCCACGGATTGGGTCCGATAGCACAGTACATGAACTTGGCAAGGACCGAGGACAATTTTGGGCGATTGGTTTCATTTTCGTCCCCGGCGATGGGCAGAAAAATGTATGCGGAAAAATATTACGATGAAGACCACAAGTGGAATCAGTTGGATTTTAAAGGAGGGGATATCAATACCTCCATAATTAAAACGACCTTGGGAAGGACCATACTGGTACAATGGGATGAAACTAGCCCAAGACCCTATAATCGTTTGAACTTGATCCAAGGCACTAAAGGTATATTGGTTGGATTCCCCACAAGAATCGCCATACCTGAAGAGGTTAAAAAAGTGGGCAACCACCATGCTGAATGGTTCAATGAAGAGGAGATGGAAAGAATTTATGAAAAATATGAGCATCCATTATACAAAAGGCTGGGGGCCTTGGCCAAAAAGCGAGGAGGGCACGGTGGCACAGATTTCATAATGTCCTATAGAATCATAGAATGTTTGAGGAAAGGCACCCCATTAGATCAAAATGTATATGAAGGATGCTTCTGGAGTGCCGTTGGGCCATTGACAGAAGCTTCTGTGTCCCAAGATGGGATGCCGCAAGATTTCCCGGATTTTACAAGGGGTGATTGGAAAAATACCAACCCATTGGACATTATCTTTTAACAAGGCAATATTCCATTGAAATGTCTAAAGCAGTACCAGAGCGCATATTATCCATTGATGTCTTCAGAGGGTTTACCATGTTTTTGCTGATAGGCGAGTTCACTGGGTTCATGGGTCTGCTTTTGGATGATGGTTTACAGGGCAGCTTTTTATATGCCTTGGGAGAACAATTTCACCACCATTCATGGAATGGACTGCATTTTTGGGACTTGATTCAACCCTTTTTCATGTTCATTGTTGGATTGTCCCTGCCCTTTGGGGTTTACAACCGTCAAAAAAAAGGGCATAGTAAACGGCAAATATTTAAGCATGTACTAAAACGCTCAATTATATTACTTTTTCTTGGTTGGGCATTGTACTGCATCCCTGCAGGGGAAATCACATTTTACTTTCAGAACGTTTTGGCCCAGATTGGGGTAACGTATTTGATAGCCTATCTGATTATTGACAAAAGCACGGTATTTCAGATTTCATTTTCTGTGGGCCTCTTGGTATTGACCGAGGTAATATATAGATTCTTCCCTGTTGAAGGATTTGATCAGCCCTTTGTCTTCATGAAAAATTTTGGCACTTGGTTGGATATGCAATACGGGGGTGCATCAAACGGAGGCTGGGCAGCCTTCAATGCCATACCAACGGCAGCACACACCATTTGGGGTGTACTGGTAGGAAAGCTTCTTATGGGAAGCGAAGAGTCCATGCGTAAACTTAAGATCATGGTGTTGTTCGGCACGGCCATGGTAATTGGCGGGTACTTACTGGACCCTGTCATTCCGATCATCAAAAGAATAGCTACATCATCCTTCGTTGTTGTGAGCGGGGGTTGGTCAATTTTGGGGATTGCCCTTTTTTATGGGTTGATTGATATCCTAAAACTAAAGAGAAAATACACATGGTTTTTCAGTATAGTGGGGATGAACTCCCTCTTTATCTATTTGTTTTCGCATGTGGGTGGAGCTAAACTTGTTGAGCGGGTGTTATTCCCTTTTTCAAATGCAATTCTTACACCTTTTGGAGATTTAGCCGCTCAGATCCTGACCAGCTTCTGTGTCTGGATTTCCCTTTGGGGAATTTGCTATTGGATGTATAAAAAGAGATTATTCATAAAAATATAAACTATGGACCAAAACAAAATAAATCTGGACAGAAGGAGCTTTGTACGTGTAAACGCCAAAGCCGCAGCATTACTCTCATTGGCTCCCTCATTTGCCTTAGCAGCACCTAAAAAGGAAGGGGCAAGATTGCGGGTTGCCATGGTCGGAACCGGGATCAGGTCCTTGCGGGCCTGGGGCATTGAACTGGTGGAACCTTACAAGGAATATATGGAAATGGTGGGGCTATGCGACATAAACGAGAAAAGGGCAAAAAACTTCAGGGAGATTGTAGGGTTGGATGCCAAAGTATACCCTGCTGATCAATTTGATGGGATGGTGGCAGAGCAAAAACCGGACATGGTCTTGGTGACCACTACAGATAGTGCCCATGCCGAGTACATCATAAGGGCTATGGAATTGGGCTGTGATGTAATTTCGGAAAAGCCCATTGCCATAGATGAAGTGCAATGTCAAAACATTTTGGATGCCGAAAAAAAGTATGGTAAAAAAGTTTACGTAGGCTTTAACGTCAGGTACATGAACGATTCCGTTGAAATGAAGCGTGTTTTGGATTCGGGGGCATTGGGTAAAATCATTTCGATAGAATTTCAGGAGTATTTGGATACGGACCACGGGGCTTCTTACTTCCGAAGATGGCATGGAAAGAATAAGTATTCAGGATCGTTGTTTGTGCATAAATCATCCCACCACTTCGATTTGGTCAATTGGCTGTTAGATGCCGCCCCCATTCAAGTAAGCGCCATGGGGAGCGTAAGTTTTTATGGTTCCAACAATGATTTTAGGGGGAAGAATTGCCGCAATTGCAATTATACGGACCAATGTGATTTTTATTGGGATATCACAAAAAATGAGACTTTAAAAAAGCTGTATGTCGATTGTGAAGATGTTGACCAGTACTATAGGGATGGATGTGTTTGGGATGAAAAAATCGACAGTCCAGATTCGGGCTCCGTTTTGGTACAGTATGATAATGGTGCATACTTAAACTATACCCTAAATGCTTATTTACCCTATGAGGGGCAATATATCAGCTTTTCAGGTGAAAATGGAAGACTGGATGTTCGGATATACTACAACCAACCTTGGTCTGATGAGGTAAAGACCGAGTTTAGATTGACAAAGGACAAGAAAACCTCAAAAGCATGGACCATTAGTCCTGATGTAGGCGCACACGGTGGAGCCGATAAAAGGGTCAAGGACAATTTGTTTAAACCCAATCAAGAAGATACCAGTGGGCAAAGAGCCGGAAGTAGGGCAGGGGTACTGTCCAGCTTGGTAGGTATAGCTGCGCTAAAATCCATTCAGGAAGGCAAGGCCATCAAAATAGATAATCTTATAACGTTATGATTACCTTAAAGCTTGGTAAGTGGCTATTCGTACTTTGGTGAACATTTCCCTCGCCGAATAAGAACTTCTGTCCATGACCAAGCCGTAGAGATTGTTCTTGTGGTCTATCCAAAACAATGTGGCATGGTAACCGCCCCAGCCAAAAATGCCTTTTGGGGATAAGCCCCCATCTCTTACGGGGTCTGTAAGGTTGTACAAGGAAAACCCAGTTGAAGCACCAATAAATGTGCCCTTGTCAAGTTCGGGGTTTACAGGTGTACTCATCAAGTCTATTGAACTTGGACTCAATATTTGATGGCCCTTAAAAGTCCCTTTGTTTAGGAGCATTTCACAAAAATTACCATAATCTTTTGTGGTGGACACCAATCCAGCTCCACCAAAATGCAGCTTGGGTTCTTTGGAATATGTTAATTCATTGTACTTGTGCTTATAGAAACCGGTAACTTCGCCCTCTGTCCACAAAAGAGGATGTAGGCGCTTTAGTTCTTCATTGGTAAGGTGGAACTTGGTATGGTTCATTTCCAAAGGAATAAAGATGCGCTCCTTCATGAAATCATATAACGATTTTTTTGAGATCACTTCAATAAGTCTTCCCAAGATGGATGTGTTGATTCCATACAAATAGCGGGTGCCGGGTTCAAATTGTAATGGGATGGATGCCATGGATTTGGAAAAATCCTCCAGGTCTTGGTACCAAAGGTCGCTAAGCAATATATGCTGCCCATCAATATTCCGTGGATAGTACCCCCAACCGGTTTGGTGGGCCAGGACATCAAAAATTGTGACAGATTTTTTACAGGGATAGACTTTGCCTTGTTCATCCAAACACTGAAGATTGGCCATTTCCGGAAGATACTTTTCTATGGGGTCATCCAAGAGAAATTTGCCTTCTTCAAACAAAATCATGGCCGCCACAGTAGTAATGGGTTTTGTCATGGACCAAATGGGAAATAAGGTATCGTCGGTTATGTTTTCATCCCCTTTTAGTCCAGAATTGACAATACTGTCATAAATAACTTCTCCATCCTTGAAAATGACCACTTGGTTGCTCCCCACCTGACCCTTGGCGATCAACTCTTTCTGCACATCGGCAATCCTATTTAAACGGACTAAATCATAATCCTTGGAAACTTTCTGTTCTTTCTGTTGTGAGCTATTGCAGGATACAGCTAGCACAAACAGAAAGACCGCCAAAAGTGGGAGTATCTTTATTCGTATCATCTTTCTGAAAAGCGTTTGATGACTATTTTTCGTGGTTTATTCCCATGCGTTTGGAAATACTCTTTTTGCGTTTAAATAATAAATTTTGTCCACCACCTCTTTGGGCAGGGCCAAACCTTGAACAGGAGTGTCCAATTGGGGCACTGATATCATTTGGTCTGTATTGAAATACTTCCAATCGTTTTCCCATACCTCTTTCATATAAGCTTCCAATTCTTCAGGGTCAGTTTTGTCAGATTCCCCAAAATCGGTACCGTACAAAACCCGGTCTTGATATTTGATAAAAAAGTCACGAACCTTTTCCCTATCCCTCTGGGATTGATATTGCGTATGGCTCATACGCTCAGCCAAATCCACGGTGGCATTTGGAAAGCGATCTAAAAATTTAGCAGTCTCATCCACACTCCATTCCAAGCTGGCCATATGTACCGCAACCAAGCTGAGGTCAGGGTTCTTTGCCGCCCTATTGTCACGATGGTCTATTTGTTCTTGGTAGGAAGGTAAGTCCGGATGGAGGTACATATGGTATTTCGGATTTGCTCTAAAATACTTCCTATCGTTATTCACCGTCATGGAATCAAGGGGTAGCCAACAATTAAGGGGTTCCCCGGCATGACTCATCCATACCTTGCCTTCGCTTTTAAGGAAGTCAAAAACAGGATCAAATTTTGGATGATCTAAAAAGACCAGGTCTCCATTCTTATCCCTAAAATCCATCCCTATGTTCTTCCAAGTTTTTATGGAATTGGCTCCTTTGTCAAAATCCCTCTTCAATTTTGCTATGACCTTATCAGACCAATCTGGGTCGTCCCAACCTTCCAAGGAAAATGTAGAGCCAAATGCAAAAACATCTGGATGGTTTTTTGCGTGTTCGCGACTGATCTCTTGCTTTTCCTCAATGGAAAGTGGACTGCCAGGGTAATCTACTGCTATATTAAGAAGCTTAAAATTGTTGGCCCGGGTAAGATCGATCATATGGGAGTTCAAGGTATTTATATGTACATGCACATCAATCTTTGGCAGCGTTTTAAAATCATCAACTCCATAGCTCTTCACCACTTCAGCTTCTGTTGCATTTTGTTTTTTATCTTTGTTCTCTTTGCATTGGGTGAGCACCAAAGAAAGAATGATCAATAAGAGCGTATGATAGTTTTTCATTTTGATGAAATTTAAGCTATTTGTTGACAATTTTCAGAAAATCCGCAAGCAATAAAAACTTAAAGCTCCCTGAGGACGCCTTAATGGCATCTTCCGCAGATTGGATGGCCTTATTGTTCTTTTCAGCCTTTGCATTGACCCATTGGTAGTATACGTTGGTATGGTCTGCCGCCAGCGCCTTTTTCACTAACGCCTGTGCTTTGGCCTGTTCGCCATTTTTTTCATGGGCGAGAAACTGTAGGTAGAGGGCTGCATTTTTTTGATCGTTGGGGTCAAAGCCATGATCAATGAGCAATGCATTGTACTCTTGAGCTTTTTCAGCATTGTTCAACTGCTCATATGAGTAGGCCAAAATGGCATTTTCCAATCTTTCATCTGGATCATAGGGCTCGCCAGAACCTAGGTTGGTAGGCCATAATTTAGCCTTACGGGCATGTTCTATGGAAGAGGTATAATCTCCCTTTTTTAAAGATGCCAAGGCTGATTTAATATGGGCCTCATAGTAAATCTCACGCCCTTCGGTTGCACCCTCAAAAGGAATGATTTCAAACCCTTCCAGGAATTTTAGGCATTGTTCCAATTTATTGGCTTTGAGAAGTGCACGGGCATAGCGCATTCCCATAATGGAGAGTTCTTTGTTTTTGGAATAGTTGCTTTTTGCAATTTTGGCCGCCTTGTCGTATTCTGCATCCTTTAAATGCTGATCTATCAATGCAAGATCTACCCTCCAGTCTTTAGGAGCGATTTCTTTCGCCTTGGCCAAGGAATTTTTAACCACGGCATCGTCATCTTGGAATAATTTTGCCTTACTCAAATAAAAACCGACATAATCCGGTTGGTCTTTGCATTGCAGGAACAGCTGTTTTGCTTCTTCTAGCCGTTCTTTTTTCCATAGAGCCAAAGCCGCATAGTATTTTAGCTTCCAGTGGTCACTCACTTCCATAAGTTGATCTAGGGCAGTATAGGTTTCCGCTCTAAAGGGAAATACTAAAAAAGGAGTCGCCTCAAGGCCTTTGTTGAGCCATTCCGTTTGGTTGGATGAGTCCAAATGAGCCAGCAACAATAGGATTTTGGCATTTTCTGGACCAGCCTTCAGTACTTTGATACTTTCTTGGTCCATTCTAAAGGAATTGTATTTCACGGCCAGTTCAATGTATGATTCTGCCGGAAGCTCATTGGTGATCAATGATTTTAAAGAACTTACATTACTTTCTCCATGAAGTGTTCTCTCAAAGGCTACAAAAGCACTCGTATTATCTAGGTCATATAGTTTGGAGAGTACTTGTTTGGCCTGTTCAGTATTGTTTTGCAAGCGATGGGCCACTGCTTGAATTTCCAGTGCAACCACATTGGCCTGATTGTACATTAATGCCTTTTCACCCAACTCAATGGCTTTTCCATATTTTTTTTCCAAAAGGCTCAGTTTGGCCAACTCTGTGTAGGCTGCACTTCGGTATGTTGTTGATTCAGAGGCTATGGCCAAGCCACTTTTGGCATTGGTGTATTGTTTCAATTTAGCATTTATGATTCCATATAAGTAGTTTGCATCTGGGTCATAGGTATTTATAGACAATGCCTTTTTTGCATATTCCAAGGCTTTGTCATATTGCATCATCCTGTAATAATTAAAGGCAACCCTATTCAAGGCTGGAGCATATGCTGGATCTAACTTTAGGCTTTTTAGATAGAATTCTTGGGATATCTGTAAGGGACGGGCGCCGTTTTTGAGACCAGCGTATTGCTTTTCTGCCTCTATGCCTTTGGTATATAGCCCAATGGCAGAGTCCCAATCAAAATCTTCATTGGGATAAATGGGGCGATCAACCACAAGCTCATCATTTTCAGAAGTGTAGGACAAAAGATTATCGCCAAGGGTTATGTTGAAATCTTCATTCTCATGGAGTGCGATGTCCAATGTGTGCAACTCCAGCGGATTAAGCTTAACATCGTCGGAAAGCACTTTTTCCCCCACTTTGATTTTTAGTTTGGTGTCCAAGGGAGATAGTGCGCTTAATTTGATCTGTACGGAGTCACTGTTCTTCCTGATTACATTTAAGACCGCATACTCTGTTGCCATATCCATACCGCCCGTATTTTTTAGCGGAAAGTACAGTTCTGAGGATAGGTCGCTGTCGTAGGGAGCAAATTCGCGATGTTTAAAAGGAGTAAGGGTACTACTTTCCATAGCTTGGTTGAATGTGGAACCAGTTTGGTATTCAATATACTGGCCTTTTGAATCGGTTAAAAGGTCTTCCCAGATCATCCCTTCTTCTGCAAGCCCCCAAATCCATATCTTTCTTCCGGGCATTTTATCATAATCACGGATATTGCCAAAACCAAAATTGTCGTCGTGCCAGTATCCACCCATAAAATCCGCATAGCTGTTGACTACATGGTATGATTTATAGGTTCCAAAATTATTCTTCTCATAAAAGGAGATTTCTTTGCCATCTTCGCTTGGCCATGAGCCAACCTCCCCTGCATGGCCCACATAGTGGTTTCCGGGATAGATAAATTCTAGATTTCCACTGGCTTTTGCTGCCGCATTGGAATAATGGTAATGAGAGACCGGTAAGTTGCCTGTATTGAACCATGAAGACTTGACTTCAACAAAGGCTTTGTCTTTTTGCAGGTTTACCTCAACATTCCATTTAGTGTTGGTGTGCAGGTCCAGAGCACCAATGATACAGGATACGCTTCCATCCGCATTTTCCTTTAAGACATAATCCTGAGGAGTTGAGGTTGTGGAAGTATGCCCCATTACCCCAAAATTATACTCCAGTCCTCCTGAGGTCCAAGCACCTCTTTGGGCCACATCCCTAAATTTCACAACATCATTGTAATATAGAAATTCGCCTCCTGTTGACTTTTCTATGGCACCCCATATTTTGCCACCAATGTCTGTGTTGATATATACCTTTATATAATCATTCTCCAAAATGACCATGTTCCACTCTTTTTGAGTGCTTTTATCCGTATACCCATCAAATCTAAAATAAGGGTAGTTCTTGTTCATATCGGGGATGGGGTTCGGGTCTGAAAACATATAGGTTTTCATGGCGACTTTCTCTTCGGTAATTGTCGCTTTTTGAGCCCAAAGAAATTGTGTGAAAATTGTAGATAGAGCAAGGATAAAGCATCTTTTGATCATAAGGCGTCCTAATTAAATTGGTGAAGATTGAAAACAACAATAAAAAGCATTTAATTCAACAAAAGTAATTAAAAATAATTTATATATCTTTTATATAATTTCGAAACGCATTTATTCAAAAATGTAATTCTGAAGATTTAAAACACAATCTGGATTTATAGGGTGTTTTGGAGGGGCCTGTAAAATGTCAGACGTCTAGTATTTTGTTTTCCAGCAAAAACTGTTCTACTAAGATGTATTTGTCCTCGGCTTCTTTTCGTTGAAAATGACGAATAGGAAATGGATGGCAAAGGATTTTTGCATTCTTAAATAAGTTTTACTGGTACCATTTATAATGTAATTGATTTCGTAAACTTTCGAATTGTGTTTTAAAATTGTTGTTTAGTTTCTTTTTCATTGTTTTTTATAGTACTTTCATTAAACTTAATTAACTCAACAGATTTCAAATTATGAAAACAAACGGTACTAAACCATGGCTGCTGTACGCACTGATTACTATGGTCTTTTGGGGTGTATGGGGGGCTTTTGCCGGTACGCCTGCTGAAAACGGTTTTCCTGACACCTTAATTTATTGTGTTTGGGCCTTGACCATGATTCCGCCGGCTATATATATCCTTAAGCGTAATAAGGGAACATTGCAAACGGATAAAAAATCCATAGCATATGGTTTGGTGATTGGTTTGTTGGGTGCTGGGGGGCAGATGATTCTTTTCTATGCAGTAACCATTGGACCAACATACTTAGTATTCCCCATAATATCACTCTCTCCTGTTGTTACCATACTCCTTTCATTCTTCTTTCTGAAAGAACGAACCGGTAAGTTGGGAACGTTGGGCATCATCTTGGCTCTAGTGGCATTGCCTCTTTTTGAATATTCCGGGGGAAGTGTTGATGCAGACTCCGAAAATGGAATCCTGTGGTTTGTGTTGGCCATTTTAATTTTGGCCGCATGGGGAGTTCAAGCGTATTTCATGAAACTGGCCAATTACACCATGAATGTTGAGAGCATATTCTTTTTTATGACGATTTCTGGCATCCTCCTGATTCCGGTGGCATATTATATGACGGATTTCTCACAAGAAATAAATTGGGGGTTCAATGGCCCTTTTTTGGCCGCAGGCATACAGATACTGAATGCCATAGGAGCGCTTTGTTTGGTCTATGCTTTTAGATATGGCAAAGCAATGGTTGTGTCTCCAATGACCAATGCCGGAGCGCCGTTGATTACTTCCATTATTTCAATGGTATTGTTGGGGCTTATGCCGGGAAACTATAAAATGACAGGCATTGTACTCGCCATATTGGCTGCCTATCTTCTTGCAATAGATCAAGGCGGTGAAGTGGATGAAAGCGACAGTGTTGGATAGATGCATTCAAAATTTTATGTGTAAGGGTTGAATTAATACTGTTTTGCGGGGTGTCGGTGTTGTTGGATTGGATGTAGGTGCACGTATTGGAAGATGATTTTAAAGCGCCCATGGAGATAGGCAAATAACACGTTTCATATACTTTGTAATTTCATAACCTTGTGTTATTTGGTAGTTAGAGCTTTTCAAACCGATTTAGAAATTTACCCTTTACCGAGCCGTATTGCATGTAGATTCAATACAATCAATTAAAAATTGGTTTAACGCTTAGGGGCATCCCTTGTGCTGTGTAATGCTTAAGAAAACGTTTTTTAACATAAATAATCTTTCAAAAGATTATTAAAATAATATAAAATCTTTCATATATTTTGTTTTTACCATAAAAAAAGTAAATAAAAGTAGGTTATTTGAAACAACCTTGCTATATTGCTTTGATTTAATAATTAACCTTTCATTTTTATGAATTTATTTGACCAATTATTGTAAACATCTAAACTAACTAACTGAATTAATTATGAAATTATTTTTAAGTCTTGTTTTTGTGCTATTATCGAGTCTTCAAATGGTTGCCCAAATTTCTGTATCGGGAACTGTTGTTGATGCAGAGGATGGAACGCCCTTGCCGGGTGTTAATGTCATTATCCGGGGTACATCAGTAGGTGTGTCCACAGATTTTGACGGTAAGTATGTCATACAGGTCCCGAACGGGGATGCTGTTCTTGAGTTCTCCTACATTGGGTTCGAAACCCAATCTTACACTGTAGGTGGGCAATCTACTATTGATGTGGCTTTGGCTGCTCAGGCCGGCCAGCTCGACGAGGTTGTGGTTGTAGGTTATGGAGCTGTTAAAAAGAAAGATTTAACCGGTTCCGTTGTTTCTCTTGGACAAGATGAGGTGACTCTGGGAGGGGCGGTATCCAATACGGCCCAGATGATCCAAGGTAGGGCAGCGGGTGTCGAGGTTTCGGCCAACGATGGTGAGCCCGGTCAAGGATTGAATATTGTCATCAGGGGTAATACCTCTATTTCCAACAGTAACCAACCTTTGTTTGTAGTAGATGGTTTTCCAATAGACCCAGGAGTTGCGATTTCTCCAGAGGACATTGAGACAATAGACATATTAAAAGATGCAGCTTCTGCAGCCATTTACGGTTCAAGGGGTTCATCCGGTGTTGTGTTGATTACAACCAAAAAGGGTAAAAGTGGTAAAACTGAGATCACGGTAGATGGATCTACGGGATTCCAGACCTTGAACGGAGCCCCTGAATATTTGGATTGGAGTGACAGTGCAAGAATAACCAATGAACTATATGCTTCCGGTCCAAATGATGGAAATCCATTCTATACGGCCGAAGATTTGGCTTCACCTTTTAACACGGACTGGATTGAAGAAATTACCCGTACTGCCAAGGTTACCAATTATAATGTAAGGGCTTCTGGCGGTAGCGAAAAAGCACACTTTTCTTTGTCAGCAAACTTGTTCGACCAAGAGGGTATTGTGTTGAACACTGATTTTACTCGGGTGTCTGCTCGTCTTAATGCCGATCAGAAATTTGGAAACAATACTAAGGTGGCAGTTAACTTGTTCACTTCCAGGGTGCAGGGCAACGGTATTGTTAAACAGGCGGGATCTAGAACTAGGTCTCCCTTTTTTAATGCTGTAACCCGAGCGGTTAGAGGTAGACCTGCATATAATCCAGATGGCACATTCAATGAAAGTATGCAATTCTCTAGGGACACACAGCCGTTTAGAAACCCCATTGGTTTTTTTACTACCAGAACAAATGAAAGGGAGTTTTGGAGAACCTATGGTAACCTTACCGTAGACCATGATATATTGGAAGGTTTTACCGCCAAATTGAATCTTGGATTTGATCATGAGTCTGGACAGACGGGAAGATATGACCCGCCACCCTATAGCCGGGGAGGGGAGATCCCTCTTGGAAGTATAGATGCGAGTAGCTCAACCAATTACTTGGCCGAGTTTACTTTGTCGTACAGTAAGACTTTTGGGGAAGACCACGATTTAAATATATTGGGTGGTGCCTCTTACCAGGAATTTGAGAGTTTAATTTATGGGTTGAGTGGACAAAACTTCCCTACTGACAAGACCTTGTACTTTAATTTGGGTTCTGCAGAACAACAATTTATTTATAGTGGTAAGAATTCGAGTAATATTGCTTCATTCTTTGCTAGGACTACCTATAGCTATAAGGATAAGTTTCTGTTTAATGCAACGGTCAGGGCAGATGGAGCGTCCCAGTTTGGTGAAAACAACAAATGGGGGTATTTTCCATCGGCATCTGCAGCGTGGAGATTGTCGCAAGAAAATTTTCTTAAAGATTCCAATACCATATCAGATTTAAAATTAAGGGTTTCTTATGGGCTTACAGGGAACAACAATATTGCTCCTTACACCTCTTTGCAAAGAGTAAGTTCGTCGGCGGCCTATAGTTTTGATGGCGGTGCAAACTCTATTGGGTTGGGGCCTGATGGAGACCTTGCTCCAAACCCCAATTTGCAATGGGAAGAAACGGCAATGTTGAACGTAGGGTTGGATTTTGCTTTCTGGAATAGTGCTTTGTACGGTTCTGTGGATTACTACAAATCGGATACGGAGAACCTTATTATCAGAAGGCCACTTTCATCTGCTTCCACAGGATTCCAAGCTATCATTGATAATGTTGGATCTATGACCAATCAAGGAATTGAAGTGGCGTTGGGGGCTAGGATTGCCAATGCAGGTGACTTTAAATGGGATGCCAATCTTAACTTTGCGACCAATGATAATGAAGTTACCGAACTGGATGGTGACAACCCTATAAACATTGCATTTGAAAGACAGCCCTACGGTGAAGTTGGTGAGGAAGTTTTTAGAAGAATCATTGAAGGCGGTAGAGTAGGTGATTTTTATGGGTACAAATTCATAGGGGTTCTGCAGGAAGGCGAGACCTATGACCCACAACCCAACAGCGTTCAACCAGGTACTGCTTTGTATGAGGATGTGAACAATGACGGAATCATCGATGCAGATGATAGAACCGTAATTGGTAACGCCAATCCAGACTTTACCTTAGGTTTCAACAATCATTTTGAGTATAAGGGAGTGTATTTGGATATGTTCTGGCAAGGAGTGTTCGGTAATGACCTGTTTAATTTCAAGGCCATTGCAATCGATCAGAACCTAGGGGTCAATGCAGTAAACCGATACAGCGATTTCAATACCTCAGGTACTTTGCCAGGCGTCAACTGGTTCCAAGGAGAGTACGGGAATTATGTGAATGACTATTTCATAGAAGATGGTACGTATGTTAGGCTAAAAAACGTAATCTTAGGATATAACCTCAATACGGATAATATTCCTTGGATTAAAAACATCAATATTTATGTGCAGGGTCAGAACCTTTTGACATTTACCGACTACTCCGGGTTTGATCCAGAGGTGAGCTTTGATTACAGCGGATCTCAAAGTAGCATAAATAGGGGGGTCGATGATTACGGATACCCGAACTACAGAATTTATTCATTGGGTTTCAAAGTAACTTTTTAATTTAAAAAAATTGGTATTATGAAAAAAATGAAAAAAACAATCGCATTCTTAATGGTGCTATCAAGTATGGTCTCTTGTACTGAGGTACTTGATGAAGAGGTCTACTCTGATTTAGTGGCCGGAAATGCCTACGAAACCGAAGCAGATGCTGAGGCACTCATTTTGTCAGTGTATGCTGCCCTTAGGGGAACAGAGTGGGGAACATATTATGAATATGATTATTTGAACATTAGTGAACAACCAACCGACACCTATGGTAAGGACGCATGGGGTCCAGGTACTTCACCACTGGAAATGGGTACGTGGGGCATCAATGAAGGTGAAATCGTAAATCTTTGGGATGGAGCTTACAAGACCATTGGAGCGGCTAATTTTGCCATACCAGTTTTAGAGGGTATGCCCATAGATGAATCCTTGAAAGCTAGCTTAATTGGAGAGGCAAAATTCTTAAGAGCCTTGGCCTATCATGACCTTACTTTTAATTTTGGTGATGTTATCTTGAACTTGGGTGATTCCAGTGGTGACTTGCCATTGAGCCCACAATCTGAGGTTGTTGCCCAGATTATAGCGGATTTGACCGATGCGGCGGCTGTTTTGGGTTCATCAGGCACTCCGGGTAGAGCTAGTGAAGGTGCTGCATTGGCACTCCGGGCCAAGACAAACTTGAACGCTAAAAACTGGGCAGCAGCAGCAGCAGATGCTGCAGCTGTAATGAACTTGGGAGAATATTCATTGCTTCCAAGTGTCGAGGAGCTTTTCCATGTGTCCAATGTCGCATCAAGCGAATGGGTTTTTGCCGTTATGTCCACAACAGACGCAACAGGATCTCAAACACGAATACCATGGCATGAATTGTCTGGTGATTATGTTGCCGGTGCGTGGGGAAGACTTACCATTTCAGTTGACTTTTATAATTCCTTTGATGAAAATGATACAAGAAGAGCATTGTTGGCCAATGGTTTTAGGGATGGTCGTTTGCGGTTTGATGACGATACTGGTTTGCCTATATATTTTGCAGCTCCGGGCACCCCGGAGTACGATGAATTGGCTGCCGATCCAGAAGTAACCCTACGATCTACGCTTTCCACATCAGTGCTTCCATTCAAATCTTTGGGCGGATATGATCGTTTTGACCATGCGCACAGAGGAGCTCTTGCTAATTCAGGAATCAATTACCCTGTATTGCGATATGCTGATATTTTGCTGACAAGGGCAGAAGCCCTCAACGAAACCGGTGACACCGGAGGTGCACTGGTGTTGGTCAATGAAATACGATCTAGGTCCAATGTTGCGCCTTTGGCCGACTTGGGGCAGGAAGCATTAAGAGATGCCATTTTGGAAGAAAGAGCAAAGGAACTCTACATGGAAGGGAAAAGACGTATGGATTTGATTCGAAGTGGAGAATATATAGATCGATGGAGAGCCAATCTTGAATCTAAATACCCAGGCGAAAACTTTGGTTATCTAAACGAGGACAGGACCTATTTCCCTATACCACAAAAAGAGATAGATGCTAATGACCAAATTGATTAATTAGCGATTTAATAAAATAAGTTAGTTTGAATTAGTAGTTGATTTTCAAGAAAGCAATTGAACCTTAATTGGTTTAATTGCTTTTGTTTTTATAACCAAAGACGTTACTTCATCCAATCGCTGCTTTACCATTGCTTATTGTATAATTTTAAGAATGCGTGGGTGATTATGCTATTCCATAAAAGGTAGGTAACTCTCAACAAATAATCTAATGAAAATGAAAGGTTGCTTAATGTCTGCATACAAAAAGGGATATAATGAATGTCTGAAATTCAAATACTTGATCATATTGCTGCTTTTTACAAATTGTTCCAGTGATGAAGTTGCAAGTTCTACTTTACTGCAACTAACCGATCATCGGCAAACTGGTATAGATTTTAGGAACGATATCCATGAAGATGTCAAAGAAAATGTATTTACTTACACCAATTTTTTCAATGGTGGCGGTGTCGCTATTGGAGATATAAACAATGATGGTCTGGTGGACATCTATTTCAGTGCCAACCAAAACACGGGAAAACTCTATCTCAATAAAGGCGATTTTAAGTTCAAGGACATTACCAAAGGTTCTGGATTGGACACCATATCCGGTTGGAAAACCGGAGTTACCATGGTCGATATCAACCAAGATGGTTTTCTGGATATTTATGTGTGCAGATCCGGGGACACCAAGCCAAGGCTAAGAAGCAATCTTTTGTTCATCAACAATGGTGACAAAACTTTCGTGGAAAAAGGTAAAGAGTATGGTTTGGACGATTGGAGCAATTCAATTCAGGCCACCTTTTTTGATTATGATTTAGATGGGGATTTGGATATGTTCCTGCTGAACCATGCCGTAAAACCTATAAAGGAGATATTCAGAAACTTTCACGATAAGGATACAGACCGATTTATTGGGGACAAACTCTATAAAAATGACAACGGGCATTATACACAGGTAAAGGATTTTGTAGGGATCAACCGTTCAAAACTGGGCGATGGACTGGGTGTGGCTATTGTCGATTTCAATCAAGATCTCTACCCAGACATCTATGTCTGCAATGATTTTGCCGGAAGGGATTACCTCTACTTCAATAATGGCGATGGAACTTTTAAGGAAAGTGCGCTCACCGCAATGAAACACATCTCTTACGCTTCCATGGGGGCAGATGCGGCGGACATCAACAATGATGGCTTGCAAGATCTGTTTGTTTTGGACATGAATTCCACAACCAATCTTGGAAGAAAAACCAATATGGGTTCCATGGATCCAGAAGCATTCAATCTTTTGGTGAGCCTGGATGGGCACCATCAATATATGCGCAATACATTACAGCTTAATAATGGAAACGAAACTTTTTCCGATGTGGCCCCCATGGCCGGCGTATCGAGCACAGACTGGAGTTGGGCTCCATTATTTGTGGATTTGGACAACGATGGGTTCAATGACCTGTTCGTTACCAATGGCATGCGAAAAAATACAAATAACAAGGATTTTGAACACTTTAAAGATGAAAGAATCCTAGAAGAAACCAACAAACCAGTACCCGATTATGAGGCTATGGTCCAAGATATTTTGGACAGTATTCCTCCAGAAAAATCGGTCAATTTGGTGTTTAAGAATCAAGGAGGCCTCAGCTTTAGCAAAGCTAATGATACTTGGGGAGTGTCCGCACCTTCCTATTCCAATGGAGCTGCGTATGCCGATTTGGATAATGATGGCGATATGGATTTGGTGATCAACAACATTGATGAAGAGGCACACGTATACCAAAACCACGCTACCTCACTAACAGACAACCACTTTATCAAGATAAAATTAAAGGGCAGCCCCAAAAATATAGATGGGATTGGCGCCAAAGTAAACATCAGATACGGAGAAAACAAACAATACAAAGAACAATACGTCGTGAGAGGCTACCAGTCCAATGTGGATTATATCTTGCACTTTGGGGTGGGGCAATCCAGTGTGGTGGATGAAATAAAGGTGACATGGCCAAGCGGAAAAGTGAGCGAATTGAAAGATGTTCCAGTGGACCAACAAATCACAGTTGATCATGCTAAGGTGGGCAAAAGTCAAGAAAAACAGAAAACCACTCCTTTACTTTTTGCAAATGTTACAGCAAATTACAATGTAGACCACAAACATCAAGAAAACGAGTACGACGATTTCAGCAAGGAAATCCTATTGCCCCATAAAATGTCAACATTTGGACCTTCTTTGGCCGTTGGAGATATCAACAATGATGGTTTGGAGGATTTTTATATAGGAGGGGCCAAAGGTTCTGAAGGCGCTATCTATCTTCAAAATGCCAACAATACCTTCACTAAAAAGTATAACGGCAGCATCGCTTCAGACAAATCCCATGAGGATACCGATGCGTTGTTTTTTGATGCGGATAGGGACGGGGATCTTGACCTGTATGTGGTAAGCGGAGGGAACGAAATGCCCGAAGGGCATACCTATTATCGGGATAGACTCTATCTTAACCAAGGTAAGGGCAACTTTGTGAAATCCCAATATGCTTTACCTGTCGTAAATTCCAGTGGGGGCGTGGTACGTGCAGCGGACTACGATAAGGATGGGGACTTGGATTTGTTCGTTGGGGGCAGGTTGCTTCCTGGCCAGTATCCAAAACCAGGCCGAAGTTATCTGTTGGAAAACCAAAATGGCAAGTTTAAGGATGTCACCAAAGAAAAGGCACCCGATTTGCAGTTTCCGGGAATGGTCACCGATGCGGTTTGGTCCGATTACAACAATGATGGAACCCAGGATTTGATCTTGGTGGGCGAATGGATGCCCATTACCATATTTGAAAACAATCAAAACAAGTTTACCACAAACACAGATGACATAGTGCTGAACAATAGTGCCGGATGGTGGTTCAGTATCACGGAAGCGGATATAAACAACGACGGAAGAGCAGATTACATTGTGGGCAACCTAGGGGAAAATTATAAATATAAGACAGCACCCAATGCACCTTTTAGGCTGTATTCAAAGGACTTCGACAACAATGGCTCCTTGGATATTGTGCTCAGCTATGTTGAAAACGACACCCTTTACCCGCTTCGTGGAAAATCATGTTCATCCCAACAAATACCATCCTTAAAAGAGAAATTTAAGGATTATAGGTCTTTTGGGATGGCGAGTTTGACCGACGTTTATGACGAAGATGCCCTGAAAAGCTCAGACTTGTTCGAGGCCAAAACATTTTCAAGCGCCATATTGATCAATACCAATGCCGGATTCCAACTGGAAGCATTGCCCCAAATGGCACAGATTTCCCCGGTATTCGGTTCTGTATATGATGATTTTGACAACGATGGTATTAACGATATAGTCATAGCAGGAAACCTTTTCAATTCAGAAATAGAAACACCCAGAGCTGATGCTGGCCAAGGATTGTTTTTAAAAGGAAATGGAAAGGGTGGTTTCAATTCCGTAAGTGGATTTGAGTCGGGTCTTTTCATTTCTGGTGATGTCAAAAAGTTGAAACCGATAAACCTAGGCCCAAATGCAGAAAAAGGACTCATATCGGCCGTGAACAATGGAAACGTAGCACTTTTTAAGACCTCCAATGTCCAAACCAAAAAATCAACCAGTTTATGAAACCAAAAACGATTCTAAATTTAAGTCTTGCCATTCTAATGTTGGGCGCAGCACAAATTGCGGCACAAGGCATCCCTTTGCCACCTAACACCCTGGTTAAGGTGTATCCTGAGGAAAGTGATGAACTGCTTTTAAACCCCGGTATTGGCTTTACCACCTTTCAGAGGTTCAACGGGGACGATCTAAATTCTGGAATGCTTTGGACAGAAGGTTTGCCCATTGAGTACCAAGATTTTGATGGAGACCTTACCAATAAAGATTACCCACAGACCACCATAGCCTATTTTCGGGTAAACTGGCGCTTTTTGGAGGTGGAACCGGGCGTATACAATTGGGAAATGATCGATAAGGCATTGAAAACTGCCGCCGAGAGAGGGCAGACATTGATGCTTCGCATTTCACCTTACGAGCGTGATGAAGAAAAGGATGTTCCCGTTTGGTACAGAAAAATGGTTGGAAAAGAAAGCAAGGATAAAATATTGAGAGGCAAATGGAGGATAGATCCCGAAAACCCAGCATATCTCCATTATTTTGGTGGAATGATCGCTGCCATGGGACAGCGTTATGATGGACATCCAGACGTGGAAGCGGTTGACGTTTCTTTCATTGGGTACTGGGGCGAAGGAGATGGTATGGAATTATTGTCAGACAAGACAAGGGTTGGTCTCATCAATAAGTATCTGGACAATTTCAAGAAAACCCATTTAATTTTTCAACCCCTTAATGGAGATGCCACACAACCAGAACTATTGGTAAGGGGAACCAATATAGCGGCATACTGGCCCAACGGTACCCACAATGGCGAAGGGCCAAATATGCGTCATTTGGGTTGGAGAATCGATTGTTTGGGTGATATGGGCATTTGGGATGATTTTACCCATATGTTGGATGTTTATCCACAAGATATTGTGCGGAGTGGGATGAAGGATGCTTGGAAAAAAGCACCGATAGCCATGGAAATATGCGGTACGTTTTTAACCTGGTTGGAAAGGCAAAAATACAACGAAGAAATTGTCGACTACATATTTGAGCAAGCACTAAAGTGGCATGTATCCTCCTTCAATGCAAAGAGTTCGCCGGTTCCTGAGCAGTGGAGTCCCTTAGTGGATGAATGGCTTAAAAAAATGGGGTATCGGTTTGTTTTGAGAAGGTTCACCTATCCTTCCCGAGTAAAGCGACATGGCCAAATACCAATGACTTCATGGTGGGAGAACAAAGGGGTGGCGCCCATCTACAAAGACTATAAGTTTGCCGTTCGCCTAAAGAACAGCAAACACACAGAAGTGTTCTTTACCAGTGCAGACATTAGAAACTGGCTGCCCGGTGATATCGTATTTGACGAAAAACTATACGTCCCCTTGGACACACCCACTGGGGAGTATCAAGTTGAAATAGCGATTGTGGACCCTGTTGCCCAGAACCCTCGAGTTAAACTGGCAATAGAAGGCGTGAACAGTGAGGGTTGGTATCCCATGGGAAAAATCTTGGTTACGGACTAAGCCCGTTTATCGGTACAACATAACATTCAACTTAAATAAAACTTTTGCGATATGAATACTTTGACCTCTTTTAAATCGATTCTTTTAATCATGGCCCTTTCCTTGAGCCCAATACTTTCAGCACAAATTGTGAATGTTTGGGCCGTGGGTGACGGTGAGAAAGTTTTTAGATATAATACAGATCATTTCGCAGAGAAAAACAACAGTATCTGGGACGGTGAAAAAGTGAAGCTCAGAGGACTTTACAATGAGGTTCTGGGCTTTCAAGTTATTGTGGAATTGGATAGTTTGGGTGCCAATAGCCTTGAGATATCCATGAGTCCTCCCGTGAACACCGTCTCCGGGGACATCATTGGAGGCGATGGAAACATAGCCTACGGCCCCCAAGGGAGCATTGATTTGTTTTCACAACACTATTTAAATGTAACAAAACCAACAAAACCGGCCTGGTACTTTGGATCTGAGAACAGTGCACCGGAAAATATGGTCGGATGGATACCAGATGCACTGATACCTTCCGATGCTTTGGGAAAAGGAGGATTTCCCCTTACAGTTCCCAAAACCCGTAAGATAACGATCAGAATGCAGCACAGACTTGAGGTCATCGAGCGGCAAGAAACCCAAAATCAAGGCTTCTGGATAGACTTGTACCTGCCACGGGATAAAGATTTTGCCCCCGGTATGTATGCATCCGAGATTACAGTCTGGGTCAATGGTGAGGCCTCTTCAAAACTTCCGGTGGAAATTGAATTGATAGACGCTTACTTGCCCGATGAAAACCATTCGAATGTATGGTTGTTCACTTCCAAGAACAGTATGGTGAATTACTTTCGTGATTTGGAATATGATGAGGTCACGGAAATGATGAAGTTTGAGGCCCATAGACATCGGGTGGATTTGGTGGGAGGTTTTAATGTACACACCAGCATATTCGATATTAATGAGATGAACAAATACAAGCCGTATTTGGACGGATCTGCTTTTACAGCTGAAAATGGGTATCAAGGCCCCGGACAAGGGGTAGGGGAAAAGCTGTTCGCCGTTGGCATGTATGGAAACAAAGTCTTGGGCAGAACCAAGGATAGTATTCAATCGGAATCCAATAAATGGGTCGCTTGGTTCGAAGAGCACTCCCCTGAAACCCGATACTTTTGGTATATGATCGATGAACCTGGAGAAGTGCAATATCCCTATATCAAACAAAATTCTGGATGGGTGAAATCCAACCCCGGTCCGGGAAAGAGGCTCCCCATATTCACCACTACGGCCTATAAAGAAGAGCTCAAAGATGTGATTGATATTTTTAATGGATATCGTGGCATTAGGGATTACGAACAATTTAAATTATTGAAAGAAAGAGGTGGGGACCATTGGTTCTATAACGGAAACCGTCCCTTTTATGGTTCTGTAATCTTGGAGGCCGAAGCTGTTGATTTTAGGGTAAATGGCTGGATCAAACATCTGTTTGGTATTAATACATGGTTTATCTGGCATGGCAGTCACTGGCAACATAACTTCCAAGGACCCAAAGGCAATTTGCAGCAACGTGTGTTCAACGAACCGCTCACATTTATTAACTGGGGCTTCAACTATGGTAATGGTGACGGTGTCGTTTTTTACCCAGGTAGAATGCCCTATCACAAAGAAGAGGACCGAGGTTTGAACCAAGTATTGCCTTCCATTCGGTTAAAAAACATACGACGAGGACAACAGGACCATGAATTGCTTTGGTTGGCAGAACAAAAAATAGGTAAGACCAAAGTAAGCGAATTGATACGGAAAGTCGTTCCAAAGGCCATGCACGAAGTGGATAAGGATGACCCAGTGGCTTGGTCACAGCGCGGGGATGACTATGATGAGATCAGAAATGAAATACTAAACCTTTTAAAATAAAAAACCGTAAATGGGCGCAAAGGTTAAACTTATCGGTATCAATTTGATTGTACTTCTTTGGTTTTCGTGCAAAGATTCCAATACCAATGCCACAAGGGAAGATTCGTTGGGCAAAGAACAGAGCAATTGGACCCTTATTGGTCCTGGAGGTGGAGGATCTACATTTATCCCAACCTTCTCTTATGAAAATGAAGAAAATTTCCTGATTCGTTGTGATATGACCGGAGCCTATCACACCAAAGATGGAGGAAACTCTTTCATTGGCATCAACTATCCAAATGGTTCCCATGCCTTCGCTTACGATCCATTGAACCCAGAAGTAATGTACATTGGTTCAAATACGCTCAATAAATCAATGGATGGTGGAAAAACCTGGGAAAGGATTTATCCGTTTGAAAAAGATATCATAGAGGAGAATTATCTGGGAGACCATGCCGAATACTCCATTATAACCACCGAGAACTCTCTGTTCCATATAGTGGGTGAGTCGGGCCGGACCATTAACCCCACCATAAGGAACATAAAAGTGGATCCAAACGACTCCAAACAAATTTATTTTAGTTTAGACAGGTATCTTTTCTACACCCTTGATGGTGGAGTTACTTGGAATAGACTGAAAGTAAACAACAGGATTGATTTCATATATACCGATACAGGCGAGGCCAAAGACAAAGTTTTGGTGTTTACCTCCTCAGCGGTCAATATATTAGACAAGCAATCTTGGCAAGTTACATCAATGGAATATCCTGATGCAATGCAACCCGCTTTTTCGATTACGGGAGGAACTGTAAAAGGAGAAACCAGTTCAATATTTTATGGTTTGCACAATGATGAATCTGAAAGAGGAGATGGTAGACCGGCCCCTACCTCATTATGGATATCCAAAGACCATGGAAAGACTTGGCGGCAGGGCAAAGGGGATGTAATCACAAATAGGTCGCATACATTGCCTACTTATTCCACTATGGCTGCTGCCGAAAATGATGCCGAGCATGTGTATGTGGTGGCAAGCAGCTATCTAGAAAAGAAAGATGATGGAACTGATGCCGTATGGTTTGGAACGCTAAAGTCGGATGATTCCGGAGATTCTTGGCAATGGGTCTGGAAAGGAGGCGGAGGCTCGGGCAAGTACGGTGTAAAGGATGGCAATGATGTTACAAATTTAGAAGATGCTTGGGTAAATGAAGCTTTTGGAAAAGACTTCATCAGATTGATTGATGTAGGAGTGGCCCCGAACAATGGAAATGTGGCCATAGTTACAGACTGGTACCGCAGTATGAAAACTGTGGATGGCGGTAAGAATTGGACATCCATTTATTCAACACGCCAGGATGACGGAAGCTATGTTTCCAGCGGTTTGGATGTGACTACCAATTATGGGGTTCATTTTGACCCTTTCGATTCAACCCATATCGCCATCAGCTATACCGATATAGGGTATCACCATTCCTATAATAAAGGCCGTAGTTGGACCAGGTCCACCACAGGTATACCTACCGAATGGGAAAATACCTGCTATTGGTTGGTATTTGACCCAGAGGTCAAGGACAAGCTATGGTCTGTTTGGTCAAACCTCCATGATTTTCCACGGGGAAAAATGACCAGAAACCCCAAATGGACAGAATATGGCAGGGGAGGTGTCGCCGTTTCCACAGATGGCGGTACAACCTGGGAACCATCCGTAGAAGGGATGGGCTTTGACACACCATCCGCTTCAATTGCATTGGACCAAAACTCTCCTACGGGAAACAGAACATTATACGTTGCTGCTTACGGAAAAGGGGTCTTTAAATCTGTAGACGATGGTAAAACATGGAAACTTCACAACAACGGAATTGAAGGGAGCTTGGCCGCTTTTGAAATTACCATTCTTCCCGATGGAACCCTGTACCTTATTACCAGTCCAACTCCTCAACACATCAATGCTGAAGTAGGACGGGAAGTGCACATGGGCGCCGTATATAAATCAACGGATGGGGCACTTACATGGAAACGCTTGGATGTGGGTGAAAAGACCACATTCCCAAATGGCCTTGCGTATGACCCTGAAAACCTGGACAGACTCTATCTGGGTTCATGGGCGGATACTTTTTTAAGCGATATAGTTGGGGCCGCTGTGGCCCGGGAGACCGGAGGCAATGAATTGATGGATTTGGACGGGGGCATCCTCATGTCCGAAGATGGTGGCGAAACATGGAAACGGATATTAGATGAAGATCAATTTGTTTATGATGTTACGGTAGACAGTCACCATCCAGGCAGGGTGTATTGCAATACATTCAACAGAGGGGCATACATGAGCAATGATTATGGCAAAACCTGGGACAAAATAAAAAACTATGACTTTCACTGGGGTCACCGGGTAGTGATCGATGAAAATGACCCGGAAAAAGTATATCTGACCACATTTGGTTCAAGTGTTTGGCATGGCACACCCGAAACAGAATAAATTTTAATAATAATAAATCACAAACGCACATCTTAATAACAGTATGGAAAAAATAATTGGAAAGCTATCACTCACCTCAATTTTAGTGTCCCTGTTGATGGTATTCTCGTTTGTTTCTTGCAAAAATAAAGATGGAAATTCCACAAGCGTGGACACCTCTAAATTGTATTCCAACATAAATGGAAGAAACGATCATTGGGGATATATTGGCCCTGGTGGAGGTGGAGCCATGTTCAATCCGACCATAAATCCTTTAGATCATGACCATGTATTCGTCAGCTGTGACATGACCGGTTCATTCGTATCCTATGATGCAGGAAAACAATGGCGAATGTTCAACCTTAGAGATGTTACCAAGTTTTATGATTTTGATTATACGGATGAGAACATTGTTTACGCCGGGACTTCAAATATGCTTTTTAAAAGTAAGGACAAAGGCATATCCTGGGAAACAATCTTTCCTCAGCCCGAAGATATTGTAGATATTGTTTCCCAAGGGGACCATGCAAATGAAAAAGTCATAACAAAAGATAGTGTATGGACCCTTGTTGAAAAGCTGGCCATTGACCCGGACAACCCTCAAAAGCTATATCTGTTGACGAGAAAAAGAAAGATTGACTTTTGGCCGAACGGAAAAAACCAAAGATTTTATATGGCCATTATGGCATCCAATGATGGAGGTGAATCTTGGGAAACCATGGAAAAACTACGTTTTGACCTGAACAATATATTTATCGATCCTTCATCACCGGAAGATGATAGAACCATTTATATCTCTGGTAAAGGTGGTCTAGGTGCAAGACGCAAAGGTACTTGGGTCAATGTTGGACTTCCCGAAGATGCCGAAAATATTACACAGGTTATTAATGGTTTTGATAAGAAGGCCAATCGGCATATCATCTATGCTATTTCTGGAAAATCATACTTTAATCCCAACGCAAGGGAAAATTCCAATATTTATATGACCAATAACGGAGGGGAAAGTTGGAGCCAGATTGATATTCCATTAAAAGCTTTTAAAATGGATGGCGCCAAAGATATGGAGTATAGAAGTATCGCCACCAGTTATTACCATCCGGAAAACATTTACGTATCCTACGCCAATTTAATAATCGGTCAGGATTCAACCGCTATCGGGTTGGCTAAAAGCTCAGATTATGGAAAAACATGGGAGTTGGTATGGAAGGATGTCAACAATACACCTACACCCAACATGGACCAAGGCTGGCTAAATGAAAGGTTTGGTCCCGGTTGGGGAGAAAATCCTTTTCATATGACTGTTGCCGATAATGACCCTAACCTATGTTATACTACTGACTTTGGCCGTACCGTGCGAACCACAAATGGTGGAAAAACTTGGGAACAGCTCTACACCAACAAGGTTGAAGGAGCAGGATGGAGGTCAAGAGGGCTGCAGGTGACCACGGGGTACATGCTTGCATTTGATCCATTTGATTCACTGCATGTGTTGATGGCCGATACCGATACCGGGATGATGGAAAGCCATGATGGTACCAAAAGTTGGTCAAGTGCAACAAATAACAATGGGGTGCCCAGACGTTGGGTCAACTCTACCTATTGGACGCTATTTGACCCAGAAGTAAAAGATAAGGTATGGGCAGTGATGAGTGCCAATCATGATCTCCCCCGACCAAAAATGTGGCGAAACAGGGATATGTCCACTTACAAAGGAGGTATTTTGAGCAGTACTGATGGAGGTAAGACTTGGGAGGTTCTGAGTGAGGAAATAGGAGAAATGGCACCCACCCACCTGGTCATGGATCCCAATTCTGACCCCAATAGTAGAACACTCTATGTCTGTGCTTTTGGAAAAGGGGTATACAAATCAACGGATGGTGGCAAAACATGGCAACAGAAAAACAAGGGCATTGAAGGAACCCAACCAGCCGCATGGCGAATGACCCTTGGCAATAATGGGGATTTATATTTGGTGGTATTCCGAAAAAGTGATGATGGCAGCATAGGCAATGCTATGGACGGAAGTCTGTATAAATCAACCAATGGGGCAGAATCATGGGAGAAAATGCAATTGCCCAATGATGTAAATGGCCCATCCAGTTTGTTGGTGGATCCTGCCGACTCCGATAGGCTTCTTCTATCGGCATGGGGCAGATACGGTCCTGACGAATTTTCCAATGATGTGGGCGGTGGCATCTATTTGTCCACAGATGGCGGTGGCACATGGAAGCCGGTGCTCACTGGGGATCAGCATATCCATGATTTGACCATGGATGAAAAAAAGGGAGTGTTCTATGCATCAGGCTTCAATTCCTCTGCCTATCGTTCTGAAGATAGAGGAGAGACATGGCAACGGATAAAAGGGTATAACTTTAAATGGGGGAAACGGGTTCAGCCAGATCCCATGGATTCAGAAAAAGTATATATAATAACATTTGGAGGTGGTATTTGGCATGGTCCGGCCCAAGGTGACGAAGCTGCTCTGGAGGATATTAGTACTCCGGAAGCAGCTTATGAATAACGTATACATTGTTTAGAAAAGAATTCCTTAAACGCGGTCAATAGCTAAAAAGATTACTTTTGCGCTGGGCCGATTTAAGTTTTTTTGGCTAAACTCAAACAAAATTGAAACGAAAAATAAAAAATATGGGAAGGGTAACAATCTTTGTTAGAATATTTTTAATAATTTTCGAAACTGACCTTCATAATGTTATGAAAATCATATTCTTTTGTAAGAAATATTAATGACCATGGCTAAAAAGAAATCTACTGTAGAACGAAGAATGGCGATCATGACAGAACTTGAGCAAAGAGGGAAAGTCAATGTAAGCGATCTAAGCAAAAATTATGATGTAAGTGAAGTCACCATCCGAAATGATTTGGGCCAGTTAGAGAAGAAGAATATTTTAATCAGGGCCAGGGGAGGTGCAATAAAGGTGGACCCCGTAGGTATTGATTACCATATTTCGGAGAAAAATAAAATCAATATCAAGGCAAAAAAAGCCATAGGACATAGGGCCGCCAGCTTTGTCAATGAAGGCGATACCATAATGGTAGATTCTGGAACCACGGTCATGGAGCTTGTTAAGAACCTGAACGAAAGAATGGATTTAACGGTGATAACCAATGCTTTGAATATTGCCAACCAACTGGTAAAGAATAACAATATCAATGTTATCATACCGGGTGGATTTTTAAGAAAAAAGTCTTTTTCATTGATTGGGACGCCAGCTGAGAAAAGCCTGAGATATTATTTTTGTGACAAATTGTTTTTAGGCGTAGATGGGTTGGACATCGACTATGGTCTTTCAACTCCCAACATAGAAGAAGCCCATTTTAACAGCGCAATGATAGAGATGTCCAATCAGGTTTTTGTTCTGGCAGATTCTAGTAAGATTTTCAAGAGAAGCCTAGCCTTTATTTGTGACATATCCAAAATTGATGTTTTGGTTACAGATAGTGGCATAACCAAAGACCAAGTAGCAGCGCTCGAAAATGCAGGTATTGAAGTTGTGGTCTGTTAATTTCTTTGCCAATATTTTCCAAATGAGCCATTAATAATCCCCAACTTTTCTTAGGGTTTGGTTTTGATAAAAGTCATTCCCCGGTGATTTTATGTTTCAAAGCCAACCTATTTTATATAATAGAATAACCTTGTTCTTTTTCACACCAAAGAATTTCTATGCAAGAATTGACCAATAAAACCATTAAAAGGAAAACCAGTTTGCCTATCAGGGTGGTTCAGTTTGGCGAAGGTAATTTTTTACGTGCCTTTGTTGACTGGATGATTGATGAACTCAATCAGAACGCTGATCTTGATTATGGGGTTGCCGTAGTACAGCCCATTGAACAAGGAATGGTGGAAATGATGCAAAAACAAGATGGGTTGTATCACCTTATGATGAAAGGAACCTTGAATGGCAAGGTGGTCAATGAGAAAAAAATCATTTCCTGTATTGAACAGCTGGTAAATCCATTTAAGGATTTGGATGCCTTTTTTGCGTTGGCAATTACAGAAAAGTTAGAACTGATCATTTCAAATACCACAGAAGCGGGAATAGAATTTGATCAAGACGATAAGCCAGCAAAAAACAGTCTGGCCAAAACATTTCCCGGGAAACTGACCCAGTTCTTCTATAAGAGATTTGAACACTTTCAAGGCGACCAGTCCAAGGGTGTTGGAATAATCCCCTGTGAGCTTATTGACCGAAACGGAGATCAATTGAAAGCAGCAATATTGAACTATTGCAGGTTATGGAGCCTTCCTGCAGCATTTGGGAAATGGATACAGAACGCCAATCATTTTGGGAACACTTTGGTGGATAGGATTGTCCCAGGACTTCCTAGCGATTCCATTCATGAAGTACAAAGGGAACTCGGTTATAAGGATAATTTTGTCGTGGTTTCCGAGGCCTATCATTTATGGGTCATTGAAGCATCGAAGGAATTGCAGGAATTGTTCCCGGCGGATAATTACGGATTAAACGTAAAATATGTTGGGGATCAAACCCCTTACCGTCTACAAAAAGTAAGAATCCTAAACGGTTCCCACACCTGTATGGTGGCTATAGGGCTACTGAACGGTTTACAAACCATACGGGAAACGATACAAGATGAAAAGGTAGGTTCATACATAAAGGAGATGATGTTCGAGGAAATAATACCCACCATTGACTTACCCAAAGAAGAAGTGGAACAATTTGCCAATGATGTCATTGAGCGGTTTGAAAACCCTTTTATTAGACATGAATTGGCCGATATTTCCTTAAACTCAATATCCAAGTTCAAAGTTAGGGTCCTCCCTAGCATAGAAGATTATATCGCCTCGAACAATGAGGCCCCTGTCAAACTTTGTACTGCATTTGCTACCCTGATTCAGTTATATACCTCCAGCTTAAATGGAGAGATCATCGGCTTAAGGGATAGTGATGAGGTCATAGCCTTTTTCACATCCTTGGTCAATACAGGTTGTGATGTAGAAACCATGGTGAAGAAAGTACTTTCCAACAAGGCGTTTTGGGGCAAGGATGTTTCCCAAAATAATTTGATCGTATCCCAAGTGATTTTAGCTTTGGAAAGAATAAAAAATGGTCATACCATCTAATCTACATTGGAAGGTACACCCATGCTTCCATTTTACACAGCTCTGATATAATCTGTTAATCTGCTGTACATCACATAAACCAAAATACAAATTACAATGAATCCCAATAAACCAATCACATTTTGAAAACTGGAGTTCTTGTATTTGCCCATAACGGCCTTATTGTTTATGATCATTAGTAGGCCGATGGCGATCAATGGAACGGACAGCATGGAAGAAGCTTGAGCCAAAATCAGCGAATACACCGGGTCACCCATAAAATTGGCCACATAAATGGCAACGAACATGCCAACAAGAAGAATCAATATGGTAAATAGCTTTGGTATTTTTTCGTTCATGGATTTGCCCAAACCAAGACCATCGGACAAAAGACCACCTCCAATCACCGCATTCACCACTAAGGATGAAAAGGCAGCGGAAATAAAGCCCAGAGCGAATATATATTTTGCGTAACTTCCAAGAATGGCTTCCAACTGAATGGCCATATCTGCTGCTGAATTTACAGAAATACCCAAGGGTTGTAAAGTCGCCGCAGCTGTTATGATTACCAGAATGGATATGGTGGCCAAAAGAAAAACGCCTAGATTGGTATCCCGGATTCCCTTGGCTTTATCCTTTAATTTCCATCCTTTGCTTTGCACCAAATAGGATTGGTACAAGGCTCCATTGAGTGAAAAAGTTGTTCCAACCAATGCTATAAGGGCGTTGAAACTTTCCATGGGAAATCTATTTGGCACAAAACCTGATGCCACGGAAGTTAAATCGGGCTTGATAAAAAAAAGATTGATGACAAAGGCGGCAATCATCAATATCACCATGGCCATCATCATTTTTTCCAAAGCTTTGTATAGATTTTTGCTGAAAAAAATCAAGAGTATGGCCAATGGTGTGAATATGAATAACCAATACCCATCTTCAATTCCCGTTAGGGTTTCCATGCCCATGCCAGCTCCAAGATTATTGCCAAATTGGAAGCTCAAAGCAGCTAAAAAAGAGCTTATCCCAATGACCACGGAAAACCACCTTCCATATTTTTCGGCAATGAGACCCAAAATGGATTGTTTGTGCAATACCCCAAATCGGGTGCTCATATTGGTATACCCAATCATAAAAATGGCAGCTATGAGAACAACCCAAAGGAAGCTATAGCCCATTGTGGCTCCTATTTTAGAAGAAATTGCAATGCTCCCGGGTCCTAAGACAACTGCGGCCATAATAAAACCGGGGCCAACCATTTTTATAAATTCTTTTATTTGTTTGACCATTGTATTGTTTTTTTAAAGTGATATCCCTCTTTTCCACGGGATAAAATCATTTTGGTTTAGTTGCACCGCTTTTGGCACACGCTTTCCGCTGGCTACTTGGATGATGTATTCCAAAATTTCTTCTCCTTTTGTTTCTATGGAATCTTCACCACTAATGATTGTGCCTGCATTGAGGTCAATGATGTCCTTCATTTTTTCAGCTAGGCTGGTATTGCTAGAAACCTTGATCACAGGAGCAATTGGATTGCCCGTTGGAGTTCCTAATCCTGTCGTAAAAACAATGATATTGGCACCAGAACCAGCCAACGCTGTAGTGCTTTCAACGTCATTTCCCGGGGTGCAAAGGAGGTTTAACCCCCGTTTGGTCACGGGTTCCGTATAATCCAACACGTCAGTTACCGGAGAGGTGCCACCTTTTTTTGCTGCACCTGCAGATTTCATTGCATCGGTGACCAGACCATCTTTTATGTTTCCGGGAGATGGGTTTTTCTCGAAACTTGAACCAACATTTAAAGCTTTTTCTGAGTAGGTCTGAATAAGTGAGGTAAATCTCTCGGCGCTTTTGTTTGACACACATCGGTTTATGAGGTCTTGTTCAACGCCGTGTAATTCTGGAAATTCTGCTAAAATTGGACTCCCGCCCAAAGCGGCCAATATATCGGAAGCGTAACCCAATGCAGGATTGGCGGATATTCCCGAAAAACCATCAGACCCACCGCACTCCAACCCTAAGATTAATTTACTCAAGGGAGCGGGTTTCCGTTCTATTGTATTGGCTTCGACCAACCCCAAAAACGTTTTCTTGACCGATTCCGAAATAAAAGATTCCACACTCTTACTTTGTTGTTGCTCCAAAATATAGATGGGTTTGGAGAACAAGGGGTCTCTTTTACTGATAGCCTCCCGTATCATGGATATTTGGGCATTTTGGCATCCCAAACTTAATATGGTGGCTCCAGCTACATTGGGATTTGTGATATAACCCGCAAGTAAATTGCACAGGGCTTCGGCATCTTCCCGGGTTCCCCCACAGCCCCCTTCATGTTTTAAAAATTTAATACCGTCAACGTTTGGGAACACCCTATTCTCAATCATTTCTTCGGCATCCAGCATGATGGGTTTTTCCAACAATTCTTGAATGGAGTTTCCAGCCTTGTAGCTGTCAACAAGGGTCTTTGTGTTTATGAAGAAATCCCGTTTGGGGAGGTAACCCAGAGGTTCCAGTATGGCTTCTTTTATGATATCCAGGTTGTTGTTTTCACAAAATGTAAGTGGCACTACCACCCAATAATTGCTGGTCCCCACTTTCCCATCTGCACGATGGTACCCCATAAATGTCCTATTTTTCCATTTATCAATATTAGGGGGATTCCATACAAATGTGGACTGCTTGGGTTTAAAGTCTCCAGCTGCATGACCAATATTGTCCACTGTAATAGCTGATCCTTTGGATATGGGTTGATTGGCGACTCCTACCAAAACACCATACATGATGATTTCATCCCCAGTTTTAAGATCATGGAGTGCAAACTTGTGCTTGGACTTTATGTCATTTTTGACTTCAACCGTGATGAGGTTGATGTGCAGGACACTAAACTTTTTAATATCCCGTAGCGCTACGGCAATATTGTCTTTTGGGTGAATTTGCAAACAGTTTTGATTCATTTCTTTGTTTTTTTGATAATCAGGTCAATGCATTTTTGCCTTATCAAAAACCACTTTGCCACCAACTACGGTTTTAATAATGTCCAACTTTCCCTGATCTAGGGTAAAATAAACAAGGTCGGCCCGCTTACCGACCGCAATCACGCCGCGATCTTCCAAATCCAAGGCCTTTGCTGGATTCTTTGTGACCGTGTGAACAGCTTGTTCCAGCGAACATCCGGTATATTTCATTACGTTCTCAATCCCTCGGGTAACTAAAAAAGAAGCCCCGGCCAACACATTTTCCGAAGGCATCATGATGGCTCCTTCCTCGGTTAGAACAACTTCTTGGTCAAAGTCTTTGTATCGTCCGGGGGGCATTCCGGCCCATCGTGTGATATCAGAGACCAAAATGATGTTTTCGGCCCCTTTTGCTTTATAAAATGTTCGTACTTCTCCTTTTGTTAAATGGTGTCCGTCCGCAATAATACAGGTCATTAGGCCATCATTGGACAGTTGCGGCCAAATAGGGTTATGGTGCCTGTGGATGGTATTGGCACAACCGTTGCCCAAATGTGTTGAGAGCGAAGCTCCCAGCGCAACAGCCTCATTGATTTGTGAAGCATTGGCATTGGTATGTCCCAAGGCTACCTTGATGTTGTTCTCCCTACATTTCTTGATAAATTCTGCGGAGCCCTCCCATTCTGGGGCTATAGTAACTTCCTTGATTCTTTTGCCCGATGCATCGTGCCATGCTTTAAATTCCTCCCAATCCGGTTTGCGAATGTGGACCGGATTGTGAGCGCCCCTAAATCCATCCAAGGGGGAAATATAAGGGCCTTCCATGTGAAACCCCGGAAGGGATTGTGCCAATTCCCCATTCTTGAGGATTTCATTGAGAATCCCAAAGTTTCGTAATAAGACTTGGTTTGACTCTGTGGTCAAAGTAGGATAAAAGGTGGTGATTCCTTTTTCCCAAAAGGCTTTGGTGATTTTTTCCACTTGGGCCTCGTTCAAATCCTTCCCAACAAAGGCGTGTGATAAATATCCATTGACTTGGTGGTCTATAAATCCGGGGGCAACATATACTACATTTTCGGAGCTTGTGCTTTTGGTTGGTTTTCTTACAAGCTTGTTTATTTTCCCATTTTTGATTTCAATTTTGATTGGGTTTCCATCAGAATATAATACTGTGTCCATTTTAGAATTATCTGAGTGGATACCCGTATTCTGATGTGATTTTGCTGATACAGCAATGAGTAAACAAACGATGGTTATGCTATGTGCTATTAATTTGAACATTTTACTTTAGATAAAATCGATAATTGCCAAATAGGTGGTCACCAATCCAAATATCAGTACCAATCCAATGCCAACATTCATTAAGTTACTTGCAGTATGCTTTCCCATTATTGACTTTTTATTGATTAGAATGAGTATGGGTAGTGTCACTGCAGGTAGGATACAAGCTTGAAAGGCCTGTGAAAAAACCAGCAGTGCAGGGGGTCGCATTTCCATAAATTGTGCCCCAAAACTTAACAGCAATCCCAATCCACCCAAAACCCTGAACAAGGGGGATTTAATATTTCTGGGTTTACCGGCATAATCGCTAATCAGCCAGGGTGCGATCAATATAATGGGAAATATGGTTGAAATGGCGGCACTTGTAATTCCAAAAATCAATATAAATGACGCCAGTTTTCCGCCAATGGGCTCAAATAAGGAGATAAGATCTAAGGTGGTTTCAAGTTCTTTTCCTGATGCACGGAGAGTTCCCGCAGCCACGGCCATGATACAACCACTTAAGATCAACATCATGAAGGCCGAGACAAAAGCATCCCGTTTTTCAGTTTTTAGGTTTTTTATGGTCCATTTTTTCTCACTTACCACAATACTTCTTACAATAAATACGGCCGCCGAGCATGTGGTACCGACCATGGCGGCAATCAACTCAAAAGAACCTGGCTTTTGGGGAATGGAAGGAATCAACCCTTTCCCGATCTCTGGTAAATTGGGTTTTACCATAAAGAAAACAATGATGAAACTTAACCCCATCAATAGAACGATGGTCGTTAACAGTTTCTCAAACATTTCATATTTTCCATAATACAGCAGCACAAAGAGCGCCAAAACAGTGATTGCGGTTACCGAGGCGGTACTGATAACAAATGTTCCATCAATCAAACGGGCGCCTTCTTGCAAGAGCTCTGTTGCAATACCCATAATGCCCATTAAGGCAAAAACCTCCCCTACAATCAAGGCAGCCATAATATAAAGTGCCAGTGATTTGCCGTACTTAATGTTGTTTTTGATATTGAACAGGGCTGTTTTACCGGACACAATGGTGACTTGTCCGTAAGCGACCATGAGGATATAGGTGAAGATGCACGAAAGCACCAAGGCCCACAAAAGAGACATCCCGTTTCCGGCTCCTGCCTTGGCCATGGTAGTGACGCTTCCCGTACCAATGTTGTACCCAATCAAAAACAGGCCTGGCCCAATTAGGCCTAAAAAGGTGATGATTTTTCTTTTTATGGACATCTATGAAATCGTATTAATTAAGCAAAGCAGAGGATTCTTGATCCAAAAACAAATAGGTGGAACCATGCTTTTGAAGTATCGATGCTGGAACTTCCGGGGTTATGGAACCATTGACCACTTTGCTGACCGCCAGACTTTTTCGTTTATCGGGCACGCTGCAAATGATGTGCTCGGATTGCATAATTCTGTGTACCGACATGGAGATTGCCTTGGTCGGGACTTCATCCAAACTATTAAACCATCCTTCTCCCATTTGCTGCTTTCTACACTCCTCATCCAAAGTTACCTCCAAGTAAGATGCTTTGGTGTAAAAATCTGCAGGGGGGTCATTGAATGCCAAGTGCGCATTTTCCCCAATTCCCACAAATGCCACATCAATGGGGTGTTCCAAAATGAGATTGTGGAGCCTTTCACATTCTTTGGCCGTATTCCCTTCACCGTTTACATAATGAAAAGCCAAGGGCTCTACTATGCTGGTAAATCGGTCTTTGAGGTATTTTCTAAATGAGGCCGGGTGGGTTTCGGGGAGGCCAATATATTCATCCAAATGAAAGCATGTAACAACTGACCAATCAATATTTTCCTTGACCAAGGCTTCTAGCATTTCAAACTGGGAAGCTCCTGTTGCCACAATGATATTTGCCTTTCCTTTTGCGGATATTGCTTTTTGGATTAAAAGTACGCCTTGCTTTGCAGCTTTCTTCCCTAGCGTTGTTTTGTTTGCTGAAATTAGTATTTCCATTTATTTCGTTTGTAACAAATATCTTATTTAAATTTTGTATTTCATTATTTTTTTGCATTTAAAACCTTATTATATCTTACTTTTATGTTTTGTAAGTAACAAAAGAGAATAGATGAAAAGCAGAAATTGTCACCATGCATTGTTAGGTTTTTGTCTCACCGTTCTGTCATGGGGGTGTGAAAGGGCACAGATAAAAGATGAAATTGTACTGACCGAAACGGAGGGGATTGCCCGGCCATTGGAATATGTTGTGATAAAAAGTTCCGACCGGCATCAAAAGACTTTGGTTTTAAAAGACAAGGATACTGATGAGATGATCCGGGGCATAAAATTGGCACAGGAAGATTCAAACCAAGACAGCACCTCCTACATTTTTCCCGTGTCCATTAGTGCTCATCAAAAAAGGACTTTTCTAGTTTTGAATTCTTATTCGGAGCAAAATCAGGAAGAGGATACATTGAAGATAACTGGCGAGCACCCGGCCATAACCGTGGAAAATGGTTTTTTTATAGCAGATTTCAATACCAATCCTCAAAAAATCGAGAGAGGGCTTTACCCAGGACAGTTATCTGGAATCTTTATAAAAAAAAGAGATATCCTACTTAAAAGGGAACTCAATAATATGCATTGGGCCCCTAACTTTCAAAAAGAATCAGAGGATTACAAAACCATTGGCCATGCCAACGTGGATGACGCCAAAGTTAGTCAGAATAACGCTTTCTTCTTTGAAATGGTCAAAAAGGGAAAAGTAAAGGGCTATGAAGAAATCGATTTATCGGAGAAATACGAGTTTTATGCGGGCTTGCCCTATTTTCTTTACGAGTCTACCATGAGTTTTAATAAAGATGCAAATCTGTTTTTTCTAAGAAACAATGAAATGACCATGGATAAACTTTTTACGCATTTGGTGTATTCAGACTCTTTGGGAAAAACTAAGGAAATGCTTCTATATGATGATGTAAAAATCGACTCTTTGACAAAAGCTCCGTTAACGGATGATGTGAAATGGGTTGGGTTTATCAATAAACCGAAAGGTTATGGTTTGGTAAGTTTACAACTGGACTATGAAAACACGCATATAAATGGTGGAGAGCCTCCTCTATATAAGCCTCATATGAAAATCACCAAAGCTGGGGAGGAGGGGAGATATTGGAACCGAAGGCTTGTTCATGACCACAATACCATAATTACCAAGGGCAGTCGGTACCATGAGAAAAATGCTTATTTAGTTTTGGATAGTTTAGATAATTTAAATAAACAGATTAATTATTTTTTTAAGACCATAAATAATCCTATTTCCATTTATTATTCCGGTGAATAGAAATGTAATGACCATAGGGAAGAAAATTGACAACCAAAATGTAGCCATAGACCGCACTGTTACATTTCTTGTTCTGACAAAACAAGATTTCAAAATATACATCTTGGATTTTATACGGGGATACGACTTTTATACAGCATTGGTGAAAACCTTTAATATTTATGATGATTAACTTTTAAAACCAAAAAGGTATGGTAACACTGGAGACTTGGGATTTGGTACTAATATTCGGATTTTTTTCAATAACGCTAAGCATAGGACTATATGTGTCCAAAAGCTCTGGAAAGAGCAGTGCGGAGTACTTTCTTTCTGGAAGGTCAATGCCTTGGTGGTTGCTTGGTATTTCCATGGTGGCCACCACTTTTTCAACTGACACACCGAATCTGGTCACCGATATTGTGCGAACCAACGGTGTATCCGGAAATTGGGTTTGGTGGGCCTTTTTGTTGACTGGACTCCTAACAGTGTTTATTTATGCACGACTCTGGCGAAAATCTAATGTCAATACTGATTTGGAATTTTATGAACTTCGCTATGGAGGAAAGGCGGCACGATTTTTAAGGGGGTTCAGGGCTTTGTATCTCGGGGTGGTTTTTAATGTAATCACCATGTCCGCGGTGACTCTGGCAGCAATAAAGATTGGAAGTATCATGTTAGGGCTTGAACCTTGGCAGACTGTTATCAGTGCAGGTCTCATTACGGTGGTCTTTAGCGCTATGGGTGGGTTCAAAGGGGTTGTGTACACAGATTTCATCTTGTTCTTTGTTGCAATGGGAGGTGCTATTGGAGCCGCCTATTATTTGATCAACATCCCGGAAGTTGGTGGTTTGGAAACGTTACTTTCTCATGAAATAGTCCAGGAAAAACTAAGCATATTGCCTGACTCAACGGATACCGATACCTTAATAACACTTTTTATTATCCCTTTGGCCGTACAATGGTGGAGTTCATGGTATCCTGGATCGGAACCTGGGGGAGGAGGATACATTGCCCAGCGGATGCTCTCGGCCAAAAATGAAAAACATGCGATAGGAGCCACTTTATTTTTCAACATAATGCACTATGCACTTCGTCCATGGCCTTGGATATTGGTGGCTTTAGCTTCTTTGGTGGTGTTTCCTGACCTAGAGAGCCTCAAACAGGCCTTTCCAATCGTTGAAGACGACAAACTGGGGCATGATTTGGCATACTCTGCTATGCTTACAAAACTTCCGACCGGGTTGTTGGGATTGGTCTTGGCTTCCCTAATCGCAGCGTATATGTCAACCATTTCCACGCAGCTTAACTGGGGGTCTTCCTATATCGTGTATGACTTTTACAAGGCACGTGTCAATCCAAAGGCTTCGGAAAAGTCTTTGGTGACGGTGGGAAGGATTTGCACTGTGGGTTTAATGGTTTTGAGTGCGGCTTTGGCCCTATTGCTGCAAAATGCACTTCAACTTTTTGAGATTTTACTGGTTTTTGGTGCGGGCACTGGATTGATATTCATACTTCGATGGTTTTGGTGGCGTATCAATGCATGGAGCGAGATTGCTGCCATGTTGGCTTCGGGCCTAATTACAATAACACTTAAACTTACGCCAATTGGAACTTATTTGTTCGGGATTGATTCTGGAGTTTTATCACCTTGGATGGAATATCCTTTTGTGGTATTCTCAACCTCTTTGATTTGGCTTGGGGTAACGTTTATGACCCATCCAGAATCTTCGGAAACATTGATTGGGTTTTGTGATAAAATCAATCCGGGAGGTCCAGGATGGAAAAAGGTAATGGGAGGGATGGCACAGAACACAGAAGACCATCTTGAGAATGAGAAGAAATGGGGTGTGCCGGACGGCATCTATGCAATGATAACGGGTTGCTTTATGATTTATGCATTGATGTTGGCAACGGGTTATTGGATTTATGGTCAATACTTTAGGGCAACAATTTCCACCCTAATCGCATTGTTGGCAATGTTTGTATTGATCTGGCTTTGGAAAAGAATCCAAGATGATATCTTATAATTTTAATTGTTGAATTTGCGTAACTGAAAAATACTATGAAAAATCATATTGATCGCCCAATAACACTTGGTGAGTTCATAATTGAAAATCAAAAGGATTTTGAATATGCACAAGGCGAGCTTACTGCATTGTTAAGTTCCCTTAGACTAGCTGGAAAAATGGTAAATCAGGCCATCAACAGGGCAGGGTTGTCGAATATCATCGGTAAGACAGGGAATGAAAACGTGCAAGGTGAACATCAGGCGAAACTTGATGTCATGGCTAATGAGGTATTTATTAATACCCTAAGAAATAGGGGTGTTGTTTGTGGAATAGTATCTGAGGAGGAAGAAGATTTTATTTCTTTTGAGAATGAAATTAATGACAGCTCCAAATATGTGGTCCTCATGGACCCCCTTGATGGCTCTTCCAATATCGATGCGAACATTACCGTTGGAACTATTTTCAGTATCTATAGACGGGTCTCTAAACCGGGTACGCCGGTGAAACGTAAAGATTTCTTGCAAGCGGGAACGAAACAAGTAGCAGCGGGGTATCTCACCTATGGGTCTTCTACAATTCTGGTTTATACCACGGGTAGCGGAGTAAATGGATTTACCTTTGACCCAGGTATTGGTTCGTTTTTTTTATCGCATAAAGATATAAAGTTCCCTAATTCAGAATACATCTACTCAATAAATGAGGGAAATTATGGACAATTCCCAAAGGGCATTAAGAAATTTATCAAGTGGGCGCAGAGAATGGAGAAAAATGGACCCCGCCCATTGACCGCTAGATATACCGGATCATTGGTGGCCGATATCCACCGTAACATGATTTTTGGAGGAATTTATTTGTATCCCCAGGGGACATCTGCACCAAATGGAAAGTTACGGCTGTTATACGAGGCAAATCCAATAGCATTTTTAACAGAGCAGGCAGGGGGCAAAGCCAGTGATGGAATCAATAGGATTATGGAGATTGTTCCCGAGGATATCCATCAGCGGGTACCTTTTTTGTGTGGTACAAAAAGCTTGGTGGAATTGGTCGAGAAGTTTATTAAAGAGGTATGACCAATGAGCTGAATTTGAGCAATTCAATAATTGAGTAAATTGAGTTGAAAACCTGATTTTCGTAATTTGAACTACACGGCAACTGAAGTTAACTCCTAGGTTAACCCTCTACAATAAAATAAAAGCTTTGGCAAGATATTGAAACCTGACCCTAAGTTGTTTTTAAGGATTCTAGAAAATCGCGCCTGAAACTGGGTGAAATGGATGGTTGAGATCACTATAAACTGAAGATTGGAGCCACCCGGTATTTGGCTCTTGTGGTTTGAAAGCCACATTTGTGCTAGTTTCGAGGTGCTCAATTCTAGCCGACAAGTGTTGTATACTATGTCCGGCGTTTCCAATTTTTTCTTGGACTATTGATTGGATTTGGGTAAAGTCGAGCCGATTTATGTACCTAATTGTGGGGCCTTCCCGACTGGGTGTCTTGGACGGCTATTTCTTGGATTCGCACTATCTCTTAATTCGAGTGGGTAGTACTAGGAATAGTTATCCAACCTTACTTATTTTTGATTGTTGTGTTCTCCAAAGACCTCCCCAATTCCTATGCCGCACCCAGGGTCGAGAAACTGAACTCTGCCTCAACGCCGACGGTTTTATGTTGATGTTATCGATGATGTCGAATGTCCTGAACCTGTTCTCATGCACCACTGAATGGCTCATGAAGACCATGGGCCCAAATTTGTTGGGGCCATCGGGAAGCAAAACTGTTTGATCCGCTTCTTGCCCCATTCATTCCCCTGCTTGGTCTGGCCCCTAAAAAGTTCCAGTGGTTCGTAGATTACCTCCCTGTTCTTGGATAGAGGGGCAATGGCACCTAATTATTCGAAGAGATTAGTTTTTCATAAGCTCGTTGGTAGTGAGGTGATTCTAGATTGTTTCTTTTTGATTCAGCCAAAACATGGCCCAAGAGAGCATCTAATTCTGATTTTCTCTTACTTTCGATGTCCAATTGTGTAGAGGTTTTTC
Organism: Flagellimonas marina; assembly: GCF_042651185.1. Lineage (NCBI taxonomy): Bacteria > Pseudomonadati > Bacteroidota > Flavobacteriia > Flavobacteriales > Flavobacteriaceae > Flagellimonas > Flagellimonas marina. The sequence continues at coordinate 8,728 of NZ_JBHSCL010000009.1, read as the reverse complement.
CCTCTGGGGGAAATCTCTCTAGAATCATCAAATGCTCTGCCATATCTTTGTGGACCAAGTTTATGTTTTTGATTCTTGCCAATGCCAGCAGTTCATTCATTAACCCTCTCAAAAATGAGAGTTTGCTTTCATCAGTTCTTAGCGTACCGATATCGCAAGAAAAATAACTTGTGGCCACAGCCAACGGGGAGATAAACAAAAATTTCTTCCAAATTACTTCAGAGATTGAGTTGGAAAGTGTTGCCTTAATGCCAGCATCTATGAACAAGTCAAGTATCCATCCATACCGTGAAATATTTGAATTGTCCCCAAAGAATAATGTTGCAGGCCCTCCCTTATGTTTAATGTGTCCTGGGGCTGCAATGTTGGATATGATATAAGCGCATCCCTGTAAATGCACCGTATTTTTTGGTAGCAATCCCTTGATTCTTTCAGCTTGGTCCAAAATATTCTGGATGGTTATGACCGCTCCTCCCTTCTTTACGTTTTGTCCGTAAGAACCAACTGCTTGGGCCATGCTATAGGATTTGACACAGACCAATAAAATATCCAAATCTCCTATTTCTACAGAATCCTCACTTACAAGAAACGGTTTGGTATTAAAATTTCCATCGACACTTTCCACCATCAAACCTGTTTCTTGTATTTTTTCTTTGGTTTCATTCCTTGCAATAAAGATGACATCCACCTTTTCGTTTTCATAGTAGTGTTTTGCCAATTTTCCGCCAAAGAAACCCCCGGTGCCTCCTAAACCTAAGATGCCTATTCTAATTCGTCCATTGGTTTTTTCCATAATCATTTCATTTTATCATAATGCTTGTTGTTCAACCTTCAATTATTTTATTGACGATACTTGTTACATGTATTTGTGTCGTGTCAAATAGTTCAATGTCATGAAATTCCTCTTGCCTCATAATGAAGGGTAATTCCGTGCCTCCTATGATGATGCCATCAATTTTTTCTTTGTGCTTAAGTTCTTCCATGATTTCTCGAAATTTTTCTTTGGTATCGGGCACAATGTGATTAAAAATTATTTCGGACAAGTATTTCTCATGTACGAAGTCTTGGGCTTTGGAGTGTGGGGTTACGATTTCAATACCATGTTTTTTACCGGCCATTTGATAAAAACCTGCATTCATTGTTGATTTTGTGCCCAGCAGACCAACCCTTTTGATATTGGCATTTGAAATAAACTTACAGGTTTCTTCAGCGATATCAATGATGGGAATCTCTATAATTTGTGCCAATCTTTCTGAAACCACGTGTGGTGTATTGGATGCCAGAGCTACGTATTCTGCCCCGGCACTCTTTAAAATTTCCAGATGTGATTTAAGGTACTTTGTCAGTTCTTCCAGATTCCCAGAATTGGCCATCCCCAACATTCTTATCAAGTCGATGCTACGTAAGGTCAACTCGGGATAGCTGTCCATACCTTGCTTTTCCTGAAACACCTTTATGATTGACCTGTAATACGCTATAGTGGATTCAGGACCAATACCTCCAATGATTCCAATATGCCTCATAGCTATCAATTCTTTGATTGCCTGTAGGCTATTGCCGATATCTCCACATTGGCATTTTTGGGCAGTCTTGCAATTTGAACGGCTTCTCTTGCTGGTGCGGTAGACACATCAAAATAAGAGCCGTAGATATGGTCCACTTTGGTAAAATCATCCATATTTTTTAGAAATATGGATGCCTTTGCGATATTGTTGAATGTCATTCCAGCTTCCGATAGGATTCCTTGCAGATTTTCCATGACCTGTTTGGTCTCTTCATGAATATCATCCTGCACCATATCCCCATTTTTGGGGTCGATTGCAATTTGACCGGATATAAATAACATGTCCCCCACTAGGACCGCCTGATTGTATGCCCCGATAGGCGAGGGGCTATTATTGGTTGTGATTATTTTTTTCATATGTCTTATTTTAAGAATTAGATAAAATTGAGTCTGTTATATCAAGCGAGCGTCTCTACCTTGAACTTGGTTCCATTTTTGATCGTGTTGATGGATAGACAGCCTTTCTCCGCAATGGCCAAGACTTTTTTAAACAGCGCCTTATCACTGCATTCCTCATAGCTAACCAAAAGTTTCACTTCGGTAAAACGCTTTGGTAAATCAGTGCTCTTCACCGCAATTATTTGCACCCTTAAGCCTTTAATCTCCAATCCCCTTGATTCCGCTGCTGCAAAAAAAGTACTGCAATAGCACCCACCGATTCCGGTCAACAGATATTGGCCACCCATTAAGCCGGTACCTCCACCTCCTTGTTCTTTTGGACGATCGACTATAATTTCCAAAACTGAGTTGTTAAGTTTCATGCCGGTGGAGGACTGTTGCTCCAATGTAATTTCAATAGTTTCCATAAAGTTCATAGTAAATTAAAAACATTCTTTTCGGTATGTTTTATGGTAAAAAAAATCATTTTAATTGCGCTATGAAAGCTGAAACGCCTTGGGTATACTCCTCCAGGATGGTATCGTCGTCATATACCTTTCTAATGCCCCTGACTCCCTCAAAAGAAGTAACTAAATGTACAGCCGCCGCCGAAGGGTTTACATCGGCTCTCACTTCACCATTTTTTTTCCCTTGCTCCAATAGGTTTACAATGACCTTTATCCATGAATCAATCAACTTTCTGAATATTGCCCTAAAAGCTTGTTCTGAGCATCCCAGCTCGTTGATCAAGTTGTTTGCCGGACATCCCAATTTCTTTTCTTCCTCTGTAAAATTCATTATTCTGACAGTAAAAACATCCTTTAGGGTTTGAAGAACATTCGTGCCTTGTGCTTCCTCCAAGGGACGTATCATCCCATCATAGATCCTTTTTGTTACAATCTGATTTATTACTTGCTTTCCTATATCATTTTTTCCGGTGAAATGATGGTAAAAAGCCCCTTTGGTCAACTTGGTTTCAGCCATTATCTCTGGAATACTCGTGTTATGGTAGCCCTTTTCATAGAATAGGTCGAAGGCTCCTTCAATAATTCGCTTTTGGGTTTCTTCCGATTTTAATTTCTGATTCATATGGCAAATATACATAAAACATTCAATAGAGTATGTTTTTGAGGAGAAAAAAATAATTGGTTTTACAGTATTTTCAGAATGGCCATGGTTTGAATCAATATGTGCCAATACTAGTCAAAAAGCAGTTTGATAACACCATTTTCAGGTAATCCATACCAATTATTGGAAAGGAGGATAAATTCATCTTTTAGTTTTTCTATATCTTTCAAATTCATTTTAGGCACTTTAATATCACTATAATTTTGGGCTTCCCACATGACCAAATCCCTATACTCTTTACAGCTCACAACATCGGCTCCCAACGACTGTAGATTTCTGGCCATTATTTCTGATAGCCAAACTTCTGGATCTAGCTTTTGAATTATTTCCTTATTGGATAGTTCCTCGAAAGAAAATCCTGAGTTGATATTCCCATAGAAGCCATTTTTTATCCCGAATCCTTTCTCCACAACATAATGGGCAAGGTCATGATATGGAATTTTGGAACCAATCTCCGTTATTATGAAGCTGCCATCATTTCTTATGCACTTTAATGAATTTCTCTTGTGTCCTTTGGTAATGTGTATTTCCATATCAGATACTATAAACAGTAATAGGCATAACCATTGTTAGTATTTCAATCCAAAAAAACTTTTAAATTTAAGTTCCGGATACTTTTTAGAACCTATATGGGCATCTGAACTAATTTACGTCATCATTGCGCCTGTATGTTCAATTATTTTATCAGCTTACCATCTTTTTATTCTATGACATAATTTTTGTGCCTTATCTATAGAAACCTAACTCCTCCATATTAGAAATGTCCGAATCAGTAACTTCGACTTTTATTATTTGTCCCGTACTGCAATTACAAGATTCACAAGAAACATCAGGATATGAATCAGTTTCGAAATCTAACTTTTGAACACTAATATTCTTAGCTTCTAGGTATGCTGTTAGTACTTTTTTTGTTTCTTCATGGGAATCATTTTCTCCAGTGTTCCATGGGTCAGCACATTTGGATTGGTTCCAAAAAAATTGGACAGACTCGTTTTCACTTCCGTTGGAATCACCCTTCTGGCAACCAACAATCCATAGGTAAATAAGTCCTATCAATAGTACTTTTTGAGTGTTTTTCATATTTGTATGGAATAAAACCTTATCATAACCCCGTCATGGAAAGCTCTGTGGCTTAGTTTAAACGGGATTAAAAGCTACTTGATCTATAAATTGAACTTTGTTTTAATTTCTAACCACCGTCATCTGTGGTCCTAATGATTCATTTTTTCAACAAGATATCGGGATTTAAACATTTAGTGGTCAACTCGCCTAATCGAACTCAAAAAACAACTAAAATGTACGGTAACCGTTGATCTTCCAACCTTCATTATTGATGTTTAAGACCATCCAACCCCGAAAAAGTGTCATATCCTTAAAACTTTCATGGTGGTTATCAGCTTGCCTATAATAATCTACCCAAATCGTATATGCTTCAAAACTGTCAAAGTCGTCAGCATTATCCACAGTTTGTGATGGATAATGGTCTGCTATCCTTATTGCTGTGATTTCATTGAGCAACTGGTTCCTCATCTGCTGCCACATCTTTTCAAATTTTGATTCCGGACAGTATTCATATTTTATATATCGCTCGTCAAAATAATCGGTTGCGACCATATCACTGTAACAGGCTTCCCATTGGTTGCGATACCCCTTCTTAATCAACGTAAAAAAATAGTTCAAGAAAGCTACTGGTCCCTCATTTGTAGATGGGCTTTGAAGGATTTGATCCTCTGTAAGTTCTTCTCCCTCAAAAGTTATTGTTTCGTTTCGCAAATCCACAAAGCACTCTTCATCGCCAGCTTGTGCCACTAGAGGGATCAATTCAAGACCCTCAACCTGCTTTTCTGAAATGGTCAACATTCTGGGCTCATTGACGATTTTCCCTATAAAGCGGAAACGATCTATCGTCTTTGGATTTACTTCGGACTTATACCTGAAGAAAGCATCATAAAACTTGTTCATTAAATCACTGTTCATTTGGATGTAGTTCATCCCAAATCGTGCATCGCCTACAATAAAATATCCCTTACCTATATCGGTAATACTGTTGGAGTAGGTAAGCCATCTCGTTTCAATACAATACTCGCCCTCCTCTTCAAACTGATCTGTACTTACCGGACCGGCCGAAAATGTACCATCCAAATTTGCTTTGAATTTCTTCCAATTTTCTTTGGAACGTAGCATACATTCGTTCCTGATTTTTAGTTGAATGCTGCGGTAGGTCAGGTCTACCTCCTCCATTGATAATCTTTTGGGCGTAAGAATTGCGGTACATTTTTCATAATCCTTTAGTAATTCTTTGGATATTATGTTTGGGTAATGTTCCTTGAAGTACGCAATCCGGTCTTTCTCCAATAAAAGATTCTTCATCTCCAGTTCATAATTGAAACTTTTTCCCCTTCCCCTATCAAGAAGGATAAGGTTCATCCTTTTGGTTACTTTGGAATACCAGGACCCCCATGCAGTATCGAATCCGTCTTTTTCAAAATTTTTAGGGCCGTTTTTTCCAATGGTTGTACTATTATCTCTTTTATATACCCTATCATCAAACAATGGAGCTGAAACTAGATATTGCCTACCGTCCATAGTAGCTTCGATTTGGCAATGGTGCTTACTATCAACGCCATGCTCTTGCCAGTAGGCTGTTTCATTGAAAAGCGTAGGTGCGGTTTCAATCTTTCCCTTTGGATTTTTGAATTCATCGATAGGCTTGCCATCGATTTGTTTTATAAGTCCTCCAAGGGGAAGCTCAGTATCGCGGAAGTTACTGCTATGTTCTATACTTTCGATACGTAAACCGAAAATCCGTCCCTGTTTGTATATCACCCTTGAGTGTATACCTGTTTTTAACGTATGCATCTTACAACTATTTTTTCATATGGCTACTTACCTTATTGTTAAGCTCGTTCCATTGTTTTTCAATTTTTTCAACAAGATCCAGATCACTGGCATTTAATAAGCCCTGAAGTTTATGTACCTCCATATTCAAAAGTTGCTGTACTTCTTTTTTATGTTCTTTTTCTCCATGTTCATTTACTTGCTCAATATCCCTATACCAAGTGTTGACCGAATTTTGGACATATTCTTTCAGCTTTTTTTCAATGTTGAGGTGTTTAAAGTTTTTTAATACCTCATCAAAGCTGTCCGTTCCCAAAATGATATCAAGATTTTCGGGAGAAATCATCCCCAGAAATATCCCTTCGTGGGACCTTATAAAGGCACGGTTGGTTTTATGAAATTGTTCCAAGTGCTTTTTGACCTGCTCCCTACATCTTTTAAAAAGTTCTTCGCCATCACTTTGTAAAGCTTTCGATTTAAACTTTTTAATCTGTTTTTCAAGATGCTTGTTTTGGTCTTCAAAAAAGTCGACCGTTTTTTCCAGGCTCAGTTCCTCCAAATACTCTTCAACATCGGCCTTGGTATGTGCATACATGATGCTGAGATCCCCATTTTTCTTCATTGCCTCCTTGAAAATGGGTACTATTTCATCAATAGGTTTCTCTGTGCTCTTTATGATTTCGTAGGCCTTCTCTGCTACCTTTGTGATTGGGTTACTGTCTATCAGAAAGGAAAAACCCTTTTTTACCAATTTAGAAATCAGTTTGTCCCCATCTTGAAGCTCTTTTCGAAGTTTTTCCAACGATTTTTCCAATAGGGCTTCGGTTTTGTATAATTGAGCCGTTGCCTTTTTGTTATGGCTAACTCCTTTTTCAGTAGTCTTGTTCCACTTTGTGGCCAAATCTACCTGAAGTTTTGACAGCTTTACACTATTTTCGATGATGGTTCCGTGTAGCCTGGCATAGATTGGGTAGTTTGTGCAAATGCTGTTATTGTATTTGCATTCCACGGCGAAAAATGTCCGCATCGCTTCAATGGTAATTTCTAGCCCCGTGTCGTTTAACAATACATTGGTATTTTTCTGGTATTCCCGCTCGTCCGGTCTGGAACCCAGCAGTGCCCGCATCTTGGATTCCGCTTTTTTAGGGGTAAGACTGCTGCTATCCTCATCAAATTGCTCATAGATATTCTTTAAAAAACCCTCTCTTTCCTTAAAGTAAGAATCAAGTATTTTAGTGATTTTGGATAAAGGGGTTTCACCTTCTGAAATACCAAGTTCTTTACAGTCCAACCGAATGGTATCTGTAAGTAGCGCAAGGATTTCTGTTTTTCTATTATTGAACATTGCTATTTGCGTTATTGGGTTTTTGACAATATTCCTTTATGGTTGTATTTGCCTTACTGTCCAACTGCCATTTTCAAACTCATACATTTTTCTCTCGTGGATTCTGTTTTTCTTAAATTCCATAAGCTCTATGCGTATAGGTTGGATTGAAAATCCACCCCAATGGTTTGGCCTGTTGATTTTTGTGCCTTCAGAAGCCATTTCCAAAACCTTTGTCTCAAGAACTGTCAAATTTTCAATGGCTTCTCCTTGTTTACTGATTGAAGAAACAGCTTGGGATATCCTACTACGTTCGCCAAAGTATATAACGGCCAGTTCATCCCGTATTCCGGTGGATAGTCCCTGTATTCTTATTTGCCGTTCAGAGTGTGGCCACCAGAACGTTAGGGCGACTTTATCCTGCTTTTTCATTTCCAACGCTTTGCGCGAGTTCAATGGGCCTGTAATGATAAAACAATCGTCAATCAATGCTTTGAGTGACACAAACCGTGCGTTTGGGAAACCATCCAAACCAATGGTGGACAAACAAACTGCGGATGGAACTCCCGATGTGGATAGCGTTTTTTCATCATCAAACCATTTTTTGAAAATTTCTATAGGTGTCATATAATTCTTAGTTTGGGTAAAAAACTTAGCCATAATTATGGTCGCATCCCTATTGAACAGTATTTATTTACTATTGGTCCTTTCCAAGATGAGTGATGAAAAGGATTTTATACCAACTTTTATGCACGCTTCATCAACTGCGAAATTTGGAGCATGGTTCATTGCATCTATCCCCTTTTCGAGATTTGAACCGCCCAATAGAAAATATACCCCAGGTGTTTTTTGTTGGAAGTAAATGAAGTCATCATTGAAATAAGGGATTTGGCCATGATCTGTCAAAACCGCTTCATCACCATAAATGGTATTGATGGTCTTTATGGCGCTATCGGTTAATTTCTCATCGTTCAATACAGTTGGATTCCCTTGAATATACGACGTAGAAATAAACTCACTTTTAAATTCTGAACGGGTTATTATTTGCTCAATTTCTAGTGGAATAGTGGATAAATTGGATCTATCGGTTTCATACAGATTGGCTTTTATCTGAAGTTGATCATTGACTTCTTCAATAATACAATTTTCATCCATGAAAAGATAATCCCCAAAAGCAGTATTCGGGTCATTCAATCCGGAATTGGCATCAAAAGCCCTATGTATTTCCCAAGGATTTGCTCCATCTTTTTTTCGCAGCATTTCATTTCTAATACGATTGTACAAAACTTTTGCATCGTCTTTAGAAAACCTATCACTAAATGTAATCTGTATTCTTTTTTGATATGCAAATATTTCATTGGGTTTGACCATTATTTGACCAACCGGCAGTGCAGTTACGTGCAATGCATATATTTCATCAATGTTCAATTCAGAAAACAACTTGCTTTCAACCATATTTTGAGCACCAACAAAAGTCTCTTCTTCAGGCTGAAAAA
>NZ_JBHSCL010000008.1:0-548 GCF_042651185.1 Flagellimonas marina | reverse complement strand
AAATGAGGGGGGAGGAAAAGAGGGACTTTGCGGGGATGATCAAGATGGTGACCACAAAGTACGACAACCTTTTTGGGACCTCGTTTCCCTATTCATCCGGGATACACCAGCGGCCCACGGACGGGGAGGAGCATGCGGGGTGGCATTTCCACATGTCGTTCTATCCACCCCTGTTGCGTTCGGCCACGGTGAAGAAGTTCATGGTCGGCTACGAAATGTTTGCCAGCCCGCAACGAGATATCACCGCCGAGCAGGCGGCCCGGACCCTGGCCCAGCTCCCTACAGAGCACTATTCCAAAATGGATGGCCATTGAAATGAGTGTTGGCCGACAAACAAAAATGAACCTATAACGAACAACCAATGATTATGGAAAGCAGTTTTGAATTTTGGGACTATCTGGTCTTTGTGCTCTATGCACTGGTGATATTGACAGTGGGGCTCTGGGTCTCGCGTACCAAGAAGGGGGAGAAAAAGAGTACGGAAGACTATTTTTTGGCGAGCAAATCCCTGCCGTGGTGGGCCATAGGGGCCTCTTTGATAGCGGCGA
>NZ_JBHSCL010000007.1:0-607192 GCF_042651185.1 Flagellimonas marina | reverse complement strand
TTCTTCTCTTTAATAATTACGCTGTCTATTGCAATATGTATATGAACTTCTTCCTTAAATCCCCAGAAAAAAAATTGGCCCTAAGACCAAAATCACTCCCGGAAAACGCCCAGCCTTATCAGCTAAGCGGGTGCAAATATAAGAAGGTTATTTTTTCTCCACAAATAGTTTTGCCTTATTTTTTTTCTAAAAAAACACATAAAACTATAAGTAGCTGTTTATCAAGCTGAATTTAAATCTTCCTATGAAAAGAAATTCCAAACCAAACCAAATCGGATAACAAAATCCCTGTAAGGATAGTTAGGCGCAGAATAGTAATTAGGTTCAGAAAATATGGAATTCAAGTGCTCCGCCTTTAAATATATTCGCGTTTGCCTAACCTTGGCATTGATGAAAACATCCAACAAGGGATACCCCCCCAATTCCTCATTATTTTGGATATAGAACTCTCCCAATAAAGGATTATAGGCATTCATATTATAGGAAGTGAAATATTTGAAAGTAACTCCCGTCTGCAAAAACATAGCTTTTTTAAATACATCACTTGAAAAATATAAGGTGTTCCTTGTTACCAACTGCGGAAGGTTCACTACTTGATTGTCTTGTGTGACCTCTTGGTAAAGTAAGGTGTTCATCAATGACCATTTACGCCATTTGAACTCCTTTGTGTATTTCGCCCGCAGATGATTTATAGTGCCTGATTCTTGAAATGGTTTTACAAAGGCTGTTTCCTGGGCGCCATCAATCTGCTCTTGGGTTGCCGTTGAGGCAAAATAGGTGTAATTGTCCAAGGCACTGTATTCTGCTTCAATCAGCCCCAGCCACTTTGAATCAAAACCAAATTTTATGCTTTGGGTCTGCTGTTTTTCAAAAGTGTCCAGATTGTACCAGTTAAAGTTTCGATAGTCACTTTGATACAATAGATAATTAAAATCAGGCATTCGGGATGAGATATGGATACCCCCCATCACAGTATTGTTATCGTTAATATGATAGTTGGCCGTGGCATCCAAAACATTCCCGGTAAGGTCCCCCGATATGGTATAATTGATATTACCTTTCAAGGACAAACGTCCAAAATTATTTGTATACTCGCCTCCCACGGTAACTTCCTCGCCTTCCAATTTATTTGGAATGGTACCCTCATCCGTAATTAAAACACTGTTGAAATAATAATTATAGGAAAACAGTCCAACGTTCCCTGTGACTTTCCCCAAAGTCCTATTTGAAAATTGCACACTTCCCTTATTGAACATAGTCTTTAATCTAGCCCTATCCTCTATGGGCGTAATAAAAGGATCATCCCCAAAAGCATCATTTTGGGCTGATTGTTCAAAATCATACATCTTGGTTTCGTAGGTAAACTCGTGACCAATGGCCAAGGATGTGGGATTATTATCGGTTGAATCCCTTTTATGGTTGACCAATTTATAGAGGTGGTCCAAATAATAGCGTTTGCCCAATATTTTGTTGTTGGCATCAGTATATCGCACATCAATCTTTGATCGGTCTTGAAAATCGGGTAAATCATCTTCAAACTGTTCACGATTAAGCAGCCCCCCATTCTCTTGGCCTTCTATATCTTGGGCTGCAATATGGGCCCGTACGCTATATCTTCCATTTTCCGTACTATAATTCATCGTAGTACGGAAGATTCCCGACTCCGCTTGTTCAAACCGATACTTCCCCAAGGACCTAAACCCATTATAGGCCACCGATGCGTTGAATCGTTTTGAGAGATTGAAGGTCAACAAAGCATCCAAATACTGCCCTTGCTCCATGGAGGTCTTGAACATCAACTCCGTCATGGGGGTAGGCACATTATAATATTTAATATCTTCCACTTCCAAATATCTAGGGTGCTTGGCGGTTGCCCCAATGCGGGGGTAATAGGGGTTGGTGGAAAATGTTTTCCCTAACACATTATACGGTTGCCCCATATTGGCGAAGGGCATCAACTCAAAATCATCTTCTCGAATGTAATTGTATTTGTATTCCTTTTGAATGGTAAGGGTTGTATCCAATATAGTAGTGTCCCTGGCGTACGAGATAATTTTATAATCCCTGATGAAAACCGAATCCACTTTTTCAGCCTGTCTCACTTGCCTCATAAATTTTCCACCCCTCATGGCGGTTGAATCACGGGAAAGTGAATCCGTGGTTTTAACCCTCATGGAATCCGTTGCTTTTACCTTGACTGAATCAAGTGCTTTCACCTTAACCGTATCCAAGGTTTTCACCTTCATTGAATCCACTTCTTTCTGGGAAGGCAAAGAGTCTTGTTGTGCAACTAAAAATTGACCCAGCAGGAACAGCAGGGTAAACAGTATCAATCTCATTCCATGGTATTGCTCAGGCAAAGGTATAGGTTTTGTTTCTAAACAAATGTGAAAAGTTTGCCATCAAAAAGCTAATCAGATTATGGAAACCCACCCTTCTATTTGGCCCTCAAGGACACAGGCCTTATCTTTCGGTCTGTCAAGGGAAGTATGCTCAAAAATCTATATAAATATCCCAATGAAGCTGGTACAGATGAAGCTGGCAGGGGCTGTTTGGCTGGACCTGTTACCGCAGCTGCCATTATTCTTCCCGAGGGATTCACCAACAGCATTTTAAATGACTCCAAACAGCTGTCAGAACTTAAGCGTGAAGGCTTACGGCCCATTTTGGAACAAGAAGCGGTTTGTTTTTCGGTATGCCATGTTTTTCAGGATGAAATTGATGAAGTCAACATTCTGAATGCTTCTTTTCTGGCCATGCATCGTGCCTTGGACACTATGAAAAAAGCCCCAAGTTTTATCTTGGTCGACGGTAACAGGTTCAAACCTTATCCAACTATAGCCCATGAATGTATCATAAAAGGAGACGGCAAATACATGAGCATAGCCGCTGCTTCCATTTTAGCGAAAACCTATAGGGATGAATACATGGCTAAAATCCATGAAGAGTTCCCCATGTACAATTGGAAAAAAAACAAGGGATATCCTACCAAGGAGCACCGTGAGGCCATAAAAGAATTTGGCCTGACCAAATACCACAGAAAAAGCTTTCGACAGCTGCCCGAACAGTTAACATTGGATATTTAAAAATTCTAACTTTGTGTCAAACTTCAACCATGAGATATAAGGTACTGTTCTGTTTACTCGCACTTTTTATCCTTTCCTGCGAAACCGAGGTCAAAACCACAGATTCTTTACTGGACCACTTACCTCCTAACCCTGCGCTGGTCATCAAGATCACCAATCTATCCAACTTTAAGAGCGAGCTAAAGAACAATGCTTTTTTGTCCAAAATAAAAAGCTTTACTACGTACAAGGAAGTTTTGGACAAATTGGACCATTTAAATCATCTATCTACAGAGCACCCTTGTCTTTTGGCCCTGTATGAAGTGGGTAAGGGAAATCATGATTTTGTCCTAATCACTAAAAAGAGCCCCGATCTTTTTAACGTGGATGATGTTGGCAACAAAACTGTGGAGACCCTACAATACGAAGGGACCAATATCACCAAGTATACCCTTGACGGCCGCGAAATCTTTCAAATGCCACGAGAAAAGGAAATTATTCTGGCCTCTTCCATGCTCTTGATGGAAAACATGGTGCGTACCCAAGAAAACAATCTTGTTGATCCCACTCTGGAAAAGTTATATGAAACAACGGCCGCAAATAAATCGGGCACAGTGTTCATCAATCTTAGCAGCAACGCGTCCTTATTGTCGTTAAAAGAAGAGGACGATACGAATAAACCGTTCTCCGAATGGGTCTCGTTGGATTTTACGGCCAATTCTGATGAAGTAACACTTAATGGAATTGCCATGGCCCCTGATTCCACCAAAAATTTTATCAATCTGTTTAAGGGAACATCGCCATTGACCAATAAAACACCAGCCTTGGCCCCATTGAACGCACAGGCTGTGATTTCATACACATTTGATGATTACCAAGTCTTTGCCAAAAACCAAAATACCTATTTGGATCGTGTAAAACCTGTTGATTCCCTTTTCAACACCATTGAGGAAGTGGGCATCATCTACCTGAACAACCAAAAAGTGGTTCTACTGAATTCCTACGGAACAGACAGTCTATTTGAGTTTTTGGATGGCAGTAAGGCATCTTCCGAAAGCTATCAGGGGAGTGAAATCATGGTATTGCAGGACAAAAATTTCTTGAATGAAGGCTTTGCTCCATTAGTCAAGGATTTCGAATCGAACTTTTGTACCATTTTGGAGAATAGTTTTGTTTTTTCTGAGGACAAGGAATCGCTGCAGACCATCATTAGCAACCACAACGGCACATCTTCGTTTAGCAATGCACCGCTGTACCAAACGGCAAAGGCTCCTTTGGCCAGTGAATCGAGTGTGCTTTTTGTTTCCAATGCTTCCGGAATTGACTTTTTTGCGGAGCAAAAACTGACCTCCGATCTTTTTGAATCCATCAAAGATGCTGATTTGGAAGATTTCACCTTCGCTGGACAGGTAGTGGGGGATTCGGATTTTGCCCATCTTAACATGTTAGTTTCCAAAATTGAGAAAACTGTTCAAAACAACTCCGTTACACCGCTATTTACTTTAGAGTTGGATACAGATTTGGCGATTGACCCGCAATTTGTGAAAAACCACCGAACCAACAAGCAGGAAGTGGTGGTGCAGGACAAGAACAACATACTTTATTTAATTTCCACAGAAGGCAAGGTGCTGTGGACCAAACAACTGGAAGGGCGCATACAACCACCCATTCAGCAAGTGGACATTTATAAAAATGGGAGACTTCAATTGGCCTTTACCACTAACGATCAATTTATGATCATAGATCGGAATGGCGATGATGTACCTCCCTTTAAGATTGATTTTGAAGGTGGCAACCTTAACCCACTGGCCGTTTTTGATTATGATGGCAGTAAGAACTACCGCTTTGTGATTACCCAAGGACGAAAAGTATTCATGTACAACAATCAGGGTAAAGTTGTCAGCGGATTCAAATATACCGAAGCGGCCAGTCCTGTTTTGGGTATTCCCCAACATTTTAGGGTTGGAAACCGGGATTACTTGGTCTTTAGACTTGAGGACAATACCATAAAAATATTACATCGTGTGGGTACGGACCGAATCAAAGTCCCTGAAAAAATTGATTTTTCCACCAATGAAGCTTTCCTCTATAAAAACAAGTTTACCGTCACCAATAAAACGGGTGTGTTGCATCAGATTGACACCAATGGAAAACTCACGGCCACCAATTTTAACTTGAATAAAGACCACGGTATGTATGCAACAAGCAACACTTTGGTCCTGATGGATGATAACGTTCTTAGCATTAAAGGAAGAAAAGTGGAATTGGACCTTGGGGTCTATTCCAAACCCAAGATCTTTTATATCTACGATAAAATTTATGTAAGTGTCACGGACATTCAAAACCAAAAGATTTATCTCTACGACAGCCAGGCGGAACCTATCCCCCATTTCCCTGTTTATGGAAGTTCACTCATTGATCTTACAGATATGGACAACGACAAGAAACTGGAGTTGGTCGCCAAGGACCAAGATAATTCTATTATCGTCTACAAAATGAATTAACGGTTTCTTTACTGCGGCTTATACAGTGGAGTAAACGAGTTACACATTTTTAGTGGAAGTATGTGAAGGGTTTTTGTAATTTGTATGGAATTGTATCTAAAAACCACAACTAAAGTACACTATAATGAAAACCTCAAGTAAAACCTTCATCAGTTTGGTTATTGCACTGATGATTGGTTGCACAATCAATGCACAATTCTTTAAAAAGTTGGCCAAAAAGGCCGAGAAAGCCGCCGAGCGTACCGTTGAAAGACGGGTAGAAAGAGAAACCAGTGAAAAGACAGATCAGGCACTGGATAGTATTTTGGAACCCGGATCGGGCGGGAAACAAACGCCAAATGTTGGAAATCAAGGTGGCAATCAGGGCGGAAGTGCCCCGAACAATACCAACAATAGCCCAAGTAGCAATACAACAGCTGGGGCGGGAGTTAGTTCCGGTGAAAAATCAATTACCATTTACAGTAAGTTCGATTACGTTCCCGGAGATAAGCTTCTCTTTTTCGATGACTTTGGGCATGATTTTATTGGCGATTTCCCTTCTCAATGGAACACGAACGGAAGTGGCGAGGTGGTCACCGTTGGCAACTCCCCACAACGCTGGATGGAATTGATGCCGGGGCACAATATTTATTACATCCCCAATATCCCCAGCTTACCAGAAGATTATACCATAGAGTTCGACATGTTGACCCATGGAATGGACAACAATACCTCTTCAACAGCTGGCATTGAAGTCTTACTGACAGACGATGAAAATTTTCAGGCAGGACTCCACTACGCCAAGGTTTGGATTCCCGTAGGACAATATGCCGCTTTTGGGATTGACGCTAAAAACCATATTCACGGCAAGGGTTCCATCATAAACAGTGAGGTACAGTCCGATATCCGGAAAGCAGTGCTCAACCAACCTCATATTTCCATTGCTGTGAACAATTCAAGATTCAGGTTATGGGTCAACGAAGAAAAGTATGTGGATATTCCCCAAATGGTTCCTGAAGGTAAATTGACCACACTCAAGTTTAAAACGAATGCCCTAAAAGATGGAAAGGAAAAAATCTTCATTTCCAACCTCAAAGTGGCCGAAGGTGGGGTCGACCTCAGAAGAAAACTCCTTTCCGAAGGAAAAGTGTCCACCAACGGAATTCTTTTTGATGTGGGTTCGGCCAATATCCAACCCCAGTCCATGGGCATTATCCGGCAAATATCGCAGGTGCTTCAGCAAGAACCTTCCATGAAGCTCAAAATTGTGGGCCATACAGATGCGGATGGTTCCGATGAAAGCAACCTGAAATTGTCAAAAGACCGTGCAGAATCCGTAAAGAATGCCTTGGTCTCCGTTTATGGCGTTTCCACAGATAGATTGATTTCCGAAGGAAAAGGGGAAAGTGAACCTGTGGGTGATAACAATACGCCAGATGGAAAAGCACAAAACCGAAGAGTTGAATTCATAAAACAATAACACTATACTACACATGAGACATTATTTTATTTTTCTGATAGCCGCTGTTTTTTGCTTTACCAGCACATCGGCCCAAACCAGTTGCAGTGCCTATTACCCTATGGTGGATGGTGCCAGTTTTCAATACACCAATTATGACAAAAAAGGCAAGGAAGACGGCAAGCTAAGTTATAAAGTGACCAATGTAAATGGGTCTGGCGACAACATTTCGGCCACTATGGTTATGGATATGGAGGACAAAAAGGGCAACATGTATTCTTCCGAATATGACATTACCTGCAATGGCAATGTGGTTAAGGTTGATTTTAAATCCTTGATGAACGAACAGATGTTGGCCCAAATGGGAGACGTTGAAATGGACATTTCTGGAACGGATGTGGAGTGGCCCAACAATTTGGGTGTAGGTCAGGAACTTCCTGATGGAAACGTTAATGTGAAGATGAAAATGAGCGGGGTAATGAATATGAACATGAATGTGGAGACCATCAACCGAAAAGTGGAAAAAAAGGAAAGTGTCACCACCCCTGCCGGAACGTTTGACTGCTTTGTGATCTACAGCGAAACAAAGAGCAAAATGATGATGGCCAACCAAACCTTTCCATCTCGTGTTTGGCTAGCCGAGGGCGTGGGCATGGTAAAACAAGAATCGTACAACAAAAAAGGAAATCTGATGTCCACTTCGGTATTGACGCAGTTCAGCAAATAAAACTCCCATTCTCTTTTGAAGCAGAAAACCGGGGCGATGCCTCGGTTTTTTCATTATTGTAGATCAAAACCCTTCCATCCCATCTGGACCTTCTTGCCAAAAAGAAGTTCGGTACCAGTGGTTTTTGAAGTACAGCCCAATAATTGAACGTGCAGATGTACTGCTTTCATCACCTTCGGAGGGCTCATACACTTCTGTAGTTTCATGAAATGTCAAAACTTCATCCTGACCATCTCCATTAAAATCCAATCCGATAATGCGGCGTGTGCCGGACATATCCTCAGAACCAAAAGCCACCGTGTCCCAACGTACTTTAGCTTCATTCAGGTCGATGTAATCCAAAAAAATGGATGACACAAAGAGTATAGGTGAATGTTCATCAAATGAATTTTTTTGCTGGTATACAATCGGAACCATTTTTGGGTCCACAACATCCAGTTCCCCGTAGGGATAATAGGTGGCATAACGTAACCCAACAAGAGAATCCACTGAGAAATGCATCAATTTACCATCTTTAATCGCCAAAAGATGGAGCGGCTTGCTCAAGGTCAAGGTTTGAATCTGCTTCCCAAATCGATTTTCCCAATGTCCGGGATTTGCAAAGAGTTCGAATTCGGTTTTGATTTTGACATTATCCAACTCTAGAAAATAGTTCAGTTCATTCCGGTTGAGGATAATTTTATCAGTGCCCACTGTAGATTTTGGAAGGACATGCTCCCACAGTCCATCACTTAAGCATGAAATGGAGGTTGAATTGAATTCCCATTGTTCCATTTTGGCGCTATGGATCGTATCCAACTTCAACCTGTCCTCAAAACTATCCTTTTGCGCTAAAGTGGTTAAAATGCCAAATAGCATTGTCAACATTGTCAGTCCACTTTTCATGTTACACTTTTAAGATATAGGATGAAGGTAGCAGCGCACTAATCAAAAAGTTTGGGTCAATTGATGTATGGAGGGTTTAAATTGATGGATGGAACTAAAAATTGGTATAGTTTCACTTATCGGGTTTGGTTATGAGTAGATGCGGACTTTTCCACCCTAGCACTTAATTCAACGTATCAGACCGGATTTTCCAGATAGAAAATTCGACTGCAATGAGCTATACACAATGTTAACTTTAGTGTTTTATTCTTTATCGTCACGTACCACTTTTGTTTTTGATAAATAATCATGAATTCCATTTTTTACAAACAAAAAGGAAAGTCTGTCAAATGGAATGAGCCTACAAAAAGTCCGCGCTATTATGTCTGAAGAATCAGGTTTTTTCCCATCCGTTTTTACAACATGGGTTTTGGTTATAAATTTTCCAACTGTTTTTTGGTATTTCAGCTCCATGAAAGCGTAGTAACCGACAAACACAGCCAGAAATAAAATATAAATTACAACTTGAAATAAATCTAGATTTGTTGGTTCAAAAATAAGTCCAACCAAAAAACTCAAAATAAATGATAAGATAATCCAAACAGCCCAATCAATAATCAAGTGAAGAAATCTTGTTCCAGAACTAACAACACTTGAATCCACTTTTTGTTTTTGAATTTTTTCCGCATTTGCCTTATCCCTTATTTCTTTAAAAGTTGAAGTATTAATTTTCCTATTTTCTATTTCTGAATCAGCAGCTTCGAGGGCAGTTGGATTATATTTGTCCCTTTCGACAGTTACAATTTTTATCAATTCTTCATCTGTCCGTTCGGACATTACTTTAGCGAACTCATTTTCCATTGGCTAGTGATTTTCAACATTATTACTAATGTTCAATGATATGAATCATTTTAATACTTCGGCTGCCTATCCTCTCGGCAGGCGGGCGTGAAGTTAGAATTTTTTAAGAGAAAAATCCAGTCACAATTGATGGATATGTCTTTAAAATTGATGGTAAAATAGCTACCACGTGGTAAACACCATATCCCCAGAATCCCGGTTCTGAAAAAACATCCCTCGTTCCCCGTCCCTAAAAGCAATTGCACTTTTGTTGGAGGTTACCAATCCGTTGATTTGAAAAAAAAGCTCCATTTCCCCATCCCGTTCTCTTGGATACCCCTCAGCCTGACTCCAACACGGATAACCCAACAATTTATCTTCGGGGCTGCATTGCTTGTGCTCCATTTCTTCCAATACCTCCAAGTTCTCCCAGAGAAAATCCAAGGCTTCTTCACCGATTGTAGTGTTCAAATAGTCCATTTTTTCATTAAAATCAACAAGGCTTGGGTAGTCATCAAATGGTTGCCACCCTACAATGCTATGTTCTTGGGATATTCTTTTCAGTATTATTTTGGAAAAGGAATCTTGTACACCAAGCCAATAATTAAAATCTACAGGCACTTGGACTGTCGGAGTATCAATTTCCACTTTTCTCAACATAGAACTGTTGTTTTTAGGATAACCCGGCTCGCAGGTGGAGCCTGCCGCATTTCTTGTGATGCACTCAAAATACTGAACCAAAGCATTTTCTTTCCATACAACCGGAATTTCTGATAGGTTGAGTTGAAAAACCAGCGGCATTACCTTTCCACAACACGAACAGCACGGCCAATCATCTTTGTTACGGAGATAGGGATAGCCGTTGTATTTAGAATGCACAGAAAAACTGGGATGGCAATTTCCATTGTCAATAAGAGGTCGGTACGCTGTCTTTTTTAACGATTCCCATAGTTGTTGTATTTCCCCTCCTTGCATTTTTGAGACAAATGAATTACCTGCTTGAAACTAGTGCTAAGCGAGAATAGCCATTTTCGAACTAAAAAACAGGAGTCAATTGATTTATGGGAGTTTTAAGTTGATGGATGAGGATTGTTCCTCAAAAAATTAACGATTGTAGAGATGTGTAAAATATGTGACACTTAGTGTGGTCAGCAGTCAATTACTTGGGGGCATCCTTGTAGACAGTTTTTCCTGGAGCTTGGAACTTCATAGATGGTGCATCAAGAACCAAAACCCAGTCATTCCCCTTCCCTGAAGTGGGTGCTGTAACAGTTGTTTTATCCGATCTTTCTATTGTTCCTCTGCCAAAGCTATTGCCTGTCCTAGGGTCGTACCACCATGCTATCAATTGTTCAGCGGACAGTTCCTTAAGGTTAAGACTAGCTTCTCCCCCTGATGGGAAATAAATCATGGCATAACTTCCGTCTGAACTCCTTGTGGCAATGTTGTACTCTTTATTTTCTTCCTGTTGATCATTGATGATTGATTGATCTGGAATTCTAGACAAGACTGGTCTGGAAAGCATTAAGTTTTTAAGGTGCTTAACTTGGTTCGCCATTGGCAAGTCCAATGCTTTTGGCCACGGTCTTAAAGGCTTATTAATTGGTTCTTTATCATTTTTGTACATCTGCCAAACATCATGGCAACCATAGGTTTGCCCAAAGGCCCCTGCAAAAACATTCCAGTACATGATCATCCTGATGTCTTCGTGATTGCTATAACCAAGTTCTTCGGCATTAAAACAATTTGGATGATCCTCATACAATGGCTCAGCATCCAAGACTGGTTTTATGGGGTTCAAATCATAATCATGCTTAATGTGTTTATAGGTTCCCTTATTTGGGCAATGACCGGTTTGGTGCATATTAAAATCCAACCATTCTTCTTGATGGAACCATGTAGAAGAACCCCCGTTTTCCTTAGGTTGGGGATGAAAACTCATCAAGGCTTTTTCATTCCCTCCCACAGCATTTACAATACCTTCTGCCATTTGATTCCAAATCACTAGATCATCAGAATTTTCACGGGGGTTTCTATCACCTCCGATTATCCAAATGACATTATCCACATCTTTGTACCTATTCCCTATCCATTTGCCATATTCATAGGCATTCTCCGGGTTGAAGACCACAGGCCCCACACCCCAGCTTTCAGTATTGACTTTATCTCCCCATGTTGGCAACAGCGCTATATAAAGACCAAGTTCACCTGCTTTTTTTATGATATGATCCACATGCTCAAAATACTTCTCATTAGGCTGTAAAGGATCATTATCTTTTAAAGGCAAATGGCCGTAAGGATTTGGCGTGTTTAGGCCATCAAGTTCTGCAAGTGCAACGGCCTGAATAACATTAAATCCCTGTTCAACTCTTTTTTCGAGATACATATCGGCTTCCTCCCTATTGCATCTATGGAATAATTCCCAAGCCGTATCCGCAAGCCAAAAGAAAGGAGTCCCATCTTGGGTTACTAAATACCTATTATTTGGAGCAACTTTTAAGCTTTGAGCGGCAATGCTACCCACACTTAAGGTTAATACTGCCATACATACAATACGATAAATCATTTTGGGATTTTTTTATAAAAGCGTCTATGGTTTACAGCTTTTAAAGATATGATTTGTTTGCTATACTTCGACTATCTGTCTGTTTGGTAGGCAGGTGTGAAGTTAGTTAAATTGATTGCCAGAAAAACCTATACCTCTGTCTTCTCCCGCACCAACTCCGCTTCAAAAAGTTCTTGAAATTGGCGGAGTAGCTTCTCTTTCACCTCTCCCATGTCAACCTGCTTTTGGCCCAGTTCCACATTCAGGGAAGTAACGGCCTTGTCCTTAATGCCACAAGGAATCATAAGGTCAAAATAACCCAAATCCGTGTTGACGTTCAAGGCAAAACCATGCATGGTTACCCAACGGCTGGCCCGTACGCCCATGGCGCATATCTTTCGGGCAAATGGTGTACCCACATCCAGCCAAACACCCGTTTCTCCTTCGGAACGTTCAGCTTTTAGTCCGTATTCGGCCAAAGTGCGAATGACCATTTCTTCCAAAAAACGAAGGTATTTGTGGATATCAGTAAAAAAGTTGTCCAAGTCCAAAATGGGATAGCCCACCACCTGTCCGGGACCGTGATAGGTAATATCCCCACCCCGGTTAATTTTATAAAACGTGGCACCTTTTTCTTCCAAAGCTTTTTCATCCACCAATAAATTGGTGATGTCACCACTTTTTCCCAAGGTGTAGACATGGGGATGTTCCACAAACAAAAAATGATTGGGAGTTTCAAGGGTAGTGCCTTCTCTCCTGTTCTTGATCTTGGCATCCACAATATTTTGGAACAGCAATTCCTGGTAATCCCAAGTTTCCTTGTAATCCTTGAAACCTAAATCCTGTAGCCCAACCTTTTTGTTCATGGTACAAAGATACAAAGGCTAAGGTTGGAAAACTATTCTTCCAACTCCACCTCAATATCCAAAAGTTTAGGGTCTTTCATCATCTCCAAAAAAGAGACTTCGTAAATCATGGTCTTGCCGTCCGCACTAAAAGTGGCCTCTTCCGCCGTGGTGGACTTTACCCTTCTTGGAAAATGATATTTTAGGGTATAGGTAGACCCCGAAAGGAACATTTCTGACCCCTGAAGACTGTCAATATTCTGCTGGAACAGCTCCTCATCAATGATTTTGGCCGTTCTTGAAAAGGTGTTCTTGGCAAAGGTGTAGGTCACTTGGGTGGATTGCTCGGACATGGGCATGGGCGTTGCTTGTTCCGGTTGGCTTTTGGGGCCCATTAAACTGGCTTCCCTAAACGTGTTGAAAGCGTCATTCACCTCGTTCACATTTTTAAAATTGCTGAACAGGTCAAACTTCATCACCTTTTCCTCCGGATTCATGACCATGTGCATGTTGAACGGCTCCAATTTTTTCAATTTTGCCTGTTCTTCGGGGGAAAGTTGGGCAATACTATCCTTTTTTTCTTCCAATAAATCTTTAAAGGAAATTATGGAGTCGATGGGTTTTTCGTTTTCCTTCACCATTTGATCACCTGCCATTTCCATGAGTTCAGAACCATCAAAATTAATGGATAGCTTTCCAGAACCGTCTTCCTGTAGATGAATCTCTTCGGTAAAATTGCACGAGTAGGTAAAAATCGCCACAAAGGCTAAGATTAGGATTTGGATTTTTTTCATAAAACTAAAGTTAAGTTACGCTGTACCCACATTTGGCGGGCAACGGCAAAGGGCTAAAAATACCATAATACCCAAATACCCACAACTTTTGAGATCATTTAAACCACTTATCTGTTTGCTTTCTTGCATGCAAATCGTTCTTTGAACGAAAAACGACCTTGAAACATCATAAAAATCTTCCTTCTCCGTTATAGTGAGGACAGTAAATAACTCTAAATCAATAACAACCGATGAAAACCCCAAAACTATTGCTCTGCCTTTTTAGCGTAATCTTACTCTCCTGTAGTTCCGATGATGATGCAGGACCAGAACTTACCCCCCAAGAACTTTTGATGGGTAAATGGTACTTGACCGGAGGCACCAATAATGGCTCCGAAGTAACCATTGAAGATTGCCAGACGGATTCATTTCTTGAGTTTTTGACTTTGGATGATCTGCAAATTGAATGGTATGAGAGCAATTGTGCTACCGATGGGTTGGCAACCAGAACTTACACCTTTATTGAAGCCACAGCAACCACTTCGGCCGGATTGCAAGTTAATGGCGGTGGAATTTTGGGAATAACCAGTTTTGAAATTGGAAAACTCACCGAAACCGAGTTGATTTTAATGTACTCCGGTGGTTCTACCACAGGCTCCATCATCTGGGAAAAGGAATAATCTCGACTAGTTTGAATTGTTGAGGATGACCAAAGCGGCGAGTACGCCCGGCACCCATCCACAAAAAGTCAACAATAATACAATTAGAAAAGACCCACAACCTTTTCCGATTACGGAAAGGGGCGGGAACAATATGGCCAAAAGGACTCTCCAAAAACTCATGATGTAACTATTGATTGATGATACTTATTAGTACCTTACACGGTGCTTTTGTTACACGAAACCTCTATTTTTGTTATAATTGTCCAATTTTACATGAAAGTCAAAATCCCGAAGCCGTCAGTTCGAGTTTTTCCAAAGGAAAAGTATCGAGAACAGGGTTTTTGCTTCTGAAATTCTGATTCTCGATACAATTTTTGTTGCGCTGCTTCCAAAAATTACTCGAATTGACGAATTTTCAAATATCTTGGATATAATAAAGTCTCATGCGGCGATATTTTCTTTTCGTTTTATTCTTAAACTCTGCTGCGCTTCTTGCCCAATATCAATTTTCGGGCGAGGTATCCCAAATCAATGCTGGAAACACCATTTATCTTTCCTTAGTCGAGGATTATAGAAAGTCATCCCGAATTTATCTCAATCAGATTGTGAAGAAGACCCAAGTGGATTCGCTGGGTCATTTTCAGTTTGAAGGGAATAATCTGCCAAAGGAAAATCGAATCTACCGCATTCATTTGGATGGCTGTACCAACACCAGTGAAGACAACCATTTTTTAGGACAGTGCAACAACAGCAAAAGTGTTTTGTTCATTGCCAACAATTTGGATACGGTTCAATTTCCAACTTCGTTTGAAGACCAATCCCTTTGCACCATTGTCTCCACCAATCCAAAATCGGAAGCCTTGCTGCAAGTAGAGTTTTTAAAGGACGAAATGGTATTTGATTTTATGGAATACCCCGGTGAGACCAGTAAAAATCTTAATTCCAAAAAGTGGTTTGCCACTTTACAGGATTTTGGCAAAAGCGCTGAAGAACCGCTGGTAGAGCTTTTTATCTACGATTTTCTATCGGACAAACGAAATGAAACCTATACCCATTATCTTCAGGATGTTTCTGCCAACTCGTATTATAAAGGTCTTTTAAATCGACTGCAAAGCATATACCCAGAAGCTGGTTTCACCCAAGAATATGCGGCCGAAATTGCAACGGACCAGCAACTAGCTAACTTTAATTCACCTAAAACCTGGAATTTAAAGTATCTGTTGATTTTGACCCTGATTCTTTCACTTTTGGCCAACGTCTACTTCATCACCAAACAAAAATTGAAAGCTAGGGTTGCAGAAAAATCCATGCGACAAAAACTAACTCCCCAAGAACAAAAAATTGTAGACCATATCCTTCAGGAAAAAAGCAATAAAGAGATTGCCACCGCACTTTTTGTGAGCCACAGCACCGTAAAAACCCACATCAATAATCTCTATAAAAAGCTGGAGGTTTCATCCCGAGAAGAAATTGTAGCTCTCTTCAAAAAATAAATCACGGTTAATCCTAAATCCTTACTGTTACATTGAATGGAGTTTCATTTTTGACGCAACTCGTCATTTTGAAATGAGGGTCGTAGTGACAATTGAGAAATCTGTTTTTTCAATGAGATTTCTCACGCTCCTTTCAGTCGGTTCGAAATGACAAAAGGAACCTGTAAGTCTATTGGGCGCTGGCACGATAAAATAAATGGCGCACAGACAGCATCAGGGTTCAGCTTTCGACCCGAAACTAAAATCAACCTAGGGTCTAGTCCCCATTTCCATCCCTAAATTGTCTTCCTAAGCCTTGTTTTTCAGGAATTTTCGAGCTGAATCTTTAAATCGAAAAATCATGAAACATCTATTTACAACACTACTGGTTCTATGCACAACACTCACCTTTTCCCAAGAATTTAACAAAGAAATTGTGCAAGAGGATGGCCGAAAATATCTAGTAGGGAAAATCAATTTGGATGGGCTTCACACCCAGCCTTACCAACAGTGGTTCCATCAAGGAATGAAAACCTACGCTGTGGATGAATCCTTGGTAAAACTCTTTAAAGAAGACTTGGCCCAATACAAGATCAAATTATTTTTGGGTACTTGGTGTGGCGATAGCAAACGGGAAACACCGCGTTTCATCAAAATTCTGGAAGCTGCCAATTACCCCATGGAACACCTAGAAATCATAGCCTTGGACCGCAGAAAAGAACATTACAAAAAAAGTCCGACCGGTGAGGAAAAAGGACTCAACATCATAAAAGTCCCCACCATGATTTTCTTCAAAAATGAGCAAGAAGTCAACCGAATTGTGGAGCGGCCCATTGATTCCTTGGAGGAAGACATCGCCCAAATTGTTCAAAACCGAACTTACACACCCAATTACGCACAATAAACCGTACCGAGGAATGGAATTAAAGCGCAAAAGTGTAATTTTGCGCTTTAATTTTTTTACAGCTATGCAACTATCGGAACAAGAGATCGTTCGAAGAGAAAAATTGACCAAGCTTAGGGAAATGGGCATCGACCCCTATCCTGCAGCATTATATCCAGTGGATGCTACATCCAAGAGCATCAAGGCCAATTTTGAGGAAGGCAAGAAGGTGGTGATTTCCGGTAGATTGATGTCCCGACGAATTCAGGGGAAAGCCTCTTTTGCCGAGTTGCAGGACAGCGAAGGTAAAATCCAGGTCTATTTTAACCGTGATGAGATATGTCCCGGTGAGGACAAGACGCTGTACAACGATGTCTACAAAAAATTGTTGGATATTGGGGATATCATCGGCGTTGAAGGTGAACTGTTCAAGACCCAAGTTGGGGAAAAAACCGTAATGGTAAAAGGCTTTAGCTTGTTGAGCAAGTCGTTGCGCCCCCTTCCCCTACCCAAAGTCAATGAAGATGGCAAGGTGTACGACGCGTTTAACGACCCAGAGCTTCGCTACCGCCAGCGGTATGTGGATTTGGTAGTGAACCCACATGTGAAAGAGACCTTCATCAAGCGAACAAAAATTACCAACAGTATCCGTGAATTCTACAATGAACGTGGCTATTTGGAAGTGGAAACCCCAATTTTACAGCCCATCCCCGGAGGGGCCGCTGCACGTCCGTTTTTAACGCATCACAACGCTTTGAATATTCCTTTATATCTACGGATTGCAAACGAACTATACTTAAAGCGACTCATCGTTGGTGGTTTTGATGGCGTGTACGAGTTCTCCAAAGACTTCCGAAACGAGGGAATGGACCGTACCCACAATCCAGAATTCACCGTAATGGAATTGTATGTTGCTTACAAAGATTACAATTGGATGATGGAAACCACTGAAAAGCTTCTTGAAAAAGTGGCCATAGATGCTACAGGAAGTTCCAAAGTAAAGGTAGGCAATCACGAGATCGAATTTAAAGCACCTTACCCCAGAGTTCCCATTTTGGAAGCCATTAAGATTCATACAGGGTATGATGTGGCCGATATGGACGAAGACCAACTCAGAGAAACAGCCAAAAAACTGAAAATCGAGGTGGATGAAACCATGGGTGTGGGTAAATTGATAGATGAGATTTTTGGAGAAAAATGTGAGCACCATTACATACAACCCACCTTTATAACCGATTACCCAAAGGAAATGAGTCCATTGACCAAAGAGCATCGTTCCAATCCAAAGTTAACAGAGCGTTTTGAGTTAATGGTAAACGGAAAAGAGTTGGCCAATGCCTATTCTGAGTTGAATGACCCCATTGACCAACGTGAGCGCTTTGAAGAACAATTGAAACTCTCCGAAAAAGGAGATGATGAGGCTATGTTCATTGACCAAGATTTTTTGCGCGCCTTAGAATACGGAATGCCGCCAACTTCAGGAATTGGAATCGGTATTGACCGTCTAGTGATGTTGATGACCAACAACTCCTCCATCCAAGAAGTGTTGTTTTTCCCGCAAATGCGTCCCGAAAAGAAAAAAGTGGAACTCACCGAAGAAGAAAAAGCCATAATTGATATTCTAAAACCTGTTGGAGAAATGTCCCTGTCCGACCTAAAGGATAAGGCTGGACTTAGTGGCAAAAAATGGGACAAGAGCACCAAGAGTCTATCAAAACATGGGCTCCTAAAAGTGGAAAAAACAGAAGATCATCTCTTGGCCAAATACACAGGCTGAGACAAGTCAATTTCCTCTTAAATACGTACAAACCCCGGCTTAACATTTGACAAGCTGGGGTTTTCATTTTTAAAAAAAGTCCTATCTTGCCAATAACCAATCCTTTTTTTAAAAGGAGATTTTCAGCAGCATACCCCCTTAATCTTACTTAAACCTATTTAAATGAAAAGAATGAAACTAACATTCCTTTTTGTGCTATTGGTATGTTTTGCTGCCGTGGCACAAGAGGTGACCGGAACCGTTTATGATGACCAAAATGTACCGCTGCCGGGAGCATCGGTCTTGGTAAAAGGAACCACTAACGGCGTCATCACCGATTTTGATGGCAATTACACCATCCAAGCTAACACAGGAGATATTCTGGTATTTTCTTATGTGGGATTCAATTCCCAAGAAGCTACCGTAACAGGGAACACCCTCAACATTACCCTTCAGGCGGGGCTTGCACTCGAAAATGTGGTCGTTGTTGGTTCTAGAAATGCCAACCGTACCGCTACGGACACTCCGGTCCCAGTGGACGTGCTTGATGTTACGGAATTGGTACAATCCACCCCGCAGGTAACCGTTACCGAGATTTTGAACTATGCCGCACCTTCCTTCACATCCAACCCACAGACCATTTCTGATGGTACAGACCATATTGCCCCTGCTGCATTGCGGGGTCTTGGGCCAGACCAAGTTTTGGTGCTCATTAATGGAAAGCGAAGACACAAAACAGGTTTGGTCAATGTAAATGGAACCTTTGGTCGTGGTAGCGTGGGTACGGACATGACCACTATCCCATCCAACTCCATTTCCCGAATTGAAATTCTTCGGGATGGTGCAGCCGCACAATATGGTTCTGATGCCATTGCCGGGGTCATTAACATTGTTCTTAAGAAAAGCGTCAATGAACTCCAGGTGGATATTAATACCGGTGCCAATTTTACCAGCGAACACAGTCCGGCCAAAAAAATAGATGGGGAACAAGTAAACCTTGGCTTAAATTATGGCCTGCCCATTGGTGAAGACGGTGGTTTTATCAACTTTACAGGAAACTTTAATTTCCGTGGATGGACCAACCGTATGCAGGAATGGGAAGGCTCCATCTTTAATGGTTATAACTCCATTGAACGTGTGGCAGCCGATGACAACTACGATATTTCCCTGCTTCTTGATGATGATTTGAACGATATTTTCCAATACGCCGGAGCTGCTGGCTTTTCATTGACAGGTAATGAAACCAAAGAGGAACTTCAAGGCATTTTGGGTGCCGATGTCACAGAGCAAGAACTCTTGGCAAGAGGTCTGCAGCGTAGCGACTTTAACATGCGCGTGGGTCAGTCCGAATTGAGGGGTTCCCAGTTTTTTGCCAACCTTTCCATTCCGCTTGATGAAAACTTGGAGTTTTATGGTTTTGGAGGATTGAGTTTTAAAAATGGAAATGCCGCAGGCTTTTACCGTTTGCCCAATCAATCCCGAAGCTATACACCTGCTTATATCAATGGCTTTTTACCGGAAATCAATTCCAATATTACGGATAAGTCAGCAGCATTTGGTATTAAAGGAATGTTAGGGGATTGGAATGTAGATTTCAGCAATTCCTACGGAAAAAATGAATTCCTTTATCGAATCTCCAACTCCAACAATGCCTCTTTGGTCAATTCCACGCCGTTTGAAGCCGATTCAGGAGGATTCAATTACAGTGAGAACACCACCAATTTTGATATGAGTCGGTTTTTTGAAGATACCATGGCTGGTCTGAACATTGCCTTTGGTGCAGAATACCGGGTGGAAAATTATGCCATTGTAGCTGGCGAAGAAGCCTCCTACACACAATACAATACTTTGGGAAATCCCCATGATCCAACAGACCCCGATTCTGAAGTACCCACCGACTTTTTTGGCAATTCAAGACCTGGGGGAATCCAAGTATTTCCGGGGTTCAAACCGGACAATGAGGTAGATGCTTTCAGAAATACCATAGCAGGCTATTTTGATGTGGAAGCAGATTTTACAGAGTCTGTTTTGGTGAGTGGTGCAGTACGGTATGAGAATTTCTCCGACTTTGGAGGTACACTCAATTTTAAACTGGCCACACGCCTCAAAGTTTCCGAAAACTTTAACCTGCGCGGTGGCGGGCAGACCGGTTTTAGGGCTCCATCTTTACATCAAATCCATTATAGCTCCACTTCCACGCTTTTTGTAGATGGAATTCCCAATGAGGTAGGAATCTTCCCAAATACCTCCAGAGTGGCCCGTCTATTAGGGATTGAGCCGTTAAAAGAGGAAACCTCAATCGGTGCTACCGCAGGATTTACCGCAAGAGTTCCCAGTGCCAATCTAAAATTCACGTTGGATGGCTTTCTCATCAATATTGATGATAGGGTGATTCTTACCGGACAGTTTGACGATAATGGAAATCAAGAACTCGCCAACCTGTTTCAACAGGCCAATGCCACGCAGGCTGCCTTCTTCACCAATTCTGTGGATACCCAAACCAAAGGTTTGGATGTTGTGGTGGATCATAAAACCAATATCTCAGATAATGTTTCCTTGACCAATACACTGGCCATGACATTTTCCGAAACTACGGTTGAAAGAGTAAAAGTTCCACAAGCTATTGCCAATGCTGGCCTAAGTGATACCTATTTTGACCCTACCAGTAGAATTTATCTAGAATCTGCTGTGCCTACCACCAAAGGAAACCTGTCGCACAATGTAAAAATCAACGATCGTTGGAATTTCTTTTTACGCAATGGTTATTTTGGAGAAGTACGCGAAGCTACCAACGAGGATGATCCCACGATTGATTATACCTTTGGTGCCAAAATAATCACTGACCTTACCGCAGGTTACAGTTTCTCAGAAAATGTTACCCTAACTGTTGGCGCCAACAATCTTTTGGATGTATATCCAGATGAGAACGACCCCGCTTTTAGATCCGATGGCCGATTCATCTATTCCAGAAGGTCGGTGCAATTCGGTCAAAATGGACGTTATGTCTTTGGTAGATTGACATTTAAGATTAAGTAAATCTACCCGTTTTTGATTATTTTGATGGTGAAGCCCCTGCATGGGGCTTCATTATTTTTGTTATTTCGCAAAAAAGCATAGCTTAGAATCCCAAATGGAGCTAAGCAAAAAAATAGGGCTAATTTTTGGGCCCATCGCCTTTCTGATTCTTGCCAACTTACCCGTGGAACTCGTTTCCCAAAAAGGGGACGCTGTAATTTCTGTTGCAGTTTGGATGTTAATCTGGTGGATCACCGAAGCAGTTTCCATCTCTGTCACAGCGCTTTTGCCCTTATTGCTTCTGCCCATTCTTAAAATATTGCCCATTGACGAGGTTGGGGCAAACTATGGCAGTCCAATTGTATTCCTGTTCTTTGGAGGTTTTGTCATGGCACTAGCCTTGGAAAAGGTAAATCTACATCGCCGTATAGCACTTAACATCATTAGATTAACGGGCACTACACCCAACAAGGTAGTGCTGGGGTTTATGATTGCTACAGCCGCACTTAGCATGTGGATCAGTAATACAGCCACTACAGTGGTTATGCTTCCCATTGCTTTATCGGTAATCGGTCTTTTGGTGAATGATGAAGACGGTTTTACCAAAGACGACCAAAATTTTGCATTGAGTGTAATGCTTGGGATAGCCTTTTCAGCCAATGCTGGTGGTATTGCCACGGTTATTGGTACGCCCCCGAACTCGGTCTTGATAGGACTTTTGGAAAATGAATACAATACTGAAATCTCTTTCTTAAAATGGATGACTCTGGGATTGCCCTTTTCCATCATCATGATTGCCATTTCGTATGGGGTTTTGGTTAAATGGATGTTTCCCAATCGAAACTTGAAGTTCAATGCTTCCAAAGAGGTTATTCAAACCGAATTGGAAAAACTTGGCCCTACATCGGGAAAAGAAAAAATGGTATTGGCCATATTTGGGGTAACGGTATTCCTTTGGATTTTCAGGACATTGATCAACGCCATATTCCCCTCATTGGGGCTCACCGATACCATGATCAGCATTTTTGCGGCCATCGCTCTTTTTTCCATACCCTACAATATCAAAAAGGGTGATTTTATTATTGAATGGAAAGACACATCAAAATTGGCATGGGGCATATTGATATTATTTGGTGGGGGGTTGGCCCTGGCACAAGGGATGTCCTCCAGCGGAATTGTGGATATGGTAGCAGATGCCATAGCCCAAAGTGAAATCAGTATACTCCTTACGGCTACATTATTGATTTTCTTGATGCTGTTCATGACCGAATTGATGAGCAATGTGGCCCTGGTAGCTGTTTTGGCTCCAGTGGTGGCCGGTATTGCCCTAGGGCTGGATATTCCAATACTTTATTTACTGATTCCCGTAACAATAGCAAGTAGCTGCGCCTTTATGTTGCCGATGGCCACCCCGCCCAACGCGATTGTCTTTGCCAGTGGTTATGTGAAGATTGCGCAAATGGCACGTGTGGGAATCATTTTGAACCTTATTGCCGTGGGGTTATTGGTCTTGGTATTCAAGTTTGTGATTCCCGTATTGTTCTAAAAACGAATGGCCCCTTCAAACGAAGGGGCCATTGACAAACTAACTAACTCAAAAAAATAGTAAGAAACTAACTCAACTCTACTCTTGTATGCTTTTTACACTACAAAGGTAAAACCCTTTACAGTGAAGATTTTCTTAATTAGAATTTTGTTAACGAACTTCCTTTACGTATCCGAAAACAACTTTATCAGTACTTTTCCTGATTTTCTGAAAAAGTGGCAAGCTCCGTTCCCGAAACTTGTGGGATTGATAGCGATACACGCATTTCCCTACCTATTTCGACATGTCGGCAACCCATGTTATTTTTTTGTTAACCAACACCTTACAATATATGTAACGCCAAAAAATCAACTTTCATATAAAAAACCCTCCAAAGGAGGGCTTTTCATAACTAACTAACTCAAAATTTGTAAAATGAAAACTAAAACATCCTACTACTTTGCCCCTGCGTAAGGGTCAAAACCTTCTGGGAGATACTTGGATGTATCAAAACCCAAATTTATTTCTTCGTCCTCCATGTAGTTGATGGAAGTTACTTCCAAAACATTGGTGTATGGGTCAAAACCTTCGGGTAGTTCATACGTACTGTCCAATCCTAGGGTTAATTCCACCTCATCCTTAATAAATTGAATGGCGTTCAGGTTAACATACACTTCGTAAGGTGAAAATCCTTCTGGAAGATAGTCTTGGGTATTAAAACCTAATTCCACATCCTCGTCTTCCAAATAATTGATACCGTGTACATCCACAACTTGGGTATGGGGATCAAAACCTTCAGGAAGGTACGACTCGGTGTCGAATCCAAGTTCCAGTTCAACTTCGCTTTCTAGGTATATGATGGAATTCAAGTCAAAATAGGTTTTATAAGGATTAAAATCCTTAGGAAGATAATCGGCGGTATCAAAACCAAGATCAAAATCGGTTTCTTCCTCAATAAACACTATGTCGTCCAAATTAAGCTCATACGTCCCATCGGACCAACTGGCTTTACTCCACTCAGCATTGATGTTCAATACTGTAAACTCATTTTCCAAGGTGTTGGCGGTCTCTGATTTGGTGTCTGTAACCACCGTCCCTTGTTGGTCACTTGCTATGGCGGAACTACTTAAAAGTACACATCCATAAATTAATAATAACTTGTTCATTTTTTGATTGAATTTTGTGATTGATGATATGCTTATAAGACTATTATGAATTTAAAATGTTACACCTTTTAGATTTTTTTCACGAAAAATAGATTCCCCTGAACCCCCGTAAAACATGGTGTTACAGTGCAAACCATCAGTAAAACGCAGGACTGCCAAAGATTTTGTCCTTTTCCAAAAAAAATTTCTATTAGGATTAATTTAACAATCTGCTTTAGGCGCTCATTTGTATTTTCAAGGTCCCAAAACACCAAAATGGATGGTTTTGTTCACCAAAAGAGGTTTCACCAAGGTTTACTATTATTTTAACGTAACGCTTCGGGCATACTTTTGAATTCAAATAACCCTACAGCTTTGTAGGAAATTATAACCTTTGTTTTAGATTTTAGCCATAAACCATGCTACTTGTCGATTATACCATACATTTCATCCTGTTTACATCGAATTAGGGGCATTTCGCAACATATCGTGCAGATTGACCAAAGGTTTGCCTACATTAGTAGTACCAAATCTCAAAAATCATGACCTACAAAGCTAAAAGCCTCATCTACTTTTCCTGTTTTGTGATTGCTTCATTCATTTATTATGGAGTGGAACAACAGGATAAATTCCAAGAAAACATCAGTTCAGAAACCGTTGTGGAAACACAATTCCAAGACTCCAACGAGTTGAACAACCCCCAAGACAATTTTAAAGAGGAGCAACAATAGGTTCCTCCCATTTGTTCTGTTAAAAGCTTCATAATTGTTTATAGGATGATTAAACCTTTGGACACTGCCCCTGTCCAAATGACAAATCATTAAAATTTAGACATATGAAACAATTAGTAGTAGCAATGGCACTTTTGATATCTCTAGGTGTCCTTGCACAAGGACAACATGACCCTAGAATGCGAAAAGATCCTAAAATGGATATGACCGCTGAACAAATGGCCACATTGAAAACCAAAAAAATGACCTTGGCCCTAGATTTAACCAAGGTACAGCAACAAAAGGTCATGAGCATCAATTTAGAAGAGGCTGAATTTAAAAAGGCGAAGTGGGATGAGATGAAAGTTCTAAGAGAAAATGGTGAACGAAAAAAGCCCACAACTGAAGAGCGATTTGAAATGCAGAATTCACGATTGGACCATCAAATTGCACATCAGGAAAAAATGAGGGAGGTATTGAACGATGAACAATACCAAACCTGGAAAAAACTACGATTCGCGAAAGCGCATCACGGCAAAAAGAAAATGCAGGAGAAAGGAAGAAGAGGATAGTGTTTTTTGTTGATTTTTTAGAAGCCGCGCCTGCCATGGGCGTGGCTTCTTTTTTTGTTCACACAGAGAAAAACATCATGCTAGATTACCTGCTTTTTTAACGATAAATAATATTATCTCCTTTTTTACAGATATTTTAATTTATCTGCTTTTTTACAGATATTTTTGGTTATCTGCTAATAAACAGATATTTTTACAAAAAATACTAGCAAAATGGTTGCCATACTTACGGGGGACATTAAAAACTCCATGGAGCACAAAACTACCAAATGGCTTCCTATGCTAAAACAAGCCCTAAATAAATATGGTGCTGAGCCAAAGGAGTGGGAGATTTATCGAGGGGATAGTTTTCAATTGCAGACCACTCCGAAAAAAGCCCTGGAAGCATCCATATACATTAAGGCATGCCTTAAACAAATACGCCAATTGGATGTGCGTATAGCCATAGGATTGGGCACAAAAACCTACAATGGGCACAAAATAACCGAATCCAATGGTGAGGCCTTCGTAAATTCAGGAAAGTGTTTTGAAAATCTCAAAAAACAAAATCTTGCACTAAAATCACCAAACAACACCTTTAATCAACATATAAACCTATTATTGGAACTGGCACTTCTGACCATGGACAATTGGACGCCCGCCATTTCCAAAACAGTGAAAAGTGCCATCGAAAACCCAGCTATGAACCAAAAAGAGCTGGCAGCGATTCTTGGTAAATCGCAGGGAAACATCAGCGAGGAATTAAACAAGGCCGGTTTCGACGAAGTCCAAAAGATGATTCAATTCTACCAATCCCAACTCTCCCAACTATGATACTCGCACTTAAACTTATCTTGGCGCATTTTATTGGCGATTTTGTACTCCAACCCGCGCATTGGGTAGAGGGTAAACTCCAAAACAAATGGAGATCCAAATACCTCTATTGGCATATTTCGGTACACTTATTGGCCCTGCTGCTCATCCTTCAATTTCAACATTTAGGTGCCGTGGCCATCATTATTGTTTCCCATTTCCTCATTGATTTGGGTAAACTCAGTCTCACCAACCCAAAAAATTACCGTTGGCTTTTTGTAGTGGACCAAGTCCTTCATATCCTTGTCATTGGCGCCATGGTCTACTGGATTTCCCCTTTTGAAATTGATTTCAGTTTATTATTTGGGGAGAAGACACTGATTCTCATTACCTTTTTGGTATTTGTAACCTACGTGTGTGGGATTTTAATGCGAATGTTATTAGCTCCCTATATTGATGAAATCGCCAAAGACGATGAATCCACAGAAGGGGGTTCCCTCAAAAATGCCGGCACTTATATTGGTATGCTGGAGCGACTTTTTGTTTTTGGGTTTATTTTAATTCAACAATGGGCAGCCATTGGATTGTTGATTGCCGCCAAGTCCGTTTTCCGGTTTGGAGATCTTAACAAAGGGAAAAACCGTAAACTCACCGAGTATGTGCTCATTGGTACACTTCTGAGTTTCGGATTCGCCATTCTATCCGGAATTGCTTATAGTTATTTAACGACCCTTATCTAAATAAAAAACAGGCCCTTTGGGCCTGCTTCTAATTAAAACACCAATTTGAACTATACTCCAACCTCTTGGTTCCAAATTCCCGTGGCGGCAGTTTCCGCTACATATTCTGAAAAATCCTTGGGTTTTCTTCCCAACACCTTTTCAATATCATGGGTAATGACCTCATTTGCCTTGTTCCCCAAAACTTCAGAAAATAGGTAATTAATCAACCACACATAATCTGAAGGCACACCGAAATCCCCCATCATCTTGGTATATGCTGGAAGTGATATGGGCATAAATGTGATGTCACGTCCAGAAGCTTGTGCAATCTCATTCACTACTTCTGGAAAAGTTAAGAAGCGGGGACCTGTCAATTCATAGATTTTCCCATTGTGATTATCGTTCATCAATACTTCTACCACTACATCGGCAATGTCATTGGTGTCAACATAAGGAACCTTGGCCTCAGCTTGGGGCAAGGCTACTTGTCCAGCCAAAATCGGGTCCAAGAAGAAGCTTTCACTAAAATTCTGATTAAACCAACTTGCTCGCACAATTGTGTGATCAATTCCAGAATTGATGACCACCTGCTCACACAGTTCGGCCTCTCGTTCTCCTTTTCCTGACAACAGCACTACTTTTCTTATTTGTTTCTGTTTTGCAACTTTTACAAATCCTTCAATAGCTTCCAAAGCCCCAGGCACCGCCAAATCGGGTTGAAAGGTAATGTATACCCTGTCCATACCTTCGAGTGCATCTGCCCAGGTTTTCGTGTTTTCCCAATCAAACGATGGAGTTTCACTACGTGAACCAATCCGGACATTCTGATTCAATTGAGCCAATCGCTCAACAACTTTACGTCCTGTTTTTCCTTTTCCACCGAGTACTAAATAATTTGCTTTCATGATTTTCTTGTTTTTGTTATTAGACTATTTTATTTTGAATTGATTGTTTTCTGACTGTTTGACTTTACCCTGAAACTCCAGAACAGCACCGCAGTCAGCAGAAACTCCACAGCGATCAACCAAAAGCTTGGCGCAGTGAAAAAACTATGGTAGGTTTCGCCATAGGGAGCCATCATATACGGAACCGTAATAAGTGCATCCATCAGGGCGCTGGTCAGAAAAAGTATGGTTCCTACCATCATTCCATGGGTTGTAGCATCCTTTGTATAGTAAAACCACGAACCCATCCAAACTATGGGAACCACGGCCAGTGAGAGTACCAGATTAGCCTGAAAATCCAAATCGTCCATAATCGGCATGAAATAGGACAATAGAAAAATGCTCACGCCCAAAATCCAAATGATAAGTCCGATGAATACAGCTCTAAAGAATTTCATTTTGTTTTTGTTTTAGGATTACAGGACAAAATTGCATCAAGCTCACTAGGTCTATTTGTTTGAAAAGCAGTAAGATTTGTTTGAAAAGGATAACTTTGGGGAATGGCCTTCCCCTTAACCAACAAACGCAGATGGCGGATACTCCGGTTCTATTGCATTGGCTGGACCCTTGCCTTTGTATTTTTGAGTATTGTCCGGGGGGTTGGCACTACTGAAATGGGCAGTCTTAAGTTTGACACAACCTCCAGCCTATTGATTTCAGTAACCTTGGGACCTATAATGGGATTGATTTCAGGCATTGGCCAAATCCTCACTGAAGAACGGGTGCAACAATACCGTTCCTTGATTTCCCTACTCATCTTTCGGTTCATCTATGGCGTCGTATTCTTGGCCCTTTTGATTTTGGGGGCGTATGCAGTGTACCAGCTTTACTTTGGAACTACTTTAGACCTAGTGGCTTTTGCCATTGATGATGGCAGTGCTGCCATTTATTTTTATGTGCTTTCAGTAGATGTTTTTTTGACCCTTTTACGACAAATCAATTTGATGTTGGGAGAAGGCAACCTCAGAAAATTAATGCAAGGGAAATTTTATACACCGCGGGAAGAAGAACGCATTTTCATGTTTTTAGACCTTAGTTCTTCCACTCAACTTGCGGAACAATTGGGGCATTTGAACTATAGTTTACTGATTCAGGATTGTTTTAACGACCTTGGAAATGCCCTCGCAAACAACTCCGCTGAAATCTATCAATATGTTGGGGATGAAGCTGTACTCACTTGGACTTTGAAAAACGGACTGAAAAATGACAGTTGCCTCAAAGCGTTTTATGACTTCAAGTCAACTCTGGAGAAAAAGCGGGGATATTATGAAAAAAAGTATGGCGTACTCCCTTTTTTCAAAGCAGGAATGCATACTGGAATGGTCACTGTTACCGAAGTCGGGAAATATAAAAAAGAAATTGCGTATCACGGCGATACCTTGAACACAGCAGCCCGAATTCAAGAACAATGCAATAGTTTGGGTAGCGAATTGTTGATATCCGAAACGCTTGTCAACCTTTTCAATTCAAGTACATATTCCTTTGCTGCATTAGGTAGTATTTCCCTAAAGGGAAAAGAAGAAAAAGTGGTTCTTTTTGCCGTTTCACAAATTTAGAGCGATTATTGCCGTATCTCGCTGGGACGAAACCCAAATTTTTTGGCAAAGGCATTGGAAAAAGAACTTAAGCTATCATAGCCTACCTGCCAAGCCGCCTCCTGTACTGTAGCATCATGCTTTCGGAGTAGTTCATGGGCCTTGTTCATCCGTTCGTTTTGAAGGTATTTGAATACTGGAACCCCAAAGACCTCCTTAAAATTCTTTTTCAATTTAAAACTATTGAGGCCTATCTGCCTGGACAATTCTGTCAGTGATGGCGGGTTGTCCAATTGATTGGAAAGAATTTCCTTGGCCTGAAACAACTTCTCCCGCTCTGATGCCTTGATGCTCTCTCTGTCCATAGTGGCCAACTGGCCAAAAAAATGGGAAAGTAATGCGGTCATCTGACTACGGAAGAACATCATTTTGGTCTTGCCTTCATATGAGTTATAAAAAATCTGTCCTACTATGCTTTGCATTTCAGGAGTCATAAAGAATTGTGGCCCTTCTACATAATGGTCTGACGGATTCACCAACTGATTGAGCATTTCAGAAAACAATTCACCCTCTTCATTGGGCAACTTTGCCAAATTACGGGGCGAAGTTGCGATTACAATACATTCCAAAGGCTTGCCTGAAGTCACCGTATGCTCAAACACCACTTTTTCATCCGCATAAAAAGAGAGTGCCAACCCCTTAGTGTATTGAAAATCCTTCTGGGTGGTTCCATATTTTACCGATAAATCCACATTGCCCGAGCCATAGAAAGCCACAGCGATAACAGGTTCATCAAACAGACACGCGTCTTTTGTGGGCACATCGGCCTTGGCTTCTTCTACTAAAATGGTAAAATCGTTGATATCTATGATGTCCCGGGTCATAACTCAAAGTTAGCCAGAAAGTTTGGATTCCTTAAAAACAAAAGGCCACCTTAAAAGGAGGCCCTATTGAATTTGACAACATTTCTATCACTAAAAAAAATTGTTCTCTTGTAAAACTTGCATACTCTGCAATGTATTATTTACGGCCAAGGTCATGGATTTGGCAGAAATAGTGGCCCCAGAAATGGCATCGATATCCTCACCGTAGATTAGACTTTCCCCTGCTTTTTTACCGATAAACTGTTTTAGCCATCGCTGACTGCCCACTTGACGTCCGTAATCTTCACGGTAAATTAAGATTTTGGATTTTTTAATGCTCAAATCTGGATTAAAGAGCACCACATAATCGAAAACATTTTTCATACTTGGCGCTTCTCCCAAGTACAAATAACCCAAAGAATTACCCCCTTGCAGAATATTAAAAAGGTTTTCACCTCCCATTTCCACAGGTGTTTTTTTGTTCAAATCAGCATGTACTGCAAGCTGTTCCAAAGTAAACTCCTGTACCCCAAAAGTAGTCTGTACGGCATTGTCTATTTTTTCCTGAAGTTTAGCTGGAATCTTCTGGGTGCCAAAACCAAAGAGGGAAAGGGCCGTAAAAATTACGGCCAAACTGAAAACCTTAAACTTACTTCCCCTCTGCATTTTTAGATGCTTTTTTATCTACAATAAATGTTTGTATCAATTGTGATATTTTGTCTTGACCCGCGTTGACTTCTTCCAAATTGTAGAAGTGCATAAAAAGCGGCGTGTTATCCACTTGCTTGAGCAAGGTCAAGTCTGTGCTTCTATCATAAACTTGGTCCCAAGATGCTCGTGCCTTAGCCCAGAAGTCCTTGTGCTGATTCCACCAGTCTTGGGCTATTTTGCATTTTTCATCTGCAACTTTGGTATAAATGTTCATCCCTTTTTCTTGGGCCAACAATACATCTGGCTCCCCTTCTTTACGAATGATTTTATCGTTATCCTGCTCATGTACCCAACCGTATGAAGTAATTTCTTGACGATTGCCCCTTTTCATGACATTGTAATCGCTGCGTTTGGAATATTCCCGTCTAGGAAGTGGGGAATCGGTATCATTTTCCCAGAAATGTTTACCATCAAAATGCACCCAAGTAGCCGATCCGGAATATCTAGGACTATCATCCACTTGATATACTTTTTGGGTCCACTGCCCTTTTACTGCATCGGCAGGGAGCTTGTGAAAAGTCCAATTATTGTCCTTGTCATAATAAAAAACATCTTGATTTTCGTACAACCAATCCTGCCTCCAGTGTTTGATCACCACGGTATCATGAACAACCAACAAATGCTGCAACGAAATTTTGTTCTCTTCATCTACAATGGGAATGGCCAACTCCAAAGCCTTGGCCGTGTAATCCAGTTTTTTTTCATAGTCGATTTCAGGTGCAAAAGTCTCTGTGTACTTGAATGTGATTTCAAAACAACCGCACATCTCCTTTATGGCATTACGGTCCAATTCCTTTTTCTCTTGGGCTTGCATTGCCAATGTCACTGCAAGGGCAAGTGTGGTAAAAATGATTGATTTCTTCATGGTGTTATTTAGTTAAACTGCTCTAAAACTGATTTGACAAAAATATTAATATTATTTAGACTGAATTAAAATAACTTATATATTTGCGACAAATCTAACTAGAATGAGTCTAAATAAAAATAAGTTTCTCATTTATTTTTCATTTTTTTTCTGCGCTTTAGCACTTGCACAAGAATCTGAAACGGTGGAACAAGACTCAATGGCCATGCAGCAATTGGAAGAAGTGGTGCTCACGGGCCAAATCAACAAACAGAGTGTGGACAAATCGGTTTTTGAGGTAAAAGTGATTCCACGAGAAACCATGGACCGCTTGGCCGGCAATACCTTGGCAGATGTCCTTAACCAATCCCTCAACATAAGTATTCAACCCAATCCTTCCACGGGAAAGAGCAGTGTAGAGCTGTTCGGATTGGATGGCCAATACTTTAAAGTTCTGGTAGACAATATTCCCTTGATCAACGATGAAGGGTTTGGAAACAATGCCGATCTCACCCAAATAAATTTGGATGACATTGAGCAAGTAGAGATTGTGGAAGGTTCCATGGGTGTACAATATGGCTCTAATGCGGTTTCTGGCATCATTAATATCATTACCCGAAAAGATTCAGAATACCAATGGGAAATCACCCCGTATCTACAGGAAGAGACCATTGGAAATGAATTTAGTTTTTTTGATCAGGGAAGGCATATTCAATCTCTTTCGGTTGGACATCGCTTTT
Source organism: Flagellimonas marina (assembly GCF_042651185.1). NCBI lineage: Bacteria > Pseudomonadati > Bacteroidota > Flavobacteriia > Flavobacteriales > Flavobacteriaceae > Flagellimonas > Flagellimonas marina. Next base: position 574,700 of record NZ_JBHSCL010000007.1, on the reverse strand, counting down.
CAGATAAATGGTATGTCAACGGAAATGTTTCCCACAATAATTTTACGGGCCATTACAACCATCGTGAAGGCGAATTTCATCCCTTGAACGATGGTCTCAGAGGGTACGAATGGCTTCCAAAGACACAATACTCGGGTAAAGGGCTGGTGAATTATTCCGGAAAAAACTTTAGGTCGTTTTACCGCATGGAGTATTTCAATGAACGTGTACAGCGGTATGATTCAGTGGTTCGGGAAAACTATAATCCTTCTACCCAAACCAGCAACCCCACTGCTACCGATGCCGAATTCACTTCTCAAAGAATCTTTAACCACTTTAATATCGCCGGAAAGTTTTTGCAAGCCATTACCTATGACATTTCGGCATCGTATCAACAACAGAAAAGAGATGTGGAGCAGTATAACTTCCGCATAAATACTAGAGAAAAATTTGATGTGGATTCCCAAGAATATGAGTCCAGAAAAGGCATTTATTCGAGGGGAACTTTCAATGATTTTTTTCAATCGGAGAAAGTAGGCCTACAATTGGGCTACGAACTGAGTAACATCAAAGGGTATTCCTCCCCTTTGGCGGGTACGTTCAGCGGTAACAGCATAGACCGCAGATTGGAAGCATATGATGCGTTTGCAACAGCAGAAATTGAACTGGGCCAACGATTCTCATTTAGACCGGGCACACGGGCCATGTTCTCCTCACAATTTAAAACACAGATGGCCCACTCCCTGAGTGCCAAGTATGCTTTTGACAATGGGTATCAGCTCCGGGCCGTGTTGGGAACATCGCCACGAAATCCCAATTTTGACGAACTGTTCACCTATTTTGTAGACGTTAACCATGATGTTCGTGGGAACACCAATTTAAGTCCAGAGCGAGGCATATCATCCTTTCTTCACCTTAAAAAGAACTTTTTCCCAGAAGACCTTGCTTGGCGTCTAAGCTCTAAAGTTTCAGCATGGTACCTCAATGTGGATAACCGTATTGAGCTAACCATAGTCAATCCAAGTCCATTGGCTTTTCAATACAACAATATTGATGAATATCGCAACTGGGGTGCTTCCTTTACCAACAAATTGGTCCATGGCAACCTTCAATTTGATTTAGGCCTATCCTTCTCTGGGGAGAGCAAAGTGCTTAACAGTGAAGAGTCCTTCAACGATGATTATCTCTATGCCCTTCAGGTCAGTTCGAATATCGGGTATCAAATTCCAAAAATCAACACCACCCTTTCCCTATTCTTTAAGTACAATGGTCCAGAATATCAGTTTGTCTTGGACACCAACCAAGAAGACCCCAGTTTTATTCGGTCTAAAAGGGACGGCTACGGCTGGATGGACGGTTCTATCCGAAAAACATTTATGGACAACAAACTGCACCTCACTTTAGGGGCCAGAAACCTATTGGATATCACTAGAATCAACACCTCGACCGTATCCAGTGGCGGCGTGCACTCGTCACCCAACAATGGCCTGCTGCTGGGCTATGGCAGGTCTTTTTTTGTAAAGCTTTTATATAACCTAAATATTTAATCCTAAAACCAATTTCATGAAAAATTATGTTCTATATGTACTATCGCTGGCCTTTTTGTTGATGGGCACCAGTTGCAGTGACGATGACGGCGGTGGCAATACCCCACAGGAATTTGTGGTTGCTTTTCAAAATCCGTCATTGAGTTTCGATGCGGTTGATACCGAAAAAGAAATCAATCTGGTATTCTCTACCACAGCGCCCGAAGATGGTTCTGTTACAATCGCATACACCACTGAAAATGCAGTATATGATACAGATTTCACCACGGAACCTACTGGTATTTCAGGTGAATTGACCATAAATTTTACCGGTGGTTCCACAGGAACATCGTTTACTTTCAATAAACTCCAAGATGCTATTGAAGGTATTGCCAAGTCCGTTAGTTTTACAATATCTGCGGTAAGTGTTGCGGATGCCACTATTCAAGGGAACACCCAGTTGGCCGTTAGCTTTACCGAAACAGCCGCACCATCAGGTACCACCTCACCAGAAGTGGGTGGTCCAAATCAAGATAACCAAGTGTACGTGGATTTGAGCTCCCTTACCGAAACCACAGCCATTCGGGATAGCTGGGACCTTGCGTTCTATAGCGGTGATGCCTACAGGGTAAAAATCAATGGTTCCATTTTTATGGCAGTGGCCGCATTGGAGAGTACAGATATTGATGCTGTTACTCCTGCTGATGTGGAAACGTTACAACCTCAAGTGGCCGTCGGCACCTTCGATGCTGCAAACATGGCCTACGTGGATGATGTAACTGGCAATTTGGAAGGCACCGCCATTGCAGCTATTTCTGAGACTGATGCAGATAACCCTGTGTATTTGGTAAACCTTGGATTTGAAGTGGGCACCGAAGATCCTGAGGCAGGGGCCGTTGCCGTAAGTGGTGACCCAAGGGGTTGGAAAAAAATCCGAATCTTGCGCGATGGTGATGACTATGTGTTGCAATATGCTGACTTGGATGCGACCGAACACGAAGAAGTGACTATTTCCAAAACATCAGGATATCATTTCACCTTTTTCAGTTTTGATACCGAAGAAACTGTGGATGTTCAACCGGCAGCGGACCGATGGGATATCAATTTTACCGTATTTACCAATGAAATAGAGGGCTTTGGCTCCTATGGCTATTCAGACTTCATCACAACCAATATACTAAGTGGTGCAACCGCTTATTGGGTTGAAACTTCTTCAACTGCTTATGCCGACTTTACTTTGGCGAATGTGGATGAAGAATTGTTCCAAAACGACCAACGCGGCATTGGAAGCAACTGGAGAAACGGAGGAGGCCCAGGTACATTGCCTTCTTTAAAAGATGATGTGTTTTTTGTACTAAAAGACACGGATGGCAACGTATACAAAATCAGGTTTACGGCTTTGACCAATGAAAGTGGGGTTCGAGGCTATCCAGCCTTTGAGTTCGCACTTTTATAACTAAATATTCGGAAACTCATTGTTACCCATAGCACCTTTTGTTATCGACCCTTGTGGTTAATTTTGAGTTAGTTTGTGTGAAAACCGGGGCCAATGTCCCGGTTTTTTAGTTTCATACCACTAAATCCTTTTAAGGCAGCAAATAAATGGATAGCGTTAACCCAAACTCCTGCCCTACGATATCTTTATAAAAAATAGTAACTTGATGGATGACATGGGCGTAATCGCAACAAATAAACGGGAATTAAAATTCTATTACAACTCCGCTTCCGCTATAGGCAAGCAAGCATTGGGTTATGTAAAAGCATCCAATAAAAAAGTGCTGGAGATTGATGTGGCCAAGACCAAAGTTACCGCTACACAATGGTCCGAGTTGGCTGATTTGTTGAACATCCCCATTAAAGATGTCATCAATACGGAGCACCCCGATTTTGTATCAAAATATGGGGAGAACCCAGATATTCCCGATGAGAACGATTGGCTCCATATTTTGGAGAAAAATCCACACGTATTCCAAAATCCCATTGTGGTAAACGGTGACAAGGCCATACGTATTGAAACACCATCTGATATTGCCCAAATGCTGGACGGAGAAGAACAATAGTCAACACATGCGTAAACCAATAATGGCTGAACAGAAATCTATTAAAAAAAGGAAAGTGGCCCTCTGGGCCATTTTTATCATAGTAGTACTTGGGGTCGCTGCCCAATTGCTGTTCACCAACAAGGTAAAGTCTGCCCTCGCCAAAGATGTACCCGCACACATACATCTGGAATATGGCTCGTTGGGCACCAACGTGTTATTGGGCAGTATCACCTTGGATAGCATCAGTTTTGACCATAAAGAACAGCTGTTCAATGTTCAGGCGAAGCAAGTTAAAGTTTCTGGTTTAGGCTATTGGGCCCTACTCACCAAAGGGAACATTTCTATTTCTGATTTGAGTTTGGACGAGCCCGTAATGGTCCTCCAGAATAAAAAAAGGGATTCCATCAAAACCCCATCAAACTCCTCTAAAAAGAAAGATTCAACTCGTATAAAAATTGAAAACTTTAGCATCAACAAGGGGCAGTTGGAGGTGCTGGCAAACCAAACAGATAGCATGCAGTTGTCCATCCAAGACCTTAATTTCTCCGTAAGCGAAATTCGTTTCGACCCAGAAACCGCCCAAAACAAAATTCCGTTTACCTACAATTCGTATGAACTGAGCACCCAAAAGCTGTATTATGATATGGGGCCCTACGAATTTTTGCAGCTTGATGCATTACAGTTTAGGCCAGAGGAAAGCCATATCACCAATTTTGTACTTCGGTCCAAATACAGTCGGGACGAATTGTCCAAAAAACTGCTGAAAGAGCGTGATCATTTTGACCTTGCCATCCACACCATTACCCTGAATCAGTTTCAATTTGGGTATACGACTGAAGAACCTCAGCTTCACATCCAAGAAATCACCCTGCAAGAACCTTATTTTCAAGTATACCGGGATAAACTCCTCCCTGACGACACCTCGCATAAAAAACTGTACAACCAAGCCCTACGGGATTTACCCCTAAATCTTCAGGTGGACACTATTGCCATTCAAAACGGCACGCTCACCTACGAGGAACGTTTGGAGTACGATGTAGACCCGCACAGTCTTCGTTTCACGGAACTTTCGGCCCACATCAACAATCTACACAGCAAAAATGAAGGTAAAGTTCACGTGAACACCGAGGCGCAACTCATGGGTGACGGTCATTTTACATTGGATTGGTCTTTTGACCCCCAGAGCAAGGCCAACAACTTTTTGGCATCGGGAACCCTTTCCGATTTTGAGACCGAATCCATCAACCCCTTCCTAAAAACCAATCTCCGGGCCGAGGTAACCGGAACCGTGAACCAAATGTACTTTACCATCAGTGGGAATGAGGTAAAAGCCAGCGGGGATATGAAAATGAACTACGACCATTTTGAGTTTGTGGTATTGAAAAAGGACCGTTTGGGCGTGAACAAACTGCTGACCGCTGTGGTGAACATCTTCGCCCGAAAAAACTCCGACACCGACCCCGAAGGCTATCGCTACGGATATTTTGAGGTGGAACGCAACACGGACAAATCCTTCTTTAATTATTTGTGGATCAACCTAAAAGCCGGACTGTTGCATACGGTGACCGGAAGTGGTAAAAAGAAAAATAACTGAGTATGGCCGCACAACGCAAACGCATGTACAAGAGAAAACGCTTTCTGGTTCCGGCCATCATCATTATATTGTTGGTGGCGTTTCGGTTGGTGCTGCCCTATATTGTAAAAAATTATGTGAACAAGGTCCTGGCCGATATTCCCGGGTATTACGGTCAGGTGGAGGATATTGACCTTTCCCTGATTACTGGGGCCTATACCATAGACCAACTGTATTTGAACAAGGTGAATGCCGATACGGAGATTCCCTTTCTTAATTTTGAACAGACGAACATTTCCATTGAGTGGAAGTCGCTTTTCAAGGGCAAGATTGTGAGCGAAATTAACATGACACGCCCCTCGCTCATTTATGTGTTCGAGGACCAACAAAAGGAATCTGAAGAGGATGCCGATATTGACGATTGGACCAAGGCGTTGACGGATTTGGTGCCCATTGACATCAATAAACTGGAAATCCATGACGGAAAAGTGGCTTTTGTGCAGCTCACCGCCGACCCCAATATTGACCTTCACCTCAACCAAATAGAACTCTACGCCACCAACCTGCGCAATGTGGAACGCACTGGCGAGCGACTCCCCTCCGACCTCGTGGCCGATGCCGTCTCCATTGGTGAAGGAAACCTGCATTTGGAAGGCCAAATGGACTTGGTAAAGCAAATCCCCGATATGGATTTGGCCCTCTCCCTGGAAAACGCCAACGCTACCGCCCTCAATGATTTTACGGACCACTACGCGGGCATTGATTTTGACGAGGGCGAGTTTAATTTCTATGGCGAAATGGTCATTGCCGATGGCTATCTACAAGGTTCCCTAAAACCCATTATTAAAAATGCCAAATTGATTGGCAAGGAAGACGCCTTTTTGGAAACATTGTGGGAGGGCTTTGTGGGCTTCTTTAAGTTTGTGCTGAAGAACCACAAAGAAAACACCCTCGCCACCAAAGTACCCATTGAAGGTGACCTTAACGATGTAAAGACCAAGACTTGGCCCACCGTGCTCAATATCTTTAAAAATGGATGGATAGAAGCGTTTAAAAATATGGTGGATGACGACATTGACTTCAAGGACGTACAGAAAACGGCTAACAAAAAAAGCTAAAGCTTTAGACGTAAGATGTCAGACTTTAGATATCAGATGTCAGAACTAAGACATCAGGCCACTGAACCACTGAATACTGACTTCTGATATCTGACCACTGCCTACTGTTCATTGCTCATTGCTCATTGCTCATTGTAAATTGTAGATTTCCCCCAGTTTTTTTATGGTTTTTACACAATGGCAATTAGCTGAAATTCGGTACTTTAACACTTCGAAACTTCCCTCCCTCAAGTCTTAGTGGACCATCCTTTATTTAAATAAAGAGGACTTATGGTATCGGTTACGCTCCTTTTTGGGTGTATATGAACCTATCTTATGCTGTTATAAACAAGTTGTGCTTAATTATAAAAAAACTCTATGAAGAATATTTTCCCTGGATATAGCAAGAAAACAGAAGCTGAAATAAAAGAAATTTGGGAAAAAGGAACAATATTGTTTGATGCAAATGTTTTGTTGAATTTGTATAGATATTCAAATGAAACAAGAAAAACGATAATTGATTTAATTACCAAATTTAAAGATAAAATTTGGTTGCCTCATCAATCGGCTTTGGAATACAACCGTAATCGATATGAAGTTATTGCAGACCAAGAAAAAGCGTACAAAGAATTTACTGATAAAATAAAGCAAATTCAAAAGGACTTACAGTCGACCAGCAAACCACCATTTTTATCTGAAAAAGTACACAAGGATTTAAATAAAGTTTTTGAAAAAGTTAATTCCGAAGTTGAAGAAAGTATTGACAAATATTGCGATTATTTAAAGTCCGACCCAATTTATGATGAACTATCAATTCTTTTTGAAAAGAAAATTTCAGAGCCTTATGATGACAAAAAGTTAGAAGAGCTTTATAAAGAAGGACAGGAAAGATTTGATAAAAAAATACCACCCGGATACGAAGATGAAAAAAATAAAGAAGGCAATAGAAAATATGGCGACTTTATTCTCTGGTGTCAAGTTATTGATAAGGCAAAAGACACCAAAGCACCAATAATTTTTATCACAGACGAAAGAAAAAAAGATTGGTGGTGGAAAATTAAAGATGGACGTAATATGGGTCCAAGGCAAGAATTAACTGCCGAAATTAGCGAAAAGGCAAATGTTGATTTTCATATGTATTCCTCTGAACGCTTTCTGTCTTATGGTCAAAACTTTTTAGAAGAACAGGTCAATCAAGAAGCTTTAAAAGAAATTAAGGCAATGAAATTAGCTGAAATTGAACATTCGCGAATGCTGAAAAGGAGAACCGAAAGAGAAATAAGGAGAAGGTTAAGAGAAAAGGAAAGGTATGAGTTCCTAAGACAAAGAAAGAATGAGCTAAAAGAAAATATTTTTCAAATTGACAAGCAACAAAATTCATTAATGAGAGAAGGAATAGATAATAGTGATATACAAGAATATATCCATAGTTTAAGTATTCAAAAAGCAGAAATGGACAATGAGTTGAACGAAATTAATGAAAGGTTAGAACGTTTATCCAATGATAGATTTGAAAATAGTCATCTAAGACATAGAATTCCGCCAACAGAATATTTCAAAAAAATTATCGAGAATAGAGAAAAAGATAGTGACGAAAATAACTAAGCACAACATTGGCTATAAGTAATTGCTTGTTCTCGCCTACTTTGGCAATTCTTGCGGAATTTCCTACTTGGTGTGTACTTGCAAAGTTCAGTACTAACCAGCACAATTACTCCTAACCGGGGCGGTTATGCAAAATTTAAAATCAACTCATGAAAAAAACAATCATTCTCCTTCTCGTTTTAACTTGTTTAATCCCTCAAAACACAAAAGCTCAAAACGATGGTGTTGCCATTGCGGCAGCGGCAGGTGGCCTGTTAGCAATAGGAGCAGGCATAGCTGCTGTTGAGCAAATGAAAGAACAGGCTGAATTGACCGCTACAGAATGGCTCTTAACCAATCACCCTGAATACAATAAGTTTTCATTAAAAACACTTGATTTTGATGGAAAAAAGGTCAAGGATATGTCGGCGACTTCGGTAATTACTTTTAAAATAAGAGAATTTGAAATTAAGGATGATGAACCTGAACTTGGAAAAAAAGTCGTCTTATTTGGCTTTACTAGTTTTGGATGGATCAATGAATATGGAATTGACTTTAACAAAGTTAAATGGTTTATGATTGATAGCGAAGAATGGTTGAACATGATGACCTCTTACACAAAAGTGGCTTCTGCAGTAGCAGATGAAGGAACTATTCGCACATCCTTATTGAATGGCAAAGTTGTGAATAGGGGTGTAAAAGCCAATAAAGGGGAGAATATTGATTTTTATAAAATTGATGGAGACATGTATTTAGTCACCGATTACTCACCTGATATGAAATTCATCTATAATGAACGTTCTTTGGGTATTTATTTAAAAGAAACCATGAATCTCATTCAAATTGGAAGGGGGGACTTGATTAAGATTCATGAATTCTTTTTTGATGAATGAACTTTTGTACAAATTTTTAAAACACATTCCCCTCCACTTTAATCTTCTTTTACCCTCATAGTCATTTCGAACTGACTGAAAGGAATGTGAGAAATCTATCCAGAAGAAGGAGATTTCTCAATCGTCACTGCGTTCCTCATGTCGAAATGACACGGACAAGTCATTTCGAACTGACTGAAAGGAACGTGAGAAATCTAACCAGAAGAAAGAGATTTCTCAATCGTCACTGCATTCCTCATCTCGAAATGACACGGACAAGTCATTTCGAACCGACTGAAAGGAGTGTGAGAAATCTATCCAGAAGAAGGAAATTTCTCAATCGTAACTGCGTTCCTCATATCGAAATGACACGGACAAGTCATTTCGAACCGACTGAAAGGAACGTGAGAAATCTAACCGGAAGAATGAGATTTCTCAGTCGCTACGCTTCTTCGAAGTGACTAAATAACCTGATGGTTCAAAAACTCCCAATCTGGATTAAAGGAAGAAATCAACCTATCTTTCTTTTCCCTTCGCCATTTTTTCAACTCCTTTTCTCGTGCAATGGCCAACTCAATGGAATCAAACGGTTCATAGAAAACTAAATGGTAGCAATTATACTTCCCTGCAAAGGATTTTTTGGCATTTTCGCTATCGAAGTAATGTTGTGAAAGTCTTTTTTGGATATTGTTGGTCACCCCAATGTAAAGCACCGTCTTCTTTTCATTCGTAACAATGTAGATAAAGTAGGGTGAAAGCATTTTTAAATATAGCTTTTTTGAAGTGAGATTTCTCAATCGTCGCTAAGCTCCTCATTTCGAAATGACACGGACAAGTCATTTCGAACTGACTGAAAGGAGCGTGAGAAATCTAGATTTCTCAGTCGCCATGCTCCTTCGAAATGACAATTAGGTAACGTAACTAGAAGACCTTTTGGACCGCCTCAATAGTCTTGTCCAAATCCGCATAGCTCAAAGCATCATTTAAGAAGTAGCTTTCAAAGGCAGAAGGAGGCAAATACACTCCGTTTTCCAACATACCATGAAAATACTTTTTAAAAGTATCGTTGTTGCCCTTGGCTGAGGAGGCGAAATCCACCACCGGTTCGTCCGTAAAATGTACGGAGATCATACTGCCATAGCGGTTAATCTGGTGGGTTATCCCTTTTTCGGTAAGTGTTTGGGCAATGCCGTTATGGAGGTATTCTGTTTTGTCCGCAAGACTGGTAAAAACTTCAGGACGGTTGTTCAGTTCTGTGAGCATGGCAAGTCCGGCACTCATGGCCAAAGGATTTCCACTTAAGGTTCCCGCTTGGTACACCGGCCCCTCCGGGGCCAAATGGGCCATAATCTCGGCTCGGGCTGCAAAAGCTCCAACGGGTAATCCACCCCCAATCACCTTACCAAACATCACCATATCGGCATCCACGCCCAAAGCTTCCTGCGCACCACCTTTTCCGAGACGAAAGCCAGTCATCACCTCATCAAAAAGCAACAAAATGCCTTCTTGGGTACAGAGTTTACGTAAACCGTGGATAAATTCATCGGTAGGGATAATACATCCCATATTGCCGGCCACAGGTTCTAAGATAATGGCAGCAATTTCACCTTTATTGGCTTCCACGAGGGTTTTTACCCCTTCCAAATCGTTGTAATCCGCCAAAAGGGTGTCCTTGGCGGTGCCTTGCGTCACCCCGGGGCTATTGGGACTCCCAAAGGTTACCGCACCACTCCCCGCTTGAATCAAAAACGAGTCGGAATGGCCATGATAGCACCCCGCAAATTTGATGATCTTGTCCTTGCCCGTGTACCCGCGCGCGAGGCGCACCGCACTCATACAAGCTTCGGTACCACTGTTCACAAAGCGTATTTTGTCAATATTCGGCACCATGGAAACCGCCAATTGTGCCAGTTCGGTTTCAATTTCGGTGGGCATCCCAAACGAAGTCCCTTTTTTGGCCTTTTCAATCACGGCATTGATCACAGGTTCGTAGGCATGACCCAGAATCAACGGACCCCAAGAGGCAATGTAATCGATGAGTTGGTTGCCATCCACATCATAGAGGTAGGCACCTTTAGCTTCTTTTACAAAAATAGGGTCGCCCCCTACTGCTTTAAAGGCTCGCACCGGGGAATTTACCCCTCCTGGGATGTATTTTTTCGCCTCTGCAAAGAGAGCACTGCTTCGTTGGTAGATCATAAATTATGTTATCCATGTCATTCCCGTGCAGACGGGAATCTCTTATTCGATTTTTGATACTTTGGGTTCTGTCGTCATGCTGAACCTGTTTCAGCATCTCAAAAAACATGTCTAATGCTGTTGTGAGACCCTTCGACCGTGCTCAGGATGACAGTTGAGGCAAAGGTAAGTATCCTGCAACTTTCTTGGAAACGGAAATTGTTGGTTCAACACGGACAAAGTCCTAAATGTCACATGAGATGTCTTCCTGAGCGAAGTCGAAGGAGAAATCGAGGTGTATTCGAAGTGAAAGTCGTTCTCGACTGCGCTCGAACTGACAGTGAAGACATTCTACGTCATGCTGAACTTCCTGCCCGTCCATCAGGCGGGGATTCAGCATCCCATGGTTCATAACTAAAAGCTTCTGGCGTCAATTCGAGTGATTCACTTTAGTGAATCGTATCGAGAATCAGCAACTTCGTATCAGTCCTCGACCTGCCTACCGGTAGGCGGGTACAGCTTATCCTCACAGCCAAGCCACTCGAACTGACGGCTATTTTGCTTTTTCTTTTCGGATGTTCAGCACTTGCCCAATGGAAATGTTGGTGCCGTTAAGATTGTTGAGCCGTTGGATTTCATCCACCGAGATTTCATATTTGCGGGAAAGCGCATAGAGCGTATCGCCCTTTTCCACTACGTGGGTGAACACTTCATATTGTTTGGGTTCACGAACCGTGTCCAAACCGCCGCGCACAACAGCTTCGTCATATTCGTGCAGGTTATACCGTTCAATCAATGCGATCAATTTCTGTGGATACTGTCGGTCCGTGGCATAGCCCGCTTGTCTGAGACCATGCGCCCACTTTTTGTAATCATCACGCCTGTAATTGAACAAAAAGGCGTATCTGGAACGCGAGGACAAAAAGATACTATGATCCCGAAATGAGAACATGGGGTGATTGTATTTTCGGAAGCATTCCCCCTTGGCATCATCATCATGAAAATCGTACTCACCCTGCCAACCGGTATGGCATTTGATACCGAAATGATTGTTGGTTTTTAAGGTAAGCTCTCCGCGCCCAGAACCACTTTCCAAAATACCCTGTGCCAAGGTGATACTGGCCGGAATACCGAAAGCACGCATTTCGTATTGGGCGATCTCGGCAAAGGTTTCAATATACTCCTGGGTATCAGAAATGGGAAAGCGCTCAAACCGCCCTGGGTCTGCAGGCATGGGGTAGAGATCCTTGGCCACCTCCGTTTCCACATCGGTAGTGGTCTTTGTGACGGGTTCTTCGGTTTTTATCACTACCGGAGCCCCATTTCTCTGGGTTGTCCTTCTTTTTTTCGCACCACAACTGCTCAGCAAAAAAGCCACCAGCAGCACATATCCTATTCGCCTGATCATACGTCCAATAATGGTAATTTTTTTTGTTCCAACACTTGGTTCATGCCTGTTATCCCTTGCAATCCGCCAGTGTGGATAGCCAAAATTTGGGTTCCTTTTGGGAAAAAATCCTGTTTTATGAGTTCAAAAATACCAAAAACAAGCTTTCCCGTGTAAATGGGGTCCAACGGAATCCCAGTTCCCTTTTTAAAACGGTTGATGAATTGCACCAACTCTGGGGTTACTTTGGCATAGCCCCCAAAATGATAATCGGTGACCAATTGCCAACGTTCATTTTGCGCAAATGTACTAATATCCGCTTTCAAAAAATCACCCTTTAGTGCAGGGACCCCTAAAACGGTCTGATGGGGTTGGGTGGAATTGATAAGTCCAGCTAAGGTCCCACCTGTTCCCACACTACTGCAGATATAATCGAAAGTGGAATCATCTTCGGACAGAATTTCAGCACAGCCTTTTACGGCCAGTTCGTTGGTGCCTCCTTCCCGAAGTAGATAAAATTTGCCAAAAGTGTCTTTTAACTGCTGCAAAAAATCAGGCTCGTTTTTATCTCGATACGCATTTCGCGATACAAAATGAAACTGCATTCCGTGCTTATGGGCCAGTTCTAGGGTGGGATTACCTTCCCAGTTTCCCTCCAACTCTTCGCCTCGAATGACCCCAATGGTTTTGAATCCCTGTTCATGTCCGGCACAAGCCACTGCGGCAATATGGTTGGAAAAGGCCCCGCCAAAAGTGAGCAAGGTGGTCTGACCCTGATTCTGGGCTTCCAGAAGATTGTATTTGAGTTTACGGTACTTGTTCCCCGAAACAAAAGGATGTATGGTGTCTTCTCGTTTAATGTGAAGGGTCACCTCTTTTTCATCAAGAAGGGGCGACTCTATTTTCTGATTGGCTGTTTTCAAATCTGTCCCTTAACGTGTCAAGTAGTTGACAAAACCAAAGGCTTTTCGCTTGGAAAGATAATCCATGTCCTTTTCATTGGCATAGGCTTCCCGTTCAAAACTGATGTTCTGGTAGGCACGGTAACTATCCAAATAAAGTAAGGTACGCAACAACCATTCGGAAATATAAAGAATGTAAAAGGGTAAAATGAGAAGTTCCCGTTGTTGTTTTAGGTGGATGCGCTCATGGTTGATGAGCACTTCATCCGCTTTGAGCGACCCTTCCTTCAGAAATATAAAGGGCCACACCGATAGTCCGACGTAGTTTTTGTAAAAAAAGTGTTTGAATACCAATATCACGTAAAAACTATCAAAGGTTTCCTACAAATATAACTGCAAAATGCTGGTAAAATTGGGTGCTATCGATAATACGATCAACAATTTCGGTGAATAACCCTGTTTTGGAAATCTTAAAACCCTAGGGCTTTTCCCTTGAAAATTGTAACTTTAGGTAAAGAACTTGCGTTGCACGTATGAAGGAACATATTCCCTTGGAGGAGGGTGATTTTTACTTTTCGGAGGAGGGGTATAAGGTATTCACAGAGCAATATCTCCTAAAAAGAGGGTATTGTTGTGAAAGTGGTTGCCGACATTGCCCATACGGTTACAGTGCAAAAACAAACATGAGACGCTAAAATTGCATTCGGCATAATATTTGTGACGTATTTAGTATCTCAACGAATTCAAAAACAGTACTATGAAAAATGTAAAATTATTCACTTTGGCTGTAATGGCCCTTATCTTATTGGCTTCTTGCAGTTCTGTAAGAGTGGTTTCCGACTATGACCAACAGACCAACTTCAATACGTACAAAAGTTACGCTTTTTACAAAACAGGTATCGATCAAGCTCAAATTTCCGATTTGGACAAAAAACGCATTCTACGCGCCATTGAAAACGAATTGGGGTCCCGCGGTTTCGTAAAATCCGAAAATCCAGATGTCCTTATCAGCATTTTTACCAAGGAACGTGAGCGTGTTGATGTTTACAATAACAACTTTGGCTGGGGCTGGGGTTGGGGTGGTTTCTACAACCCTTGGGTCTGGGGTCCCGGTTGGGGCTGGGGCTGGGGTGGCAACAACGTGAGCACCCGCACCGAAGGTTCTCTTTATATTGATGTCATCGATGCGAACAAAAAAGAATTGGTTTGGCAGGGTCGTGGTGTAGGCACCTTGAACAACACCAAGAACATTGAAAGAAAAGAGGAGCGTATCCGGGAGTTTGTCTCTCAAATTCTACAGGAGTATCCGCCTACAACAGCCGTTGCCTCTAATTAACATACAAACCGCTCGTTGAGCGGTTTTTTGTTTCCCACACCTTGGTTTTTAGGATAGACCCATTTCGATTTTGTACCTTTAAAAAAAGGAAAACACGTTTATGAGCTACGAATCGAATCCCATATTGGACAAGTTGCCCAAACACCTCAAGCAGTTTATAAAACCACAGCATTATGAGGCATATTCGCCTATTGATCAAGCCGTTTGGCGCTATGTGATGCGGAAAAATGTAGACTATTTGAGCCGGGTGGCGCATAGTTCTTATGTGGATGGATTGAAGAAAACCGGGATATCTATCGACCATATTCCCAATATGTACGGCATGAACCGGATTTTGAAGGAAATCGGTTGGGCCGCTGTGGCCGTGGATGGTTTCATCCCTCCTTCGGCCTTTATGGAATTCCAGGCGTACAATGTGTTGGTGATTGCTTCGGATATCCGCCAGTTAGAGAACATTGAATACACCCCTGCACCGGATATCATTCATGAAGGGGCAGGACATGCTCCGATTATTGCCAATCCGGAGTATGCTGAATATCTGCGGCGATTTGGGGAAATTGGTTGCAAGGCGATTTCAAGCGCAAAAGATTACGAGCTCTACCATGCCGTGCGGCATTTGTCCATCATCAAAGAAGCGGCCGGTACACCACAGGAAGAAATTGATGAAGCCGAGAAGCATATTGAGCACCTTCAAAAGAATATGGGCACCCCCAGTGAAATGGCCCTCATCCGAAATTTGCATTGGTGGACCGTGGAATATGGCCTTATCGGCACCGTGGAAAACCCAAAAATTTATGGCGCTGGTCTTTTGTCCTCTATCGGGGAAAGTGCATGGTGCATGACGGACAAAGTGAAAAAGCTACCCTATTCCTTAGAAGCTGCACATACTGAGTTTGATATTACCAAACCACAGCCGCAGCTCTTCGTTACTCCTGATTTTGCCTTTTTGAGCCAGGTGTTGGAAGACTTTGCCAATACCATGGCCTTGCGTAAAGGCGGCCTTTCCGGGGTTCTAAAACTGATTAATTCCAAAGAACTGGGCACGATTGAGCTCAGCACCGGATTGCAGATATCTGGGAATTTTAACAAAGTCATGGAACACGAGGGCAAACCCATCTATATACAAACCAAAGGGCCAACGGCCCTCGCCTATCGTGAAAAAGAATTGGTGGGCCATAGCATTGCCCAGCACCCTGAAGGTTTTGGGACGCCCATCGGTAAACTGAAAGGCATCAACATTGCCATTGAGGATATGGGTCCGCGGGATCTAAAAGCCTATAAAATTTATGAAGGGGAACAAATAACCCTGGAATTTGAAGGTGGGGTGACCGTAGAAGGCACCATCATCACCGGAACGCGAAATCTTAGGGGCAAAATTATTTTGGTGACCTTTCAAGATTGTACAGTGACCTACAACGGGGAAATCATCTTTAAACCGGAATGGGGATTGTACCACATGGCCGTGGGACAACAGGTGGTCTCCGCCTTTAATGGCCCAGCGGATTTAAACAGTTTTGACCTCATCACGCATGAGATTACCGAAACCACTATCAAACACAAGAAAAGTGCAGAGCGCCAACAGCTGGAGCAGTACTATTTACAGGTAAGGGAGTTTCGGGAAGGAAAAAACACCACCATTTCCCGAAATAAGGTTTTTAAAGCACTAACAGAAAACCATCCCAACGATTGGTTATTACCCGTAGAATTGTACGAATTGGCCAAAAAAGGAAATGATGAAGCCTTTCAGCAAGAAATCTTGGAGCATTTGGAGTCCATCAAACAAAACAATCCCAAAGTGGGGCATTTGATTGATGATGGTATTGAACTAATCGACCATAGCTTTACGGAGGTCAAGTAATTCTTCCGTGGAACTGACAGGTTCTTCCCCATACACCAAGGTCCAACCCAAGGAATTGGTCAATACATAAATTCGCGAAAGTTCACTGAGCAGTCGGTTTTCTGCATTTGAGACCAAGGTAGAGGCTTCAATCTTTTTCAATAATGACTGGTTGACGTTTTTTTTGATCAAATTGTAATCCGCAGCCTTGAAGGGATTTAAATAATCCGCCGTAACATCATAATATTCAAAATCTGGGTTTATCTTGATTTCCGCCTCTGGAATTTGGGTAATCGTGATGGTTTTATTGGCCTCATCCACATCATAGGTGATTTTGGAAAGATCATATGCGATAGTGACCTCTGCATTGGCCACCACCAAGGCCTTTTTATCCGCCGTGACCAAAGAACCGAACAACTCACGCGAGTCTTTGTAGTTATAGACTTCCGTAAAATGACCTTCGGTAACAATGAGCTTGGAAACGTTCTTCAATTCCTGTTGAATAAGCATGGAACTTTCTTGGAGCAACGTCCTTTGTTCGCGCTCATCGGCACAGGATTTATAGATTAAAACCGAAGCTAGAGCAATGATGGCCCCAACGAGTACTTTCTTCATTTTTTAAAATTTCATGAAAGGATACTTCTCTTGAAGATACGTAATTTTTGACCGGAGAGATGTTTCAAACTTTTGGTGCGCAGCAGAATCTGGGTTAAATGGTCGGTGTAAAAGCCCTTTTTGGATACTATCGACTTCCTCCATTACGGAGTAATAACCCTCATCAATCCAAACGGACTTGAACTTCTCCCAAATATATGCTACCGCCAATGCGTTGGGATGCACTAAATCCTTTCCGTAAAAGCGATAATCACGCAGTTCATCCATCATTATCTCATAGGCTGGAAAGTAATTAAGACCTCTCGACTGCGCTCGAGGTGACAAAACCTTGTGAACTGCTGAAATGAGATGGGCCTTGCTCTGCTGATTTTCCACAAAACCATCCTTTAGGTGTCGAACCGGAGAAATGGTAAAAATCAATTGCGCTTCGGGATTTACTTCCGCAACCTTTTCTACCATATTTTGAAGACTGGTCGCTACTACCTCAATGGGCAGTAATTCTTTGGTAAATTCCTTTTGGGGAACTTTATGGCAATTGGCCACTATTTTATTTGTTGCTTTATGCCAATACACCCATGCGGTTCCCAAAGTTATGATGACATGTGAGGCATTTGTTAGAGCGGCCTTGGTTTCATTCAACCTTTGATTGAGCAATTGCAACAAAACTTCCGGATTCTTTGATCTTAAATCGGAATGAGCATCAAAACAATGCCAAATGCCATCACTTTCAAAAACTTCAGCTTCTGTATAGGGTCTATTTTCCAAAGACCGTGCTACCAAGTTTTCAATAGCTAGAGGATGAAATAGAATTCCAAAAGGGTTTTGCAGTTGTTGGAACTTGAAATAATCCAGTTTCCCTCCCATATTTTCCACAAAACAGGAGCCCATCAGGAGCAATTTACTCTTATAATCAACGGGATTCTCCGTCTTTTTTAAGGGAACTGTGGTTTGGAGTTTCATGAAACGTAAGATACGTTATTTACAGTCATCAATGCTTTCTAGCATATCCTTGTACTGCGTTTCCAACTGCTCTTCCAATTGTTTCATGATAGCCAAGGTGTTCATCAAATCCGGCATGGATTTATTTCGCAATGCTTCTGTAGCTTTGTTGAGTTCATTTTTCACCAAATCTTGGGTATTGTATAACTTCTGAAGGTCGTACAGACAATCGTACCCAAATTCATGGAAAATTCCTGTCGATTTGGATACATCCCAAGCAATACTGCTCAAGTCCGTGATTTCAAGATTGATGAAAGAATCTAGATTGTAATGGTAAAGTCCATTTCCAACAGAGATAGAATCTAATTTTCTGACAAATTCTGGATACTTTTTAACGAAGTAGTGCATGGATTCGGGAGAAGCTATTATCCTTCCTTCTTCACTTTTGATACTGTCCATCTCCGCAAAAAAGGCAGGTATTTTTTGGTTGGATTCATGGTCTTTTACCAATTGCTCCAAGTTATTTTCGATTTCCCCTTCAATTTTTTCCAGAGCGATTTCCTTGTTTTTCTGAATGGTTTTAGAGGCGTTCCAATCGTTGAACCAAATGGCCAAATTGATGCCCACAAACAACAGAAAAATTTCTCCGAAGATATACTTCCAGTTGAACTCTCTTATTTTGAAGAATCTCATACCTTATCTTGTTGCCCGAACTAGCTCCTCGGCATTGGCCAAGGCGGCTGGAATACCGCTGGGATTTTTACCTCCCGCAGTGGCAAAGAAGGGTTGTCCGCCCCCACCACCTTGAATGTGCTTGCCCAGTTCCCGTACAATGTTTCCAGCGTTTAGTCCCTTGTTGGACGCCAAATCTTTTGAAATGTAACAGGACAATATGGCTTTTCCATCATTTTCTGAGGCCAATAGCAAGAATAAATTAGTGACCTGACCTCCCATTTCAAAGGCCAAATCCTTTATGCCACCTGCATCCAAATCCACTTTTTTGCCCAAGAATTGAATCCCATTGATATCCTTCAACTCCGCAATCAAGTCATTTTTGAGCCCTTTGGCTTTGTCCTTCAACAATTGCTCCACTTGTTTTCTTAGACTAGCATTCTCTTCTTGCAAACTGACAACGGCTTTCACAGGATCTTGGGAAGTATTCAATACATCCTTTATCTCGAACAACATCTGGTTGTTTTTAAAGAAGAACTCCTTGGCCGCTTCTGAGGTGATAGCTTCAATTCTCCGGATTCCGGCCGCAACAGCTCCTTCAGAAACAATTTTAAAATGCCAAATTTCGGCTGTGTTCTTTACATGCGTTCCCCCACAAAGTTCAATGGATTGCCCAAAGCGGACCGTGCGCACCGTATCACCATATTTTTCACCAAAAAGGGCCATAGCACCTTGCTCCATGGCATCCTTTATGGGCATATTTCTATTTTCCTCAAAAGGGAGTTGACCCGCAATACGGGCATTGACAAAGTTTTCCACATCACGGAGTTCTGCTGGGGTCATTTTGGAGAAATGCGAAAAATCGAATCGTAGATATTTGGAATGCACCGCTGAACCTTTTTGCTCCACATGGGTTCCCAAAATTTCCCGAAGGGCTTGGTGCAGTAAGTGTGTTGCGGTATGGTTGCAAGCGGTATGAAAACGTTGTTCTTTATCTACCACCGCTTTAAAAGTTCCCGAAACATCCTTGGGAAGGTCTTCAGCAAAATGCACAATCTCGTTGTTCTCTTTTTTGGTGTCCACGATGTAAACCACGTCACCATTTGGGGCTTCCAAGTAACCTTTATCACCCACCTGTCCACCGCCTTCAGCATAAAAGGGGGTCAGGTTGAACACCAATTGGTATTGGTCACCTTCTTTTTTACTACTGACTTTTCTGTATTTCACCAGTTTCACGTTGGATTCCAAGACGTCATAACCCACAAATTCCTGCTCAGCATCTTGCTGTAGCACTGTCCAATCGTCTTTGGAAACTTCCGATGCAGCTCGGGAACGGTCTTTTTGCGCTTTCAAGGCTTTTTCAAAACCTTCAACATCCAGTTGGTATCCTTTTTCTTGAAGAATGAGCGAGGTTAGGTCAATAGGAAACCCGAAGGTGTCATAGAGCTCAAAAGCTTTTTCGCCATCAATGGTTTTACCTTTTGATGAAGCAATCACAGAATCCAACAGCACCAATCCCTGTTCCAAAGTACTCAAAAACGAGTTTTCTTCTTCCTTAATAACATTTTCTATGAGTTGGTGGTTTTTGGGAAGTTCCGGAAAAGCTTTCCCCATACGTTCACTCAATACGTTCACCAACCGATAAATAAAAGGTTGTTTAGTGTCCAAAAATGTAAATCCGTAGCGAATGGCGCGGCGCAATATCCTACGGATAACGTAACCTGCACCCGTATTACTCGGCAACTGGCCATCGGCAATGGCAAAGGCAACAGCTCGGATATGGTCGGCCACTACACGAATCGCAATATTGGTTTCTTCCTTTTTACCATATTTATGGCCAGTGATGGTTTCAATCTCCCGAATCAATGGGGTAAACACATCGGTATCGTAGTTTGATTTTACACCTTGTAGCACCATACACAAGCGCTCAAATCCCATTCCTGTGTCGATATGCTTTTCGGGAAGGTCTTCCAAAGACCCATTGGCCTTTCGATTGTACTGGATAAAGACCAAATTCCAGATTTCCACCACAAGCGGATCATCTTGGTTTACCAAAGACGCTCCAGGCACCTTGGCCTTCTCTTCTTTGGAACGGAGGTCCACATGTATTTCAGAACAAGGACCACAGGGACCTTGGTCGCCCATCTCCCAGAAATTGTCCTTTTTGTTCCCCATAATGATTCGGTCTTCGGGAACAATGGCTTTCCACAGATCATACGCTTCTTGGTCCAGCTCCAAATTGTCGTCATCGCTTCCTTCAAAAACCGAAACGTATAGACTATCCTTATCTATTTTATATACTTCAGTGAGCAATTCCCACGCCCATTGAATGGCCTCTTTCTTAAAATAATCCCCAAAACTCCAGTTGCCCAACATCTCAAACATGGTGTGATGGTAGGTATCTTTCCCAACTTCTTCCAAATCGTTGTGCTTCCCACTCACCCGAAGACATTTTTGGGTATCGGTCACCCGTTTTGACTTTGGAATGGAATTTCCCAAGAAAAACTCTTTGAACTGGTTCATTCCTGCATTGGTGAACATCAAAGTGGGGTCATCTTTCATCACCATGGGCGCCGATGGGACTATTTTATGGTTTTTCTCCTTAAAAAAATTCAAAAATTGCAATCTAACTTCTTGGGATGTCATTGAATTCCTAGGGTTTTCTTAAATTTAACACTTTAAGCAAAACAATTTTTATATTTGCTTGTTTTGATAAAAAGAGCCTGTCTTTTGGTAGACGGGTGAGCAAAAATAGGATAAAATCCCTTCATGTCTAAAGTTAAGTACTATTACGACCCGGATACACTTTCCTATAGGAAGATTGAGCCGAAGAAATCCAAAAGATACCGGAATCTCTTCTTATTTCTGGTAGGTTCGGCCTTGTTCGGTTTCCTCGGACTTATCATATTATTGAATACAAGATGGGTCAATACGCCAAAGGAACTCTCGCTGGAGCGTGAAGTTCGCAACTATGAACTCCAATATGACATCCTAAACCGAAAAATGGAGCAAATGGAGCAGGTTTTGGCCAATATTGAAGAGCGTGACAATAATATTTACCGATTATATTTTGAGGCCAATCCCATTCCGGAAGAGCAACGTAGAGCAGGTTTTGGGGGAATCAACCGATATAAATCCTTGGAAGGATTCAACAATTCAGAAATCATCATAAATGCCACGAAGCGGTTGGACATCATTCAAAAGCAAATGGTGATACAGTCGAAATCGTTGGATGAAATTGCCAAATTGGCCGAAGAAAAAGAGAAGCTATTGGCTTCCATTCCGGCCATTCAACCCATTAGTAATGAAGACCTCACGCGAATGGCCTCTGGTTATGGTTGGCGGTCCGACCCTTTTACGAAGGCCCGTAAAATGCACTGGGGTATGGATTTTACCGCTCCGCGGGGAACCCCCATTTATGCAACAGGGGATGGAAAAGTTACACGTGCGGATAACAGATCATCAGGATATGGAAAACACGTCCGCATAGATCATGGCTATGGGTACCTTTCGCTGTATGGACACATGAGCAAGTACAATGTTACCGTGGGCCAAAAGGTGAAAAGAGGAGATTTGATCGGCTTTGTTGGTAGCACTGGTCGTTCCGAGGCACCCCACGTCCATTATGAAGTGTTCAAGGACGGCGAACGCATTAACCCCATTAACTTTTACTATGGAAGTTTAACGGCGGAAGAGTTTGACAATATGCTCAAATTGGCCAACCAAGAGAACCAATCCCTCGATTAATGTACGTAGAGCTTCCCGAAAAACGGTATTATGGCATTGGCGAAGTGGCCAAGGCCTTTGGGGTGAACACGTCCCTGATTCGTTTTTGGGAAAAGGAGTTTGATGTACTCCAACCTAAAAAAAATGCCAAGGGCAACCGGAAATTTACCCCGCAGGACATTCAAAATTTGCAACTGATCTATCATTTGGTGAAGGAAAGGGGCTTTACGTTGGAAGGTGCCAAAATCCACCTGAAGGAAGAAAAACAGAAAACACTTTCCACCTTCGAGGTCGTTCAGAAACTTCAAAAAGTACGTGCCGAACTCTTAAAAATAAAAGATCAACTATAACCATTAAAAAACAGGAAAATGAAAAAAGGCATTATCGCCCTTATTGTACTTGTGGTACTGGGGGTATTGATTGGTGGCTGGTACATACGAACCAATAACAATCTTGTGAACATGAAAGGGCAGGCCACGAAACAATGGGCCAATGTGGAAAGTTCATACCAACGGAGAAGCGACCTCATTGGAAATTTGGTAAAAACCGTTCAAGGGGCAGCCGATTTTGAACGCCAGACACTTACGGAAGTAATCGAGGCCCGTGCCAAGGCCACTTCCACCACCGTTGATGCCAACAACCTTTCCGCAGAGCAATTGGCGGAATTCCAACAGGCCCAGACTGGGCTTTCCTCGGCACTCTCCCGACTATTGGTGACCGTTGAGCGTTATCCAGAATTGAAGGCGAACCAAAACTTTTTGGAGCTGCAATCCCAATTGGAAGGCACCGAAAACCGTATTAATGTGGAGCGCAACCGGTTCAACGATATTGCTGGAGAATACAATATCAAAATAAATCAGATTCCAACCAACATTGTGGCCAGTATTGCCAATTTTCAACCCGTGGCACTGTTTGCTTCCAATTCCGGAGCAGAGAACGCACCGGAGGTTAACTTTGAGTTCGATTAGGTATGTCGCACGTAGAGGAATTTTTAACGGCCGATGAAGAACAGGAAATCATCAATGCCATTTTGGAAGCTGAAAAAAACACATCCGGAGAAATCCGTGTGCACATTGAAGGAACCTCAAAAATAGATCATTTCAGCAGGGCCCAACAGCTATTCCATTTTTTGAAAATGGACAATACCAAGGAAGGCAACGGCGTGTTGATCTATGTTGCAGTGGATGACAAAAAATTTGTAATCTATGGCGATACGGGCATTGACCGCGCCGTTCCGAAAGGGTTTTGGGACACCACAAAGGACGTCATGGCGGCCCACTTTAAAAAAGGGCAGTTTAAACAGGGTATTGTGGAAGGCATCTTGATGGCCGGAAAAGAACTGGAATCCCATTTTCCTTGGGACCATAACGACACCAATGAGTTGAGCGATGCTATATCCAAAGGCTAGCCTTTTTCTACTTGCTTTTTTATGTATTTCCATAAGTTGGGGGCAGTTCATCATACCAGAAAAGCCCCAAAACAGACCAGTGTTTATGATTATGTAAACCTATTGTCCCCTTCGCAAAGCAATGCCCTGGAGCAAAAATTGATTCGGTATTCGGATAGCACCTCTACCCAAATTGTTGTGGCAATCATCAGTTCTACCGAAGGTGAAAACATTAACTATTTAGGAGCGCAATGGGGTCAGAAATGGGGCATTGGGCAAGCGGATAAAGACAATGGCGTGCTCGTCCTGCTGGCAAGGGACGATAGGCGGATTGCCATCAATACCGGCTATGGTACGGAAGGCACCCTTACCGATTTTATGTCAAAACGCATCATTGAATACATAATCATTCCTGAATTTAAAAAAGGGGATTATTATGCCGGACTAGACAAAGGCGCTGATGCTATTTTTCAAGTTCTGAATGGAGAATTTAAGGAAGAACGCACCTTTGGCAGTGAGAAAAGATTTCCGCTTAGAGCACTACTGCCTTTCATTATTTTTATTGTCATCATGATCATTCTTTGGAGCCGCAAAAACAAGGGTGGTGGCAAAGGTGGTGGACGCCGAGGCAGCGGTTTGGACATTTGGGACATGATCATACTCAGCAACATGGGCCGTAGTTCTGGCTCCTCCGGTGGTTTTGGCAGTGGAGGATTCGGAGGCGGCGGTGGATTTAGCGGCGGCTTCGGCGGTGGTGGCTTTGGAGGCGGTGGCGCCTCTGGAGGTTGGTAGTCCTTACTCCACTTTTCTATAAAAAATCTTGTTTACGATTTTCCATTCTCCGTCAACTTTCAATAGGTTCATAAAATCAATAAAAGTGAAATCGGGATAGTCGATCTCCAAACGGGCATTGGCCGCATTCCCCGCAATAGTGATGTCCGCTATCCGGGTTTTCCTATTCTGTTTGGGGCCAGGCTTCATTCCTTTTTGAAAAAATTCGATGGCGTTCACCTCGGTATAGCCCTCTTTTCCAATGAATTTCATGGTAGCCGTTTCGTGGAATGCCTTTTTCAGGGTTTCAAAATCATTGTTGGTCCCTCCATCCAGATAATAATTTACCGTCTGTTCAACCAATTGGTAATCGGACTGGGCCTGAGCTGTTCCAAAAGCTAATACGGATACAAAAAGTAGAATGTGTTTTGAAATCATGACGTGATTGTTTTTTGATGGTTGTTGATGGTTGTTGATGGAATGAATATATTTCTTTTATCATTTCATACTTCTTAGAGAAATCATAAATGTTTCACAATGAGACATCTTTACCAAAACATCCATCCGTAAATCCTAATGTACCATCCGTAAATCAGAATAAGCCCCCTACCTATTTTTAGCTATCTTGGCTATGGCGAATTTTATTGTCTAATTAATTTCAATCCGGCATGTCAAGGCTTTTCAGAATATCCATTGCTTTCTTATTGATTTTTGCTGTCTCCTGTAAAAACAAGACAGATCAAAACGATACGGACAATCTCTTTAAATTCAAAGATTACATCAGTTACCACACCCATGGAAACCAAAGCATCTCAACCCCCATTAAAATTGTTCTGGCGCAACAATTGACACAATATGAATTGAATCAAGAACTACCTTCGGAGTACCTTAAAATTTCTCCAAATATTGAGGGAACCCTGATGATTGAAAATGGAAGGGAACTTACGTTTCAACCCTCGGAATACCTAAAACCGGATACGGAGTATGTGGTCACCCTCTCCTTGAACAGGCTCATGGAGGACATCGAAAGTGATTTTAAAAAATACACTTTCAGTTTTAAGACCATAACGCCCAATTTTAAGATTAACTTGGGCAACCTTCAATCCTATAGCCGTGAGTGGCAATATTTGACCGGGACCTTGGATGCCTCCGATGTTTTGGATGCCTCCAAAATAAATAGCGTTCTTTCTGTACAGCAAGGTAACAAAAAAGTTCCCGTAAAATGGGACAACACTTCTGATAACGCCCAATATTTCAGTTTCAAGATAGATAGTATTGCCCGGGCAACCGATGATAGCGAACTTACCATAAAATGGAATGGAAACAATCTGGGAATTGACAACAAAGGTTCGGAAACTTACCCGATTCCCGGGCTCAACAAATTTGTAATTGTGGATGCAACCAGCACATCTGCACCCAATGCTGTTTTAACGCTCAACTTTTCAGAACCCCTAAAGCAAGACCAAAACCTGAATGGATTGGTGACCATTGAAAATGCCGAGAGCCTCAGATACGAAATTGATGGAAATGTACTCAAGGTCTACCCTTCCAACCGAATTTTGGGCGAGGTACGGGTCAATGCCTTTGAAGGCATTAAAAGTGAATATGGATTCACCCTCAGCAAAACCTTTTCAGAGCTTGTCTCTTTTGAACAGTTAAAACCCAATGTCCGATTAATTTCCAAAGGGACCATTTTGCCCAATGCAGCTTCCACACCCATTTATTTTGAAACCGTAAACCTATCCGCTGTGGAAGTTCGGGTCATCCAAGTGTATGAAAACAACATGTTGCAGTACCTTCAAAACAATAATTTAGCCAACGAATACTTATCCGATTTAAGGCCCGTGGGTCGTAGAGTAGCCTATAAAGTCATTCCGCTGTCTGAAACCGGGGAAGAAAACAGCAGCTACTGGAAAGCACATGCTTTGAACCTTTCCGAATTGATCAAGGTACACCCAGGGTCTATGTACCGGGTGGAATTCAGCTTTAAAAAAGAACATACTACGTATGCCTGTGAAGCTGGGGGTGGTGCTGAAGAAACCTCTGTTGACTACGCCTCACAAAACTCAAGTGATGAGGCCTTGGAAGAGCAGTATTGGGACAATGAAATCTATTATTGGCGTAATTACGACTACAATTGGGAAGAACGTGACAATCCATGCCATTCCGCCTACTACAATGACACCCGAATTGCCTTTACCAATCTATTGGGTAGTGACCTGGGCCTTATCGTTAAAAAAGGAAATAACCGCTCCTACCATTTTACGGCCACCAATTTATTGACCACCAAACCAGAGGCCGGTACTATAATAAAGCTGTACAACTACCAACAGCAATTATTGGGAGAGGTAACCACAGGCGCCTCTGGGTTTGCCATTTATGACGGAGACAAGACTGTTGCCTTTGCTGTGGCCAAAAAGGACAATAATTTTGCCTATGCCAAATTGATGGATGGAAATGCCCTTTCCTTGAGTCAATTTGATGTTTCTGGAGAAGAGTTGCAGAGCGGCCTTCAAGGTTTTATCTATACCGAAAGAGGGGTTCACCGCCCCGGTGATGTGGTCCACCTTACCTTTGTTTTGGACGATGCCGCCAACCCACTTCCAAAAGGTCATCCTGTAACGCTTGAAGTTACCGATGCACGAGGCAAATTGGTGCAGCGCAATGTACTAACGGAAGGAACTACTCCCGTGTCTGATGGTCTGTACGCCAAAAAAGAAGAAAAATTCTATTATTTCCCAGTTCCCACCCAAGCCAATGCCCCAACCGGAACATGGAATGCCAAAATTGTGGTGGGTGGAGCGCAGTTCAATAAAAGTCTAAAAGTCGCCACCGTAAAACCCAATCGCTTAAAGGTCGATTTTGCCTTTGATGATGACGTACTGACCGCCAATTCCAATAACCGAGGGAAAGCCACGGTGCAATGGTTGCATGGTGCACCCGCTCGAAATCTCAAAATCGATATTAATGCTACCTTAAGGCAAACCAATACCGCTTTCCCAAAATTTAAAGACTACGTCTTTCAAGATCCTGTGCGCAGTTTCAATGAGACTGAATTGCAGTGGATTTCTTCCAAATTGGATGCCAATGGGATTTTGCCTATAAACGAGAAAATAAATGTGAATGGCAATGCACCTGGCATGCTTCAAGCCACCTTCACCACCAAAGTTTTTGAAGGAGGCGGAGATTTTTCCATTGATGTATTTTCCAAGAATTTGGCCCCATTTTCCCATTTTGCGGGATTAAAATCGCCCGAAGCCAAGCAATATGGCTCCTTCTTGACCGATGAAAACACCTCATTTAATGTGGTCAGTGTGGATGCGCAAGGAAATGCATCCAGCAACCGAAAACTAAAAGTACAAGTGTTTAAAATTGAATGGCGCTGGTGGTGGAACCGGGGGTATGATAACCTCTCCCGTTATGAAAATGCCACCGTTCACCGTCCATTCAAGGAAATGAACATCACCACAGATGCCAATGGAAAAGCTAACTTCAACATCAATATTCCCGATGACGATGGAGGTAGATTTTTGATTCGAGTTATCGATGAAGTTTCTGGTCACGCTACGGGGCGTACCGCTTATTTCTACAGAAACTGGTGGCGAAGACCTGCTTCCAACGATGCAGAAAGTTCCAAAATCTTGGTTTTCTCGGCCGACAAAGAAAAATATAACCTAGGAGAAGAGGCCATCGTCACCTTCCCTTCAAATAGAGGGGGCCGTGCCCTTATCAGCATAGAAAACGGCACCGAAGTATTGTCCCAGCAATGGATAGAAACTTCGGCCAAAGAAACGAAAGCAACCATTCCCATCACGACGGAAATGGCCCCGAATGCCTATATCAATATTTCATTGCTCCAGCCACACGGACAAGTCGCCAACGATTTACCCATTCGATTGTACGGAGTGGTTCCCCTTTTGGTGAATGACCCATCCACGTTCTTGGAACCTCAACTTTCCATGCCCGATGTGTTGGAACCTGAAAAATCCTTTAAAGTGACGGTTTCCGAAACCAATAAAAAACCCATGACCTATTCTTTGGCTGTGGTGGATGAAGGTCTATTGGATTTGACCCGATTTCAAACCCCTGACATCCACAGCTCGTTTTATGCAAGGCAAGCATTGGGTGTAAAAACCTTCGATATTTTTGATGATGTCATGGGCGCTTACTCCATTAGTGTGGACAACATTTACGCAATTGGGGGTGGTGGCATTGGTGCCGGTGCCAAAAACCGAAAAGCACAACGATTCAAACCTGTAGTCACCTATTTGGGCCCATTTACGCTAAAACCCGGTGAAAAAGCTTCGCATACCATAAACATGCCCAATTATGTGGGCTCTGTGCGTACCATGGTGGTGGCCGGAAACTTGAATAGCGCCTACGGCAATACCGAAAAAACCACGCCCGTGCGCAAACCTTTGATGGTGTTGACCTCGATTCCGAGGAAATTGTCTCCCGGAGAGACCGTAACCATTCCCGTCACGGTCTTTGCCATGGAATCCAAAGTGAAAAATGTAAAAGTTTCCATCAATGCAGGGAAGGCTTTGGAACCCATCGGAGAAACTTCCAAAAACATCACATTCAATTCGGTTGGGGAGCAGATTGTGAATTTTGATTTTAAGGTTAACCCTGCGGCTGCGTTTCAAACGATAAAAGTGACCGCTTCGGGCGCTGGTGAAAGTGCCAGCAGTGAAACCGAAATTGATGTGGAAAACCCTAATCCCATCACCACAAGAAGCGAGTTGTACACCATTGATGCCAATGGTTCGCAGACCATTTCCTTAGAAACTTTTGGTACTTCGGGCACTAACGAGGCCTTTATCGAATTTTCGACTTTGCCGCCCATGGATTTTTCAAAACGGATGGATTACCTGCTTCGCTATCCCCATGGTTGTGTGGAACAAACCACATCAGCAGCATTTCCACAATTGTTCTTGGCTGATGTGTTGGACATCACTTTTGAACGAAAAAAGGACATCGAGAAAAATATAAAGGCGGCCATCAACAGATTGGGGGATTTTCAAACGCCAAATGGCGGGTTAAGCTATTGGCCCGGATATGGAAGTGCTGATGATTGGGGCACCTCCTACGCTGGTCATTTTATGTTGGAAGCCAAGCAGCAGGGCTACCAATTGCCCCTGACTTTCTTGAGCAACTGGCTGCGCTACCAGAAAAACGCGGCCCGGCAATGGAGCAATGCCGCTACCAGCTATAACAATGATATTGCTCAGGCCTACCGTTTATACACTTTGGCGCTGGCGCAACAACCTGAATTGGCTTCCATGAACCGACTTCGGGAATCCAAAAACTTGAGCAATGAGGCCAAATGGCGACTGGCGGCAGCCTACGCTTTGGTTGGCAAGAAAGAAGTGGCACAAGCCATTGCGCAAAAAGCAAACATCAACTTTACACCCAACAATTACGATTATAGAACCTACGGTTCTGTGTTCCGAAATAGGGCCATGGCCTTGGAAACCATGGTTATTCTTGGGGATTCCAAACAAAGAGAACTGGCTGTCTCGTTGGCGAAGAACCTCTCGTCCCAAAGCTGGTATAGCACCCAGGAAACCGCTTTTGCCCTCTTGTCCATGGCTAAAATGGTGCAAAAAAATGGGGGTAAATCCATCGATTTAACATTTACCAACGATGGTAAAGAAGTTTCGGTAAAAACGGATAGAGCCATTGCGCAGCGTGGGCTAACCATTTCATCCTTTAAACAGGAAATCCAAGTGAAGAATAAGCAAGGTAATACCATTTACGCCACCTTGACGCAGACGGGGAAATTACCCGTGGGTGAAGAATTGGCCCAGCAGCAAAACCTAAACCTTTCGGTAGCTTATTTGGATGCCATTGGTAATTCCATTAATGTAAATGAATTACGGCAAGGTACCGAATTGCAAGCGCAGATTACGGTTTTTAATAGTTCCAACGATTATGTGGATAATTTGGCCTTGACCCATATTATACCTAGTGGATGGGAGATTGTGGATACTTCCTACGCCGATGGTAACAATTCCAATGCAACTAAAGCAGATTATGTGGATACCCGTGATGACCGCACCCATCTGTATTTTGATTTAGGGGCCAGAAAATCCAAAACCTTTACTATTAAATTGAATGCCTCATTCTTGGGCGATTATTATTTGCCCGGAGCCCAAGCTGAAGCGATGTACGACAACAACTACCAAGCACGGAACAAAGGAAATTGGATTAAAGTGGTTCAGTGATGCGATGTGAATGAAGGATTTTTGGTCGCCAGTAATACAAAAAGCAGCTAAACACAAAATCAAGCTGGGGGTGTTGGGCACCCTTTTGATTTTGTGGTTGTTCTGCCTGCCCAAAAATCTGTTTCAAGACCCTGCCTCAACTGTGGTCAATGCGTCAGATGGTAGCCTGATAGGGGCACGGATTGCCGATGATGGCCAGTGGCGATTTCCGCAATTGGATTCAATCCCAACCCGCTTTGAGCAATGCATTCTGTTATTCGAGGATGAATATTTTTACCAACATCCCGGTTTCAATCCCATTTCCATCATCAAGGCCATTGGGCATAATCTCACCAAAAAGACCCGAAGAGGTGGAAGTACCATCACCCAGCAGGTCGTTCGCCTCAGCCGAAAGAATAAAAGCAGGACCTATTGGGAAAAGTGCATTGAGATTTTTATGGCTACGCGACTGGAACTACGTCATTCCAAAAAAGAAATTTTGAATCTGTACGCTTCGCATACGCCCTACGGCGGAAACGTAGTGGGCTTGGAAACCGCAGCATGGCGGTATTTCGGGATTCCGGCCCATGAATTGAGTTGGGGGCAGTCGGCAGCCTTGGCGGTTCTGCCCAATGCGCCCGCCTTGATTTTCCCCGGACGGAATGAACAGGAATTCCTCGAAAAACGAAACCGTTTGCTGGAAAAATTACAGGACAAAGGTATCCTAGATCAAACAACCTACGAATTGGCAGTGGCTGAACCACTGCCCCTAAAACCCTTTCCGTTGCCTGATGTCGCTCCGCATCTTACAGAGCGCATACGGATTGAACATCCGGGGGAACGGATTACTACCTCCATCCAAAGACCGTTGCAGCAACAACTCAATTTGTTGGCGGAACGCCATTATCAGCAACTAAAAAGCAATGAAATCCACAACTTGGCCATTTTGGTCTTGGATGTGGAATCCCGAAAAGTGTTGGGGTACGTGGGAAATTCCACTTCGGGGAAAGCGCATGGCAATTATGTGGATATTATCACCAAGAATCGGAGTACGGGCAGCACCTTGAAACCCTTTTTGTTTGCCTCCTTGTTGGATGAAGGCCACGTATTGCCCCATAGTTTGGTGGAGGATGTCCCCACCGTCATCAATGGGTATAATCCACAAAATTTTGATAGAAAACATGTGGGTGCGGTTCCTGTGAGTAGGGCACTTTCCCGCTCGTTGAATGTTCCTGCAGTTCGATTGCTCCGGGAATACGGCCTACAAAAATTCTATAACAAGCTCCACAAAATGCAATTGGAATCCTTGGATAAGCCATCCTCCTATTATGGACTCTCTTTAATTCTTGGAGGAGCGGAAAGTTCCCTTTGGGAAATCACCCAGACCTACGCATCACTTGCCTCTACCTTGAACCATTTTGTAGGCAATAGCAGTACTTATTGTCCAAATGAGTTCGTTCAGCCAACCTATTTAGTCAACCAAGTCCCAGATTTTAGCGAGCAACAGTTTGACCCGCCCATTTTGGGGGCGGGTGCCATTTTCAGCACCTTTCAAGCCATGTATGAGGTCAACCGCCCTGAAGGAGACGAGAATTGGCACTTTTTTGATTCTTCCCAACCCATTGCGTGGAAAACAGGGACCAGTTTCGGCTTTAAGGATGCTTGGGCGGTAGGGGTCACCCCAAAATATGCCATTGGCGTCTGGGCCGGAAACGCGGATGGCGAAGGCAGACCGGGATTGACCGGAATCACTGCTGCTGCTCCCCTGCTTTTTGATGTTCTGGATGCTCTGCCCCAAAGTGGTTGGTTCCCAGAACCGTTTGATGATTTGGTGGAAGTGGAGGTTTGTGCTGAAAGTGGGTATCGTGCTTCCGTATATTGCGATGTAACAAAAAAAGAACTCGTCCCCACCCATGGCACCCGGAGCGGGCCTTGTCCCTATCATCAACAATTATTTTTGGATGCTTCAGAGCGGTTTCGGGTGAATTCGGATTGCTATCCCTTGGAAAATATGGTAGCGAAAAACTGGTTTGTGCTACCTCCGGTTTTGGAATACTATTATACCTCTTCCAATCCCAGTTACAAACCCTTACCGCACTATTTGGCAGGGTGTTCCTCATTGGAAAACCAACGTATGGAATTTCTTTATCCGAAGAAAAATGAAGCGGTGCTCCTTCCCAAGGATTTGGGCACTACCACTTCCGATGTTATCCTGAAATTGGCCCATCAACAATCTGATGCCACTGTCTATTGGTATTTGGATGAAACCTATGTGGGCAAGACTGAAAATTTCCATGAACTACTTTTGGACATTCAACCTGGAAACTACACCTTGACGGTAGTGGATAGTGAAGGTAATCGAATGCAACAACAGATGGAGGTTCGACGTGCTTCGGAGAATTAATCAGGGACATAATAACAAACTAATCGGCCGTTATTTTTTACAGCAACCAGTCCAAGACCTTTCTTATAATATCTAGTGTCTTTTTGTCCACTCACGTATACCATTTCTATAACCAGTAAATTGGTAAGTTTTCCTTTAGGGGTTTTCAAAGTAGCTCCAACCTTCTTTACTGTTCCATTTGCAGTTGTTTCTCCTTCAACTGGGTTTATGCTAAAAAAAGGAGTGTGCTTCCTCTTTACCTCATTGAAATAATAAATCGTATCATTTGATTTGAAGTAATACATGTTGATGGTTTCATCAGG
This sequence comes from Flagellimonas marina, assembly GCF_042651185.1. Lineage (NCBI taxonomy): Bacteria > Pseudomonadati > Bacteroidota > Flavobacteriia > Flavobacteriales > Flavobacteriaceae > Flagellimonas > Flagellimonas marina. The sequence continues at coordinate 541,365 of NZ_JBHSCL010000007.1, read as the reverse complement.
CGGAAAAATCTGAGCTACCCGGGTATAGACTTTACCCTCAAAAGTGATGGTATCCTCAACAACTTCTCTGTACTTATTATTGTACCATGTCAAAGTTTTACTTATTCCTTTGGTAAGTGGAAAATAGCTGTCTTTTTCATCAACACTGTTCTGTCCAAAGGTTATTGTACAAAACAAAAATGAAACACTAATAAAAATACTCTTTGTCATAGTAATTTATGCTTTTATGATTAAGGTCAACCTCTTACTATAGCTCACTTATATCCTAAGGTCCTGTTCCCTTCTACTTCTTCCTCATAAAAATGGTTATGGGTACCCCGGTAAAATTAAAATTCTCACGGAGTTTGTTCTCCAAGAAACGTTTGTACGGGTCACGCACATATTGCGGTAAGTTGCAGAAAAAGGCAAACTGTGGATAGGGTGTTGGCAGTTGGGTACAAAACTTGATTTTTACATATTTTCCCTTATACGCAGGAGGTGGTGTATGCTCAATAATGGGCAACATGATATCGTTCAGTTTTCGGGTGACGATTTTCTTTGAACGGTTTTTGTAGACGTCCACAGCGGTCTCAATGGCCTTGAAAATCCGTTGTTTGTTCAATACCGAAATAAAAAGAATGGGCACATCCTCAAAAGGGGAAATGGCTTCTTTGATCTTGGCAGTATACTCTTTCACGGAATTGGTTTCCTTTTCCACCAAATCCCATTTATTGACGAGAATCACGATACCTTTGTTATTCCGTTGGGCGAGCCAAAAAATGTTCTCCACCTGTCCGTCAAAGCCTCGATTGGCATCCAACATCAAAATACAGACATCGCAATGCTCAATGGCCCGAACGGAACGCATTACGGAGTAAAACTCCAAATCCTCCTTGACCTTGGATTTCCGTCGGATACCTGCGGTATCCACTAAATTGAACTCAAACCCAAACTGATTGTATTTGGTATCGATACTATCCCGAGTCGTTCCTGCAATATCGGTGACAATGTACCGGTCCTTCCCAATTAAGGCATTGATAAAAGAAGATTTTCCCGCGTTGGGTCGTCCCACCACAGCAAAACGGGGCAATTCACTATCTTCTTCAGGCTTTTCAGGAAGCACCTTGACCAAGGCATCCAACAGTTCGCCGGTTCCACTGCCATTAATACTGGAGAGGGTATAGTATTCGCCTAATCCCAAGGCATAAAATTCAACCGCATCGGCCATACGTTGGGCATTGTCAACCTTGTTCACGGTCAAAAAAACAGGTTTGTCCACCTTTCGTAACAGCTTGGCCACATCCTCATCCATTCCAGTTACACCAGACTCCACATCCACCATAAAAATAATGGCATCGGCCTCATCAATGGCCAGTTCTACCTGCTTATCGATTTCTTTTTCAAAGACATCATCACTACCCAAGACATAGCCCCCGGTATCAATCAAGGAAAATTCCTTGCCGTTCCAGTCGCTTTTTCCATAGTGGCGGTCCCTGGTAACGCCACTCACGGCATCCACGATGGCCTCACGGCGCTGAATCAATCGATTGAAAAATGTAGACTTTCCTACGTTGGGTCTCCCCACAATGGCCACAATAGCTCCCATCTGCCTTTATTTTTGGCAAAAGTACCATTTATTATGAAGAAAAAATGATACCTTTTTTCATCTATTTCAATCTGTTATGACCGATTTCGCCAATGAAATTGTATTGCGTCCCCGATTTCAGGTCGCCTTAAAAACCGATATGGATGAATTGAAAGCTGTTTTTGACCAAACGGAAGAAGAATCTTTTGTGGTAAAACGGTTGGATGAGCACATCTATATTAAGTTCAGAAACTCGGAAATAACGTTTTGGTCACCCCAACTGCATTTGGAACTTACGTCATTTGAGGAAGGTGTGAGTAAGATCCACGGAGTATTTGGTCCCAATCCAACGCTTTGGACGTTTTTTATGTTCCTGCATTTTGGGGTGGGCACCCTGTTTATCATCTTAGGTATTTTTGCATATTCCAACTACTCTTTAGGCCATGACATCACCTTTTGGCTGGTGGGCATATTCTTTTTGGTGGTGATTTGGTTTGCGCTATATGCTTTTGGTCGCATGGGAAGGGCCAAGGGAAAACCTCAAACTGAGCAGCTAAAAACGTTTATCCGAACAAAGATTTCTGGGTTTCAGCGGGAGTAGCTCTTTAGCCGTTGTACCCAAATCTTCGAAGCTGCTGGGAATTGCTCCGCCAGTTTTTGTTGACCTTCACATAGAGTTCGATGTGGACTTGTTTATCAAAGAATTTTTCCAAATCCTTTCGTGCCTCAACCCCTACTCTTTTTAGGGCACTCCCTTTATGTCCAATGATGATTCCCTTTTGGGTATCGCGCTCCACCATGATCACGGACCGAATTCGGATAATGTCGTCATCTTCCAAAAATTCTTCAGTCTCCACCTCAACAGAATACGGGATTTCCTTTTTGTAGTGTAACAATATTTTCTCCCGAATGGTCTCGTTGACAAAAAAACGTTCTGGTTTATCCGTCAATTGGTCTTTGGGGTAATACGGAGGTGCTTCGGGCAACAACTCCAGAATACGATTGAACACTTCTTTTACATTGAAATTTTCCAAGGCCGATATCGGATGAATTTCAGCCTTGGGCAATAAGTCTTGCCAGTGTTGCATTTGTGCTTCCAAGATTTCTTGGTCCGAAGTGTCAATCTTATTCAACAGAAGTAGAACAGGAATCTTACTGTTCTGGATTTTTTTGAAAAATGCATCGTCCTTCAAAGCCTTTTCCCCAATCTCAACCATATAAAGCAGTACATCGGCATCCTCAAAAGCGGATTTCACAAAATCCATCATGGAAGTTTGGAGTTCATAGGCTGGTTTTATGATTCCAGGGGTATCGGAAAGTATGACCTGAAAATCATCCCCATTGACAATCCCCAAAATACGATGACGGGTGGTCTGCGCCTTGGATGTGATAATGGACAGTTTTTCGCCCACAAAAGCGTTCATCAAGGTAGATTTACCCACATTGGGATTTCCAATAATATTTACAAAACCTGCTTTATGCGCCACCTTGTTTTAGTTTTTGAAGGTATTTTTTGGATGCTTCGTTCACCTTTGGTGATAAATATAATACGGCCATCATGTTGGGAATCACCATGAGGGCGTATGAAAGATCTATTAGGTTCTTTACCAATTGCAGCGAGGCCACCGCAGCAAAAATAATCATGATCACGAAGAAAACATTGTACCATTTGCCAATTTTTGGGGTCGTCAAAAAAGAAAGACTCTTTACCCCGTAATACGAATAGGTAAACAAGGTTGACAACGCAAAAGCGGTGACAATTACCATCAAAAGGGTATCGCCAAAACCAAACAGGGTTTTCTCAAAAGCGGACATGGTCATGGTGATGCCACTACCTTCTTCAAGATAAGCTCCACTTAAAATAATGACCACAGCGGTGAAGGTGCAGACCATGATGGTATCGATAAAAGGTCCCAGCATGGCCACCAGTCCTTCTTTGGTGGGTTCATCATTCTTGGATTGACCGTGGTACATGGGCGCACTGCCCAGACCCGCTTCATTGGAAAACATGGCCCGTCGCACCCCAATTATCACTAGACCCCAGAATCCGCCCGTGACGATAGTATCAAAATTCCAAGCCTCCACTAATATCATTTTTAGTGCTGGGAGCACTTCGGATGCATTATTAATCATCACAAACAATACTGCTAGTAGATAAACCCCTACCATAAAAGGCACAATGGCCGATGCCACCTTTGCTATTTTGGAAAGTCCGCCAAAAATCACAACAGAGGTAACAATCGCCAAAAAGAAACCAATACCCAATTTCCAATTGAACTCACTGGTGACGAAAAGTGTTTCATGCGGTTGCACCACACCCATAAAAGCTTCCGTGAATTGATTGGCGGTAAAAACCCCTAAAAATCCGAAAAGTCCACAAATACTAAAAAAAATGGCCATGGGCTTGGCCCATTTTCCCATGCCTTGGGTGATATAAAACATGGGGCCTCCTTGAAGTTTCCCTTCGGAATCGGTTGTGCGAAACATAATAGCCAAACTCCCCGAATAAAATTTAATGCCCATGCCCAAAAGTGCAGTCATCCAAATCCAAAATACCACTCCGGGTCCACCATCGTGAATGGCAATGGCCACACCGGAAATGTTTCCCAAGCCCACCGTTGCGGCCACCGCTGCGGAAAGTGCTTGGAACGAACTCACATCTCCCTTGGCATTTTTATCGTCATATTTTCCTGAAACTACGGCTAAGGCATGGCCGAAATACCGGAAGGGAACAAATTTGGAGTAAAATGCAAGAAAAAGTCCGCCCCCAATGAGCAAAATGAACATGGGCCACTCGGTGTAGGGCAGCATGGAGGATATAAATTTGTTGATTGCTTCCATAGGGTCAAAATGCCGAATTTATGGATTTTAGGCTGGATTGTCTCCCATGATATTAGGAATATTGATTTTCGTTTGGAAATGACCTAAAAATCGTTGTATATTTGCCGACCACATCGCGGGGTAGAGCAGTACCCCTTCGACAAGCTCAGGACAGGGTTCGCTCGTCGGGCTCCTCGCCTTGAAAGATTGAAATAGAACAGTTGCCAACGCAGGTAACTTTAAAATATAAACCGCGGGGTAGAGCAGTAGGTAGCTCGTCGGGCTCATAACCCGAAGGTCACTGGTTCGAGTCCAGTCCCCGCTACTATTAAGAAAAAGCTTCATCCAAAAGGTGAGGCTTTTTTTTGTAATTAAAAACGTTTCAAATCTGTTCCCTCATTATCCCAAAACACTGCTCAGCCTGAACATGGGCAAGTACATCGATACCAAGATAACACCAACGAAAATCCCTATCACAACAATGATCAAGGGCTCCATGATTATTGACAGCAGTTTGGACTTTTGTTGAACTTCAAGGGTGTATTGTTGATTGAGTTTCTCAAAAATGAACTCGGTTTGATTGGTCTCTTCCGCCACTTTGACCAACGAGACCATTTTATTATCGAACATCTTGCCTCCTTTAAGGCTTTCATGCAAGCTTGACCCTTTCATGATTTTCACTTCCATAGTGTTAAGGGCGTCCTGTAAGGGATAGAATCCTATCATTTTCTTGACCATTTGAACACTGTTCAACATAGGGACCCTGGAGGAGGTCAACAATGCCACAGCTTGGGTGAACTGGGCCAGATAGACCGAACGGATAAAGTTCCCCACATAGGGAACCCTAAGCAGCAAATAGTCCCATTTTCGTTTGATGGATTCCTTTTGCAAAAGTGGTCCTCTCAAGATCAAAAATGCCAACAATCCCAAAAGGACCATCCATCCATAGTGTTTGATAAAATTGGATGCCGCTATTATCCATTTAGTGATCGTGGGCAGTTCCACCCCGTTCTGTCTGAAGATGTCCTCGAACATGGGAACGACCATCCGAAGCATGAAAATGACCACGAGTACCGCAGTGCAAAGAATGATCAAAGGATATGTCAATGCATTGATTAAGTTTCTTCTTTGTTCGTTCTTTTGGGCAAAAAATACGGCCAGTTCCTCGGTAATCTTGACCAGGTTGCCACTCTCCTCTCCTATTTGTACTGAATAATATTCGTATTCCGTGAAGTCCTTTTGTGACTTCAAGACTTCCGAAAAACTATGGCCGACATCCAGTTTATCCAACATTTGGGTATGGAAATCCTGGAATTTCTGCTTTTTTTGGTTATCCCTCAACAGTTCCAAGGAATCCCTTAAATGAACACCTGCTTTCAACAAAACGGCAAGCTCGCTATAGAATTCTTCCTTTCTTTTATTGTTAAAGAACTTTCCAAAAAGGGTGATTTCCTTCTTCAAAAGACCTTCCAACCCTTCCCGTTTATTTGCCTTTGAAGTAGTTTCCCCCAATGTATGTTCCAACTTAAACCCCATTACTGCTTTACATAACTGGTTGACGAGTTCCTCTTGAACACAAAAATTCTTCCCCCTCCTTCTTGGGAGGTGCGCAGGTCCATGGCATCAATCTCACCCTGTCCTTTTAGCTCTCCGTTAAAGTATGTTTTTCGTTCCTCCATGTCGATGAAGAACGTGTCACGCTCTTTTATGACATATTTTTTGTGAAATTGGTATTCAACCTTCCTTAATTCATTCGCAAATAACAATTCTTGCCTGCTTGAATCATACCAAACCCCGTCACATTGGTTAAAATCGATCCAAAGGCTTTGACGTAACAAATTGAGTTCCGTGTTCCTTTCATAATTATGGGTGATGCCGTTCATCTGTTGTTGTACCAACCGCAAGACACTGAAGGCCATGCCAACGAGCAAACTTGTAATCAGCAGGACAACGAGCATCTCGTTGAGCGTAAAGGCCCTTATTTTCTTAGCGCTTTTGTTCATTCAACAATTTAAAAGTGACTTCTTTTTTATTGGTTTCATGCACCGCGGAAAAATTGATCTGGTGGGATGACTTCCATACCTCATTTCTCACCTCGATATGCCATGGACCCATTTCATCATAGTAGGGCAATTGCAGCTTTCCATATTCGTATTGGTACTGCAATTGCAACAACTCTTGCCGTATGGGTTCATCATTCTGCGCAATGCTGCCCGCAAACATGGAGTTCAACACCATACTTGACATCATGAACACCACAACAATGAGTACGGTTGCCACCAAGGTTTCCATCAATGTGGACGATCTTATGCGTTTCAGTACAACCATTTTAGTATTCTATTGGCTTGTTTATCCTCATAACAAAGACCTCCATACCCCAACGGGAGCATTGTTGCGTCCAACTTTCCATGGAACAAGTGGTTTTGATAGGCATTGCCGTTTTCCAACGCTATAAAGGCGTCGGTTGTGACGCTTCCATAGATATCTCCCTTCAGTTCCAAATTTCTGGAACAATACACCTCTCCGATCACTTGGGCATTCTCTTCTATTTTGATATGCGGCCTGACATCCTTGGTTTCATCGGGCCCCATATACAGAACAATCCCAGCTACGGATGCACCGTTTTCCACCAAAATGTTGGGAATACGGGAACCGCCCAGCTCCTTGTTTGTGTTCTTGGACTCATTTGCCGATAGCACCGTGGGATAACCCAACTGGGCTCGCTTCCCCACTAAAATCCGTTCACTGGCCACGGCCTGAAAGTTTCCTCGTACCCCCTCCTTGATTTCAATATATGGAGCCACCAATACCACATCATGTAATTCCGTGGATGGATGGACCATTATTTTTTGGGAGGCCCAGACCATGACATTTCCAGAAAGGGCCGTTTTTTCCAAATCGATTGTAAATCCTTTGATCAGCTGTGTTTCTTCTTTAAAACTGTTTTTGAGTACCGTTCCAGGTTTCAAATCCACTTCTTCTCCTTGGGGTACAAAATAGGGATTGCTTAGCCTTTCCTGTTGTTGGAGGAATTCCCTGTCCAACTTGGGCAATGTAGAGGAGCTTCTTTGTTGTCTTCCATAGACCAACTGTGGTCTTGTGTACCCTAAGCCCCCTATATTTCCCATTTTGATGCCCCGTTCTGGCAATTGGACAGTTCCGGTAATTTTTGCATCGCCCGCAATGACCATGGGCCGTTGGTTCTCCTTTAGGTAAAGTGCGGAAATCTCACTTTGGCCATATCCCACAAAACCAGTTTTCTCAAACTCCAACTTTCCTTTTTTTGCCAAAACGCTTCGGATTTCCAATAGGCCCCAATATTTTTTTTGGACCGTTGTGGCGATTCCAGTTCCATCGTCATCAGGAACTTGGAGCAAATCCCCATTTTGCACGGATTGTTCAAAGGAATACGCCAATCCCTGATCTGCAGCTTGGATCAATGCAACGGTGACATCCGTTTTCTTCTTAAAAAGTGTATGGGTATGGGAAATCAGCACGAAGGACATGAGCAATACGGCAATGATCGCACCTATGAAGAGCACAAACTGAAGTGCCCCGGCCTTTATTTTTCGGTTCCAGATCATTCGGCCCGTGCAATGGTTTCAGTGATTCCGTTATAACGTACCCTGATGTTCTCTTCGTTTCCCCTCAGCAAACGGACATTGTCCACCTCCTCATTTTTGGACAGGGTATATTGTCTACCGTCAATGGAGATAAAAAAGAGGGTGCTGCCCGAACCGGTCTGGGAAACCAATCCTGAATACACGATATTTTTTTTGGGCATTTCTTTTTTTGCAACAGGTCTTTTCCCCGTTTTCTTTTTCCGCGGGGGAAGGGTTCCCAAAAAAGGGTCACGGTAATCGGCGATCAAGCTGAAGGTGTCCCTCTTTTTGACCGACTTCAGGTCTTGCGAGGTTCGCTTTACCACAATCTCAGGTTGCGGCTCTGGTGAGAGGGTCCCTATCACCTTAAAACCAATGATGCCCCATAAAATCAATACAAGGGCCAAGAGCACGTATGTCCTTAGATTCTTGCTCAATGTTCAAAAGTACGTTTCATGGTTCCACTGGTTTTGTTATCATCCCCGTTTACCTGAAAGCCACTTATGGTGTAGACTGTTTCATAATCGCTGTTAAAGGCTTTTATGCGCCATTCATAAGTTCCATTCATCAAATTTTGGTTTATTTGGGTCAACACTTTGCCCAGCGTATCAACTCGCACTATGGTATCCAAGTTTAATTGCGCTGCGTTCTCAAAATTCGGGGTGGCGACTTGGATGTTGTACCCTGTGGCACCTTCCACAGTTTCCCAGTTGAAAACAACCGTATTGGTAGTGAGGGTACTGCCCTCCGTGGGAGCCAAAATGGAAACGGATTGATTGGAAATGTCCGGTACTTCCAAAATATCTTCACAACTTGAAAGGGTCACCAAAACAGCCAAAACGACATATAGTGTCTTTTGTATCATCATAACTTTGAATAATCTAGGATTGGGTCCAATTTGTTCGGGTTGTTTTTGGTTTCTCCGGGACAGCTATTCCCATCCATCAAAATATGGGCGATTTCCACCTGGCCTAGTTTGTTGCGCTTCCAACAGAAATTGGAGGTCTCAAAACCAAAGATTTGGAGGTCTGACATTTCAACCTGATACTTGCCTGCATTACCGTTGAGTTCCAAGGTTAGTTTGCCATTGACATTATTGATGTAATAATGCCCTGTAGTATTGATTTGGCGGCTGATTTCTTCATTGGCCATAAATGAAATTCCAGTCAACATGACCAAGTTCTTATCTTCTTTCAAATAATCAATTATGGGCTGATTTTCTGAACTTTTCAATTGGGTGGTCAAACCTATGGCGTCACTTATTTTTGCCATATAATACTGTTGTTGGATTTGTGTGGAATCCCCTTTGGATATATTGGATTTTTTGCCTTGGCTTTCTTGGCGTTTGGTGTACTTAACCAGTTGGCCTGGGGTAAAGGCGACAGATTGTATCGATATCGCAATAGGTTCAGATAAAGTGGGTTCGCCCACTTTGTGAAAGTATTTTGCAAATAGTGTGGACCGCTGTTTTCCTATAGCACCAAGACAGGGTATGGGGGCTCCTGCTTTTGAAATATGTACCAAAGGCGCACAGGCATGAAACACCAATGCCATCAGCATGATTGCTATTGTAGGTTTCATACGTAAGATTTTGTGCAGACAGTTCATCTTTTGTGCAATCAAATTTTTGGGGCGCCACCCTCACTCTCCAATCCTATTTCAAAAAGATGGCAAGAGTCACCATGGGTTACAGATTAAACAAGACTCCAAAATTTAGGCTACTTCTTTTATTTCTAACCATATCTCCTAAATTTTCTTCAAAAATATCAGTCAATCCGGATTGGATATCCCATTCAAAAAACAATTTAGTAGTATCACTTACGTGAAATTTGTATCCTATTCCAAGGGCTATACCAAAGTCGGTGCTTTTGAACGCATCTTTTACATCAATTTCCAACTCTGAGTCAGTAGCACTGATAAAAGTCCTGCATAGGGTCCAAAGTTCAAATACAAATTCCTGTTACGACCTAAATGCCAGTTTGCCATTACGGGTATTGAGACATAATTAAGCCTGAAGTTGGTGGTCATATTACCAAAGTCTTCTCCATCGATGAATCCATCTGCCCACCCTTTGCCATCATAAATAAGCTTCATTTTCAAACCCCAGTTATCAGAAAAATAGTATTCTGCAGAAGCACCAACGTTTAATCCCATTCTTGTTTTGGTATCGTTTAGACCGTCCACAGTGGATACGCTGGCCAGGTTTAGTCCTACATTTGTTCCAAATTCAAAATCTCCGCCGTCTTGCGCACTTGTATTAAAGAACATTAGCATACAAACAGTGGCAAATAGTACTTGTTTTGTCATTATAAGTTTTGGTTTGATAATTTATTACTATTGGTTATTGCTGCTTTTTATTGGCCTATATCTTAATCCCAAGGCCAAGGTTAAATACAGAGGTTTTGTAGGTATTGTCTCGTTCCAACAGGCCATAACTATATCTAAAGTGTAGCTCCAATATATCCGTGGCATCAAAGCTCAATCCCCCATTTAATCCTAAATCGAATCGATCAATATCAGAATGAGTCTCTTTATGACCTTCCAATGAAGGATCAAAGTCAATTTTTTTAACAACTTCTGTTCTTTTTATGGCATAACCAGCCTGTAGACCAGCTTCCACATAAAGACGTTCAACCACTTTATATCGAAAATTAATGGGCAACAATAACACTAATTCATTCCAAATAGTTACAACTTCACCTGCCATAGGGGGTTCATTAGGCTTTTCAAAAACTATTTCACTAGATGTTCTTGTTCCTTGATTGGCGAAGAGCAACTCAGGTCTGATACTTGCTCTCTCTGAAACTCCAACATTGAAAAAGCCTCCAGCATAGTAGCCCATTTTTGCTTGAAAATCGAGAACCTTATACCCCTCAATTTTAAAATCTGGCCTAAATTGGGAATAATTAGCCCCGGCTTTAATGCCAACTGCATTGTTGAATTGTGCCGAGGCTGTTGTACAAATTACTATTGCGAGTGCGATAAGAAGGTTGGTTTTTTTCACTTTCTGTTTTAAAGTTTGAGATTCTTTAAAAAGCATATCAAATACATTACCCAATTTGGAAAACAATCGATATAATGATTTGCAAGTGTACTTATATGATCGACCATATTTGGAGGAGAATTGACGGATTTGCCATATCAATTGATATTTGGACAATGGTGTTGTATAAGCAGTTCAATTCTGTAGATTCTAAATAGTTCTTAGGACCATAACCATGATAAAAAATAATTAACTTTGAACAAAACCAACCATCCCCAAATCTTATGAATGAAACCATCGACCAGAACCAAATGTCTTATCAGTTTCAATTTTGCCTTAGGAAGAACGCAAATGTGACTAATCGGCAATCAAGGATTACTCTACTATTTCTACACTTACTTTTTTTTCAATTCGCACTTTCTCAGGTTACCATTGAAAAAGAACCTTATTGGATTGTGCAAGAAAAGTATGATGTTAATAGTGGAATACCCGAAAATGGAGTTGCCGATGGTTCTCAAGTTCTTCTTTATACCGAGCAGGTTAATGTAGATTTGGAAGAAGTCTACTTTAAAAGCGTTGGCAAAGCGGTGGACTTCAATGGAATACAAAGTATTTCAAGTGTATCTGCAGACTATGATCCAAGCTACCAACAATTGCGATTTCACAATGTTGATGTAGTTCGAAACGGCAAGACCATAAACCGGCTTAGGTTAGAGGACATACAAACGGCAAGACGTGAACGAAACTCTGAAAATTTTATTTATGATGGCACTATTACCGCATTCATGAATATTCCGGATGTAAGAACAGGAGACATTACGGTTTTCTCCTACTCGATCAAAGGATTCAATCCCATCCAAAAAAATAAATTCTCGACAAGTTTTGTTCTTAGCTCGCCCAAATACCTGGACAGAATTTCAGCCCACATTTTCAGTACTCGAAAACTAAATTTTAAAATTATCAATTCTGATGTTTCTACATCAGAAAATACAAGGAAGGGCATTACGCATTACTCATGGGCCCAGGAAAAAGTACCTGCCATAAAAATGGATGAAAACATCCCTTTTTGGTTCATACAAAATGCAACCGTATTTGTTTCTGAATATGAAGCTTGGAACGATGTGATAGCATGGGGAGAAAAGTTGTTCACATTTAACGAACCTTATAGTAAAGAGCTAATTGCCATTGCAGATGACATCATGGCCAAGCATCCTTCCGAAGGTGGCCGGATCACCGCTGCTTTAAAGTTTGTCCAAAATGAAATACGCTATTTGGCATTGCATTCAGGTATTGGTGGATATCAACCAAACTCTCCAAATAAGGTAGTTGAACAAAGATTTGGCGATTGTAAAGATAAAAGTGTTCTGTTTGCGGCACTACTGCACAAAATGGGCATTGAAGCCTATCCCACCTTGGTAAATACGCGTTTAGCCCATGTTCTTTCAACCATGATGCCCTCATCAAAAGTCTTTGATCATTGCATTGTAAAGGTCATTGATAAGGAAGGCACCAATCTTTGGTATGACCCCACTCTGGTTAATCAAGGAGGAAGTTTTAACGATATATTTATTCCTGATTACCAATTTGGGCTTGTTCTGGATCCTCGTCTAAACTATTTGGATACGATTTCAAACTTCCAAAATAATATGGTGGAGAAGTTTAGCACATTTAAAATTGTTGAAATAGGAAAAGGAGCCGACCTAGAAATAAGATCGCATTACCACGATGGGGAAGCTGATTATATGCGGAGTATATTAAAGAACAATAGCAAAGACATTATTGATAAAGAATTACTTTCTGTTGCCACCCATAATTATGGAAGATTAGCTTCAAAAGCTCCCTTTACAGTTGTGGACGATTCCCTAAAAAATGAAATTGTGGTACTAGAACAATATAAGCTGGACTCTATCTGGGATAAATCAATGGAAAATCCAAATTCTGTAAACCTAACCATCATTCCATTTAATTTAACCTCAGCATTGTCCATGCCCACCCAATTGGATCGGTCCACACCTTACGCCCTGAGCTATCCCATGGTTCGAAAACATCATTTTGAATTAAAACTGCCCGAAAGAATATTGGCACGACCAGAAGAGTTCACAATTAATTCCGATTTTTTCTATTACAACTACAATTCAACCTATGATATCTCATCAAATACGCTGAATATAAGCTACTATTATAAAAATCAGAGCGATCATGTTCCCGCATCGGCTTTCAATACATTTTATGACGAAATGGTGAAGCTGGACAAGAACATTGGATATATGATTTCAACCAATACGAATAAGGGTTGGGACAATGCAAATTCAAGCTATTCTATTGGTTCTTTATTTCTTTTTGGCTCCGTTGTTTTTGTAATTATAGCACTATTGATAATTGCAGCAATAGTTTTCATCAATCGAAAAGCAAGCAAAAAGAGTGTTGAATGATACCGATTTTGGTTGATTTGCATTAAAATGCTGTACTAAAATGGGCATATTTGCATTTAAATCCCAAAATACCCTCGGCATATAAGTACATTCTGAAATTAACTTGACCTAAGTTATGGCACTACCGACTATCTGAACTTAAAAGTGTGCGGTTGGGCATCGCCATCCCGCCGGGATAAAGTAAGCTAGCATGAATAGTATAGGTAGACCAATATTTCATTATCCTCATTTTTCCATTTCACCCAACCAGTAATTTCCTTCTGGCTCTCCCCGCAACCTTCACAATCCTTTGAACACTTTACCTTTACCCAATTGCCTTCAACCAATATCACTTCAAAAGAGAAATAATGGTAATCAATCTCTACAATTTCTGACTTATCTGATTTATTGAAATAAAGAGGGGAGTCTTCATTTAATTTTAAAAAAGCTTTATTTATTAAAAATTCATCCCACGAATAATACTTAACCAAACTTGAAACCCCAATTTCATATTTGTTACAATCAATTTTTGTGTCATAGGAATTATTGGAGTTTAGACCATCTGAATCTATGTAAAGTATGTCATAATCATCATAGAAAGCCCTGAATCCTCTTCTATTTATGGGACTTACTATTTCTTCCTCTTCGTTTTCAAATATGCTTCCTAAAAATTGTCCTTCTTTATTTAAGATTTTCAAACTATCCCCTGTAACTCTTAAATTCTCAAGGTCAACTTGGATAAGTCCCTTGGAAGTAACATATTTATTGCAGTCTATCTTCTCTTGAATTACTTCTGTTCCCTGCCGAACAGTATCTTTACTAGATACTATTGGTTCTTCTTTTCTAATTTCTTCGACCTTCTTGTCTCTACATGACACACTTAAAATCATAAAGAGAATTAAAAGATATTTAAACATATTTTCATTCCTCATAATATGATAAAAATGATCTGTTCTGAGTCATAATATTAGAAATGATCAGATTAAAAGAATTTACACTCTCCAGTTCTTTGAAATAGAAAGTCACTATTTCATTATTGGGGAATGCAAGAATCAGGGAATCTCCTTGAACATCTCCATTGTTAATTGCGTTTTGAATCACATCCATTTCATATCCGTATGAAATTTCATGAAGCCTTTGCTTCATTGAGATAAAAATAAATGATGTACAGTCGTCTGATATTTCATCGCACCCTTCATAATGATCATTTTTCTTATCCGATTGCCTTTTCAAATATATGTCTGCTTCGTCATACGTATGTCCAAAGATTGATGTAAACTCTTTGGTACTCAAAAAACTGTCTTCCATTAAATGTTGATAAAATACAGCTACCAATTCCTTACTTTGAAAACTTACATTTTCAAATTTTTCTTGAAAGTCAGAACTGGGATCTATTAACTGACCACTTTTGGTGTTTTCAGGTTTTCCTTTACAGGATATAAAAATCAAAAACACTAATAATTTGTGCATATATCGTTATTTGAGACATTTTCTAGGCGATTATCAATTACCATTCTTCCCGTATCAACTCGAACAACGGCTTGTCTCCAATTTTTATCTGACTAATTATTTGGGCTTTCAAGTCTTCAGATTTGGAAAACAAAAACTTTACGTTTCCAATTGTAACAGAATCATTAGCATCATCAATTTTATCTAGATAGTTAATTTTGACATAATCATAATCTTTTCCCATTAAAAGCTCTGCATCATATTTGCGAATCTCTTCGAATAATAGTGATTGACATTCATTTCTATTGATGATGCAGTTATCAAACTCACTATTACAAGATTTTTCACTGTTTGTCATAAGGCACTTTGTAAAAAACAATTCTTCCTCCTCCACCAAAAAAGAGCCAAATACTTCTTCAAAATCTGAAATACTGATACTCTTTTTTTCAAAAAAGCCATAAAACTTAAGCAGAAGCTGCTTATTTCTGGCAGAGCTTAAAAAACGGGGTTCCGATATTGTGGTATCACTTACAGGAAGATTTTGGATTTTTGTTATGCTTGGAATAGTATCATTAGGTGCAGAAATAGATTCGGATGTACTCCTTTGAAGTCTATTGCAAGAACACAGTAAAATCAAGAATGCTAATAGTCTCATCAATTTCTTATTGGTGGGGTTAAACTTATAGAATTATCATTCCATCCTCTATCTGGGCCATCATAGCTTCCTGTAACCTCTAGGCGTAAGGTGCTATGAACATCCAAAAGTGATTCCATCGTTTGTTCAAATATTGTTAATCTATCTCCACTCGAAGTCAGTCCAATACAGCCCTGGGTTCCAGGAGACCCACCATCAGGATGTACTCTTAATAAAGAACGTCCATATCTAGGGTCTGGGGTAATATCAATACTGAAACCAACATCATCCCGAATCATTCTACTGTTTTAGCGATTACCCCTCTCATCTCTATAATTTAAATTGCTAAGTTGCCAATCATTCCCATTTGGAATTGGCAAGAGCCTTCTAGATCCAGAAAGAGCTGAAAATTCATCGACAGTAAAATCCTCTTGATTTGGCCAAGTTCTTATTATACTCAAGGTGCCATCAATTCTATAGCTCCCTGGCGATCTTTCTGCATCAAAAGAAAGAAATGTTTCTGTTGGGCTTAAAATCACCTCTGGCGCACTGGACCATCCAAAACTTCCTAAGTAAGTATAAGTGTTCCCATCTCTGGAAAGCCAAGTATCCCCATTGGTGTATCCAGCGGCTTCGGTGTCACCATATCCCGGACAATCCGGGCAATATGCAAAACCTCCGTCAGAATCAAACATAGAAATAGGGTTGTTCCCCATTCCAAGATAAGGAGAACTATACTGTCCATACGGATCCGTAGTGAGCCATCTGCCTATCCTTCCATCCCATAATCGCAATTGGAATGCTTCCTTACCAGTTTCGGGGTCCTTTTCCTGTCCTTAGAAGGCGTAGCGGTATGCTTCGGCTCCGCTCAGCAACCGCCCTGGCATCGGCATCCCGAAGGGGTAGTAGTCAGTATAGCCTTTTTGGGGATTGAGATCAATGAATTTTAATGATTCCTCCATTTTTGTTGAACATTTTGCAATGCTTCGCTAACAATACGGTACATATCAGGAGTTATGGCTTCTTTTAAAAAGGAAGGAACTTCATGGACAGGATGAGGGCCATCAAAATAAAATTTCCAAAAAGAAAGCACCTCTGTTTGACTTTTAGACTGTAATAAGTCAATAATGGTTTGGGGATTGTCTTTCATTTTTTCAATAAGAATATCCTGTAAAAAGTTTACATTATCAGCTTCCCATTCTCCTTGGCAAGCAATATTGATTAACTTATCATAGTATACAGAATCACTGACATATTTACGTATTTCAGAATATTTTTCTAAATGTTTATCTCCATCAAAATAAAGCGGCATTTCTCCCTTTTCATCATCATAACCATAAAGGGCATTAAATTCTTTGAATGTTGATGGAAAACCACTAAAGAACTTGACTTCACTTATAGAGTCATTGTTTTTTTCAAACTGATCATAGTACTTTTTCAAAAATAATATACTGTCTTGTTGGTTTTTCAATTCAGATAACTTTATGGAATAATCTAGTTCAACTATCTTCTCAACAGTATCTTTTTCAACAGGTTGTACCATAGGCTTTCTTGTAGAATCAGGCAATGTGGTCTTTAAATTGCTTGTCGAATTATCAATCTCTTTGGGAGTATCTTTTCTTTTTTGCTCATTGCATGATATGTATAAAAACAAACAACTAACAACAAGTAATAATCTCATAGCTCAAAAATTAATTTCTAAGTTGAATAATATTAATGTAATCATGGTAGTTACTCTGAATTCTTACAGTAACATTCTGCACACCAACAGCATTTATTACTGTTCTAAGCTCTCTTAATTTAGTTTGACTCCCCTTTACTTTATCTGTCAACCTAGTACAACCAGGCAAAAGACATCCCTCTGTATCATCAGCTGTATTACCTCCATGAATCAAAATGAACCGATCTTGAGGTACTCCGTCATTATAAATATTGAATACGTTTTGGAAGCGATTACCATTGTGATCCCTTATGTTAAAAATGCCTTCTGGAATTCTTCTATCCTGATTTCTTTCAAAAGTGTCTGGCCCGGGAGGTTCCAAAAAGAAACCCGTTACAAGGCCATTCCCAAAATCAAAAGTGCTTGTAGTAGAATTGACCGTTTCCACATCTCTTGTAATATTCAATGTATAATGAGTTACGTCTACTCCTGGAGCCGTTAACTCAAAAACAGTTCCATCATCCCAGACTTCAAACATTTCTGGAGTTGGCCCATTAAATTGTTCGTAACCGTTGGGGCATGGGATAGCATTACCTTGGGAGTCCACGCAGGTACCTCCATCGGGATCAATAAACTTTATTGGACTATTTCCCATACCAAGGTATGGATTAGCAAATTGCCTAAACGGATCGATGGTCAACCACCTTCCTATTCTGCTGTCCCACAAACGTAGTTCAAAAGCTTCCTTCCCCGTCTCGGGGTCCTTTTCTTGGCCTTGGAAGGCATATCTGTAGCCCTCCGGCCCCAAAAGTGTGCGGTTAGGCATCGGCATCCCGAAGGGGTAATAATCGGTATAGCCTTCTAAGTTAGCATCGTTGTTATTTTTGGTAAACACGGCGCGCACGTTGCCCAAATGGTCCGTCAACTCATACACGTATGTCTTTTCATCATTCATGCCATTGTAAGCCACACCTACTCTTCCTGCTCCGTAAATGGGCTGTTCCGCCAGTTGCATCTCTCCAGAGAAGTCACTGTAAATCGCCATCACGCTCCCTGCCACGTCCCTTACGTAGTAAGTCGTTGCCATCAAAAGCCCATTTTCATAGGTCTCTTTCTTCACTCTATGGTTCCTGTCATTATAAAAGAACTTCACCAAAGGCTTCCCATTGCGTTGCACCTCGGCCACCAGTCCACTGGTCGTATAAATATAGGTAATCTGTTGTGAATTGTCATGGGTCAATTGGCCAATACTGTTATACTGGTAGTTCCCTTGGGCCTGGCCCCCAATATCATCCGCGTTGGGCACATCGCCCTCTACGTCGTTCACCCACAATAACTGGTTGGGCTTGTCCTCGTTGTAATGATAGCTAAGGTCGTCCATGGCCGTGCTGTTGTTTTCCTCGTTCTTGTTGCGCACCAGGCTCTGTAGATTGCCGTTGGCGTCGTAGGTTAGGCTTTCCAAATCATATTCTTTGTTGTTCTTATCATCGGGGTCAAAATCGGCGGCGATGAGCCAATTGTTGCGGTCATAGCTGTACACATATTGGCTTTCCTTTGAGCCCTGCGTGGCGGTCTGCCAGCGAATGCCCTTTATGTTCCCGTTCAACTGGTCCGTGCCCTGGGGGGCAGTGGTAATATTGGTGTTTTGGGTACGTTGGTAATCCCCCAAATGGTAATCCAACTGCATGCCAAACAGGTCGTTGAGGTCCCCACCGGGGTCTTCACTGGGGCTTAGCGTGGGGTGGTTTATGCTCTTGAGCTGCCCTGCCAGGGTGTACACGTAGTCCAAGCCTTGGGCGCCGTCGGCCAGTTCGGTACGTACCAAGGTGCCGGCATCGTTGTAGGTATACTCCGCCTGCAAGGCAAAGGTATTGTCGTCCACGGAGGTCTGCACTTGTACCAACTGGTCTCTTTGGTTATACGTATAGCTGTGGATAAATTGGTCCGCTTCGCCCTTTTGGTAGGTGACCTTTTGTACCATTCCGGTAAGGGGTTCGTAGGCATAGTCCAAGGTCTTGGTGCCCAGTCCATCTATATGCTGTACCAGCCATTGTACCCGGCCGTAGCCGTCGTAACTGTAGTAGGTGGTGGACTGGGCATTGGAGGTCTTGGCCACATTGCCCGCCAAAAAGGAAGGATGTTGGTAATTGGGGTCCAAGTTGTTCAAGAAATCATGGTCGTCGTCGTCCAGAAAATCGTAGACCGTGGCCACGGTCTCCTTTTTATTGGCCTGCGGCAGGGGGGCATCGGGGTCCAAAGTGGCAAAAAAGACATTGAGGAGCACACCGCTTTCCACGGGGCGGCCAAAAGTATCGTAATCGGTATAGGAGACCTCACCCACCAAAGCCTGTTCGCTGTTCTGGGAATAGCGTATCTGCCCATCGTTCCGGTATTTAAAATTGGCGGTGCCCTCATCGGGGCTAGTGGTGCTTACCAATTGCCCCAAGGTATTATAGGTGTAGGTGGTGACGAGTTTGTCGCCGTTACCATCGGTTACGGGCTGGTAGGAGGCCACCAGCCTATTGGCTTCATCATATTCGTTAAGGCTGTAATCATAATAGGTAACATGGTAGCGCACGGAGAGGGAATTGGGGGTGTAGTTCTCCAGATCGTTCACCGCCACGCGGTAAAATCCGGGGGGCAGGTTGGCCATGGGGGTCTGCTCCACGGCATCGGTAATCAGATTATAGACGGTGACCCCACCCTGATCGCCCATGGAAATGCCGGTTACGCCTTGGGGGATATGGACATCCACCCAACCTTGTGCGCCAATGGGCAGGTTCATTTGCGGGGAGACCACGCCTTGGTCCCCGGACCTTGCGGTGGCCAATAGTTTGCCATCGGTATCGGTAAAGACCACATTTTCGTTGCCGTGCACGTCTCGGGTCACGGTCTTTAGGGTCTGTATACCCGTGTAGGCGACGTCGTTAAAGGCCACATCCAAGGAAAGTTCATCGGTGGCGGGCATGGTAAAGGTGTAGGCCTGGGGCCATTGGTCCGCCTCGGTAATGCCGTTTTTGCCATCGGTATCGGTCTTGTTGCCGCCCACTGTGGCCCGTGGCGTATCGGGATTGAGGTCGCTGAACACGGTACGGACAAATGGGTATTGGGTCACGTCTTGGTATTGGTGGGAAGTGAGCCCGTTGTAATATTGGCCCAAAGGGCCATGGTCCAAAACGCGGTCCGGGGTAAAGGGGTCATGGTCAAAATCCTTGGCATCATACACGTCACCAGCATCATCGGTGATAAAGGTGTGATGGTACTGGAACTCGGTCTGCCCGGGCAGGGGCGCGGAGAGAGTAGAGAGTGCGGGACGGCCCTGGTAATCGTACAGGGTGGCCTGGCCCCAGATGGCCTGGGTAACGGCGTCCCAGCTTTGGGTCTGTACGTGCTTGCCCAGCTCGTTGTAGTAACGGCGGTTGTTGGCCTTTAGGTTGGTGTCCATATCATAGTCCCACACGGTTATGATGTTCCAGTTTTCCTCTTCGGGCTGTTCTTGACTTTCGGAGACCTCCAGTACAATGTCGTTCCGAATCAGGGTAAGGTTGGCCACGATATCGCTGGTCATTTCGCAGTGGTAGGTGCCCGCATCTTGCTGTGTGGCCCCCACAAGGGTGTAGTCCGGCGCATCGGGTGCACCGTTGATGGGCTGGCCATCCTTGTACCAGACGTAGTGGTTTTGGCTGCCAGATATGGCGGTAGACAGGACGATGTCCTCGCCCTCGATGACTTGAAGGGCTTGGGGCTGGTCGGTTTTTTGTTGGGGGGTGTAGGTAAATATATGTTCAAAAGCATTTTGATAGGTGTATTCCAAGTTTCCAAAATCGAACAAGTTGTTCTCTACATAAATAGAAGCATAGGTATTGTCAACTATTTCCATAGGTATATCACTGCTCAAGTCGTTATCATTGAGGTAAAGGTTCTCCATGTTGGAAATATTGCCCAATTCTGAAGGAATTGACCCAACTAGCTCATTATAATCAAGGCGGAGTTCCACCAAATCTGTAAGATTGCCAAACTCTGTAGGAATAGTTCCGTTAAGAGAATTATTATTAAGCTTTAAAAGTCTTAAATTTGTAAGATTACCTAGTTCAACGGGTATGACACCACTCAATTCATTATTTGAAACATCAAAATAGTATATATATAAGTCTCCCAATTCCGGAGGGATTTCCCCTGTCAATTCATTATTTTGAAGATAAAGCACTACTAATCCTGAAAGATTGCCCAGTTCACTTGGAATAAATCCACTTAGTTGATTATTTTGTAAAGAAAGTACCATTAAACCTGTTAAGTTTCCAAGTTCTGGAGGGATTGGACCACTAAACAGGTTATTATTGAGAAAAAGATTTTCCAACCACGGAAAGTTCCCCAGTTCTGGAGGAATGGAGCCACTAAGGTTATTGTTTTGAAGGTTTAGCGAACCTAAGGGGAGATTGCTTAGTTCTGGGGGAATAGCTCCGCTCAGTTCATTGTTTGCAATATTTAATGTACCAAGGGCTGTCATATTCCCCAGTTCTGGGGGAATACTGCCATCAATTTCATTGTTAGAAAGGTCAAGATATTGTAAGTTGGAAAGATTTCCAAGTTCGGCGGGCAAAGGGCCATTTAGCATATTGTTATCAACATAAAGATATCTCAGGTTAGCCAGATTTTGTAACTCTGAAGGAATAGCCCCATTCAATACATTGTTACTTAGCTGAAGCCATTGCAGACTCGAAAGGTTTCCAAGTTCTGAGGGAAGTGTTCCATTTAGATTGTTGTTACTAAGATCAAGCCACAATAGATTTGAAAGGTCTCCTAATTCG
Organism: Flagellimonas marina; assembly: GCF_042651185.1. NCBI lineage: Bacteria > Pseudomonadati > Bacteroidota > Flavobacteriia > Flavobacteriales > Flavobacteriaceae > Flagellimonas > Flagellimonas marina. Next base: position 519,434 of record NZ_JBHSCL010000007.1, on the reverse strand, counting down.
GCTGGTAATGGGCCATTTATTGTAGTATTAATAATATCTAAATGCGTGAGGTTTGTCAAATTTCCCAGTTCTGGAGGAATAGAGCCGTTAAAAAAATTATTAGAAAGGTTAAGACGGGTTAGATTTGTCAAATTACCCAGTTCGGGGGGAATGACCCCACTAAATTCATTACCATAAATAGAAAGATTTTGCAAGTTGGAAAGATTTCCAAGCTCTGGAGGAATTGAACCTTCCAGCCCACTATAGTAAATATAAAGATGAATTAAATTTACCAGATTACCCAATTCCGGAGGGATTGCACCACTTAATTCATTGCCCGAAAGGTTGAGATTGGTAAGATCTGTCAGATTACCCAAGGTTGAGGGGAGGTTTCCTGAGAAATCATTATTGTAGAGGTCAAGTATTTGCAATAGGGTCAGATTTCCAATCTCAGAGGGAATACTTCCCACTAGGTTATTGACAGATAGGTTCAGGTAGGTCAAATGCACCAAATCGCCAATACTTGAGGGAATAGTTCCGGTAAGTTCGTTGTATTCCAGGTCCAGTTCCACCACATGGCCGTTCTGTACGGTGACCCCGTACCAGTCGCTGGTAACGTTGCCAGAGAAGTCCCAGTCGTCCACAAAATAGTTGTCGGTCTCCGTGGCCCAGTTGGGGCCGTCGGTGGCATTGTAGAGGTCTTGCAAGGCCTGTTTTTCTGCAGGGGTTACTTGGGCGTGTGCCGATAGTATACCCGCCAGTATAAGCATGGTTAGCGTTAACGTAAGTTTCATGGTTTGTTCTTTTGGTTATGTGTTTTTGTGATTTGGGTGTTTGTTTAGGGCTGATTTTGCTGACCTCCGCCACCGCCACCATTGCCGTTGCATCCGCCACGCTTGTGGTTGCTTTGGTGCTCTGCTATCTCATTTGTCTGGGTGTCCCTTACCCTGCACCAATAGACGGCCCGGGTGCCTTGACAGTCTGTGTGGATTTGAATAGTGTTCTGCGGTGTCCAGTTCCCATAGGTGGGCTGTAAGTTTCCGGGGCATACATTAGGGTCTTGTGGTTCAGGGTCTTGGCAGTATTTTAAAGACCATTGGTATTCGTATTGGCCGCTACCACCACTGACATTGGCGACCACATTGGCAAAATCTGTATTATGGTTGTTCACACTCAGACCACTTAGGTACAGGTCGTCATATACCTCGTCCTCATCGTCGGATGGGTCAAAATCCCCATATTTATAGGTATAGGCATATTCCCTTACTTTTTTAAAGCCGCCTGCCAGCACTTGGTCCACGTTCTGCACTTCGCTGTAAATACGAAGTAACCTACCGGCCTCGTCATATTCGTAATGGGTGGCCAAATTGTTGGGACCTAAAATATCGCTGAGTTCGTCCCATTGGTTATAGACATAGGAGGTCATGGTAGATGCTATGGGGTGCACCCTAAAATCGTCCACTTTTACACCCCCATTGATTGTGGTTACATGAACCGCAGTGCCGGGATTGATGTCGGCATAGAAGTTTAGCATTGCCCAATCACCGGCCAACACCACTTCGGCGGGGTTGTGGGTTTTAATATCGCCTCCGACACTTACTCTAACATTGTCATGATTATCACTTTTGGCCCATAGGGATATCTTGTATTTTTTCGCTGTATTTTGGGCGTGATCCACCGTTATGTGATACCCGTTTTGTCCGTTGTTGATCAAAAGGGCATGTGCGCCCGTATGGGCATCGTTGATGACGCTGGCTGTTCCTTTTTGGACCCCTCCGCCAAAATTACCCTGGCCGTCATCGTCTTCGGCTCCAGAATAAAAGGTTTCTCCGTATCCGGCATTGCAAACGGCGATGGTCTTGGTGTTGTTGTAGCCCATTTTGGTGGCAGCGAGATTACCGTTGATGTCCATTACCTCCAAAGGCGCCGAGTATTCATTGTATTGGGTAATCTCGGATACTTGTTCCCAATCACTGTTGTTCTGGTCATCACCGCCTAGGGTGGTGTTCCAATTGAACCCATCGTGGTTTTTCTCATCGAAACTCTTAAAATACCCTGTGCTTTTTCGGTCCCCGTTCCAACGGTAGGTCTTATGCTTGCGCCATATATTGTCGCCCCAATCTCGCCACGTCTGTACGCCCACGTTGACAATTTCCCAATCCTCATTGTTGTTCTGATAGTGGTAGGTAGCCGCTTCTTGTACCAGCATGTTCTTGTTGTTGGGATTGTCTACTTTGCTGCCCATTTGGGGGTATTGGGTGTAGGCGGGATAATTCTTAGATTTTATTTCAATTCCTTTGCTATTTGAGGTTTTAATCTCTGTGGCTTTACCTGTGGTAAGGTCAAAATTTTCATATTTTCTCTCAAAAGAATGCGCTTGGGCAAGTTCTATCGTTTCCTTTAAAACGGATGGCAAATAAGATATTCTAGTGGTAGAAAGGTTGACGGGAATGTCATAAGTATCATGGGTGCCCATGGTTTCCTCTTTTACATAGGATTCTGAAATAAACTTATCTTGAAAATCCAGTGCATCAAAGTAACTGTTGACAACTGAATTGGTCATCTGGCCATGCGAGTTGTATTCTTTTTTTGAAACTAATGTTCCAAGAGTGGACAACTTGTTTTCAACTTCATAAAACTTTTCATCAATTAAAAAATACAACGGTTCATCTTCTACCTTTATATTGGATGAAAATCCCTGATTTATGGCTAGTTTTAGAACATTGCTTTCATATCCTGAATTGTCCAATGTATAGCCTGTCAAAGCATTAAAGGTATAATCACTATATGTGCCAGAAGGATGGGTTACTCTCACATTTTGATAAAGTACACCCGGGGATGGTTGTAAATCTATATATGGAATGTCTTTTTGATATTTCCGAACTGGAGCATAAGATGTAGTACCCGAAGTAATATCGGTCAACGAATTGTTAATCCCACGTTGATTGTACTGATATTGAGTTTCATATGTATCTCCATTTTCACTCTGGACAGTGATTTTTTTAGTTCGAATACCTCCTCCTATTTGAGAAAAGGCATTTTGGTTAAAATGCACCCTTATTTTAACTGTTTCTTCCTCATCTTCAGGTTGGTGGCAATACAACTCCCTATTTTCTCCTTTCCAATTGGTAGTCTTGTCCACTACATGGTTGTATTCTCCACTTTGATAATACACCCAATTCTTTTTATGACAGTTTGTTTTTAAACGAACCCAGCCCTTGTTGGAATTGGTAGGTATTTGAAATTTGACAACCGTGCTTGAAACATCGGTAACAAGCCCTTGCCCTGCAACATCTGCAATCCAATTATCACCATTGTGATTAGGGTTATAAAAATATTGGATATCCAATTCACACTCATCCGCGATACTAAAATAGTCGGTCAAATCGAGAACCTGTTCAGGCTCTATTTCCGGATCTTGTCTTATGGAAACATACTTTGCTCCTTTATTGGTTCCTTCAAATTTTATTTGCAGATTATGATCTAAATATGCCGATGCCACGGATTTTTCAAAGAAGTTATCAGATTCATACTCTATAAGGATTTTTCCACCGAGAGGATCTTGAATTTCTTTCAAGCTCCATATGTAAGGTTTGCTACTATAATATCCCCAATCATCAAACTCCTCACGAGATATATTTGAAAGGGAGTTTTCATCATAATATGAAAACCTATAGGGGGGAATTAGCGATTCACCTTCTTTTCCTACTGTTACGACACTTTTTAATGCTAGCTTTGAACCTATGTTATCATCACCCAAGGAGTATTGATACCCAAAAACAACACTCTTAACTGCATCTTGTTTTAAATTATCAAAATCATAGTCTCCCACATCTAGGACATTCCCATAGTATTCTCCTCTATACACATTATCAACATAAGATTCCTTCTGTGATTCATTTACAATCAATTGATTGTTGGTGAGATATTGATATGTATTTTTTTCTTCAAACTTAATCTCAAAATTTATGGGGTTATTTTGATTTTTATTTCCATCGCTCAATGAAAGATTGCTCATGCTTTGTGGCACCTTGTCATTTTTTAAAAGGATAATCTCTTTTAGCGATAGCGTAGGGGCAGAACTGGAATCATAATAAAACCAATTTTCACTTACGACTGTGTTATCATTAGTGCTTGCTGCCCAAACATTGTTCGATGGCTCCAATCTTTCGTAGGCTCCTGCCCAATAAAAGTTACCATCCGTTCCTAAAGAAATAATATCTGTTGCTAATCCTCCCTGAAAAACAGCTTCTCTATATATTGCATCTCCTTGATTGTCTTTCTTCGATATAGAAGAAGCATGATTGTCATTCCTCACGTCTTTCACAAATAAGGCGGTATGCGTTCTGGTTACAATACTGTTTAGATAGTATACATCTTTGGCCCCCCATGAAAAACTTTTTGCATTATCAGTATAATTAAATCCAGTTCTTGGCATCCTCCAAGTATATCCATCCGACCATTTACCATAATCGAATCGCACCCAATAACCAACATCCCCTTGATCGATTATGTTATCCCCATCATCAATAAAATCAGGGCCAGTAATTCCAGTCAACAGCCAATGAGTTGCGTACGGCTGCAAACTGTGTTCTTCAAAATAGTGGTTCTCTATGTCTTCGTCAGATTTCGTGATGACACTCCCTTTTTCTTTTTGATAGACCGGTAAGGAATAATGGTAGGTTTTACCATCAGCAGAAGTAATCTTATAAGCGCCGATTCCATCTACGGGCATTCCATTTCTGTTAAGGTTGGGAACTTGTAAAACTACATTTCCGTTATCTTGAATCTCTTGATTTGTAAATACTTCAATGTAGGAACTCTTTTTGAGTTTCTTATTATTGATGTTAAAGCCGTTATATAAATCATTTGTAGCATATCCTATATGATACATGAGGTCAAACCAATCAGCTTCATTCTGATCCGTTAAAAAATCGGTTCTTCCTGTAACATTGGTCTGATGGTATGAAGAGTATTCATTTTCTATATAAAAATTTGGTCTGTCAATTGGATTCTCCAAGTTTTTTTCATAGAGTACAGATTTGATTTCACCACTTCCCTCACCAAAATAATTCATGTCAAATTGGTATGCACGAATACCTGTTAAATACCTTTCTGAGTTATCATTTGCACGGATATAAATTGAGTTTTTAGTCAATTCATCCCAAGGGGAATGTATTTTCCCCAATTCTAACAATTTAGGTGATGCACTTATATTTAGACCCTGGGCATCTATATTATAAATATCATAAGTAATGTATGATGGGTTGTTTTTTGTAAAAGATGTTCCCTCAATTCTACTATCAGGGCTTTCTGTTGCATCGAACTCATTAAAGTAATATAATGGGTCAGAAGCGTTGATTTCATCCACTTTACCCGCATATAAACTTCCTGTTGCCCAAAAATCTTTTTCATCATATTGCCAATATTTTAGTTTTTTTCTTGAATACTCGGCCCCGAAAAAATTTATATACCAAGAGTCCCCATCTGGAACTATTGAATACGTTGATGAAGATTTAGTTAGGTCAGAGAAAGAAATACTACCACGAATATCCGTTCCGTTGGAATTTGATTGAAAGCTTATTCCCGTTCCTGATTTACCATGTGTTAAACCAATTCTATTTCCATCCCGCCCCAAACCAAATGACAAACCATTATTACCAACAGAAAAACCAATAGAATTTTGATGATTGACTCCATTATTGTCAGTAGTATTAAAAGCTTTAGAGTAACCTATATTATATCCGAAATCAAAATCAATACTTCTTTCCCCTCCAACTGTTTTATTTGTAACCCAAGTTGCGTTAAGGCCAACACTAATTTCATCCGAAATACCAATCCCCATGTTAAGGTTTTCAATGGTCGTTGTTCCACCAGCGTCAAAGGAAATTTTGGATTTCAAACCATTTTTCCAATCATCCGGAACGCCCACTACTCTACGGTTAATGGCCCCTGGGTTAATGTTCCAACCCAATCCCACCCATGAGGCTTCTTGGTCGAGGCCTATGCCCGCATGATAAGAAAGTGCCAAAGGATAACCACCTTCTGGGGAAGGGACATTTAACAACGGCAACACATAACTAAAATCCCCTGTGGCCAGATTCACCATATCGGTGGCATCCACCGGCTCAAAACTGGCCGCTTCTGGGGCATTGGGCCCATTGTTGGAGGCATACAATAGATTGATGGGCAATAGTGTGGTCAAAAAATTCAAGGTCAGGAATACGGCGATGATTCTGTGAGACGGTTTTGTGGTTTTCAGTTTCATTAAAGTGTAATTTTCGGTTAGTTTATGACTTGGGAAGATATTTTGTCCAGTTTTTTAAAAGTTCAATTGGGGCTGCTGATTTATTTTCTTGGTGTCTATCTTAAAAGTCACCTCGCCTGTGCCATAACCAAGGTCTTTTACAGTAAACAGCAAATAATCTTGCTTCAAGGTCTTAGGCCTTTTTTCATAAACCAATAACATATCTGTACTATTTCCCATACCGTACATTCTTGGATAGGCATAATCCAGTAGTGGTACTGTGTCTCTATTTTGGGTGATGAGGCTCACTTTTTCGGCCATCCCAAAGGAAAATTGATTGACCCGGGCTCCAAACTCGGCTCGACTTCCTAAGTTTTGGTTCAATAACTCCTGCCCATTGGCGCTTAAGCTCAGATTGAAATAGAGGTAATCGGCATACTTTTTTCTGAGCTTGGCCACTTCTTCAGTTTGATGGCCCTCACCAATCGATTGGTTTACCAGTAAATCCGTAGGCCTGTAGGTCAACGCATAATCAATTCCGTTTATAGATTTCTGAAAATGATAGCCATTCTCCACATCTTTGAGGTAGATCAGCAACGCTTCCTTGGAATCAAAGGATTTTGACTTGCATGCAGAAACTAGCAACACCAAGGATATAAAAGTCAACAGGACGGAAATTCTATTTCCCATGGTACTGCTGGTTCAAACCTTCTAAAATCTTATCAGTGAGGTCCGCCCCTTCTTCAGCATACATAATGTTACCATTTCCCTGCGCCCCAAATATGATACGGTGACCATATTTCTTTCCATACTCTTTGACAAAGTCATTGATGTCATTGACAACTGTTTGGGTCATTTTTTGGTCTTCTTCCTGAATCTGTTTTTGAATGGCCTGTTGGTAGTTGTTAATTTGTTGCTGTTTATTTTGTAGTAGTTCCTGTTTAAGGGCCAGTTCTTTTTTTGTCATGGAAGAGCGTTCTTTTTCATAGGTTTTGAGCTCATCTTGCCAATCGGTCATAAGACTGTCAACATTGGCTTTCATGACATTTGCCTTTTCAGTAAAAGCCTCTCTGTCCACTTTGGTCCTCTCATAGTTCTCAAGGAGTCTATTGACATCCACATAAACCGACTCTGACTTGGGTTGCGAGATGAAAAATGTAGTTAAACTGGATACTAGGGCCAATACGGAAATTATAATTGCCCCTTTACCAATAGCATGGATTTTACGATTGTTCATAGTAGGTTTGTTTTTGATTTTGGGTACTTGTTCCTTTTTTATAAAGGCATCAATTAAATTCTATATTCTGTTTAAATTGTTTTATTTGTAATTGTTTCCAACACCGATTAATCCATCTAATCAATGACGAACAAACTTTAAATTTCTATTATGATGGGGGAATTTAATGAGGCGATTTCTGCCAATTATTAAGACAGGAAAGCAAATGCTACCAGTTATTAACCTAGCTGGTATATGTCCTGTTTACAATCGAACTGAAGGTATTCGTGATTGTTTAAACCATAAAAATGGCACGGGACTATTTTTGCATTTGAGGTAAAATGCAATTTTCCGAGCTTCAATAAAAAATTTGAAATGAAAAAAAACATAGCGTCGTAGATTAAATCTGTTATTATCAAATATTAATTTGGGGCTATGCTTTCGATGAAATCTGGGCAAAAATTACTGTTTTATTTTAAAACCATGTTAAAAAATCAGTCATGTTGTTCTTATTTACTGAAGCTATCTTGAAAATTTTAAATGTAAATGTTTAAAAATCAAATACTTGATATTTTTTATTTTGTTAATAATTTTTTTGACCTCACCATCTTCCATAAACCCTTGATTATGATTACCATGTTTATTTATTAAAACTGGAATTAACATTAAGAGATTTTCATTCTCAAAAAAAAAACCAATATTTGCTATTATTCTATTGCTCAGCACCCCCCAATCTTACAAAATGACCTACAATTATGCATTTATGGAAGAGGAGGGTAATATCTCTTAACCTTCAAGAAACCCTTATTGTTTTGGCCATAATTGGAATACTCCTTCTTTTGGCCCTACCGAACTTAATGCCCCTTATCTCAAAGGCCAAAAGTATCGAGGCGCAGACCCAGTTAAAGGCCCTTTACAATTCACAGACCACCTATCGCTACATGTACAGCAAGTATACCGCGGATGTGAACGAACTGGATTTTGTGGCCCCAAAAACAGTTAAGGAAAATGGCACGGCCAACTATCGGTACGAGATTGTGTCGGCCGACAATGCCTCCTTTAAGGCAAGGGCGGAGGCCGTGACCGACTTTGACGGTGATGGCATCCTCAATGTATGGGAGATCGATGAAAATGGAAATCCCAAACAGCTGATCAAAGACTGATGTTGGTCCTAGAACTCCTTGCCATGGCGGGATGCTCGGTGATAGCCTTTCAGGATTTCAGGGAACGTGCGGTCCTATGGATATGCTTTCCCATCGTTGCCCTGTTGTTGGCCGGCATCCATATGGCACATGTGGGCATGGAACTTTTCACGTTCTTTGCTTTGGGCAATGTCATTCTGGTCAGTTGTGTACTCCTGACCTTGTTCCTGGTGACCAGATATTTCTTCAAGAAACGTTTCTTGGACGTCAGTTTCGGATTGGGCGACATGCTCTTTATGTATGCCTTTGCCCTTGGTTTTCCCACCATGACCTTTATCCTGCTCTTTGTGGGATCCATTTTTTTCTCATTGATTTCCTTTACCCTACTGAGAAGTGTAAAAAAGATGGAAACGGTGCCCTTGGCCGGGCTGATGGGCGTCTATCTGATAGCCATTTTTCTATTGGACCAATTCCCTTTTTCACCATCCCTGTACATTATCTAGATGCAAATATCAAAATATAAAATACCGCCCGATCTGCAACAGTGCATCTCTGCCGACCAAGCCTTTCACTACAGGATCGTACCCGTTTCCACTGGTGAAAATGGCCTTGTCCTGAAAACCGACAGCACCTCCCTACAGGAACTCTTGGACGAGCTGAACATCGTGTTGGACTCCCAGGTCTCATTGGAGCAATGTCCTTCCGAAGAACTGGAGCAATACCTGACGACCAACTACCGACAGCGAAAGAAACAGGTCGCCCACCAACTGGCCTATACCAATGATTTCTTGGAAAAGATGCTTTTGGAGGCCAAGGGCATCGGGAGCAGTGACATCCATTTTGAGCCCTACGAGAACAAGTGCAGGGTTCGGTTGCGGCTGGACGGCAAACTATTGGAGTACTACGCCATTCCCTTGCAGGACTATCCCACCATGGTGAACAAAATAAAGATTCGGGCCAACCTAGACATCACGGAAAAAAGGTTGCCCCAGGATGGCCGCATCACCGTAAGTTCCAATGGTGAGGAATTTGATATACGGGTCTCCTCCCTTCCCACCCTGAACGGTGAAAAGTTGGTTCTTCGTATACTCAGCCGGGACACTGGATCGGTGGAACTTGACGGTCTGGGCATGACAGATATGGAACTGGCCCAATATAGGGAAGGCATAAAAAAGCCCAACGGGATAGTATTGATATCGGGGCCCACGGGTTCCGGGAAGACCACCACTCTTTATGCCACCCTGAAACTCCTCAACGATGGAGCCACCAACATACTCACCATAGAGGATCCCATTGAATATACCTTGGAGGGCATCAACCAGGTACAATTGAAGGAAAACATCGGGCTGGATTTCGCAAGTTCCCTCCGAACCTTTTTGCGACAGGACCCGGATATCATCATGGTGGGCGAGATCAGGGACGTAAAGACGGCCAACATGGCCATTAGGGCTGCACTGACAGGCCACTTGGTATTGTCCACCATACATACGAACTCCGCTTGGGCCACTGTTTCGAGATTAATCGACATGGGCGTCCCGTCCTTTCTGATAGCCAGCACGCTCAACATGAGCGTCGCCCAGCGACTGGTGCGCAAGCTCTGCAATACCTGTAAAAAGAAAGAGACCGTGGACAGGAAATATTTTCCAGCAAATTTTTCCATCCCCAATGACCTTGCCCACCATTATGTACCGGTGGGCTGCAATGATTGCCACCATACCGGCTATGAGGGACGAAAGGCCATTTATGAGATATTGCCCATAGACAAAAAATTGGAGCCCTCCATCAAGAACAATGAACTGCAGATTGACCAATATATCCAAGAAAACAACCTCTCCACCTTACAGGGCAACGCAATTGACCTTGTAGCACAAGGGTTGACGTCCATCGAGGAGGTCTATGCCCTGTTAAGCCATTGATCTATGAAAAGAACCATCTACATCATATTATTTTTAATGGGAAGTCTGGTCACGGCCCAATATGAAGACGACCGGATCCAGAACATCAAGAACAATCTGGAACTTCTTGCCGTGGACAACCCTTCTTACAATGAGACCTTGAAGCTGGAGGTCAACGTTTCCAACGTTACCCTCCCCAATTTTCTCATAGCCGTTTCCAAGGTCCATAATCTCAATCTCAGCGTATCCAATGATATTGCGAACATCAACATTGTCAACAATTTCTCAAATGTGACCATCTCTGATCTATTGGTCTTCCTATGCAAGGAATATAACCTGACCATAGACTTTACCGGAAGTATTTTGGCCATTAAGCGTTATAACCCACCACCTCCCGAAGCGGTCGAAAAAACTTTTGAGGCCCAAGTGGACCCAGCATCCCAGAATATCACTCTTGATGTAAACGACATCCAGTTGGAACGGGTCTTCCGCAGGATAATGGACAGCTCTGGAAAAAACCTGCTCTATGCCAACAACCTAAAGAGCAGACCCTTGAACATCTATTTGAAAAACGTTCCCTTCGACACGGCCATGGAAAAGATTGCCCAACTGAACGGATTGGTCCATTCAAAATCAAGGGACGGGTTCCATTTGTTCAGTGCAGCAGAAGCGCAAGAGGGGGCCTATCGGCCCAAAGGGTTCAAAACGGGAATGCACTATGAGGTATTGGACACCGTGAACAAAATCCTCAATGTTGATTTCAATGATTCCCCGGTGGCCGGTATCGTGGAATCCTTGGCGATGGACCTTAAGTTGGATGTCTATACCGCCACCCCATTGGAACAGGCAGGGAAGGTGACCTTCAACGCCAAGAATATATATTTTGATGATCTTTTGACCCATATTTTTGAGAGCCAACAGACCGGTCAAACCCAGCCTTTACAGGAGAACAATCAAAATGGTCGTACCAGGCCCGGAAATTACGCGAACGCCAATGGCAATACAGACCTATCGCCATCCACGAATTTTACCTTCAAAAAGGAAAACAACATTTACTTTTTTGGGACAGCGGACCAGCTCAGTGTGCGAAAAGTGGAGATCGTACAGATGATGCACCGTTCCGTGGAGCTGTTGAACGACCCCTCATCCCACTCAGGGGGATATCGCAAGGCCGGAAGGACCAACGCGGGCAACGTGAATTATATTTCCAACGGCCAAGGTTCCAATTTTCAAGGTGGGCCTCAAAACTACAACAACCAAAGGACCATCAATACACGCAATGACAGTTTTGCGGACTATCAAGATACTGCGGAGGCCATTGTCAACATTCTACCGGATGAGATCAAGGCCGAACTGGACATAAAAGTGGATTTTGAGCTCAACAGTTTTTTTGTGAGCGGCCCCTCGGCCAACATTGAACGCTTCAAGAACTTCATCGCGGAAATCGACAGACCCGTGCCCGTGGTGCTCATTGAGGTAATGATCATCGAGGTCAGAAAATCGTCCATAGTTGAGACGGGGATAAGCTGGGGCATTGGTGAGGATCCCGTTGGGACCCGTGGAAACCTTTTCCCCAGTGCCGACCTTACCCTTGGGGCCAAGACGGTCAATAAGGTCATCGGTGGGTTTGACGGGTTTGGCTCCTTCAACATCGGTAGGGTGGTCCCTGAATTCTTTGCAACCATAAAGGCCTTGGAGGAAAATGGGAACATCAAGATTAGGTCCACCCCTAAGCTATCCACATTGAACGGGCATAGGGCCAATCTTTCCATTGGGGAGACCACCTATTATGTAATCACCAACCAGAACTTTTTTGGGTCACAGGTGCCCACCACTTCTGAAATACGGAACTATGCTCCCATCGACGCCGAGCTTGGCGTGAGCATCAAACCGTTGGTCTCCGGGAACGGACAGGTCACCCTTGACATCAATGTGATACAATCGGATTTCAGTGGCGATCGCATCGAGGAGGATGCCCCTCCGGGACTGACCTCTAGGGAGTTCAGTTCCATCATCCGTATGCAGAACCAAGATCTGGCCATTTTGGGAGGATTGGAGGAAAAAGTAAAGAACGACTCCGGCAGTGGGGTGCCCTTTTTTGCGCGTATCCCAGTGATCAAATGGTTGTTCAGCCAAAGAAGACGCGAGGACACCAAACAGAAACTCACCATCTTGATAAAACCCACCGTAATCTATTGAAATTGAAAAGCTGGTTCAAAAATATACTCGAAGGCTCACAATACCAAGGACTGGAAATCTTTGAGGTGGACAATACGGTCTATTTCTCCTTATTGAAGCTCAAAAAAACTAAGGATGAACTTGTCAAAGCTGATGAAGGGGTATATGGCCGTGTGGAGGACCTGGTTCCCCATATCGATAAGAAACAGCCCCTGTTCTTGACTTTGAACACCTCCAAGGTCCTCAAAAAACAAATTGGTGTTGAACAAAGGGGCACCGCCGAACAGGTCGTGTCCCAGGCCTATCCAAATCTCCCCTTGGAAAACTTTTATTTCGAGGTATTGGACCACCAAAACCTACGGATGGTCTCTATAAGCAAAAAAGAATACATTGTGGAGCATTTGGAAATGCTGGAAACCCATGGGATTTTTCCTTGTTCTATTTCCATGGGCATTTCAAATATGGGCAACTTACTGCCCTATTTTAAAGGAACGGCCATACAAGGTTCCAATTTTGTTCTTTCCACAAGTGAGGATTCCGAATACATAATGTCATCCAGAAATAACCCTGTCAATGATAATCTGGAACTCAATGGTCTGACCTTGACCAATACCGGTCTTCTTCCCTTTGCCAGCATATTGGGGCATTTGGGAAGTGACCAGAAAGAATCCAACCTTGTCGATATCAATGGACAGGCGGCAAACGAATTTCAAAACAGGCGCTTTTTTGACCTCGGTGTGAAATGGGGATTGTCCATTATCTTGGTCATCTTGCTCTCCAACTTTCTTTTGTTTTCTTATTATCATAACAGGACCCTCGGTATGGGGACCAGTGCCAGTATTGAACAACAGAACAGGGCCCTTGAAACCTTAAGGGCCAAGGTCCTGGAAAAAGAGGACCGTTTGAAGTCGCTTATGGCATCGGGAAACTCTGTCTCCACATTCTACCTGGACCGAATTGCACATGACCTGCCCAATAGCATACAATTGGACATCATGGTTTACCAACCTTTGGCAAAACCGGTTAGGGACAATACCCCAATTGAAATTTTGGAGAACAACATTTTGGTGAGCGGCAATGCCTCCGACAAGACTGAATTTTCCCAATGGACAGAAAGCATGGAGTCTAAAAGATGGGTCGAAAATGTAAAGATCATTGGCTACGAATATGTATCCAACTCCTTGGACAGGTTTACCGTTAAAATCACATTGAATGAAGTTGAACAACAGAAATAAAATAGCGTTGGGCAGCTTCATGGCTCTGCTCTTCCTGAGCTATCAACTGGCCATAAAAAAAACCTTGGTGCTCAAAAGCGGTTATCTGTCCAATATCGGGCAACAGGAACTGGCCCAAAACATCCCGCTTCAATTGGCCACCCTTGCCCAAAGGGAAAAACAGTTGGACATCCAGTTCAAGGGACTGGATCTCGAGTCGACCAACTTTCAAAACGACCTATTGAGGTTTCTCAACGAACACACCTTATCAAATGCAGTGAAAATGATAGGGTTCAATGCGCCACATTCCATTGAAAACGGAAATACCTCAACCAAGACCTTCACCTTTGTCCTGGAAGGGCCGTTCAGTGGTATACTGAAGATAGGCCACTCCCTGGAGAACCAAGGAAGTTTTGGGGCCATTACCCATATGGGCTTTGAAAAAATAAAGGACTATAGGACTGGTAAATCCTCATTACAGGCTACAATCCACCTACAGCTGATGGAATAACCTTGATTACATATTCACCTTATATTTTTTTATGTATTTTAGCGAAAATAACCGTACACGATACCGTACACGTTTTTTGGAAAAATACACCCTAAACAGCATAAAATAAGGGGCTTAGTGGAACTCATAACCCGAAGGTCACTGGTTCGAGTCCAGTCCCCGCTACTATTAAGAAAAAGCTTCATCCAATAGGTGAGGCTTTTTTTGCAATATGACTGCACTAAACTGTCAGACTGTATTCTAGGCAAACAGGTTTATCCTGAGTAAAGTTGAAAGGATTCCAGCTGCCATCAGTATTAAACAGCTAATCTATATCATATCTCTTCTCGCTCTGCAATCATTACCATACCATTTGAGATCAAGTACAGAGTGATTCTTTTTTCTTTTTTCGTTCCTCCGCTCTTTGTACATATAGAATGGCGATTCCAATACAAGCTCCTGTAAAAGCCAATATTGCACCAACCACACTCGCATAGGTAACTGAAAATCCAAAAATCATAGGAACTCCACCTAAATAAGCTCCAGAAGCATTTGCCATATTAAAGGCGCTTTGATTCATTGAAGAACCGAGTTTCTCCGCTCCTTTTGCCGCCCTAATTATTGATATCTGAATAGGGGCTGCCAACGAAAAAGTGATAATCCCAACTATAAAACTAACGATAAAGATGGCAATATTGCTACTGGCCAAAAGGGAGTTGATCAAAAGTATTGCGGCCATGCTTAATAAACTAATGACAACCGATTTTTGCGCGGTGAAAATTTCTACCATCCGGGCTCCCAGAAAATTTCCGAAGAACATACCCACTCCTGCAACAATCATTACATACCCTACATAGGCTTCAGGCAGCTTGGTTACATTGATGACCAAGGGTGCTATATAACTGTACCAAGCAAAGAAACCGCCCGTTCCAATGGTGGTCAATGCAATTAAGGCCCAAAGTTTTTTACTTTTCATTCCAGCTGACGGTTCCTGATTTTCATCGGGCTCTGATTCTTCCAAAGACTGTTTCGGCATCCAATAGTACAAACTTGTCAAGGTTGCAATGCCTGCAATACCAACAAGCATAAAGGAATAACTCCAATGCCATTCTTGGCCAATATATGTACCAAGCGGAACACCTACCACATTGGCAACGGTAAGCCCAGAGAACATAACTGCCATGGCTTGGGCAGCCTTTCCAGGTTTGGCCAAGTACCCCGAAACCACCGCACCGATGCCAAAAAAGGCCCCATGGGGCATACCTGATAAAAACCGGAACAACAGCATAACCCAATAGTTCCCCGAAAATGCTGAAAGTGTATTGAAAACCGTAAACCAAATCATCAAGAACAGTAGTGTTCTCTTTGGAGGCAATTTTGAGGTCACCTTCGCCATAAAGGGAGCACCAATCACCACACCTAAAGCATAAATAGCAATAAAATGCCCTGCTTTGGGGATGGAAATTGCCATGGAATCAGCAATATTGGGCAGAATCCCCATAATCACGAATTCTGTTAGGCCAATACCGAAACCACCTACGGCTAAGGATAACAAGGCTTTGGTGTTTGTTGAATTGGAAGGTGTATTCAATTGTTTCTCTTTTTTGGTCTTAATTAAATAAGCCACAAAGGTACAGGGTAATGCTTGTTCAAGATGCAAGTATTTTTACATAAATCTATTTGGATTTATCTACCTGATCCGTATGTGGCCTTCCTCACCCTTCCATCCTGTCCCATTATCATTATGCCAGGCCTTGTTTTCCCTTGCGGATGTAGCATAAAATCTCCAAGTAACTTCATAAAATACAATGAAACACATCAGTACTAAATTGATGAAAACCAACCGTTCAACACTCTTTAACCCCATAAAACCGAAATCCTTGACCTTAAAAAGATGACATTTGTTACATTTGGTTATATACACTAAAAACATCATGAGACACACATTATCAGCCTTCTTCTTCTGCTGCTTTTTACAGATTTCCATGGCTCAAGAAATCTCCGTTGAAAAATTGGAGGACGCCCTTTCTGACTACACTTCCAAAATTGAACATGCAGCCGTGCTCCAAGATTGTGGACATGCTTTTGACGGGCCTGCATTTTTTTACAAGCAAGTGGAAAACAACTGGTTGGATTTTGCGCTAAACATTTCAAGTGATTCCAAAAAAAACATTGGAAGGGATATGTACAATAGATATGCTGCCCTTGGCCAATTGGACAACTCTCATTTTGCCAAACCAAAGGTTGAAGAAATATTGCAACGTATTGTTAAAAACGTGTCCCGCAAGGATGTATCCTATCGGATAAGCATCTTAAAATCTGAAGAAATCAATGCATTTGCTACTTTGGGCGGTTACCTATACATTACCACAGGTTTACTTAATTTTATTGATTCGTACGATGAATTGGCATTCATCATAGGACATGAAGTGGCCCATGAGGACAAACTCCACACGCAAAGAAAAGTTACTAAACTTACACTCTCAACAGACCTTGAAGGAATGACCCGCATGGAAGGTTTCACCGATATCGCCAATAAAATAAATAGAACCTTTTCACCCCCTTTTGATCAGATTGATGAGTATGAAGCTGACAAAGTTGGGTTTGAATTGGCCAAAGCTGCTGGATATGATGTAAACAGATTTGCAGATTTCTTCAGGAAATTGGAACGTTACCAAAAACAAGACCTCCTTAAGAAGTTAACTTCCACACACCCTTTTGCGGAACATCGCAAAAAATGTATCCAATCTTACATCACTCAATAAAATGACATCCGAAATGTACCTAATCTGTAAAGGAAAGGCCATTCCGCTGCCTAAAAATGAAATTGTTACCATTGGAAGAAAGGGCCATGGCGCCCATGTTGAGATAGACAGCAGACTTGCTTCCAGAAAACATGCACAAATTGAAGCAAGGACGGACGGGATCTATATCATGGACCTTGAAAGCTCAAACGGAACCTTGGTCGGTCAGCAGCCAATAGCCACCAGCACTTGGGTCAAGATTTTACCTGAAGAAGTTTTCAGTGTCGCATCGCAAAAGCTACAGGTTGTTACTGATGTTCCAAAAGAGAAGACGCCAAAATCCTCAGAACCCCATAAAGAGTTCAAGGGTTTCAAACAAAAAATTGTTGCTAAAGGGGCTTACAAAATTGGCCGCCTTGAAAATAACGATATTGTTCTGGACGATCCTACGGTAACACGGGAACACGCCATAATTTCCTATTCGCAAGGTGAATTTTGGATTGAGGACCTGGGTTCCACCAATAAGACCTATCTCAATGGCAAGGAGGTAAAGTCCAAGACCAAGTTCAAGGAAAGTGATACGGTTACCATATCCTTTTATAGCATTACCTTAAAAGATGGTGCCAAAGATCTTCGAAAGGAAAGTAGTGCCATAAAAGCTTTGGCCATTCAAAAAAAATATCCGAACAATAAGATTGGATTGCAAGATATGTCCTTGAACATTCCCCATTCCACTTTTGTGGCTTTGATGGGACCTTCGGGTTGTGGAAAATCCACTCTATTGAAATGTTTGAACGGAGAAAATCCTGCTACCTCCGGAGAGGTGTTCATACACGGACTTTCATTGGCCGACAACTTTAGTCTTATTAAGAAAAAGATCGGTTATGTCCCCCAAGACGATATCATCCATAAGGAGTTGACCGTCTATAAAACCTTGTTCTATGCGGCCAAACTCCGTTTGCCCGATGATACCACCGTTTCAGAAATCAATGAAAGAATTGATAAGGTAATCAACGATCTGAATTTAGATCAGGACAAGGAAAAAGACATTAGAACCATAAAAGTGGGGAATCTTTCCGGTGGTCAGCGCAAACGTGTGTCCATTGCGGTAGAGCTTTTGACAGAGCCCACCATCCTGTTTTTAGATGAACCCACCTCTCCCTTAGATCCAGAGACCATTGAAAGCTTTTTAAAGAGTCTTAAAAAGTTGGCCCATTCTGGAACCACAATTGTAATGGTGACCCACAAACCGGAAGACCTCAACTATGTGGACCAGGCCATATTTTTAGGGGTTCAGGGACATTTGGTATTTCAAGGACCTGCCAACGCATTGACTTCCCATTTTGAGGCTCAGAATATTGTAGAGGTCTACAGTAAAATGAGCGATATAGGCACAGTGACTTCTTACTACCAAAAACCGAACAAGGTTGGGTTCAAGGCTGTCAACAATCCAGATGTAAAAAAAGAAAAACCTGACTCATACTGGCTACAATTGTATTGGTTGGTCTCAAGGTATTTCAATATCAAACTAAACGACAAAGGAAATTTGGTCTTGTTATTGGCACAACCCGTGATCATAGCGGGTTTGGTCTGTTTGGTGTTCAACAAATTTCAGATTGGTGTCATGTTCTTGATGGCCATTTCGGCCATTTGGTTTGGGGTGAGCAACGCGGCCAAAGAAATTGTGGGTGAACTTACGGTCTATAAACGAGAGCGTATGTTCAACCTGAACATCAACACCTATATTCTTTCAAAATGGTTGGTACTTTCACTCATTGCATTGGTACAGACCGTACTATTTGTGAGTATCATTTACCTCAATTTCAAATTAAGCCCATTTGAAGGTTTTGAGGAAGTGTACCTGAGGCCTTTTGGTCATAGCATGTTGTTCATGTTCTATGTTTCCATTTCTGCTTCACTTATTGGATTATGGCTTTCTTCTGCCTTCAATACCACCGAAAAAGTGATGACCGTAGTGCCCATTGCTTTGATGCCTCAAATCATGTTGGCCGGGGTAATGACAAAAATCAACAATACCTTGGTAGAAATTTTGAGCTTTTTCACTTTGGGCCGATGGGGCACTGAAGGTTTTGCCCGCTTACAGGACGATGCCTCTCCAGCTTCTGAGTTCAATCCAGACACGGTTGAAGCTGTTCTAACCTCTGTTCCTCTCCCTGCACCAGAAGTGGGCTCGCAGACCGCATCGACTTCAGCAGTGCAACTACTCGACCTGTATAATAAAAAATTAGTTGAGGATGGAACCTTAATTGGTGATGTCTTCAACAGTTTTGACATGAACGTTGCGGTCATCGCAGTGCTCAATGTCATGTTCTATGTTTTGATTTATGTTTCGCTTAAAAAGAAGGATAGTATTTAAACCCAACACCATGAAAAAAATAGCACTAGTACTTGGCACATTCCTTTTTTTTATGTCATGTAGCAAAAAACCAGAATTTGTAGCCATAGACCATGTTACCATAAAAGGTCTCACGGAAAATGCCCTAGTGGTGGGAATGGATTATGTTGTATACAATCCCAACAATGTAAAAACAAAGCTGAGGCAATCCAGCATGGAGATTTTTTACAAGGATTCTTTAGTGGGAAAGGGCTTTTTAAACGAACAAATGAGCTTGGCGGCCAATGATACCATTCGGATACCGGTAACCTGTGAGATAGAACTCAAAAGTCTCAACTCTTTTTATCCCGAGCTATTGGCATCAGATTCCACTGAATTTGCCCTGAAGGGCAATGGCAAGGTGAGCTTTTTGCTAAATTCTTTCACCATTGCGCTGGATGATAAGATACATCTGAACACCAAAAAGGCCATTTTAGAGGAAATCAGTAAAAATTTGGACTATGGCAACAATTTTAAAATTCGGTCCATTTCCAGTAACAGATTGCCTTCACTGAGCAAAACCCATTTGAAATTAGGAGTTGAAACTCTCAACAGATTGCCCATTGCCTATACCATCAATACCATGAAACTTGAGTTTTATTTGGATGAAAACAAAGGACATGTGGCAGCGTGGACCATGGATGAACCGTTTTTTCAAGAAGCATTACAATCTACTACTATTCCCATTGATGTTACCCTGAGCAATTTTGATATTTTAAAACAAATGAAGTTCTCATGGCTTACCAACCAAAAAGCCAATTTTACTATTTTAGGCGAGGCCCAAATAAAAATTCAGGAGTATGAATTTAACGTGCCCATACAAGATTATGTGGAAATAGGATTGTAGCCATTTCAGAAAAAACCTCGATGACCGACCAAGAACTGATAGATCAATTAAAAAAAGGAAACGAGAATTGCCTACAACAGCTGTACCAGCACATGGGCATGGTAAAAAGTTGGGTAGGGCAGAACAACGGTAATGAAGATGATGCTTTGGACGTTTTTCAGGAGGCGATTATTGTGTTCTACAAAAACGTGATGGCCGGAAATTATGAACTCCGAAGTAAAATAAGCACCTATCTGTTCGAAATTTCAAAACGGCAATGGCTCAATCAACTTAACCGAAGAAAAAAATATGAAAACAGACAGAGTGAGGTTGGTGTTTCACAAGAAGGCCATGAATCCATAAGCCCAGAAATTACTCGAAAGGGGCCTAATCTTAGGGAGTATCTTGAAAAAGCCCTGACCAAGATTGGAGAACCCTGCAAATCGGTTTTGGAAGCCACCATATTTTTGGGGATGCGTATGGAGGATATTGCCGAAAGGTTCAATTACTCCAGTGCCCGTTCTGCTAGTCAACAGAAATTGCGGTGCCTTCAAAAATTACGGGGCGAGGTTTCCTATGATGTCATTATCCGTTTAAAACAGCCATGAGGGAAGAATTACGACATATTGATTTGATTGATAAACACCTGACCGGGCGTCTCAATGATGATGAAAAAAGGGAAGTTGAACGGTTGCTCGATGAAGACGAAGAATTTGTAAAGGAACTTGAGATTTTTAAACAGATTTACAAGGGCATTGAATGGAAAGAAGACGTAAAACTCAGGGCCAAACTAGACCTTTTATACGCAGATTATAAGGAGTCACGGGAACAAAAACCCAAGGGCCTGTACCGAAGATTGATCATTTACAGTGGAGCCGCAGCGGCATGCATTATTTTGGGAACATTGTTCTATCTCTTCAGGTCAAAAGGAGAAGGTCCCATAATCAATGACACACCCCATGTGGTTGATGCGGATTCCATACAAAAACAAGCGGAGGATAGTGTCATCCTGGAAAAAAATAACACCCAGATAACGGATAAAGAAGACTTGTCCGAAGACGAATGGGATGGTAATCCCCAAGATGAGATACAATTCGCTTTTTCAGATGGAAAATCTGTTCCGGCAGAATCCATACGTATGGTAAAGCAGCCTTCGCCTCTCTCCTATTCTTTTGATGGCCAGCAACTGGTCCTATATGGAGATTCAGGGATTTCCGGACTTCAATTACAAATAGGGAAGGATAAAGCAGGGGAGTATTATCTAAAATATGGGGACAAATTGTTCAATTTGACCACTTCGCCAGAGAGAAATAAATTGAAAGAAGTCCAAGAAGGATATACGTTTGGAGAAGTACAGGATGAGAACGTACAAGTGAAAGTAATGCCCCTTATGGAAAATTCGCTGCCCTATTCTGGTTTTACCGTATCGGTAAGGGAGAATGCATCGGTCGACAAAAATTATTTCTTTTTGGAACAGGATGGCAAAAAACATTTGGTCATAGATGCAAACATGAATAGTGATTCTGTTTCGGTTATTGTTGTTTCAAAAAGTGAAGGCAACTCCTATTATTTGATTCATAATAATGCGTTATACCCGTTGAACATTGACGCCACTGAAAACACC
This sequence comes from Flagellimonas marina, assembly GCF_042651185.1. Lineage (NCBI taxonomy): Bacteria > Pseudomonadati > Bacteroidota > Flavobacteriia > Flavobacteriales > Flavobacteriaceae > Flagellimonas > Flagellimonas marina. Next base: position 497,484 of record NZ_JBHSCL010000007.1, on the reverse strand, counting down.
CCACTCGAAGAAATTGATTTTGCCAAGAACAACGAGACTCGTATGTTCATGGACCGTCCATCCTTCCCAGTACGTGTGTACCAAATAATTTTTTAGAAAAAATTATATAAAAAAGATGACATTGACCATCTACGGTTATATACCCATAGAATGTATAACCAAAACGATTAAAAATGACATCCAAAAAAGTACACACCTTTATTCTCATTGCCTTTTTCTGTGGCTTTGTAAATGCACAAAATTCAGATGCTACCAAAAGAAGAAACCGAGGAATGACCAGTAAGACCGCTGATCAAATAGATCAAGTGGACCAGACCGTTCAAAACACCAACAATGATATTGACCAAACGGTAGAAGGCATTGACAATACCATTGAAGGTACAAAGGAAACCGTTGAAAAAGTAGGCCGTATCCTGTTCGGCTCAAAGAAGGAAAAAAGCAAGAACAAAGTCTTGATTTTCATAGACGCTGTTGCTTATGGAGATGAAAATGTACAAACCCTGTACAATGAACTCTCAAAGAAAAATGGTACAAAGAAAACCTCCAAAACCTTTTCGGATGGAGTTGTTACCATTCAAATTGAATCCAAACAAAATGCAGATGCCATTTGGCAAGAAATCCCACAAAATGTGAGAGCACCTTTTAAGGTCAATGCTATGGGTGAAAACAACATTTCGGTTGAATTACCAACCCTAACAGAATAAACCTTAAACAAACCAGCTACAATGTTATTATTATGTAAATCCGAAAACGTATTTGACACCAAGACTTAAAAATGTTGGTATAAAAAGTTTCATATGCCTATTTTTAGTGCTGACTGTCGAATAGGTTCAGGCACAATAAGATATATCATTACTTTCAACCTTAACACTTCATCACAAAATGAAAAAATTACTATTCCTGATTGCCTTGCTCACCTTGATTCCAAACCTGGCTTCTGCTAGACGGGTTGGTGGACTATTTGGAAAGAGCGAACGAATCCAAAAAATTACCGACGTTGATATAAAGGGCGCCAATGGCGAAGACCTTTACTTGGCCCATAAAACTACATCCCTATTCATCTTTATGGGAGTCTACATGACAGACGATGGTTATGTACTGGGCGTAAAAGGAAGTATTAACACCTATTACCCCTTGAGTGACGAACAGCTAAAAAACTTTCAGGCCAGCGGTGCTTTACCCACCCCTCTGCCAGCCTACAAAATAGAATTTACAGAATGGCTGTGGGGGTTTTCCTTATGGATACTGCTTGCTGTTATTGTCGTAATTTGGTTCTTCCCAAAGAATAAAGAAGCCCTTTTTGCCCAAGGGTGTAAATATTACTTTGGCAAAAACACCCCGGTAAATTACCCAAAGGCCATGCGCTACTTCGAAAAATCGGCCAAAAAAGAATATGGCCCTGCTGTATTCAACCTAGGGGTAATGAACCTCTCTGGACAAGGCACGGAAAAAGATGTGGACGGCGCCATTGAATTACTGAAGAAAGCCTCCACGTTAGGGTACGTAGATGCCAATGTAACCTTGGGGAACCTCTATTATAATGGCAATGAAGTGACCAAAGATATGATCAAGGCTGAAGCTTGGTACAAAAAAGCCTGTGATCAGGGACATGCCAATGCCTGCAAAATGGTGAACCATATCCAACAGGCCAGTTAATTAAAATCAATACCAAACAGTAACCAAATTCAATTACACCGAACATCATGAAACTATCACATTACGAATGGGATCCCGAAAAAGACCTTATAGCAGAAGGTGGGTTTGCAGAAGTGTTCAAAGCCAAAGATTTAAATGCTGAAGGAAGATATGTAGCCCTTAAAATCTATAAAGAAGCTGTGTCAAGAGGCACTTCTGGGAGCACTGGGCAGAAAAAATATAGTTTGGAACAGGAATTTTCCAAAATAGACGGGCTTTCGCATACCCACCTCATCACCTATTATGGTCTTGAGTACATTACCCATAAGGACGCCATGGGCAGAAATGTCAGTTATCCTGTATTGATAATGGAATATGCCGGGGAGGGGACCTTGGGTCAGGCCATACAGCGAAAACTCTCTTTGGATGAAGGAAAGAACATTATTGTGGAAGTAGCCCAAGCAGTGGACTATCTACACAAACAAGGCATTATCCATAGGGATTTAAAACCTGGGAATGTGCTATTCTCCAAAGACCGAAAGGGAAACAAAGTCTCAAAGGTGACCGATTTTGGTATCAGTCAAGATATATTATCCGACAAGACAATACAACAGTCCATGACAGAAGGTGTGGGAACACCGCACTATATGGCACCTGAGCAATTCTTTAAAAAGAAATTCGGACTGAATGGGGAGATTAGTGAGCGCACTGACATCTGGGCCCTTGGCATTATGTTCTATAAAATATTGACAGGAAAGTTGCCCTTTGGACATGATAAAAAAGATTACGAACTCATTCGAGATGGCATAGTTGGGGAAGAGCCTAATTATTCTGAAGTTCCGGAAAGATTCAAAAACTGCATAAAAACCTGTTTGCAGAAAAATGCTTCTGACCGGTACACTTCTGTATCCGATTTCATCCGGGATGTGAACGGGGAAAGCAATGAAAGTGGTACGGTGTTTATGGGAGGAAATGAAACACAGTTTTCCAAAGCGGAACCTAAATCCAAAAAGAAGAAAAAAGTCTGGCCCATTGTGCTGGCCACTGTCTTGGTTTTGGGTGCAGGTTATGGGGGATATGCCTTTTTCAAAGCTTCTAAAATAAAGTCGTTGTTAGCTGATGCATGGGAATCCTACAAGACCGGGAACCATGAGAAAGCCTACGACCTCTATCAAGAAGCCGCAGAATATGATTCTGGTGAGGCCAACTACTTTCTAACCACCATGAGCAATTATGGATATGGCACTGAAGTGGACTACATCAAAGCACGGGAATATACCAATAAATCAATGGAATCGGGTTTCGACATGGCAAACTTTCAACACGCATGGGCCTATCAAAATGGCTTTGGTGTGGAAAAGGATACTGCAAAGGCTTTGGAATATTTTAAAGAGGTTCTGGATGAAGTCAAAAAGCGAAGTCAGAAAGGTGACCCAGAAGCACAAAATGTATTTGGTCTAATGGAATGGAATGGATACGCTGTGGACAAGGATCATGTTAAAGCTGAAGAACATTACAAAAAGGCTGCTGATCAAAATCACCCTGCTGCCATAGAGAATCTGGCCATCTTATACAGCATGCAGAAAAAGTATGAAGACGCTTTTAAAATGTATGAAAAGGGAAAGGAACTCAACAGGTATTCATGTTACCGCGGTTTGGCTGAAATGTACCGGAGTGGTCGTGGTATTGCCAAAGATACTGTAAAGGCTTTTGAACTGTACACCAGTGCCGCCGAAAACAATGATGTGGTCTCGCAGTATTCATTGGGGAAATTCTACTACAATGGAATCTTGACCGAAAAAGATAGGTTGAGGGCAGTGCAATGGTATACAAAAGCAGCTGAGCGTGGCTATTTAAATGCACAAAATGAACTCGGTATCATCTTTTATGATGAAAAGAAATATGTTGAAGCCAGAAAATGGTTCCAGATGGCGGCCGATCGAGAGAATGCTTTTGCAGCTTATAACTTAGGGTTAATCCATTCTCAAGGACTGGGTACTCCAAAAAATATCGCTGAAGCAAAAAAATGGTTCCTGGTCTCTGCTAATAAAGGGTACTCACAGGCACAATACAAAATGGGAGACATTCTAGAACATGGGGATGATGGTAAAGTTGACCTTGAAGGTGCCATACGGTGGTACGAGTTGGCCGATGGCCAAAATAATGTCTCGGCTCAATACGCTTTGGGTAGATTGTTTTATGATGGGAAAGGAAAAACCAAAAATCGGAAAACCGCCAAGGAATATTTCATCAAGGCTGCCAATCAGAATAGCTATTTAGGCCAATATATGCTTGGTGTGATGTCTGAAAATGGCATAGAGGGGCCAGTTGATTATAAAGATGCAGAAAAATGGTATAGATTATCGGCTAATCAAGGTTATCTAAATGCCCAAAAAGCATTGGGTCGTTTGATCTATAATGGAAAAATTTCTGGACAAAAAAAGATAGTGGCACGCACATGGTATAAAAAAGCCGCTGACCAAGGTGACGCCGAGGCTCAATATATGGTAGGATTGATAGATTATAATGACAAGTATTACAATTTGGCCAAAAGATGGTTCACAAAAGCCGCTGATCAAAATAACGCCAACGCACAAAATTATTTAGGTGTTATGTATGAACTTGGAAGGGGACCTTCAATAAACCTGAAAACCGCTTTCAGTTATTACACACAAGCTGCCAACAATGGAAATTCTTTGGCCATGTATAATTTGGGGTTGTGCTATTACTATGGCAAAGGTGTATCCACCAACAAGGTTATAGCAAAGACATGGTTTAATAAATCCTGTACTGCAGGGTATCAATCAGCTTGCAATTTTGTAAAGAAGAATTATTAAATAAATTTTAATGAAGCTTTTTTCACCCGTGCATTGCCATGAAATTGGGCAGCGATCAAACAACGAGGATACCATTTACCCTTCAGTAGCGACAGAACATACCAGATTGTTTATAGTATGTGATGGTGTAGGTGGCCAAGCTAAAGGGGAAGTGGCCTCTTCGATGGTCTGTCGGGGTTTTTCCAACTACATCCTTGAAAACCCTATTGAGAACATTGAAGATGAAACTTATTTAACTTCTGCGCTTCAACAAGTAGAACTCAATATGGGCGACTATCTTGAAGCACATCCTGAAGCTACTGGAATGGCCAGCACATTAACGCTTTTACTAATTCCCGACAAGGAGGAAAAGGCTTTAATCGGCTGGGTTGGCGATAGTAGGGTATACCACATACGGGATGGTGAAATCCTTTTCCAGACCAAAGATCATTCTGTAGTACAAAGTATGGTAGACATGGGTGAAATTACTGAAGAGGAGGCGCAGACGCATCCCAAGCGGAATATTATTACCCGAGCGATAAATGGTGCCAATCCAACAAGGATTGATCAAAAAATAGTCTCAGAGGTGAAGAAAAATGATTTTTTCCTCTTGTGCACCGACGGTATTCTGGAAACCTTGACCAAAAAAGAGATTTTGGAATGGTTTAAATCGCAAGCATCAGCGGAGGAAATAAAATCAAAAATTCTTGCCTATGCCAAAGACGTTACCAAGGACAACTATTCCATGTATCTCGTTAAAATAGCGGAATAAGTCTTTTAAGGCTTTTAAAATTGCTTCCATCAGGAAACAGTTAAGCATTGAAACGCGTTTCAGTTTAATTTCAAATTACATGACCTGTCATCCTATAGAGGTCTTCGTCCTGAAATAATATTATATAAAACGGCAATAATGGCAATTACCAAAAGAATATGTATTAGGCTGCTTGTTCCAATTCCGGCTACAATGCCAAAGAATCCCAAAACCCATACAATAATGCAAATAACGGCTACTAGCCAGAGTAAAGCTCTCATAATCTTAGGTTTTTCTATTATACTTAGTAAAAGTATCTCATCCAAATGCTTTACATTGATGTGATGCAACTAATTCTTAACTCAAAAAGGCAAGGTTGGGGAACCTTGCCTTTTACCTATCGTATTCAAATTCAACTGTTAATAGTCCCAACGCTTTCTTCGCAGTAATACTTTAGCATAATCCCGAGCCAATTTTTCGTCGTAATCCTGATAAGAGCGTTGTGCCCATTCCAAAGCTAGGTCAGTATTTCCCAACACCTCATGGGCAACAGCAATATTATAGGCAGCTCTTCCCGCGGATTTGCTCGATGGATTATTGGCTATCTCTGTCCAGATTTCAATGGCCTCTTTCCAGTTGGCCACTTCGGTTCTTCTCCAACCTGCATCAAAAAGTCGTTTATCTCGTCCTCTACCTTTTTTAAACATATCGCGTCTCACCCTATAAAAACTTGGGAAAAATCGACTGGAATATTGAAGCCCTGCGTCATAAGCAGTTTCCGGAAGCGCAGAAAAAGGTAATGCTCCGTTCAACAAGTCGAAATCCATAAGATGGGTTTGCTGAAACTGATCTATAATGGTTTTACTGGCTGGATCGTACAATCTCCAGTAACTTTTTACATTGACACGAGCACCTCTTGGAATTTTTCCACTGGCTTTACCTGTTTGCAACACGGATGATACTTGCTCCATGGCGGCATTAAAAATAAAATCTGAATTGGAATCAAAATTTTCTAGAACCAAAAGAACGTCTGCTCCTGATTCATCACAGATTTCCCTTACTGTGTCCCAATTCAATAGTTCAGGAGTTTGTCGGGTTCCCGTACCATACAAACGTGTTTCAGAAGGTATCACTACTTTATAATGGCCTCTGTTCTGTATGCCATCAAAAATACCCTTTATAGCTTCATCGGAAGCCAATTTATCAGAGCCTGCAATCTCTCCCGTGGCAATGGATTCCAAAGTTTTGTTCGAGGCATCTTCTTCCTTGGTCAAAGACCGGTTAACGACTGCGATATCATCCATATCTTCCGGCAAAATTAATTGAGGATCTTGTGGATAATCCAAATTCACATATCCAGAACTGGCACATGAAGCCAGACTAATACAAACCAACAAAAAAGCGAAGTGTAGAGGTTTTTTCATAATAGTAAGAATTTGAGAATGAGAGTAAAACAACAAACATGCCAAAAAACATGTTTACTCAATTCCTTAATCCTTAAACGTTTATGAAACCCTTTTATTTTTAAGGGGTTACGCCTGATTTGAAAACAACCAGTGCTTTTAAGGTATTATCAGTCCATTAACCGTAATCGGGCAAATACCGGTAAATGATCGGAGGGATATCTGCAATCCTTGGAATCGCTCAAAATTGCACTCTTTAGTACCTCAACACGATCGGGAGATACAAAAATATAGTCTATTCTTCGCTCAACAGGTTTAGTGATATCAAAACCATTGAAAGTCCCATCAGGGCCAAAGGCGTTCTTCCCCGCGGCAATATGGGCATCTTCCATTTCTGTTAAGATAGCCTGAACGCCCCCACTTTCACTTTCCAGATTGAAATCACCTGTTACCACCACTGGATATCCACCAGTGTTCAACTCCTTTACTTTTTTTAGAATCAATTTGGAACTTTCTTCGCGTGCCTTTTCTCCAACATGGTCAAAATGGGTGTTGAATACCATGAATTTACTGCCGTCCTCCTTATTTTCAAAAAGTCCATAGGTACATATCCGCGGTAAGGCTGCATCCCATCCTTTGGATGGAACACCAGGCGTTTCAGAAAGCCAAAACGTACTTTCTTTCAAAACTTCTAGCTTATCTGTATTGTAGAAAATGGCCGTAAACTCACCCCTATCGTCCCCATGATCTCTACCCACACCAAAATAGGTGTAGTTGTCCATGCCTTCATCAATGGCCCGTAATTGATGTGCAAGTCCTTCTTGGGTGCCAAAGACATCAGGAGAATAAAAGTTAAGCTGCGAAATGAGAAAATCTTTCCGATTCTCCCAATGATTTGGCTTATCGTTGGGGTTGTCATATCGGATGTTATACGAAATAACATCTATCGTCTGGGCATTAGTGCCAAAAATTGCACTTAAAAGGCATAAGATCAAAAAGCTTCTTTTCATTGTTCTGTCACTTGATTATAGCCCTGCAAGCTATTCAATTTTTAACAGATTAAGGTTATCCTATCTTTATGTTCCTCATTGTCAATAGTGTGTCCTTTTAAAACCTAAAGTTGCTGTCATTTCCCAAATAAATTGTATTTTTCGCCCTGTAAATTACCTAAACGCCCTTAGGTATTTTATTCCAGAGCAACGACAATAAGGGCCCATGCCATAAGAATTGATAATTCTTACAAACAATGTATGCACGTTACTCTGAACCTAAATTTTCTTTATTTACACTTTTTACACTTCTTTTCTTAGTCGGATGTAGTTCCGAGAAAACTGAAAACCCTCATAGCACTTGGACACATTATGGCGGCTCTCCCGACCAGTCCAGATTTTTTGATGCTTCAGAAATCACCAAAGAAAATGTTCGTGACTTAGAGGTTGCATGGGTCTATCCCACTGGGGAGGAGTATAACTTTTTCAGTCCCATTGTAGCTGATTCCACCATGTATGTTCTTGGAAAAAACAGCTCCCTGATTGCCTTAAATGCCAGAACAGGCGAGGAAATTTGGATTCACGCCAACCTTAAGGGAATTACCAGAAGAGGAATCAATTATTGGGAAAGCGCCGATAAAAAGGACAAACGCTTAATCTTTACTTTAAACAGCTCCCTCCAGGCCATTGACGCCACCACAGGAAAATCCATCATGGATTTTGGAGAGGATGGCTATGTAGATTTAAGGAAAGATTTAGGTAGAGATCCAACAACCATCGTTCGGATTCAGGCCATGATGCCTGGCGTACTCTATGATGATTTGCTCATTTTGGGATCCTCAACAGGGGAAACGTATTTCTCACCACCTGGTCATATTAGAGCGTATAATGTAAAAACAGGAGAACTGGAATGGACATTTCATACCATTCCGCAACCCGGCGAGTTTGGATACGATACATGGCCCAAGGATGCCTATAAATATGTTGGCGGCACCAATGCGTGGAGTGAAATATCCGTTGACGTGGAGCGCGGTATCGCCTACATCCCTCTTGGTTCTCCCACCTATGATTACTATGGGGCAGACCGATTGGGGAGCAATCTTTTTGCCAATTCACTGGTTGCATTAGATGCACGGACCGGGGAACGCCTCTGGCATTATCAAACCATTCACCACGACCTTTGGGACTACGATCTTGCCAGTGCACCACAATTAATTACGGTTCAACGGGATGGAAAATCCATTGATGCTGTTTCCATTGCCACCAAAAACGGGTTCGTTTTTGTATTTGATCGGGTGACAGGTGAACCCGTCTTCCCTATTGAGGAAAAACCCTTTCCTCCTAGCAATATGCCTGGTGAAAAAGCATGGCCAACACAACCCATACCATCATTACCAGATTTCACCAGACATGAAGTCAATCTAGACAATCTTAATCCTTACTTTCCAGATAGCATAAAGAAGGCTTGGGTAAAACGTTTGGATTCCACAAAGTCCCAGCTATATCTTCCTCCATCCGACCAATATGAGATAGTTGCCATGCCCGGGGCACTGGGCGGGGTTAATTTCGGAAATACCGCTGGAAATCCAGACAAAGGAATGATGTACATCATGACTCAGGAATATGCCTCGACCTATCGACTAAACAAGGTGGAACCCCCCAAAGAAGATCTTTCCCAAAATGATGTAGAAAGGGTGGAAAACCTGTACAGTTCCACATGTATTGCCTGTCATGGTCAAAACATGGAGGGTGGCGCCGGACCATCACTATTGAATATTGGACACCACATGGCTTATGACGATTTTAAGGAAGTTGTAGTCAATGGCAAGGGTCAAATGCCAGGACTGGTGCATGTAGATGAAGAATCTTTGAAAGCACTGTTCAAATTTTTGGGTGGGAATCCCGTAAGTAGGCCTTTTAGAAGAGCAACTGCTGAAGAAAGCATGCCTGAAGGGCCAGTTGTTGCATCTGGAGGCGCGCCAATAAAACCTGATTTGCAAAGAGGGGCTCCCATGAGAGAATATCCCGAAGGTTCTGCCCATCCTGATGCCCAATACACCACAGAATATGGGCTGGATTGGCCTGCACTTATAGACCCACCTTGGTCATCGGTGGTCGCCTACGATCTTAATGAAGGTACTATTAAATGGCGAAAACCTGTAGGCATCGATTCACTTTATGCCAAAGGTGACCCGAGTAAAGGGGCCCCACAGGGGGTTCAGCGAAAAGGTATGGTCGTTACCTCAACAGGTTTGGTCTTTGCCACTGCCAAGGGTGCAAAATTATATGCCTTCGATCAGGAGACTGGGGAAACCTTGTGGGAGACCACAATGAACCATGAATCCAATGCACAGCCCAGTATGTATACTTTAAATGGAAAACAATATCTGGTAGTAAATGCAAATTCAAACTTTTTTCGAGGCACCTATGACCAATCCAAGAAACCCGGTGCTTTACCTAGGGGGTATGTGGTGTACGCTTTACCAGAGGAATAGTTCAGTCATCAATTGTTACACATTTGAATTTAAAACCAAAACATTCCAATAGCATGAGAGCACATATTGTAATCTTTTTAGTCATACTTACAGGCAGCCTTTCGGCACAGTCGATACAGAATCGTATCGTTCATAATGACCCATCCACCTATAGAGATTTAACCTCGGTACATGCAGGTGCGGGCAGTATGGGATTCACCGAGCTCATAGGCAGAAAAGAACTATCTTCCAATTTCCTGTACCTGCATACGGGTACTATTGCTGGTAAATCTGGAATTGGGCACCATTTTCATCACGATATTGAGGAAATGTATGTGCTGTTATCAGGAGAGGCCGAGTTTACCATTAATGGTAGAACCTCCAAAATAGAAGCTCCGGCCATTGTTCCTTGTAAAATGGGGGACTCGCATGCCATTTACAATGCTACGGACCAACCTGTGCAATGGCTCAATTTTGCGGTCAGCACGGTTAAAGGACGTGGAGGCGCTTTTGATTTGGGGGATGACCGCGTTGGAGCCACCCTAGATCCAATACCTGTCTTTGTTTCAGGAAAATTAGATAAAGCATTGCTCAAAACAGAAAGATCACCAATCACTGGAAAGGGAGTGTCTCATAGACGGATTCTGAATCCTACTGTCTTTACCACCGATTGGAACTCTGTGGACCATTTGACCATTCCCAAAGGCACCAAAACCAACCCGTACCAACTGGAAGGTATGGAAGCTGTTTACTACGTAATTAACGGCTCCGGAACGGTAACGGTTGATGGTAAGTCGGGAACATTCGGCAAGGACGATGCTTTTTTTGGAAGGGTTGGAGAACATATCACGTTCAACAATACTGGGAATGAGGAAGTGGAATTGTTAGCCATTGAAATCTCCGCTTCCAAAAAATGGAATATTAAAAGGCCATTAAAAGAGCCCAAAGCCATGGTTTTGGAGATGGATTTTGTGGTAGAAAAGAAAAATGCGCAAGCTTTTGAAGAAATGTACTATTCCATCTACGTACCCGCCATGATCGTACAGGACGGGTATTTAAGCTCAAAATTATTGCGACTTTATTCTCCCGATGAGGCCAAGGAAATCCAAGCAGAACCCACTACCTACAATTATCAAATCCTTATCTCTTTTGAAACTGAACAAAAAAGACGGAATTGGGTAGCGAGTGACCAGCATCAAATTGCGTGGCCTGCTGCAACTGCCTTGGCCAAAGAGTTCAAATGGCGCGGGTATTTTGTTATGGGTGACGATGAGCAATAGAACCCAGTTCCATTAAAAGATGGGGCATGCGCCAACTTGGTGGGCCATTTACAAATATTGTACAAAGCCTTCCATGTTGGTGCGTATCTTGTATACTTTGTCATAGCTCACCATATAAAGAGTTTTCATATCCTCACCCCCAAAACAAAGACTTACGGGAAAACTTGGCAAGTTGATCATACCTATATAATTTCCTTCGGAATTAAAAATCTGCACCCCATAATATGTGGCCACATAGATATTTCCCATCGTATCAATGGCCATTCCATCAGCACTTGATGATTTTCCTTTACGGTCCAAAACAGGTCCGGTAAGGAACAATTTGGCAAATTTGCGCCCGTTGGCAATGGTGCCATCCTCATTCACATCATAAGCCCATATAAAATTTTCTTTTTCACTGTCCACGGGGTACCACTCCTCGTCGTCATAACAATTGTTGATGTAAAGTGTCTTTCCATCCGGAGATAAAAGAATTCCATTGGGCATGGCAAATTCGTTGGGCTCCACCAATCGTTTTACCTCATTGCCATCAGGTGTGATGTAGTACACCCCCCTGCCTGGCTGAGACTTTTCGGATTCCATTGTAAATTGTGGGTCGGTGAAGTAAATACCACCCTTGCCATCAGTGATGATGTCATTGGGCCCGTCAATGGGTTTTCCATCATACGAATCAGCAATAACGCGAACAACTTTACCCTCAGTGGTCATCTCCAGCACCCGATGCCCCATCATATCACATACAAGCAAGTTTCCATTTTTGTACGGATATAATCCATTGGCCTGCATTTTACCTTTGGTAATAGTACGGTAAGAACCGTCTGGGTCCAGTTCCACAATGGAGCTTTGGGCAGGGTCACCGTTCCAATTTTGGTCAAAATACATATTGGAAAAATAGACCTTCCCATTCAACCATTTTGGTCCTTCACTAAAGTATAATTTGGGTTCCGTCTTGGAGCCATCCACCAATAATTCCGGTTTTGCATCCTCTGGAATGATTTTGTGATAGGCCTGTAGAGAAGCCTTGTTCTTTTCCAAGTAATCGTTGCGCACAGGCCAGAAAATGTCCAAGACATCAGAACCCACATCGCTTACCGAAGCACTGTGCACCATATTGCCAGGCACTAAAAGGGCATCCATGACATCCATAGCCACAGATGTATCCATAGCTTTTCCAGACAATTTTCCGCGCAACACATAGGTAATCTGCTCCTGCGGGTGAATGTGCGGTGGCGATTCGATAAGGGGGTCCATGGCAACAAAACTCAGCTGCATGTTTCTGCCAGAAATGATTCGGGCATGGGCCCCTTCTCCAATCTTTGTGAATTGAATGTCATAAAAGTCATACACCTTTCCGGGTTCAATGTTTGGTGGATACATTTCTTCTAAATCTTTCAAGCTTGAAGGCAAGTTTTCCACGCCTGCTTTTTCCAGATAATCCAAACGATAAGGGCTATAAATTTCCATGATTTTAGCTCCATCAGCTCCCGCTTTGATAGCGCTTACACTCCCTTTTTCCAAGAACACAAAATCCGTTCTTGGGGTAACACTGTGGGTCCCATCTGGTTCTTCTCGTTCACGGGAAATCATAGGAACAAACTCCCCGTTGATTAATTGTTCAATGGTACCGTCCATTACAAAAAGAAAACGGTCTGCAGGTAATTCTTCCTCTTCCACGGTGGCATTTGGTTCCAAATCCAGAACACTTGTAAGGGTTCCTTTTGACCAAAAAACCGTACCACTGACGCCGGGTTGAATTTCTAAAGGATTTAAATCTCCAAGATTTACCGCCTCCCCTATTTTAAGGTTCGGGGCGATGTCATTCTCTGGTAAATCAGATAAATTTCTTACCTCCAACTCATGCTGCGAAATCAGTTCTTGGTTTTTTGCAGACCATTTTGGAGTATTGGAATTTTTGCATGCTGAAAAGATGGTCAGTGCAGTCACGGGCACCAACAATGCACGCAAATTCATTACGAATAAGCTTTTCATTGTACTCAGATTTTGATTTTGATTTTAACTACACTTGTGAAATTACGGATTTTATCATAACTCTTATGCTCCAAAGTAAAGTCCTCCGACTTTAATTTCTCATTTAGCACATAAATTAATTGGCGGCCAGCATCAAGTCAAAAACAAAGACTAATTCTCTATTTACACTTGTGGGACTTTTGAGATGATTTTACGCAAAATTTGCCTCCTTTACTTCCAAGACATTAATTTATTACCCAATACCTATACTATATTATCCATAAAATTGCATGAATGGAAAAATGTTAGTACTTTTTTACAAAGCAACTGATAAAGACCTCCGAACATGAAAATTTTACCTTTTAAAATTCCAAAACCAGAGCAAGAAGCTCTGGTGTACCAAGAAGATTCTGGCATTCTTTTTTACGACAAGCTTCATCAGCATGAAGAAATTCAGATAAGTTATATTGTTTCGGGCGAAGGCTCCATTGTGGTGGGTGATACCATTAGTGACTTTAAAGCCAATGACATTCTTGTAATCGGTGAAAACGTTCCCCATGTTTTTAGGAGCGATTCCAAGACCTCGGCCAAATCTGTTATGTATACCTTGTTCTTTACCAAGGAGTCTTTTGGGAAAGAATTCTTTACCCTTTCTGATATGACACGGCTTCAGAATTTTTTTGAAGAGTCTGGATATGGTATGAAAATACTCTCCCAGAACGATAGGCTCACTTTACTTTTCGACAGCTTAAAAAATCAAAGTCGTATACAGCGGATTGCCACCCTTTTGAATATACTGGACATCATGATTTCTTCGGAAAAACAACCCTTGTCAACCTTTGTATACCGCAAAAAATATACTGAAGATGAAGGAAACCGAATGAATAATGTAATTGACTACGCACTGAGTAATTTTCACGAACCCTTCTCTTTGGAAATGGTAGCTGAAAAGGCCAACATGAGCAAGAATGCCTTTTGCCGATATTTTAAAAAACGTACCAACAAGACCTTTTTCCAATTTTTGATAGAAATTAGAATTGAGCATGCTTGTCGTTTGCTCTTTAAGGATAATGATTTACCCATCTCAGAAGTTTCTGAGCAGTGCGGTTTTTTGAACATTGCCAATTTTAATCGCAAGTTCAAGGAGCTTAAAGGTGTTACCCCTACCCAATACAGAAAGTTTACCATTGAAAAATGGAGGGACAGATACTCTAAATCTGCCTAAGCATAAGTTTTCTGACCAGAAAAACCTCCACATTTTTGGATAGCTCCCTAAGCCATTCATAATGGGGCAATACTAATAACCAAGATTTATGCTCGTGCCCAATTATGGTTTTGGAGGATCATAGAACTTCCATTTGGCTTTGTAATTCTTGTTAATTTTCTGATTGGTCATAATGGCTTTGATCATCTCAACCGGCATGGCGTTCATGGTAATAATCCTGTCGTGGAATTCTTTGTTGGTCATTTTGCCACTATCAACAAGCTCTTGATGTAAAGCGTAGAACTGACGGCCTCCAGTAAGGTATGCTAATTGATACAATGGAGGATAATTGCCCACAAAGGAACGTCTAACCTCACCTTCGGCATTGGCACGCTCATGTCCAACACGATCTACCAAGAAATCGATACATTCTTGTGGTGTCCATTTACCCAAATGATAATTCAATGAGAAAATAATACGTGCACAACGGTGCATATGCCAGAACAACATTCCTATACGATCCTCAGGACCTTTGGGAAATCCTTTGTCCCACAATAAAAGCTCCCAGTACAAAGCCCAACCTTCGGTCCAAAATGGTGTGCGGAAATTACGGTAGGTACGGTGACGGTTGTTCATAAAACCTTGAAGATTATGGCCCGCAATCAATTCGTGGTGTACCGTTGCCATGGAAAAGTGAGGATTGTTACCACGCATACTCATCATGCGTTGCTCATAGGACATCTCATCCGTAGGGTATGATATGCTAATAGAGGTCCCACCAGTAAAAAATGGATTCACCAATTGACGCTCAGGAGACATCATTCCCATGCCCCAAACTTCTTCAGCCAATGGTGGAACAGTGATCAAATCGTTCTTTTTTAAGAAGTCAATGGCTTCGTTATAAAGTCGTAAGATCAACTCGGGTTGTTTTCCTGGCTCAACGTAGGCGTTCTTTACTTTTTCTTGGGCCGCTTTCCAGTCATTGCCAAATCCCATTTCTTGTGATGCTTTTAGAAGTTCGGCATCGCACCAAGCAAATTCTTCATTGGCCAACTCTATCAATTCTTCGGGAGTATAGTCAATCATTTCATACTCCAATTGTTTCATCAACTCTTCCCTACCTACTGGATTCCCCACAATACCGCTTTCATCAACAGGTTTTCCTTTATTGACCTTATTTTTGAACGCTTCGGAATAGGCATCGAAGCCTTTACCCATCTCATCATAAATCTTGGGTATCCACCAAGTAAAAAGTGGGTCGTATCCGTTGTAAAATGTGTAGATGCTTTCTGCGGAGTTTTTCAAGTCGTCGATGACTCTAACTGCCTCTTCTACCTCATCTTTACCCAAGGACGGTGTGCTCTCAAGCTTTGTTTGCAAGCTCGCCATTTGTTCCACAACTGAATTCCAGTCCTTAGCCATCTTTGTAGCATCTGGCTGATAACCTCTTCGACGAGCTTTTAAATAGGAATATATATGGTCTGAAAAGGGAAACCATTTTTTAATTTTTTGATAAACAGCTTCTTGCTCTTTTGCCTCGGCATTCTCCTTTTCCAAGTCTCTTTTGAACAATACATAATCGGCCTTACACTCCTGTGGCAAAGCATTGAAGTCCAATTGTTCTAATTTGGCTAAATAGTCGTTTCGCAATTTGGTCATTCTTTCCCTTCGTTCTGGGGAACCTCCGGGATCGTTTGTTCTTCCCCAGTAACCGCGGGATGCAGGTGCATAAAAACGAACTAACGAACTGTAATCCGCACTGTATTTGGTCATTAAATCTGGCATTTCCTCGCATGGCACATATAGTGCTTCTTGTTTTGCCTGTGCATTTAAAGACCATGGGATTGACCCTATCATTAAAATTGAATACGCAATCCATAAAATTCTTTTAGTTCTCATTCCGCTAGTTAGTTTGATATTAGAATTATGCCGAAGCCTGTAAAAATGATTCATTGAAAATTATCAATTGAGTCATTTTGGGTATTTCAGATAACTTACATTGAATTAAAACACCTTAAAGGTATTGCACATTGAGGCCGTTCCATAATATCATCTTAACAGTAATTGATATTATGTTGTCTAATGTGGTCTGTGTTCATCTATTTGGCATTGAACCCATTAACCCAAACTTGTTGTGTTGGCTTCAAAACACATGTATGTATAAAATCTTATGTACCGTGCATCACCGATTTTCTCGCATTAAAGTGTTGCTTCGTTGATTGAACTCCAGAGGATTCAGGATTTTGGCCAACCAAACTAAAAAGGGGTGCAATATGAATTGATTTGGGGGTAAGGCTTTCTTTTCCAATAAATCAACATGCTTTTTTCATCTTTTTTGTGATGGGAAACGATTGTTATTGTCCCAGCTCACGAACCTCAAAAGCGGTTAATTCATGGTATTCAAATCGGGCAGTGATTTCAATGGGATTACAACAGACCTCACAATCTTCCACATAGGTTTGGTCAGACACGGAGCTATCCAACAGAAAAGATATCTCTTCCCAGCAATAAGGGCATTGAAAAAAGTGTTCGAACACAGCCTATAGTTCGGTGTTAAGTAATTGTCCTGTTAATTGAAGTAATTGGAGCTCAGCCAATTTCGCATTGTATTTTGCCAAATTCTTACTCGTTTTGGCATTTAAAAGATTGATTTGCGCCTGACGAAGCTCAACAGAGGTGATTTGACCCAACTTATATCTTTCGTTAGAACGCTCATAATTATTTGTCGCCGTAATCACATTATTCTCCTGAAGGCGATAAATGTTAAGCCGATTGATGTAGTTTCCCTTTGCATTGGCAATATCGCGCCGTACTTCCTGTTTTAATTGCTCTTGCAATAGATCTTGGGAATCCAATAGAATTTTGGCGTTCTTGATTTGCGTTACACCTCTTCCACCATCAAACAAGTCCCAAGTTAAGCTGGCCCCTAAACCAAAGGAATAGGTTGTATTATTGACCCCTGGAAAGAAGGCAGATGCAGCACTTTGGTTTAAATTCCATCCGTAAGAGCCATTCAAGCCAATGGTCGGAAGAAAAACCGACTTAGCGGACTTTAATGAATAATCGTTAATGGTCATATTGGATTCAGCTTGAAGTAGGCGAACGTTGTTTGCCTCAGCATTTTCCATAATGTCATCAAGCAAAAGCGGCTCAACAAACGTAATTGTGGTATCCACCGAAAAATTATTTTCTAGTTCCCGGTTCAATACCACATTTAGATCCCGTTTTGTGTTCTCCAGCAATTGGCGCTCGTTCATTAAACTGATACTGTCATTTACCAAATCGACCTCAGCGTTCAATACGTCCAATTTATTGTTTTGTCCATAATCAAAGGCGTATTCAGCCCTTTGCAACCGCTCTGAAGTATTTTGATAGGTTTCCTCCAAAACCTCTATATTCTCGGTAATCCTAGCTACCTCATAGTACACAGAGAACATTTGCACGATTGTGGTTTCAATGGTTTCTCTGGCTTGTAGCTCGCTTAGCTGATATTGCTCTTTTAACGCTTTATAGTCATAATACCTTCCCAAACCATCAAATAAGGTGTAGTTGAGATTCAATCCGGCATTATAGCGTTGACTTTCTGCCTGATTGATTTCCAAATCCTCGCGGGGAGAACCATCGTCATTGAACTGACCGGGAAATTCAATTACACTGTCATCTCGATTGTAATCAGCTCCTGCATTGGCCGTGAGCGTCGGTAAAAATCCTGAATTCAGGACACTTTTATTGTTTTCAGCCACGGCAACCTGGTTCTTTGCGATCAAAATGCCAAAATTATTCTCCAAGACCAGTTTTGTTGCCTCATCCTTGGATAATTTGTCCAATTGGGCATTGGCAGATGCCGCCAGTATTACAAGTAATATGGTGACAAACGCTTTAGTGTACCCCATGTTCTTCCAACTTTATTTCTTTAACGGCCCGCTCCACTTCTTTTGGAGCTACTTTTTTTCCGGTAAACAGCCATTTGGAACCTACCTTGATGTTATTGCTGATGGAAAGTAAGACCGGTAACATTAACAGCGTTAAGAATGTGGCCATGGCAATTCCGTAAGAAATAGAAATGGCCATGGGTTTTAAAAACTGTGCCTGACGACTTTTTTCCAAAAGTAAGGGCGCCAATCCCGCAATGGTGGTTAATGAGGTCAAGAATATGGCCCTAAACCTCGATTTTCCGGCCATTAATATAGCTTCAGCGTAGCTACTTCCCTCTTTTAAATAGCTATTGAATTTCCCGATGAGCACCAATCCATCATTCACCATTATTCCTACAAGTGCTATAATACCCAACATGGACAATACATTTATAGGAAAACCATGGATGAAATGTCCCCAACCTACCCCGATTAAACTAAATGGAATCATCAATAGCAGTAAGAAAGGCTGACTATAACTTCTAAAGGTGAATGCAATTACCGCATAAATTAAAAATATGACCACAGGGAATACCTTTCCTGCGGAAGCAGAGAGTTTTCCCGCCTCCCTGTTTTGTCCTTCATACGATACTTTTACCGTTGAGTAAATGGACTGTATTTCTGGAACAATGCTGTTTCGAATACTTTCAAGAATGTCCGTGGTACTTTGGTTGGGGTCTTTTAAATCCGCTTCCACACGAATTTCACGAACACCATTCAAGTGTTGAATGGATTCGTCTCCGCGCTCCACATAGTAATCAGCAATCTCAGCCAATGGCACCCTGCTTCCATCTGGTGTAATGATGCGCATTTTATCTAGATTGTCCACTGAAGACCGATTTTCAGCGGTATATCTAACCCAAACCTTGATTTCATCCTGTCCGCGTTGAAAACGTTGCGCCTGAAATCCAAAAAATCCAGCCCGTACCTGACCAATTACATCTTGTAGATCCATGCCCAAGGCATAGGCATTTTCTTTGAGTTGTAGTCGTATCTCCTTGATTCCTTCTGGGTCGGTGTCCACTACATCCTTCAGCAACGTATTTTTCTCAAGCTCTGCCCGAAGCATATCTTTAGCCCCTTTGAGTTCTTCAGTATTGTTGCTCAATAGAGATACTGATATTGGGGCACCTCCAAAATTCCCTCCAGAACCAAAGGTCAGCCGCTCTACACCATACACCAGTCCAACCGTATCCCTGATATTGTTTGAAATCAAAAAGGATTCAAAATCCCTTTCCTCCCCAGGCAGCAGGTTTACATCCAAGGATGCCTTGTTCGTACCCGGTCCGACTCTTTTGATAATATTTTCGACCACGGGTTTATTGTCAGTTTGCATTTTGGTAAACTTCTCGTTCACTTTCCATGCATTTTCCTCAACCATGGTTATGATGGAATCCGTAATTCTTGGATTGGTGCCCTCGGGCATCAATAGATCAATGGAGACGCGATCACTGGCGATACTCGGGAAAATTGTGGTTCCTATGATTCCACCTCCAATGGAACCGATAGTCAACACCAACAGTACCGCAAAAATGGCGAACCCGAATATTTGGTTTCTCAGAAAGAATTTGAGCGTGGGGCCGTACCACTTATCCCTCATGTATTCCATAATGCGATCTCCATATTTGTTGATGGAGCGCATCTTGGCAAAAAACTTTTTGATCCCATTTTCCTCTTTGGCCTTGTCTTCATCCAAAGGGACCAAAGCTTTTGAATGCGCAATGTGCGCCGGCAGTATTATCAGGGCCTCAAACAAGGAAACCACCAATGTAATGATAACTACCGTGGAGACTTCGGCAAAAAACTCCCCTATTCTACTATCCAAAAACAGGAAGGTGGAAAATGCCAAGACCGTGGTTAAAATAGCGGATAATATGGGAGGCATTACTTCAATGGTGCCATCAACGGCTGCATTCACCCTTGATTTCCCCTTTTCATAATGTTGATAGATATTTTCGGCAATTACAATACCGTCGTCCACCAAAATACCGATTACGATGATCATTCCAAAAAGCGAAAGTACGTTTATGGTAACATCAAAAGTACCCGCAAAAATGAACATCCCCAGAAAAGATATGGGAAGGCCAAAGGCTACCCAAAAAGCCAATCGGGTGTTCAGAAATACAGAAAGGAATGCAAGTACCAAAATAATCCCGACCACCGCATTTTCAGATAGGAGTTGCGTACGTTGCTTTAAGGTGGTGGAGGAATCCGAAACAACATCGAGCCTAACATTGTTATACTTTTGATTGAATTCCTCAATATAGGCATTGACCTTGTCCGCAGTGGGAATTAAATCTTCACTGTTGGTGTTATTGATGGTTACCCTTACAGCGAGATTGCCGTTAAAATAAAGTGCGTTGGGGTTCTCCGCAAAACGGTCCCGTACCTCAGCTACATCACCCAATCGTATTTTACTTCCGTTGGGTTGTGCTTTTAAGATGATGTTATTCAAGGCATCCCCATAGTAGGAACGATTGTTCACACGAATCAAATATTCCTCTGAATCCGTTTTGATATTTCCCCCTGTAACCAACAGATTGTTGCTGGCCACGGCTTGTGCAACTTCATTAAAGCTTAGATTATAGGCCAAAAGGTCCAACTCGCGTACCGCTATCTCAATTTCTTCCTCAGGAAACCCTGTAATCTCCACTTTGGACAAACCCTCAAAACCCCTGAGATCATCTTCAACATCCCTTGCAATGCTCTTGAGCGTGGCCAAGGACACATTTTCTCCACTCACCGTGAAATTAATAGTTTCACGGACAGCTTCCTGTTTCCCTACAATCAATGGTTCCATGCCAACAGGAAACGTGGGTACTTGGTCCACGGCATTTTTTACCTCTAGCAGCATGAAATCTATGTCGTAGCCTTTTAAGATTTCAACAGTAATATTTCCTCCATTTTCCCTGGAGGTGGAAGTGACCCTATCTATCCCCTCTATTCCTTTTAGGTTATCTTCAATTTTTATGACAATACCTTCTTCAATTTCTTGTGGTGCTGCTCCAGGGTAGGTTACATTAATGGTGATTATTTTGGAGTCGACAAGTGGAAAAAAGGAAGATCGTAACCGCAAGGCCCCAATAACCCCAAAAATGACGAAAGCCAGTATGATCACGTTTACCGCTACCCCGTACTTAATAAAATATTGAATGACTCTTCTCATTGATCTAAGGCTGTATTTTGAGGCGTGTTGGCATTCCTTCTGCTTCGATCACCTATGCGAATGACCATGCCTGGGTAAGCTCCTGGCACTGGTTCTGCCAACAATGCCGTTCCATCTTGTAGGCCCTTCAAGATCACGTTCTTTTCTGTAAAATAAATAGGGGTTACTTTTTGAACATCCAATATGGAGTCTTTGACCACAAAGACCTCATTGTCATCCAATAATAGTTTTCTTGGCACTTCAATGGCATTTTCTTCTTCCTTAGCGTTCACGGATGCCTTTAAATACATACCTTCTTTTAAGTCCTCCGCCTTTACTTCAACAAAAGCACTTACCGTTTGGGTTTCTGGATTTACGCGTCCATTGACCCGTACCACCGTTCCATTCCATTTTTGGGTTCCTTCCAAATTGCTCAGTTCCACGGGCTCACCCACCTCTAATAAATTTCCGTAGGTTTTGGTTATGGCAACTTCCAGTTCGTAGGTACTGGGGTCTATAAACTCTCCAAGCTTTTGTCCATTTCTAACCAAGGTTCCCTCATTTACCAAAGCTTGAGTCAAAATGCCATCAAAAGGCGCCCTAATTTGAAATTTGGACAAACGGTTTTCTAAATTTTTGATATTGTAATAACTGGACACAATCCCTCTTCCGTTGATAAAATAATTTTCTTTGTCGGATGACATTTCTGGAAGCTCGGGCAATACTTTGTTCACATCCAAACTATTTAAATAATTACGCCACTTTGGTGCTACTTCGGGAAAATCGAGGTTTAAATCGGGAATGGTTGCCGCCAAAAGATTGTAGAACTCGCTTTTTTGCGCCTTTACAGAGGAGTAAAATTCAGTATCGTCTAAACGAAGTAAGCTCTGCCCCTTTTTAAACAACTGCCCTGGTTTAAAGGGTTTGGAACTTGACCGGAGAACTCCCTGCACTTCAGAATACAGTTCTACTCTATTTTTGGCAACAAGGTTTCCATTGGATTCAATTATTATGGGAACGGATGTATTTTGAACGGAATCTACAAAAACGGTTTTTATGGATCGTTGCACCTGCGACTGAGGTCTTTTTTTATTGGCAATGATCTGTTTCGCCACAAAAAAAGATAACAATATGAGAACGACCCCCAAAATGGAAAGTAGAATTTTACGCATGTTTCGGAAAATTAGTCCATGCAAAGCTATTCCCTAGACCTTTCTTCAATGGTTAAATATTTCATAATTATTGACAAAAAAAAGGGGATACACGCCTGTATCCCCAAACCAAACAAACTAAAGTATTAACTAACTACTCATTTTCGTCTTCGAATTTTGTATCTGCCATTCGCGTGCGCTCAAACTGAATTTCCTTGAATCGCGGTGATAGGCTTTTGTCATCGGAATCGAATACCAAAAACTGATCGGTATTCATTGTTTGAAGTCCGGTATATGAATCGAATCTATTATTCTGAATCTGAAGTATCTGTAAGCTTGCCAACTGACCAAATTCAGCAGGAATTTCACCTCCCAATTGATTATTGGCCAACACCAACTCCTTCAGTTTCCCCAATTTCCCAATTTCTTGTGGAATGGTACCTTCCAAGCTATTCTCAAAAAGTCCCAAGGTTTCCAATTTCGTGAGGTTTCCGATAGCCGTGGGTATAATGCCTTTTAAATTATTACTGGATAGATTAAGCTCTTTCAGGTTTTTCAACTCTCCAAAAGATTCAGGTATGGGGCCAGTCAAAAAGTTATTGAACATGGAAAAAACCTGAATTTGACGCAATTTCCCAACACCACTGGGAATAGAACCTTTAATGCGGTTCATTTCCAATCGTAGTTCAATAAGGTTCTCCAACTTCACAATATCTTTAGGCAGAACCCCTGTAATGCTATTGAATGCTAAATTAAGACGGGTAAGGTACTTTAGTTTTCCAATGCTTTCGGGAATAGTTCCCTCCAAGTTGTTCATGAACAACTTAACCTCCACAACGTGTCCATCCTTTACCTCCACACCTTTCCAGGTATGCACAGGTGCTTTCAAATCCCACGTGGTGTTCCATTGAGTCCCATTGGTACTGTTGTACAAATCTATTAGGGCATCCTTCTCCTTCTGGGAAACTTCCACATTGGCAGAAACTTGACTTTGGGATGACATCAAGAATATGAAAAAAATGGCCAATCGAATCATTGAATACTTATTTACGTATAAAGAATTTACCTACAAAGTAAGAAGAATACGTAAAAACCTACAAATAAAATCGGCGAAATGATAGTAAATTGTTGTGTATTAGCTCAAAAGTGTGGTTTAAAAACTGTATTTGGTGTCAGTTCAACAATTCTAAATCGTGGGAAAGCTTCTCCCAGTCCTCCATCAATGACTCCAAATTCTTCTTTTTCTTTTGGTAATTATCAAAAAAATTAGGTTTGGCGATGGTTTTATCGTAATCCATGAGCAGCTCATGATCTATTTCACTGATTTCCTTTTCCAACTCTGAAATCTTCTTTTCCACCCCACTGAGCCTGTTTTTCAATGATTTTTGCTTTTTTTGGGTGTGATAATCGCTTTCTTTCTCTTCTGCCTGAACTTTTGCCTCTACTTTTTTCTCACCTTTCTCAATTTTTCTGAAATCCTCGGCTTTGCGTTGCTCCAGATAAAAATCGATATCTCCCAAATATTCCTTGATGTTGCCATCTTTGAACTCGTATACCCGATTTGTAAGTCCTTGTAGGAAATCTCGATCGTGGGAAACCAAAATCAAGGTTCCTTCAAAGTTCTGTAGGGCCTGCTTTAGCACATTCTTGGATTTGATGTCCAGGTGGTTGGTAGGCTCATCCATGATCAGCACATTGAACGGTTGCAGCAACATTTTGGCCAATGCCAATCGGTTTCGTTCCCCACCGGAAAGCACCTTTACATATTTTTCTACCTCATCCCCCCGAAAAAGAAAAGATCCCAAAATATCCCGAACCTTACTTCTGTTCTTTTCATTGGCGGCATCGGTCATGGTATCCAGAATGGTTTTGTTCCCATCCAAATATTCAGCTTGGTTCTGTGCAAAATAGCCCAATTGCACATTGTGACCTATTTTCACGTCACCCGTATGGTCCAATTCCCCCACAATTATCTTGGCCAGAGTGGTTTTTCCTTGTCCGTTCTGACCAACAAATGCAGTTTTACTGCCACGTTCAACCAATAGATCTATGTCCCGAAGCACTTCATTTTTTCCATAGCTCTTGGACAGGTTATCCAGCTCTACTACCACCTTCCCTGGGTTAACAGAGACAGGAAAGCGGACATTCATAACACTGTTGTCCTCCTCGTCCACCTCAATCCGTTCCATCTTGTCCAACTTTTTTATGAGCGATTGTGCCATGCTGGCCTTACTGGACTTGGCCCTGAATTTTTCAATGAGTCTTTCGGTCTGTGCAATCTGCTTTTCTTGGTTTTTCTGGGCGCTGAGCTGCTGTTCCTTGATTTCGCTTCGCAATTCCAGAAACTTGGAATACGGTTTTGGGTAATCATAAATTCGGCCCAAGGAAATTTCAATAGTGCGGTTGGTGACATTGTCCAAGAACATTTTATCGTGGGATACGATTACCACGGCTCCCGGGTAACTTTTAAGAAACTGTTCCAGCCAAATAATGGATTCTATATCCAAGTGGTTGGTGGGCTCATCCAACAACAATACGTCATTGTTTTGAAGGAGGAGCTTGGCCAATTCAATCCGCATACGCCATCCACCGGAAAACGTATCGGTCAACTTGTTGAAATCGGCTCTTTTAAACCCGAGGCCCAACAGCACTTTTTCAGTATCGCCCTGATAGTTGTAGCCGCCCAAGATCTCATAATGGTGGGTTACGTCGTTCAAGTCGACCATCAATTGGTGGTAGGAATCGCTTTCATAATCCGTTCGTTCGGCTAATGCCGTATTGATTTCCTCCAGCTTACCCTCCAAGGATTTGATTTCAGCAAAAGCTTGGTAGGATTCATCCAAAACGGTTCGGCCCTGTTCAAAATCAATATCCTGCTTTAAAAATCCAATCTTTATATCCTTTTCCATGGCGATGGTTCCTTCATCCGGAGCCATTTCCTTCGCCAATAATTTGAGCAATGTAGATTTACCGGCACCGTTTTTTCCGATAAGACCAACCCGGTCCCCTCCATTTAAGCGAAACGCGATTTCCTCAAAAAGATATTCACCTCCAAAGGCTACTGAAAGATTATGAATATTTAGCATTTAATGTGACTTGAATTACACAGCAAAACTCGGTGAATCCGTATTTTTGCATCAAAATCGCTGCAAATGTTAAAAAAAGGAAGCAAACTGTACAGTATTTTAACAGGAAGTTGTCCCAAATGCCATGAGGAGAGCATGTATAAAAACACCAATCCTTATGCCCTTTCCCAATTATTTAAAATGCACGAACGTTGTTCGCACTGCGGCACAAAATACAAGATTGAGCCCTCGTTTTTCTATGGTTCCATGTATGTGAGCTATGGGGTTGGGATTGCGTTTGCAGTAGCCGCTTTTGTAATTTCGTATTTGTTTCTGGGGACTTCATTGAAGACTGCCTTTATTGCCATTGTGGGCACCCTGGTGGTGTTTATGCCCGTAATTATTCGACTATCGCGAAATATTTGGATTAATTTCTTCATCAAATATGATTCCAGTGCGGCCAAGAGCAAAGCTGTTTTGGAACATGAAATGAAATAATTCTTTTTCCATCAAAAACTTAACTCCCAACATCTGATTACTGTAGGAAAGTCCTTCCTTCGGAAGAAGCAAGTTCTCGGTACTTTTCCTTCGGAAAAACTCGAACTGACGATTAAGTCAGGGGTTGTAGTATTTCTTTGTGAACCGTTTGATATCGATTTCAGGGTCTATTGAGTCTTTGCGTTCGATAAAATTGAACAACTGGGCGGAAGTGTAGGGTGCTATAAGCACACCGCGGGACCCAAATCCGTTCAGAACATAAAGATTTTTGTGTTCTGGATGTTGCCCGACCAAAGGTCGTCTGTCCACAACGGTAGGGCGAATGCCGGCCACATGGTCCACGACCTCAAAATCACATTTTAGAAACGTTTTTAATTTGTCCAACAGTTCTTTTTTGGATGCTTCGGTAGGTTCATTGGTCTTGTCCTTCCATTTGTAGGTAGCACCAATTCGGTAAAGGTCGTCACCCAATGGAATACTGAAAACCGAAGATTTTATCACATTTTCTTCGTTGTAGTCCGGCGCTTTTATCGTCAACAGCTCCCCTTTGGTCCCATTAAGGGGGAGATAGTCAAAAAATGGATTGTTTTTGAGGCCATAGCCGCAAGAAAATACAATTTGCTTGGCTTGTATCGATTTGTATGAAATATGTCCCTCTTGATGCTCAAAACAAGAAAAATCGAAAGACTCTTCAGTCAAAAGACCTTTCTTGTTCAAATACCCTTGGTAGGATTCCACCAAAGTGGCCGTGTCAATCCTTCCAGTGTGCTTTACCTCACCAAATCCGAAGGGGGCATCAATACTTGAATTTTTGTTTTGAACGATGGTAGTGGACAAAAAGTGGTCGAGACCGGGCTTGTCAGAAGCTTCAAACCATGCATTCTGTTCTTCGATGGAGGCAAACCTACGCAGCACAGGAACTTTGTAGTCCAATTTCTGACCCAATTTTTGCTCCAAATCTGCATAGAAGGGTTGGGCCAGTTCCATTTGTACTTTGGCCTTCCACGCCAAGGTGAACCGTTTTAAAATGACTGGGTTATAGAGCCCTCCGGCCACTTGGGAGGCCTGCTGGGAACTATCCGAAACCACGGTAAAGGTTTTACCTTCTTTTTCCAGCACCTCACAGAAGGAAATTCCGGCCAAACCCAAACCAACAACCAAGTAATCATGCATGGTGCAAAAGTAGGAATCTCAAGTAAATGTTGCTTATTTGGAGGTGGGTCCTTTTATGGTTGGACACGAACTACACCAATCGTCACGAATGTTGGATGTTTGAGTGATAAGTAATGGGTGCAACAGATCGGTGATTTTGTTGTTTTTTATTCCGATTGAGCAAGCAATTCCGATACCTGCTAAATTTTATTTCCTTTCCTTTCCATATTTATCCATTTTACAACCACAATTTTTACAGGTATTTCCACCCCATAAAATTTCCTTCCATCCTTTTGGTTTTCTTATTTTAGGTTGTTCAGTATTACATTTCGGGCAATAAACAGTTTTTAAGTTAATTCCAAAGTCTTTAATTCTAATGCTCATAGTATTTTAATTTTTAATTGAGTTTTTTCAACATTTCTTGCAACGTTATAAGATATGATCCGTTTTAATACTTCGGCTATTTGCCTTTAGGCAGAGAAAATTGAAGTTAGCATTTTTCAAGGAAAATATCCAGCTAGAATTGACGAACGAGCACTGTACTACCAATTACCCCTTTCCTATTCCTTAAACTTTCCTCTTTTTCTGATTTCTCGCTTTTGTCTTCGACTACCTGCCCGTCTGGCAGGCGGGCGCTCAGACTGACAGCTCGAAATGACAGTTTTATCTTGAATGCAAAAAAAACGCCGCACTTTCGTGCGGCGTTAGTTGTATTGAATTGGAAATTATTTGGTGGGAATCCCGATTTTCATCGGGATTAATTCTGCTAACAAACAACTTTGATCCCCCAGAGGGCTTTCAAAGTTGAGCGTTATTAATATGCCCACATATCTTGCTCCCTGTCTCTTATGTGCTCTTTAATTCGTTGAGCTTCCAAGAGCTGGAACAATGCATTGTCAAAAATATAATCGTCTATTTCACGATCTTCGTGAACGTTTTCCTCTTTGTAGATCACTCCGTTGAAACGGCGCGCATTCAACAACATATCAAAGGAAATGGGTCTTGCAGAGTTCTGCTGGTTGTAAACTTTGGCATCGTGCAGAATTTGTCTTGCTGCAGGGTACCAAACCCAGAACAATTCTACTTTGTTCTGCCCTGGATTCATGGATTCATCATCGATGAAGTTTACATCGGGTGCAACGGGTGCAATTCCCAATAAACGATATTTAAGCTCTCCTTGGCGTTTATCGAAATACCAGATTCCTTTGATTCGGTACTCTTCAATATCTGCGGCGGTAAGATCTCTTTTGTTGATAAACTCAGGAGAAATTTGCTCACCGGCATTGTATTGCTCGTACCCAAGGTCTGTGGTATCCACTTTGCTCAAGGTTGCTGATAGGTCCTCCAACTTTCGCTTTTCCGTAAAGTAAGAGTCGGTGTAGACCTCTGTCAGTTTACCATTTCTGATGTTTTTCATCAAAACATGGTAGAGCGACCTTCTGTCCTTTCCAATACCTATGGTATCGGTAGGGTAATATAGTGGAAAGTTTACTCTCTCGTCAAGATCGATGATTTCCCACACGGTCTTGGACCAAAGGATATCCCTATCATCCACATAACCATAAGGCAGGGGTTCATCAGCATCTTGCTCAATTTGAGCTTTGGTCTTCTTACCGATATCCTCGGGCAACTTGGCATTTAAAATATTTGCCTGTCCCATCATTGATACGGGTAATACCGCCAACAATCCAATTACTAATGCATTTTTCCAATTCATGATCACTTGTATACTTTATTAGTTTGTAATCTCAACCACAACAGGAGATACCTTTTTCAACTTGTACGTCTTGTTGTTGGTGATGTAAGCTTGGATATCGAAAATCTGAACAGCATCACCTCTACCAGCTCTACTCAAGGCAGATTTAGCTCTGTTGTCCAATTTGTTACCGTTAACCACTACTGTAGGTTGACCTGGTACTTTGAACTTGAACTGGCCAACGGCTAGGTTCAAATCAAAATCAAAGTCTTCCAACATGGCTCCGATGGTAGAAATCTCCAAGTTTCTTCTTGGCATTTGAATACTACCGGATTCACCACGTACAGTACCTGCTGGTCTTGGAATATCCTTGATACGGAACTCAGACTTGGTAGAGATACCTTTACCATCAGGCAATGTTCCTGAAGCAGTAATGGTTACACTTCTACCTGTACCTGGGTTCATCACATACTGGCTTCCGCTTCTTCTGGTCAGACCAGGTGCAGAAGCATTCACTTTGTTATCAGGAATACCAGGGATGGAGATAGTCATTGGGTTGGCCACACCACGGTACACTACGTTCATTTTATCAGCAGAGATAACCGCTGCGTTAGGCATGGAGATGGTTGCAAAAGTATTGTTCACTTCTACAGGCACCTCGTTACCATCTTGCATGTATGTCATGGTTCCTTTAATGGTATGATCACCAGGTGTACCAGCACTGATCAACATTTTGATCCCACCAGCTTCCAATTCGTAATCTTTACCTTCGGTCAAGGGTCTTCCGTCCAAAGTCAATTCAGCTTTTACAGGAGTGGACGTCTTGTCAGTTTTGCTAACAATGATCTTACCATCATACTTTTCGCCTGAATAGTAAGCCGTTTTTGGAGCAGACAATGCACTGGCAAAGTTGGTCAAGGATACAGCCTCGGTCAACTCACCTTCCAAAAGGGTTTTCAATACCTCTTGCTCAGTGGTTTTAATGTCGGCCTGCAACTGGGTCATCTTTGTTAAAGAGGCTACCAATGGGAAACCTTCGTAGTGATAGTTGATCCAATCTTGACGTGTACCGTCTCTTTTCTCAACTTTACCATCTTCATCTCCAGTAGCAAAACGAGCTTTTACTGCAGATTTTAATGATTCAAACTCACCTTCTGGCAAAGCGTTGATCACACCTTCACGGTAGGCATTGATTTGGTCCATGAACTTCTTTCCTTCTGGGCCCAAATTGTCACCCTGGAAAAATTTCTGGTCCAAGTAGTCTGATTTATCCATAACCACATAGTCTTTTGGATCTTCCAAATCTGCGGTCATTTCTTTCTTCAATCCTTCCAAATAGCTGTAGTAGTTATCTGAAAGTTGTTTGATCTCTTGAGCGTCTTTGTACAGCTCGCCATACTCCTCCTCGTTTTCTGAAGCTTTGGTTTCCAAGCTTGCAAAAAAGTTAGAGTTGTTTTCGTCCATATTGGTGTTGGAAGTTTCCAACTTTTCATTCATAAGTCCGAAAGCGGCAAGTACTTCCTTGCTCATATTAAGGGCCAACATCGCGATGAAGATCAAGTACATAAGGTTGATCATCTTCTGACGTGGCGTTTGTTTTCCTGATGCCATGTTTATCTAATTAGAATTATAAATTAATTTGATTTGGGGTTTGGTATATCAACTAAAAACCCTAATTAGTTTCTTCCGCCCATGGCAGTTAGCATATTACCGTATACTCCGTTCAAAGAAGATAGGTTGGTAGCTAAAGATTCCATTTGCTCTTTTAATGCACCAGCATTCTGAACTACTTCCTCGTTGATGGAAGCTTGACGACTAGCACTTTCCAATTGAACTTTGTAAAGGCTGTTCAAAGATTCCATTTGAGCAGCGGCATGAGACAATTCCTCAGAGTATTTTTTGGTGTGCTGGATTGCATCTGTGGTAGGAGCAATATTCTTGGCAGCACCTTCAAAACTCTTGATACTTTCACCCAAGCTTGAGAAAAGCTCAGAATCAATATTGGCCTCTTTTAAAAGGTCATCCAATTTTCTGGAAAGGATTCCTTCAGCTTCTTTGGCGTCTTTAGCATCTTGCTTTCTTTTAGAATCTGCTTGACCACCAGACAATTCTGGGTATACCAAAGACCAATCGTATTCGTCGTCTACTGGTTCAAATGCAGAGATCGCAAAGATCAATGCTTCAGTAATAAGTCCAACTGCAAGAAGAAGTCCACCTGTAAGTGGTCCAAACTCCCAGTGAAGGATCTTGAACAATGCACCAATAATTACTACCGATGCTCCAAGCCCGTAGGCCATGTTAAACAGCTTTTTTGTTGATTTTGACTGTGCCATAATTCTAGTTTTAATTAAGTTATATAAATAAGTATTTGGTTACTGGTTTATTTATATAGTGTTCTTTTTTTCTTTTAATCTGTTATAATCCGCTTCGTGCTCCGTTTGTGGAGTCTTCCTCTCCCATGTAATCCTGAACGGTTCTGAACCCGATGTAGCTTCTTGCTGAATCTTGGTACTCATAATCACGTGTACTTACTTGCAGGAAGTAGGCCACATCTTTCCAAGATCCACCACGAATCACTTTTCGCTGATTGTTCTGGGAACCGATGTTCGGGTTCATGGTGGACAAATATTCGTAAGCACCTGCATCAAAACTTGAATTTGTCCATTCCGATACGTTACCGGCCATGTTGTACAAGTTGTAATCGTTGGGCTCAAAAGATTTTGCTTCCACGGTATACAATGCAGCATCTGCTGCGTAATCACCACGTTGAGGCTTAAAGTTGGCCATAAAGCATCCCGTATCACTAATTACGTACGGTCCACCCCATGGGTATGTTCCTCCTTCAATTCCACCTCTGGCGGCGTATTCCCATTCGGCTTCGGTTGGCAACCTAAATTGGTTCACGAATTGCTTTCCTCGGCTTTTTTGGTCATCGTTCTTAAACTTGGTCCTCCAATTGCAAAATGCTTTGGCCTGCATCCAGTTTACCCCCACAACGGGATAATCACTGTACGCATCATGCCAAAAATAATCATTGTGCATGGGTTCGTTATAGGAATATTCAAAATCCCTGATCCACACGGTGGTGTCTGGATAAATCCCTAGCTCTTCATGTTTTATGAAATCCTTTCTACTTCCGGTTCTGGCACGGGCAGCAGCCTCAATGTCCATCCAGCTGTATTTGTACTTCAATTTGGTAACGTCTATAGACCTTAACCCATTGTAGCTCTCTTCTTCTGGAAGATAAATGGAATCCATTACCTCGGCATAGTACTCATCTGGGTATTCAGACGTATCCCATACCAAATCAACATCAGTATTCAATGCTCTGCCTTCATATCCTGTGGCTCCCATTCCGGCATAGTTATCGAGCATATACTTGTCATACACAGAAAGCTCGGTGGTGTCCGTATCCTTAAAAGCATACTCACCAATACCTTCATCTTCTGGGCCTATGCCCAATTCATCGGCCAAAATGGCCAATCTGGTTCTAACAATGGAATCTTTTACCCACTCTACAAACTGACGGTACTCACTATTTGTGATTTCCGTATCATCCATATAAAATGAACGTACGGTAACCGTTCTTGTAGGTGCGTTCAAAACTTTTGCTTGATCCTCATCGGCTTTTCCCATAACAAAGGCGCCTCGAGGAATCAGTTCCATTCCATATGGTTTCTCCGGATGCCATTTTTTTCCAGGGGCCCCAACTAACTCACCTTTTGACCTTGATTTAGACCCGCAACTGCTGAGTAAAAAAACAAGTGCTATAGATGATAAGAATAGCTTTCTCATACTTTAGGTTAAATTATTCGATTCAAGATTATAAACTGCTCTACACAAATTCATTACTCTCAAAACTACTTTTTGAATGAATTATTGTGTAAAACCAATTAATGCTCAAAAATTAATTTGTTTAGTTAAAGCCCTTTCTGTAGGCCTTGAACCACCTTTCTGGAATGTTTTGGTTGCAAGCATCCAAATAGTCCCCTTCGGTGCAAGGTAATAACGCAACCGAATTTGTTTTAGTATGTTCAGGTAAAATTGATGGGACTTCTACCCACCATCTTTCGGTAACATGGCTTTTATAAAATACCAGTTCCTCGGTATCGGTGGGTACGGTGAACTTTGTAAAATCCTCACTCTTTGAAGTTGGGGTTTCCTTGATCCTAAAGCTCAACCCCTCTATAAAGTACCAAATGATCTGGGCAATCATTTGAAACGCCTGATGGGAATTCTCCCCTTCGTAGATGCCAAACAAGGAGACACGGTCACTGATACCAGCATATCGGGCAATGGTACAGATTTCCCTTCCAGTAAAACCATTGGGGGAAAAGTTTTTGGACAATCCCATTTCGCAGGCGCGAATGGCACGTAAATCCAAACTAACAATATCCGTGCTTCGTAAAACCGGTTCGGTCAGCTCCAAATTGGCAGCAATGTCTCCCAGGCGATAGGCATCAAAGAACAGACGCTCCATTAAATCTATCTCTTCTTGTGCATTGAAATAGCTCTGGTAACCAATGTTGGAAAAATTAAAAAGATTATTGGGTTTATCCGTAATAATCTTACTCATATAGGAATGCGAAGAAATCAATTCGTCATCCTCGCCAAAATCGAACCGACTATCTATGGAGACCAGATTCACCATTTCCTTGATCTTGTCAAACGCCCGATAGGTAGGAAAGGTGATGTCTTGGGTGCAACCAATTATAATAGGTATGATGTTCTCTTCAAGTAGGCCTGCTACAATCTCCTTCACCACAAAATAGGTGTCATCCACGGTATCACCCTCTTCCACATCCCCAATATCGATGATAGTGGAGTTCCAATTGCCCATCATAAGGCGGTAGAGCTGAATCCGGATTTCATCCACATTCAATAGCTCGGTTTTTTTCTCAAATGCATTTCTAGATTCCAATACGCCAAAAATGGCTACATCGGCGTGGGCAAACACTGGGAGTCCATCCTTTTCGGTATGTACGTGGATGTTTTTGCCCAATGACTGTTCCGGCAGCAACTCAGAATGTGCCAACACTTTATCCTTCACAGGAACCAAAAAATCGAATGCCATATTATTTCTTAGCTTTTGACTTGGCTTTTTTCTTAGGAGTTTTCTTTTCCAATAGGGCCTTGGCTTCTTCCAACGAAACTTTGGTGGCATCCACATCTTTGGACAATTCCACTTTTACCCTACCTTTAATAATATTGTGTCTTCCCCATCGGGCCTTCTCAATCCTAATTTTTTCATCTGGCCATTCCTGCACTACCTTTTCGGCTTCTTTTTTCTTTTTGTCCTCAATGAGTTGTTCAATATCGGATTGGGAAAGATTATCAAAATCATATTTTTTGTTCACATTGATGAACATTCCATCCCATTTGATGAACGGTCCAAATCGACCTTTACCTTTGGTAACTTCCTTCCCTTCATAACTTGCGATAGGGGCATCTGCTTTTTCCTTTTCCTTGATCAATTCAATGGCCCTATCCAAATCTACATCAAAAGCACTTTCTCCTTGACCGAGTGAAATGAATTTTTTCCCAAATCGAACATAAGGACCATAACGGCCTACATTGGCCTCCACCTCTTCTCCTTTATAAACACCGAGCTTGCGTGGCAATTGGAAAAGCTCCATGGCTTCTTCAAAGGTGATGGTATTGATGGATTGATCGGGCAATAAGCTTGCGAACAATGGTTTTTCTTCTTCATCCACAGTTCCTATCTGGACCATGGGGCCAAAACGGCCCAACCTTGCAGCCACTTGTCGGCCCGATTTTGGGTCCGTACCCAACACACGTTCCCCGCTGGCACGTTCCGCATTCTCCTCAACTTCGATTACATTGGGATGAAACTCCTTGTAGAAAGACTTCATCATGTGTTGCCAATCTTCCTCGCCCGAAGCAATCTCGTCAAAGTCTTCTTCTACCTGTGCCGTAAAATTGTAATCGAGGATTTTGGTAAAGTGACTCACCAAAAAATCGTTCACGATCATTCCGATATCGGTTGGCACCAATTTTCCTTTGTCGGAACCCACCATTTCAGATAGTTTCTTTTCAGCAAGTTTGCCTTCTTCCAAAAGCAATTGAATATAGTTCCGCTCTGAACCTTCCACGCTTCCTTTTTCCACATACCCCCTGTTTTGAATGGTTGAAATGGTCGGTGCGTAAGTGGATGGTCGTCCGATTCCCAATTCTTCCAGTTTTTTTACCAAGGAAGCCTCCGTGTATCGATACGGCGGTCTTGTGAATCGTTCGGTGGCAGAAATGAAAACATTTTGCAATGCTTCGCCCACTTTCATGGCTGGAAGCATTCCCTCTTGTTCCTCAGCACTGTCTTCGTCATCGGTTCCTTCCAAATACACTTTAAGGAAACCATCAAACTTAACCACCTCTCCATTGGCGGTAAATTCTTCTTGGTGTGTATTCGCCTGAATCTTAACATTGGTACGTTCCAACTGGGCATCACTCATTTGCGAAGCAAGGGTTCGCTTCCAAATCAGTTCATATAATTTTGACTGGTCCCGCTCCAACGAAGGGGACTGCAATTTCATATCTGTAGGGCGAATGGCCTCATGGGCCTCTTGCGCTCCTTTCGTTTTTCCTGTATAGTTCCGCACCTGACTGTAATCCTCCCCATAATTCTCCAAAATGGCATCCTTGGCCGCGGCCAAAGCTTCATTGGAAAGATTTACACTATCCGTTCTCATATAAGTAATGAGACCCGCTTCGTACAAGCGTTGGGCCACTTGCATGGTTCTGCTCACCGAAAAGTACAGCTTACGGGAAGCTTCCTGTTGCAAAGTGGAAGTGGTAAATGGTGGTGCTGGCGATTTCTTGGCCGGCTTTTTATCCAAGTTAGCCACCGAAAAATCGGCTCCCATATTTTGTTTCAAGAATGCTTCTGCTGCTTCCTTACTTGGAAAGGTCTTGTTGAGCTTTGCCGAAAAAACACTTCCTTCTTCTGTTTTAAATTCAGCTTTAATTCGGAAGGATGCTTCGGGTGTAAAGGCATCAATCTCGCGTTCGCGTTCCACGATCAGCCGAACCGCCACCGACTGTACCCGACCTGCGGAGAGTCCCGGCTTTATCTTTTTCCACAATACCGGAGAAAGTTCATACCCTACCAATCGGTCCAAGACCCTTCTGGCCTGCTGGGCATTTACCAAGTTGTAATTGATTTCTCTTGGATTCTCTATCGCTTTTTGGATTGCTGATTTGGTAATGGAGTTGAAAACAATCCGCTTTACCTTATCCTTGTCCAAATTCAGTGTCTCCGCCAAATGCCAAGAAATGGCTTCTCCTTCCCGGTCCTCATCGCTGGCCAACCATATGGTATCGGCCTTTTGGGCAAGGTCCTTGAGTTTTTTCACCAAGGCCTTCTTCTCCTTGTCAACTGTATATTTTGGCTTAAAATCGTTTTCTACATCAACCCCAAGTTCTTTGGACGGAAGGTCTACAATATGTCCAAAACTGGATTCTACTTGGTATTCTTTTCCTAGAAATCGTTCTATGGTCTTTGCCTTTGCGGGGGACTCAACAATAACTAAATTCTTTGGCATGCACTAGGTTTTGTGGTAACAAAAGTATATCAAAAATTCGATTTTGAATTTTTTACAAAACTCTTATCAAAAAAATATCCCGCTAAAAACGGGATATTTACAATTGATATTGTGCTTTTTAGTTAAGCCCTATCTGACTGATGAGCCTAATATCGTTGTCTAAATATTCATATTGATAGAGGATGCCGTCACCCACCATTATCAAATGGTTTTCCAAAGGAATGACATCAAACGTAACAATATTTTCAAAATGATTTAACTCCACTAAATCCATAATATCGGTTTTATCATAGACCTTGAGTCCAGATTCCCCATCGCACACAAAGATCTTTTCACCTTTGATTCCCAAGCCATAAGGACCGTCCATGGGATATTGTACTACTAATTCTGGATTTTCAATATTGGAAATGTCCACAATGAACAAGCCACTTTCTGTAGCACCGCACCCATTGCCACCCCTAAGGGTAACATAGGCATAATCTCCATCCACAACGACAGGGTCGCAGGCCGTGCCATGTTCAAATTCTGAAATCAAGGACGGTGCAGCGGGGTCGGCAATATCATAAATATACATGCCGCGCATACTTCCCAAGAACAAATACGTGCCGTTATAAAAAATGGTCTCTATGTCGAAACCGGCATAAACATCATCCAAATTCTGCGGATTTTCCAAATCGGAAATATTAAACACATTAATATTATGACTGTCCACAGCGTAGAGATAATCATTTACAATTTTAAACCGTGCCAAAGAACCACCTTGCCCCGTACCTCCTGACGCATCATTGGCAAGGGCAAAATCCTCCCTAAATACAAACCCTCCGTTTTGTGCCTCAACTTCTGAAATCAGTCTTCTTTCGGTAGTGGTCTCCCAGCCAATGATCATCTCAGACTCATAATCAAAATTAGTGTCTTCCACCAAATCTGCTTCAAACGGAAAGAAAACATTTCCATATAGCACATTTTCCAATCGGTTGACCAATACTATATTGTTGATGTCTGAAATATCAATAACCACCAAGTCCATGAGACTATCTGCGTACAAATAATCGTCCTTCACCGAAATATCCACGTTCCCGGGAATTGTGATAAAGGCAATTTTTACAGGTTGTGAGGGATTACTGTTATCAATCACATGGATACCTTGGTACATATCATTGATAAAAATATAATCTTGATAGGTGTAAACCTTTCCAGATTCATTAACTGGCCTTGGGGCAACCACATCAACACTCGTAGCAAACTCGGCCTTGCTGATCACCAGCGGACGCGCCACCAGGTAATCAGCGTATTCGCCATTGGAATCATCTTTGTCGCAGGAGACAAAGAACAGTACGGTCAAAGAGAGTAGAAATAGGATTTTCGTTTTCATTTGCGTTTGTTTTTTCTGATTGAAACTGTGGTCATTAGATAAATTAAAGCTAAAAAAGTTGCGTTACATTTTTGGTTAAATTTTAACTGCCAAATTGTCACTAAAATGGAATAACCATTATCTTTGCAGCCCATTGTACGAATATGATAAAGGACGAAAGCGTAGAAAAAATAATAGACGAAAGCCAGCAAGGAAGCACTTTGACCTTGGAAAATAACCATAAGAACACCCGTAAGCTCTACATTGAAAGTTATGGGTGCCAGATGAATTTTTCCGATAGTGAAATTGTGGCTTCCATTTTGGCCAAGGAAGGATTCAATACCACCCAAATATTGGATGAAGCCGATTTGGTTCTGGTGAACACCTGTTCCATTCGTGAAAAGGCCGAACAGACCGTTCGCAAACGCTTGGAAAAATTCAACGCGGTAAAAAAGACCAATCCCGGAATGAAGGTGGGTGTATTGGGCTGCATGGCGGAACGACTCAAGAGCAAATTCCTGGAAGAGGAAAAAATAGTGGACATGGTGGTAGGCCCCGATGCCTACAAAGACCTACCCAACCTCATCCAAGAAATTGATGAAGGCCGAAATGCGGTCAATGTCATCCTTTCCAAGGACGAGACGTATGGTGATGTGGCTCCGGTACGATTGAACTCCAATGGCGTTACCGCCTTTGTTTCCATTACACGTGGCTGTGATAATATGTGCACGTTCTGTGTGGTGCCTTT
The DNA here is from genome assembly GCF_042651185.1 of Flagellimonas marina. Classification (NCBI taxonomy): domain Bacteria; kingdom Pseudomonadati; phylum Bacteroidota; class Flavobacteriia; order Flavobacteriales; family Flavobacteriaceae; genus Flagellimonas; species Flagellimonas marina. The sequence goes on along the minus strand of NZ_JBHSCL010000007.1, from coordinate 458,685 downwards.
TACCCGTGGTCGGGAGCGCAGTCGTGACCCACAGTCCATTTTACAGGAAGTAAACGAGCTATGGGAAAAAGGATTTAAGGAAATCACCTTGCTTGGGCAAAATGTGGACAGTTACCTTTGGTATGGTGGCGGATTGAAGAAGGATTATGAAAAAGCTTCGGATATGCAGAAGGCTACTTCGGTAAACTTTGCCAAACTTTTGGAACTGGTGGCCGAGGCTCAGCCCAAAATGCGCATTCGTTTTTCCACTTCCAATCCACAGGATATGACCTTGGATGTCATCGAGGCTATGGCTAAATATGAAAACATCTGCAACTACATCCATTTGCCCGTGCAAAGTGGGAGTAATCGTATTTTAAAGGCGATGAACCGACTGCACACCCGCGAGGAATATTTTGAGTTGATCGACAACATCAAAAAAATAATTCCAGATTGTGCCATTAGTCAAGATATGATAACGGGTTTCCCCACGGAAACCGAAGAGGACCATCAGGACACCTTAAGCCTGATGGAATATGTGAAGTACGACTTTGGTTTTATGTTCGCCTATTCCGAACGGCCCGGTACCCTCGCGGAGCGAAAAATGGAGGATGATGTTCCTGAAGCCATAAAGAAAAGACGCCTTACGGAAATCATCGAACTACAGCAAAAGCACAGCCATTATCGCACCCAACAACATTTGGGAAAAACGGAAGAAGTCCTTATAGAAGGTACTTCCAAAAAATCCGATGCGCATTGGATGGGCCGTAATTCACAAAACACAGTGGTGGTATTTCCTAAAGAACACTACAACATAGGCGATTTTGTGAATGTAAAGATCAATGAATGCACCTCTGCCACGCTAATCGGTGAGGCAGTGGGGTACTCAAAAAATAATTAAGAATCGTTTGTCATTCCGCTGGGATACTGAGCGTAGTCGAAGTACCGTGCGGAATTCAACAACAAAACAATAAAGATTCCTGCTTTTTCAGGAGTACCATAAATGGAAAGTATACAATCAATAAAACAGCGTTTTGAGCTCATTGGAAACGATGTAAAGCTCAACCGGGCATTGGAAAAGGCGATGCAGGTAGCCCCTACGGACATTTCAGTTTTGGTGACCGGAGAGAGTGGGGTGGGAAAGGAAGCCATACCAAAGATTATCCATTCCCTATCGCACCGCAAACATGCCAAGTACATTGCCGTTAACTGTGGAGCCATCCCAGAAGGAACCATTGACAGTGAATTGTTTGGTCACGAAAAAGGCGCCTTTACCGGAGCCACCCAGACCCGCAGCGGTTATTTTGAAGTGGCCGATGGTGGAACCATTTTTTTGGATGAAGTCGGGGAGCTTCCCTTAACAACCCAGGTTCGTTTGCTTCGGGTCTTGGAAAATGGCGAATTCTTGAAAGTGGGTTCTTCCCAAGTGCAAAAGACCAACGTTCGCATTGTGGCGGCTACCAACATCAACATGTTCGAGGCCATCAAAAATGAAAAGTTTCGAGAAGATCTTTATTATAGATTGAGCACTGTGGAAATCAATATCCCACCTCTTCGGGAACGTCAGGATGATATTCATTTGCTGTTTCGAAAGTTTGCCTCGGATTTTGGACAGAAATACAAAATGCCCACCATTCGGTTAGAAGATGATGCTGTTCACTTGTTGACCAAATACCGCTGGCCGGGAAATATTAGGCAGCTCCGAAACATTGCTGAACAGATTTCAGTGCTGGAAGAAAATAGGACCATTTCCGCATCAACATTGAACGGCTATTTGCCCAACGCCAGCACCTCTAATCTACCTGCCGTGGTAGGACAGACCAAAAAAGAGGGAGATTTTAGCAACGAGAGGGAGATTTTGTATAAAGTTTTGTTCGACATGAAAGGTGATTTGAACGATTTAAAAAAACTCACTCTGGAATTATTGAAGAACGACAATTCTGAAAAGGTTCAGGAAGAAAATGAAACCCTTATTCGCAAAATATACGGAAATAAGGAAGAAGAAGACATAGAAGCCGAAGAAAGCATGGCCGAAGTCCTCCATTTACCCGAACCCGTGGTAGAGAAACCGGCACATATTCCCCAGCCTCAAGAAGACCGCTATCATTTTGCGGAAGAAATTGAAGAAGAAGAAACCCTATCTTTACAGGAAAAGGAAATAGAGCTGATAAAAAAATCACTGGAGCGCAACCGCGGAAAACGTAAAGCAGCGGCTGCCGAATTGGGGATTTCAGAGCGTACCTTGTATCGAAAAATAAAACAATACGATTTGTAAATTGCCAACTTTACTACACCAAATTGAAATGAGAATGAAGAGAAAAAACGGTTTTAAAGTTGGACTTTTTGCACTGATCCTAAGTCTATACAGTTGTGGTGCTTATAATTTTTCTGGGGCCGATATTGGAACTGCTACGACCTTTCAGGTGAATTTCTTCCAAAATTATGCAGATCAATCCCCAAGTTCCATCATTGTTCCCGGTTTGGATCGGGATTTTACCTTGGCCTTACAAGATTTGATCAACAACCTCACCAGCCTTTCCCTTACCGGAAACAACGGTGATTTGTTGTACGAAGGAGAAATTGTGGAATACAAGGTGGTGCCCATGACGGCAACTGCCGATCAACGAACCGCTCAAAACCGGCTTACCATGAGCGTAAATGTTCGGTTTTTTAACAACACCAAGGAAGATGCGGATTTTGAACGCCGTTTTTCCTTTTTTTACGATTTTGATGCAGCAGCTTCACTGACCTCGGTACAGGCGGCTGCCCACGAAGAAATCTTTGATCGACTTACCCAAGATATTTTTAATGCTTCCTTGGGAAATTGGTAATTACTATGAACGTATCGGATTTTATACAGATTCTTCAAAACTCAAATACCATCCTATCCCCAAAACAAACTCGGGAACTGGAAGATATCATTGAGGAGTATCCGTATTTTCAGGCGGCCCGTGCACTGCATTTAAAGGGACTTAAAAATCTTGATAGCTACAAATACAACAACGCGTTAAAAGTTGCAGCGGCCCATACGGCGGATAGGGATGTACTTTTTGATTACATCACATCGAAGGAATTTATCCAAAACAACATTGCCGATACCATAGCGGGACGACGGTCAAAATTGGAAGACCAAAATGCCATTTCCGAAGAAATTGAACCCAGTGAAAATGTGAATGCCATGCTGGTGGAAGCTGAGGAAGTAGCGCTTCCCCAAAACATTCAGGATGCCGAGCAGATATTGAACCCTGCCTTGTTCAAATCCAAATCTCCTGAAAATCAAGAAGAGGAAAAAGCAGTTGAAAAAGAAGAATCTCCCAAGGCTAAACAAGAAACCACTTCAGAAAATGACTTGAACCTTGGCAAACCAATTCCCTTCACCAAAAAGGAAAAGCACTCTTTTACCGAATGGCTACAATTGACCTCCAAATCTACCGAGAAAGAACCCGAAGAGGATGTCATGGATGAATTGGAAAAGAAGAAAAAGTTTGATCTCTTGGACAAGTTCATAGAAAACAATCCCAAGATTGTCCCCAAGGAAAATACCAATCCCAAAATCGACATCAAAGCATCTACCAAGTTCGATAAAAACGAGCTGATGACGGAGACTTTGGCCAAGGTTTATCTGGAACAAAAGAAGTACAAAAAGGCCATTCAAGCCTTTAAAATATTGAGTTTGAAATATCCAGAAAAAAGTGGTTTCTTTGCAGACCAAATTCGGGCGGTGAAGAAGCTGCAGAAAGAAAAAGAATAAGATAAAAAATGAGCACGTTTACAATTTTTTTGATTTTGATCATTATCGTGTGCCTTTTGTTGGTCTTGGTCATTATGGTCCAAAATCCTAAAGGTGGTGGATTGTCCTCGTCTTTTGGAGGCGGTGGAAATCAAGTTGTGGGAGGTGTGAAGAAAACCGGTGACTTTTTGGATAAAAGTACTTGGACCCTTGCCACATTATTAATAGTATTGATTCTTTTGTCCAACGTTTCCCTAAAGGGAAGCTACAGCCAAGCAGATTCAAAATTGTTGCAGGGCGATGATACGGAGGCCACTATTCCAGAAACAGTGCCCGAGGAAGTCCCTGAACAACTTCCTACTGGCAGTTCCGATCCAACGGACACCATCAATTGATAGTGACAACGCATACAAAAATGCCAGCTTGAGTGACAAGCTGGCATTTTTGTTTTCCATAATGTCAGTTTTTGGGCATTGGCACAATTTCTGCCCCAATGTTCGAGAATTTTTAAAACAAATACCTAAATAATTAAAAATATGGCTAAAGTTAATATCAAACCATTGGCAGACCGAGTACTGATCGAGCCACTACAGGCCGAGACCAAAACTGCCTCCGGTATCATCATCCCGGACAACGCAAAGGAAAAACCACAAAAAGGCAACGTAGTTGCTGTTGGACCCGGAACCAAAGATGAAAAGGTCACCGTTAAAGTAGGTGATACCGTATTATATGGAAAATATGCCGGTACCGAACTTAAATTGGATGGTACGGACTATTTGATGATGCGCGAGAGCGATATTTTGGCAATAGTATAGCGGAAAATTCCAAAAACCAATAATCAAAATCCAAACCAATCCCTATCAACCTTCCAAAATGGAGTTTGGGAATTGAATTTTGGAAATTAATTTTTTCAACTAAAAAATTTAAAAATGGCAAAAGATATTAAGTTTGAGATAGATGCACGTGACGGCCTTAAAAGAGGTGTTGACAAATTGGCCGAAGCTGTAAAGGTAACCTTGGGACCCAAGGGAAGAAACGTGATTATCAGTAAATCATTCGGTGCACCACAAGTAACCAAGGATGGTGTTTCTGTAGCAAAAGAAATTGAATTGGAGGATCCCCTAGAGGACATGGGGGCACAAATGGTGAAGGAAGTTGCTTCCAGAACCAATGATCAAGCTGGTGACGGTACTACCACTGCAACCGTATTGGCACAAGCCATTGTAAAAGAAGGGCTTAAAAACGTTGCTGCTGGGGCCAACCCAATGGACCTGAAAAGAGGTATAGACAAAGCGGTTGAGGCTTTGGTAGCTGACTTGGAAAAGCAAGCCAAGAAAGTGGGCAACGATTCAGACAAAATCAAGCAAGTTGCCTCAATCTCTTCAAATAATGATGAGACTATTGGTGACCTTATCGCCAAAGCATTTGATAAAGTTGGTAAAGAAGGTGTAATCACTGTTGAGGAAGCCAAAGGTACGGATACCTATGTTGATGTAGTAGAAGGTATGCAGTTTGATAGAGGTTACCTTTCTCCTTACTTCGTAACCGATACCGACAAAATGGTGGCCGATTTGGAGAATCCTTATATCCTATTGTTCGATAAGAAAATTTCCAATCTACAAGAGATTCTTCCCATCCTTGAGCCCGTTGCACAATCTGGAAGACCCCTTTTGATTATTGCCGAAGATGTTGAAGGTCAAGCTTTGGCCACTTTGGTCGTGAACAAATTGAGAGGTGGTCTTAAAATTGCTGCTGTTAAAGCACCTGGATTTGGCGACAGAAGAAAAGCCATGTTGGAAGATATTGCTATCCTAACCGGTGGAACTGTAATTTCCGAAGAAAGAGGTTTCTCTTTGGAAAATGCTTCTTTGGATATGTTGGGTACTGCTGAGACCGTAACCATCGACAAGGACAACACTACAATTGTGAACGGTTCTGGTAAACCCTCTGACATTAAAGCAAGAGTAAACCAAATCAAATCTCAGATTGAGACCACTACTTCTGATTATGACAAGGAAAAATTGCAAGAACGTTTGGCCAAATTGGCTGGTGGAGTTGCCGTTTTATATGTAGGTGCTGCTTCAGAAGTTGAGATGAAGGAGAAAAAAGATCGTGTTGATGATGCCTTGCATGCTACTCGTGCCGCTGTGGAAGAAGGTATTGTTGCCGGTGGTGGTGTAGCGTTGGTACGTGCCAAAAAAGTGCTTGAAAAATTGACTACCGATTCTTTGGATGAAACCACAGGTGTACAAATCGTGGCCAAGGCCATTGAGTCTCCATTGCGTACCATCGTTGAAAACGCTGGCGGTGAAGGCTCCGTAGTAATTGCTAAAGTACTTGAAGGCAAAAAAGATTACGGATATGATGCCAAATCTGACAAGTATGTTGACATGCTTCAGGCGGGTATCATAGACCCTAAGAAAGTAACCCGAATTGCTTTGGAAAATGCCGCTTCAGTAGCAGGTATGATCTTGACAACTGAATGTGCATTGACTGACATCAAAGAAGATACTCCAGCCGGACCTCCAATGGGTGGCGGTGGAATGCCAGGCATGATGTAAGACATCCCATTCGGATTAAAAATAGGAACGCCCCGATTTTCATCGGGGCGTTTTCTTTTTATCTCGTTGTAGGATTCCGGAGAACCCAAAAACCAAGTTACTTCTTCTTACCAGTAGCTTGGGTAGTCTTCTTTGCAGCAGGCTTTACAGCTTTTGCAGGAGATGACTTTCCAGTTGACTTCGCTTGTTTCATGAGTCAAATAAATTTAAAACTGAAGTAAATGTATTTCAGATTTGAATTCGTAGATTTTATTTGGCTAAATATTAACTAAAAACAAACGGCATACTTTTATCCTCAAAATTGTTGTCCGTATTGATCAAGCTGTTCTTGGTCTAAAACTTTCGATATTCAATCTCTTTTGGAGTACTTTCTAAAAATCTAAATCACACAAAATGAAACAGCTGCGCTCCATCTCACTTCTACTTCTTTTCGGATTGATTACGGCATTTGCCGTTTTTAAAAATCAACCCAATTCCGATGAACCCTCAGTGGCCGTAATGGCCTATTATGTGCCTGAAAAGGACTATCATCCCGAAAACCTTCCGTTGCATCAATTGACACATATCATTTTTTCATTTACCCATGTCATCGATGGAAAAATGCAGTTCAGGAATGCGGAAGACGGCAAAAAACTAGAACAATTGGTGGAACAGCGAAAAAACCATCCGAATCTTAAGGTAATGATTGCCTGCGGCGGATGGGGTGCCGATGGGTTTTCCGACATGTCCCATACCGCTGAGAATCGAAAGAAGTTTGTAGAAAGTGTAGTGGAGTTCAATCAAAAATACGATTTGGATGGAATTGACATTGATTGGGAATATCCAGCCATACCTGCAGCAGGTACTGGCGCTCGACCTGAAGACAAGCAAAACTTCACGCTATTGATGAAGGAATTACGTGAAGCTTTGGATGCACTGGAACGCAAACAGACCTTGACTTTTGCTTCTGCAGGCTGGAAACCTTACTATGAGAATATTGAGTTGGAAAAGGTGATGGGTTTTGTAGATTATATGAACATCATGACCTACGATCAAGTTGGAGGCAATTCTCCCTATACCGGACATCATACGCCTCTGGGATATATCAGGGAAAAAGACCTTGAGGGTACTCCAGCAGCAGAATTCATCAATGAATGGAAAAAAGAACGTGGGGATGACCGGGATTATGGACCCAGGTCAGCTGAAAAAATAGTGGAATACTGTCTGGAGCAAGGGGTAAAACCCGAACAAATGGTCATTGGTTCCGCTTTTTATGGAAGGGCTTGGAAAGGTGTTCCTCCCAAAAACAATGGACTTTACCAATCCAACTCAGGTCCGCATATTGGATGGGCGGCCTACTACAATATCCGAACTGAGTTTGAAAAAGACCCCAATTTTAAACGTTATTGGGATTCCATTGCTAAAGCGCCCTATCTCTATAATGCCAAAGACAGCATTTTTATCAGCTATGACGATACAGTTTCCGTTCGTCTGAAAACCGAATACGCCCTGAAAAAGAAATTGGGTGGCATCATGTTTTGGCAATTGGGCAATGACACTAAAGAACCGAGTAGTCTTTTAAAAGCTATGCATGATGCCGCCAGCAAGGACTAAATTACCACGTATGGACTACACTGCCACAGGTTAGCATAGCCTCTCCATAATAGGGGTTTCTGATTTCCTTTTCGGCACTTATCCAATTGGCTCCCTTGTTATTGTCCGCCATGGGGCAATGCTGTAAATACAGTTTTTGGTCCAGCCCCTTCAATTGGTTTCCAATTAGAATCATGTTCTCCGACAACAGTACAAAATCTTTTCGTTGGGACTCAATGGAGCTTTTTTCAGAGATATTAGAAAGGTATTCTTCAATTTTTTCCACATGAGTCATGCCCATTTTATCCATCTCCATTGATTTTAGGTTTTGCACTTTTTGTAATGTCTCACTTGCCCATTTTTTTGCTCCATCCATATCAGAATCCACCAATGCATTCTTCAGCTTTAAGTAAGAGTTCAACACCTCATTGAATCCAGTTTCAAAGGCATTGGAAAAATCCATTTTCATTCCATGGCCCTCGTGACCTGTCATGGTTGCACCACCACTTTTGTTCATCATGGATTTTTTGCCTTGTAATTGAGCGGCTGCATCCACGGTAAAGGTGCCCTTTGCCACAACTTCTTCTCCAGCTTCAATACCTGAAACCACTGGGTAGCTTCCATTACTCAAATTTCCCAAGACTACTTCCCGCATTTCAAAAACGGATTCCCCTGGGTTTGGTTGCACATAAACCACCGAACGTTCCCCAGTCCATAACACGGCACTTTCAGGAACGGTGACCACATCCATTGTCATAGTTTCTGCTGCTTTTATTTCACCAACAACAAACATTCCCGGTTTCAACAATCCTTTTTTGTTATCCAATTCTGCCCGGACTTCCAACGTTCGGCTAGAATTGTTGAGCAAGGGATCTATAAAGGAAATGGTCGCCTGAAATATTTCATTGGGATATGACTTGGTAGATACTTCCAGAGTTTGACCTTTTTTAAACAGCGCCAACTGATTTTCATAAGCATCAAAAATGGCCCAAACTGAATTCAAATTGGCCACTTTCACCAAAGGTGAACCGGTTTTTACATAATCGCCTTCCTCCACCATGATGGAAGAAACCACCCCCGAAACATTGGCATACACCGGAAAATTTTCAACCACCTTCCCTGAGGTCTCAATTTGATTGATTTGGCTCTCTGACAACTTCCATAATTTCAATTTGTTTCGAACAGCATTGTACAACTGAGGTTGGGATTCTTTTAATTTACCTGCGGTCAACAATTCTTGTTGGGCCGATACCAATTCAGGGGAATAAATAGTGGCCAATTGTTGTCCTCTTTTAACCTCTTCACCCTCATAATTGATGTTCAAACGTTCTATTCTACCATTAAAATATGCAGATTGTACGGCATCAGATTCTTGGTTGACCGCTACTTTCCCAGAAAGTTTTACGTGACCACTACTGACTCCTCCTTTACCAACTGTCACTGTCTCCACACCCGCCAAGGTCATGGCATTTGTCGTCATGCTAATTTGCGAATGCGACAGTCCTTCGCCTGCTGCATCAGCTGGAATTAAATCCATACCGCAGATTGGGCAAGACCCAGGTTCTAGCTGCATAATCTGTGGGTGCATGGAACAGGTCCACATTTGGCCCGATGCTGCTTCGGTGCCATGGTCATGTTCATCCGTTATGGTGGTTTCGGAATTGCCACCAAATATAAAGTACCCTATTAACAATCCAATTGCTACAGCAACCCCAATGTATATGATGTTTTTCTTTTTCATGACACTATTTTTTTTCGTTCTGCAATCGTTCAATCATTTTTTCCATTTCAGTAATTTCCCTTCGCTGAGCCTCAATGATTTCCTCTGCCAGTTTCTTTACCTCTGGGTCTTTGATGTCTGCACGTTCACTTGTCAATATGGCAATGGAATGGTGAGGTATCATCGCCTTCATCCATAGCACATCGCCTACCGTAGATTTTTGGTCGCGCACAAGAAATAGGGAGCCAAGAAACAAGACCAAACTACCTAGCAATATGGCCATATTCTTTTTCTTGTCGGTGTACATTTTGCGCATAAAGAACCACATTATGACTGCCATTGCTGCTATTCCCAAACAGACCATATAGAATCGCGTTAAACTGAACCATACATGGTCAAACTCATAGGTGTTGAGATACATTGTGATGTACATTGCCACGAAAGAGCAAGCCAGCATAATAAAAAAGGTTTTGTAATTTCCCTTGTTTGAGCGTTTTGATTTTTCCATGGTATTAAAATTTTAGTGCTTATTGTTTCCCTTTTTTACTTTTCGAACTGTAGGCGAGCTGATAAACCATAGCAGGAACCCGCTCAAAACGGTTATCAACCCCATCAGGGAGAAGGCTCGAAGGACGGTGGTATTGAAATTATCCCTACTTTCATAATCCATCGTATGGGTCATCCACAAAAAATCGAACCAGCGCCAGTTCCTGTGCCGAACGGCCTGAAAAGAACCATCCTCCACAGAGACATAAGCCTTAATTTCCTCTGGGGAATCATACGAAATCACATAAGCGGGCAATTTCCGTTCCCGATACTCGTGGTGCTTGTCCGTTTCTTGAATCACCTCAACATTCTTCACTTTTAACTCAGGTGACATTTGTTTCTGGGCAACTGCCAGTGCTTCCTGTTCCGAAATACCTTTTTTCAGACTTCCGTCCCTAGCATCGACCAAATATGCATTATTGATCCAATAGTATGGTTTTCCTCCTATGTCCTTTAGGCGCAACGAACTTATTTTAGCGGGTAGATTGATTTGCGAAAGTCCAATGAGACCATCAAAAGCTGCAGGCTCATAATCCATATTTCTGAAATGATCTCCATGAATTTCATCAATATCAGTCCAACTGAAATAAAGACCACTGGCCGTCCACATGATGAATTGAATCCCTAAAAAGAGCCCCAAATATCGGTGGGCCTTTCTAATCTTAACCGCTGTTGTTCGTTTTACCATTTTAGTTTTAGTCGATTGATTTAGTTCGTAGTCGTAATGCATTGGCTATCACCGATACGGAGCTAAAGCTCATAGCCAAGGCAGCAATCATAGGTGAAAGCAAAATCCCAAAGAAGGGATAGAGCACCCCTGCCGCAACCGGCACACCGATGGTGTTATAGATCAATGCAAAAAATAGGTTTTGTTTAATGTTTTTCATGACGGCCTTACTAAGGTTCCGTGCTTTTACAATGCCATGCAGGTCGCCTTTTACCAAAGTGATCATGGCACTTTCTATAGCCACATCCGTTCCAGTACCCATGGCAATGCCCAAATCACTTTTTGCCAATGCTGGGGCATCATTTATACCATCACCGGCCATAGCAACCACCTTTCCTTCGTTTTGCAAGCGCTCCACTTCTTTCATTTTATCTTCGGGCAAGGTTTCGGCCTTAAAATCATTTAAGTGTAATTCGCTAGCCACCGCTTTGGCCGTGTTGGCATTATCTCCGGTGAGCATGATCACAGAAATACCCTTATCCTTAATATTCTTAATAGCTTTAGCACTGGTTTCCTTTATTTTGTCGCCAATGGCCACATAGCCATGACACTTTCCATCTATGGCCAAATAAGAAACGGTTTTCCCTTTTTCTTGTGCTTTTTTGACCTTTTTCTTCATGTCTTCGGAAATTTCCACCTCAGCTTTCTCCATCAACTTGAGGTTTCCCAAATGGATTTTAGCGTCTTTGATCTTCCCTTCAACCCCCATTCCTGTGACGGCATTGAAGGACTCCGTTTTTAGAATCTTGACATCTTTTTCCTTACCATAATTTACCGTAGCCTGTGCCAAAGGGTGTTCGCTATTCGCATTTACGGAGACAACGTATTGCAACAAATCTCTATCTGAATAGTCATCAGAAAAGGCCTCCAAATGGTCAAATGTTGGTTTACCTTCGGTAATGGTTCCCGTTTTGTCGATAATCAAAGTATCCACATCAGCCATTTTTTCCAAGGCTTCCGCATTTTTAATGAGCACCCCATTTTGGGCACCTTTACCCACCCCGACCATCACCGACATCGGCGTCGCGAGCCCCAATGCACAGGGACACGCAATAATTAAAACTGCAATGGCATTGATCAAAGCGTAAACATAGGCAGGCTGCGGCCCCCAAATGGCCCAAACCGCAAATGTGATTATGGAGATAATGACCACCGCGGGCACAAAATAGGCGGATACCTTATCTGCCAAATTCTGAATGGGTGCCCGGCTTCGACTGGCTTGGTTCACCATATCGATGATTTGTGACAAAAGGGTATCGCTACCCACTTTTTCAGCTTTCATCAAAAAAGATTGATTCCCGTTGATGGTACCACTGCTGACCTTGTCATCCACTCCTTTTTCTACCGGAATGGGTTCCCCGGTGATCATGGATTCATCTACAGAAGTTTCCCCTTCAGTGATGATGCCATCCACAGGAATTTTTTCTCCCGGTTTTACCCGGAGGATGTCCCCTTTTTCAATATCGTCAATACTGACCTCAACTTCTTCCCCATCCACAACTTTGATGGCTTTGTTGGGAGCCAATTTCAACAATTCCTTTACAGCATTATTGGTTTTGCTGTGCGCTCTGGCTTCCAATAGTTGTCCTAAAAGCACCAGCGTAAGCATAACAGTTGCTGCTTCAAAATATACATGAACCGCCCCAGATTCGGTCTTGAATTGGTCTGGGAAAAACCCGGGAAACAACAGTCCAAGTATACTGAACACAAATGCCACTCCGGCACCGATTCCAATTAAGGTGAACATGTTCAGGTTCCATGTCTTGATACTTCGATAGGCTCTATCAAAAAACATCCATGTAGCGTAAAAAACTACAGGAATTGATAACCCAAACTGTACCCAATTCCAATATCTCGGCGCCATTAGTTTGTACAATGGATTGTTGGGCAGCATCTCACTCATAGCAATCAGGAAAATAGGGAGGGTAAATCCCACCGCTATCCAAAACTTCTTAAGTAATTTTTTATAGGTTTTCTCCTCTGCACTTGCTTCGGGCTTCATCGGAACCAAGTCCATTCCGCAAATGGGGCAAGAACCGGGACCATCCTCCACCACTTCGGGGTGCATGGGGCAAGTCCATTGTTGTTTGGAACTTGTAGCCGTGTTCTGTTCCTCTACCAAATCCATACCACATACCGGGCAATCTCCTGGTTCGTCATAGGTTTTGTCCCCTTCGCATCGCATGGGGCAATAAAAGGTGCCATTCCCGTTTGAAACAGTTTTTTTTTCTTTTTTTTGGGGTGGGTGATGGTGGTGACCGTGCAAATGAATGGTATATCCGCCTCCATCATTCTTTAGTGCTTCCGTGAAGGTTTCAATAGGAATATGTTCCCTCATCTCTATTAAGGCCTCAGCCTTCTCCAAACTGACTTCAACCCCGGTAACCCCATCAACTTTTGATAGGATTTCTTGTACATGGTTTCTACAACCATTACAGCTCATTCCATGTATGTGATAGGTATGTTTCATCTTTTTTGATTTTTATTCAAAACTAGCTGAATACCAGTCGGAAGCTTTTTACAATTCTGGGTTTCTTTTATACAATTTGGTCCAACGGCCTCCTGTTCCACTCCTGCACCTTTTTATATTCACTCATCGACATCCCAGTTACTGATTTAAACTGTTTGGCCAAGTGGCTACTACTCTTGTAGTTTAAATCGTAGGCTATTTCTGAGAATGTTTTGGTTCCCATTTGAACCTCTTCTTTTACCTTCTCCATTTTGAGGAGAATAAAATACTTTTCAATGGTCAATCCTTCTTTGGCACTGAACATTTTACTGAGTGCCGAATAGTCTCTGTTCAGTTTTTGGGCCAAATATTCCGAGAGATTTTGTTCGGAACGGTTCTCCAATGCATTGATTAAGTGTTTTTTGATGTCCACGATGTATGTCTGATTCACATCCTCAATCAATTCAAAACCATTCTTGGTCAAAATCTCCCGAATACGCTCTATTTGGCCAATGGCCGAATCTTTAAATTCAACTTCGCCCAAGTCAATTTGCACCACTTCAATGCCCATATCCCGAAATTCGTTTTTCAGAACACCTTTGCATCTTTCGCAAACCATATTTTTGACTTTAATACGCATCTTCGGCACAAATAAATTTTTAATTAGTGTTGGTCGTGACCTTCTTCCATTTCAAAATCCTCGTTCAACACGTAGGTCATGCCACAAACTGGACATTTCCCTTCTTCGTCGCTACCACTACCTTCGCAGTGCATTGGGCAAACATATTTAGAGGTGTACTCCTTGCCTCGTTTATCTGCGGTTTCCATGTTGTCCATGTCATGTCCCTCGTGGTCCATTTTATCCATATCATGACCTTCATGTTCCATGGTCGCTTCTGTGGATATCTCCTTGGCTTCCTCCATTTTTCCTTTGCAGGATACCGTAAGTACCAAGGCTGATGCAAATGCAATTCCGATAATTGTTCTAATTTTTGCTCTCATTTTTGATAAAATTAAATTTACTTGTTAATTAAATAATTGATGATGGCAGATTGTAAATAATACAGCTGCACTGATTGTATTTGATTCGTTTGAAACTTTAATTGTAATTCTTGAATATCCAACACATCGTTGAAGTCGATGGTTCCAGTCTCATAGTTCTTAATCAGAATTTCTTCAGCATCCTTTGCCTGATTTAGGTTCTTTGCTTGAGTTTGATGGGCAATACGTGCTTGGTTCCGTTGCGAAATGGCATTGGCATAAGCATTCTCCAAAACATTCAATCGCTCTTGTTTTTGAAATTCAATCTCTTTTTGTCGAAGCTCGTTCTGTTTGGTGACCGACTTGAATTTGTTATTGAAAACAGGAATGGAAAAAGTGACCATGGGCATTACAATATCCTTTCCATTATCGCTCATCATCATATCGGTGCGTTCCGAAACCGGAATATAGTCCATCCCAATCCCAAAGCTTGGCGCGTTCTCCTTTTGGTTGAGCAGTTCGGATTGTGCAACCGATTCGTACAACTGGTCGTATTTGAGCAATTCCGGATTTAAACTTAAATTGTATTTGTTAAGCATAGGGTCATCCTCTGGAATGTCCATTTCCTCCACAACCTCCACGGCGATGCTTTCATCACGATTCAACAAATTATTGAAAACCGCCTGCTCCGCCAGGTAGGATTGTTCCAATACTTCTTTTTGTTGTTGCAATTCATTTTGGCGAATTTGAAGTTTCAAAATATCCACCGCCGAAGCTTTTCCCACCTCAACCGAAGTCAGTGCCAGTGTTTCATAGGTTTTGAGCAGTTCAATATTTTCCTGAAGTACCTTTTGTTTCGCCTCAATCCCGTATAAATTGTAGTAGGATTGCGCCAATGACAATGCCAATTTTCGTTTGGCGATAACAATTTCTGCATACTCCGTCTCTGCCATGGAACTGGCATAATTCTCTCTTGCGGTTATGGTTCCGAACCATGGCAACATCTGAGATACCGAAAACCGGGCCCGCTGCGCTCCCGTTCTGGTCTCTGGTTCACTCACAAAATATCCCGCAGCCACAGTTGTGTTTGGCAAGGTGTTCATTTCACTCACCTTTTCTTTTGCAATGTTATAGCGTAGCTCCAAAGCCTGAATCATGGGGCTGTTCTGCTCAGCTTCTTGTAAATAAAACTCCAACGATTGGGCTTTTACTCCAAAAGATGTGAGTGCAAAAACTATATATAAAAGACTTTTTTTCATCGGTTTTGCATTTTAAGTTGCAATTCACTTTTCCAACTGTATAGCACCGGGACAACAAAAAGCGTAATTAAAGCGATGAGCATGCCTCCAAAACTTGGAATGGCCATCGGAATCATAATGTCGCTCCCCTTTCCGGTACTGGTAAGCACGGGCAATAGCGCCAAAATGGTGGTCGCCGTTGTCATTAAACAAGGTCGAATTCGTTTTTCACCTGCTTCCAACACCGAAGCACGGATTTGTTTCAAGTTGTCCGGTTTGTTCTTGTCAAAAGTTTGGGTGAGATAGGTAGCCATCACCACCCCATCATCCGTGGCAATTCCGAATAGGGCAATAAACCCAACCCACACCGCCACACTTAAGTTAATGGTGTGCATTTGGAAAAGGTCGCGGAGGTTTTCTCCCATAAAACTAAAGTTGAGAAACCAATCCTGACCATAGAACCAAATCATTAAAAAGCCTCCCGCAAAAGCCACCAAAATACCAGAAAATACCATCAAGGATGTGGCCACTGACCTAAACTGAAAATACAGAATCAAGAAGATAATCAATAACGCCAGTGGAACCACAACGGATAAGGTTTTTTTGGCCCGCAACTGGTTCTCATACGTACCTGTGAATCGGTAGCTGATACCTTTGGGCACCACCAATTCCCCACTGTCTATTTTTTCCTGAATCTTGGCTTGGGCATTTTCCACCACATCCACTTCCGCATAGCCATCAAGCTTATCAAAAAGTACATAGCCCACCAAAAAAGTATCTTCACTTTTAATGGCCTGAGGTCCTTGTTCATATCGGATAGTCACCAACTCGCTCAAAGGAATAGGGCTTCCTTTTTGTACAGGAACATAAATGTTTTCCAAATCGGAGGGGTTTTCCCGAAGTTCCCTCGGATAGCGCACTCGGATTCCATAACGTTCCCTGCCCTCCACGGTTTGGCTCAGCGACATTCCTCCAATCGCTACTTCCAATACTTGCTGTACATCTTCAATGACCAATCCATAACGGACCAATTTTTCACGGTCTATATCGATAAGGAGATAGGGTTTTCCCACTATTCGGTCTGCAAAGACAGCTTCATCCTTGACCCCGGCTGCTTCTTTTAAAATAGGTTCCAATTGTAGGCCAAAGTTTTCGATTTCCTTTAAATCCTGACCTTTTACTTTGATTCCCATCGGTGCTCGCATCCCGGTTTGAAGCATTACCAGTCGGGTTTCGATAGGCTGCAGTTTGGGTGCTGAAGTAACCCCAGGCAGTTTGGTGACCTTCACGATTTCGTTCCAGATGTCATCTGGACTTTCGATTTCGGGACGCCAGTTTCGGAAATATTCCCCGTCACTATCCGGAATCAAAAGATTTCTATCGATGCGCAAAGGTTCGCTTACATGGCTGTCCTTATAATTTTGTTCATTGGTTACTTCCAAATTTGGATTGGCCAGCACTTTTCCATTGCGTAATTCAAAATAACCATCCGAATTGATCTTGAACCGTTGTGGACTTCCAATTTCATTTTTTTCGTACTCGGATCGATATTGAATGATGTTCTCATACATGGAAAGCGGAGCAGGGTCCAAAGCGGATTCCGTTCTTCCAGCCTTACCCACTACAGTTTGAATTTCAGGGATGGTGGCCACGGCCATATCCAATTGTTGCACCACCCTTTTGTTCTCCTCCACTCCGGCATGCGGCAAGGAAGTCGGCATCAGCAGAAATGAACCTTCATTGAGCGATGGCATAAATTCCTGCCCTGTATTCCGCATGATCATGAATCCGAAGACTACAATTATGGTAGGAATGGAAAGAAACATCAATTTATGTTCCAACGCCCAGGTTAAAATGCGGCTGTAGTATTGTCTGAACAGATAAAACCCTCCCAATAAAACACTACAAATCAATCCTACAAAAATCAGGTTGATGGCAATGCTACGGTCAAAACCAAGCGGTCTCCAATAGGTGGCCAACAAGAAGGCAATGGTGCCCACGCAGATACCCACATTGAGCATACTGACTTGTTTTCCGTCTAGCGTTTGGCGTACTTTTAAGATTCCGGAAACGCCAAAAGCAATCAAGGCCAATCCCAACCAATGGCCAAAACCAATGGCCACCAATCCCAATGCCATCAAAATGCCATTCCAAACATAGGTAAAAATGGGTTGTCTATTTTTCTTATTAAATACAATGGCCGCAAAAGGAGGAATCAAAAACAGGGCAACAATTATGGATGCTGTAAGTGCCATGGTTTTTGTAAAAGCAAGTGGTCGGAACAATTTTCCTTCAGCGCCTACCATCGTGAACACAGGTATAAAACTAATGATGGTGGTCAACACTGCAGTTAAAATTGCGCCCGAAACCTCAGCGGTGGCATTATATACTACCTCATTAATGGACAAATTTTGGTCATTTTCATCCATGTGTCGGATGATGTTCTCGGAGAGGATTACCCCGACATCGACCATGGTTCCAATGGCAATGGCGATACCTGAAAGTGCCACGATGTTGGCATCCACACCAAATAGTTTCATGGAGATGAACACCATGAGTACGGCAACTGGCAACAGCCCCGAAATAAGAATAGAGGCTCTAAGATTGAACACCATGACCACAATCACCAAAATGGTGATGAGAATTTCCAGGGTCAACGCCTCATTTAAGGTTCCTAAAGTTTCTTGGATGAGTTCCGTTCTATCATAAAAGGGAACGATGGTCAATTGCGAAGTGGTTCCATCTTTTAATTGTTTGGATGGAAGCCCAGCACTCAACTCCTTTATTTTTTCCTTTACATTATTGATGACTTCCAACGGATTGGCACCATATCTCGCCACAACCACTCCACCGACCACTTCAGCCCCTTCTTTGTCCAAAATTCCACGACGGACAGCGGGACCTAAAGACACATGGGCCACGTCCTTAATTCTGATGGCGGTGTAATCGGTTGATGCAACTACAGCATTTTTGATATCGTCCAAAGATTTGATGTATCCTAAACCACGCACCAAATACTCAGCTTTGTTGATTTCAAGGGTTTGTGCCCCTATATCTCGATTGCTCTGCTTTACCGCTTTCACCACTTGGTCCAATCCCACGCTGTACTGCTTCATGAGTTCAGGATCCACATCTACTTGGTATTCCTGCACAAATCCACCTATGGAGGCCACTTCAGATACGCCCGATGCCGAGGATAGGGCATATTTTACATAGTAATCCTGTACACTACGCAGCTCCTGCAAATCCCATCCACCAGTCACATTTCCGTCTTTATCCCGACCTTCCAGAGTGTACCAAAAAATCTGTCCCAAAGCTGTGGCATCAGGTCCTAAAGCAGGGTTTACCCCATCAGGTAGTAAGTTGTTGGGTAAGGAATTGAGCTTTTCCAAGATTCGACTTCGACTCCAGTAGAATTCCACATCCTCTTCGAAAATGATATAAATACTGGAAAACCCGAACATGGAAGAACTTCGGATGGTCTTTACCCCCGGAATGCCCAGCAAAGAGGTGGTTAATGGATACGTAATCTGATCTTCGATATCCTGTGGGGACCGTCCGGGCCATTTGGTAAAAACAATCTGTTGATTTTCTCCAATATCAGGAATGGCATCCACAGCTACTGGATTACTTGGCAAAATACCACCCGTATCCCAATTAAAAGGTGTGCTTACAATGCCCCATGCCATAAAAAATAGCAGGAACAGTATAGCTACCAACTTGTTATCTATTAAAAATTTAATGCTTTTGTTCAGCATAAAGGTTTGATTTAAACATTAGATTGACAAAAAACACGTGTAAACGCGCTAGCCCAACCAGTTAGGTCGGGTACATTCAATCCATCTTAAATCAAATACGGAAAGTCTGGTCAAGAACCTGCACATCCCGTATCAATGGGGGCGGGTTGTACTCATTGAAAGCGTAAGGTTCTTCAGAATCAGTTTTAAAAAGTTGAAAATACGTTTGAACAAAGCTTACTAAGAAGACTTGCTGGTCCAAATCAAATTTCTCAAAAGAGATTTTTAGGTCGTCCTGACCTTGAACAGTGAAAGATTCATCATCACAACAGGACTTTTCCATATCCATGTCCATACCACAATCATCGGCATGTGCAAAAAAGGAAATATCCATTACCCGTCCCATGCAAATATGCTTGTCCACGGTCCAAGAAACCGTTGAGGCCAAAACCAAAAGGGCCATTAATGAGGATACTATTTGATGAAAAAACTGTTTCATTCGACTACAAAACTACAAAATATTAACATTTATTGTTTTGCTTAACAGAACTTTATCTGTTTTTGTGATGTAAGCTTAATTTCTTTTGTCGTACAAATTTCCTATTCAATACATTTGCAAAAAACACCTCATGCTAAAATCTTTGGAACCCAAAATCCTTGAAATTGTAAAAGATGAATCGAAATCCGTAGAGACTCGTTTGGGTGAAATCTGCGAACTTTTACGTAGCCATGTGGATTATTACGACTGGGTAGGGTTTTATTTTAAAAATGGGGATAAGGAAGAGTTGAAATTAGGTCCCTATGCCGGAGCCCACACAGACCACACCATTATCCCTTTTGGAAAAGGCATTTGTGGTCAAGTGGCAGTGAGCAACCAAAACTTTGTAGTGCCCGATGTGGCTGCCCAAGACAACTACATTGCCTGCAGTATCACCGTAAAGGCCGAAATTGTGGTTCCATTGTTTGTAAATGGAGAAAACGTCGGCCAAATCGATATTGATTCCAACACTCCAGACCCTTTTACGGAAGAAGATGAACGTTTTTTGGAATTCATCAACCAAGAAGTGGCCAAAATTCTGTAAAACTATTGCCATTTTGTTGATAAACCTTTTCACTTTTTAGGTTCAAAAGGGGTAATTTTGTCCGCTTATAAAATTGATTTCCAAAACCTAGAAAATGACTGCCAAAAAAGCCTCCGCTGCATTAATTTCCGTATTTCATAAAGATGGTCTGGAACCCATCGTAAAAAAATTGGACGAACTCGGCGTAACCCTTTATTCCACGGGGGGAACCGAAAAGTTTATTCGCGATTTGGGCATCAATGTGGTACCCGTTGAAGATGTGACCAGCTACCCTTCAATTTTGGGCGGACGTGTAAAGACGTTGCACCCCAAAGTTTTTGGTGGCATTTTAAACCGTCAAGATAATGAAAGTGATGTGGCACAGATGCAGGAATTTGACATTCCGCAGTTGGATATTGTCATCGTAGACCTCTACCCTTTTGAAAAAACCGTTGCCAGTGGTGCATCGGAACAAGATATTATCGAGAAAATCGACATCGGTGGTATTTCCCTGATCAGGGCTGCTGCCAAAAACTTCAAGGACGTGCTTTGTGTTTCCTCTATGGAAGATTATGCTGACTTTTTGGAGGTCATTTCTGAAGGAAACGGCATCACAACCTTGGAAGACCGCAAACGATTTGCCACCAAAGCATTCAATGTTTCATCACATTACGATACGGCAATTTTCAATTACTTCAACCAAAACAAGGAGGAAACCGTATTGAAAATTAGCGAGACCAAAGGTCAAATACTTCGATATGGTGAAAACCCACACCAAAAAGGCTATTTCTTTGGTGATTTTGAGGCCATGTTCACCAAATTGCACGGCAAGGAGCTATCCTACAACAACCTGTTAGACGTGGATGCAGCAGTCAATTTGATGCAAGAATTTAAAAATGACGACCCTACTTTTGCTATTTTAAAGCATAACAATGCTTGTGGGTTGGCCACGCGGAGCACCATCAAACAAGCGTATGTGGATGCCTTGGCTGGAGACCCAGTCTCTGCTTTTGGTGGGATTTTGATTTCCAACAAGGAAATTGATGCCCCAACTGCCGAAGAAATCCATAATCTGTTCTGCGAAGTGGTTATCGCACCAAGTTATTCTGATGAGGCCTTGGAGATCCTTAAAGGCAAGAAAAACCGAATCATCTTGATTCAAAATGAGATTGATTTGCCAGAAACCTTGGTAAGAACTTGTTTGAACGGCGTTTTAGTTCAGGATAAAGATTCCAAAACCGATTCCAAGGCGGACTTAAATCCTGTTACCGACAAAAAGCCCACTTCAGAAGAAATCGAGGATTTGATTTTTGCTTCCAAATTGTGCAAGCACACCAAGAGTAACACCATTGTTTTGGCCAAGAACAAGCAATTGTGTGCCAGCGGAACGGGACAAACTTCACGTGTTGATGCTTTGAACCAGGCTATCCATAAAGCGCAGTCTTTTAATTTTAATTTGGATGGTGCCGTTATGGCCAGTGATGCATTTTTCCCATTCCCCGATTGTGTGGAGATTGCCGATAAGGCCGGAATTAAAAGCGTGATTCAACCCGGTGGTTCCATCAAAGACCAATTGAGCATTGATTATTGCAACGAAAATGGAATGGCCATGGTGATGACGGGCACACGGCATTTTAAACATTAATTTTAGTACATTAGCCGATAATTTTTACCGTTAATCCGAAAATAAACGCTTTTTATGGGATTTTTTGATTTCATGACCGAGGAAATTGCCATTGACCTTGGTACTGCAAATACCCTGATAATCCACTTGGACAAAGTGGTGGTTGACAGTCCTTCCATTGTGGCTAGGGACCGCGTGTCAGGAAAAATAATCGCGGTAGGTCGCGAAGCCAATATGATGCAGGGGAAAACCCATGAAAACATCAAAACCATTCGACCACTGAAAGATGGGGTCATCGCTGACTTTGACGCTTCGGAAAAGATGATCAATATGTTCATCAAGAACATTCCTGCGCTCAAGAAAAAGTGGTTTCCACCAGCATTGCGCATGGTTATCTGTATCCCATCGGGAATTACCGAAGTGGAAATGCGTGCGGTTCGTGAATCCGCGGAACGCGTAAACGGTAAAGAGGTTTATCTGATACATGAACCCATGGCGGCTGCTATTGGTATTGGGTTGGACATTATGCAACCCAAAGGGAATATGATTGTTGACATCGGCGGGGGTACCACCGAGATTGCTGTAATTGCCTTGGGCGGTATTGTTTGCGACAAATCAGTAAAGATTGCAGGTGACGTGTTCACCAACGATATCATATATTATATGCGCACCCAGCATAACCTGTATGTGGGTGAAAGCACTGCTGAAGCGATTAAAATTGAGATTGGTTCCGCCACTGAGGACTTAAAATCTCCTCCAGATGATAAATCCATCCAAGGGCGCGATCTTTTGACCGGAAAACCAAAACAGGTTCAAGTCTCTTACCGTGAAATTGCAAAAGCCCTTGACAAAAGTATTTTGCGGGTTGAGGACGCGGTTATGGAAACCTTGTCCCAAACCCCACCAGAATTGGCTGCCGATATTTACAATACGGGAATTTATTTGGCCGGGGGCGGTTCTATGTTGAGAGGTCTGGACAGAAGGCTTTCCCAAAAGACAGATTTGCCGGTTTATATTGCGGAAGACCCTCTGAGGGCAGTAGTGCGTGGAACAGGGATTGCACTTAAAAATTTGGAGCGTTACAAGAGCATCTTGATCAAGTAAAATGGAACTTTGTTCCGTTTCCCCTTGAAGCGTTCAAACTTTCTTAACGATACGATTGCATGCAACGGATCATCAACTTTATCCTTCGGAATAGAAATGCGTTCCTCTACAGCTTTCTTGCGCTCATTTCGTTGGTGATTACGGTTCGGTCACATTCCTATCATCAATCCAAATTTTTTAACTCCTCCAAGTGGTTAACGGGCAATGTCTATGGCACGGCTTCGGATGTGTCCTCCTATTTCAACTTGCGAGAAGAAAACACCAGACTGGTGGAGGAAAACGAGCGGTTGCGCAGAATGCTCTTCAATGCGGAAAATGCTGTAATTGAACCTCTGGACTCTTCCCTTGTGGACTATGAGGTTTTGAGTGCCAAACTTATAAAAAACAGTTTTACCTCACCCCGCAACTACATCACCATTGATAAAGGAAGAAATCAGGGCGTTGGTCAAGATATGGGAGTCATTACCACAAAAGGTATTTTGGGAATTGTTGAAAATGTTTCCAATAATTTTGCAACGGTACAAAGCATTCTTAATACCAAATCCAACATCAATGCAAAAATTAAGCACTCCAACTATTTTGGATCACTGGTTTGGGATGCAAAAGACTACACAACCGCACAATTGGTAGACATTCCCAGATTGGTGCCACTGGTGGTGGGAGATACGATTGTAACGGGAGGAATGTCCAGTATTTTTCCAGAGAACATCCCCATTGGTGTTATAAAAAAGTATGATCTGAATGCTTCCAAAAGCTTTTACAATATTGATGTTGAACTCTTCAATGATATGGTAAACATTAAGAATGTATACCTAATTGAAAACAAAAACCGAGAGGAAATAAAGGCCTTGGAATCAACCACCAAAAATGAATAACGCCATATTCTTAAATATCATTCGGTTTGTGCTATTGGTTCTGACCCAAGTGCTGATTTTTAACAATCTTCACTTTATGGGGCACATTAACCCAATGGTATACGTAATATTCTTTTATTGGTACCCCATAAAAGGCAACAGGGCAGTGTTCATGGTCATTTCGTTTCTGTTGGGCTTCATAATAGATGTCTTTTCAGACACCTTGGCACTGCACTCCTTGGCTTCATTAACCGTGGCCTACGCAAGACCGGTGGTAATGCGTTTTTGCTTTGGCGTGAACTATGAGTTTCAAAACTTCAGTTTTAAGAATACCACAAAAGTGCAACGGATCACGTTTATGGCCTTGCTAATTTTAATCCACCTAACGGTATTCTTTTCGTTGGAAATTTTAAGTTTTTACCACTTCCTGTTAATTTTGAAAAAAGTTTTTATCACAGGTATTGTAACTTTGATACTTTGTACACTCTTTAGTTCACTTTTTAGTCCTAAAAACGAATAAAAGCACTGTTGCGTCGTTGGAATAGTATAGGGCTTCGGGTTTACAAATCAGTATAGTATGAAAAAACTGCTCTTGTCTTCAATTATCGTGATCATAGGATTTACCTTTATCGGTAGACTTTCCTATTTGCAGTTGTTTCGTTTTTCCCCTGATCAAATATTGGATGACCCGGCCATCAAAAAAATATACGACTACCCTGAACGTGGTTATATCTACGATAGAAATGGGGAGCTTATGGTTGGTAATCAACCAGCTTATGACGTGATGGTGATTCCCCGCGAGGTAAAACCTTTGGACACTTTGGAGTTTTGTGGCCTTTTGGGAATCGACAAAGCCACTTTTATATCCAAAATGGAAAAGGCAAGAGTCTATTCACCCAGACTTCCATCTGTTTTGGTCCCCCAACTTTCTAAGGAAGATTATGCGAC
Source organism: Flagellimonas marina (assembly GCF_042651185.1). Classification (NCBI taxonomy): domain Bacteria; kingdom Pseudomonadati; phylum Bacteroidota; class Flavobacteriia; order Flavobacteriales; family Flavobacteriaceae; genus Flagellimonas; species Flagellimonas marina. The sequence continues at coordinate 433,854 of NZ_JBHSCL010000007.1, read as the reverse complement.
CCTTCAGGAAAAAATGAGGCATTACGTTGGATTTTATATACAAAAGCGATCTTTACGCTATTACACCACTAACAGTGCGGCCAATGTTCTGGGCTATATCAGTGAGGTAAATGAGTGGGACCTACAGAACAATCCCTATTATGTAGCAGGAGAACTGAAAGGCCGCACCGGAATTGAAAAACAATACGAAGAGGCTTTAAGAGGTCGCAAAGGAGTCAAGCACATCCAAAAAGACCGTTTTAATCGTGATATTGGTCCTTATAAGGATGGTAGGTTGGATACATTACCCCAACAGGGTACCGAAATACATATTACTCTGGACAAAAAACTCCAAGAGTACGGTGAAAAATTAATGCATGGCAAACGGGGTGGTATTGTTGCCATTGAACCCAAGTCCGGGGAAATTTTAGCCATGATTTCGGGCCCTACTTATGACCCATCGCTTTTGGTGGGCAGGGAACGCTCCAAAAATTATAGTAAACTCCACTACGATACCATTTCCAAACCCACTTGGGACCGTTCCATTTTGGCAGAACCTTCGCCTGGGTCGCCATTTAAAACGTTGAATGCATTGGCAGCTTTGCAAGAAGGCGTTATTGACCCCACCACAAAATTTCGGTGTTACCATGGTTTTTACGTTGGCAATACACTAAGAGGATGCCACTGTGGAGGGGGAGTACGCGACATGAACTCTGGTATTTATCAATCATGTAATGCTTATTTTGCAGGTACGTTCAGAAGACTTTTTGACAAGTATCCTACTACGGATGAAGCAATGGATGTTTGGGAAAAACACATGAAAAGTTTTGGTTTAGGTAATTACCTAGGTACGGATTTACCAACAGGAAGACCAGGAAGAATTCCAGATAAGGATTTTTACGACAAATGGTACGGTGATGGAAGATGGGCCGCCTCAACCATAATATCCAATGCTATTGGCCAAGGGGAGATTGCGGCCACCCCGCTTCAGCTGGCCAATATGACTGCCGCCATTGCCAACAGGGGGTACTACTACATCCCACATGTTATAAAAAATATGGGCAGCTCTGGAACCATAGACCCCAAGTATACCGAACCTAATTACACTACCATTGACCGTAAGCATTTTGATCCCGTGATTCAAGGTATGGCCAATGTATACAAATATGGTACGGCCCGATGGGTTCAGATTCCAGATGTTGAAATTGCAGGTAAAACAGGTACCGTTGAAAACTTTGTGAGGGTTGACGGCGAACGAATGCAGCTTACCGACCACTCGGTCTTTGTCGCCTTTGCTCCTGTGGAAAATCCTCAAATTGCCTTGGCCGTTTATATTGAAAATGGGTATTATGGAGCACGCTACGCCGGACATATTGCCTCACTTTTAATTGAAAAATATATTAAAGGCGAAATCACGCGTAAGGACTTGGAGAAGCGTATGCTTGAAAAAACGTTGGAACACGAATATGCCAAACCGTATAGCGGTGAACCTTTCAAGATAAATGAATATGTCTGGTAGAGGGCTTTTTGGAAGGATAGACTGGATCACTATTTTTCTGTATGCCCTTTTGGTCTTCATTGGCTGGATCAATATCTATTCCACTTCGCTGGTAGACCCAAATACTTCAATTTTTGACTTTTCAACACTTTATGGGAAACAGCTCTTTTTTATTGGGCTGGCTGCTTTGGGCATTGTTTTTGTCCTTTTTGTGGAGTCCAATTTTTTTGAGCGCTTCGCCTCTATTTTTTACGTCATATCCATCGTTTTACTTTTAGGTCTCTTTGTGTTCGGAAAAACCATCGCCGGAGCAACATCTTGGTACAATCTTGGTTTTTTCAACCTTCAGCCATCGGAATTGGCAAAAGTGGCCACGGCCCTTGCCCTTGCCAAGTTTTTAAGTGATATCCAAACTGACCTTAAAACAGGAAGGCACCAGTTGTATGCCCTTGCCATTATCCTATTGCCAGCGTTATTGATTTTACCCCAACCTGACCCTGGGAGTGCCCTTATCTACTTTTCGTTCTTTTTTGTGTTGTTTCGGGAAGGGTTCCCATTATATTTTTTGGGAATATTATTGTTCATGGTGATTTTATTTGCCACGACTTTAATGTTCGGAACTGTATGGATTGCCATTGGATTGATCATATTGACCATATTGATCTATACCTTTAAAAGAGCTTCCGTTAAAATTCCGTTCCTGCCTGTTGCAGGTGTCATTGTCCTGTCGATTTTATTTTCCCTTTCGGTGGATTTTGTATATGAAAACATATTTGAACAGCGCCACCGAGATCGTATTGCACTTTGGCTGAGTTTGGAGAAGGATGAAAAAAAGCTGGATGAAATTAGAAAGACCATTGGTTATAACACCTATCAATCTGAAAAAGCCATTGAATCTGGAGGTTTTTTTGGAAAAGGATTTTTAGAGGGTACACGAACCAAAGGAGATTTTGTTCCGGAACAACATACGGATTATATCTTCAGTTCTGTAGGTGAGGAATGGGGATTTCTGGGTACGGCCACCGTAATCTTGTTGTTCTCCGTTTTCTTTCTACGGTTGATTCATATTGCCGAGCGGCAAAAAAGTGATTTCAGCCGAATGTACGGCTATGGGGTTATCTCCATTTTGGTGTTCCACTATTTCATTAACATTGGAATGGTGATCGGATTGCTACCCACCATTGGGGTTCCCCTGCCCTTTTTTAGTTATGGGGGTTCTGGACTAATATTTTTTACAATGTTATTGTTTATTTTCCTTAAGTTGGACTCCAATAGATTAAAGGACGGGATTTAAAACTTCCAACTGGAAGCATCTACCTCGCTCTCCAACTCGTCTTGCCAAACTTCATTCTGCTTTTCAAAAAAATTGATGCCCGTCAGTTTTTCAATGCTGTCAATCGAAACCAAAAAATGATGTAAGGGCTCTTTACTTTCTTTGTTGGGCATTAAAAAAGCTACGGCCTTGTTGTTGTTTTTCTGCAAAACAATCTTGTAGAAGGTTTTGGGAACGTCCACATCTTCTTCGCCAATTTCCTCCAATCCACTTTCTAAAATGCCTCCCGTAATCACAACCAAATCGCCATAGGTTTTACACCAATACCGTACTTTCTGTTCCAATCGGTTCCAGACACCTGCATTAAAATCCCTATCCTGCGGACTTATGTTGCTGGTATAAAATGTTTCATTATAAGCATATTCCGAAAAACGACGATCCCCAGCTGGACACAAGTGGCCTCGGTCGTATCCAGAACCCCTGTAATTTCGCCAATCAGCCGATTTGGTCTTTACCTTAGGGTCTTCAATAAAGTATGGCCGTTTTCTATCATCATAGGTAAGATGGCTTTTTTTGAGTTCATACAGTACCCACTCGGCCTGTTCAAAGGGTTCATTGTAAGAAAGCATGTAGTGCTCGTGCCGCACGATATCTCCCGTGGTGGAACTGGGTAAAAATACCTCTTCAACCATCTCTTCATTTGAACTATCTGGATTGGAGTATGTAGCAGGAGTATAAAAATTTTTGAATACCCAAAAGCCTATCAAACAAAGGGCAAAAAGGATACTGTAGATGGTTTTGTTTTTCATGTACACTGAAAAAATGCTGCTAAAAGTGCGTAAAGTTCATTAAAATATGCGTTTCTAAAAAATACAATCATTCAAAGGATATGCCTATATTGGAAGTATTCCAACCAAAACATTGAAACTAAATAAAGGTTATGGTACAAAAAAGCCTCTCTATTTCACTACTTGTTGCGGCACTATGCTGCGGCACTATGCAAGCGCAAAACTATGTCCCGACCAAAGAAAATCTTGAGAATCGCGAGTGGTTTCAAGATGCAAAATTTGGAATGTTCATTCATTGGGGCATTTACTCCGTTTTGGGCGTGCACGAGTGGGTCATGGAAACGCAATCCATCGATAAAAAAACCTATGAAAAGATAGCTCCTTTTTTTAATCCTACAGCGTTTGATGCCGAGTCATGGGTCCTCTTAGCCAAGTCAGCCGGAATGAAATATATTACCGTCACCTCCAAACATCATGATGGGTTCGCCATGTTCGACAGTAAACTTACGGATTGGGACATTATGGACCGAACCGTGTATAAAAAAGATGTCCTAAAGCAATTGGCCGAAGCTTGTAGAAAGCATGGACTTAAACTTTTCTTTTACTATTCACAATTGGATTGGAACCATCCCGACTATTATCCACGAGGGGAAACTGGAAACAAAACAGGTAGGCCTGATGAAGGAGATTGGGAGAAATACCTGGATTTCATGAATGGGCAACTTACCGAGCTGTTGACCAATTATGGCGATGTTGCCGGTATTTGGTTTGATGGCTGGTGGGACAAGAAAGAAGCAAATTGGGAACTCAGAAAAACCTACGACCTCATACATAGCCTGCAGCCACAGGCACTTATTGGAAGCAACCATCATCAGGCACCCATGGACGGCGAAGATTTTCAAATGTTTGAAAAAGACCTTCCTGGTGAGAACAAAGGCGGGTTCAGTGCAGAAGCCAAAATTGGTAAGCTCCCATTGGAAACTGCCGAGACCATGGCGCATCGTTGGGGGTTCTCATTACAAGATAGAGCCTATAAATCCACTAAAGAACTCATTCACTATTTAGTAAAAGCCGCCGGACACAACAGCAATTTTCTCTTGAACGTGGGGCCAATGCCCAATGGAAAGATTCAACCTGAGTTTGTGGATACCTTAAAAATTATTGGCGAATGGACTTCCAAAAATGGCGAAACCATATATGGAACTCGTGGTGGACCAGTACCCCCGCAAACTTGGGGTGTTACCACTCAAAAGAATAACTCAGCCTTTGTCCATATCCTCGATTGGAAATCAAATTCGTTTCTCTTGCCCAATTTCTCCGGAACTATTACAAGTTTGGTTGATTTCAATAGCAAAAAGCCTTTGGAGTATGAATCAACAGCTTTTGGCACCTTAATTCAACTCCCTGATAAATGGAGTGGCGAAATGGATTACATTATAGAGGTATCTATCAAATAATAAAAACCGGCCTTAAAAAGGCCGGTTTTTATTATTTTACTATTATTGTTTAGTCCTTATTGGCACTCGCCAATTTTCTTTCAGTACTCTTGATGTTGTTCATCTGCAAATCTTTGAGCACATTCACGGCTTCTTCAACATAAATATCTTTGGCCAAATCTTTATGCCATCTGTCCCTCTTCTCCCGAAGAACGGAATCTTGCGTAAACAATTCAGTTTCATATTGTAAGGAACCAAAAGTCAATTTGGAATCATAATCCCTAAGACTTTTAAATTTATCCGACCGTTTTTTGGCTTCGCTTTCTTTTGTTACAAATTTATCGTAGTTGAGCGAAACAACGGTTTCATCTTGTTGTTCCTTGATCCATCTTGCGTTTTCCTCAATCAATTTGATTTGGGGATTGTTGGCCATACGTTTTTTACTGTTCTCAACAGTAGTTTCAAGATCGATGTAGCCATCCCAAACTTTATAATCGGCTGGGGTGATTTTATCCCATCCTAGTGGGTTTTCTTGGTCACGCTCACCCAAATCGATATAGGAATATCTGTCTGGAACAATGATGTCACTTTTAACACCTTCCAATTGTGTAGAGCCTCCATTGATTCGATAGAATTTTTGAGTGGTCAATTTAATGGCACCCAAATCGCCATGTTCATTGCTACGGACAATATTGTCCAATGGAATTACATTTTGAACCGTTCCCTTACCAAAGGTCTGCTTGCTTCCAATAACAACAGCCCGCTTATAATCCTGCATGGCGGCTGCCAAAATTTCAGAAGCGGAAGCTGATAATTCATTCACCATGATCACTAGAGGACCATCCCATTGAATACGTTCATCCTTGTCTTCATGAACTTCTTTTCGTTGTCCAGAAGAACGAACCTGTACAATAGGACCATCCTTGATAAACAAGCCGGCCATTTCAACAACCGTTTTCAAGGACCCTCCTCCGTTATCCCGAAGGTCAAGAATAATTCCTTCAACGCCATCTTCTTTAAGACGCTCCACTTCTTTGGCTACATCAGTGGCGGCATTTCGGTCTGTATAATCTTCAAAATCCACATAGAATTTAGGCAGATTGATGATTCCATATTCGTGGTCATCACTTTTAATGGTGGCGGATTTAGCATAGGATTCTTCCAACTCCACTACATCGCGGGTAATGGAAACTTTTTCGATGGTTCCATCCACTTTTCTTACGGTAAGGTTCACAATAGTGCCTTTAGGGCCTTTGATCAATTTTATGGCATCATCCAATCGCATTCCCACTATATCAATGGCTTCCTCACCCTCTTGTCCAACTTTTAGAATTTCATCACCCACTTCCAAGCTCTGATCTCTCCATACAGGACCTCCGGAGATGATCTCCACAATTTTTGCTCCTTCGGGTCTCTTTTGCAAACGGGCACCAATACCTTCAAACTTACCGGACATACCAATGTCAAAACGTTCTTTTTCTTCCGGTGCAAAATAAAATGTATGCGGATCAAATTCATCCACTATGGTATTGATGTACTGTACAAACCAATCTTTGCGCTCTAGATCATCTACAAAATCAAAATACTCGTCCAGATTCTCTCTAACATTCTCACGGGCCTCTTGTTCAGTCACTGCTTTGTCAATGGAACTTGGAAATTCATTAAAAGCAATGATATCAGTGGACACCTCTCCATCCCCGTTCTGAATCATTTCCGAAATCTTATTTTCAACTTTGTTTCCAAAAATAGCCAGCGCATTGTACTTCAACTGCTTTCTCCAACGTTCACGAAGTTGCTTTTTGTTGGCCGCGAATTCTTGCTCACTGTAATCAATCTCAATGGTTTCATCCAAGGTATAGTCAAACGGCTCTGAAAGGACCTCTTTATAGATTTCCTTTGCTTCGTTCATGCGGACCATTAAACGTTGGTAAACAATATTGAAAAATGTGATTTCGGTATTCTTGATCTCATCATCGATCATGAACCTGTACTTTTCAAACTCCCTGACATCGCTCTCCAGAAAATAACGTTTGGTAGGGTCCAAAATGTCAATAAAGTCATCAAAAACACTGGAACTGAAGGTATCATCCAGGTTTTTGGGCTCGTAGTGTCCTCTTTCCAACACGTAGGTAATTAAATCCAGTAACAGTTTATCCTTATCATCATTTTCAAAAGACTTGCTTGTGAAACTGCAGGAGGCCACTGCAACAAGAATTACTAGTAGTGCCAAAACAAAATTCTTCTTCATAAATCTATTTTTTTCGGAGTGATGGAATTTGAATTTTCCATTTCTTCATCCGTCATTTCTACTCGTATGAATTCCCTAAGATACTGAAAAAACCATGCCACTTTGGGCATTGTCATTTAATTTTTTGTTAAACAGTAAAGACTTCATATCCTTATGAAAAACGTATTTTTATGCCATTAATTATCCAAAATGAAAAAACCACTCATACTGGTCACCAATGATGATGGAATTACAGCCCCTGGATTACGGGCTTTGATACGGACCATGAAGCAATTGGGAGACGTGGTTGTTGTGGCCCCAGACAGTCCCCAATCGGGCATGGGGCATGCCATAACTGTAGACAGCACCCTTTTTTCCAAAAAGGTGGTTGTGGACCATGAGGAGGGTGCTCCGAACGAGTACAGTTGCAGCGGAACCCCAGCAGATTGTGTAAAATTGGCATTGCGAGTAATTCTTGACCGAACACCTGATATTTGTGTAAGTGGCATTAACCACGGTTCCAATTCGTCCATAAATGTAATTTATTCAGGAACGATGAGTGCTGCCATTGAGGCAGGCATCGAAGGAATTCCCGCCATCGGTTTTTCACTGTGTGATTATTCTTGGAATGCCAATTTTGAACCAGCACTGGACGCTGTCAAAAATATTGTTTCCGAAGCACTGACCAACGGAATTCCAAAAGGAACCGTACTCAATGTGAACATTCCAAAGACGGAAAGTACACCAAAAGGCATAAAAGTCTGCAGACAGGCCCGAGGAAACTGGAAAGAAAAGTTTGATGAAAGGACAAGCCCGTCGGGTAAGGATTATTACTGGCTTACCGGGGAATTTGAACTATTGGATAAAGGGGAAGATACAGATGAATGGGCCTTGTCCCAAGGATTTATCTCTGTGGTACCCACCCAATTTGACCTTACGGCGCATCATGCCATACCACAAATAAACAATTGGAACTTAAATGAACACTAAAAAAGAGATTTTAATAGGGTTTATAGTAGGAATCATTGCCAATGTCTTTGGAACACTGATCTATATTTTGTTGTTTTCTGATTTGGGCATTGTAGAAACCTTCAACGCTGCCATAGATCAAGGCCATATGGGCAGTCTGTTGGCTCTAGGAGCTATCTTGAATTTGGTGGCTTTTTTTGGATTCCTTCGAATAAAGCGGGAACATAGGGCCAGAGGAGTCATGATTGCCACTTTGGTTACAGCATTGGTCATTTTATTTTATAAAGTGTTTGCCTAAATAAGCGCAAATGCAAGCTCAAAATTCAAGTGCAAAATGATACTTGAACTTGTGCTTGAAACTTGGACTTGATACTTGAACTTGTACTTGAAACTTGAGATTTCTGTATGAAATACTACATCATTGCCGGCGAAGCTTCTGGCGACCTGCACGGTTCCAACCTCATCAAGGGTCTTAAAAAAGAGGACCCCTCAGCGGAAATACGTTGCTGGGGTGGTGACTTCATGCAGCAGGCCGGGGGGCAATTGGCTAAGCATTACAAAGACATGGCATTTATGGGGTTTTTGGAGGTGATTGCCAACATTCCCACTATCTTCAAAAACATTTCATTTTGCAAGGAGGATATTAAAAAGTTCAATCCAGATGTGGTCATTTTTATTGATTTTTCCGGCTTTAACCTACGCATTGCCAAATGGGCCAAGGCAAATGGATTTAGGACCAACTACTACATTTCTCCCCAAATTTGGGCCTCACGAGAAGGGAGAATAAACAAAATAAAACGGGATATTGATGCCATGTATGTCATTCTTCCTTTTGAGAAGGAGTTTTACGAAAAAAAGCATGGCTATCCAGTTCAATTTGTGGGACATCCGCTTATTGATGCCATCGAAAACACTCCAATAGTTGACGAAGCTACTTTTAGAAATGAAAATGATTTGGATGCATACAAACCCATTATTGCCTTGCTTCCCGGAAGCCGAAGACAAGAAGTCCAAAAAATGCTGGATGTAATGCTGTCCATAAAAGGGGACTTTGTAGACTATCAATTTGTAATTGCAGGAGCCCCTAGCCTTCCCGATGAATTCTATGCTCCCTTTTTAAAAGGGAACAAAGTAGGCTACGTTTCCAACAAAACCTACTCCCTTTTAAAACATTCCCACGCCGCATTGGTCACCAGTGGAACAGCCACTTTGGAGACGGCCCTCTTTGAAATCCCTCAAGTGGTGTGTTATAAAGGCAACTGGATTTCGTACCAAATTGCAAAGCGAATCATCACCCTTGATTTTATTTCCCTAGTAAATCTTATCATGAAAAAAGAAGTTGTCAAAGAACTGATTCAAAATGAATTAACTTCAAAAAATCTCAAAAAAGAACTTTCTAAAATTGTTGAGGGTGAGGAGCGCAAACGCATCTTGGAAGACTATAAAATCCTAAAAGAGAAATTGGGCGGTAAAGGCGCCAGTCAATTGGCCGCCCGATTAATCGTTGAAAATGCTTAGATTTAGCCTCCAAGAAAGTAATACAATTTCTTGGATGTTACGTAAAACCATTTTCTTACTACTTTTTCTTGTCGTGGTAGCCTGCGGTCCTGGCAAGAGAAAACGAACCTACAGCAAGACCCGAACCGTTACGGTAGAGGGGTCAACCAATGACACTATCCCCCTAGAATCCAGAGAAGAAGAACCGGTCAATGCTAAGGCTGAGGCCATAATTTCTACCGCTATGGGCTATTCTGGAACACGTTACAAATATGGGGGCACCACCAAAAAAGGCATGGATTGTTCCGGATTGGTCTATGTTTCCCTACGGGAAAACGATATTCTATTTCCTCGGGTTTCCTACCAAATGGCCGAAGAAGGCCAGCGAATCAGGGTGGATGAAGTACAAAAAGGAGACCTCCTTTATTTTAAGACCGGCAAAAGCGGAAAGCGCGTCAACCATGTGGGGTTGGTCGTGGAAGTGGAAGGGGACGATGTTAAATTTATACATGCCACAACCTCCAGGGGCGTTTTGGTATCCTCATTACGGGAGGGATATTGGAACTATTCCTTTGTGAAGGCCATGCGTATCCTTTAGTGCGTTTGTTCAATTTTGTATCCGTTAAGCTCTGCTTGGGCTTGATGGTAGGCATTATTTTGGGTTTTTATATCGAGGTCGCTCCGTTTTTCCCGTTGCTGGCGATGCTCGTGTTTTTACCGGTGCTTTATGGGTTGCAAAAAAGGCAGTCCCGAAAAAAATTACCCTATTTTGAAATCGCGACTGCCCTCACCACAATTTCTTTGGGGATTTTTGTGATTTCCATCGCTATGGGCAAAAGCTTAGGAAATCATTATGCCCACCACAATTTTGAAAAAGAAAACATGTGGCATCTAAAGGTGAGGGAGATTTTAAAACCAAATCCCTATTCTCAACGTTATGTTACCCAAGTCATTTCTTTGGATGAAGAAGAAGTTGTTGGAAAAATACTACTCAATCTTCCGGTTGACTCAACTTCCTCAAAATTGAGTGTGGATGATGAAATCTTTGTGCTTTCCACTACCGAAGCTATCAATCCTCCACTGAATCCATATCAATTTGATTATAAAGATTATTTGCGGAAACAAGCCATTTATCACCAAATTAGGGCGACACACAATGCTATTTTACGTGTTGATAATCCGTCAACCACCCTTTTGGGATTGGCTTCAAATACTCGAGAGCACATTATCTCAAAATTGAAAAAAGAATCATTCGGCGCCGAGGAACTGAGCGTTATTCAAGCCTTGTTGTTGGGCCAACGCGATGATATTTCGGAAAGTACCTATAACGACTACAAAAACGCAGGTGCTGTCCATATTTTGGCCGTATCTGGGCTTCATGTTGGGATTTTACTCTTGCTCCTACAGTTCTTATTGTCGCCCTTGGAGCGTTTCTCGAAGGGAAAGACCCTAAAACTATTGCTGGTGGTGCTCTTGCTTTGGGCCTATGCTTTTGTGGCAGGATTATCGCCATCCATAGTCCGGGCAGTGACCATGTTTACGTTTTTGGCCTATGCCATGTACTTGAATCGACCCACCAATTCATTCAATATCATTGCATTGTCCATGTTGTTTATTCTTTTGATAAAGCCCTTGTTTTTATTTCAGGTTGGGTTTCAAATGAGTTACGCCGCTGTTTTTGCCATTGTTTGGGTTTACCCGAAATTGCAGAAGTTTTGGTTTCCTGAAAATTTGGTTGTTCGGAAAACCTGGCAATTATTATCCGTGAGCGTTGCAGCGCAATTGGGTGTTTTGCCAATCAGTTTGTTTTATTTTCATCAGTTTCCAGCTCTGTTTTTTATATCGAATCTTTTGATCATTCCTTTTTTGGGATTGATTTTGAGCATGGGCATCTTGATTATAACATTGTCCTTGGTAAATCAGCTCCCAGAATTTTTGGTCGTTATTTATAATAGGGTCATTCGAACGATGAACGCCGTTGTCAATTGGGTGGCAAAGCAGGAAGGCTTTATCATCAAAGACATTCCTTTTGATTCCGTTCAACTGGTTTTGGGGTACATCATGATTATTTCCTTAGTGGTATTTCTATCCCACCCGAAGCGAAAAACTGCCTTGGCATTGTTCTCAGGAATTATAGCACTGCAAGGTTGGGCCATTTGGAGCCAATTTCAACTCCAAACCAAAGAAAGTCTCATCTTGGCACACAAATCGCGAAACACCATTTTGCTGCATCAAACTGGTAATGATTTGAATGTATTTGCACAAGACACCGCCAGTGTGGACAGAATTGTGAATGATTTTGCTGTGGCGGAGCGCATTCAACAAATCACCAAAAAACAACGTCAAAATAGCTACTTCATCAACCAAAGAAAGTTGTATGTGATGGATAGTTTTGGATTCTACCCTTTAAACAAAGAGTTGGATTTTCTACTACTTACCCAATCCCCAAAAATTAATTTGGAAAGGGTATTGGATTCCATTAAACCGAAAATAGTACTGGCCGATGGTAGCAACTATAGAAGCATAATAGAGCATTGGGGAATAACGTGTGCCCAAAAAGAAATCCCTTTCCACTATACGGGCGAAAAGGGATATTATGCTTTTGATTTGGTAAATCCTTAATGGACGTTGCCCATCAATCGTTTCATCAATGGTGCAAAAATCAAGACTACGACTCCTGCGACCAACGAGTATTTGGCAATGAGTGCAAAACCATCCAGGTAGACAGAAAGGGTTTCCAAACCACCTACATTTTTATCGGTGCTTTCTATGGCCAATTGTTTGGATATAAACCCTACAATCTGAAAAGCATAGGAAGATGACAGGAACCAAACCCCCATCATAAAGGCTACAATCCGTTTTGGTGAAAGGTCCGTTATTTTGGAAAGTCCTACTGGCGACATGAACAATTCCCCTACCGAAATTAAGAAGTACAATGCCAACAAGTATGAAAATGGCACCATTCCGTTTTCATCGGCACTGCCCCCACTCAAAGAGACCACATAAAAAGCCAAGCCTGCAAGCACGAGCCCCATTCCAAATTTATAGGGCGTTCTTGGATTGAGTTTCTTCTTTGCCAAATAGGTCCACATCACAGAAATAGGAATGGACAGCAATACAATAAAAATTGAATTCAAAGCATTGGTCTGACTGGCATTGATAATGGAAAGATTTACGTTTCGTGCCGCGAAAAGCGTAATCACACTACCATGAAGTTCATGGAATCCCCAGAAAATGGTCATGAAAAACGTAATCAACAACGCCATGAACAACTTTTTACGTTCATCAGCCGTTGCCTTGACCATAATGGTGCCCATATAGACCAAAATGGCTATACCAATTAATTTGAACAATACATTTACGATGTTCTGATCTTCAAAAAGGGAACCTTCTCCACCCAACGATTTATAGGAACACAATAGAAAAGCAATCAAAGGAGCAGAAAGAAACGCTACAGCAGGGATAAAGTGCTTCTGTGGAATTCCGAAAATCTTTTTTTCATACACTTCCATACTCGGCGGCCTACCTCCTTCTCCAAAAACATTCTTTTTTATTCCGCTCCAAAAGAACAGCAACCCCGTCAACATACCAATTCCGGCCAAGCCGAAACCGTAATGCCACCCGTAGGTGGCTCCCAGCCATCCACATAGTAAGGGTGCAATGGCACCTCCAATATTTATCCCCATATAAAAAATGGTGAAACCAGAGTCTTTCTTGGCATCACCATCTTCATATAACGTTCCAACAAATGTTGAAATGTTCGGTTTAAAAAACCCATTCCCAACAATAATAAAGGCCAAGGCCAGAAAGAAAGCCACATCATTTTCAATGGCCAATACAAAATGTCCCAAAGCCATTAAAACACCTCCTAAAAAAATGGAGGCCCGCATCCCTAGAATGGAATCCGAAATTTTACCTCCAATAACGGTAGAAGCATATACCAATGATCCATACGATGCATATACCGCTGCGGCTGCGTAATCTCTAGTAGACAATGCCTCGAAAATGACATTGACCATATATAAGGTGAGCAAGGCCCGCATTCCATAAAAACTGAATCGTTCCCAGAGCTCAGCAAAAAACAGGTAAAAAAGGCCAATAGGATGCCCAAAAAGGGTCTTTTCATTGGCTGGTTTGGTTAAATCCGACATATATCTTCTGTTTGGTTATAAATTCTCTTTGACGAAGTTGGTCATCTTGGTGAACAAATGCAGCCGTGTATTGCCGCCGTATATTCCATGGTTCTTATCGGGGTAAATTGCCCAATCAAATGGTTTATTGGCCTGTACCAAGGCTTCGATCATGCGCATGGTGTTCTGCACATGGACATTGTCATCCCCGGAACCATGCACCAATAAATAATCCCCTTTTAACAGTTCTGGATAATTAAAAGGAGAATTATCATCATATCCACTGGGGTTTTCCTGTGGGGTCTGCATGTATCGTTCGGTATAAATGGTGTCGTAAAATCGCCATGAGGTCACAGGTGCCACAGCAATGGCCATTTCAAAAACATCATTCCCTTTTAGGATACAGTTGGTGGACATAAATCCGCCATAGCTCCACCCCCAAATGCCGGTGCGGTCTTCATCAATATAGGGGAGTTCGCTCAATTTTTTAGCCGCGGCAATTTGGTCCTCCACTTCGTACTTGCCCAATTCTTTTTGGGTCAGTTTTTTAAAGTCTCTTCCTTTAAAACCAGTTCCCCTACCATCCACACAGGCCACAACGTACCCTTCGGATGCCAGGAGTTGATGCCAATAATCATTGCTGCCCAACCAGGTATTGGCCACAGATTGTGAGCCAGGCCCGCTGTATTGGAACATGAAAAGCGGGTATTCTTTGTTGGGATCAAAATTTGCAGGTTTAATCATCCACATGTTCAGGTCATAGCCATTAATGTTGATGGTAGAAAATTCCTTTGGAACAAACTCGTACTGCTGCAATTTGGTCAGAAGAGCAGAATTGTCTTTAATGGCTTTTACCAACTTTCCATCCGAAGCTTTGTGCAAGGTAAACTCAAAAGGCGTTCCTGCACTTGAATAAGTATTGATGTAATAGGTATAATCGGCACTAAAATCCGCGGTATTGGTACCCTCTTTCGTTGAAAGTCGCTTTTTCTTCTTACCCTTTGTTGAAATGCTGTACACATCCCTATTAATAGACCCGTTTTCTACCGACTGGTAATAGATTCTATCGTTGGAAGCATCGTACCCATAATAATGGGTGACTTCCCACGATCCTTCGGTAATCTGGTTTTTCAGTTTTCCGTCCTTTCCATGGAGATACAAATGGTTGAATCCATCAGCTTCGCTGGTCCAGATAAAACTGTCATCTGCCAAAAAGGTAAGGTCGTCATCAATGTCTACGTAAGCATCATCTGTTTCTTCGAGCAGTATTGAAACCGAATTATCCTTGGCATTTACATCCAACAACTTTAAATTATTTTGATGACGATTCAAGGTCTGGACACTCAAATGGTTTGGGTTGTTCATCCATTTAATTCTTGGAATGTAGTAGGGTTCGCCCAAATCAACCGGAGTAATGGAGCCTGAAGCGACATCCAATAAATGAAGTGTGACCTTGGAATTGGCTTCACCTGCCTTGGGGTACTTAAATTCATGCTGATAGGGATAAAGGTTGGTCCCGTAAACATCCATGGAAAAGTGGGGTACTTCGGTCTCATCAAATTTAAGGAAGGCTATTTTGGTACCGTCACTGTTCCATTCAAAAGCACGGACAAAACCAAATTCCTCTTCGTAGACCCAATCCGTAACCCCATTGATTATGGTTCCTTTGTTGCCATCAAGCGTCAACTGTTTTGTAGACTTCGAGGCTACATCAAACACATATAAATTATTGTTCAAGACATAGGCAACTTGCTTCCCATTAGGCGAGAGCAGGGGCTCTTGAATCTTGGTTTCGGAAATCTGAGTCAGGTTTTTTGCATTGATATCATATACGTAGTATATGCCCAATCGAGAGCGTCTAAAAATGGGCTCAACCTCAGTGGTCAACAATACTTTGGATTCATCATCACTAAAGGTATACGATGTAAAGTAGGGAACACTTCCACCAGAGGAAACAATAGTCTCTACCTTTTCCAAGGTTTCATAATCATATTTATCCAAGCTGCTGTTCTGTGGCGACCGGGAAAAATTAAGGATGGTGTATTGCTTTCCATTTTTCAGGGAACGGAGTACATCCATGCGTTCGGTTCTGAATTCGCCGCCCCAAATTTCCTCAAGGGTAATTTTTTTCTTCTGTGCGGTGGAAATGGCAAGAAATCCGAACACAGATACAAACAGGAGGAACTGTTTTCTCATGTGTGAAAATTTATTAAAAACTCCCAAGTTTACTAATATTTATCCAAAAAATAAATTTTGGTGTTGCATTTACAACAATAATCACCTATCTGAACTACGTTTGTTCACCATTAGGTATACATAGTATAAGCCAAAGTTCTATTATATTTATATTTGATGCCTTTAACCCAACACTATGAACACTCCTGTTGAAGGATTCTCGAAACGTTCCAAAGCCGAAAAGATAAATTGGATCGCTGAGCACTATACCAAGGACCCCAAGGCCTCTAAAGCCATTTTGGAGCAGTACTGGAACACCAATCCAAAAATGCAGAAACTGCATGATGAGTTCATAGAAAATACGCTTACCAACTATTATCTTCCTTTTGCCATTGCCCCTAATTTTTTGATCAATGAAAAGCTATATGCCATTCCCATGGCCATAGAGGAAAGTTCCGTTGTGGCTGCCGCCAGTAAGGCTGCCAAATTTTGGTTAACCCGGGGTGGATTTAAAACGGAGATTTTAGGAACCGAGAAAGTGGGACAGGTGCATTTTATGTATAGGGGAAATTATCAGGCCCTTCAATCCTTTTTTGAAGAATTAAAGCCCAAACTACATAAGAGTGTCTCTTCTATTACCAAAAACATGGAAAAGCGAGGTGGGGGCATCAGGAAAATTGAGTTAAGAAATCTAAGCGACCAAATGGAAGGGTATTACCAACTCCATTGCACTTTTGAGACCTTAGATGCCATGGGAGCCAATTTTATCAATTCATGTTTGGAGCAGTTTGCCAAGACGTTAAAGGAGCAGGCACAGCAATATGATGCCTTTTCTGAAGATGAAAAAAATTTGGAAGTGGTGATGAGTATTCTATCCAACTATGTGCCCAATTGTTTGGCCAGAGCCGAAGTAAGTTGCCCTGTTTCACAATTGGATGCTGACCCTACGCTGGCCAAGGAATTCGCCAACAAGTTCATACGGGCCATAAACATTGCCAATTTGGAACCGCATCGGGCCGTAACACACAATAAAGGAATCATGAACGGTGTGGACGCCGTGGTCTTGGCTACTGGAAATGATTTTAGGGCGGTGGAGGCCGGGGTACATGCCTATGCCGCGAAAGATGGTCGTTACTCTAGTTTGACGCACGCTACGGTTGAGGGAGATACCTTTAAGTTTTGGATTGAAATACCCTTGGCACTTGGCACTGTTGGCGGGCTGACCACCTTGCATCCCTTGGTGAAGCTTGCCTTGGAAATCCTTCAAAATCCATCGGCTAAAGCGCTTATGGAAATTGTTGCCGTGGCAGGGCTTGCCCAGAATTTTGCAGCAGTGCGATCCTTGGTCACAACGGGAATCCAAAAAGGGCACATGAAGATGCACTTGTTGAACATGCTCAATCAAATGGGCGCCACCGAAGTTGAAAAACAACAACTAGTAGAGTATTTTAAACACCATGTTGTCACGAATGCTTCGGTAAAAGAAGCTTTGGAAAAGATTCAGTCCCAATAATGGAAAAGGAGTTTTACAGCAACGGAAAACTACTGCTCTCTGGGGAATATGCAATCTTGGACGGGGCATTAGGCCTGGCAATTCCCACAAAACAAGGACAATTCCTGAAGGTTTCTGAATTGGATGCGGAGGTTTTAAAGTGGACGAGTTTTGATACAAAGAAGGAAATTTGGTTCCAAGCGGAATTTGACCTGAAAAGTTTCGGAATACGAACTGCTTCAGATGAGAAGGTAGCTCTAACCTTGATTCAACTTCTGACAGAAGCCAGAAATCAGAATCCTGACTTTCTATCCAACCGTGCTGGCTTTAAAGTGGAAACGCATTTGGGATTTCCACGTTCTTGGGGGCTGGGTACTTCATCAACCTTGATCAACAACATAGCACAATGGGCCCAAGTGGATGCGTACCAATTGCTTTGGAATGCTTTTGGCGGCAGTGGATACGACATTGCATGTGCGCAACACAATTCTCCCATCACTTATCAAATCCAAGATGGTGTTCCAAAAGTCAATACGGTTGTGTTTTCACCTTCTTTTAAGGAATCGCTTTATTTTGTGCACCTCAACGAAAAGCAAAGTAGCAGGGAAGCCATAGCTGCCTATAAAGAACAGCAATTTAACAGAGGTAAGCTTATCCATAGCATTTCTCTGTTGACTCAACAGATGATTAACGCGACATCATTGAATGAATTTGAATTGGTCATTGCACAGCATGAGACCATCATGTCCGAGGTACTTCAAACTCCAACAATAAAATCCAGACTTTTTCCAGATTATTCGGGCAGCATCAAAAGTCTTGGAGCGTGGGGCGGAGATTTTATTTTGGCCACTGGAAATGATCAAACCCCGGATTATTTTAAGTCTAAGGGATATAAAACCGTAATTGCATTTTCAGAAATGCTATTGTAAGAATGAAACATGCCCAAAATATCTAACTTCACATGAAAAAAAATTTTGCCTATCTGATATCTCTTCTAGTTCTCTTGAGTTGTAACACCAGAAAATCTCCTGTGAGCTATGAAACAGAGACCTTAAAAATTAACCAACTTACCGAACATACATTTCAACACATTACCTATTTACAAACAGAAAGTTTTGGCAAGGTACCCTGCAATGGCATGATCGTAATCTCCGATGGCGAAGCTATTATATTTGATACCCCAAATACAGATGCGGAGTCTGAGGAATTGATGCAATGGATTCAAAATGAATTGAAATGCACCATAAAGGCCGTTGTACCCACCCATTTCCACACGGATTGTTTGGGTGGATTGCAAGCTTTCCACAATAGAGATATCCCGTCATATGCCTATAGTAAGACTTTGGAGCTTGCGGCATTGAACAATACTCCCATTCCCCAGCATGGTTTTACAAACCAATTGGAACTATCTGTTGGAAACGAAACGGTCATCTTGGATTACTTGGGAGAAGGACACACCATAGACAACAGCATTGGTTATTTCCCCTTAGATCAAGTTTTATTTGGGGGGTGTTTGATAAAATCGCTAGGTGCCGGAAAAGGATATCTTGGGGATGCCAATATTGCTGAGTGGCCCAAAACCGTATCCAAATTAAAATCCAAGTATCCAGAAATTTCAGTGGTTGTTCCCGGGCACGGAAAAGCCGGAGCAACAGATTTGTTCGACTTTACCATTACCCTTTTTGGAGAGCATTGATAAAAACCGCATCCATGACTCAAAAAATGGGTTTTGAATCAAATAGCTATCCATTTACCTTTATTATCCGTTACTTTTGAAAAAAGCATGTATTCATGAGAACACTACCATTCGTCCTTGCCATTTTTATTTCATTCAGCTTTACAGATAATCAGAAAACAAAAAAAATAATAGGGTATTGGGAAATATATAAAATTGAAAAATCCAACGAAGCTTCACAAACCGAAAGAAACAAATACCTCCATTTTCATGAAAATGGAGTGTTGGAAGGAGGAGGGATTGGGAAAAGCCCTAATAAATCCGGTACATGGAAAATTGATGCAAAATCCAATACCCTCATGCTGCAATCGGAAAGAGACAACAACGACGAACTTGGAGCTTTTACAATTATACAATTGACCCAAAAAGAATTGGTCATAGAAAAAGATGTAATGCGGGTCTATTTGGAAAAAGTGGAGTCCCCGTAACGTCTCAATTTCAAGTTTTAAATGGTAATGTTAGGGTTTTCATAAATCCAAATGGGGGTTTCGTCAATTGCGGGCCAAATTCCTCATGCTCATCTGTTAGATTTGGGAGTGTATCAAAAATACATGAGATATGTCTTCCTTACATGCCGACTTGGCCACTTCATTCTGTTCCCTACTATTATGTTTCCAAGCATTTACGCAAACCAATGAACAGGCCCAACACCGAATAGAAGCATTCTTGGAAGAAAGTTTTGTCACCACAATAGAATGTATTGATTCTGAGGACATTGGAAAAGTCTTAAAATACAATGTCTATTGCATTAACCGGAAAACTTTGAACACTTACCGTAATGATAGAAGCCGTGAGGATAAATTCATCGTTTTGGACACTGGCGAAGAAATCATTCATTTTCAGCATATCAATAACAATACATCCCTGGATAATTTCTTGAGCCTCATTAGGGAAGACTTTATGCTAAACCCAGAAACTGCCCCCATTTTTGAAGATGTGTTGGACATTCTCTATCCCGTGGCCGATTGGAAGATTGATAAAAGGGAATATTTTTTCAAAGATGGCAGCTGGTATTTTCTCCGGGATGCGTACTTCCGGACCAAACAAGGTTTTAAGGTTACCACAAATACAGAAGGTAAAATCGTCTCCATTTGTTATAAAATGAAGTGGGATGAACCAGACAGATTATAACGCAATACCCATAAACTTAACCACAAAAAAAGCGGGATTTCCAAGGAAATCCCGCTTTTTTAAATCATTCTTCTATTAAAGTCTAATAGAACGTTGCTCTTTTATCTTCAATCTCAGCCTTTTCTTTGAGAGCATTATAAACGGCACCATTTACACGGTTGGCCGCTGAACTTCTTAAGTTGTTAGCATAGGTGCTAAAGTTTTCAATGCTCGGTGCATCTTCCTTGTTCGTTACCTTTATCATAAACACCCCTGTTACGCCTTCAATTAGGTTAGAGGTTTGGTCTTGGTCCAAGGCAAATGCCCTTCCAACTACCAAAGGCTCCCTTCCAGCACCGGGAATGGTAGGCGCTTTTATGGTCAAAGCCGAGGCATTGTTCAAGCTTACATTGTTATCGGAAGCAAAAGCATCCATGGCTTTTCCTTGATTGGCTGCTATAATCTGTTCTGCTTTACGTTTCTTCCTGATTTCTGGCAATGCGGTTGCAGAAGCATCTTCAGGGGTCATAAGGCCTTTTTTGTACTTTTTGGTCAATTGTACAATGGCGTATCCGTTGTTTACATTAAAACGTCTGATATCCCCCACATTGGTATCATCATTAAAAGCCCATTGCACAATACTGCGCTGTGATCCCAAACCAGGAAGGTTTTCTTCCATCTCTTTGATTTTGTTCACAGGACGTACCGTATAACTACTCTCCCTTGCAATGTCACCAAAATTTTCAGGTTCGGCATCCATGGTGGCCATTTCCAATTTAGTGGCATCGGTGAACAAGGTATTGATGGTTTCTTCAGATGGTTCAATTTCTCTTGAAAGTGTAGCTACCTGAATCACGTCTTGCTTATCATCAACCTTAATAATGTGATACCCAAACTGTGTTTCCACCAAGTCAATGGCACCTACTGGGTTATTAAAACAAAAATCGTTGAATTCATCAGCCATCACCCCTTCTTGGAAATAACCCAAATCCCCTCCACGTGGCGCAGAAGGCCCATCAGAATTTTCACGGGCCAAGGTAGTAAAGACAGTTCCTTCTTTTTTGGCTTCGACCAAAAGCTCTTTTGCCCTTGCCTCGGCTTCTTCCTTGGTTCTTGTAATACTAGGGTTGGCACGTTCTGCACCTTCCCAAGTAATCAAAATATGACTTGCTTTTACGGTTCCATTGGTTTTCTTATCCATAATCTTGGAAACGCGGTAGAAATCACCATCCTTATATGGACCATAAATTTCACCAACAGACATACTCATCAAAGTATCGGCTGCTACGGAAGGTAAATCGTTTTTGGCTTTGTATATGGTATCAAACTTGGTATCTGAGTTCCGATCCAAGAAAGCGACCATATCGGTGGTATTCCTAAACCCAGGTATTGTATCTGTAGCGTCCCTTTCCTCTGAGTATTCAACAGTGTCGCTCAACAGAGCAGTGATGGCATCCTTGACCGCTTTTTCATCCTCAGCGGAAGGTTTTTCTTCAAAATAAACGAAACGGATGTCCCGTGCTTTTTCCTGTTGGAATTGATCTTGGTGATTGCTGATATAGGCCTGAATCTCACTTTTTGAAACTTGAATGGTACTATCGGGAATTGAAGAATACGGAACCCGAACGTACTGGATGTCCACTTTTCTATTGGCCAATTGGTAATCGAACTCACCTTCGGCCAAGGTAGCACCAACGCCTCCCTTGATCAAATTGAAGTACATACGTTCTTTGGCGGCTTGAATGATTGATTTCTCGTCTTGCAACCAAGCATCATAACGAAGTGGGTCATTGGCCCTCCAATCCGCAATGGCACTTTTAAATACCTCCTCGTTGAAAATTCCATTCTCATCCAAAAAATCTGGAATCTGCGCGTATCCCGAAGTTCTTACAAACTCAATAATCTGATCGCTTTCCACATCAATACCCAAATCCTCAAATTGTTGGTTTAAGATAGCCTTTCGTACTTCTTGGTCGTAAACGGTGTTTACCAATTGTGTTGAAGAAAAGTTGGGACCGAACCTTCTTGAGGCGGTTTCCACTTCCCTTCTAAACGCGTCAATGGAAATACTCTCCCCATTAATCTCAGCCACTTCGGAGCCCACTTTGCCCCCAGCAAAATCATTGCTGGTAAAGACCCCTGATATTACAAATGCGAACAAGGCCATACCAATGATCAAGATCAGGATGGTTGTCCGTTTTCTAATATTCTCTAATATTGCCATTTTACTGCTTGTTTACTTTAATTTCAGTGGGCGAAAATACCACTTTCTTTTCAAATAGGAAAGGGTAAAAAACGCTGGAAATTGTTAATCCTCAGTGCGAACACGTACACTGACCAAATCGATTTTGGTATTGGACACCTCTAAAATGTGAAAGCTGAAATTTTCGATCCTCACTTCTGAATCCTGCTCGGGAATTTCGCCGGTCTCGTTCATGATCAGTCCGCCCAAGGTTTCGTATTCCTCACTTTCGGGCAATTCCAATTTATAGGTTTCATTAATGTAGTCTACCTCCAATCGTGCAGAAAACTTAAATACATTTTCACTGACCTGTTCTTCATGTAGGTCCGTGCTGTCATGTTCATCCTCAATTTCACCAAAGAGTTCTTCAATAATATCCTCCACGGTCAAGAGTCCGGCCGTACCTCCATATTCATCCAACACCACCGCCACGCTTTTTCGTTTTTTGGTAAGTACATTCAAAATATCTTGAATGAGCATCGTCTCTGGCACAAATTCTACCGGCAGCAGGATGCTTTTTATGGTTTTTGGTTTTTTGAAAAGTTCGTAGGAATGTACATAACCAATGATTTCATCAATGCTATCCTTGAACACGAGTATTTTAGAGTAGCCCGTTTCGGTAAACAACTTGGTGAGGTTCTTTGGTGTCTCCTCCAACTCAACAGCAGTTATCTCGGTTCTGGGCACCATGACCTCGCGTGCCTTTACCGTGGAAAATTGTAGCGCATTCTGGAAAATCTGTATTTCTGAATCCACCACATCCTCTTCTTCTACGGTTTCCATCTGCTCGGTAATATAATCTCCCAATTCCAATTTGGTGAAGGATAATTGCACCTCGTCTCCATCAATCTTGAAAAAAATCTTCAGAATAAAGTCCGAAACCTTGATCACAAACCAAGAGACAATAGAGAACAACACGTAAAAGAAGTAGGCGGGAATGGCAAAGAATTTCAGCAGGGTATTGGAATAAATCTGAAAGAGCACTTTGGGCAAAAATTCCGCCGTAAACAAAATAATCAGAGTTGAAATTACGGTTTGGGTCAATAGGCTGAAATCCGTAAGCAGAACATTTACAAAGTCATACTTTGCCGGGAGTAGGCTTTGGAACCATTCCATGAGCACATCTCCCATGAATAACCCATAAATGACCAGAGCTATGTTGTTGCCAATGAGCATGGTGGCAATAAACTTTGAGGGTTTGTCGGTGAGCCATGTCAGTAGTTTGGCCAAAAGTCCCTCTTGTTTCTTTTCAATTTCTATGTGAATTCTGTTGGCAGAAATAAATGCAATTTCCATTCCTGAAAAGAAAGCCGAAAACAGTAATGAAAGGACTATGATGATTACCGAGGTATCCAAGGCTATTGTTGATTATCCTTTTTATGTTGCTCAAAGCGTTTACGGTATCTTCGTCTGAAGATGAACATGGCAATTGAAACCACCGCAAAGAAAATAAAAATATAGGTTTCTTTGGGCTCTACACTCCAAAGCGTAATGATCTTGTAGATTGAAATGGCAGCCACGGCCAAGTAAAGGTATTCTGTATACCGTAATATTTTAATCATATCATTCTTCTTCTTTAATGGTCATTAGACCATAGGTTTTGTGGGCCTTGAAAAAACTGAAATCCTTGTTGAAATCCATCCCCTCGCCATCCATTACGGTTCCATCTTCTGGATTAGTATAGGTAAAGGTTTCTTCGGTGAAAATCCAGTTGTTTTTTCTATCAAAGAACAGCTGGGGTGTTTCCAACTTTTTCCCATCATGGCTTTCTATCACAACATTTCCACGTAGGTCTATCAAACTGGTTTGGGAATAGACAATACCGTAGTCGGCCGTAATTATACTTTTTTGGTTCTTGTCGTCATAGAAATCAACCTTGAGTCCTTTAGGAAAGGTACGGAATTTAAAGCTTTGATTGTCAAAATCCTCCGATATGGGACTGGTCAGCACAGCAATTACTCGCGTCTTTGACGAATCTTGCGAGCTCAATTCTTCAATGCTTTCGGTATAGGTAAGGGTAAAGTTTTGGGCCACGCCTTGCGGAAAAATGGGTTTTACGGCCTCTTCCCCCACTCTTTTGTAGTTGTCACCACAGGACATAAAAAGGATTGCCACGGTAAAAACCGTGGCAAAACACTTTAAAATATGTTCAGAGGATTGTTTCACCTTATAGATTCGGCACCTTAACGCTACCACCTACCCAGCAACTGAACGATACTGTTTTTCCGGCCATTCCGGAATTAAAGATCATCTCTTTGCTAGGGGCTCTTTCTGAATAACTAGCCGCTGTCTGACTGGCAGTGCTTCCCAAAGATGGGTCAACACGTCCTGCTTTTCTGGCCATATCCTCAGCTTTCCAATAGATAGCTCTCTTTTCAAATGGAGTGCTTCCACAATCGTTGGCACTGCTTGCATAAAGATTTGCAATCAACAAATATGCCTTACCGTTGGCGGGGTTGGCATCAATTGCCTTTAGGGCATAGCTTCTGGCCTGCGATTTACTGGTTCTACGTACTGTAGTAGCAATTTTGTATAGGATATCTGATTTTTTATAGGAGTCCGTTTCCAACTCAACAGCCTTGTTGAAATCAGCAATGGCTCCATTGGTGTCTCCGGATTTTTGCTTCAAAGCACCTCCATACAGATATGCACTTGCGGAAGGCTCCAAGGCCAACTGGGCTTCGAACAACTTTCTAAACATAGGGTCATCGGTACATTCTTTGGAGAACATTCTTCCCACGGCTCTTTTTACCCAAGCAACATCGCCTTTTTTCTCTTCATAGCTTTTTTCATAAAGAGGAATGAGATTGTCACAATCGGCCAAAGCTCCCAATTTGGAATCGATACTGGCTCCTACCTTACCGTAGGATTCAGAGTTGGTGCTGGCAACCCGCAGCATTCTTTTTTCTTTGGATGTAATGGTTCCTGTAGAATCTTTAGGTAGCAGCTTTGTGATAACGTCGGTCAACTTTTGGTTTTCCGTCTCAACCTTCTCGGTTACATCATCATAGGTGTCAAATACATCTTGTAGGTCTTTTTTACCAGCAGCGTGCAAATCCACCAAACTTGAGAAATAAAGGTACAGTGCCTTTGGGTTGGTGAAATTTTCTTTGTCTGATTTGAAAGCCTCATCCAACATTTTGAATATCTGCTCATCAGAGGCCATTTTGTTATCATATAATAAAAGGGCCTTGTCTATCCCAACACCTGCCGAAGAATAGTTTTTCGGGAAATATTTGAGACTGTTATCGTACAAAGACAACAATTCTTGTACATAGCCATCCTTATCGGCACCCGTTGAATTTTCAACCTTGTGCTTTAAGATTCTTTCCCCGTAGGAGAAATTGGCCTTATTGATGTCCGGACAACTTTCATACACCATTTTCCATGGTTCGTAGGCGGCATCATAGTTTTTTACTTTTGCGTGTTCTGCGTAAATGGAAAGATTGGTCATGCACTCTGGATTTTGTGCTTGAGCCATACTTAATCCCGTCAACATAATGACCGCTATCATCGTTAAGTAGTGTTTCTTCTTCATCTTACTGATTTTTAAAGTGGTTAAAGTACAAATTTTCATTAAAAAATCCTCTTATAGGGATTCATATGGTTGGTTAATTATGATATTTTTAAAAAAAAGGCGCATCAATCTATCTTTCTTTTTCTAAACCACCTTGCATTTAATGATAATCCCACATTGACTTTAAAATAGCTTTCCTCAATCAGTGCTGCATCCGTGGTTCCTCTTCTTCCAAGCTCAAATCCAATATTCAAGTTTGAGAAGGCAGATTCATAGTTTAATCCGCCCATCGGTAATCCTAGTCCAAAAGTTATGCCAAAATTATTGATCTCCTTGTTGTTCACCTCCAACCCACTTAGGTCATACCGCACTCCAGCGCGATAGGTAACTCTTTTAAAATAGCTGGACAATGAGCGGTAATCCGGCACCCAGTACCCACCAAATGCGTAGGTGCTTGCGTCATTATAGGTAACATTCTCCAAACCAAGGAAGGTGTTTTCAAAATCACTGAATTGTTGAAAGCTGTATTCCCCTCCCATAAACCACCTTTTATCTTCACCAAATCCTAATCCTATCGTGGTTCGGGTGGGAATCTTCAATTCGGTGTTTCTTCTGTTGGTAGCATCCAAATCCACATCAATGACCTCAATGTCGTCGCCAGTTACCAAAGAAAACGAACCCAGTCTTTGCGAGTTTTTGGAAACAAGATTTCCTTGGGTATTTACACGAACCGAAGTAAACAGTGTATACTTGTCTTTTATGGTAGGTGTATAATTCAAAGCGTAATTAAAGTCGTATCCGTTTATTCGCGATTCCCTATTATCCAACGTACCAAATTGTACATCTTCCACACTTTGAATTCGTTGGTATTCCAATGTCCCAAAATTATAATTTACGGTTGCCCCCAAACTAACATTCTTGAAGGGTTCAAAACCCACTGATATGTAGATTCGGTTCAACCCTCCTTCACCCGAATACACATTGGTGACCATGGAACCTGTACCTGTTGTGGTCTCATCCCTAAGATTGTACCCAACGGATGAGAGTGGCATCAAACCAAAACCTACCCCAACTTTGTTGGCGACGGGAAATGCAATGGCCAAATAATCCAGATTTGTCACGGAAATCCGTTGTTCCTCGGTCCAGTCCTTCAATCTATTTTCGGTGTGCGATATTCCAGCGGTATAGGTGGTAAGTCGTAGTTTTGAGTAAGCTGCTGGATTTTGCAGGTTGATGTGGATACTATCCGCGTACATGGCCATCCCACCCATCATTTGGTTGTCCACCGTTCCAGAAGTTCTAAGATCTCCTATCCCAAAATATGAATATGGCGATATGGTACCGTTTTGTGCAAAAAGGCCTTGTGCGACCATGCAAACAAAAGCAATCAAAAATTTCTTAACCATCTAACGTTTGTTGTATTCCAGCAAGCAATTTAGCCCCTCCAGGAGAAATTTAGAATTCGCAAATATGGTGTTTTTTAGCCTTTTCGCAAAAAATTGGGCGTCACCGCCTGTTAAAATAACTGTTAAATGTTGAAAACGATTGCGATACTGGTCTATCACCCCATCCACTTCTTGCGTAACCCCATTGATTACCCCACTGTGCATGCTGCTTGCGGTGGAATTTCCAATAAAGTCCATAATATCCTCTGGGTCCAATAGCGGAAGTGCCGCCGTTTGGTTATGCATGGCTTTATAGCGCATGCGAATACCAGGAGAAATGGCGCCTCCCACGTACTCCCCACCGTTGTTGACCATATCATAGGTAATGCAAGTGCCGGCATCAATGACCAAAGTGTTGCCCCTTGGATTATGATAAAAAGCGGCGGTGGCCAGAGCAACCCTATCCATCCCCAAGGTCTGGGGTGTTGCATAGCTGTTCTTGAACGGCACTTTGGAATCGTGCGTGAGCACATGAACCTTGCAGAACAGGGCCACAATATCCCGTTCTTTTCGGTCCAGCTTGCCTACGGAGGAAATAAGGGCATGGTTAATTCTAGGGTACTGTTCAAAGAGTTCCTTGACCTTGGAGAGAAATAACCCCGACTCCGAACTTTGGTCATAAAGGAGGTTGCCGTTATCAAAAACGGCGTATTTAATTAAGGTATTGCCAATGTCTATGACCAGATTCATGCTACAAAGATCGAGAATTGCAAAAAAAGGAATGCCTTTTTTGAGGTTTTTGTTTGTATATCCTAATTTTGAAATTATATTTGCACCCGCTTAACAGGCATGGTACCTTAGCTCAGTTGGTAGAGCAACGGACTGAAAATCCGTGTGTCCCTGGTTCGATTCCTGGAGGTACCACGAAGTGGCAACTACAAAAAGCCCATCCAATTTGGATGGGCTTTTGTTTTGGAACAAAACGGAATCGAAGTTTATGCTGAGCAAAAAACAGTGTTTTTTGTCGAAGTAATACCCTGGAGGTACTACAAAGAACTTGGCAAATTTGCCGGGTTTTTGTTTAGATCTATTCTGCTAAACCACAAGATGCAATCTTGCGGCGGCGGGGGCACTAACAAACACACTCTACTTACTTCCTTAATAAAAATTTCCTAGCAACAAAGACCATCAATACTGCTAAAATTGCAATTACCAAATACCAATATTTAAGGCAATATGAGAAAAACAGGTTGACATAACTATAGAAGTGGTTGTTTTCAAGTGAAATTGCCTTTTTAAAATCGTTTATTGCATAGTTAACATTTAATGTTTTTAGATATAATACACCTCTACTATTATACGTATTTGCCCAATCTGGATTTAACTCAATTGCCTTATCAAAGTCACTTAGAGCCTTCTTTTGATTTTGTATTTTGAAATAAGCAGAAGCTCTTGAAGAATAGGCACGAAAATTTGATGCATTCAGTTGTATTGCCCTGTCAAAATCTTCTATTGCCTCCCCATATTTTTTTAGCTTGTAAAAGGATCTACCCCTATGATAGTAATTATCATTAATGGAATCATTTAATTCAATGGATTGATTAAAATCTTCAATTGCCGATTCATAATTTTTCAGTTCGAGTTTAGCTATTCCTCTGAAAAAATAGCCATCATAATCCTCTGGGTTTAATTCAGTAGATTTATCAAAATCATTTACCGCCTTTGAATAATTCCCAAGAAGAATATGTAAAAATCCTCTATTAAAATAGGCATAGGTATGTTCCCCATTTGATAGTAATATTGCTTTATTATAATCTTTTAATGCAAGCTGATATTTCCTTTCATTCTTATAATAGATTCCCCTACTATTATATGATGGCGAATATGTAGAATCTAAAGAAAGAGCCATTTCAATATCCTCCATAGCTTTTTTCTTTTGATTTAGGTCCCTGTAGGTGGTTGCTCGATTACCATATGCCAAAGTATCTATAGGGTTCATACTAATTGCAATCGAATAATATTTTATAGCCTTATGATATTCTTTCATTTTATCATATACAAAGCCTAAATAAATAAAATAATCCTCATCTTCAGGATTAAGCTCAATAGCTCTACTAAAGTCTTCAATTGAAGCTTGATAATTTTTACTTCGATCATAGGCTGCTCCTCTATTATAGTATGCTTTATGATAAGTGGGGTTTAAACTTATAGCTTTGGTGTAGTCCTCAATCGCTAATTGAAAGTTCTGTGAATTTTTATAAACAATACCTCTGTAATTATAATACTCAGAATTATCCGAAAACAAATTAATCGCCTTTGAATAAGCTTCGATAGAACAGTCGTACTGTTTTAAAGACTTGCACGTAAGACCAATATTTAAATAAACATTTGCAAGTTCTTCATTTGACAATGTATCGGAATCGATCATTATTCTTTCTAAATCAACAAAAGAAATTTTCTTCTTATTAATTTTTAGTTCAGCGAGCAGCGAAATCCATTTTCTTATGGAAAACTCGTTGATTTCGAAATTTCCACTTTCTATCTGTACAGGAGTAGTAATTACATATTTCGCGTCATGTTTGGTGACTGGAATATTGAACTCAGGATTCTCTCTTGAAACAAAATTTTCATTCACATTAAACCTAAAACAGACTTCTGCGCTATTGCAATCCTCAATATTCCTTGCTAAACCATAAATTATAAGGTCAGCATTATGCTCCTCTTGAAGTTCTTTTGCAAGTGTTTGATTATTAGGAGATAATATGCTATCGGCATAGACCGAAACAATTGGTATAGTAGATTCATTATTTGCATCAATTACACCAATACTTTGCTGAATGGACTTACCTATACATTCAGCATCATTTTGAGTTACATAATCTTCAAAACGAGTGATAAGCACATTAAAATTCAAGCTATCAGAAGATGGAAATATAGAAGATGGATATATTCTATCTGCACTGATTAAAACTTTTTCCTCTGGATATAACCATTCATAAAATAAGACAATACCAACAATACTACCTGGAATGCCGATAATCATTATTAATAGAGGAAAAACAGATGTTCGCCACTTATAGGTATGATCATGACAAAAAAAGAATTTGCATTGATTTTCGCAACGCTTTTTCCGACCAACTGTTCGTGCATAGCACCTCATTGAAAAGTTTTTTCAAAAACTAAAATGACATTGCTTTGTTTCTCAGAATTAACTATCATAATTTCTTTTCAAATGCGAAAAGCTCTTCCAGATTAACTTCCAAAGCCTTGGCAATTTTATGGAGCTGAAGAAGATTGGCTGCCCGTTCACCGCGCTCTATTCGACCAATCATGTTTCCATGAACTTTGGCCTCAAATACTAAATCAGCTTGAGTCATTCCCTTTTCTTTGCGTAAACGTCGTATCTGCTCACCAAATTTCAGGAGATATTGTTCTTCTTCTTTTGTCAAATCTTTCTGCATAGCAGCAAATTGCCCATTCCCAAAACCTAATAAAAACACCAAATGGTGTTATTTTATAATATTTTGCTTACCTTCCATCTATCATATCCCAAAATCTAACAATCCAACGATCCACTATGCCTACACGTCCTATTCTATCCACCCTTACCAACCTCCTCCACCAAAGTTCCCAAACCCAACTACAGATTATTACCTTTGCCTCTCTTGAAATTCGCAATTACCAAAGAGAGCAATTGTTGCACCGCGTGCAACGGCCACAGAGCCGTATCATCCTTCAAAAAATGCCGCAAAAAGGGCTGGCAGAAATCACCGTGCTGGACAATCTGGTCTTTAGCTTTTCCTTTCAATTCCAGATACTCAAAGCAGAAGAATTCTATGATGCAGAAATGCTGGCGCTGCCCCGCCCCTTAGATCAAGGCAAGCTGTACGTGGATGAAGAAAAATTACAGCTCTCTTTTCTAATAGATGCGCCAGACCCCACCCTACGGGTGTGGGTGACCCATGTGTACCAAGGTATCCTTAAATTGGAACGCCATTGCACGCCGCTTTGTGGGCAAACTCCTTAAAATAGCATCTAACCTACAACCCCGGCTTCTTTTTTACTGCTCTTAAATTCACTGGGGCTTATCCCGTATTTTTCCTTAAATATTTTGGAAAAATAGCTCCTGCTGGTAAAGCCAATGGAGTAGACCACTTCAGAGATGTTCATTTCTGTGGTGTTGATCAGGTCCCGGGCCACTTCCAGCCGGGCATGTCTTATGTATTCGGTCACGGTTCTGTTGTAGAGCAGTTTAAAACCTTCTTGCAGCTTGGCCTGGGTGAGTCCGGTTTCTGACGCTATTTCTTCCAAAGAGAAGTCTTTGGCAATGTTCTTTTCTATCTTTTTGGCGTAGCTCCGTATAATCTTCAACTCGCGTTTCAACAAGGAGGTTTGTGGTCCTTTTTGCGCCATTTCCTTGTTGTGCTGCATCATGTGCATGGACAAAATCTGGTACACGAGTCCTTCAATCTGCATAATACGGATCATGCCTTTTGCCTTCACTTTTTTCAGCGCGTTCATTTTGTCGGCCATTTTAAGGTTGTACGAGCCGAAATAGGCGAACACCTTTTCATGATCGGTGTCCAAGAAAACCCGATAGAGTTCTTTGTTCAGCGTTTCCCCTTGATTGAGCCGTTTGCGTAAAAAGGGTTTCCGTTCCACCTGAATGATACTGATGGAGAGTTTCACATCTTTGGGAAAATACCCATGGTTGAAACCGCCATCCCTACTGGTAATGATCACGGATTGAAATTGCTCCAGAATCCGCAGTTCGTTCATGGTCTGATACCCAAATTTGTGTCCGCAATAGCCTTCCAAACAAAAGCAAAAGTTAATGGGATTGTACTTTGAGGCGTCCACAATAAGGGTAACCTCATCAAAAAAAGTAATCTCGTACTCCAACAAGCTTACGCCCCAGTCAAAAGAAGTAAACCGAATATGGCCTTCGGCTTTTTTATTGGAAACCGTTAGGGTGTGCTGCCCCCATCGCTCGGTGAGCTCGCCCCCAATGGCTTCCTTTATCTGTTCCACGGTTCCCGCAGTATCCTTGGCATCAACGTTAATGGTAATCATAAATACGGAGTTGATCTTGTCCCTTGTTGTTCTCGGCAATTGCCCGATGAAGGATAAAGATAACCCTTGTGCCGCATTGTTCCACAAGGATACCAAGAGAAACTCGCCATCAGGCTCCTTGATAATCCCTCAAATGCCTGCCAAAACCAAACATTATCTAGTATTCGCATCACGAATAACTTTTTTTGCGTCAAGCTAATTTTTGATTTAGGCGTTACTTGCACTCAATAGTATTTGATATCATGATTTACAAACTTTCCAACGCAACAGAACGTGAACAGATTGAGGAGGAGTTTGGCGTACATTTCAAATATCCCCATCTGTATACCCCCAGTGCCCTAGTCAATGGTTTTAAAGAAACCAATGTCTGTATTGTTACCATGCAGGACAAGCGTAGAATTTCTTTTGCCATTTGGGGTTTAATGCCGCAGGATTTCAAGGAAGATTGGTACATCTTTCAAAACAATGCCAACACCTTGAATGTGCAACTTCAAGATTTGGAAAAAGTGGAATGGATGAAAGAATCCTTTGTAAAGCGACGATGTTTGGTCATCGTTTCTGGCTTTTACACCCACCTTCTCAAAAACGGAAAAACCTATACATACTACGTTACCCTAAAAAATGGAAAACCATTTTATCTGGCAGGGGTCTATAATATCTTGGAGGATGGATTTCAATGTTGTGCTCTTATCACGGCCAAGACCAACGCATTTGTGTCCAGTTATCATGACATCAGCAACTTGGCTCCCATCATTATTCCCAAAAGCCATGCTGATGCTTGGTTAACGGATGATTTTGACATCAACGCGTTGAAGGAAATCGTGAACAACCCTCCTGAAGTTGAACTCAAAGCCAATCTTATGGCCGATGAATTCTTCAAGGACATTACGCACCAAGACACCATTATACATCCCGACTTTCTGGAACGATAACCCCCTTTTTTACCTCGCAACACATTCTTATTGCACGTAAACCCCTGATTTTTCACATCTTAACGCTTATGGGTCAACATCAAACTTGATAGGAGCAAGGTTTCAGTAAAGAATCCCCCAAATTTGTAGTGTACTGATTAAGAGTTAGTCAGGCAACAACCAAAAACTATATAATATGTTACGTTGGACAGTCACCTTTGTAATTTTGGCCATCATTGCCGGGATATTCGGTTTTGGAGGAATTGCCGCTGGCGCGGCGAGCATAGCCAAAATTCTTTTCTTCATTTTCATAGTGCTATTCATTATTTCACTGATTACCGGAAGAAAAAGACTTTAAAATAAATACTAATTATTAACTAAAAATAGAAACAGATGAAACGATCAATAAGTTTATTAATGCTACTGATTGCCATGGCCATTGGTGCAAGTGTGACCAGTTGCAGGGAAACCAAAGAAAGTAAGGCTGAAGAAGCCGTAGAGGAAATTAAAGACGGAGCGGAAGAAGTTGGAGATGATATTGAAGATGCTGCTGATGATGTTGGGGATGAAATTGAGGATATGACGGATGACCACTAGAATCCGCACGTAGAACACTAAATCGGAACGCTGGACAGAATTGTTCAGCGTTTTTTTGTCCCTAAAGGAAAAAACATTGTGTATTGTTTTTTTGTGCAGTAGCTTAGAATCCAATTAATTACTGAACCCCTCTTTTGAAGACCTTATTCACCATTGTCTATATTGTCCTTTCCCTTTGGTCCATAGGTTCGATCATTTATCATGGAAGGCGTCCTTCCCGTTCCATTGGTTGGGTTCTCGCCATTATTGTCCTGCCCATAATCGGCGTTGTTCTATATTATCTTTTTGGGGTCAATCGGCGTAAGTTCAAGTTTTTCAAAACCAAGGAATTTGAGCAGCGTAAACGTTTTTCCTACGGAAATGCCCCCAGTTCCGATCATTTTCCTGCCGATTTTGGCTCGGATATGCGAAAAAAGAGAATGAACCAACTTATTAAAGCCAACTCCAATACCGTGGCCACCAGTGGCAATGCCATACGGGTGCTTCAAGATGGGGGTGAAACGTTCAACACCTTGTTCAAGGCCATGGAGGAAGCCGAAAAATTCATCCATGTGCAATATTACATTTTGGAACGGGGTACACTTTTCGACAAAATGCTGGAACTCTTCAAAAGGAAAATTGCCGAGGGGGTGGAAGTACGCATTATCTACGATTCCTTTGGAAGTTACACGCTGAGAGGCCGGCCCAAAAAACGATTCAAGGACGTTGGGGTCAAAATTCACCCCATAATGCCCATCCGTATAAAGAATTTATTGTTCTATCTCAACTTTAGGAACCATCGAAAAATAGTGGTCATCGATAATAAAGTGGCCTTTACGGGCGGGGTGAACGTTTCGGACAAATACATTAAGCACATGGGTGAACTTGGCAAATGGAAAGACACTCATTTAAAGCTTGAAGGACCTATTGTAAACGACCTACACCTTGTTTTTTTAAAGGATTATTTCTTCGCCAGCAAAAAAGAAAAGTTCAAGATTGAAGATTATCTTTTCGAACAGTCAAAATGTGGTGAAGTGGATGCACAGGTAGTGGCCGGAGGGCCAGATTCCAGCCATCCCACCATCATGCAGCAGTATATTGGAATGATCAATCAAGCCCAAAGGTCTGTCTGCATTGCAAACCCCTATTTTCTTCCCGGAGAAGCCTTTTTTCAAGCCTTAAAAGTGATTGCGTTGCAAGGTGTTGAAATCCGTTTGCTGGTTCCCAAAAAATCTGATTCCATTGCTGCCATGTTTGCCATGTTTTCGCAATTTGAAGAACTTTTGGGGGCCGGAATACAAATTTTTCTGCGGGATGATTTCTCCCATAGCAAAATCCTAATTGTGGATGATGACCTAGTATCCGTAGGTTCGGGTAATTTTGATATTAGAAGTTTTGAACTCAATTACGAGGCCAACATTTTGATATATGATCAAGACATCAACAAAGAAATGACAGCGGAATTCAACGCCCTGTGTGAAAAGTCCGAGCAACTTAATTTGGAAGAGTTCAAGAACCGGCCCCGCTGGAAAAAATTTATGGAAGGCCTTTCCAAGTTTTTTAAACCACTACTATAGCATTCCTGCAATCTTTTTACGGCAAACATTAATTTTTTTGGGGCAACCCAAAATAGCGAACATCCTAACTTTGCAGCAAAACATTTTAATTATGAGAACTATAGTAACTTTTCTTTTTGTATTGGCAACAGTAGGCCTTAGCGCACAAAGTATTTCTAAAAACGCTTTGGGTGTGCGCCTCGGTGACAATGACGGTTTTGGGGGGGAAATTTCCTATCAAAGATATTTGCATGAGAACAACCGATTGGAATTTGACCTGGGGTGGAGAAACTCAAATGACGTGGACGCCTTTAAATTGGTTGGACTTTACCAATGGGTTATGCCCATAGATGGTGGTTTTCACTGGTATGTAGGTGCCGGTGGTGGAATTGGTTCTTTTGATGCCGGAGATAACGATGGTACTTTTGCACTGGTTGCAGGAGATATCGGTATCGAGTACGACTTCAACATACCACTGCTCATTTCATTGGATATGCGACCAGAGCTTGGATTCAATGATAACTATTCTGATGATCTGGACCTGGATATTGCCTTGGGTCTGAGATATCAATTTTAATAAACACTGACCACATAAAAGGGCAAATTCACATTTGCCCTTTTTTTATCCCTTTTCATTTTGAAAAAGATAATCAAGCGAATTGCAATACTACTATTGCTCCTATTAATCATTGATATTGTTTTGTCCAAACCAAAAAAAGTTATTCCAAAAAGTATTGAGCTAGAGGTAGAAGTAGCTCTGGAACATTTTCCCGAGCTCAAGGAAGTTCCCATAGAGTTCAAGTTCAAAAAGAATATCAAAAAGTCCGTGATGCAGGCCCAGCCCACCATAAAAGGAATCTTTGGCTCCAAGGAAAATAGAAGCTACAAAATACTCATCAGTGAAAAGTTCAAAATTACGGGTGAAGAATTCAAGACCACCCATGTGCCCAAAGACGTCCTTATCGGTTGGATTGGCCACGAGTTGGGCCATGTGATGGATTACCAAAACCGGAGCGGACTAAATTTGGTGGCCTTTGGATTTAGATATGCTTTTCTAAAAGAGTATGTAAAAAAGGCCGAACGTGCCGCCGATTCTTTTGCCGTTTTACGAGGCATGGCGGATTACATCATTAAGACAAAGCGTTTTATTCTGGACAACGCCAAAATTGACCCACTGTACAAAGAACGAATCAAAGAATATTACCTCTCCCCGGACGAAATCATGGAAATGGTGAAAGAAATAGAAGAAGTTGAACAAAATTAATTGATTGTCTACGCTGTTTGTTGGGCTACAAAATCTTCCCATTCTGCGAATTTCTCCTCTCCCATGACCCTTTCCATCTTTACCTGGCCCCCTTTCTTTTTATTGGCACCGCTCCATTCCGCAAAAATGGGCTGAGGCACAAAATGCACTTTCACACCTTCCAGCGCTTTACCTCGGGCCACTTTGTAGTTCTTGTTGGCGCTTTTAAGGTAGTCGTCCAAGACTTTGGCCGTCTTATCTGAATCCACCATACTATCCGAACCCAAATACCATGTATGATAAAAACCATCATCATAACGCTTGGCACAAAGGGTGTATTCTGGAATCTTAATATCGAGCTTGTCTTCCAAGTGCTTCACGGCATCATTTAATTTATTCACCGAAAGCTGTGAACCAACAGTGTTCAAAAAGAACTTGGTTCTTCCGGTAATCTTTATTTCGGCGCGCTTAACATCCGTAAATTTGATGGTATCGCCAATGATATAGCGCCACGCACCCGACACTGTGGAAATCAGCAATACATAATCCTCTTCTTCCTTTACCTCATCCAAGGTCAAGGATGGGGCATCATCGGTTAGGGAACCATCTTGATTGATATATTCCGGATTAAAGGGTACAAACTCAAAATAGACTCCATTGTCCGTTATCAATTTCATGGCAGACGTGTCTGGTCTATCCTGAAAGGCCAAAAATCCTTCAGAAGCCAGATACGTATCTATAATTTGGATGGGCTTCCCCAAGAGGGCATTGAAACTTTTCTCGTAGGGATCAAATGCCACACCACCTGAAGTGTACACCTGCAGATTGGGCCATATCTCGTGGATATGCTCTAAATTATGATATTCAATCACTTTTTTGAGCATAAGTTCCATCCAAGAAGGGATTCCGCTCAAGGCGCCGATATCCCAATTTTTGGCCTCTTTTGCTATTTTAAGGACACGGTGGTCCCATTCATCAATCTGGGCAATCTCATCACCAGGTTTGTAATATTTTTTGAACCAAAATGGAATATTGCTTGCGCTTATCCCACTGATTTCACCCTCTTTTCGGCCATTGCGTTCCTGCAAATCGGTAGAGCTACCCAACATCATGATTTCCTTTTCAAAAAACTCCGCAGGCAAGTCAAAGTTACTCAGGGCATAAATCTGCTTGATTCCGGCATTTTTAATGGATGCTAACATATCTTGGGTTACAGGTATCCTCTTGGATTTCTTGCCTGTTGTTCCAGAACTGAGGGCAAAAAAGTCTGGATTGCCCGGCCAAGTAACATCAGGTTTTCCATCAATCACCTTATTCCACCACTCCGTGGAAATCTTATTGTAATCGTAGTAGGGAACATTTTGTGCAAAGGTCTTGGACTTGTCTTTGGAGGACAATATCTGTTTAAAATCAAAGTGCTTTCCAAATAGGGTGTCTTTCGCTTGGTTCAACAAGTTTTCGAGTACCTTTTTCTGTTCTTCAACAGGATTTTTTTCCAAACTCAACGAGTCCCGTGCCTCTATAAACCCTTTAATGATATTTCCTATGATTGCCATGTACTTGAACGTTTCTGATTATGCCTTAAAATTACGTCCATTGATCTGCAGTATTTTACTCAATTCGTTTTTTGATTGACTTGATTCAACAATCATGCATCTTACATCAAAAACTACACCTTCATCAATAATTTTTCCTACATTTAAAATCAGCAGCAAACAATCTTCCGCCATATACAAACTCATTGTACATGAAGAAATATGGTGTTCCTTTCATTTTCTTTTTTATATCCCTCCAATGCTTGCATGCCCAAAAAGTTCTCACGGGAAAGCTGTTGGATGTGGATACAGGACAACCCGTGGACTATGCGAACATTGGTATTGTGGATCAAGCAAAGGGCACTGTATCAGCAGAAGATGGCACCTTTGACCTGCAATTGGAGGATAGCGCCATCAATGAAAGCAATATCATACAATTTTCCAGAATAGGGTATGAAACGCTTCGCTTTACCACCAAAGTTCTTTACGATCGGCTTCAAGAAAACCCCAACATCAACCTAAAGGAAGCTCTTTTTGAATTGGAAGGGGTCACCCTCAACGTAAAAAATGCTGAAAAAAATAGGGTGGGCTATATCAGCAATGATAAGGACAATTTTGCCTTTTGGAACGATAGTCTGGCTTTGGGCGGTGAGCACGCATCAAAAATTAGGATAAAGGATGCTCCCTTAAAACTGGAGGACATGTCTTTTAATGTTATTGCAAGCATTTCCGACAGCATTTTGGTACGGGTGAATATCTATGAAATTGGCCAGGGCGGCTTGCCCGGCAAGAACATTTCCAACCATAACATTTTACATACCGTTACAACAAGACGAGGTAGGGTAACCATAGACCTTTCGCCGTACAATATTGTGGTAAACGACCATTTTATTGCCAGCTTGGAGCTTCTTAAAATCTATGGCGGAAAGGTGGGCATTCTTATTTCATCCTTTAATGATGGTTATAGGTCATACAGCCGTTTGATAAGCCAAGATCGCTGGAAAAGAATCCGAAAAGGTACCACCATTGCATTCAGCTTAAATACTTCCCAGTTGGAAGGTGACCAGTTCAATGCTGTTGTTGCTTCCCAAAATAAACTGCGGGAAAAACCGGAACGGATTACCCTGTTATGGGACACTTCGTATTCCATGAAGGATAAAAATCTGGAAAAGGAACTGGCCTTTCTGGACCATTATTTGGAATACCTCAATACTATGGAGATTGAATTACAGCTATTCGGATATACACTGACCCAAGAACAATTTACGATTGAAAATGGGAATTGGGAGTCGCTTAAAAAGCGTCTTCAGGAAATCCAATATGATGGTGCAAATCAAGGTAAAACACTCCATGCATTGAATCCCGGTAAACACGCCTTACTGTTCACGGACGGCATAGGTTTTCCAGATAGCATTGATGAAACTTGGGCATCAACGATTTTTACTGTCAACAGCCAGCCAGATGCCCATCATTCTTTGTTGAAATCCATTGCCGAAGGCTCAGAGGCAAACTACATCAATCTGGATAAAATCAGTGATACCCACTTGGCCGTTGAATATACCCAAAAGCATATTGTGGACAATCTGGAATATGCCTCTCCCCGATCCAATGTCAATCCACTTCGGGAAATCAAGGGGAAAGTCACGGATTTTGATGACCCCATTCCTTATGTCAACGTTAAAGTAAGAGAAACCGGGCGAAGCACGAACACCGATATTGACGGAAACTTTATCATTTTTGCCAAGGATGGCGATATCTTGGAATTTACTTCACCTGGACGAGAAAGTGCGGAGTCCGTGGTCAATGCCAATACCAGCAGACTCAACATCACCATGCCCATTGGTGTGAAGGTTTTGGATGAAGTGGTTTTGGAAGAATACCGAAACACCAAATCCATTAAAGGTGCCGACCCGTCAAAAACAGATATATCCACAAATTTTGGTGCCATTGATTTGGAACGAACAGGATTTGCCGTAAGACAGATTCAACAAGACCAAATTGGATATGGGGCGTTGGATATAACAGAAGCCATTAAGGGTAAATTTCCCGGGGTACAAGTCTATGGAAGTGGTACCAATGCCGTTGTAATGCTTAGGGTAGGCTCGCGATTTCCTGCAGCTTGGGAGGTAGATGGAATACTCTACAAATCAGAAAACCCTCCGGTGCACATAAGCCTCCAAAATATAAAGAGTATTACGGTAATGCCGGGGAGTTGGGCCGCTGCAAGATATGGTTTGATAGCCCGTGGTGGTATTATCATGATCCGAACAATAAGTCAATCTTTTGCAACCGAATCTTCTGGGAAAGTTTCCAAATGGGACGCCATGCGCTCGCAGGATATGTATGGGAATGATGCCGTACTTTTGGTCAAAACCCAAGGCAATCAGCCCAAATATATCCAATGGATATCTGGCGCAGCTACGCTGAGCGAGGCCTACGAACTTTACTTGGAACAACGAAAACTATATGGGCATCTTCCTCATTTTTATGCTGATGTTCACACCTTCATTCTTGAAGAATGGGGCAGCCTTGAACTTGCCACCAAGATTCTTTCCAACTTGGAAGAAGTTTTTCCCGAAGATATCAGTACGTTACGGTTATTGGCCTTCCAACTTGAGGAAAATGGGGCATTTGAGGAAGCCCATTCCATTTATGCCAAAATTCACAATTTGGAACCCACGCAGGCCCAAAGTCAGCGAGATTTGGCCCACAGCTTTGTTACCTTGGGAAAAATTAAGGAAGGGTGGTCACTTTATAGAAAATACCTTCTGAGCACAAGTGGCGAACTTGATGAGGACGGCATTGATAAAACTATTCGGAATGAGGCCCTTGCCCTGGCCAACCACCATAGTTCAGAGATTGCACTGGATCTTCCCTTTGATTCAATCCAAGATGAAATGAACGATATGGATATTTTGGTTGAATGGAACAACCCCAACACCGAATTTGAATTGCAATTTGTGGGACCCACTGGTCACTATTTCACTTGGAAACATACCAAAGCGGACAATCCTAGCTTACTTTCAGACGAAATTTTCAAAGGGTATTCCTCAAATAGTTTTCAAATTAACAACCTTGACCAAGGCGAATGGTTGTTGAACGTGAAATACATGGGAAACCAATCCAACACACCATCCTTTCTAAAAACGACCATCAAGAATAACCTAAATGGCACTGAAACTATTAAAGTGCTCCGGTTACAGCAGAAAAATGTGAACTTTCAGTTCTTAAAATTGACATCGGACAAGATTTCCAATTTCAAATAAGTGCCAAAAACACACTGAAATACAGCTCAAAAATGGGTACTCTCTTAATGTTTTCATAAATATGAAAATCGAATCGTCCTATAGGCAGAAAGTATGGAGCTAACTCTTATATTTAGCCAATCTAGATTAATTTTAAACAAAAATGACTCAAAACTTACTTGCCCAAGCAGAAGAATTCGAGAATAGGTCATTAAGCCATATGTCCACCAGTGACAGGGTAGAGGCATCTAGGGAGGCCAAAAAGCTCATACTTTCCATCAATGAGATCTATAAAAAGACCAAGGATTCGAAATTGATGGATACTATGAAGAAACTTACCGAGAAGAAACGAAAAATTGAAAAGCGTCTCAAAGGGAAGCCCTTGGTATAAGGTTGTTTCCTTAAGGAAAGAGAATTATCAAAGCTCTATTCTATTTTCTACAGGATTCTTTTATCATGAATAAAGGCTTGATTAACAATAGAAAAGGACCGTAATCCTATGGCTCTGAAAGTCGTAGTATGCTAGAAATGGTTCGTTTTAGCATTTCACTTTTCCATTTACAAAACAATTTCTACCATTTATGTCCTATTTCTTGCCATGGATATAATTGTAAATTGTTGCCCCAGTATTATGTGTAATTTCGGAGGGTAGAATTTATTTCAACTCAAAAGAAACACTCAAGTAAAATGAACACTGTAGAAGCAAAATTAGGTTACCTGTTCTGGTATTTTGTAATTGCTATCTCTGTTTACTCCCTCATTAACAGTCTATACCTTTACATAAATTAAAATTACACTAACACTACCCATTATTTTAACCCATTAGTAGTAAACCAGTCTCTTTTTAAGGGGCATCTGTAACCCGGATGCCCCCTTTTTATGCCTTTTCCTTTCTGAGCTTACCCTCTTTTTGGGTTGGTACGAATTCCCAAGATCAATACTCTGGTCATTGACCAGACAGATAGGCTCCATCTTTTTGAATCTTGTTTAATAAATCTTCCCGTAGCTTGAAGTCTTTTTCACCAAACAGATTCCATCTGTTTAATGGATTCAAGATGAATTTCTGAATCGGCGCTTCCATTTTTGATAACCAAAGTGGTATACGGTTTTGTAGGAAAGAGTTGTTCCGTCATCACATATATACCGCCATCAATGAAAATTTCAATGGAGGACCAATCCAATAGGATTTTTAATTCATGAGATTCTTTATCCAACAATGAAATGGGCATAACATGTTTTTTGTTTCCAAATTCAGAGTGAAAGTCAACCTTGCCTGATTTCATCCGGTTGACTATGAATGCGCTGTTTGTGGAATCCATGGTCAGCTCCAAAGTTTCATCCAAATCATTTTTGAAAATTACGGTATAATCCCTTGAAGAAGTCTTCAATTGAATCTGTGATTGATTCAACCCATCGACTTTCAAGGTTTCCGAAGTACTTGGTGCAACCTGAAGATCTTCAGCCAAGATTTCTGTGGCGAGTCCGTCCACCTGTTCCACTGGATAATTCTTCAAAAAATAATCATCCCCAATCTTTTCCAGGGAAAGTTCGCGAGGAACGGTCATGGCACTGCGCCACTTTTCGGTCGGGGTGTTTCGGGCGTAAAACCAATTGCTCATCCAACCGATGAAAATACGTTTGCCATCGGGAGTGTTGTTGTAGGTGACCCCAGCATAATTATCCGTGCCATAATCCAACCATTTTGGTTCTTGCTGGTTCGATGTGAATTTCTCCCCATCAAAATCACCAATGAAATACTGGGTACCACTTCCTCCATTGGGAGCCCCAGGATTTATACTGATAATCAACACCCATTTTTGCTCCTCTGTACCTTCAACAGGTAATGGAAAAAGGTCTGGACATTCCCAAACCCCTCCGTGTGCGCCTTGGGTTTTCCCAAAATCACTCAAATGTTCCCATTCCCTTAGGTTATTGGAGGCATAAAATTTGGCATGGTCTCCGGCCACAAGGGTCAATATCCATTGTTGGGAAGCTTCATGCCAAAACACCTTCGGGTCCCTAAAATCCCTT
Source organism: Flagellimonas marina (assembly GCF_042651185.1). Taxonomy (NCBI): domain Bacteria; kingdom Pseudomonadati; phylum Bacteroidota; class Flavobacteriia; order Flavobacteriales; family Flavobacteriaceae; genus Flagellimonas; species Flagellimonas marina. The sequence continues at coordinate 390,231 of NZ_JBHSCL010000007.1, read as the reverse complement.
ATGCCATTATTTCCTATTACCGGGTTCCCCTCATATTTGGTCCAAGTTGCCCCATTATCCAAACTATAAGCAATACCCTGGGTTTGAAAATCATCTCTGCCCTCTTTTTCTCCTTCCATGGAATGATAGGTGAAAATGGCCACCAGAGGTGCTTCGCCATTTGTACCAAAACCGGAAGTGTTTTTCTTGTCCACCACCGCACTTCCTGAAAAAATAAGTCCATGTTCATCTGGGTATAGTGCAATAGGTTGGTGCTGCCAATGTACCAAGTCCTTACTCGTGGCATGCCCCCAATGCATGGGGCCCCAGACGATATCATCCGGATAATATTGGTAAAAGAGATGGTAGATTCCTTGATTATAGACCAATCCATTGGGGTCGTTCATCCATTTTTCGGGAGGTGAAAAATGAAACTGGAGCCGGTATGGCTCGGCATACACCTTTTCAATTGCTGATTCCTTTGGTTTTTCTTTTTGCTTTTCCTTACAGCCCATCAGCATCGCTGCCACACTTAAAAAAACGACTCCTATTTTCATGTTTTTCAATGTTTTCCATCACAATTTATTGAATTATCTTTGGATTAGATTCCTAGCAAATGCGAATTTCTCTGCTTCTATTCCTCTTTTTAACATTGGGCATGACTTCATGCGCCCAACAGTCCATTCCAAAGGTGTTACAGCAACTCAATGACGGAACAGTTGACTATATTTTTGCAGAAGATCTATACCAAATGAAGGCACCGATTGTTTTGGATGCCCGTGAAAAAGATGAGTTTGAAGTGAGCCACTTAAAAAATGCCGTTTGGGTAGGGTATGAGGATTTTGACTTGGACAAAGTAATTCAACAACTACCCAGTAAAGAAAAACCCATTGTGGTTTACTGTGCCATTGGGGTGCGTTCCGAGGATATTGGTGAGCAATTAAAAAGCAAGGGGTACACCAATATCAAAAACCTATATGGGGGTATCTTTGAATGGAAAAACAAAGGGTTTCCCGTATATGATGAAAATCAACATGAAACCGAAAAAGTACATGCCTTCAACCAGTATTGGAGCCGCTTTTTGACCAATGGGGAAAAGGTATTTTAATCCTAGGTTCCAAAACCCTTAGGAAGATCATCGATTATTGGCATCCCCGTACAATTTTTTCACAAAATAGGTGTTAAGTGTTTACAATGTTGTGGTTTTTTCCTACAATACTTCTTACAAGTTTTAATTTTGGGCGAATTGCAGGTGAATAATTGATCTCTAGCCAGAGAATGCGTATGTCGTTGATATCATTAAAAAGAGAGTTGATACTTCCCGTTGTGGTCTTTGTTGTTTTTATGACCACAGTTTCTATTCTATGGAACAATTCGCTAAAAACGCAAAAGTCCTCGTTCGTTCAGGAAATTCACAACACGGGTAATCTTCGGGCCCAAGAATTCTTCTCGTCTGTTAAGTACAACATTAAGTCGCTCGAAAACTTAAAGCAGCGTATTGAAATGACGGATGGGTCTTATTTTCAATACTGGGAGAGAGACGCCCGTCTTATTCTAGATCAAAATCCATCTTTTAAGTTTGTGGAATGGGTAGATAGCTTAATGACCATAAAAATGGTAACACCATTGAAGGGTAATGAGGCCGCCATTGGTTTCAATATTTCTGCACATCCAAGGAATACAGAATGGCAAAGACACATGACGAACGGTTCAACCAATATTTCGTCATGGACCAAGCTTCATCAAGGTGGAAATGCCTTTTTGGTAGATGTACCCGTCTTCTTTAAGGAAAAATTTCAAGGGTCCATAACCGCTGGGATGGATTTTACCAATCCTTTCAATGAAATGACCTCTAGCTTGGATATGTATGCCATTCAGATAAAAGACGAAAACGGCACCATCTTTTATGCAAAGAACAGTCCCTCATCTGAAGCCATAGCAGACGAATATGTCTTTTCCACCACTTTGCAGATAGATTCATTGGATAAACGGAAATGGACCTTTACGCTTATGCCGGTAGATGCGGATTTTATGTTGGGAAGGCAAAAAAACACTTATCTCTTATTGATTTTTGGCACCTTGGTGGCTCTGCTTACCAGCTCGCTCATTTATTTTTATCAGTCCTCCCGAAAAAAGAACATACGCCTCAGTTATGCCAATGACAAGCTCAAAGAACTCAACAAATCTTTGAAAACAGAAAGGTTGAAGGCTGAAAAATCTTCCTTGGCCAAAACTGAGTTTATCTCCAACATGAGTCACGAAATACGGACCCCTTTGAACGCCATTATAGGTTTTATTGAGGTTTTGAAGCTTTCCAAAATACACAGTTCCTTGCAGGAATACCTTTCATTAATGGACATTTCCTCCAAAAAACTCCTCTTGTTAGTAAATGATATTCTTGAAATCGATAAAATTGAATCAGGAAAAATCAGCTTTAGGGACGAAACTTTTTCACCCATTGAAGAACTGGAAAACATCATCAGCATTAACAGACCCTATGCTGAGGAAAAAGGCTTGCAGATTACACTGGAATCGTCGGTTGGCAACGACCAATATGTTAAAGCAGATGTGGGTAAATATGGCCAAATCATTACCAATATCCTCAGGAATTCACTTAAGTTCACAGAAAATGGTGGGATTCAGGTTTTCTATCGCGAAGAACAAATAAAAGATAGGTTAGCCATTCACATAAATTTTAAGGATTCCGGTATCGGGATTCCAAAAAACAAGTTGAAAACCATTTTTGACCGTTTTACCCAAATTGATGCGGGAAAGGCCAAAAGGCATGAAGGTAGCGGACTTGGGCTGTACATTACCCACAGATTGGTGGAATTGTTTGGGGGAACCATAACAGTTGAAAGTGAAGTCAACGTAGGCACGGAATTTTGCTTATCGCTGAAGCTGCCCATTTCTGAAGCAAAACAAGATGCGAGCCTGCCAAGTGCCGAGCAGTTAGACCTTAGTGGATGCAAAGTTCTTATAGTGGATGACAATCGGGTAAATGTCATTGTTCTTAAAATGAGCCTCGAAAAATTAGGCATCCAATCCGATTCGGTATGTAATGGACTCCAAGCTGTTTCAGCTGTAACCAAAAACGACTATGACCTGGTCTTTATGGATGTGCACATGCCCAATATGGATGGTTTTGAAGCTACCAAGGAAATCCGAAAAATCAATAAAGACATCGCCATAATTGGTCTTTCCGCTGATGTAACCAAAGAAGCCATTGATGAAGCCAAAGGCGTAGGGATGAACGACTACCTCACCAAACCCATCTCGTTCGATAAACTCCGAAATATTCTGCCGGTCTATCTTGCCGCTGTATCTTGAATCCAAATTAATTCAAAAAAATAAAAAATGGTTTTGTCAGCTCCTAGGTGCTTTATGGTATCTTTGGATGTATGGACAAAAACCTACTTCTAATCCTTACCCGAAACCCAGAACTGGGCAAATGCAAGACACGATTGGCGGCAAAAGTAGGTGATCAAACCGCCTTGGAAATCTATCAATTCCTGCTGGACCACACCGTTACCTTCACTAAAAACCTAAATGTGGAAAAATGGGTTTTTTATTCAGAATCCATATGGGAAAATGATATTTGGGACCAGAATACCTATCAAAAAAAACTTCAGGTGGGGACTGATTTAGGCGAACGCATGTTGAATGCCTTCAAAGAAGGGTTTCACTCCGGTTTTGAAAAAATCATTATAATTGGCAGTGATATGTACCACCTCTCCCAAGCTGATCTGGAAGAGGCTTTTTTTCGACTGAACCATCATGATTTTGTGGTTGGCCCGGCCGAAGATGGTGGATATTACCTTTTGGGCATGAAGTCCCTTAAAAAAGAACTGTTCCGTAACAAAAATTGGGGTACTGACACAGTTCTATCAAACACATTAAAGGATTTAAAAACCAGTAAAGTTTTCATGCTCCCGGTTAAAAATGACGTGGATTACTACGAAGACATAAAAGATATTGAGGCGTTTCAGCCTTTTCTAAAACATATAAAAGAATGACGCAAACACAACTTGATGAATCTGTTGATTACTTAAAAAAGAGAGGGTTTGATACCCCTGAAATTGGTATTGTTCTTGGCTCCGGTCTCGGTAAATTGGTGGATGACATAGAAACCCCCATCGAAGCACATTACAACCACATCCCTTATTTTCCGCTGGCAACAGTGGAGTTCCATTCGGGAAAACTCATTTATGGCACCATTGCTGGAAAAAAAGCCGTGGTCATGCAAGGACGATTCCACCTATATGAAGGATACGATTTCTTGGATATCACCTATCCTATTCGTGTAATGCACCAAATGGGCATTCAAAAACTGTTCGTATCCAACGCTGCCGGTGCCATCAATCTAAATTTTAAAAAGGGAGATATTATGCTCATTGAAGACCACATTAATCTGCAAGGAGGTTCTCCATTGGCGTTTAAGGGCGTATCCGAATTTGGAGATCGGTTTGTGGATATGAGTGAGCCCTATGACGTTGATATGCGGAAAAAAATTGAAGCCATTGCCCAAAAGGAGGGAATCTCGCTTCAAAAAGGCGTGTACGCTTCGGTGGTTGGTCCACAATTGGAGACCAAAGCGGAATATCGCATGCTGAAAACCCTTGGTGCTGATGCCGTTGGAATGAGTACGGTGCCCGAAGTAATTGTTGCCAATCATTTACGACTACCCATTGTGGCCGTGTCCGTTTTAACCGATGAATGCGACCCAGATAACTTGGAGCCGGTGAATATTGAAGAAATATTGGCCATTGCCAACAGGACCGAGCCCAAAATGATACAGTTGTTCAAAGAATTAATCAAACAATTATGAGCTATTTAGACGCCACCCAAGATCTTTACAAAGAAGCGGCCCTGACCCCAGATATTGGCCTGTGCTGCACCACTACCCCCATTTGGCAGTTTCCGGGACTTTCCATTCCAAAAATCATGCAAGAAATGAACTACGGATGTGGAAGTACTGTCTCCGCCCAAGATTTGGTGAACAACCCCAAGATTCTTTACGTAGGTGTTGGGGGTGGAATGGAGTTATTGCAATTTTCTTATTTCTCCAGACAAAAAGGCGGCGTCACCGGAGTGGATTCCGTAGATGAAATGTTGGAGGCCTCTCAAAAAAACTTTAAAGTGGCCGAAGAAGAAAATGATTGGTTCAAAAGTGAGTATGTCAATTTGGTGAAAGGTGACGCGCTCAATCTCCCCGTTGCCGATGAGTCCATTGATGTAGCCGCACAAAACTGCCTTTTCAATATCTTTAAAATTGAAGATTTGAAGAAAGCCGTCGCTGAAATGTACCGTGTGCTAAAACCTCATGGACGCTTAGTCATGAGTGACCCCATTTGCGAGCAGCCTATGAATGATGCGCTTCGCAATGATGACCGACTCAGGGCGCAATGCCTAAGTGGGAGTATTCCATTGAAAGACTACGTAAAAGTCCTGACCGACGCCGGTTTTGGCACCATTGAAATACGGGGCAGAAGATCGTATCGCGTGCTATCCCCAAACCACTATCCCACCGACGAACTCATTTATATTGAATCTATTGAAATTGCGGCCATAAAAGACCCTATGCCAGAGGACGGTCCGTGTATGTTCACAGGAAAAACAGCTATTTATTATGGTGATGAGGAATATTTTGATGATGGAAAGGGGCATGTAATGTACCAGAACCAACCCTTGGCGGTATGTGACAAAACCGCAGCGGCCTTAGCTAAAGCCTCAGACCAAATTCATGTAAGTGAAAGCACTTGGCATTACAACGGCGGTGGCTGCTGCTAAGTCAACTCGCGTTTAAAAATAGACACATGAACATAGTGCTACATCTGTTTCTTGGTTTGTTCTTACTTTCCTGTGGTGGAAAAAAGGAAAAGACAGGGGTTCAGCATACGTCCACAATTTCCAAACCTTCCCATGCGGTATGGAATGTTCTTGTACAACGACACGTAGATGAAACGGGGCTGGTAAATTACGCAGGCTTTAAGAAAGAGAGTGCTCAATTGAGTGGATATTTGGATTACCTGGCCGAACATCCACCCTCCCAAATGTGGTCGAAGGGAGATTCCTTGGCATATTACATCAACCTTTACAATGCCACCACAGTTAAATTGATTGTGGATAATTATCCCTTGGCCAGCATAAAAGATATCCCCAATCGATGGGGTAAAAAATGGATATCAGTGGGCGGCACAAAGCTTTCTTTAAATGATATAGAACACAAAATATTACGGAATATGGACGAGCCAAGAATCCATTTTGCCATCAATTGTGCCTCCTATTCCTGTCCCAATTTATGGAACAAGGCTTTTGTTGCAGAAAAAATAGAACAACAGCTCAACCAAGTGGCCCTCGACTTCGTGAACGACCCTTCAAAAAATAGATTTGAAAACGGTAAGGCGCAACTCTCCGAGATATTTAAATGGTACAAGAAAGATTTTACAAAGGAAACCTCCCTTTTGGAATACATCAATCAATTTTTGAACAACCCCATTAGCAAAGATGCCAATATCGAGTATTTGGATTACGATTGGAGTTTGAACGATGCCAAATAAGAATTCTTCCATTAGCGTAATTATTCCGGTGCTCAATGAAGAATTGTACCTTGGGAAGTTGCTTAATCACCTTAAATCATCATCCAGTAATATCAAAGAGATTATTTGCGTTGATGGTGGCAGTGTAGATAGAACTGTTGAAATTGCAGAGCAAAACGGTGCCAAAGTGATTCACTCAGAAAGAGGAAGGGCCAAACAAATGAACTTGGGTGCCAAACTTTCGAATGGCGATATTCTCTATTTTTTACATGCCGATACGTTTCCGCCCAAAAACTTTGATCAATCTATTTTGAAAGCAGTGGAAAACGGTTTTATGGCAGGCTGTTTCCGAATGAAATTTGACACCAAAAACGTATTCTTGCGGTTTTTTGCTTGGTTTTCCGGAATAAACCTTCTTCTTTGTCGAGGTGGGGACCAATCCCTATTTGTTCACAAACAGCTGTTTGAAAAAACCACGGGATTCAATGAGAGCTATCACATATATGAGGATACTGAATTTATTGCACGATTGTACAAGAATACCAAGTTCAAAGTGGTGCCAGACTTTGTCATCACCTCAGCAAGAAAATATCGGGAAGTGGGGGTCCTGAAGCTTCAGTTCCATTTCGCCGTAATCCATGTAAAAAAGTATTTGGGCGCTGATGCCGAGGAACTGTATCGCTACTACAAGAAAAATATTTCGTAAGTAAAGTTTATTCTTCAATCTCCAAATCAGCAAAATCGTTCATGATGCCATTGGTAAGCATGTTGGCCAGCAATTTTTTGTCAGGCCGCACCGCAATTTTATCTCCAACAGATTTTGGGGATGCATTTTCCATGGTGAGCAAACTGATTGCAGGAAGAACATTCCGTGCCAAATATAGGCTGGCTTTGTCTTCAAAAATCATATTGATGTCTTGGTAAGAATGGTTTGAAACACTGTTCTTTTTAAACACATTCTGAATGTTTGCCGCCAATCTCTGGCCTTCTTCACTCTTATTGTAATGATATACCGCCACATTCATATTTCCTTTTCCAGTGAGCTCGTTGGCCCTTATGACCAATACCCTTTGATACTTGCCAGAATTTTGAATGTAACGCTTGTTGATAGCTTCAACATAATTGCCCATTTTCTTCGTCTGCGTCAAAACGGAATCATCATTGGCAGTCGAAAATTCTGGATTTTTATTGTCTAGAATGTAGACCTTTGCACCATGAACCATTAATTCCGCGGCCAGATTTTGAGTGATTTCGGGCAGAAAATCATTATCCTGTTGTATTTCGCTGTCCACAACCAAATAATACACAGCGTCCTTTAATTTTTCACTTTTCAAGGACATGCTGCCCAACTCTTTGTCAAAAATTGGTTCCTCGATTCCATTTTGGGCCAATATGTGTACGCCGGTTTTCTTGAATGAGTCTGTTGCTTCAGGGATTTGGTACTCCACCCCGACCTGTAAAAAACTTCCGTTCTTTATTTTTCCTTCATTGAGAAGTAGAAATTCCTCATAATGTTTCACAGGGTCCAATCCTTGCTTTCGGAGCAAGGAAAAGATACCGTCCCCCTGCTTTGCAACAACAATATTTGGGTTATTTTGGGCCAATACAAGTGAGCAAGTACATACCCAAAATAACAGGGATGACAAGATTTTCATAATTCTATTTTAGCAAAGAGGGGTGTACTACAAATATGGTAAAAAATACCTTCGGGCAACACTTGGAGGCCTTAAAACTTTGAACAATTCGTATTGATAACCTTAAAGTTTTGATTTCTTAACCTGGGCGTAGTGCTCGCGAATTACAGATTCAGCCGGTTTGTTTTGGGGTGTAAATCTATTGTCGGCATATCCACCGGCCCTATCATGATGTATAAACCACTTCCAAACAAAGCCCCCTGCAAACCAATCTTCGCTCCAAAACTCATCAAAAATTACTTGGGTTGCATCTGCTTGTGCTTTAAGATTCACATTTTCTTTGTTTCTGTCCACCAGCCAAGGCTTCTTTCCAGTATAATCCATGCTTCGATAACCAAACTCGGTGAACAAAATGGGCTTGGACATATCCTTAGAAAATTGTTTCAACTTAACCTTCCAAGGTTGCCATCCGGCCGTTAAGGTTTCAACTGTAGGATTTTGCTTCTCGCACAACGGAAAATAGGCGTTCACGCCCACAAAATCCAACTGGTCCCAAAAAGGTGTTCGGCCATATTCATCCCAATTGGCAGCGTAGGTGAGCTTTCCATGGTAGACTTGCCGTACTTTTTCAATAAGGTTGTTCCAAAACTCAGGGCGGTGTTTTACAAATTCATCCAACTCCGTACCAATACAATACACACTACATTTGGTCTCTTCGGCCAACTTGGCATACATCAAAATGAAATCTTCATACGATTTTTCAAGAGTGCTCCAATCTTCATTCGATGGCATGATCATATCCCCGGTAAATGCCCCTTGCCAAATCCATATTTGGGGTTTTAACATCACTTGTACCCCATTTTTGTGCAACAAATCAATGTACTGTTTGGCACCACGTCTGGTCTCTCCATACCACTGACGGTCCGTATTAAAAGTAAGCTCTGGGGAGTTTGGGTCAGGCATAAAACCAAACGGCATCACTGCGGCATAATTGGCGTGGATTTTTAACAAAGGATCCACATGTGCTTGGGTCACCTCTTCACGTGACCCCACAAAACTAACTCCGTTGATTTTCTCAAAAGATTGACCACTGCATGAAATTAAAATCAAACACCAAACAAAACTTACTAATTTCATAACGAAACTCATTTACCCTAAAAATAACCCTTTAAAGGTTAAGGAATTCTGAAAAATGAAACCGTTATTAAATTATATTCTTTCTAAATTAACCTATTGGGTTAAGTTCATTGAATTTTGTTCGACACATTAGCAACAATCAATCTGACCAAATGGAGCACATTGTCATCATTGGAAATGGTATTGCCGGAGTCACTGCAGCAAGACATATCCGAAAACTTTCGCACAAACGGATTACCATAATATCCACAGAAACCGATTATTTTTTTTCCCGTACCGCATTGATGTATGTGTACATGGGTCATATGAAGTTTGAACATACCCAACCCTACGAAAAAGGATTTTGGAAGAAAAATAGCATTGATCTGGTCAAAGGATACGTCTCGCAAGTACTTCCCAAAGAAAAAAAGCTGTTGTTGAGGGATGGAGAGACTATTTCCTATGACAAATTGGTTATTGCCACGGGATCCAAACCCAACAAATTTGGTTGGCCTGGCCAAGATTTGGATGGGGTACAAGGACTGTATTCCAAACAAGATTTAGATCAACTGGAGGTAAACGCTCCGAACAAACAGGTATGCAAACGTGCGGTGATTGTGGGTGGTGGATTAATTGGCATTGAATTGGCCGAAATGCTGCAAACCCGGGATATCCCCGTAACATTTTTGGTCCGGGAAGACAGCTTTTGGAACGGAGTTCTACCTTCTGGGGAGTCACAAATGATCAATGAGCATATTTTGGAGCACCATATCGACCTAAGATTGGGGGCTTCGCTGAAAGAAATCGTTTCCGATGAAAATGGGCGGGTAAAATCTGTGGTTGTAGAAGAAACTGGTGAAGAAATCCCTTGTGATTTAGTGGGACTCACCGCTGGCGTCACTCCCAATATTGATTTCTTAAAAGATTCGGGAATTGAATTGGGCCGTGGAGTTAAAGTGAACCGATTTTTGGAGACCAACATAAAAGATATCTATGCCATTGGGGATTGCGCCGAGCAGCATGAAGCTATAGGAAACAGACGCCCCATTGAAGCGGTTTGGTACACAGGTCGAATGATGGGTGAGACCGTGGCACAGACCCTATGTGGGAATAAAATGCCCTACAATCCCGGACATTGGTTCAATTCCGCTAAGTTTTTGGACATTGAATACCAAACATACGGTTGGGTATTCTCCGAACGAAGAAAAAAGGCCGAAGAAGTTCATTTTCACTGGAGACATCCCAAGGAGAAACTCTGTATCACTATCGCCTTTCACAGAGATTCAGAAGAATTTTTGGGCATCAATACCTTCGGGATTCGATTACGCCATGAAGTTTTTGACCGCTGGCTTACCGAAAAAAGAAGTATCGAATATGTTGTGGAACATCTGGTTGATGCCAACTTCGACCCAGAATTCTACCGGACGTATGAAAAGGACATCGTGAACCAATTCAATACCAATTTTGGAAAATCCATAATCCTGAAAAAGAAAAGTTTAAAACGCATATTTCAAATGAGTTGAATGGTTTAGGGTTTCTGGGTTTCTTAAAGTAGCTCTAGAGGACTGACTCATGGAATCAATAAAATAAATACAATACGCCTTAAAAATCAAAATAGAACAATGAACTATCAAACGCACAGCCGAAGCATGGCCATTACCGGGGAGCCGCCAAAAAGCTTGAGTACCCATCAAAAAGTTGCCACTTTATTGGGGTTTTTGGGGCTCGGGATTTTAGTGTTGGCAATTTTTAATACCAGCTTTCCAAACAAAACATTGTGGTTGACACTATCGCTTTCAGCCATTTTCTTGGGCACCATTTGGTTCTCATGGGATGCTTATTCCCAGAAGATTCCGGGCATCAAAAATGACGGGGTTTGGTTCAAATCCGTGTCCAGTCGTGGTTTCTGGGCATGGATAGCAGGGATTGCTTTGACCGGATTCTATATCGTCCTTTATTTTTATCCCGAATACTTGGGATTGGTGAGCGATGGCGACAATAAAGGGGTAATCGCCCTTTTTGACCCATTGAGCAAGGCGTTGAGCGGCAATCCCGCCAGTCAGTGGTTTGTGTATGGTACATTGTATACTGTGGCAATTTTAGCCTTCGGGATTAAGTTTCTATGGAAATATCGCCATAATCGGTATGAACGATTGCGCACCTTTAGCGTTATGTTTTTTCAAACTGCTTTTGCGTTCATCATTCCTGAGTTGATGGCTCGTTTGAACGGAGACAAAATTTTAAACGGAGGCAGTTTGCCCTATTACGATTTGAAGAATATTTGGCCGCTCAATTACTACAATTTTGAAAGCTACCGTATTAAGGGATTCCTGAGTGCTGGAGATATTGGACTGGCCCTTTTGATTTTTGGCATTCTCTCCATTTTTGTGATTACCCCCATCCTCACCTACAAATATGGAAAGCGCTGGTATTGTTCTTGGGTCTGCGGTTGTGGTGGACTGGCGGAAACCGCCGGGGACTCGTTTCGGCAACTGAGTGATAAATCCACTTTTGCATGGAAAGTGGAGCGCTGGGTGGTGCACAGTGTAGTGGTTTTTGTCGTTCTAATGACCACCGCGGTGGTATATTCTTATTTAGGAACCGATACCAGCAAATACTGGCTCACCAAAAGCTCTTTTTTAATTGGCGTGGCTGTTTTATTGACTTTGGTTTTTGGGTGGGTGATGCTTTTTAAACGAGACCAACTTCAAAAAGATGCGCAATACGGAGCTATCGGTTATTTTGTGATTATCATGGCGCTCATTGGCATGCACTTTTTTAGTGGTGATGGAAATATATTCCTTTTTAAATCCGAAACCCTGCGTAAATCCTATTCCTTTTTGATTGGAAGCATATTCTCTGGTGTCATCGGAACAGGGTTTTATCCCATTTTTGGAAATAGGGTTTGGTGCCGGTTTGGATGTCCCATGGCGGCTATCCTCGGTTTTCAGCAGCGATTGTTCTCCAGATTCAGAATTACCACCAACGGCGGGCAATGTATTTCCTGCGGAAACTGTTCCGTGTACTGTGAGATGGGTATCGATGTACGGGCCTATGCTCAAAAAGGTGAAAATATTGTGCGTTCCAGCTGCGTGGGATGTGGTATCTGCTCCGCAGTATGCCCAAGAGGGGTGTTGAAACTGGAAAATGGCCCGCTGGAAGGAAGAATTGACAGCAACCAAGTTTTGTTGGGCAACGATGTAGACTTATTGGCGTTGGTGAACCAGAAACAATCGAACTAAAAGATAGACCTCAAAAAACAAATGGAATAGTGTAGTTTTGGCAACCTCAAACCAAAATAAATACCACAGGTAGTCCATGGCGGATATAAAGGTCATCATTCCCGCAATAAACGAAGGAGATTCCATAGGAAAAGTGGTCTCTGAAATTCCTAAGCACGTTTCCGAAATTATCGTAGTTGACAACGGTTCTACCGACAATACCAAGGAAAATGCCAAAAAAGCCGGAGCCACTGTCATCACCGAAACCCGCACCGGATATGGGTCCGCTTGTTTGCGCGGAATTAATTATGTAGAGCAACAATCCAAAGCGCCAGACATTATCGTATTTATCGACGGAGACTACTCGGATTATCCAGAGGAACTGGATAAGGTAGTCGCCCCAATCTTGGAAAATGACATAGATTTTGTGGTCGGCGCTCGAAAAAAGTCGCTGAGGGAACCCGGTTCCATGACGCCACAACAGGTTTTTGGCAACAAATTGGCCACATTTTTAATGAAAATCCTGTTTGGCGCAAGATTTACGGATTTGGGACCTTTTAGGGCCATAAAGTATGAAAAACTCAAAAAATTGGAGATGCAGGACCAAACTTACGGGTGGACGGTGGAAATGCAGCTCAAAGTTCTGAGAAAAAACATGTCATATACCGAAATACCAGTGCGTTATAAACGAAGAATTGGTGTTTCAAAAGTGTCAGGTACGCTAAAAGGTACTATATTTGCTGGCATAAAAATTTTGGGTTGGATTTTTAAATACAGTTTAAAATAATATGGGACTCACAATTGCTCTTATCATTGTTGCTATTTATAGTACAGCCTTAATTTTGATTTTCTTCTACAGTTTGTCACAGTTAAACTTGCTGATCAATTACTTAGGCTATAAAAAGCGAAATGAAGAAGCGCCCAAGTTCAACCTTCTAGATCCCAAGGAAATACCGTTTGTTACCATTCAGCTTCCCATTTACAATGAGGAGTATGTGATGGAGCGTTTGTTGGACAACATTGCCAAAATAGAATACCCAAAAAGTAAGTTGGAAATTCAGGTATTGGATGACTCCACCGATGACTCTGTCATTGAAACGGCCAAACGAATCGAAGAGCTCCAAAAAGACGGACTCGATATACAACATATCCGTAGGGAAAACCGCAAAGGATATAAAGCCGGTGCCCTCAAAGAAGGCTTGGCCATTGCCAAAGGTGAGTTTATCGCCATTTTTGATGCTGATTTCCTTCCTGAAAGTGATTGGTTAAAAAAGACAGTTCCTTATTTCAAAGATGAGGAAATCGGTGTGGTGCAGACCCGTTGGGGGCACATCAACCGCGATTATTCCACCCTCACCCGTATTCAAGCGTTTGCCTTGGATGCCCACTTTACCTTGGAACAAGTAGGTAGAAACTCAAAAGGACACTTTATCAACTTTAACGGTACGGCCGGTATTTGGAGAAAAGAATGTATTCTGGACGCCGGAAACTGGGAAGGGGACACCTTGACCGAAGATTTGGATTTGAGCTACCGCGCCCAATTGAAAAACTGGAAGTTTAAATATTTGGAAGATGTGGAAACTCCTGCTGAATTGCCCGTGGTGATCAGCGCGGCACGTTCACAACAGTTCCGATGGAATAAAGGCGGTGCCGAAAACTTCAGAAAGACAGTTTGGAGTGTAATCACATCCAAGAATATTTCCCTAAAAACCAAGTTTCACGGAGTTATGCACCTATTGAACAGCTCCATGTTCCTTTGCGTATTCATTGTAGCCTTGTTGAGCATTCCCATGCTCTACATCAAAAATACGTATGGCCATTTGGGTTGGATATTTGAGGTGACCAGCTTCTTCATCATCAGTACCATTATTCTCTTCATTTGCTATTGGTTTACGTACAAAAGCATTCAGGGAAGCAGTTTTGACAACTTTGTGGACTACATCAAACTCTTTTTCACCTTCTTCTCTGTTGCACTTGGATTCTCTTTGCACAACACCGTGGCTGTTTTGGAAGGCCATTTGGGCAAGCGAAGTGAATTTGTGAGAACTCCCAAGTTCAACATCAACAGCATAACGGACACTTGGAAAGGCAACAAATATTTGGCGAAAAAACTATCGCCCAATATGATTTTGGAATTTGCTTTGATGATCTACTTCCTATTTGGAATGTACAGTGCTGTTCCTTTGAATGACTACGGATTGTTCCCATTCCATTTGATGTTGTTCTTAGGTTTCGGCTTTGTTTTCTTTAAGTCGCTGACCTCCAAGGCCTAAAACCCATGCAATCTTACTGGCGCTTGCACAAATACCCGATACTCTTTGTCATCGGGAGCTTGTTGTTCTATGCAAGTTTTGGTTATGATTTGGTCCGCACCGATTTTATAAAACTGCTCACGCTTTTTGCTGGGCTGTTCTTTTTTATGGTCAAACTCATGCAGTTTGAAAAATGGAACTTTAAGTTCCTTTTGGTCGCAGGAATTCTATTTCGATTGATTTTTTTGTTTTCCGAGCCTAACCTTTCCCAAGATTTTTATCGATTTATTTGGGATGGGGAGCTCATCAAAAATGGGCTTAACCCCTACCTCCATACCCCAAATGACCTGATAGGTAAATCTAGTTTGGCCATTGCCAATGCCCAAGAACTCCACACCAATATGGGGGCGCTCCATGCCAAAAACTATAGCAACTACCCACCTATCAATCAGCTACTGTTTGCTCTGGCGGCTATTTTAGGTGGAGGTAGCATTTTGGGTTCAATCATAGTTATGCGATTGACCTTGATTTTGGCTGATATCGGTGTCCTATACTTCGGAAGAAAATTGCTCCAAAACCTCAACCAATCCACACATGTGTCCTTTTGGTATTTCTTGAACCCTTTGGTCATTATTGAATTAACAGGCAACCTCCATTTTGAAGGGGTTATGTTGTTTTTTCTGGTTTGGGCCTTGTACCTCATTTCAAAAAAGAAATGGATTCTTGCCACGCCGATGTATTCTCTCTCAATCATGGTTAAGCTCATGCCCTTGCTATTCTTGCCCATCTTTCTAAGATACTTTGGGGTTAAAAAAAGTGTCATGTTCTACGGGCTTGTGGGAGTGGGATGTGTTTTGTTGCTTCTACCTTTTTATGCACCATCCTTTATCGAGAATTACTCCGAAACCCTAAAACTTTGGTTCTCCAATTTTGAGTTCAATGCGAGTATTTACAACATCATCAAAAAAATTGCAGTGGTCAATTATGAATCCAAACCTTGGGAATTAATTGAGTCCTATGGAAAAATCATCACCAAAGTAATTCTGGGCATCACCTTGCTCATCACCTTCCTTCGGAAAAACAACACGCTGGAAAGTGTGATCACCGCAATGGTTTTGGTATTATCCTTCTATTATTTTCTGTCCAGCACCGTGCATCCTTGGTATGTTGTTTTTCTGATGGGCCTCTCGCTGTTTACAAAATATCGTTTCCCACTTGTTTGGTCCTTGGCCATTGTGCTTAGTTATCAAGCGTATTCCAACCCCGATTTCAAGGAAAATCTCTGGCTATTGGCCATTGAATACATTTTGGTCATTGGCTTCTTTATTTATGAAATAATAAGTAGAGGTTCAAAAAAGTTATATTTCTTCAAAAAATAAATCAATCTTTAGGTCAGTTGGAATTAATTTGTACTTTTATCCCACAATGAAAGGACAAGAATACATATTTACAGCTTTGAGCAACCCTGCTCCAGTCCGTCCATTTTCTCCACGTCGTCGCCCGTAAGGGTGCACTAATATCTATGGAAATAGGTGAGTCCATTTCCGCAAAACCATCAAAACATCAATTTTTAATTTTATCTGTTTAATCGCTTGCAATGGATATTGTAATTGCTAACGAATCACATTTTAAATACGCCCAGATTATCTGCGATACTATTGCAGATTCTGCCAAGGTGCGTGGTACAGGAATTGCCAAACGTACCCCTGAGTATATCATGAAGCGTCTCCAAAATGGCAATGCCGTTATTGCTTTGGACGGCGATACATTTGCCGGGTTTTGTTATATCGAGGTTTGGGGCAACAAAGATTTTGTCGCCAACTCTGGGCTTATTGTACACCCAGATTATAGAAACCAAGGCTTGGCCAAAAAAATTAAGAAAGCCATTTTTGAGCTTTCCCGGAAGAAATTCCCTGATGCCAAAATTTTTGGGATTACTACTGGGTTGGCCGTCATGAAGATGAATTATGAGCTTGGATATAGACCCGTAACCTTTTCGGAGCTTACCGATGACCCTGACTTTTGGAAAGGCTGCCAAACCTGTAAAAACTTCGACATTCTTACGCGTACCGAACAAAAAATGTGCCTGTGCACCGGAATGCTTTACGATGCCAATGAAAAAAAGAGTGAAAAAGATACAGAATCCAAAAAATTGAATGGGAAGGCCTTTCAACGATTAAAGAATATAAAAGAAACTCTTTTCTTAAAGAAGAAACAAAAACCATAATGTCAGTTCGAGCGCAGTCGAGAACGACATAACATCTCGACTGCGCTCGATGCGACACCCAAATTTGAACAAGCAGAATGAAAAAATTAGTTTTAGCCTATAGCGGCGGATTGGACACCTCCTATTGTGCCAAATATCTATCCAAAGAAGAAGGATTTGAAGTACACGCCGTAAGCGTTAATACCGGTGGATTCAGCAAAGCTGAAATTAAGGAGATTGAGGAAAAAGCGCTTGCTTTGGGGGCAACTACCTATACCTCCATCAATGCCATTTCTAATTTTTATGAAAAAGTGGTAAAATACCTCATTTTTGGAAATGTCCTCAGAAACAACACCTATCCCCTTTCCGTAAGTGCGGAACGAATTGTTCAGGCCATTGAAATTGTAAATCACGCTAAAAAATTAGGCGCACAATATATTGCCCACGGAAGTACCGGGGCTGGAAATGACCAAGTACGGTTTGACATGATTTTCCAAATATTGGCTCCAGAAATTGAAATCATCACCCCAATTCGGGATAAACGATTGGCCCGGGAAGAAGAAATCAATTACCTGCAACAAAACGGAATCGATTATTCGTGGGAAAAGGCCAAATATTCCGTCAACAGAGGTTTGTGGGGCACATCGGTTGGGGGCGAAGAAACTTTGACATCGCATCTTGCGTTGCCGGAAAAAGCCTATCCAAGTCAATTGGAAAAAGAATTGCCCAAAGAATTAAAACTGACTTTTAAAAAAGGAGAACTTGTAGCCTTGGATGGCGAACAGGATTCACCTGTTGCCAATATTGAGAAATTGGAGGCCATTGCATCCAAATATGCTATTGGCAGGGATATTCACGTGGGTGATACCATTATCGGAATCAAAGGCCGGGTTGGTTTTGAAGCGGCTGCCCCGTTGATCATCATCAAGGCCCATCATTTGTTGGAAAAACATACGTTGAGCAAGTGGCAACAGTATCAAAAAGAGCAAATGGCCAATTTTTATGGCATGTTGTTGCACGAAGGGAATTATCTGGATGAAGTGATGCGAAATATTGAGGCCTTTTTAACCGATACCCAAAAGAACGTTTCGGGGGATGTTTTTGTAACGCTTCATCCTTACCGATTTGAATTGAATGGAATCGCTTCAGACCATGATTTGATGAATGCTTCCTTTGGAAGTTATGGGGAAATGAACAAAGGTTGGACTGCGGATGATGCCAAAGGCTTCATCAAAATCTTATCCAACTCAGGGAAAATTGCGAACCACGTAAACCAAAAGCATGATTAAAGCAGGAATAATAGGCGGTTCTGGGTATACAGGTGGAGAACTCATCAGATTGTTATTGAACCATCCTGAAGCCGAAATCGATTTTGTGTATAGCACCACACGGGCGGGAAAACCCATCACCTCTGCCCATCAAGATTTATTGGGGTTGACCGATTTGGTCTTTTCGGGAGAAATCAACCCAAATGTAGATGTCGTTTTTCTATGCTTGGGCCATGGTAATTCAACTTCCTTTTTGAATGAGAACACCTTTTCAGTATCAACAAAAATTATAGACCTCAGCAACGATTTTAGATTACAGGCTGATTCCAATTTTAATGGCCAGCGATTTATTTATGGACTTCCTGAATTGAACAAGTCGGCTATACAAGCTGCGGATGCCATCGCCAATCCCGGTTGTTTTGCCACCACAATTCAATTGGCCTTATTGCCTTTGGCAAAGGCTGGGTTATTAAAGAACGATGTGCATACCAACGCCGTGACCGGAAGTACAGGAGCAGGGGTTGGATTATCGGCCACTTCACATTTTAGTTGGCGGAACAACAACGTTTCTTGGTACAAACCATTTACCCATCAACATTTGGGTGAAATCGGGGAGAGTTTGGGTTCTTACGGGAATCCAGTTGGAAAATTGTTGTTTTTACCCAACAGAGGAAACTTCACCCGAGGAATTTTAGCAACATCGTACACCACTTTTAAAGGTGAATTAAAGGAAGTAAAAAACCTGTATAAAGATTTTTATAAAGATGCCCCTTTCACCCATGTTTCAGATGATGAAATCCATCTAAAGCAAGTAGTGAATACGAACCAATGTCATATTCATTTGCACCAACATGAAGATTTGATTTTGGTGACCTCGGCAACGGACAATTTGCTGAAGGGCGCCTCTGGCCAAGCCGTACAGAATATGAACCTGATGTTTGGTTTCCCTGAAATCGAAGGGCTATTGTTAAAAGCAGGCGTTTTTTAATGGATTTAAGTAGAACGTCACCCTGAATTCATTTCAGGGTCGCATAAAATTTATGACAATCTTTTTGATGAGATGCTGAAACGAGTTCAGCATGACGACAAGAGATCGAAGGGTAAAATAAACAGATTCCCGTCTTCACGGGAATGATAAAAAGTTAAATATGAAAATAGCAATCATAGGAGCGGGAAACTTGGGATTGGCCATTGCCAAAGGGATTTTGCATACCAACGGCGCCACCACCATGTACCTCACCAAACGAAATACCAAATCCATCCAAGATTTTGAAAAATACGGGAACGTTACGGTTACTTCAGACAACGAAGAAGCGGTAAAAAACTCGGACATTCTCATTTTTGCGGTACAACCGGGTCATTTCACCTCCATTTTGGAGAAAACAAAGGACCTACTCACCGAAAAGCACGTCATCATTAGTACCATAACGGGTTTTAGCATTCCTAAAATTGAAGACATCATCGGTTCGGACAAATTTATCATACGCAGTATGCCGAATACAGCTATTTCTGTGGGGAAATCCATGACCTGTATCTGTAGCAACGAACTTGGAAAAAAACGAATTGATTTGGCCAAGGCCATTTTTAACCGAATGGGCCACACCATGGAAATTCCAGAGGAACAAATGCAGGCCGCTACGGTTATCTGTGCGAGTGGAATTGCCTTTTGGATGCGGTTGATTCGTGCTACCACCCAAGGTGCCATTCAGTTGGGATTTGATGCCAAGGAAGCCCAAGAGTTGGCCATGCATACCTGCAACGGAGCAGCTAGTCTTCTCATTGAATCCGGCAGCCACCCTGAAGAGGAAATTGATAGGGTTACCACACCCAAGGGTTGCACCATTGAAGGATTAAATGAAATGGAACACCAAGGATTGAGCTCCTCGCTTATTCGAGGCATTGTGAGTTCCTTTGAAAAAATCAGTCAAATTAAAAAAGGATAAACCTAAAATGTTCCCATGAGAGCCCGCACTGAGCGAAGTCGAAGTGGGACTTTAGGGGTGTAAAAACAAAACAATGAAATTATTCGACGTATATCCGCTTTATGATGTTACCCCGGTTTCTGCCAAAGGCATTGAAGTTTGGGATGATAAAGGCCAAAAATATTGGGATTTTTATGGCGGTCACGCCGTTATTTCCATAGGGCATACCCATCCGCATTATGTAAAACGAATCAAGGATCAATTGGATAAAATCGCCTTTTATAGCAATTCCATCCAAAACCCTATTCAGGAAGAATTGGCGGAAAAGTTAGGTCAACTTTCCGGTTGTTCGGACTACGACCTGTTTATGTGCAATTCTGGTGCGGAAGCTAATGAAAATGCGCTGAAAATGGCATCGTTCCACACAGGAAAATCCAAGGTCATTGCGTTTAACAATAGTTTTCACGGAAGAACCTCAGCAGCGGTTGCCGCTACAGACAACCCTAGCATCAATGCGCCCATCAACAAGCAGCAGGCGGTTACCTTTCTCCCACTGAATGATTTTGATGCATTCGAAAAAGCGATTTCATCCAGTGAATATTGTGCCGTGATTTTGGAAGCCATTCAAGGTGTGGGAGGATTGGACGAACCTACCACGGAGTTCTATCAATTCATTGCCAAAAAATGTAAGGAGTATCATGTTGTTCTGATTGCAGATGAAGTCCAATCTGGGTATGGAAGAAGCGGTAAATTTTTTGCTTTTCAGCACCATTTGGACACTTCGACTACGCTCAGTGTCCAACCGGATATCATTTCCATCGCAAAAGGAATGGGCAACGGCTTTCCTGTAGGTAGTGTATTGATTCATAAGACTTTTAAACCTTCCTACGGGCTTTTGGGAACCACTTTTGGTGGAAACCATTTGGCTTGCGCCGCGAGTTTGGCTGTTTTGGAAGTATTGGAAAGCGAAGGGCTCACCGAAAATGCAGATGAATTGGGAGCCTATTTCAGGGAAAAGGCCCAAGAAATTCCAGAAATCAAGAACGTAAAGGGCCGAGGATTGATGATCGGTCTTGAGTTCGATTTTGAAGTGGCCGAACTCCGAAAAAAACTGATCTATGATCAGCATATTTTTACCGGCAGTGCCAAAAACAAGAAGTTATTGCGGTTTTTACCCGCATTGAACATCACCAAAGAACATGTAGACCTATTTTTTGAAGCTCTGCAAAACGCATTAAAATGAGACATTTTTTATCCGTAAACGATATTGAGTCACTCCCCGATTGGGTGGACGAAGCCATTACCTTAAAACAAAATCCCTATCAATTTGAAGATTTAGGGAAACGCAAAACGGTGTGCCTGTTGTTTTTCAACAATAGTCTACGGACACGGTTGAGCACACAAAAAGCAGCCATGAACCTGGGAATGGAAGTCATGATCATGAATTTTGGCAGTGAAAGTTGGGTCTTGGAGTACCAAGATGGGTCTGTAATGGACCAAGGCACTTCAGAGCACATCAAGGAGGCTGCCCAAGTGGTTTCCCAATATTGCGACATTGTTGCCATTCGTGCCTTTCCCGATTTAAAGGACAGGGAAAAGGACGAAGCTGAGGAAGTGCTTTCTGGTTTTGCCGAATATGCTACGGTTCCTGTGGTAAATATGGAAAGTTCTACGGGTCATCCTTTGCAGGCTTTGGCAGATGCCATAACTTTAGCAGAGCACACCCCAAAGGCTAGACCAAAAGTTGTTTTGTCTTGGGCGCCCCATCCAAAGGCTTTGCCTCATGCCGTAGCCAATTCATTTACCCAAATGATGAAGTTGCAGGATGCGGAATTCATCATCACCCACCCCAAAGGGTATGAACTCAACCCTAAAATCACCCAAGGGTGCCAAATTGAGTACAATCAAGAAAAAGCACTCAAGGATGCCGATTTTGTCTATGTGAAAAACTGGAGCAGCTACACCAATTATGGCAAAGTACTGCACCAAGACCTAAACTGGACCATGACGCAACAAAAATTGGGACAAGCTAAATTTATGCACTGCCTTCCTGTGCGGAGAAATGTTGTTGTGGAAGATGCGGTTTTGGATGGCAACAACTCGTTGGTAATCAACCAAGCATTGAATAGAACCTTTTCGGCACAGATTGTACTGAAAAAAATATTGGAAGCCTTATGAAACAAACACTATCCATCGTAAAAGTAGGGAGCAACCTCATTGAAGATGATAAGGGGTTCGTCCGAATTTTAGAGCTTTTTTCCAAATTGCCGGGGAACAAAATCATGGTGCACGGAGGAGGAAAAAAAGCCACACAGATTGGCAACAAACTGGGTATTGAGGCCAAAATGATCAACGGCCGAAGAATAACCGATGAAAAAAGTTTGGAAATCGCCGTTATGGTCTACGGTGGATTGGTAAGTAAACAGATTGTCGCCCAATTGCAGGCTTTCGGCACCAACGCCATAGGTATGAGCGGAGCGGATGCGAATGCCATTCTGGCCCATAAAAGACCGGTTACCAAGGTTGATTTTGGCTTCGTGGGCGATGTGGACAAAGTAAACGCCTATGGTATTTTTAAACTGTTACAGGCTGGTTTTACCCCAATTTTTTGTGCTTTGACACACGATGGAAAAGGACAGTTGTTCAACACCAACGCCGATACCATTGCTGCCGAAGTGGCCATTGCCATGTCGGACCAGTTTGACACCACACTTTACTACTGTTTTGAAAAGAAAGGTGTGTTGGAGGATGTGGAGAATGAAAATTCGGTCATTACCCATATCAATTCCAAAACGTACGAAGAACTTTTGGCGTATGGCATTATCTCCAATGGAATGTTACCCAAAATGCACAACTGTTTCTACGCCCTCAAAAATCAAGTAAAGAAAGTATGTATCGGAGATATTGATATGCTGGAAAAAGGTAACCCAAATTTTACTACCGTAACATTATGAAAATCAATCAAGAAACATTGACCGAAAAAGCTATTGAGCTGCTAAAGGAACTCATTTCAATTCCATCCTTCTCGGGTGAAGAGGATAAAACCGGCGATGCCATTGAAACCTTTTTACAGGGTTTCGGGGTGAAAACCGAGCGGCAATACAATAATATATATGCCTTCAACAAACATTTTGATGCGTCCAAACCCACCTTGCTTTTGAACTCGCACCATGATACCGTAAAACCAAACAGTGCCTATACCAAAGACCCTTTCCACCCCCATATTGAGGATGGTAAATTGTATGGTCTCGGCAGCAATGATGCCGGTGGTTGTTTGGTATCGCTTTTGGCCACTTTTGTCCATTTTTATGAAATGGAGGGGTTGAGCCATAATATTGTTATGGCTGCCACTGGAGAGGAAGAAGATGCAGGCGAAAAAAGTATTCGGGCGTTGTTACCCATCCTTCCCGAAATAAACGTTGCGGTTGTGGGCGAGCCCACTTTGATGGATTTGGCCATTGCCGAAAAAGGCCTTGTGGTCTTTGATGCTGTTGTGGAAGGAACCCCCTCACATGCGGCACATCCTAACGATAACAATGCCATTTACAATACCATTAATGTGCTACAGTGGTTCAAGGACTATACGTTTGATAAAGTTTCCAATGCTTTGGGCGAAGTAAAACTGACCGTTACACAAATCAATGCCGGAAAGCAGCACAATGTGGTACCTGCGCAAGTGGACTTGGTGGTGGATGTTCGGGTGAATGATTGCTATTCCAATCAGGAGATTTCAGATATGTTGCAAAAGGAAGCACCTTGCAAAATGACGCCCCGCTCCTTGCGATTGAATTCATCCTGTATTAGCCCCGACCATGATTTGGTAAAAAGTGGTCTGGACCTGGGGAGAAAAACGTATGGTTCCCCAACACTTTCAGATCAGGCGGCGTTGAGTTGCCAATCCGTGAAATTGGGGCCTGGAGACAGTACACGTTCGCATTCGGCGAATGAATTTATTTATGTAAACGAAATTGAGGAAGGCATCGACCTTTATATCAAAATCCTTTCTGGATTTTTACAATAAGAATACGAAAATTGGGCCCTGAGCGAAGTCGAAGGGCAATGGATACCGAAATTATTAGATTCCCGCCTTCGCGGGAATGACAAACAAGAAAATATGAAACTCTGGGACAAAGGTTTTAGTACCGATAAAAAAATAGACCATTTTACCGTTGGAAATGACCGCGAATTGGATTTGGTCTTGGCGAAATACGACGTCATAGCCTCCACCGCTCACGCCAAAATGCTGGCCCAAGTGGGATTGATTTCCGAAGAAGAATCCGAAGACTTGGTGAAGGCTTTGGGAAGCATTGGAAAGGATATTGACAAAGGCAAATTTACCATTGAGGATGATTTTGAGGATATGCACTCCAAAATTGAATTTCTCCTCACTGAAAAATTGGGCGATACCGGAAAAAAAATTCATTCGGCCCGTTCCCGAAACGACCAGGTTTTGGTCGCTATGCAGTTGTACCTCAAGGATGAGTTGACCGAAATCACTACGCAAGTAAAATCTTTGTTTGATTTATTGCTGGATTTGGCCGACAAGCACAAAAATGTGTTGCTGCCCGGTTACACCCATTTGCAGATTGCCATGCCTTCCTCATTTGGACTTTGGTTTTCGGCCTATGCTGAAAGTTTGGTGGACGATCTGTACTTTGTACAGGCGGCACATAAAGTGGCGGACCAAAATCCGTTGGGAAGTGCGGCTGGATATGGTAGTTCCTTCCCCATTGACCGAAGTTTCACCACCGCCGAAATGGGGTTTGACACCTTAAAATACAATGTGGTGGCCGCCCAAATGGGTCGCGGCAAAGTGGAAAAAGCAGCCGCATTCGGAATTTCGAGCGTAGCTGCGACGCTGTCCAAAATGGCCATGGATATTTGCCTCTACATGAGCCAAAATTTTGATTTTATCTCCTTCCCCAATGAACTTACTACGGGAAGCAGCATCATGCCACACAAAAAGAACCCGGATGTTTTTGAACTGATTCGGGCCAAGTGCAACAAAATCCAGTCGGTGCCCAATCAGCTCACCCTGATCATGAACAACTTGCCCAGTGGATATCATAGAGATCTACAATTGGTAAAGGAAGTTATCGTCCCCGCGCTACAGGACATGCAGGCGTGTCTGGAACTGATGACCTTTAGTTTAAAGGAAGTTAAAGTGAACCCCAACATTCTGGAAGACTCCAAATACGATTATCTCTTCAGTGTAGACACCTTAAACGAACTCGTAAAAAGTGGGATGCCGTTCAGGGATGCCTACAAAACCATGGGCAAGGCTATAGAAAATGGCAATTTTAAACCCAAACGAGACATTGAACATACCCACGAGGGCAGTTTAGGGAATTTGTGCTTGGAAGAGATCCGTCTGAAAATGGAGAAGGCGCTGGATTCCTAAAAGCTCATCTTTTTTTAGCAATCTATATATTCATAGGATAAATCTGTCCATTTGGGCTGGATTTAAGTAGTAAAAATCCTAACTTCACGTATCGGTCAATATAAATCACTATGTACTGAGCGTAGCCTAAGTATTAAAACAGATTCATATCCTTATAGCTAGCATACATTTCCAAATTCAATAAAATTATCAAATCATTGGACCAAATAATTCTTAAGCAAATCTCTTTAATTGTAAGTGATAACAAAGAATTATTAAAGATACCTATCAGACAAAAAGCCAAATTTGAGGGATGGTTGAAATTTGAATTGGCCAACCGACTCGAAAACATTGGAATGGAAAATGTGGAGGTCGAATCTCAAAATGGTTTTGGACACAATCGAGCGGACATTTCATTTTTTAATAATGGACGTTATCATCAGGTCGAATTGAAAACTTCTAACACAAATTGGAAAATTGACGGAATAAGTAATAACAGTAGACCAATTACGAAAAATATTAAATCAATAGTAAGAGATGCAAAAAAATTAAACTCAGCTCAGGGAATTGTTGCTTTTGTATTGTTCCCAATTCCATCAAATGACACCAGATGGAAAGTCTATATTGAGCGGATTAAGGACAAAACCGGACTTGAAATTGATTATGACAAGAATTGTAAACTTGAACAAGTGAATATAGATAAGAACAGGACTTGTGAATTACTTGTTTGTTCGTTTTTATCTCGAAAATTTGACAATTGGAGATAAAAAACTTAGGCTAACACGGTTTATAATTAATTGTGGGCGGATTTCCCAAAATGGAAGTCTTTGCAATTAACTATCTTCAGTACAGACGTATATTTTCCACAGAAAAAGTCCGTAACGAAGCCATACACAAATCGATATTGCCATTTTAAAATCCCTCCTTTTTTCAAATCATTTGGTTGCATTAAAAACGCAAAAGGCTCTGAATTTTTAAAAACTGATTTTTCTTTTTAGCCAGTAATCAACTCATAGGGCGCATCTGTCAATTTGGGTTACTTTTTAAAGGTTAAAAATGGTAGCTTCACTCCTAGCTTGCAATAACGACGTAAAATTTCCATCAAAAATTGAAAACACAAAATATAGCAATCGTATTTGGGGTTATACTGCTGATAGCCATTGTAAGTTTCTTGGTTTATCTTTTTGCACTTTCTTCTGCCTACACCCTCAACAAACCTGATAAAAGGCCTTTTTATATAACGGCCCAGCCAACAATTGTCAAAGGGATTTTGGTGCCAAAAGGGACTAAAATCATTTATGAAAAACAATACTTCTGGGAAAAACAGGAACAAAAAAAACCACTCCAAGAAAAAAATATTATACAGATCTCTTTTTCGGAGGGAGTCACAATACTCTGGGGAGGAGTACCGATTACTTCCATTGTAAAGTTTTATAATTCAGAAATGAACGGTTTTACGGTGTATGCTGATTTCAATTCACTACATAAAAAAACCCGATTCTCTACCCATTGGCAAAATTGTAATGATGGTTTGGGAATAACTGTTGAGGATAACGATGATTGGTCATTCAACACAAAAAACATTTTGGATGTTGAATCATGCGGTGTGAATTACCAAAGGTATTTTAAGGACGATGAAAACCAACAAAAATACCTTGATAATTTGTACCATGCCTTGATGATCATCGAAGATTAAAAGTAACTTTTTAATCTTTTTAGTTCCCGGTAAAAACACCTAAGCTCTTCCTTAAACTGTGTCTTAAACCCCATGAACTGATTAAATTTGTACCTTTGATTCAAAGCGGTTGTCATGGATATTCAAACTTCCAAGCTAGAATTAATAAAGGCCATATTGAAGATTGATAATGCAAGTATTATCGAAAAAATTGCCAACATTATCAAAAGTGAGCAAGAGGATTTTTGGAACGAACTATCCCCCGAACAACAACAGGAGATAAAGAAAGGATTGGAAGAACTCGATCAAGGCAAAAGGGTTTCGTACGATTCATTTATTAAGAAGATTTCCTGATGCATGTATTTTTATCGAAGCTAGCTGAGGCTAAACTTCTAAAATTGAACGATTACCTAATTGAAAACTGGGGTTTAAAAGCAAGGGACAAATTTGTAGAAAAGCTTAACCAAAAAATCTCCCAAATATCATCGCAACCCAAAAGTTGCCCCGAATCAAAGGAAATAAAAGGGCTTTATAAATGCGTGATCACAAAGCAATCTACTTTTTACTATCGGATTTTAGTAGAAACCAAGGAAATTGAAATCGTCACGGTTTTTGATACAAGGCAAGATCCAGATTCATTGAAAAAGGATTTGAAATAACTACCTATAAAAGCACAACATTGCCTAGGGCCTCTAGCTACTCCTACATTTTGAGAAATTCCCTAAACTCTTCCCAAAATTGTATCTTGAACCATCAACTTAGTGATTTCTTTATGCAACAACGAATTGTAACCTTCCTTCTGGCTTTTGTTTTGGTTTGTTTTCTTGGAAATGCCCAAGATCAATATCCCAAAAATGAAAACGTAGATGTGCAACACTACGTGTTTGGACTTTCCCTAACTGATGCTTCAAACGAAATTCAAGGTGAAACCCAAGTAACGGTTTCCTTTAAAGAAAAAGCGACCCCTTTTGCCTTGGATTTGGTTTCAAAATCAGGGGAATTTGGCATGGAAGTTACAGAGGTATTGGAGGACAGCCTACAAGCGGACTACACCTACACCGAAAACAAAATCAATATTGTTCCAAAAACAGATGCCAAAACGCAAACGTTTAGCATAAAATATCACGGTATCCCCGAAAGAGGCCTTGTCATTTCTACAACCAAATTCGGAAAACGCTCCTTTTTTGGCGACAACTGGCCCAACTTGGCACGGCATTGGCTTGCGTCGGTAGACCATCCGTATGATAAGGCGAGTGTGGTATTTCAAATTACCGCTCCAGATCATTACGATGTGGTGGCGACCGGTGAAAAGATTGAAGAAAGCAACCTTGAAAACGGCTATAAGCTTACCATTTACAATGAACCTGCTCCTGTGGCCACCAAGGTCATGACCATTGGTGTAACAGAGTTTGCCAGTCGGATAGTGGGCGAGGTACAGGGCATTCCCGTTTCGGCTTGGGTGTATCCACAAAATCGCTTGGAGGGTTTTCACGATTACACTGTAGCCGGGAAGGTGCTGGACTATTTCATCAATGCCATTGGCCCCTATTCCTATGCCAAACTGGCCAATATGCAGGCCAAAACCCAGTGGGGCGGATTGGAAAATGCAGGTACCATTGCTTATTTTGAAAATTCAGTCACCGGAAATAACACC
Source organism: Flagellimonas marina (assembly GCF_042651185.1). Lineage (NCBI taxonomy): Bacteria > Pseudomonadati > Bacteroidota > Flavobacteriia > Flavobacteriales > Flavobacteriaceae > Flagellimonas > Flagellimonas marina. The sequence continues at coordinate 361,385 of NZ_JBHSCL010000007.1, read as the reverse complement.
GTTGAACCCTTGATTGCCCATGAAATTGCACACCAATGGTTTGGCAATTCGGCCACAGAAAAAAGTTGGAACCACGTGTGGCTCAGTGAAGGTTTTGCGACATATTTCAGCATCCTATATTTGGAAAATGTGTATGGTGATGAACGCAGAAAAGAAGAATTGGCCACGGATCGCAGGGAAATTATTGCCTATTACAAAACCAACCCTTCCCCAATCGTGGACCTCACCATTACCGACCCTATGCGGGTACTCAGCACCAATACCTATCAAAAAGCGGGTTGGGTATTGAACATGCTTCGGTATGCCTTGGGCGATGATACGTTTTGGAAAGGGATTCGGCAATACTATGCCACCTATCGCAACAGTAATGTCCTGACCGATGACTTTCGGCAGGTGATGGAAGCCGTTTCGGGTAAAAGGCTGGAAGGCTTTTTTCAGCAATGGTTATTTACCGAAGGCCATCCACAACTGAAATGGAATTGGGAATACGAAAAGGGAAAAGTCGTTCTAAATCTGGAACAAATGCAATCCCATCATGTGTTCCAGTTTCCTTTGGAAATTGGGTTGGTAAAAGATGGAAAAATGGTCGTTGAAACGATTCAAGTGGATGGGCGATCCCAAAACTTTGAAATACAATCAAAATTCCGTCCAGACAGCATCATACTGGACCCCAATCAATGGACATTGTTTCAGACTGTCAGTGGCCCGAAAAAATGACATTGTTGATTGTGACATACTGACATCCAGTCTGTTAATTTTTATTGAAGGATATCATCTGTATTCTTAAAAAATTTTAAAGTCAAGCCTTTCACATTCCCCATGAAATGGTTTGGCATTTTTTTTGTCTATGCACTATTGAACATTTGAATTATTGTCTAACTAAAATTTAGCAGTTATGAGTAATTTAGTTGCAACAAAAAATGGAAGTGTGGCAAAATCAAATTCAAATAGCCTAACCTTCCCCATGTGGTCTTCCTGGATTGATGAATTGTTCAACAGGGAGCTCCCTTCAGTTTTTACATCAAATTTTAATTCGGGCCTTACCCTTCCCAAAGTCAATATTAGGGAGACCAAGGATTCCTACTACGTGGATATGGCGGTCCCCGGGTTAAAAAAGTCAGATTTCACTCTAGATCTGGACAATCAGGTACTCTCCATTTCGGCAGAGACCAATGAACAAAATCAGGAAAATGAGGACAACCATATTAGAAGGGAATTTGGTTATGCTTCGTTCAAGCGTTCCTTTTCTTTGCCGGAAACCGTAAATGAAGATAAGATCAAAGCGGAATATAAAGATGGTATTTTGAGCATTCATTTGCCCAAAAAAGAAGAAGCCATTAAAAAACCGGCCCGCAGCATTAAAATAGCTTAAGGTACGGTAATTCTGGAGAGGCCTCGTTCAGGCCTCTCCCATTATTTTGTTTAACCTTAAAATTATGCCCTATGAAAAAGTTTGTACTACTTTCCTTGCTTTCGTGGGTATGTTTTGGTTGCAATGGACAAGAAAACAATACCAAAGAAAATAGAGAAAACCAAAATCTTGCACAACAGCCCCAGGGTAGCTGGAAAGTGAACCGGGAATTTGATGAAAATGGAAACCTGATCCAATACGATTCCATTTATTCATGGTCTTCTTCAGAATATGCCGAAGATTTGGCCCAAATGGACCGTGATAGTTTGTTTACGTCCTTTAGATCCAGATTTTCGAGAAGTTTTTCCCAATTTGATGATGATGGTTTTCCCAATTTCTTTGCAGAAGATTCTCTTTTTAGCAAGCAGTTCTTTAAAGATGATTTTTTTGAAAGTCCAATAGGACGGGACTTCATGGATTTGGACAAAATCCATAAAAAAATGGAAGAGATGCAAAGGCAGTTCTTGGAACATTACGCTCCAAAACCAGACCAAGAAGAAAAAGAGCAGATTTAATTAGAATTGTAATTTCTAGAATGGCATTCCCCTCACTTAAAGTGCAGGGGATTTTTTTTGGAAAAATCCCGCCTAAAGCTAACGGCGCTTTTTACTTTATCATCTTCAAATTGATCACCTCCTGCTCGGTAAGGTGGCGCCAATGGCCACGGGGCAAGTCTTTTTTGGTCAATCCGGCAAAGATGACGCGGTCAAGTTTGCTCACTTCGTAGCCCAAATGTTCAAAAATACGGCGTACGATTCGGTTGCGACCACTGTGAATTTCCACACCCACTTCGCGCTTGGGAGCCCCTTGGATAAAACTGATGCTATCCACTTCAATGGGGCCATCTTCGAGTTCCAGACCGGCCTCAATTTTATGCAGGTCGGCCAAGCTTAAACTTTTGTCCAAATGCACGTGGTAAATCTTGCGAACCCCATGTTTGGGATGCGTCAATTTTTTGGTCAAATCTCCATCATTGGTAAAGAGCAAAAGACCGGTAGTGTTTCGGTCCAAACGACCTACGGGCAACAAGCGGGCTTTGGTGGCACTGGAAATCAGTTCCATAACCGTGCGTCTCCCTTTTTCATCGCTGGTGGTGGTGATAAAGTTCTTGGGTTTGTTGAGGAGGATGTATTCTTTTTTCTCGGGATTAAGGCGTTTTCCATCAAAACGGACATCGTCGGAACGTTTTACCTTAAAGCCCATTTCGGTAATCACCTTTCCATTGACCGAGACATTCCCCGCAGCAATGTAGGTGTCCGCTTCCCTTCGGGAGCAAATGCCTGCATTGGCAATATAACGGTTCAACCGAATCTCATCCGGATTCGATTTTTTTACCGGGGCATTTCGTTTGTCTTGGGGTTTGTAATTTTTGGAATAGGGCTTTCGCTGATTACCCTCGTCCCCTTTGGTGTTTCGGGAAGGTTTCCGGTTGCGGTTATTGTCTGATTTCGCCATCAGTCATAAAATTTTGGCGAAGATATACATTATTTTCAGGCCAAATACGATGATCTCACGCTTAATTTTGATAATCTGCAAGGCCGAGAAAAGCCATCAAGGACTCTGAAAACCAAAACCATCAATTGGTGGAACCAATCCATCAATTTTGTAACGGTTATTTTAAATAGATTTTAGAACTTCACGTAGTGCACATTAATAGACTATTCACCAAACTCCTATTTTTCTATGACCATTACTGAATTTATATCCCAACTGTTCCTACCCTTGTCCCTTGCCCTAATTATGTTAGGTATGGGAATGAGCCTGGTACCGGCCGATTTCTCCAGAATCTTAAAATCCCCAAAAAACCATACTGATAGGATTGACGAATCAACTTATTCTGTTGCCCATTGTGGGTTTTCTACTAGCCATATCTTTTGATTTGAGCCCTACAATGGCCGTTGGGTTGATGATTTTGGCCTCCTGTCCCGGAGGTCCTACCAGCAACTTGATTACCCAAGTCTCCAAGGGTAACATTGCCTTGTCCGTTACATTGACTGCTTTTTCCAGTACGGTAACAGTCTTTACCATACCATTTATCCTATCGTATGTGTTGGCCTATTTTGGCACAGGTACCGATGTTACCATTGAGCTTCCCATTGTGGATACAATCATTCAAATTATGGTAATCACTGTCATTCCCATTGTAATGGGGATGATCATCCGAAGGTTTAGAACCGCATTTGCCCTACGTATGGAAAAACCCATGCGCATCGCTTCCACTGTACTTTTTATTTTAGTTTTTATCGCCGTGATCGTTTCAAATATTGAGATTATTGGTAGGGGAATACGAGAAGTTGGGTTGGTAACCTTATTACTGAACGTTTTAACCATGGGATTGGGCTATGTTGCCTATAAACTGTTCAAGTTGGATTTTAAAAGTGCCATCTCCATAACGGTGGAGAGTGGCATTCAGAACGGAACATTGGCTTTTGTAATTGCTACCACCATATTGAAGAATGTTGAAATGGCCATTCCCACAGGAGCCTATGCCATATGGATGTTCGTAACAGGTGGAATTTTGATGTGGCGACTTGGGAAAAGACCAGATTAACCCTTATAACGCAATAATTATGAAACTACCGGACAATCTTAAAAACGGTTTCATCGTTTGGTTAACGAGCTACACTTTTACAAGGGTATGAGGTTTACATTCATTAAAAAGCGAAAATTCTGGTGGCGATCCATTGCAATTGCGGTTCTTTTCCCAATTGTGCTGCTAGGCAGTTTGTTGCTATATATCCATACTGCTCAGGATGAAATTATCCAGGGTGAGATAGATGTGCTCAATCAACAGCACGAGGGTCTCATCACCATAGATAAGTCCAAATTATCCCTCTTTGGCAATTTCCCCCACATTTCCATAAAGCTCTACGACCTACGCATTTATGAAACCAAAGCGGATAATGCCCCCAAGATTTTGGATGTGGAAAATCTCTACATCGGATTCAATTTATGGGACATGGTCAGTGGGAACTACGATATTCAGTCATTGCTGATAAAGGAAGGCACTTTCAATATCGTCATCCATCAAGATGGATCAAACAATCTTCAGAATGCACTCAAGTCCGAAACTGATTCCGAGGAAGAAGAACCTATGACTGTGCATCTTAAAAAAATCAAATTGCAAAATCTCGACATCCATAAGTTGGACGAAGCCACCAATACCGATATTGAAACGTTCATCTATGAGGCGATTGGAGGCATTAGCCTTGGTGACGAATCCATCGCAGCCCATGTTGACACTGAATTTCAATTGAATGTGTTCCAAAATGGAGAGCAAACCTATTTCCACCACAAGCATTTTGAACTGCACACCGACCTTACTTTTGATGAACAAACAGGAATACTTCAAATAAAACCCTCTGGCATTACCATGGAACATGGCGATTTTGATCTTGAAGGGTCGCTGGACACCAAAAACGGTATGGACATTGACCTAAAGGTCAAGGGAACCAAACCCAACTTTGATATGTTCATCGCATTTGCTCCCGAAGACCTGATTCCAGTTCTTGAACGCTATAAAAATGAAGGTAAAATCTACTTCAACGGCATTATCCAAGGGCCTATGGGCGGTGGAAAAATGCCCTTTATTGAAGCCTCTTTCGGGGCCAGTGAGGCCTTTTTGGAGAATACCGAAGAAAGAAAACGTATCAACGAAATGGGATTCAAAGGCTACTTTACCAACGGAGAGGCCCGGAACCTGAAAACCATGAAATTTTCTTTGACCAATATGAGCGCAAAATTGGAGTCGGGGAATTTTTCTGGAGCGTTGGTCGTAAGCAATTTTGAATCGCCAGAGGTGGATATGCAATTGGATGCCGATTTTAATTTGGCCTTTATGACTAAATTCTTGAACATTGATGATATTGAAGACGTTTCCGGAAATGTATCGCTAAAAATGAACTTTCATGACATTATCGACCTAGACCACCCAGAACAGGCCATCAGTGATTTAAACCAAGCCTATTTCAGCGAATTAAGGGTGTCCAATCTTAGTTTTTCAACATCAAAGCTTCCGGTGCCATTGGAACAGCTTAACATGCACCTCATCATGAAAGGCAAGCAAGCTACCCTTGATACTTTTAACCTAGTGATGGGCCATTCCAAGCTTTCCATTACAGGCTATCTCTCAGACCTTCCGGCTATAGTGCACCATACAAATGACCCCGTTGATGTCCATTTGGATATACAGTCTGATGTTCTAGACATTGCCGAACTAACACGCTACTCCGAAGCAGAACAAAAAGGAATTAATGAACGGGTTGAAAATTTAAGCACTGGTTTTTCCTTCAGAGCCTCTGCCAAAGATTTTACAGAATCCGAATATTTACCAAAGGGCGAGTTTTTTGTAGACAGCCTGTATGCCAAACTTCAGCATTATCCGCACGAACTCCATGATTTTCATGCTGATTTCCTTATTGATGATGAAGATTTGAAGATTGTGGATTTTACAGGCTACATCGATGATTCAGACTTTCATTTGAACGGTATGGCACACAACTACAAATTTTGGATGCAAAAAACCCTCAACGGGGACGTAGACTTGGATATCACCTTGACTTCAGACTTGCTCCGCCTGGAAGACATCTTTTCCTACGGAGGTGAAAACTACGTTCCTGAGCAATATCGCCATGAAGAGTTCGAGAAACTCACATTGCATGTAAATTCCAGCATGCATTACATAGATTCATCCTTGCATTCCATTGATTTGGATTTGGACAGATTGGACTCCAAAATGCACCTGCACCCCTTACGTTTTCAAGACTTTAATGGTAGAATACATTATGAGGACGAGCATCTTGTGGTTGAAAATCTGCATGGTAAAATTGGCAGAACCGTTTTTGATGTAAACTTGGACTATTATCTTGGGAAGGACCAAAGCATTAAAAAGAGGGACAATTATTTGGCGCTGAATGCAAATTACATTGATTACGACCAGCTTTTTAATTTCAATACAGTGCCTCCCAAAATTGCAACAACCACTGAATCCGTAACAGAAGACGTAGAAGAACACGCAACAGCTTTCAATATTTACGAATTGCCCTTTACGGATATGCGGTTTGATGTCAATATTGGTCATTTCATTCGCAATCGCATCGACTTAAAAAATATTGACGCCAGTTTACGCACCACACAAAATCATTATGTGTATGTGGATACCCTGTCCATGGATGCCGCTGGTGGGCATTTGAACATGTCGGGATATTTTAATGGTAGCGACCCAAAACACATTTATTTGAGTCCTAATCTTTCCTTGGACAATGTTGATATTGACCAGATTTTGTTCAAGTTTGAAAATTTCGGGCAAAATCACTTAATTTCGGAAAATCTGCATGGAAAAGTGTCTTCAAAAATCAATGGAAAGATTCGAGTGTACCCCGATTTGGTTCCCGATTTAGATCAATCTGAGGTACATATGGATGTCCAAGTACTGAACGGACGCTTGGTCAATTATGAGCCCATGGCCATGCTATCCGATTATATGGGGGATAAAAACCTGAAAAACGTTCGGTTTGACACGCTCCAAAACCATTTGGACATCACCAAAGGGCGTATCACCATACCCGACATGACCATTGAATCCACACTGGGGCACATGGAAGTATCGGGCACCCATGATATGGAGCAAAACATTGAGTACTACCTCAAAATTCCGTGGAAAACCGTAAAAAGAGCTGCGGTTTATAAACTGTTCGGCAATAAAAAGGACAAAGACTCCATTCCTACGGATGATAAAATCATTGAAGTGGACCCCACCAAAAAAGTGCGTTACCTAAATCTAAAAATTCACGGAAACATTGAGGATTACGAAATTTCCTTGGGGAAGGATAAAGATTGACCCACGCTTTCATGAAATGAAAGAGTTGATTTATCAATCTAGGCCAGCTCCTTAATTAAAAAACGGCTAACTTCACTCCTGCCTGCCGGCAGCTATCGGATGCTAAAAACCATTAAAACGATTTTTAGCTTAAACGATAAGTGCCATTCCAAAAAACTTCATTAAGCTTTTTTATTCCTTAAACCCAACCGTAGTCTGCCGCTCCCGATTCACGGTTAACTTCGTCACATCAGGTCTTGAATAGTGGCCTACGGGATCAAAGTTTTGACGTTCCTCATATACCCGGTTAAAGTCCAGAGTTTTATAAAAAATGCCCTCTTTGTTAGCAATTGGTTCCACTAGCCACTCCCCATCAGGTCCTGCAATACAACTGCCGCCATCGGCCAATACTTCTGGGGCCTTTTCCAAGATTTTCTCCAAATGGGGAGTATCTTTTGGAAAATCGGAAGTGTGCATCAATGAGGAGACCGAAATCACAAAGCTTCGGGATTCCCGTGCAATAAAACGGGTAATGTCCTTGGTGTTATGAACCCCTCCGGGCCAAACGGCTACATGCAGATTTTCCCCTTGGCCATATAAAGTCGCTCTGGGCAACGGCATCCAATTTTCCCAACAATTGAGTCCGCCCACCGTAAATTGCTTAAGGGAATGTACCCGCAATCCGTGACCATCACCCGGCGCCCAGGTCAAACGCTCATCATACGTAGGCTGTAATTTTCTATGCACCGATTTGATCTCACCGGTCTCGTTGATGTAAACCAAAGAACAATACAGGCTATGTCCGCCCCGATCTTTGGGACGCTCCATCATTCCCAGATAAATGGCCATGTTATGTTTTTTTGCCAGTTGACAAACTTCATCCAGTTCGCCGGCTTCAATCTGAATGGAATTACGGGCGTAATGGGCATGTAGCTCCTTATTCACCTTCAAATCCCACGCCGCTCCATCCGTATAGGCCAACCAAAAGGGATATCCCGGAAGATAAGCCTCACCAAAAATTAGAAGTTCTGCTTTCTCCTTCGCTGCTGCTTCTATGGCAGTCTTAATTTTATCCAACGTGGCAGCCTTATCCAACCAAACGGGAGACAATTGGGCCATGGCCACTTTTAATTCATTCTCCATTACACTATTCTATTTAACACCAAATCAACATCAATCAACAAAATACTGAAAACACCTGCAACAATGATGAACTTTAAGATGTTGTGCAGCCACACGTAGTGTTTTTTGTCCTTGGATTTCCATAACAACACCAAAAACAAAATCAAAAGGGCAATGCACCCCGTAAAATAGAGATACATATAGCCCACATCAAAGGTTTTGATGAGCAATAGGGCTGGTACCAAGGTCAACATAATCAACAGCGCAATGCTGAATTTGGACACTTTTGGGCCATAAATAATGGGTATGGTACGGTAGTTTTGGGCTAAATCGCCCGCCATGTTTTCTAGGTCCTTGATCATTTCCCGCGCCAAAATCAATAAAAACAAGAAAACGGCATGCACAAATATGACTGTTTCAAAATTTCCATAGTACACAAATACTACAAAAAAGGGGGTTATGGCCAAGGTGGCCGACACCAAGTTTCCAACAAAGGGAATCCGTTTGAGTTTGTGGGAATAGAACCAAATTCCAAAAATATAGGCCGAAAAAAATAAAACCGCCCTAAACGAAATGTAACTGGCTGTCAGAACCGCTAAAAAATTAAGGATAAAGTAGGTAGTGAGTTTAAAACGTTGGCTTACCAACCGATCCAGCATGCTCTTGGTAGGCTTATTGATTAAGTCCTTTTCAGCATCATAAAAATTGTTGATGATGTACCCACTGGCAATTACCAGCGCCGAAGCAGTCACGATCAAAAAAAGGTTCAGGTCAAAAACCACCTGCCGCAGTGGAATATTTGGTGAAAGAATATAGATGGAAGCCAAGTACTGCGCCAAAGTAATCACCAGAATATTGTATCCTCGGACCACAGAAAATAGACTCAATAGCTTAAAAAGCAAGAGTTTGTTTTTTCTACTAAGCATTGGATTGCTTTTAGAAGTTGTAGACCACTTCCAAATTGTAGCCTTTGAGTGCTTTTTTGGCTTTTTCCAAATCTTCAGTGAAGCCTAAGATATATCCTCCACCACCTGAACCGCAAAGTTTTAGATAATAGTCATTGGATTCGATGCCCTGCTGCCACAACTGGTGGAACTTCGCCGGAATCATGGGTTTGAAATGGTCTAAAACCACATGGGAAAGCTGTTTTAGATTTCCAAAAAGGGATTTCACATTACCATTTAAAAAGTCTTCCACACACGCATCGGTATGCTTCACAAATTGGTTCTTGATCATGTTACGGAACCCTTCCTGCTTCATTTTTTCCATAAAAATCTGCACCATGGGAGCGGTTTCGCCCGTAATTCCACTATCTAATAAAAACACAGCACCTTTTCCATTGGTATTTTGGGTTGGGATACTGGTAGACTCAATATTGTCCTGGGAATTGATGAGGATGGGCAAGCTTAGATAACTATTCAAGGGATCCAATCCAGAGGATTTTCCATGAAAAAAGGATTCCATTTTCCCGAAGATTTTCTTCAGTTTTAGAAGTTTGTCTCTGGTGAGATTTTCCAAAACGGTGATTTTATCCTTGGCATATTTGTCATAAATGGCTGCGACCAAGGCACCACTACTACCAATTCCATACCCTTGTGGGATTGAACTGTCAAAATACATACCGTTGGCAATGTCCTTTTCCAAGGATTCCATGTCAAAAGAGACTAAGCCCTTTTCCTGCTTCTCAATAGTTTTTAGGTATTCCGCAAAAGCTTTTAGACTATTGTTGGATTTTTGGGCCAACTCGGACAGGTTCTTCTCCTGTTTTAGGGCTCCCTTGAAAAAATTATATGGAATGGAAAGCCCCTTGGAATCTTTGATGATACCATACTCTCCAAACAGCAGAATCTTAGAATAAAATAATGGACCCTTCATAAACTTCTACCAAGATACAAACTATTTTGTTTAATTTTGAAAACAATCCGATAAACAAAACAATTTTCTCCCTGAATTTTGTGTTTCCTATTAGAACTCGGGACAAATAACGCAAAAAAACCGCTTTGCTGTTACTGATCAGCGATTATTTTAGCCCCCATCCCAATTCGGTCGCAAATATAGTGCCCTTTCTCGCAGTGCACAACTAATTCATCCTGAATAAATTGAATGGCTTTTTCCTTGACTGATTCTGGATATAGGACATGCACATTGGCCCCGGCATCCAACGTGAAACAAATGGGAACTTTGGTGTCGGTTCGGTACTTCCAAATTTTGTTGATGATTTCCAAGGTATCGGGTTTCATCAAAATAAAATAGGGCATGCTGGTCATCATCATGGCATGGAGGGTCAGGGCTTCGCTTTCCACCATTTTGATGAACTCCTCTAAATCCCCGCCTGCAAAAATAGATTTGAATTTATCCAAATTACCAAAGGCTTGTTGAAAACGGTTTTGGGCATATGGGTGACCATGCATTAAATCATGACCCACGGTACTGCTCACTTGCTTTTGACCTTTATGCACCAACAAAATGGTGTCGTGATAATTTTTGAACACCGGATTCACCTCAAACGGATATTTGATTCCGTATAGATTTGAGCTATCTGGTATATTAGGATGTTCTCCCCATTGGATCAAATCGCCCTCAATGCTCCTGCACGCACTTCCAGAACCCAGTCGCGCCAAAAAAGAAGCCTTTTTCTTGAAAAATTTCTCATTCATTTCCGGGTTCAATTGCTTTTCAACATCCAATAAACAAAGAGAAAGAGCAGCCATTCCACTGGCCGAGGATGCAATACCACTGCTGTGCGGAAAAGAATTTGAGGTTTCAATGGTAAAATGATAGTCTTTCAAAAAAGGCACATAAAACTCAATCCGCTTAAAAAAAGTTTCAATCTTGGGCTTGAAGTCTTCCTTTGGCTTCCCTTCAAACAACAAGTCAAAAGAAAAACCATCCTTACCATCTTCCCTTTTTTGGTAGGCAACCGAAGTTGTAGTGGCACAGGTATCCAACGTAAAACTAATGGATGGATTAGCCGGGATTTGATTCGCCAACTTGCCCCAATATTTTACCAAGGCAATATTGCTGGGCGCTTTCCATGTTACTTTTCCACTATCTGAAAAATGTTGGTATGGTTCTGCCTTAAAATCTTTTTCGGTCATGGAAAAGCTATTTGGACAAATATACACTTGCAACCCTGTTCTTGGAAAACGGATTGAAATAAATTCTTATTTTAGACGGAGTTGCACCAACCATGAAGAAAAGTATCATTTACATTGCTATAAGCATTGCCGTTTGCCTATTGATAGGATTTTTGGCAGGAATTGCTACACAAAGTTCCGTAAACGATTGGTACGCAACGCTGAACAAACCAGAATTCACCCCTCCCAACGCAATTTTTGCTCCTGTCTGGACGGTTCTTTACATACTTATGGGTGTGGCAGCTGGAATGGTATGGTCCAAAGGGTACCACCATATTTGGGTGAAAACGGCTTTGTACCACTTCTTTTTTCAGCTTTTGGTGAATGCGTTGTGGAGTATTGTTTTTTTTGGATTGAAAAATCCCTTTGCGGCCCTTTTTGTCATTTTAGCACTACTGACCTTAATCATACTTACCATTAAATGGTTCAATGTAGTGAGCAAACCTGCAGCTATTTTGATGATTCCTTATTTACTTTGGGTGGGTTTTGCAGCAGTCCTTAACTACAGAGTTTGGGAGCTGAATTCCTGATAAAGTTCAAGTTCAAGAATCAAGTTCAAGTTCAAGTTCAAGTTCAAGAGACAAGTTCAAGAGACAAGTTCAAATTTAAGTTTGGGATTTACCCTTGTTGAGTCATTTCCAGTAACTTTTGCATGGTTTTGTGGTTCCGTGTAGTGGCCTCGACCTTTAACTTTTGTTCAATTAGGTTGTTGTTGAGTTTTGCATTGCCATACCCCTTTTTACACATCAAGTACACGCATTTTTCAGTAACCTGAAAGTCTTCATTGGGATAGTTTACTTCTTCGAACTGCGTCACCAAATCCTTCTCTGGAGCTTTTTTGAGCAGAACGTAGTATAACTTATTTTCTTCCTCTTTGTCAGCAAACGGATTGGCTTCCAATATTTCTTTTATGTCATTGCCACTGATAACGAGAGTGGGCACTTCAAAACCAAAATCCTTTAAAATTGTTTCCCGGATACTATTTTCCAAGCTTTTCAAATTTCCTTCTGAACTTTCAAAAATAACATTGCCGCTCTGTATATAGGTCTGCACATTTTCCAGTCCGGTTCGGGTCAATGTTTCCCGCAATTCCGCCATTTTAATTTTCTTTTGGCCACCTACATTGATTCCCCGTAAAAGTGCTATAAATGTCTTCTTCATGTTGCCTTAAAAAATACTCGGATAAATTTTAGTAAATTCCAATGCATTAAATTAACTAAAAATGAATCAATACATCCTTGCACTAGATCAAGGCACCACAAGTTCGCGTGCTGTGGTCTTTGATCAAAAAGGAAGCATAATCTCTGTGGCACAGAAAGAATTCACCCAAATTTTCCCACAACCGGGATGGGTAGAGCACGATCCCAGCGAGATTTGGGCCACCCAAGCCGGCATGGCCGCAGAAGCCGTCAGTAAAAAAGGTCTAAAAGGTGAACAAATGGCTGCCATAGGCATTACCAACCAAAGGGAAACCGTGGTGGTTTGGGACAGAAAAACAGGTGAACCCATCTACAATGCCATTGTATGGCAAGATAAACGTACTGCGGATTATTGTGATGAATTGAAAAATCAAGGAAAGTCGCAGATGATTCGGGAAAAGACCGGATTGGTCATCGATTCCTATTTTTCGGGAACCAAAGTCAAATGGATTTTGGACAACGTAGAGGGTGCCCGGAAAAAAGCAGAGGCGGGAAATTTGGTCCTGGGCACCATAGATACGTGGCTTATTTGGAAAATGACGGAAGGCAAACTCCACATTACTGATGTGACCAATGCCTGTCGCACCATGCTGTTCAACATCAATACCATGGATTGGGATGATGAGCTTTTGGATTTATTGACGATTCCCAAGAGCATGCTTCCCGAAGTAAAACAATCCAGCGAGGTCTACGGGCATACCAGTCCCAATTTTTTTGCCTCCAAAATACCGATTGCCGGGATTGCAGGAGATCAACAAGCCGCTTTGTTCGGGCAAATGTGCACCAAAAAGGGGATGGTGAAAAACACCTACGGCACGGGCTGTTTTATGCTCATGAACATTGGTGACAAGCCCATTGTTTCTGAAAACAAACTCTTGACCACAGTGGCTTGGAAAATCAATGGAAAGACCCAATATGCTTTGGAGGGCAGTATTTTTATTGCCGGAGCTGTGGTGCAATGGCTGCGGGACAGTCTTGGCATCATCAAAAAATCATCTGATGTAGAAAAACTGGCCAGTTCTGTGGATAGTTCCGAAGGAGTTTATTTTGTGCCTGCCTTTGCCGGGTTGGGCGCTCCCCACTGGAACCAACATGCCCAAGGCACCCTGTTTGGGTTAACCCGTGGTAGTACTGATGCCCATATTGCGAGAGCTGCACTGGAATCCATTGCCTACCAGACCATGGATATTTTAAAGGCTATGGAAGCCGATTCTGGAATTGCCATCAAAGAACTTCGTGTAGATGGTGGGGCCACGGTGAATGATATGCTCATGCAGTTTCAGGCCGATGTGTTGAATACCGTAACGGTACGGCCCAAGATTGTGGAAACCACCGTTATGGGGGCCGCTTATTTGGCAGGATTAGCCGTAGGCTATTGGAAAAATACCGATGAAATTCAGGATATTTGGCAAGCTGATGTTCATTTTAACCCTTCAACCGACCGAAAAACCATAGAAAAGGGGATACAGGGTTGGTACAGGGCCATAAAAGCATTGGAATATTGGACAGAAAACCAGAATTAATATCAAGACCTTATAACCAAACCATTAACTTTTATCATCAAATCGTATGACTCCTTTTATTGCTGAGATTGTCGGCACCTTTTTGCTCATGCTCTTGGGATGCGGCGTAAATGCCAATGTTTCGTTACAAAAAACCTACGGTTCTGGGTCGGGCTGGATCGTGATCACCACCGGATGGGCCTTTGCGGTCTATACTGGTGTAGTGGTGGCTGGTCCGTACAGCGGAGCGCATATTAATCCGGCTGTGACCATTGGCTTGGCCGTTGCGGGTGAATTCCCAGTAAATGATATTGCTCCTTATATCATTGCTCAATTTATTGGAGCCATGTTGGGTGCCTTTTTTGTATGGCTGATGAACAAAGACCATTTTGACGCCACCCTGGATGGCGATACCAAAAGAGCTGTTTTTTGTAATGCTCCAGCCATTCCCAATACGGGTTTAAATCTCCTCACAGAAATTTTGGGAACCTTTGTGCTCGTTTTTGCTGTGCTTTATTTTACCGATGCCACAATTTCCTCGGACAATACCATTATTGGTTTGGGGTCTTTGGGAGCGCTTCCCGTGGCCTTGATCGTTTGGGGCATTGGTCTTTCTTTGGGAGGTACAACAGGATATGCCATTAATCCGGCGCGGGATTTGGGCCCTCGCATTGTGCATGCGCTGGTCCCAATAAAAGAAAAGGGAAGCAATGGGTGGGGTTATTCATGGATTCCTGTTGTAGGCCCTATTTTAGGGGGTGTGCTCGCAGCCGGAATGGCAATGCTGTTGGGTTAATTTAAGCTTGTGAAGCAATGGCCGTAGCGGCTATAAAGGCACCAGTCCATGCGTTTTGAAAGTTGAATCCTCCCGTAATGGCATCCACATTGATGATTTCTCCAGCAAAGTAAAGGTTGGGGTGCAATTTGCTCTCAAATGTCTTGAAGTTGATTTCCTTTAGGTCTACACCCCCTGCGGTGACAAATTCTTCTTTATAGATACTTTTTCCTTCTACCCGAAAGGAACATGCGGTGAGCTGTTTGGCCAAATGCATCAATTTTTCTTTGGTGATGTCGGCCCATTTTTCATCTTTTTCAATGTCGGCCGCCTCCACTAATTTTGTCCACAAACGTCTGGGAAGTTGAACAGCTTGGGTACGCATCACTGTTTTTTTGGCTTCAACTTCCTTCACTTTTTTGAGAAAACCTTCCATAGATCCTGTGGTATACTCTGGGGTCCAATTGATGTTCACCCGAAACACATAGTTGTACTCATTGAGTATGTTGGCCCCCCATGCCGAAAGCTTTAAAATGGCTGGGCCGCTAAATCCCCAATGCGTAATCAAAATAGGGCCTTCGGAACGCAATACCGGTTGATCTTTGACCATACTTTTTAACCCCAAGTCCTTTTTATCATTAGTAAAAATACGCTTAGGTGGAACTTCCACAGAAACATCCGCACTTATGCCCTGAATTCCTTGTATGCGTTCATCTTTAACATTGAATGTGAACAGTGATGGGACTGGTGATACAATGGTATGCCCCATTGCATCCAATTGACTCCATATTTTGCCATTGCTACCCGTGGCGAGCAGCAATTTTTCAGCTTGGTAATGCTTGTTCATGGTAGTAACCTGCCAGCCATCATCCTGTTTTTGAAACTTTTTTACGGAGCTGTTCTTTAAAACTTTTATGCCCAATTTCTTGGCTTCGCCCTCAAAACAATCAATAATGCTTTGGGAAGAGTCGCTCTTTGGAAAAACACGGCCATCTTCCTCAATTTTTAGTGGGACCCCCCGTTCTTCAAAAAAAGCCATGACATCCATAGGGGCATGGGCGTGGAACGGCCCCAAAAGTTCTTTTTCGCCCCGTGGGTAATTGGTAATCAGCTCTCTGGGGTCAAATTCGCCGTGGGTAACATTGCATCTTCCACCACCTGACACCTTTACTTTGGAAAGTACGGTTTTACCGCGTTCAAAAATGGCCACTTTAAGTTGCGGCGCCTGTCCCGCAATATGAATCGCGGCATAGAATCCGGCTGCACCACCACCAACAATGATTACATCGAACATTAATGGGCCCGCTCAGGATAATTGGTGATGATACCATCTACCCCAAAGTCCTTCATTTTTTGAATGTCTTGAGGTTCGTTCACGGTCCAGGTGTACACTTTAAGGCCTTCATCCTGAATCTTAGCCGTGTTCTCAGCGGTCAATGTTGTGTAATTTGGGTTAATGGCAACTGCATTGAGCTCTTTGGCCACTTCAATGGCCTGTAATGGGTCTTCTTCGGTGAGAACGGCGATCTTAATATCTGGATTGATTTTCCGCATTTCCCTTAATTCATCCCAAATAAAACTGGAAATAATGATGTTATCAGCAGACCAACCTCTATTAGAAATATAGTAGTTTATAACTTGGTTGACCTTCTCTGCCGTTTTGTATCCCTTCAATTCAATGTTCAGCGCTACTTGGTTATTGATCAACTTTAAAACATCTTGAAGAATTGGGATTCTATGCCCGCCTTCAACAACCAGTTGCCGCATGGCGAACATATTGTAATCCTCAATCATACCACTGCCATTGGTAAGTCTATCCACAGTACTATCATGAAAAACCGCAATTTCACCACTATCAATTCGAAACACATCAATTTCAATCATATCCACTCCTAAGTCCATCGCCTTTTTTATGGACACCAATGTATTTTCAGTCTCATGACCCATGGCTCCTCGATGGCCAATGACCAAGGGTTTTGAATCTTTCATACCACAACTGTTTAAAATTAAAACGGCCAGTACAGCCAAGAATAACCTTTTTTTCATGTTGTTCGTGTTTGAGAACGCTAAAAATACAATTTGAAAACGAAACAATGAACCCTTTGCTTGAATTAGGATTTGACAGGTCTATCCAACTAAAAAAATGATATTCATTACTTTATGGTTTATATTTTATGATATTGATAATTTTTATTTAATATATTTATCACATTAACAACCAATTAAATAAACCAATATGTTTTCAAAATCTAATTTGTTGGCCACCTTGGTCGGCGCTATTGTCATGTTTTTCTTGGGATACCTTATTTGGGGTATTGCCACTGTAGATTTTTTTGAACAGCACACCGTTGTCAATGTTATGAAAGAGGTTCCCAACATGGGCCTCATTGCATTGGCAAACTTGATTGCCGTGTTTGCATTGAGCACCCTTTATAGCAAATGGGCAAGAGGCCACCATTCAGCGGGGCAAGGATTTCAATTTGGGGTTTGGATCGGTATTTTTATAGGACTTGGCATGGGCTTGCTAAATTATGCAACCGCCAACTTTATGGATATGACCGGCCATATTGTAGAAGCCATAATTGATATTGTTTTCTTTGGTATTATTGGAGCCGTAATCTCATTGGTCTATCAAAAAACAGCCACAAAGGAATAAAATCACTAACCACCTTGAACTTGGGCGGATTGCGTTGCAATCCGCTTTTTTATTGCTCCAAACTAAAAATAAAGGATTGCAAAGGTTCCAACGCCAACTGTACTTCTCCCCTTCCCTCTTTCATCAAAAGTCTTTTGTGGACCTTTCCGTACAATTTATCCTGAAGTTGGTATGTGTTTTGGTTCAATTGCCATTTGGCAATGATATCTTCGGGTATTTTTAGATTGATATCGTAACTCTTGTGGGCATCAAAATTGGAGACAATAATCAGTTTTTCTTCAGAAGACCATCGCACAAAGGAAAACACCCTATGATCATATCCTTCAGTGTTGTCTTTGTTATAGTAATGGATTTCCTGATAGTCTCCCATTAAAGCATCACTTTCAATAGTGAAATTTAACAATCGCTGATAGAAATCCCGCAACTGCTTTTCCTCTTCTGAAAGCTGACCGCCATCAAATTTTTTATCGTTCATCCAGCGTTGGTGGTGTGGTACGCCGATATAATCGAAAATGGAAGTCCGGGTCGGTTTCCCAAAGCCCGCATCCTCCGCACCGGGTTCCCCAACTTCCTGTCCGAAATAAATCATGGTGGGTGAAGTGCTTATCGTGGCTGAAACTACCATCGCCGGCTTAGCCAACTTTGCATCACCTACAAAATCTGGGCTGGCGATGCGCTGTTCATCATGATTTTCCAAAAAATGGAGCATATGATGCTCTATATCGGCCACTTTTTGCTGAACCACGGGAATGTGGTCTGTCCAACCGTAGCCCTTCATAATATGTTTTATGCTATCGTAGAGGTCGACCTTGTCATAGAGATAGTCCATTTTCCCCAGATGGATATATGCCCGGTACAAATCCGGATTATAGACCTCAGCCAGTAAAAAAGCATCGGGATTTTT
This sequence comes from Flagellimonas marina, assembly GCF_042651185.1. Classification (NCBI taxonomy): domain Bacteria; kingdom Pseudomonadati; phylum Bacteroidota; class Flavobacteriia; order Flavobacteriales; family Flavobacteriaceae; genus Flagellimonas; species Flagellimonas marina. Next base: position 342,861 of record NZ_JBHSCL010000007.1, on the reverse strand, counting down.
CATTTTGATATTGGAATTCAGGTAGCTCCAAAATTCCACCGGTACCATTTCAGCCATATCAAACCGGAAACCATCCACACCAAAATCCAACCAATATATAGCAATGTCCTTGAACTTGTTCCAAGAATCAGGCAAGGTTTTGTCCTTCCAAAATTCATAATGGGCCTTGTAGTCCTTTGTCCAGAAATCCTCGGGCAGTTCGTCGAAATCCTTACTACCATCTGGGCGAATACCATAGTTGACCTTTACGGTTTCATACCAATCGTTGAAATGGGGCTGGGCCAATCGCGAACCATTGCCGGTCCATTTGGCCGGAATTTCCTCAAATTTGGAATCAGACAAAGCATTTTCCTCACCTCCAAGGGGCAAATAACCATTTTCCCACTTGGGCACTTTAAAGGCTTCACCGGGAATATAGTAGAAGTTGTTATTGACATCGTATGCCTTACTGGTATCATCACTGGCCCCAAAATCTTCAACCCCCTGTGGATTTGTCCTTCCTTCATACTTTCTGGCCACATGGTTGGGTACAATATCGATGATGACCTTCATATCGGCTTTGTGGGTTCGGTCAACGAGTGCCTTGAATTCTTCCAACCGTTTTGCAGGATCTAGGGCCAAATCAGGGTTTACATTGTAATAGTCCTTTACTGCATAAGGGGAACCGGCACGTCCCTTGACCACATCGGGGTCATCATTGGAAATTCCATACGAGGTATAATCGTTGATCAAGGCATGATGGGGGATTCCGGTATACCAAATGTGTGTTACCCCCAAGTCTTTGATTTCTTCCAATGCCTTATCAGTGAAATCGGCAAACTTGCCAACACCATTTTCCTCAATTGTGCCCCAAGGTTTGTTGGTAGTATTGGTATTTCCAAAAAGTCGTGTAAAAACCTGATAGACTACCTCTTTTTTCTTCATTGGTGGTTCAATGGGTATTTGGTTGCTTCTCTCTTTGCATGAATATAACACCCCCAAAGCAATCAAGAAAGCAATGGGACGACTAGTTTTCATGCTTTGACGGTTTCTCCCGGAATCAGTTTTACCGGTTTCTCATTTACTTGAATGGTCAATGGTTCATTTCCAGTGATTTCAAAAGAATTTCCATCGGCGGAAATGTGCACAGTGATAATTTGGTTCCTAAAATTGATTTTAAAGGAATAAGATTGCCATTGGTCTGGAATCTTGGGCGCAAAGTACAACTGGCCATCCAACACCCGCATACCGCCAAAGCCTTCCACAATGCTCATCCAGGTGCCGGCCATGGAGGTAATGTGCAGTCCTTCCTTTACCTCTTTGTTGTAATCGTCCAAGTCCAGTCTGGAGGTCCTGAGGTAGAAGGTGTATGCCTGCTCCATCCGTCCCAACTTGGCGGCTTGGATGCTGTGCACGCAGGGCGACAGTGATGATTCATGAACGGTGAAAGGTTCGTAGAAATCGAAATGGCGCTCCAGTTCCTCTTGGCTGAAGTGGTCCTCGAAGAAATAAAATCCTTGGAGCACATCGGCCTGTTTTATATAGGGGGACCGCAAAATCCGGTCCCAGCTCCATTTTTGGTTGATGGGCCGTTCGGACTTATCTAGATCTTGGACTTTCACCATTTTTTTGTCCAAAAATCCGTCTTGCTGCAAGAAGACATCATGCTTTTCCGAATAGGGAAAGTACATGTTCCCGGCCACCTTTGCCCAATCCTCGGTCTCGAGTTGGGCCAAGTCGGTTTTCTGGATAATTCTTTTGTAATCTTCCGGATAGGACTCTTGGACAACTTTGAGCTGTTCCAAGGCATATTCAATGCACCATTTTGCCAAATAGTTGGTGTACCAGTTGTTGTTGACGTTGTTTTCATACTCATTGGGTCCGGTAACGCCCAACATCACATATTGCTGTTTCTCTTCGGAAAAATTGACGCGTTGGTGCCAGAACCGGGCTATCCCGATCAAAACTTCCAACCCCATTTTTGGGATGTAGCTGTAATCGCCTGTAAACCGATGGTAATTATAAATGGCGAAGGCAATAGCTCCGTTTCTATGGATTTCCTCAAAGGTGATCTCCCATTCGTTATGGCATTCCTCCCCGTTCATGGTCACCATGGGATAGAGTGCTGCTCCATTGGAAAACCCAAGTTTTTCGGCATTCTCTATGGCTTTTTCCAGATGATTGTACCGATATTTTAAAAGATTCCAGGCTACTTCCTGATTTTTGGTAGCCATGTAAAAGGGCAAACAATAGGCTTCGGTGTCCCAATACGTGCTTCCTCCGTATTTTTCCCCTGTGAATCCCTTGGGGCCGATGTTCAATCGGGAATCTTTACCCAAATAGGTCTGGTTGAGCTGGAAAATATTGAACCGGATGCCTTGTTGCGCCTCTACATCGCCTTCAATGGTGATGTCGCTCATCTCCCAGATCTTGGCCCAGGCATCTTTCTGTTTCTGAAGCAGTGCATCAAAACCCAATTGTATGGCTTCATCCAATACGGTGTTGGCCGCTTGTAGCAACCTATCCTTTGGATGGTTCCTGTCCACGGTATAACCGCCAAATTTTATTAGGGTGAGGGTTTCATCTTTGCTAAGCTCGATTATATAGGAATGGCCAACGGAGGTATCGTCTTTTTTCGTGGTTGGCTCTGCGTCTGATTTTGCTCCATCAATATACAGCTCGCTTTGCATAAAAGTGCAGACCGAAAAGTTGGTCTTCATGGTATGCGATTCAACAAAAGCCCTTTTCCCCTTCGATGTAACATTGGTGATGTTCCAGAACTTATCGTCCCAATTGGTGTCCTTGTTCTTGATTCCGCCATCCAAATAAGGGACCATAATCACCTCTGCGTCTGAATTGAGTACCTGAAGGTTATATTGAATGGCTCCGGTTTCATCAAGATCCAAGCTGAGAAAACGGGTTACGTCCACTGCAACTTCCCAATCATTGGGCAGGGTGGCCACAAAACTGCGTTTGTACCAACCCTCCTTCATGTTGAGTTCTCTACGGAAATGCTCCACTTTTTTGCAAGTGTTCAAATCCAAGGAAACATCATTGACTAGGATATCGATTCCAATCCAATTGGGGGCATTGAGGACTTTGGCAAAATATTCGGGGTAGCCGTTCTTCCACCATCCCACACGGGTCTTGTCCGGGTAGTAGACCCCTGCAATATAACTGCCCTGAAACGTTTCTCCGGAATAGTGTTCTTCAAAATTGGCACGCTGGCCCATGGCCCCGTTGCCCAAACTGAAAAGGCTTTCGGACGACTCAACCTGCTCACTATCAAACCCCTCCTCTATAATTGACCAAGGGTGTGCTTTTATATAATCCTGATTCATTGCTTACCAAAATTGTGGGGCAAATGTAGTTACCTTTATGATAAGGATAGTATAAACTTAATGAAATATGGAGTCCCTTACTACCAAGGTAGGTTCCAAAATCTTGGTCTGGAAGGTTTCCTCTTCTTCTTTTTCTCCCTCTACCTTGTCTATCAACATTTGTGCGGATATTTCTCCCATTTTTTCCCCATGTTGGGCCACTACTGTTAAGCTGGGATAGGCATATTTCGATAAAAACCCATCTGTAAAGCCTATAAATGAGATATCTTCTGGTATCTTAAGACCCTTCTCTTGGGCCAAACGCATACTGTAGACAGCAAAAATCTCATTGACACATAGAACGGCATCTACATCTTGGTGGCCCTCGAAAAAATCCTTAATCCCTTTTTCATCCATTTCCATGGTGGGAAGTTTCAGTATTCTAGATTCGTCAACGCCCAAACCACTATCTGTCAACGCTTTTTTATATCCCATGGTACGGGCTTTGCTCACACTTAAGTAGTCATCGGTAGTGATCAAGGCTATTTTTTTTCTGCCTTGTTCTATGAGTTTTTGTGTGGCCCTATATGCCCCGAGTTCATCATCAATGACTACTTTGTCACACTCTATCTCATTGGTAATTCGATCAAAAAGCACCACAGGAATACCTTGTTCCGTAACCTCCTTTAAATGGTTATAGTCACCTTTTTGCTGGGTTTCTGAGGATAAAGACATGATAAATCCATCGATACTTCCGTTAGCCAACATCTCCATATTGATTACCTCCTTGTCAAAGGATTCTTCTGAAAGACATACAATTACATTATATCCTCTGGCATTTGCGTATTTCTCGATCCCCCGAATGACAGTGGTAAAGAAATGATGAACAATATCGGGAATGACCACCCCAATATTCTTGGTCCTTTTGTTTTTGAGGCTAATAGCAATATTGTTGGGCTTGTAATTATAGAGTTTTGCAAAAGCCTGGACTTTTTCCTTGGTATCCCTACTAATTTCCTCACTGTTTTTTAATGCTTTTGAGACAGTGGAAATGGATACCTCAAGCTCTCTTGCTATATCTTTTAATGTAATCTTCACTTTGTGTTGGTGCTAATTTGGTTCAAAAAATGAGTTAGGAATTTACATAATAAAGAAAAGGGGGTAGGCCAAAATATGCTTTTTAACAAAATCAATACTGAAGTTCGAAAAAACTCTTATTAAAACGTTAATAGGTACTAAAGAATAAAAATACTATATTAGTGGTAAAATTGCACTTTTCTCATTTATTTGCTTTTATTTTATGATATAAGTGTTATACACACATTAATTTTGTCAACCTTCTACAGATACAAAGTTATTAACACGAAACCGTTTTCGCTCTATGTTGCGATATGCTTAAATTTAGATTAACATTTTTTTTATATATGTTTAACACTTGAATTGAAATTAACTAAACTTAAAATTAACTATTTATGAAGATTACGCTACTTAGAAGCTTTTTGCTGCTGGGAGCATTTTTATGCTTTGGTTTGGTGAAAGCTCAAACAGTATCTGGTACTGTTTCGGATGCAACCGGACCTCTTCCGGGGGCAAGCGTATTGGTTAAAGGAACAACCAATGGTACGCAAACCGATTTTGATGGTAATTACACATTGGATGGTGTTGGTGACTCAGCCACCCTTGTGTTCAGTTACATTGGATACAAAACCGTTGAGGTTGCCGTTAATGACAGATCTACCATTAACATTACCTTGGAGGAAGATGCTCAAGCATTGGATGAAGTAGTAATTATTGGTTATGGCCAAACCACCATTAAGGATGCAACGGGTGCCGTAGCCGCAGTTACCTCTGAAGATTTTAACGGAGGTGTCATTGCTTCGCCAGAACAATTGATTCAAGGTAAGACCGCTGGTGTACAGATCACGCAGGCCAGTGGTGCACCTGGAGATGGAGTTGCTATTAGAATTAGGGGTACAAATTCCGTGCGATCGAACAACAATCCACTTTTTGTGGTGGATGGAGTTCCGCTTTCAGGCGCAGATACATCTCCCTCAAGTGGTAACACGGGTCTTGGTACATCCACTTCTTCAAATCCTTTGAACTTCTTGAACCCTAATGACATAGAAAGTATCAGTGTACTTAAAGATGCCTCTGCAACTGCCATTTACGGTTCTCGTGGTGCTAATGGTGTTGTAATCATTACTACCAAAACCGGAAGGGGAAGTCAAGGTGGTGTTTTTGAATTTTCCTCCAACCTAAGTATTTCAACTCCAGCCAATGAATATGATTTGTTGGGCAGAGAGGAATTCTTGGATGCTGTAGAACAGTTTGGTGGTGATAGAGATGCACAAGATTTTGGAAATAACACAGACTGGCAAGATTATGTCACCCGCACAGTTGCTTCCCAAAATCAAAACCTTTCCTATTCCCATAATTATGGAAAAGGAAACGTTAGAGCCACTTTTGGATATGGAAAACAGTTTGGTGTTATTGAGAACTCTGATTTGGAAAGGATCACCGGGCGTATCAACGCTACACACCGATTTTTGGATGACAACTTGACCCTAAACTTTCAAGGTACCATCTCTAGGGTAAATGAACAAAGAGCACCATTAAGTGGTAGTGCTGGGTTTAATGGAGATTTATTGGGTGCGGCATATTCAGCCAACCCAACTTGGCCAACTAATGCAGATTTCTCTGCAGCTGGTGGACTTTTAAGCCCTGCCACCTTATTGGAAGAGGTAAGTACAACAAGTAATGTGAACCGTTTGTTATTGAATGGTTCTATTGAATACAAGTTCACTCCAGAATTAACTGGTAAAATCAACTTGGGTTATGATAAATCAGATGGTGAAACCTTAGGGCTTACCACAAGAGATGCTATCAACGCGGGAAGAAACGTTCAAGGTAATGGACGTGGCAACTTCAATACTTTGGACTTGGAAAACCGACTTGTAGAAGCAACCTTGAACTATAGAAAAGAATTTGATAATTCTTATATCGACGCTATAGTTGGTTATTCCTTCCAAGATTTTGGTACCAGTGGACGAAATGTTGAAGGTTTTGGATTCTCCTCCTCTGATTTCAGTGTCATGGAGACTGACTTAAAAGCATCCGTTAACACTACTCAAGCTCAAATAGATGGACCGTTCCAACAATTTGGTTACGACGAAAGATCCAGCAACATTATAGTAAACAGGCTTCTACCACAAGTAGTTGCCGCCGATCCAGTTCCTAGCGGCCAGTCTACACGTTCTGTCAGAGCAATTGCCGCAGATACTTTTGACAACACAGATGAGTTGCAATCGTTCTTTGCTAGGGTTAACTATACATTAATGGACAAGTACTTGTTTACCGCGACAGTTAGAGCTGATGGTTCATCCCGTTTCGGTGGAAACAACCAATATGGATATTTCCCATCTGCAGCCTTTGCTTGGAAAATCAATGAAGAAGACTTTATGGGCGACACGTTCTCTACCCTTAAATTGAGATTGGGTGCTGGTATTACTGGTAACCAAGAAGGGCTTGGTTATGGACAGTTCATCAGAAGAGAGCGATTTGGATCACCGTCCATCAATGATAACGGAGAATTTGTTCCACCGGGAATTTCCCCTGTTACCTTTGCAAACCCAGATTTGAAATGGGAGGAAACATTGGATTTCAACGTAGGTGTCGACTTCGGTTTCAATGCTGACAAAGTATCTGGTAGTATCAACGTTTATCGCAAGCAAACTACAGACCTATTGTTGAACATTGAAGCAGCTCAACCATCTCCTCAACCACGTTTCTTCCAAAACTTGGATGCAACTTTGATCAACCAAGGGGTTGAATTTGAAATGAATGTGGATTGGGTAGCAACAGAGGATGTAAACTTTAGCACTTCCTTTAACGTAGCTTACAACGAAAACGAACTACAGGATTTTGACGGCCAGATTCCTTCTGGTACCATTCGAGGGCAAGGCCTTTCGCTGGCATTTGCACAGATTTTGGCTGGAGACCGCCCGTTGTTCTCCTACTTCCTTAGGGAGTTTGGTGGATTTGATGAAAATGGATTGCCCATTGGCGACGTTCAAAGCTTTGTAGGAGAAGACGCACTTCCTGATGTGAATGCTGGTTTATCCTTAAACTTTGGTTACAAGAATTGGGATGCTTCAGCATATTTCGCAGGTCAATTTGGTTTCTCCGTATACAACAATACCAGGAACGCATTCTTTACCGCAGGTTCTATTGGTAATGCCAGAAACGTTACACCAGATGTTTTAACCAGTGGTGAAAGTAATTTAGCTTCTGCCCCAGTTTCCACAAGATTCTTGGAAAAAGGAGACTTTATTAGAATGCAGAACGCATCCATTGGCTATACTGTGCCTCTAAGTGGTGACGGAGCCCTTAAAAGCCTTAGATTGTCAGTTACAGGTCAGAACCTGTTCTTGATTACAGATTATAGTGGTTTGGACCCGGAGGTCAGTGTACAGCCCGGTACTTCAAACAACGGAGTTAATGATTTGCTAAATGGTATCCCAACAGCTGGAATTGATTACACAGCATTCCCCAGACCTAGAACCATAACCTTTGGCCTAAACGCTACTTTCTAAGAAAAAAAATTGAAGACAATGAAAAGAAATCGATTTAAACTATTTGCGCTTACTGCGTTAAGCATAGTGCTCGCAATTTCCTGTACAAACTTGGAAATTGAGGAGACAGACTCAAACTTCCCCGAGGATACCGGAGAGGGATTCTCAGGGGTTGGTGATCCTGCCAGTCAGGTAGATGGTCTTTACAATGACCTTAACGGACATTTTGGAGATCAAGCCAATTATTTTGCCCTTACTGAGGTTTCTACTGATGAACAATTGGTTCCTACAAGGGGTACGGACTGGGGTGATAACGGTATTTGGAGAACCTTGCACCAGCACACCTGGGATGCATCACACCAATACATCCTGAATACCTGGAACAATTTTAACCAAAATGTGTTCAGGGCGTCAGAAGTTATTGACTCCAGAAGTAATTCACCCGCTATAGTTCAAGCCGAAGCTCAATTTATTAGAGCTTTGAGCATGTGGGTCATCATGGATCTTTATGGACAAGTTCCCTTTAGGGAAGTGGATGAAGGACCGGAAATCAATCCAAGAGTTCTGACTAGATCCGAAGCTTTGGATTTCGTAATCACCGATTTGGAAGCAGCCATTACAGGTTTACCCTCTGCTGCCGCACCAAGTGGGGATGCTAACAAGCGAGCCACCAAAGCCGCTGCTCGATTCTTACTGGCCCGTGTTCTTTTGAACAAGCACATCTACAATGGCTCTGGTTCTCCAGAATCCGCTGATATGGCCCGTGTAATTTCCTTAGTGGACGAAATTGCTGCGGAAGGCTACGAATTGCAAGCAGGTTATTTTGATATTTTCCGGGAAGCTTCTGATACCGAAACCATTTGGTGGTTGGAAACTTCAGTTGGTAACCGAATTTTCAACGGACTACACTACAATTCTACCGAATTGGGTGGCGGTGGCTGGAACGGTTTCAGTACACTCGCAGAGTTCTACGACATGTTCGAGGGAGATCCCAACAGCAACAGAGGTGAATTGGACGGCACACCATTGGACGGTCAAGAAGAGCGTCGTGGTTGGGTTCCTTCAGGAGGTACTCCTTTCACAGATGTTGAAGATACCAAAGATGACAATGACGATGGTTTTGAAGATGGTTCCAACGTTGGTTTTGGATTCCTCATTGGTCAACAATATGCCATTAATGGTGCTCCTTTAAAGGACAGACCTGGGAACAATCTTGCGTTTACAAAAGATTTCCCTGGATTGGTGGGCAACAACGAGAGAACAGGTATCCGTGTACAAAAATACGGTGCTAGATATGGAGAGTTCCGTGGCCATGAAATCATTTTTCGATATGCCGATGCCCATCTAATGAAGGCTGAAGCAATGATGCGTAGCGGTGGAGATCCTACCGCAATGGTCAATGAGCTTAGAACACTTAGGGGTGCCACTCCACTCGGTACTGTTTCAGAAGCTGATCTTTTGGCAGAAAGAGGAAGAGAGCTATATGTTGAGTTTGTAAGACGAGGTGACATGATTCGTTTTGGGCAATTTACCAGAGATTGGGAGTTTAAAGACCCATCTTCTGTTGGAGATGACACAAAACTATTGTACCCAATTCCAAACAACGCTTTGCTTTCCAATCCCAACTTGGTACAAAACCCAGGATACTAAGCAAAACAAAGTTTAGGTTGTTTATACATAATGAAAGACCGCCCAAGGGCGGTCTTTTCTTATACTATACCATGGTATATCACAAAACCTAAGTTTTCCATTTATTAGCTGACCTTTAACCTATCATTAATCAAACATTAATCATTTTCACTTCTGATTTTGTTACGGAAATGCCTATTTTGAAACCGCTTTTGATACATGAAATGAGAGGATTACGTTTGTTGATTTTTGGGGGAATTTTACTGATTTACGGCTGTTCTAAAAACGAACCTAAAACCCTTTTTGTTCAAAAGAAGTCATCCCAAACTGGAATTACGTTTGCCAACAATCTAACGCAGACTCCCCAGCTCAACATTCTAAATTATCTTTATTTCTATAACGGTGCTGGAGTCGCCTCCGCCGATTTCAATGGTGATGGTCTGGTAGATCTATACTTTACATCCAATCAAGAAGCGGATAGGTTATATCTTAACAAGGGGAACTTTAAGTTTCAAGATGTCAGTCAAGCTGCTCATATTAATAATGATTCTGGATGGACCACTGGTGTAACCCATGTTGACATCAACAATGATGGGCTTCTTGATATTTATGTCTGCAAAGTGGGGGACCACGGCCCTATACGAGGTCATAATCTACTCTATATCAATAAAGGCAGTGATAAAAATGGTGTCCCCAGATTTGAAGAGCAGGCCAAAACATATGGACTTGATTTCATTGGATATTCCACACAAGCCGCCTTTTTTGATTATGATTTGGATGGAGATCTTGATATGTACCTCCTAAATCACTCTGTAAATCCTAACCGCTCCTACGGAAAAGGTGCAAAACGAAAAATGATAGATTCCATGTCTGGCGACATTCTTTTTAGGAATGATGATGGCTATTTTGTAAATGCCTCCAAAGAAGCTGGTATTTTTCAAGGCTCCATAGGCTATGGCCTTGGGCTGGCCATCAGTGACATCAACAATGACGGTTACCCAGACATCTACGTGGGTAACGACTTTTTTGAAAATGACTATCTCTATATCAATCAAAAAGATGGGACATTTACAGAAGTTATTTCCCAAGATGGCTCAAAAATGGGGCACACCACACATTTCTCCATGGGAAATGACATCGCTGATGTCAACAATGATGGTTTGGCCGATATTCTATCTCTAGATATGCTCCCAGAAGATTTGGAAACCTACAAAACCTCCGGGTTGGAATACGCTTACCCCGTATATCGACAATACCTTAAAAATGGATTTGCCCCACAATACATGCAAAATGCCTTGCACCTGAACTTGGACGGTGAAAATTTTGGGGAAGTTGCCAACCTAAGTGGCATCAATGCTACAGAGTGGTCTTGGGGAGCACTTTTCGCGGATTTTGACAATGACGGGTTCAAAGATCTCTTTATTTCCAATGGAATTCAAGGAGTTACCAATGACATGGACTTCATCAATTACATTTCCAATGACGAAATTCAAAAAAACATTGCTTCCGGCCTGTCCGACAAGGACATGGAGCTAATTGATCGCTTGCCCAGCAAAAAAGTCCCCAATTACTTTTACAAAAATAACGGAGGTGTCACTTTTTCTGATGTAACGCATACTTGGAGTAATAAAACCCCCTCTTACAGCAATGGCTGCACCTATGCCGACCTCGACAATGATGGCGATTTGGATTTGGTGGTGAATAACGTAAACGATGAGGCATTTGTGCTTGAAAACACCCTATCCGAAGGAAATTTTGTCAAAATAGTATTACAGGGAACACCAAAAAACAGATTTGGTATTGGTGCAAAAACCATTCTCTACCAAAAGAACTACAAAGCCGTTCAAGAAAATATAACCACAAGAGGTTTCCTGTCTGCCAAGGAAAACCCATTAAATTTTGGTATTGGCAAAGACAGCATAGTAGATTCCATTCAAGTTGTTTGGCCTAATGGAAGGTTTGAGACCTTGAGGCACGTCCCAGCCAATGAGACTTTGGTAGTATCGGCCAAAAATGCATCGGGCAATTATTATGCGGATCTTCCTACCAAAAATCAATCTCAATTTTCTACCGTTTCAAACATTTTGAATTTTGCCCATAACGAGCGGCCCTCTCTGGATTTTGATAGAAATCCCTTGGTTCCTTTCGCCTATTCCAATGAAGGACCTTCGGCATCTGTTGGGGATGTCAATAACGATGGAGTGGGTGATATTTTTATTGGAGGGGCAAAAATGCAACCCTCCCAATTATTTGTTGGTGATGCCAATGGTTCCTATTCCGAGCATCAAACAGAATTGTTTGCTAAAGACGCTATCGCCGAAGATATTGACCATGCCTTTTTTGATGCGGACAATGATGGTGATATGGACTTAATTGTGGTCAGCGGTGGCAACGAATTTACCGGAGGCATGCCTTTGCAACCTAGGCTTTATATGAATCAGAATGGCACCTTTACCAAAAAAGAAGGACTATTTACACAGATTGAGGTAAATGCCTCAAAAGTAGACACTGTTGACATTGACAATGATGGTGACCTGGATATTTGTATTGCTTCCAATGCTGCCCCCACCAAATTTGGTGAAGTTCCAAGGCAATATGTCCTAAGGAATGATGGAAACTTCAAATTCACCAATATTACCGCTTCTTGGGGCCCAGAATTTGAGACCATCGGAAACATTCGAGATTTTATTTGGACAGATTTAGATGGTAATGGACTTAAAGATTTAGTGGTTGCAGGACACTGGACCCCCATCACCATTTTCCTCAACAATGGCAAAAAATTGGTAAAACAAGCCAAAAACGGTCTTGAAAATACAAATGGCTGGTGGAATTGTATAAAAATGGCCGATTTAGACCATGACGGTGACCTGGATATTCTGGCTGGAAATTGGGGATTGAATACAAAATTTAGGGCTTCCCAAGACAAACCTATAACTGTATACATCAATGATTTTGATGGTAACGGTTCCATTGAGACCGTGGTTACCTATTTCCATGGCGATAAAGAAACAGCATTTTCATCCAAGGATGAACTCGCCAAACAAATGCCCTTCCTCAATAAAAAATTCCTCTTTTACAAAGATTTCGCCAAGGCCTCTTTGGAAGAACTTTTTGGCAAGGAAAATTTGGAGAACGCTGTCAAAAGAAAAGTGTATAGGCTGGAGACTTCCTATTTTGAAAATGATGGTGATGGCAATTTCTCCAGTAGAGAACTCCCACTGATGGCGCAGTCCTCCACCGTGAACGATATCTACATCGATAATAATGACGAAAAAAAGATTAATGAAATATTAATGGTCGGGAATAATTTTGAGATAAGCACCCAACTTGGTAGATTAGACGCTTCGCATGGGTTAGTATTACAAAGTGATGAACACGGCGCCATTTATTGGAAAGAAAACTTGAACATTTCCGGGGCCGCCCGTAGTATTGAAAAAATAAAACGAAATGGGAACGAAGAACTCATCATCACACTGAACAATGATTCTCCCGTTTTTCTAATCAAAAAACAGAACACCAAATGAGATTAAGAGCTGTAATCCTATGCCTTATTTTGATTCACTGGGGTTGTACCGATAAGGAATCCAAAGAATCAACGGAAGAAAATGTTGAAACACTCTTCACCTTGCTAACACCTGAAGAAACGGGAGTTGAATTTGTTAATGCGGTTGAGAATCAAAAGAACTTCAATATTTTCAAGTACCGGAACTTTTACAATGGTGGTGGTGTTGCTATCGGCGATATCAACAACGATGGTCTTTCGGACATTTATCTAACCGGGAACATGGTGGAAAACCGTCTGTATTTGAACAAAGGTGATTTTAAATTTGAGGATATTTCCGAAAGTGCTGGTGTAACAGGAAACAAACCATGGTCTACCGGCGTGGTTATGGTGGATATCAACCAAGATGGGTTGTTGGACATCTACGTTTGCAATGCTGGAAATATGGAAGGGAATAACCATGACAACGACCTCTACATTAACAATGGCGACCTAACTTTTACCGAAAGGGCCGAAGAGTTTAATTTGGCCAAAACAGGGTTCACTACCCACGCCTCATTCTTCGATTATGACAAAGACGGCGATTTGGATGCTTACATCCTAAATAATAGCAACATTCCGGTGAGCAGTCTTGGGTATGCCGAACAACGTGAAGTTCGTGCACAAGACTGGGAAGGTGTTCCCGATATTTTTAAAGGGGTTGGTGACATGCTCTTGCGCAATGATAACGGCAAATTCGTCGATGTAAGTGAAGATGCTGGTATTTATGGAAGTTTGATCGGGTTTGGCTTGGGCGTCATGGTCACCGATTTTAATGGCGATTTGTATCCAGATATCTACGTTTCCAATGATTTTTATGAGCGGGATTATCTGTACATCAACCAAAAAGATGGAACCTTTAAAGAGGAAATTAAGAAATGGACCTCACACCTGAGCCTTTCTGCGATGGGAATAGATATTGCTGACATTAACAACGATGGGCATAACGATATTTTCATCACCGATATGCTTCCAGAAGAAGAGCGTCGGGTAAAATCTGTCATGGAATTTGAGGGGTATACTGTTTTCAATCTCAAGCAAAGTAAAGATTTCGGCCAGCAGTACATTCAGAACACCTTGCAGCTCAACAATGGAAATGGCACATTTTCGGAAGTGGCTTATTATAGCGGAGTGGATGCCACAGACTGGAGTTGGGCGGGGTTACTATTTGATATGGACAACGATGGCCTAAAGGATATTTTCATTACCAATGGCATTAACCATGACCTTACCGATTTGGATTTTGTGGACTTTTTTGCCAATGAAATTGTTCAAAAAATGGCCCTTACGGGTAAAAAGGAATCCATTGATTCCATCATCAATAAAATGCCGGTAAAGCCACAGCCTAATTATGCTTATAAAAACAATGGGGATATTTCCTTTAAAAATGCCAACAAGGAATGGGGTTTTGAACTGCCCACACGTTCCAATGGGGCAGCTTACGGCGATTTGGACAATGATGGAGACCTGGATTTGGTCATCAACAATGTAAATACAGAGACTTTTATCTATAAAAACAACGCCGATACCCAATTGAACAACAACTATATTCAATTGAATTTCAAAGGGCCAAAAACCAATCCATTTGGTGTAGGTGCATTGGTTCAGTTTTACTTTGATGACAACATCATCAACCAAGAAATGATTCCGTCCAGAGGCTTCCAGTCCTCCATGGAATACGGGATGACCATTGGTCTCGGAGCATCGAAAACATTGGATTCCATCCGTGTGATCTGGCCCGATGACCAAACCCAAAAGCTTGAAAATGTACAAGCCAACCAGCGCATTACGGTAAACTATGATGAAGCATCGGAAAAATATGTCCCTGTCAAAAAACAAAGTCAAAAATCATACCTGTCCGAAGTGAATACTGGAACGGTAGTGTCTCACGAAGAGGACAATTACAATGATTTTGATTACGAAGGCCTTATCTATCAAAAGCTCTCCCAAGAAGGCCCTTCCCTTGCGGTGGCAGACATTAATGGCGATGGACATGAGGACTTTTTTATAGGGGGAGCCCGAAATCAGCCGGGAACCATCTATCTGCACAACGGAAATGGAAGAATCTCCCAAAAAACATCATCCGCTTTTGAAGAGGATAGAGCTTTTGAGGATGTAGCGGCCGCATTTTTTGATGCTGATGGTGATGGTAATCTGGATTTAATGGTAGGCTCCGGTGGTAACAACGTTAGCGAGCAACGAAATTACATTCCACGCTTGTACCTCAATGATGGAACAGGAAATTTCAATAAATCGCAAAGTCAGCTGCCATCAACCTTCAAAAATATTTCTACCATAGCCCCTTATGATTTTGACAATGATGGCGATATGGATGTCTTTATCGGCTCCCGAAGTGTTGTTGGGGTGTATGGCATATCTCCAGATCATCTTTTCTTGGAAAATATGGGTGATGGCACTTTTAATGATGTGACAGAGCGATTGGGGTATGACCTAAAAGATGCTGGGATGGTAACTGATTCCAAATGGGTGGACATTGATGGGGATTCAAAGAAGGATCTTATCGTCACGTCGGAGTGGGATACCCCAAAAATCTATAAAAATACAGGCAGAAGACTTGCAAAAATGTCCTCGTCCTTGGACAGTCTCTACGGATGGTGGAACACTGTGGAAACTGCCGATTTGGATAACGATGGGGATATGGATTTGATTTTGGGCAATCAGGGTTTGAACCTCCATTACAAACCCACTAAAGAAAACCCCATGAAACTGTGGATAAATGATTACGATAATAACGGAACCATTGAACAGATTGCCACATTGGGGCAAGATGGTAGGGATTATCCCATCCATCAAAAAAGGGAACTTACCGAACAATTGCCCGGTCTAAAAAAGCAAAATCTCAAAGCTTCCGACTATGCACAAAGAACCATCCACGAATTGTTTTCGGAAGAATTGGTGAATAATGCCATTGTAAAAAAGGTGGAGACTTCGGCCTCGGTAATCGCCATTAATGAAGGTGGTGGCAAATTCACTATCAAAAACCTTCCTCCCAGGGTTCAACTTTCCTGCGTATGCGATATAACCTGTACCGACGTGAACAAGGACGGCAACTTGGATTTGATCATGGCCGGCAATAATTTTGAATTCAAACCACAGTTTTCGAGACTAGATGCCAGTTACGGCAATCTTTTGTTGGGCGATGGAAATCTTGGGTTCACTTGGCAAGAGTATGATGTAAGTGGTTTTAAGGTGAAGGATGAGGTAAAACACATGGAACAGTTTAAGGACAAAAGTGGAAAAACCTTTGTAATTGTGGCCATCAATAACAGCAAACCAAAGATTTTTGCCATTGATGAATAAGTTCTACATAGTAATTTTGGCTGTACTCTTCCTTGCGGGTTGCAAGAAAGAAGGCAGCCTTTTTGAAAACCCTTCAGCCGAAAAGACCGGGGTGGACTTCACCAATACCTTGACTTCAACAGAAGATCTAAGCATTTTGGACTATCTCTATTTTTACAATGGTGGTGGGGTTTCGCTTGGCGACATCAACAATGATGGACTCCCAGATGTTTTCTTTACTGGAAATCAGGTGAAAAACAAGCTGTATCTCAACAAAGGCGGCCTAAAATTTGAAGATATTTCCACTTCCGCAGGAATTGAGGGCAATAGTAGCTGGAACACCGGAACAACGATGGCTGATGTAAACGGCGACGGTCTTTTGGATATCTACGTTTGTGCCGTGGTGGGCATTAATGGGTTCAATGGGTTCAACGAACTCTATATCAACAACGGAAACAACACCTTTACCGAAAGTGCGGCCCAATATGGACTCGATTTTGATTCCTATAGCTCCAACGCTGCTTTTTTTGATTATGATCTGGACGGAGACTTGGATCTATACCTCCTGAACCATGCCGTACACACCCAAAACTCGTTTGGACGATTTGACCTGCGGTTTGAACGCAGATATGAAACAGGTGACAAATTACTTCGTAATGATGGTGGTAGATTTGTGGACGTAAGCGAGGAAGCGGGCATTTATGGTGGTATAAATGGATACGGCCTTGGTTTGGCCATTGCAGATTTTAATCAAGATGGATACCCAGATATCTATGTGGGCAATGACTTTCACGAAGATGATTACTACTATTTAAATAACGGCGATGGTACATTCACCGAGAGTTTGAAAAAATATTTTGGGCACACCACCCGGTTTTCCATGGGTAATGATGTCACCGACATCAACAACGATGGCCGTCCAGACCTTATTTCTTTGGATATGCTGCCCGAAGATGAAGTGGCCCTGAAATCTTCTGAAGGTGATGACAATATACAAACGCAAAAGCTCCGGGTAGACCGTTTTGGATATCACTATCAGTTTACCCGAAACATGCTCTTTGTGAACCAACCCGATGGTAATTTCATGGAAACCGCCCTAATGAGCGGTATTGCAGCAACGGATTGGAGTTGGAGCGCCTTGTTTGGAGACTATGACCTGGATGGCACACAAGACCTTTTTATTTCAAATGGAATTCCAAAACGGCCTAATGACCTCGATTTCATAAAGTTTGTCTCCAGTGATGAAATCCGGAAAAAGATAGACAACACCAAACTTGTTGATGAAGAGGCGATCAACCTAATGCCTTCTGGAAATGTACACAACTATGTTTTCCAAGGGAGCAAAGATCTAAAATTCAAGGATAAATCCGATGACTGGATCACTAGAGACACGTTGATTTCCGGGGCTACGGCCATGGCTGATTTGGACAATGATGGTGACCTGGATTTGGTCACCAACAACATCAACCAACCCGCTTCGTTGTACATCAATAAAGCTTCAAAAAGAGGGAACTACCTAAAATTGAAGTTTAAATTCTCCCAAAAAAATACATTTGGAATTGGAACCAAAGTGTATTCGTATCAAAATGGCGGACTTCAATTTAAAGAATTGTTCCCAACGCGAGGTTTCCAGGCTTCCTCCGAACCCATGATTCATTTTGGATTCGGCTCCCTTCAAAAAGTGGATTCCCTCAAAATTGTTTGGCCAGATAGGACCTATCAAATCTTAAAAGATGTAACTACCAACCAAACCCTTACAATTTCACCTGAAAATGTAAAGCCATTCGATTACAACTTATTACACAAGAATCGTAAAAATCTTTTTGAAGCGGTCCCGAACAATCTGGGTATCGACTTCACCCATGTGGAGGACAATTACACTGATTTTAATCGGGAAAAGCTGATTCCATACCAAGTTTCCGATAGAGGGCCTGCGCTGGCTTTGGGCGACCTCAACAGCGATGGAAAAGAGGATATTTTCATAGGCGGATCAAAATTCATCCCTTCTAAAATTTACCTCCAGCAAGACACTGTTTTTGTCGGTCAACGTTTTGACGGCATTGCCAAAGATTCCATTAAAGAAGATATTTCTGCGGCTATTGCTGATTTTAACAACGACACGAAAAATGATTTGTTCGTAGCTACTGGCGGAGGCGATTTCTTTGGTGAATCAAATGCCCTTTTGGAAAGCTACTACGTTCAGCAAGATTCTGGCTTTTCAACCGTGGCATTGCCCCAATTTTTTCAGAATGCTTCTGTCGTGAAAACCCACGATTTTGACAACGATGGGGATTTGGATCTATTTGTGGGAGGTCATACCATAACTGCCAAGTTTGGTGCTCCGGCCACATCCTACGTATTGGAGAACAACAATGGGAATTTCTCTGTTTTTAAAGGATTTGAACCCTTCTCAGAAGGAATGGTGACAGACGCTATCTGGGATGATTTTAACGGTGATGGTGTTACAGATTTGGTTTTGGTGGGAGAATGGATGTCACCCAAATTCCTTCAATATAAAAATGGGGTGTTCAGTGAAGCCCATTCTTTGGGATTAAACGGCCTATGGCAAAGTATCGCTACTTTTGATATAGACGGAGATGGTGACAAGGATTATCTTTTGGGAAATTGGGGAACCAACTCAAAGTTTAGGGCATCCAAAGAGTATCCGATGAAGTTGTTTTTTAATGACTTTGACAACAACGGTCAAACTGAGACCATAACCGCCCTTGAAAAAAATGGCGAATACTATCCGCTGGAATCATTGGATGGGCTTTCATCACAGTTAGTATATTTAAGAAAGGAATTTACAACCTACAGGTCCTTTGCCGGAAAAACCATGGAAGAACTGTTTGGAAAGGAAGTCTTGGATAAGTCAACACTTTTGGAAGTAAATACCCTTGAATCTGGGTATTTAAAAAATGATGATGGCAAGTTCACCTTTGTTCCGTTCAAGAGCGAACTCCAAGTTTCGCCCATATTGGAATTTTTGGTTGATGATTTTGATGGAGACGGCACCCAAGAAGTACTGATGGGCGGTAATTTTTTTGGAGTAAAACCGTACCATGGACGATTGGACTCCTTTCCCGGGGCCCTTCTGAAAAATGAAAATGAAATACTTTTGGGAAATACGCTAGGCCTTGATTTCACCAAGAAGTCAGTAAGGCATTTAAGCACATTAACCTTTAAGGGCAAAACGTATATCCTTGCCATTTTTAATAACGATAAAGTACAAGTCTATAGCATAAATAAGTAAGATCATGAAAGAAAGAATTAGTTTACTGGTAACAGTACTGTTGGTTTTTATTTCCTGTCAAAAAAAGCAGGAGCCCATAACCATATCGCCCGAAGATTATCATAAATCGGTGGACAAAGTAATCGAGGTCATGATCCATGATATCTTTTCACCTCCTGTAGCAAGTCGAATTTTTGCCTATCCCAATATTGCAGCGTATGAAATCATCGCTAAAAAAGATGACGGGTACAAATCGTTGGCGGGGCAAATTCATGAATTAGGGGAAATTCCAAATCCCAAAACGGATGAAAACATCAATTATGAAATGGCCGCTCTGGTGGCGCATATGGATTTGAGCCGAAAGCTGATTTTCTCTGAAGACAGGGTAAAAGCCTTCCGTGACAGCTTATACACGCTATGGGCCGATAAAAATGAGCCTGTTTTCAACGCGTCCAAGGAATACGGCCTCGAGGTTGCCGATTTTATAGCCGCTTGGATGGATAAAGACAATTACAAGCAGACGCGCACCATGCCAAAGTTTACTGTAAATACAGAAGACCCTTCGCGCTGGCAACCCACTCCTCCCGCATACATGAGTGGTCTTGAACCCCATTGGAGCGAAATACGCCCTTTTGCCATTGATTCTTCCGAACAGTTCAAACCTATACCCCCACCCGAATTTTCCATGGAAGAAGATTCGCCCTTCTACAAAGAATTGATGGAAGTGTATGAGGTAAGAAAAAGTATGGTCGGCAAAGGTGATAAATCCGAAGAAATTGCCATTGCCCAATTCTGGGATTGTAACCCCTATGTATCCGTGACCAGGGGACATCTGATGTTCGCCACAAAAAAAATCACCCCGGGGGCGCATTGGATTGGCATTACCAAAATAGCAAGTAGAAAAGACAATGCGGATTTTGCCAGAACGGTCTATGCCTATACCAAAACTTCAATTGCGATTGCCGATGCATTTATTAGCTGCTGGGACGAAAAATACAGAAGTAATCTCATCCGCCCAGAGACCTTGATCAACGAGTATATTGATGATAGTTGGGAACCCGTATTGCAAACCCCTCCCTTCCCGGAATATACCAGTGGTCATAGTGTTGTATCAGGTGCGGCCTCCACCGCCCTCACCGATATTTTTGGTGATAACTTTTCCTTTGATGATGATACAGAAGTACCCTACGGTTTGCCGGTTCGCTCCTTCACATCCTTTAAGCAAGCTGCGGATGAAGCGGCCATAAGCAGAATGTATGGTGGTATCCATTATCGAGCGGCCATAGAGGTAGGTGTAAAGCAAGGTCGGGATTTAGGAGAATATATTGTGAATAAACTTGATATGACGACTAAAGGGTAATTACCTATTTTTGCCATCTGCTATGAGAAAAATATCTATACTGGTCTTAACATTGGTAGTGATCGCCATCTTTTGGTATCTTTTTCTAAAACCACAAGATTATCAGGTAAGTTTTAAGGCAAAAGCTCTTCCTGGTACCGTATTTGAAACCGTTAAGGCATGGAATAAGACTCTGGACAGTGTAGTTCCGGTGCAATTTGAAACCTTGGAAGACTTTTCGCAAACCATCGTTACAGGTGATTCTCTGCACACCTATCAATGGAACATCACCAAAGTGCACGATTCGTTGAGTCAGGTTGACGTAAATATCAAGGACAAGGATCATTCCCTGATGAATAAAATCAAAATACCATTTTCGGATACCGATTTTGAGAAGGGATCAAGAAAAACACTCTTGGATTTCAACCAGTTCTTGAAGGAACACCTTGAAAAGTTCAAAGTCTCCATTGTGGGAGAAGAAGAGCTTTTCTCCACATTTTGCGCTTGTGTCCCTTTGACCAACGAACCCGGTGAAAAAGCTGGAGGAATTATGGCCAATTATACGTATCTAAGTTCCACGATTTTTGAAAATGGCGTTGAACCCAATGGCCCACCTTTTTTAGAAGTGGAGGAATGGGATTTAAAATCCAATTCATTATCCTATAATTTCTGCTTTCCTATTGTCCGTTCAGAAAAATTACCGATGAATCCAAGCATAAAATATAAAAGGATTTTCAATAAACCGGCACTTAAGGCCATCTACAATGGCAACTATGTAACTTCGGACAGGGCTTGGTATGCCCTTGTAAACTATGCTGAAGAAAACAATATTCCAATAGAAAAGAAACCTATTGAAGTCTTCTTCAACAACCCTAACATGGGAGGCAATGAAATGGAATGGACAACTGAAGTGTACATGCCGATAAAAGAATAGAAATGAATCGGTTTTTCCTCTTCTTGATTTTAGTAGTTGCCCAAGCATGTGCCCAAAAAACCCATTATGGTAAATTGAGTCATTTGGGGGACTTCCCTTCAAAGCTTAAAGAAGTATCGGGAATGGCCATTCATAGTGGTGATATTTGGGTTGTTGAGGATAGTGGCAATAAAGACAAAATCTATAAAATTGACCAAAAGGGGAGTATCACCAAAAGCCTTAAGATTGACCACGCCAAAAATGAGGATTGGGAAGATTTGGCCATGGACATAGAAGGCAATCTCTACATCGGTGATTTTGGCAACAATGCTAACCGTAGAAAAAATCTGACCATTTATAGGGTTTCAAGGGCACAGTTGAAGAAAAAAGAACCCAACGCTGAAAAAATTGAGTTCCGTTACCCTGAACAGAAAGATTTTCCGCCCCAAAAAGATAGTTTGCTCTTTGATACCGAGGGTTTTTTCCATTGGAAAGACCACTTGTACATTTTCACGAAGAATCGCACACGGCCTTATAGTGGAGAAACTTTAATTTATCGGGTTCCAGATGAAGAAGGCGAATACGATGCAGAATTGTTAGGATCCATAACGCTTTGTAAAAGTCAAGACCATTGTTCGGTGACAGGCGCAGATATTTCAGCTGATGGAAAAACCATCGCCCTTCTGGGATATGGCTTTATTTTTTTGGTGACCGACTTTGAATTGCCAAATTTTGATTCTGCTTCTATCCAAATCATTGATTTTGATAGCAACACACAGACGGAGTCCATTGGCTTTTTGAATGAAAAAACACTCTTGATTGCCGACGAAAAAAATAAAACAACTGGAGGGGGTAAGCTTTACTCTTATTCCATCGATTAAAATCCAAATCCTACCCCAAAAGCAAACCGAAGGCCATCGACACTATTGAAGAGTCCGAAATTGGCTGTAAGTATGTCAACTCCGTTCACAAAAAACCCGCCTCCATATGAATTGTGCCATTGATTGGAATCCTCGCCCGGAAACCACACGCGACCATAGTCAAAACCGCCATAAATCCCTGGGGTTACAGGCAACAATCCCGTTTGTGTTCGCCTAAAACTATAGCGTAGGTCCGAGCTTTGGTAAAATGCAGTTTTCCCGGTAAAACGTTGAAAACGAAAACCTCTTAACCCATTATTTCCTCCAATACTAGCGGCTTGATAGAACTCAAAATCATCTCCAATATTAATGTGCCCCTTTACTTTGGTCGCCAAGACCAACCTACCATTGGAACACAATCTATGATTCACGGAAAGGCTGGGTATCATATACCCAAACGATCTGCCAGATTCCGTAAGATTGGTTTTATACCCCCCGAGCAATCCAAAACTCATTCCCAAAGTGGGAAAAGCTTCATTATCTGTATTTGAATAGCTGTACTCCGCATCCACACCAAAGAAGTTTAGGTGTTGTTCTTCTCCATTTGCCAAAAAGAAGTCATTGATGAACCTATCCTCAGTAGCTTCAACCTCAATATCCTCATATGAAACCCCAACCCGAACCTTGGAACCCAAGTAACCACGCCAAACCAACGAGGGAGCAAATTGCAATGTTCGTAACTTTACTCTATTATAATCGAGTCCTAAGGGCTCGTCATCGTCATTGTTTTCAGTTTCATTGCCAAAACCAAAAAAGTTTAGGGTGAAATTTGGACTCGTAAACCGAGCTTGAATCTCAAGATTTACCTTATTGGTCACATTGGCAAATTCACCTTTGTACCCGAAATCAAATCCCGCTGTGGCAAAGTAATATGCCGCGTTAAAAGTGTGCTGCTGGGTAAAAGGATTTTGCCGGAAAGCATTGTAGGTGTAAGTATCGGTCAACCCGATTCTAAAACCGTCATCTGGATTGAAACCAATGGTTGGCAGCAATTGGTTGTTGCTCGCCTTGATCTTTAAAAACTCATAGGTGTTGGTCTCATAGTCGTTCAACCGATGGATTTTTCCTCCAAAGGCCTCATCATACGTATTCTTTTTGGTCTTAAAATCATAAACAAAAGTTTTCTTGGATTCCTCACCAATCTTGTAGACATCATTGTTCTGGCCACCCACAATCCTGATTTTTATCTTGGATGTCTGGGCGTGAACCTCAAAAACATCGTCGTCATCCAGACCATACACCCAAATTTCTTTGGTGTATTTGGGGTCATAGACTTTCTGAAAGAAAATATCAGCCTTTTCGCCTCCTTTGATTCGGTATCCCGTTACCTCAAGGCCACCATCGGTAAGCGAATTAATGCTAAAATAATCATCTTTGTCCGTTCCAGTGATCACGCTGTACTTGTTAAGAACAGCGAAATATTCCCGAGCGGTTTCCACCAAATTTTCTTTTCTGGCCAACAAGATATTTTTGATGTCGTCAACCGTTTTATCCCGCACTTCTTCTGGGAAAGCAGTGAAAGCATCATCGATGGCAGTCTCATTAATGTGTTGTTGAATGAACTTGGCCTGGTCCACCCAAATTTGCATATCAGTTTCAGAGAGAAGGGCCATATCCAATGCAAAGGTTCTTGGTGAAGATGAAAATCCTTTTACGCTACGAATCTCATCATGAAAACCTTCAAAAATCCGAAGGGAGGGCACTGACCTTGAACCGAATTGCATAATCAACCCATCACCCCAACGGGAAAACACTTGGTCTCTGTCTCTTGGAATAGGTTTGTAAATTTTAGTGCCATCCTCGCTTTTAAACTCAGCCCATCGCCATTGATCTACATGGCGGTCCCAATCGCCCAAAAGAATATCGAACAAACGGGCCTTTACATATTCTCGCTGGTCGATTTTAAATTCCTCATCTTTCCTTAACTTATTGATAAGGTCATAGGTGCTTTCAATTTTCTTGGTCTTTCCAAAGCTTTCAAGATCATCATGACCTTCGGATACATGTTCCTCAATCATATAAAGACCATCGCCGAAATCGGTATTGAAATCCCCTAAAACAGATTGTTTGGGTATGTAATACAACTTTGGGTTGGTATGGTAAATATCAACGGCATCGGATAATTTGGCAATGGTGAACGGGGCGTACGGGTGAGCACCGGTGTAGAGGTCCAACAACAGGTTTTCAGTGTAAGTATCTTCAAACTGACCAATAATGTACTGGTCTTGAAAAGCGATAGCCTGAAGGTATCGCTCAGCACTTTTGCGTAGACCGCGCATTACATATTCCCTACCCTCACTATCTGCCAATCGCAAGGAATTGGATTGGTTTCCTCCTCCCTTTCGCACCACGGTAAGTCCACCAAAGAGCGTATCCAAACGAACTGTAGGCGCCTTTACCTTGGTGGCATAATATTTTCTATAGCGCTCCCCCCATAACCATTTATGAAATCCACTTTTATCAATTTCCTCCTCAGTGTAGACGGAAGCATCCTTGAACGGCGGGAAATCATCCGGTAGCGACGTCTTTAGTGTAGACCTATCGGGTGGAAGGACCTCAGAGGTATAAAGTGGAGTGTCGTCAGATGCATCCGCCCCATAAAAACTGACGCTGGACGACCCATCCTTGAACACTTTCAACACTGCAAAACCCATTTGTCCCGTGGAGAACTTGCTGCCATTCAATAATCGGGTAGCACCTGTTTTGGCCCCGGCTCCACTTACAATCTGTGGTTTTCCGGATTCCACAATATATTGAAGGGTATGCTCATGCCCTGAAGCAAAAATGACCTTATCTGAATATTGCGAGAGGGTTAAAATTCGCTTTCTGAGTTCATTGTATTTTTTGTTGGATAAATCTTCAATGGTAACCCCAGCTGTCCTTCTTAGCAAATTGGCCACAGTACCCAAAACCGGAAGTGGAACTCCACCACCACTAGGATAAATGTGTTGCTTAAAAGAGAATTGCCCTCCGTGCGAACCATAAGTGAACATGGGGTGGTGCAAAGCAATGATGATGGTCTTGTCCAGATTCTTCTTGATTTCGCTTTCCAACTCCTCAAAAAAGCGTCCGCGATCTTTAATCTCACATTTATCATTCATGGTAGGATGCTTGTCCCAATCAGTGAGGTACCACTCCGTGTCAATGGTGAGCAGCAAAATGCTGTCACTGATTTCAATGTCTTCGATAGGACAACCATTATCGGGAAGGAAAACATCTTTACTGTCCAGTGCGTCTTGGATGTATTTTTCTTCCCGTTCCAGTCCTTTCAAACCATCACTGTACCAATCATGGTTTCCCGGCAGAAATACCGTTCTTCCTTGAAAGGATTCCACCGTACTTAATTGGGCGTTTAAATAGTGTTTTGATAATTCATGTCCTTCAGGATCATCATCTTCATCCGGAAAACCGGCAGGGTAGATATTGTCTCCCAAAAAAATGGCAGTACTGTTGGCATCAGCCTTGGCTAAAACTGATTTAAACTTTTTTAAAGCAGGGTTTAATTCCCCCGCTGGGGACAAACCGGCGTCCCCAATTAAATAGAAAGTGTGCTCAACTTCCTTGGTGTCAAAAGTATTGGGAGTGCTTGGGGAATCTGCATATTTTGCCTCATAGGTTGCACATCCGTAGACCATTGCCAACAAGAGGATGAACATGTAATGTTTCTTCATAAGCAGATGAGGTTGACTCCAAAATTTTGTACTTTGGATTATTCAAACAAGCAGTTATGTCGGATATTGTTGAAAAAACTGAACACTTTGTCTGTGACCTTTTTGATAAAAAGCTCGATCCGAGGTTTTTATACCACAACTTGCGACATACCCAGCGTGTAGTTAAAAGTACTAAAGAATTGCTCAACTTCTATGACCTAAAAGAAGAGGAAAATGAAAAGCTTCTGCTAACCGCTTGGCTGCATGATACGGGCTATCTGGAGAGTCCCGAAAACCATGAAGAGGCCAGCTGTAAAATTGCTACTGATTTTTTACTCGATAATGGATATAATCCTGCGGATGCAAAGGAAGTCTGCGATTTAATCCTTGCCACCAAAAAACAGCATGAGCCCCAAAATTTACTGGAAGAAATCATCCGGGATGCCGATATGTCCCACTTTGCCAAAAAAAGCTATTGGGAAACGACTGATTTTTTAAAGAAGGAGCTAAAGGAATTGGGCATTGCCAATTATTCCTCAAAAGAATGGCGCGAAAAAAACATTCAGATGTTCAAAAATGGACAAAAGTTCTATACCGAGTACGCCAAAGAAAATTGGGAAGAAGGCAAGCAGCGTAACTTAAAGCAATTGCTAAAAGACAAGAAAATAGAAAAAAACATTGCTAAAAAGGAAGCGTTAAAGGCCAAATACAAAGAGGAAAGCCCAGATCGGAGTGTACAGACCCTGTATCGGGTAACCCTTAAAAATCACTTAAAACTCAGTGATATTGCAGACACCAAAGCCAACATCCTGTTGTCTGTAAATGCCATTATAATTTCTTTGGTGTTGGCCAATTTGCTCACCAAACTGGACAACCCTAGCAACACTTACCTTATCTACCCTACGTTTATTCTTATTCTTTTTAGTGTGATTTCAATGATTTTGTCCGTTTTGGCAACAAGACCCAATGTCACCACTGGAAAGTTTACCAAGGAAGATGTAGAAGAAAAACGTGTAAATCTTCTGTTTTTTGGGAACTTTCATCAAATGGATTTAAACGAATATGAATGGGCCCTAAAGGAATTGGTCAAGGATAAAGATTATGTGTATTCCTCCCTGACCAAGGATCTCTACTATCTTGGATTGGTATTGAACAAGAAGTACCGAATACTTCGTATTACCTACAATATTTTTATGATCGGAATGGTGATTTCGGTGTTGGCTTTTGGAATTGCTTTCCGGTTTTTCGGTCCTGACCGATTGATTTTTTAGGCTAAGATTTTAACTCCTCCATTAAATCATCATAAGTGTAGGTCTGCTCAGACTGTTTGTCTTTTTTGTACAGAATCTCTGCCCTGATCGCTTTTAATCCGGTTACTCCTTGGAGTCCTTCCAACTCCACAATTTCAATATTGTCTGTAAAGTAGCCCTTATTTTTTAAGAACCGAATGTAGCGCATATATTCCCGCTCATCTTTTCGTTGGGAATAGACAATAGACAACTTCCCTTTTTGGGTCAACCTTTCGTTGGTTCCTTTGATAAAGGATTTGTCAATTCGTTTTTTAATGACTTCATATCGAGCATTGTAGGTGCCATCCACATCGAAGCGTTTTTCATCCATACGGAAACGGATAGACAAAGAGGTACTGTATACCAATACGAGAGAGGCAACATCCAATTGTACGGGTAAATGTGGTTTTAGGGAATAGTATTTGTTCTCCATATCGCACATTACCTGAAGCTGCCACAACCTTAGGTTGCTCAGATAAAGTTCGTTGAACTCTCTGTCTCGGGCAATGGAACTCCCAATGTACATGTTATGTTCCACTCCATCGGTTTTATAACGCTCAAAATAATGCGGAAACATTTCTTGCGCGGCCAATTGCTTTTTGTCCAAAAGTGCAGCCAATTGCATATTGGCTTCCATAACGCTCTCGTCATAATTACGTCGATGATCGTAATAAGACTCTGTATTTGGGTCAATTTTGGCTTCATAGGCCTTTATCAGTGCCTTGAGTTCATCATCCTCCTTTTTCAAATGCTTGAAAACCGGATTAATTTCTTCTTTCACAAAATCAAAGACCGCCTGTTCTGTATGGGTGTAAAGTGCTTCCTTTACCTCATTGAGGTAAGTGTTTACACGAAACATCAACTCCTCATAAATAGGCAGTCCGTACTTTGCAATGGCTACTTCCAAAACATCATTTATTTCAGAAAGTTGAATCATTAAATCACGTTGTATGGAAAGGTTACGTTCCTTGGAAGAATCTTTTATATCGATTTGCCCATAGAGGGGATGTACGTCCTTAAAAACAATTTCTTTGAATACCGGTTGATTTCCAGACAATTCATCCGTCATAAATCGCTTGGCCTCCTCTTGAAATTTCCAATACACAGATGGGTGTACCGTAGTACATTCATGTTGAATAATGGCATCCACCAGGTTTTCTTCCTCCTCAATGGACCGCAGCACCGATGATATGATGTACGGCATTACATCATCCAGCTTATTGGCATTGACACTGTTCAATTCGTTTACAGTATCCGATACCAGTTCCAAAACTCCCAAAAGCTCCCCCTTGCTCGAAATAGGGGCCAGGATGGCGCTTCGTATCCCCTGTTCATAAAGACTTTTGTAGGGCTGGGCCTGCTCCTCTTGCCTATGATATTTTTCTACATTGGAGATGGCAAAATACTTGTTCTCCCTAAAAAGTTTTCCCTGGGAGTGTTCGCAAAGCATTAAATCGCACGATTCCGTTTCCTTTCCATTGAGAATATAGCTCTCCATTCCCCTACCATAGATCTTAAAGAAACTATTTGCACTGGAATCATACCCCGCAAAACCTACATTGATTTTCTTGAGTTTGAAGAGCGACCTGAAAGTATCCTGAAAACTTTCCATATAGTTTTCGTTCTCGCTCTTCTTTTTTCCAATAAGTGTTGATTTTATTTCAGAGATGGAATGCTCCGTGGTAACATCGAACATGTTGGAAATAACAAAGCCCTTTGCAATAAAACTATTGGGCGGTATTTTTTCTTTCCAAAGGTCTAGATTGTCAAAATTGTCCAATAGTTCATCAACATCCTCTTGGGTCAGTTTCTTGGATTTTTCCGTAGGAAGAATTTCCATAAAGTCCGCATTGTACAAAATGCGATAATGACGCATTACTCCATTGGCATCAGGAATATTGTAGAAGATGGGTCGTTTAAAATCTAAATGGAACCCATAGTAGAAGTTCAGTATCACGGTACATTTCATGATATAACTGAGCTCTGTGGGTATGTTCTGGATTTCAAGTTCAAAGTCCTCACCGGCTTCTTTCAATATTTTTTGAAAGCGTTCCGATGAATTGAACACCGAACTTTCAAAAGCTGTTGAAGCTGTTTTTATTTCGTTGTTGGTCAAAGCAGGCGCAAAACTCTCCTTCAAAATAATACTGATGACGTCCTTGTGCTTTTCCAATAAGCTAAGATTGGTAAACCCGTCCCTTAACTCAGGATAAGGCGCCTGGGCATCCAAGACATATCTTGCCCAGTCAGCAAAGAATTTATCCTTGCTTTTGGCTTGCTGGTCGTAGTGTTCCAACAGTTTGTTGAAACTCACCAACTGCATCATCGGGCTATCAGTATTGCAATTCTGCTCCATACGGATGTTGGTCGTAGATTGATTGGTAAAGTTACAAAAAGAAAGGATGCTCTTCTTATAATGGTAATCTTAATAGATTAATTCCCATTTTTGAAGATATTTAGTAAAATTTACACTATGTCCTCCACGTATAGGTTAGATCGGGCCTACAACAATGCCAAGATTATTCCTTTTGATGATGATTCCAAATTCATCTTCTTTAGTGATTGTCACAGGGGGGACAACAGTTTTGCCGATGATTTTGCCAACAACCGAAACATTTATTTTCATGCCCTCAATCATTACTATCGTCAAGGATTCCACTATTGTGAACTTGGTGATGGGGATGAACTCTGGGAAAACATAAGCTTTGAGGAAATTTTTGAAGCGCACAAAAATGTCTACCAATTATTGCGACAGTTTCATTTGGAAAAACGCTTGCACATGGTCTGGGGCAATCACGATATGGTGTACAAAGATCAAAATTATGTAGATAAGCACCTCTCCAGCTATTTTGAGCCGATTGATGGTTCGGACAAGGAACTTTTTGAAGGAATTACCTACCATGAAGCCATCATTTTAAAGCATTCAAAAACGGGGCAAGAACTTTTTTGCACCCACGGGCACCAGGCGGATTGGTGGAACTATGTCTGCTGGCGCATTGGCCGATTTCTGGTTCGTGTATTATGGAAACCCCTTCAAGTGGTGGGTATAGCGGACCCCACCAGTCCAGCTAAAAATTACAAGGAACTCATTCGGATAGAAAAACGCATAAAGCGTTGGATTTTAAAGAAAAATTTAAAGATTACGATTGCCGGACACACGCACAGACCCCGATTTCCCGAACCCGGACAAATTCCTTTTTTTAATGATGGAAGCTGTGTACACCCCAGAAGCATTACTGGCCTTGAAATTGAAAAAGGAAAGATTTCACTCATCAAATGGCATATTGCCACAAAAGCGGACGGCACCCTGCAAATAGTAAGGCTGTTACTGGAAGGCCCAGAAAAACTATTGGATTATTTAGACACCTAAATGCGCTTTGCTATGGTTTTAATGGCAGACACAAATCGATCCAATTCATCAAAGGTAGTATAGACATTGGGTGTGATTCGGCATCCATGAACATTTTCTAAATCTATGGCAACAGTCCAAACATTAAATTCATTCAAAAGGGTTTTTGCCAAATCATGGGGTTTCATATTCTTTAAACCGACATTGGCAATACCACAACTTCTATGGGGTTCAATGGGGGTATTGATCACCACATTGTCCACATTTCGTAGTTGATTGCTCCAATACCGTTGTAATTCTCGCAAACGTTCCTCTTTTCGCTCCATACCGATCAACTCCATATAATCCACACAATCGTTAATGGTAAGGTCCGTATGCACCGGGTGGGTCCCAGTATGGTTTAACCGCCGGATTTTAGTCTCATCATCCTCATGTTCAGCCAACAAAGGCCAAATTTTGGGGATATGTCTTTCGGCTACATACAACATACCAGCGCCAAGCGGCGTACTCAACCATTTGTGGAGGCTTGACCCATAATAATCGCAGTCCAGTTCCGCCAAATCAACTTTTATGTGGCCCACACAGTGGGCGCCATCCACCATGACCTCAACACCATGTGCATGGGCCATATCGCAAATTTTCCGAATAGGTAAAATCTGTCCTGTTACATTGACCATATGGCAAACCATCAATAACTTGGTCTTTGGAGTAATCTGGGATGCATACAATTCCATAATCTCTTCATCAGATTTGGGATGGTTTGGCAATGACACCTTTTTACAAACCATGCCATACCGCTTTTGCATCTGTTCAAAATGAATCTGCATGGCACCATAGTCCTGTACCGCAAAAATGGCTTCATCTCCCTTTTTCCAAGGAAATCCCCCTATGATCAAATCCAACGATTCGGTGGTGTTTCGGGTGATGATCAGTTCTTTTTCTGAGCAGTTTACCAATTGGGCCACACGAGCGGCAGCCTTGTTTTTATTCTCCCATTGCACCGTTCGCATGTAGTAGGAGCCTTGATAATTCACCTCTCTCACATGTTCGATATATTTGTTCAAAATGGGAGTCGGGACAAAATTGTAGTACCCATTTTCCAAGTTAATGTACTCCGGTTTAAGTCTATAATCCATTCTGATACGCTCCCAAAAAGCTTCACTATTCTTATCTGGATATGGCACTATTGCACTGGAATCTTGAGCACTTGCTGTGATAGGGAAAAAGGGTGCGGCCATGGCCGCACTGCCCACATACCGTAAGAATTGTCTTTTTTTCATTTTTGGTCAACAGTTGATTAAAAAAAGAATGGTAATTTCCACTTTTGACGGAGTATCAAGATACGATTTAAGTTGTTAGCATGGAAGATATTACGGTCTTATTGGATAAAATTCCCATTCGGTACAATCTAGCATCACATATAATGCTTCTCGGTATTGTTCAAGGCTTGTTTTTGGTCTTGGTCATTTTTCTTCGAACCAAAAGAAATTCTGCTATTCGATTATTTGGATGGGCTTTATTGGTGCAATGTTTGGTGTTTATAGACATCTACCTTTGCTATACAGGACTCATGAAAAAGGTACTGTTCCTAAACGATTCCACCGAAGTTTTTGTCCTGCTCATAGCACCCACGCTTTATTTTTTCCTCCATTCCTTGCTGAAACGCGAACCTTTTACGCTAAAAAAACATTGGTATCATTTTGTTCTTCCAGTAGCTTATGGGTTGTCTCAAATTAATTATTCCTTAAGTCCAATAGAGGTCAAACTCAATGCCTACATTGGGGCTTATCATCGTAATTTAGGCTTTGTGGACGTGCCAAATTCCGTTAATTATTCCTATCATATCATCAAAGATCAGTTCCGGTGGATATTATTGTTCGGCTTTGCATTCTACCTTATTTTATCCGCGCGATTGGTGGTATCAACATGGCGTACAAAAGAAATGTCGGCAAAGAATATTAAAGTGGACAAGTACACTTTCTCAAGAAACACTGTATTCTTCTTTTTGGCATTATTGCTATTCATTTTTTTAATATTCATTAATTATGATGATGACCGGGGTGATCATTACATTGGCATTTTTGGAACGATGACCATCTTCGCGACTTCTTTTTTTATTCTTTCTGAGTCACGCTTTTTTGAAAAAACCTGGATTGCGGACAAATACGAGACCCTCTCTTCCAACTCACTTGAGTTTGGGGCAGTGGAAGATTTTTTGAATCAAGGTGCTTATTATTGTCATCAAGATATTTCACTAAAGGATTTGGCTGAAAATCTCAATACCAATACCAATACCGTTTCTAAATTGATCAACTCCAAGACTGGGATGAATTTCAACGACTTCATCAACCAAAAAAGGATACAACTTGCCAAAATTCGGTTGTTGAATGAAGAATTTGCCCATTATACCGTTGAGGCCATTGGGCACACCGTGGGTTTCAGGTCCAAATCTGCCTTTTACAATGCCTTCAAAAAACACGTTGGAAGCTCTCCCTCGAGCTTTATGAAACAAAATAAAGGGTAAAAACACCCCTAATTCCTCCTAAATTGTAATTCTGGACGTCTTGAAGCTCCAAAAACTGCAACGCTTTGGAATGGAACCGCATCTTTGTTGAAATTCATCAATCATGCAAACAAAAATTAGACGTTACGATTTAGATTGGCTACGGGTCATAGTTTTTGGACTCCTTATTTTTTATCATGTGGGAATGTTCTTTGTACCATGGGAGTGGCACATTAAAAACAATACAATTTATTCCTGGCTGCAATGGCCCATGCTTTTTTTGAACCAGTGGCGTTTGCCTATTCTTTTTGTCATTTCAGGTATGGGCACCTATTACGCCTTTGGAAAACGAACGGTTCGCCAGTTTAATTGGGAACGTTTCAAACGCTTGGGCATTCCGCTCATTTTTGGCATATTGTTCATCGTACCTCCGCAGATTTACTTTGAACGATTGGCCAATGACCAATTTATTGGGTCGTATTGGGGATTTTTTACTACCGTGGCACGTGATGGCATTTATCCAGAAGGAAATTTCTCTTGGCACCACCTATGGTTTTTGCCTTACCTACTCATTTTTTCCTGGGTTCTGTCCCCTATTTTCCTTCGAATCCGAAAAAACCCTGGGAAATTTGTGCAATGGATAAAACGGTTTGTTGCAAAACCACTGGGACTGTACTGGTTTATTCTGCCACTTTATCTCTGGGAGTCTTTGGTAGAACCTTTTTTTGACATTACCCATGACCTCATCCGCGATTGGTTTGCCATCATCAACTACAGTACGCTTTTCTTTTATGGCTTTGTATTAATCTCACTGGGAGACACTTTTTGGGAAAGTGTTGAAAAAATAAAGAGAAAAGCCTTGATCATTGGATCGGTTTGTTTTGTGGGGCTCATGATTTGCTGGCAATTTGAGGATGGCTACACCAGACACTTCACCGAAGCCTTGTTAAAGGTGGTCAATCTATGGAGTTGGATACTAGTTCTGTTTGCTTATGCCTCACAATATTTAAATCGTCCCAGTAAGACATTGGCCTACGCCAACCGTGCAGTGTATCCATTTTATATCCTACACCAGACTGTTACCATTGCCATTGGGTACTATCTTATGAATTTGGATTGGGGCTTTATCCCAAAAGCCATCATTTTGGTGGTGGGTACTTTTGGAATCAGTTGGTTGATCTACGATTTGATCATTCTTCGGATTCCACTATTACACCCATTGTTTGGATTGAAAAAGCCAAAAGCCGTCTCAAAATCGAAATTGTATAGATTCCCCGATATTTAAGACAAGATTTCTCCAAAACCAAAAATACTTGAGGTTAAACCAAAAAAGTATCAAGCTTCATACCTGAGTTTCCCAACAAATCCTATTTGTGATGACTTTAACTCGTATCCGTTTTTTATCGATTTAACGCCACTTTATCATCTTCATGGCAAGGTATTTGTTAACTTTATATTTATCTATGGACCAAGTTGCTATGAAAAAGCTTGTTTTGTTTCTTACGGGTTTTGCAATGGGAATCAGCTCCCTGATAGCGCAATCTGATATACCTACAACCCGCCCCCTAAAAATTGGCGACAATAACAACTTGGATGTAAAGGCCAGTAATCAAGGTACTTTATTGCGTATGCCTTCCATTATTGATGAAGATCTGACCTCCGAAAATGAGAAACCTGGCGTTAAAATGTTACCGGATAGGGAACTGCTCCAGGCCGGGCATGATTTGGTAATTGACCCTAAGGTGGGCGAAAAGGAGAAAAAAAGTTCCAACGAACATTTTGGTGATCAATATCTGGGTGATTTAAAGACGACGTCCAAATTTGTGGGGATTGTATGCCGTGACCACGAGTACGTAGACGGTGACCGAATAAAAATATACCTCAACGGTGAAGTGGTGGAATACAACTTGCTGCTTTCAGGTGCTTTTAGAGGGGTTAACTTGGATTTAGCACCAGGGTTTAACCGCATTGAATTTGAAGCTTTGAACCAAGGTTCATCCGGACCCAACACAGCCCAAGTCGTTGTTGCGGATGAAAAAGGTCAAGTAATCCATAACAATCGCTGGAATCTTTCCACAGGCTCCAAAGCCAGCTTGATTATTGTTAAAGAAGAAGAGTAATCACTCTCCCGGCTTATATGTCCGCTTCGCTCTTTTCAACACGTCTTCCTTGTAATAGGCTGCATCCTTAAATTCCATGTCTGCATAACGTTGTGCCTGGTCATCAAAATGAGGTGAATCTGGGTCGCCACTCTGCCCTCCGGCCAATATCGTCTTCGCTTTTACCTTATCGCCGAATTCCACAACGGCCACAAAACTGTTGCCACGGGTGCCATATATTTTTTTGGTCCCATTGTCGTACCGGGCGCCATAGGCTGCCAAAGCGCCCCAAGTTCCGCTGGCAAAACCAATGGGAATACTTGGCTTGGCATCATCAAAAGGTTGGCGGATGTTCCCATTTAAACGTTGATACCGATTTACCTCTCCCCAAGGCATTTTCCACGTGCCAAAATCATTCTGCAATTGGGCAATGGCTTCTTGAAACAGTTCCAATTTTCTGGTATTGGGCCAATCGCTCCCCCAATAATTCACCCACTCCATGGAATACATCCCTTCTGGCCGTTCCGCTTTTGCATAGCAATGTGTGCCATAATAATGGCCCAAAGTCATGGCCACGGATTCTTCGGATGTGGTAAAATCCCAATCCCGAAGTACTTGAATCGGTTCGCTTAATTCGGGAATTGGATTTGCGTCATACGCTTTAATCAATCCCGGAATCAAAGCTTCAAAAGCAGGCAAATACGGGTCGTGCGCCAACACAATAAGGCTGTCCAAGGTATAGCCGCTACGCCCGGTCAATAAATCAATGGCATGGATACCCCTAAAATTTTCTTGGTCGCGCGACATATAATTGGGGTAATCTTCACGTTTAGGACTGAATTCCAACGCCGAGGTATAGGGGGTGGAATTACAGTTTTGGATCCACCCGTTTTCTGGGTTCAACACCAAAATATTCTCATCAACCGTATGCAGCCCTTGCCAATCGGTTTGTGGATTACTTCCGTCCACAGGTTGGGTGTAATCAAAAATAGTATCGCGTTTTGGTACAAAGTTGCCATGAAAATAGGCAATATTGCCCTCCGCATCGGCATACACCGTATTGTTTGAGGAATTGGTTCGGATATCCATCATTTCCCTAAAACCTTGATAGCCCTCCTGTTTTGTTCTGATATAGGATTGTTCCAAAGCCTTCACAGGTTCCCACATCATTGCCGAAGCGGTCCACTGGCCATCGACCCTATGCGTGATGGGACCATGATGGGTACGGTACATGGGGAAGGTCCTTTCTTTTAAAGCATCCCCATCCTTATATTTTAAAGTGACCTCCAATGAATCCACAGGCCGTAGTTCCTCTCCATATTGATAGAACAAATTCCCATCGTTTTTGATCAGGGTCTCTTTAAATTCATCCATTACATCGGTATAGGTTGATGTGTGCATCCATCCTGTTTTTTCATTGAAGCCTTGGTATACAAAAAATTGCCCCCAAGTTACCGCTCCGTAGGCGTTCAATCCTTCTTCACTTACCACATGCACCTCGCCCCTAAAATAAAATGAGGTGTGGGGATTGATCAAGAGCATGGCATTGCCCGATTGTGTCAACTTTCCCGATATGGCAATTCCGTTGGAGCCTTGAGGTTCGGCCATTTCCTCTTCTTTTTTGAGCTGAAGCGCTTCCATTTTTGGTAGCTCCATGCCACTTTCATAAAACGCCTTGATTTTTTCCGTGGAAATCCGCTCAATATCCCCTCCAATAGAACCTTCACTAAAATACATGGGCATCCAAGGTTCAAAACGGGTCAATAATTTGGGTTGTACTTCTGGATGGGTATGGAGGTAATAATTGATGCCATCTGCAAAGGCATCGCACAGTTTTTTCAACCACTCTGGGCTGCTCTCATACTTGGCAATGGCCTCTTCTTCTGTCATGAACAGTTTTGCACGCAAATCGCTATAGATGGCTTCCTCGCCCTCAATCTCAGCCAATCGGCCTGTGGCCCAGATATAGTTTTGTTCCACGCGGTTAAAATCGTCCTCACATTGAGCATACAACAATCCGAATACCGCATCAGCATCGGTCTTGCCATAGATGTGGGGCACGCCAAAATCATCTCGAATGATAGTGACGTTCTCAGCTTGTGCTTCCCATTTTTCAACTTCAGTTTGGGGCTTGTCGGCACAGGAAATACATACGGATAGGATAGCTAGGATTGCAATTCTCATCTCAAGGGTCTGTTTAGTTAGTGTTGTGAAAATACGGTAAATCAAAAACAATTACCAACTTCCGCTGGCACCGCCACCCCCTGAGCTTCCACCACCCCCGGAAAAACTACTGGAACTGCTGCCTCCAGAACTTGAGCCAAACGAATGACTACCCCCAGAGGAAAAGGTTTTGCTCATATAGGTGCTGTCCGACTTTACCCATGAAAGTTTGAAATCTTCCTTCCCTTTGATCAAAATCTTTATGACCGCCAAGGTTATGGTGACCGCAAAGAACCCAATGGGTACCACATAGAACAAAGCAGTGTTCAGGCTAACATTATCTAAATCAAAATCGAATCCAAAGACCATGGCCAGAAAAAATAAGGGCATCAAAACAAAAACAAGCCCAAAGACTACCATCATCAGGGTTGGGATAAGCATAAATAGTCCCGGAAGAAGTCCAAGTTTCCCAATGAATATTCCTCTGAACATTTCAACGAGATTGGAATATCCTTTATAAAAAACAAAACTTCCCGCGGCTATGAACACGGAAAGAAAAAGTGTCATCAATATCAGGGCCCACCAGGGAAATTCCCCTTCCGCCTCAATCTGCCGATTGAACTCTTCCAATGCTTCAGGGTTTTTTAAGAACTCAATGATTTGATCAGTGGCCAGGTCGATGCCTCCATAGTAATCCTCCTCCTTAAATTTTGGAATCATGGTGTTTCTGATGATACGCGAAGCCACGGCATCGGTGATATAGGGTTCCAGTCCGTATCCGACTTCAATACGCACTTCCCTATCCAATTTTGAGAAAAGAATCAGAATCCCGTTGTCTTTTCCCTCCTGTCCCAATTTATTTTGATTGAACGCGCCGTTGGCATATTGCTCAATGGTCTCAGAGCCCAATTCATGTATGGTAAGTACCACTACCTGATTGGTGGTCTCGGTTTCAAATTGGGTGAGTTTGGCACGTAAATCCTCTAGTTGGGCATGGGAGAAAATCTCTGCATTATCCGTAACAATCTCTGTAAATTGCGGATACTGATCCTGCGACCAGCAAACTGCTGATACCAAAACTAAAAAACAAGCAAAAAGAGCCTTTCTCATTTTCTGATGACAAGAAAGACTAAATATAAGATTTTGCTGCTATCCTTTTAAGGATTGATGGAATACGTGTTTCGGATTAGCCTTCCTCTGGGGCCAATTCCACCTCTAGGCCATCCAAATCTTCAGTGATATGGATTTGGCAGCCCAAGCGGCTATTATCCTTTACAAAGAAAGCTTCCGCCAGCATCGCTTCTTCGTCATCTGATTTTTCCGGTAATTGGTGATCAGATTGAACGTAACACTGACATGAAGCACACATGGCCATTCCTCCACAAATTCCAATGGTCCCTTCTGGAGCCAATTCGTAGGAGCGTACCACTTCCATCAAGTTCATGTTCATATCGGTTGGGGCATCCACTTCGTGTGAAACACCCTCTCGGTCGGTTATTTTAAGTTTGATATCACTCATAATCTTTCTGGGGACACCCCTAAAGTCCCCTCAAGGGGACACTTTTCATGTA
Source organism: Flagellimonas marina (assembly GCF_042651185.1). Classification (NCBI taxonomy): domain Bacteria; kingdom Pseudomonadati; phylum Bacteroidota; class Flavobacteriia; order Flavobacteriales; family Flavobacteriaceae; genus Flagellimonas; species Flagellimonas marina. Next base: position 303,493 of record NZ_JBHSCL010000007.1, on the reverse strand, counting down.
TTAATTTATTGCTTTGACTACTGCTTTTGGCGCTTCTTTTTTGCTTCCGTCAAATCCGGTTACGCCACCAACAGTGGTATATTTCATGACATATTTCTTATCGGGATGAATACGTTGATAGGCGCTTTGGCACATCAAGGTCGCTTCATGAAACCCGCACAGAATCAACTTTAATTTTCCAGGATAGGTATTCACATCACCAATGGCATAAATACCGGGAATATTGGTTTGATAGTCCAGCGAATTATCGACTTTTATCGCATTTTTTTCGATTTCCAACCCCCAATCGGCAATGGGGCCCAACTTTGGGGAAAGTCCAAAAAGCGGGATAAAATGGTCAACACTAATCTGCAATTCTTCTGATTCGTCTGTTTTCTTGACCGTTACTTTGTCCAATTTTCCTTCCCCATGGAGTGCCACGACTTCGGCTGGTGTGATCAAACTGATTTTCCCTTCATTTTTAAGTTGCTGTACTTTTTCAACGGAGTCCAACGCACCTCTAAATTCATTACGGCGGTGCACCAACGTTACCCCATCGGCCACATCGGCCAAGAAAATGGACCAATCCAAAGCAGAATCCCCTCCACCGGCAATCAACACTTTTTTACCACGATAGATTTCCGGTTCCTTGATCATATAGGCCACACCATTCTCCTCATAATCCGAAAGGTTGTCCAACAAAGGTTTTCTGGGCTCAAAACTGCCCAACCCCCCTGCAATGGCTATCACGGGCGCTTGATGCTTTGTGCCTTTGTTCGTGGTGACCACAAAAGAGCCATCTTCCAATTTTTCAATGGTCTGTGCACGTTCGCCTAAGGTAAATCCGGGCTGAAACGGCTTGATTTGCTCCATCAAATTATCCACCAATTCACCTGCCAACACTTCTGGATAACCGGGAATATCGTAAATCGGTTTTTTGGGATATATTTCGGCACATTGACCTCCGGGTTGGGGCAAGGCATCGATTAAATGGCATTTAAGCTGCAATAGGCCTGCTTCAAAAACAGCAAAGAGACCCGTAGGTCCCGCTCCAATAATGAGTATGTCGGTCTGAATCATGTAACAATAGTTTTTGGAAATGCAACATATTTGTTGCTCCAGGAAGGATTCATGATTTTTATCAGTTAGCTCACATTGATGACTTCCTCTATTTGAGGGGCGTATTTTTTTATGGTCATTTCCACACCACTTTTTAAGGTCATTTGATTGACGCTACAGCCGATGCAGTTACCCTCCAACCGAACTTTCACTGAATTATCGTTATCTATTGAAATCAATGTGATATCACCTCCATCGCTTTGAAGGAAAGGCCTGATTTCTTCCAATGCTTTCTCTACATTGCTCCTTATTTCTTCTGATGTCATTGTTGTCATGCTCATTTCTTTTTAACGGCGGCACAACCAGCCATTGTTGTAATTTTTATTGCTTCAGTGGGTGGCAAATCGGTATTCCGTTTTACCAACTCACTTACCACATTCTTCGTCAACTCCTCAAAGGCCTCCTCCGAAGGTGTAGCCGTTTGCAATGCGGCTGGTCTTCCTACATCGCCGGCTTCGCGAATACTTTGCACCAAAGGAATTTCTCCTAAGAATGGCACATCTAAATCTTCCGCCAAGTTTTTGGCACCATTTTCTCCAAAGATATGGTATTTGTTGTTAGGCAGCTCTTCGGGCGTAAAATAGGCCATGTTTTCCACTATGCCCAGTACAGGTACGTTTATGGACTCTTGTTGGAACATGGCCACCCCTTTTCGGGCATCTGCCAATGCAATTTCTTGCGGAGTGCTCACCACCACCGCTCCGGTTACGGGCAGGGATTGCATTATGCTCAAGTGAATATCACCTGTTCCCGGTGGTAAATCCAATAATAAAAAGTCCAATTCTCCCCAATGGGCATCAAAAATCATTTGATTGAGTGCCTTTGCGGCCATAGGTCCACGCCAAATCACCGCTTGGTTGGGTTGGGTAAAAAATCCTATGGACAACAGTTTCACCCCGTAATTTTCAATGGGTTTCATTTTGGCTTTTCCATCCACGTTGATGGATAATGGCTTTTCCATAGCCACATCAAACATAATGGGCATGGAAGGTCCGTAGATGTCGGTATCCAAAAGTCCCACTTTAAAGCCCATTTTGGCCAAGGTGACCGCAATATTTGCCGTGACGGTAGATTTACCCACACCCCCCTTACCGGAAGCAACGGCGATGATATTCTGAATTCCTGGAATTGGGTTGCCTTTTATTTGATTGACCTGGGGTTTGGCAGGAGCATCAACCTTTAGGTTGACCTTGATCTTTGCCTTTTCATGTACTTCTCTATGGATGCACTTTAAAATTTCCACCTCAGTCTTCTTTTTGGCTTGAAGACTTGGGTTCTTTATGGTTACATCCACCTCTACTTCATCCCCAAAAACCTGAATATTGGTAATTGCGCCGCTCTCTACTATATTTTGTCCATCACCTGGTGCGGAAATTTTTTCCAATGCCTTTAGAATGTCTGCTTTTTTCAGCTTCATGTAATCCTAATTTTATATGCAGTCGTTTGTACTGATTCTTAATTACAAAGATACGGCGTAGGTCTTAGATTAAGAAGTTGGTCCATTGAAATTCAATATGGTAGAACAACTTGCCTCTATAATGTGAAGTTTCATCCCATTTTACCCTGTAATTAGGTCTTGTCTCGTCTCAATCCGCTTAAAAATATTGAATGCAAGCTGATAGAAATAAAATTCAATGCACCCCTATTTTTTGAAAAAAATGTAGCTTAGACCATCGTATGGACCAATAATCAACCGTAAATGCCTCTCAAGTCTACAATCCACTCTTTTTTTTCCTTATTTGGTTTACTATTTCTCTTTTCCTGTGCCTCAAAACAGGAATTTACCAAGAGGGATGTCAAAAAATCGGAACGTCTTATCGGTATTCACTTTGCAAAACAGGGGAGGGATACACTTTATCCCTATTTAAAACGAAACCGCGAAGGCTTCGATTCCCTCCGAAAATACCCATTGGACAATGACGTTTTCCCTGCAATCCGTTTTGACCCCGTTCCTTTTGGTTTTGAGATGCCCCAACAAACGGAAAATCAAGCTTGGGAAATTCCAGATAATGTAGAAATTCCAGAACCTTACGATGCACTGGCTTTTTATACAATTCCGCAATTGGCCTCCTTGATCAAGCATCAAAAAATCACCTCAACAGCGTTGACCCAATTCTTTCTGGACCGATTAAAAAAATACCAACCAGAATTGCAATGTACCATCAGCATTACAGATAGTCTGGCTTTGGCTCAGGCCAAACGTGCCGATGATGAGATACAAAATGGCACTTACCGTGGCATATTGCATGGTATCCCATATGGTACTAAAGATTTAATGGCTGTTCCCGGATATCCCACTACGTGGGGCGCGGCACCTTATCAAAATCAAATGCTCAATGAAACAGCTACAGTGGTGAAAAAATTGAAAGAGGCCGGAGCCGTTTTGGTTGCTAAACTGGTTTCCGGAGCTTTGGCCCGGGGTGATGTATGGTTTGGAGGAAAGACCAAAAACCCTTGGGATTTAAAACAGGGTGCCAGCGGTTCATCGGCGGGGTCAGGTTCCGCCACCGCGGCAGGATTGGTCCCATTTGCATTGGGCACTGAAACCTTGGGCTCCATTACTTCGCCCAGCACCCGAAATGGAATTACGGGACTTCGACCTACCTACGGGCGTGTAAGCCGACATGGGGTCATGAGTTTGAGCTGGTCCATGGACAAAGTTGGCCCCATGGGAAGAAATGCCGAAGATTGCGCCATTGTTTTTAGCGTAATCCAAGGAAAAGACAAAAAAGACCTGACCACAGTGGATTTACCTTTTGGCGTGAATTGGGACAAGGACATTTCAGAACTTAGGGTGGCTTATCTAAAAAAGGACATTGAAAAAGATACTACCGAAAGTGGAGATAATCTTCGGACCGCTATAAAAACATTGGAAGGAATGGGAATACAGCCCACTCCTGTAGAAATGCCAGACGGCATTCCATACCGTGGGTTCGATATTATTTTAAGGGCCGAAGCAGGTGCCTTTTTTGATAGATTGGTACGCTCTGGGGAAGTGGATTTAATGGTGGAGCAAGACCAGCGTTCCAGGGCCAATTCGTTAAGGCAAAGTCGGTTCATCCCCGCGGTGGAATACTTACAGGCCAATCGCCATCGGCAAGTGCTGATTGAAAAAATGCAGAACTTAATGGAGGATTATGATGTGCTTATTTCCCCAAGTTTTGGTAACGACCAGCTCTTGGCCACCAATTTAACGGGGCATCCTGTTATTGCCATCCCTACGGGATTGAATAAGAAAAACCACCCGACGAGCATGACCTTTGTAGGCAATTTATATGATGAAGCCAGTATTTTGCTATTGGCCAAGGCCTTTCAGGAGAAAACAACATTTGATGAATTGCATCCACCTGGGTTTTAAAGTTCTTTGGCCGGGTCCCAAAAATGCTTTTGGAAATCAACAATTTGGTTGTCCTCAACTTTTACACCTTCGTTTTCAAGTAGCTGCTGCATTAAATTGGTTCCACTAAAATGGTGCTTTCCTGTAAGCACCCCAACACGATTTACCACCCGGTGGGCTGGCACATCTTTAGCCGAGGAATTGTTCATGGCCCAACCTATCATTCTTGCGCTTCGGGCGGCGCCTAAATATTTGGCAATGGCTCCGTAAGAAGTGACTCTACCATAAGGAATCTGTCTGGCTACTACATATACTTTATCAAAAAAACTAGCTTCCTCCATGTTATCGATAAAAGATTCGGAAAAGGGTGATTACCAAGAGCACCAGCATCAGGGCACTCAAAATGTAGTTGGAATTCTTCGAGAATCGATTGGTTTTGGTCTCTAATTTATCGAAATAAAAAGTATACAAGTAGAGCACAGAAAAAGTTCCAGCGCCGGCGGCTACCACAAAAGTAATGATATCCTTGGCCTCAAATTTTATCCACCCAGCCTCGTTCCACATGGCATTTAAACCACTATAATATGGAATGGTCAAAAGGTTGAGTGCAGCAAGTAAAACTCCCTTAAAAAAACTGTTTTTTTTGCTGACATTAACCTTCTTAAAATTCTTGACTCGGTTTCGTTTGGCGACAACAAAAAAATAGATGGCAAAAAAGGCAAAAACCACAATGGCTATTTTTAGCAACAGGTCTATTACCTCTGGGTTACGGTACAGAAATTTTGAGATATTAACGGCAATATAGGCCTGCACCATTATCATGGAGGAAACTCCCAAACTGAAAATAATCCCATTCAGTTTGCCTTTTTCCACGCTGGTCTTTGCTGCGTTCATATTGAGCAGACCTGGTGGTACGGTAGCCATAAATGCTGCCGAAAATGTGGCAAAAAAAAGGATGATGATATGGGTCATTGGTTAGTTTATCCTACACCGGATGTAGGTAATTGGTTTTCCAGCATCAAGATACTGATTTTCATAGAAAGTCTGAATTTCCAAAACTTCTGGAGGGCTTCCTTCATTCTTGTATACATCATGATTAGCATATAGAATTTCATACCCCAGTCCCTGCAAAAGCCCTAAGGTATAACCATGCATGAACTCGCTATCGGTTTTTAAATTTACAATCCCGTTGGACTTTAGAATTTTTTTGTATCGCTCCAAAAATACAGGGTTCGTCATTCTATGTTTGGTGCGCTTGTATTTAATCTGTGGGTCGGGAAAGGTAATCCAGATTTCATCCACCTCGTTTTCCCCAAATATATGGTCAATCAGTTCAATTTGGGTACGAAGAAACCCCACATTATCCAAATTTTGCTCCAAGGCCGATTTTGCCCCGCGCCAAAACCGCGCTCCTTTTATATCGACTCCAATATAATTTTTGTCTGGGTTGCGTTGGGCCAAACCAACAGTATATTCGCCTTTACCACAACCCAGTTCCAAAATAATGGGATTATTGTTCTTAAAAAAAGAGGCCCAGTTGTTCTTCAATTTGAAGCCCGACAGAACTTCCTCTCGTGTGGGTTGCACCACATTGGCAAACGTTTCGTTTTCCTTAAACCGTTTTAGCTTGTTCTTACTTCCCACCGCCTGTGTTTTTGCGCAAAAATTTAATGTTTTGGCAAAACTAAGGAAATCTACAAGCAATTTCGATTTTGTTTTTTTGCTGTTATGCAAAATTCGAAACGTATTTTGGTAGCTCCATTAAATTGGGGTCTGGGGCATGCCACGCGCTGCATTCCCATCATTAATGCGCTCTTGGAACACGGTCACCAGCCTTTTATTGCTTCGGATGGGGTTGCTTTGGCCCTTTTGCAGAAAGAATTCCCGGATTTACCTTCTTTTGAATTGCCCTCATACAAAATCACCTATGCCGAAAAAGGGAAGAATTTTAAAATTAAAATGATTTGGGATTCCCCCAAGGTCCTCAAGGCCATGGCCAAGGAGAAAAAGGCGGTAAAAAAGTTGGTGAAGGAACATCAATTGGACGGAATCATTTCGGACAACAGACTTGGGGTATATTACAAAAAAGTGCCTTGCGTTTTTATCACCCACCAGCTTAATGTGCTTTCCGGGAATACTACTTGGATGAGTTCACAGGCCCATCAAAAAATCATAAAAAAGTTCAACGCGTGTTGGGTGCCCGATGTAGAAGGAAAGCCCAATTTAACAGGAAAGTTGGGCCACTTGAAGAAATCCAAACTCAACATAAAATATTTGGGGCCGTTGAGCCGGTTTGAAAAAATGAATGCCCCCATTATTTATGATCTTATGGTTTTACTCTCGGGTCCTGAACCACAGCGCACCTTATTGGAGGAAAAACTTTTAGGTGAGCTTCAACAGTTTCAGGGAAACATTCTCTTTGTGGGCGGTAAAATTGAAGCATCCCAGACCAAGGAGGTAATCACCACTGAGAAAGGTTCTTTATTGCACATCAATTTTATGCAATCACACGAACTGCAAACGGCATTGAACCAAAGTGCCAAAGTGTTATGCCGGTCGGGTTATACCACGGTGATGGATTTGGCCAAATTGGAAAAAAAGGCCTTTTTTATCCCAACGCCAGGGCAATATGAGCAAGAATATTTGGCCAAACGTATGGAAAAGCAAAATCTAGTGCCTTACTGCGATCAGGATGATTTCACCCTAGCGGAATTGTCGCGGATAGATTCATACAAGGGGTTGGCTCAATTTGATTCGGAAGTTGACTTTGCCGATTTGTTTACGGCTTTTTCCAAGGTGAATGAAAATTCAGAGCCCACATCTTCCTCGCTTTCCACATAGATTTTTTCACCATGCACTTCAATAATGTGCTTTACAATGGCCAATCCTAGACCTGAGCCTCCTTCATTTCGACTTCCACTCTGATCTACGCGGTAAAAACGCTCAAAAAGTCGGGGGATGTGTTGTTTTGGGATACCCTCACCATTGTCGGTTACCCGAACTATGACCTTATTTTTGATTAAATTCTCCACGCTCACCTCGGTGGTGCCGTTTGGATATCCATACTTGATGGAGTTTACAAGGAGATTACTGATCACCTGTTGGATTTTTTCCCGGTCTGCGTTCACGTAAATGGGCTGGTTGTATTCCATATCAAACGTTAGTGCGATATCCTTCTCCGCGGCCTTCATTTCAAGGAGGTCGAACACATTTTTAATGAGCTCAATAACATCAAAATCCGTACGCTCCAGTTTAAGCCCCCCTACTTCAAGTTTGGTGATTAAATCTAGGTCCTTTACAATATAAATCAACCGTTCCACACCTTTACTGGCACGCTCCAGATATTTTTCCCTAAGCTTTTTGTCTTTCATGGCGCCATCCAAGAGCGTTAGAATGTAGCCCTGTACGGTAAAAAGTGGGGTCTTGAGTTCGTGAGACACGTTTCCCAAAAAGTCCTTTCGGTATTCTTCCCTGATTTTGAGTGTATCAATCTCAATTTTCTTTCCCTCAGCAAATTTTTCAATTTCTTCGGTAAGGGTTTTCATATCGGTGGTTACCGGTTTGGATGAAAACGTGGATGATTCCAAAAGAGAGACGTCATCATATATTTTTTTGATTCGCCTATAGATAAACCGCTCTACCCGAATCTGAAGGATAGTAAAGCAAATGACAAAGCACAACAATGAAAACAAGATGGTATAGGGCCAATCCATTGGTCCATTGTTCAAAAGAAAAGCAACAAACAATCCGGTTAAACACGTAGTGATGAGAAGGGAGGACCTTAAGGCAAATTTGTAGGATTTCCTTAGCTTAATGGCCATTACAGAACAAACTTATACCCTACGCCCTTAACGGTTTTAAAGTGATGATCTCCGATTTTTTCGCGTAGTTTTCTGATATGCACATCAATGGTACGGCCACCGACCACAACTTCATTTCCCCAAACTTTGTCCAAAATCACTTCTCTCTTGAACACTTTACTGGGTTTTGAGGTAAGAAGCGACAAGAGTTCAAATTCTTTTCGGGGCAGTACAATTTCTTCCCCGTCGTTAATAATCTTATATTCTTCCCTGTTGATCACAATGTTGCCCACTTTGACGATATCCTCAACTTCCTTCTTTTCTTCCTTTAACCTTCTCAACAAAGCCTTCACTTTACTGACCAAAACCTTGGGTTTAATGGGTTTGGTGATGTAGTCATCTGCACCAGCATCAAACCCTGCAACTTGCGAATAATCCTCCCCACGAGCCGTTAAAAAGGTAATGATGGTATTTTCAAGTCCTGGGGTGTTGCGAATCTGCTCACAGGCTTCAATACCATCCATTTCGGGCATCATTACATCAAGGATGATCAAGTGAGGTGTTTTTTTCTTGGCCTTTGCCACGCCTTCGGCGCCATTTTTGGCGGTAAAGACCTCATACCCTTCTGCAGACAGATTATAGCTTACAATCTCCAGAATATCAGGTTCATCGTCAACAAGTAAAATCTTAATGTCCTTGGTTTTCATGGGATGGTATTTCTAAGTTAAACGCCCAAATGTAAAGATAATACTATAACGGGATAAATGCTTAACATTCATTTAATCTCATAACATTATTGTAACGGTTCTCAAATAAACACTTAACACACAGCTAACATCGCTTTTACAGCCTGTGGCGTTCTTTGCGCCAAATACTTACCTGATAATGAAATATTTTTTAGTGATTATGACCCTTGCAGTAACAATGCAAGCGGTAGCGCAGGATTCCACGGGAAGCATCGTTGGAAAACTGACTGATAGAGAGCTTAATGATGAGCCTCTAGCCTTTGCAAATGTTCTTATAAAAGGAACAACCAAAGGAACAACCTCAGATTTTGATGGGTTGTATGAAATTCCAAATGTAGAACCTGGAGTGTACACGTTGAGCTTTAGTTATTTAGGGTACGAAACCGTTGAAATTCCGAATGTGGAAGTGGTAGCGGGTAAAGTAACCAGTGTAAATGCACCAATGAGTGCATCATCTGGATTGGCTTTGGATGAAGTGGTAGTGACTACTGTTTCCAGAAAAGACTCCGAAATTGCTTTGCTTTTGGACCAAAAGAAAGCCATTACCCTAGAAACTTCAATTGGTGCACAAGAATTGGCAAGAAAAGGTGCAAGTGACGCCGCAGCCGCTGTAACCAAAGTCACGGGGATTTCTCGTGAAGAAGGTTCCAACAACGTATATGTGCGTGGTTTGGGTGACCGTTTCAACATTACCACCCTGAACGGACTTCCATTACCCTCCAACAATACGGCCAAAAAGAATATTGATCTAAGCCTATTCGGAACAAGTATTATTGAATCCATTGGAATAGACAAAACGTATAATGCACAAAACTACGGTGATTTTGGTGGTGCCAACATCAACATTGTGTCCCGTAACTACACTGGTTCAGGTTTTTTGGAGCTTGGTGTGGGTTCTGGAGTGAATACGGAAGCTATTGGTGTTGACCAATTTTATCTATTTGATGGACCGAATTTTTCCGGTTTTTACGACAAATCCATTCCAAATGGAGCTTTCAATAACAGTTTTGATACAAGCTGGGACCGCGAAACCCGAAGCACTCCCATAAATTCCAATATATCTCTTAAAGGAGGAGACTCATTTAACTTGGGTGAAAACTCAAGGTTGAACTTCTTTGCAGTGGGTTCATTCAACAATGGAAATTCATACAGAGAAGGGGTCAACAGAGGTGCTCCCAACTTGGGAACCGGATTGCCCAACTCAGATTTTGATTATCAGAAATACAGCTATCAAACCGCCACAACCTTAATGGGTAATGTTGGATTACGATTGGGTAACGCAAATGACTTCAAGTACAACTTTTTGTTGCTCAACAACAGTGAACAAAAGCATGAAGAATTCAATGGTATCTTGGACAGGGAAGATGATGCTCCCAATGGAGGTGGTTTTATACAGCGCCATACTTTTGACAAGACCTTACTGATTGTCCACCAACTTTTGGGGAGTCATGATGTTACCGACAAATTTGAGGTAAACTGGGGTCTGGGCTACAACTTTGTTCAAAACTTAATACCAGACCGTCGTCAAAATACGTTGCTTCCCTTCACCAATAATGAACCAGAAGGGCCAAAATCATTTAGGCTGGTTTCAGCTGCTTCAGCAAACCATAGGTTTTTCCAAGAATTGGAAGAAGAAGAGATTTCGGCGAATTTGTCCACTGCATTCAAGTTCAAGAAGAATGAAGATGATGGTTTTGATGGAAAATTTACCATTGGTTACAACGGACGTTTTAAAAACGTTGATTTTGAAGCAACACAGTTCAACTATCAAATTTTGAATGTTGCCAATCAGCCTTTTGTTGACCCCTATAATATTGATGCTTATTTTGAAGAAAATGGCCCAGATTCTGGCCTTTGGCAGATACGTACCTTTAGGGGAACAGCATCAACCGAAGGTTCTTTAGATCCACAAACCTATGGTGGTGAACAGCAAATTAACGCTGGGTACATCACCTTGGAATACAAGTTTACTCCCAAGTTTACCCTGTTCGCAGGAGCTAGAGGGGAGCAAATCAATCAAACTATAGAATGGAGTACTGTAATTCAAGGGGATGACAGTAATGAGTTGGATACCTTTGAGTTTTTACCTTCGCTAGCTCTAAAATACGAGTTGAACGAAAAGCAAAATCTACGGTTTGCGGCCAGTAAAACATATACTTTACCTCAATTTAAGGAAAGAGCCCCCTTTCTTTTTCAAGAGGAAATCAACCAAGATACCCAGGGTAACCCAGCTTTACAAAATTCTACCAACTACAATTTTGACCTAAGATGGGAACTGTTCCCAACATCCAGCGAGTTGGTATCCTTGGCCGTGTTTGGGAAGTTTATTGAAAATCCTATCAACTCATTTTTGGTTGTATCAGCAGCGAACAACTTAAGCTATGCGAACACAGGTGACAACGCCAGAGCTTTTGGTGCCGAGTTGGAAGTGAAATTGGACGTTATTGAAAATGAAAGGGAAACCGCTGAAAGTTTTCTTGTCGACAGACTGTCCATAGGTGGTAATGTTTCCTACTTGAACACCAGTCAAGATTTGGATTTCCAAAAGGTTTCGGATGAAACTATCTTCGCCGCTGCTTTCACCAATACAAAAGCACCATTGCAAGGAGCATCTGACTTTATTTTCAATGCTGATGCGAGCTATTACACGGAATTTTCTGAGAATAAAAACCTAAGGACAACCCTTGCCGCAAATTACTTTTCAGACCGTATCTACGCCTTGGGAAGCACCGGTAGGGGCCATTTGGTTGATAAAGGTTTTGTCACCCTTGATTGGATTACCGCAGTAGAACTTGGAGACCATTTTGGTATAGGACTGAACATGAGAAACCTTCTAAACCCAACTATAGAGCGTGTGAACGAGAATGCTGAAGGCGATTTGGATACAGAAAACCCTGCTATTCCTGGATTTTTGGAAGACGGACCCGTCACGGCCCTCTCTTTAAAAAAGGGAGTTGACTTTAGTTTGTCATTGACCTACAAATTTTAATAACGAATACTACTAATCAAAGTGAATATTAATCTGAATCTTTTAAATCTAAAACTATAATTATGAAAAAATCACTTTTCAAATTTTTACTGAGCTTTGCTGCAATGGCTTTTATAGTCTCCTGTACAAGCGACGATAATGGCCCTACGCCAGATGATGATGACCCAGTAGCTACATGTTCCGATAACATCCAAAACGGTGATGAAACCGGTGTGGATTGTGGTGGATCTTGCAACGCATGTCCTGAACCTCCTGTTGAACTTTCTGGTGACGTTACCGAAGACACGGAGTTGGATGCTTCAAACGATTATACCCTAACAGGTGCCTACATTGTTAGAGCTGGTGCTTCTTTGACCATTCCTGCTGGAACCGTTATCAAAGCTTCCGGTGGAACCGCTGCGTTTATCGGTGTTGAAAGAGGTGCACAAATCTTTATTAATGGTACAGCTGCTGCGCCTGTTGTTATGACTTCAGATGCTGCTTCTCCTGCCCAAGGTGACTGGGGTGGTTTGGTCATCGCAGGTGATGCACCAACCAACAAGGGTGTTGATGTAACCACAGAAGTAGGTGAGCTTACCTACGGTGGTAGCACAGCCGATGACAATTCTGGTTCTATCACTTACCTTCGTGTTGAGTATACTGGTGCTACCTTCTCTAACGACAAAGAATTCAACGGGGTTTCCTTGTTCGGTGTTGGTTCTGGAACTACCTTCGAGTATGTTCAGTCTTACAACGGAGGTGATGACGGTATCGAATTTTTCGGTGGTACTGTAGATGGTAACTACTTGGTATCCATTGGAAGTGGTGATGACTCCATAGACTTTGCCGATGGGTGGACTGGTTCTGGTAGCAACTGGTATATTGCCAATGGTGCAAAAGCTGGTATTGAAGGTTCCAACAATGGAGACAACGGTGATGCCACTCCTGTGACCACCACTACTTTGAGCAATATTACTGTGGTAGGCCCAACCAGTGATGAAGGTGCTCTTTTCTTCAAAGAAGGAGGAGGTAACTTTACCATTGACAACTTTTACGTTAGCAATGCCGTAGTAGGCATCAACATGACCGAAACTGATGCACAAGCTGCAACTCGTATAGAGGCAGGTGATTTAGCCATTACAAATATTCAATTTGCTGATACTCCAGAAGGATTCCTTGCCACAAGTTACACAGGTGCAAACCAATCTTTCTATACTGAAGGTGTTGCCACTGGTGCTGGAAACGGTGCCGCTTCTCCTGATTGGGCCTCTGGCTGGACCATAGGTCTTGATAATAGTGGTTCTACCCAAGAAAACTTGGCTGGTGAAGTAACTGGTGATGTTGAATTGGATGCTTCCGTAGAATATTTCCTTACCGGTGCTTTCATTGTTAGAGAAGGAGGTTCCTTGACCATCCCTGCCGGTACAACTATAAAAGCTTCTGGTGGAACGGCTGCTTTTATCGGTGTTGAAAGAGGTGCTCAAATCTTTATCAACGGTACAGCCGCTGCTCCGGTTGTTATGACTTCTTCTAGTGAAACTCCTGCTCAAGGTGACTGGGGCGGATTGGTAATCGCTGGTGATGCGCCAACCAATAAAGGTGTTGATGTGACCACAGAAGTAGGTGAGCTTACCTACGGTGGAAACACAGCCGATGATGATTCTGGTTCCATCACTTACCTACGTGTTGAGTACACAGGTGCTACCTTCTCCAACGACAAAGAATTCAACGGGGTTTCCTTGTTCGGTGTTGGTTCCGGAACCACTTTCGAGTATGTTCAGTCTTACAACGGAGGTGATGACGGTATTGAGTTCTTCGGAGGAACCGTAAATGGAAATTACCTAGTATCCATTGGAAGTGGTGATGATTCCATCGACTTTGCTGATGGATGGGCCGGTAATGGAAGCTTCTGGTATATTGCTGGTGGAGCTAAAGCTGGTATTGAAGGTTCAAACAACGGAGATGATGGAGATGCCACTCCTGTGACCACCACTACCTTGAGCAACATCACTGTAGTAGGTCCTGTTACTGAAGGTGCTCTTTTCTTCAAAGAGGGAGGTGGTAACTTTACGATCACAAACTTCTATACAAGCGGTGTTGATTTAGGTATCAACGTAACTGGCACAGATGCTGAAGCTGCCGCTCGTATCGAAGCTGATGCCTTGTCCATCAACCCAATTCAGTTCGATGCCACTGCAATGGGCTTCTTGAATACCAACTATGCTGGAGCCAATTTGGACTTCTTCACAGTTGGGGATAATGATGGTGCCGGTGCCGGTGCTGCGCAACCAGATTGGGCCGCAGATTGGACCGTTGGTATCGAATAATATCTTGATACTACCCTTGAAATAACAAAAGCCCCCAAATTATTGGGGGCTTTTTTTGTTATTCATCAATTCAAACTACCTTTTCGTCAAACTGCACACCACCACTTTTATATTTTTATATCTTTGTGGCATAGCCTTTGTAATCAATACTCTATGAAGCACTTTTACCTTGTCATTTTCTTTTTTGTCTGTGCCCTTGGTTTTTCACAAGAAAGTACCTCGAGTTCAGATATTGACGGGTTTAAGCTGTATCCCAATCCCGTTACGCAAGGCAAGGTATTTATCGAAACCTCGGAAAATGCCCCTAAGCAAATCCTAATTTTTGATGTATTGGGCACCCAAGTCCTTCAAACCACAATTCTAGGGAAAGAACTCAATCTTTCAAAACTCAATAAAGGGGTGTATATCCTGCGGGTATTTGAGGGCAACAAAATGGCCACTAGAAAGCTTATTGTCAAGTAGTTTGCCCTTTTTAGGACTTTCTTCCCTGCGCTAAACCACACATTTTACACTTTTACCTACATATTTTTCTGTTTCACAACAATTTATGGCAGTAGAGCTCAGGTTCACCTATTTTTACATTGCACATGATCCCAAATCAGCTTGTATGAAGAAAATCTACTTTATTCTTATTATGGCTTTACCTATAATTTCCTACGGTCAAGAGTTGGTCAGTGTCAACACTGAGCCAGTACAAGAGCTAAAGGGTTTTAAAATGTACCCTAACCCCGCCTATGGCGAGGAAATCTATATCACTACAGAAACCAATGGCAATAAAGAGATTAAAATTTTTGATGTCTTTGGAGAAATTGTTCTAACTGACAGGATTGCCACCAATACGTTGGATATATCTCGATTGGTACCTGGGGTTTATGTGCTCCAAGTAACCGAGAAAAAGAAAACCATGACCCGAAAACTGGTCGTTAAATAATAACCATGCTGTTTTAAAAGCCCTTCTGCAGAAGGGCTTTTATTTTTGGGTACTTTTATGCCCCAATGGGCAACATGGATATTCAACAGATTTTCTCCATTTCAAATACGCAGGAATTTGAGACAGTAACCTTAGAAGTTTTCAGGTTTCAATACCACAACAATAGGGTTTACAAAAGCTATTGCGACCATTTGAAAAAATCGCCATCCCATGTGACCCATTCTTCAGAAATCCCCTTCCTGCCCATTGAGTTTTTCAAGTCCCACAGAATAACCTCTAGGCCAAAAACCCCAGAAGCTATTTTTGAGAGCAGTGGCACCACTCTAGCATCGACAAGTAAACACCATGTTTCAGATTTAAAAATCTATGAGCAAAGTTTCCGGAAAGGCTTTACCACATTTTATGGCCCTGTTGAGGGTTATTGCATTCTTGCTTTATTGCCCTCCTATTTGGAACGCGAGGGTTCCTCTTTGGTCTATATGGTAAATGACCTTGTTGCCCGCTCCAATCATCCGGATAGTGGTTTTTACCTCCATAATCTGCAAGCACTGCACCAAAAACTCATTGATTTGGAGAAAAAGCAAACCAAAACCCTGTTGATTGGGGTATCTTTTGCTTTAATGGATTTGGCGGAAAAAGCTCCACTCGCATTAAAAAACACCACTATTATGGAAACCGGGGGAATGAAGGGCAGGCGAAAAGAATTGATTCGAGAGGAATTACACCAAATTCTTAAAAATGCGTTCGGTGTACGTCATATACATTCAGAATATGGGATGACAGAACTTTTATCACAAGCCTATTCCCATGGAGATGGAATTTTCAGGACACCACCTTGGATGAAAATCAGCACTCGGGATACCGAGGACCCGTTGACCCTGCAATCGCACACGAAGACCGGAGGAATAAATATTATTGATTTGGCCAATGTGTACTCCTGCTCCTTTATTGCCACCCAAGATTTGGGCAAAACCTATTCAGATGGTTCCTTTGAAATTATGGGCCGTTTTGACAATTCGGATATCCGGGGCTGTAATTTGATGGTGTTCTAGCTCCTCCTTGTTTCCCTTTTTACCGTTCATACATATTTATCGTTCAACCATGTAGATTCAATACGTTCTGTAAGAAGTTTTTATATCTTATGGGAGTAACCAAACAAATACATTATGGACAGAAGTGCATTTTTAAAAAGAGGGGCGTTATCCGCGGCAGCCCTCGCATCGTTGCCGGCGTTCGCCCATTTTTCACCAAAACGGGAAAAAGATGGTGAACCCCTACCTCCAAAAATTGTTCGAAAAGGGGAAGGCCAAAAAGTAAATGTCCTTGGAGACCAACAAACCTTTAAACTAACCAGCGAGGACACCAACGGTCTCTTCTCACTAATTGAAGAGGTCAACCCGCCAGGCACCATGATTCCCCCACATGTACACACCAAAGAGGATGAAATCTTTAAAGTATTGGAGGGTGAACTTGAGGTAACCGTTGGTGATGAAACCACCATTTTAAAGGCAGGGGATTTGGCCTTTGCTCCCAGAAATGTGCCCCACACATGGAAAGTGGTTGGCGATCAAGATTGCAAAACCATATTAAGCGTTTTTCCTGCTGGTCTGGAAAATATGTTCGCAGAATTGGGAGCGCTACCACCTGGCCCACCAGATTTTCCAAAAGTGGCCGAGATTTGTGGCCGATATGGAATTACTTTTATTTCATGATACAAAAGAGTGCCCTAAAAGTGTCATTCTGAATGAAATGAAGAATCTTTAATGCGTACATATCCATTGTACAGAACTTATTGGGATTTTTCGCCTTCGCTCAAAATGACAAATGGGGCACTTTTAGGAATTCCATTTTACTCCACCACCAGCACAAAATAGTTTTTCTTGCCTCGTTGCAGCAAAACAAACTTGTTGTTGATCAAATCATCTTCTGTGATCAGATAATCCTCTTTTATCTTTTCCTTATTGACAGAAATGGAATTCTGTTTTAATTCCCTGCGGGCCTCACCATTAGAACTCAAAAAATTGGTCTTGGCCGCAAGTGCTCCGATCATGTCCAGTCCTGGAGTAAGTTCGCTTATTGAGATTTGGGCTTGTGGAACACCCTCAAAAACATCCAAAAAGGTCTTTTCGTTCAATTGTTTTAAATCGGTGGAGGTTGATTTACCAAAAAGAATATCACTGGCCTTCATGGCGTTTTCCAAATCTTCCTTGGAATGGACCATGGTGGTGATTTCCTCTGCCAATTTCTTTTGAAGCGTTCGTAGGTGCGGTGCTTCTGTATGCTCCGCTACCAAATCTTCAATTTCTTCTTTCCCAAGAAAAGTAAATATCTTGATGTACTTCTCAGCATCCTCATCTGATGTGTTCAACCAATATTGGTAAAATTTATAGGGTGAGGTACGTTCGGCATCCAACCATACATTGCCTCCTTCAGTTTTTCCAAATTTGGTCCCATCGGCCTTGGTGATCAAGGGGCAAGTCAAGGCAAAACCCTTTCCACCACCAATCCTACGGATAAGTTCAGTACCCGTGGTAATGTTCCCCCATTGATCGCTACCTCCCATCTGTAGCGTACAATCATGGTTTTGATAGAGGTATAGAAAATCATACCCCTGCACCAATTGATAGGTAAATTCAGTAAAGGACATCCCCTCTTTGGCATCTGAAGACAAACGCTTTTTTACGGAATCCTTCGCCATCATGTAGTTTACGGTAATGTGTTTTCCAACATCACGAATAAATCCCAAGAATGAAAAATCCTTCATCCAATCGTAGTTGTTTACCAGCACCGCAGCATTCTCCGCAGCACTCTCAAAATCCAAAAAGCGACTCAACTGCCCCTTGATGGCCTCTTGATTATGTCGAAGGGTTTTTTCATCCAAAAGATTCCGTTCCGCTGATTTCCCCGAAGGATCACCGATCATCCCCGTGGCACCTCCCACCAAGGCAAACGGTTTGTGGCCGGCCAATTGAAAATGCCTTAACATCATTACGCTTACCAAGTGCCCAATATGTAGGGAATCTGCTGTTGGGTCAATACCCACATAGGCGGCTCGCATCTCTTCCATAAGATGTTCCTCAGCTCCGGGCATTACATCATGCACCATTCCCCTCCATTGCAGTTCTTGAACAAAATTCTTCGTCATGATTGTCTTTTAGGATAGCTGCAAATATAAAATGAACTTGGCACTTCCCTCAATAAATCCGATACAAATAGGTACTTTTATTGCATGATATTGGTTACCGGAGGCACTGGATTGATTGGTTCGCACCTACTGTTTCATTTGATTAAGGATGGAGAGAAGGTAAGGGCAATCTATAGAAATGCGAACACCCTTAACAAAGTGGCAAAGGTTTTTGGGTATTATTCCGATAAAGCCTCGGTTTTGATGGAGCATATAGAATGGGTTAAGGCAGATATCACCGACATTGCGGGGCTTGAAGCTGCTTTTAAAGACATAAACTATGTTTATCACTGCGCTGCTTTGATTTCCTTTGATCCAAAAATGTACAAGGCTTTGGCCAAAATCAATGTGGAAGGAACAGCCAACGTGGTAAACCTTTGCTTAAAACATGATATTAAAAAATTGTGTTATGTAAGTTCCATTGCGGCTATAGGTTCAAGTACCATGGGGAGTTTCGTCACGGAAGACAACGAATGGAACGACACCAATGTTTCTGTCTATGGCATTACAAAACACGATGCTGAGTTGGAGGTTTGGCGGGGTTCGCAAGAAGGGCTGAGTGTTGTTATAGTAAACCCCGGTGTGGTTATTGGTCCTGGTTTTTGGAAATCTGGCAGCGGAACTTTTTTCACATATGCAGCAAAGGGCAAAAAGTCCTTTATTCCCAGTGGCACCGGTTTTGTTACTGTTAGCGATGTGGTGTCAGCTATGATTTCACTAATGGACTCCAATATTGCCCAAGAACGGTTCATTTTGGTCAACGAGAACCTTACGTATGAAGAACTTTTTCAAAAAATAGCCCCTCAACTGGGTGTGGCACCTCCAGCAAAAAAAATACCGTTTTGGCTTTTAGAAGTATTTTGGCGATGGGACTGGCTCCGAAGTAACTTGCTTGGAAAAAGAAGAAGATTGACCAAAACCATGACAAAAGGACTTTATCATCAAGAAATGTACAACCATGCAAAGTTAGTGGACGCCCTTAATTTCAAATTTGAGGACTTGGATACGGCAATAGCCTTTTGCTGTAGGAAATTTAAGAGGTAACGGAATCCTTCTCTTTTTGTAGTGCTTGAATGGAATCCCTTCTTTTGTTTTGTGCCTCCCGGATACTATCATTCCTTCTTGTGGTTGCTTTTTCCATAGCTTCCTTTCTTCTTTCAATCCTTGCATCTATATCCTCATAAATGGATTGATATTCTAGGGGAACAGAAGCATAATACAGATCACTTTCTGCAAACTGAATGCTGTCTATATCATATTTCTCATAAAGAAACTCCATAATGTCAATACCCGTTTTTTCAAAAACACTGGAGAATGATGATTTTGTGGCGTTCAAAATGGCCAAATCGTAAAGAATGTCCGTCATTTTTTCCTTTGGAATCAAGTTTTCAGGTTCTTCCACCACCTTCTCTCCACAAGCAAGAAATAAAAGTCCAAAAATAAATAGTATTGCCTTTTTCATGGTCTACCGATTGAACGTTAGTCGTTTTGCATTTTTCTTTTCCGAAAAAGTTCCTTGGTCATAGGCCAAATGTCCATTTACAAAAGTGCGCAGCACTTTGGAGTCAAAAGTAATGCCTTCAAAAGGAGACCATCCGCATTTATAGAAAATATTGGCTTTTTTAACGGTCTCTTTCGAATTTCGGCTCACTTGGACCAAGTCAGCATAGTACCCTTCCCGGATATATCCTCTTCGGTCAATATCAAATAATTTAGCTGGATTATGACACATTTTCTCCACCATTTTCTCCAAGGTAATGACTCCCTCCTTTTCTTTTTGAAGCATGGCCAACAGCGCATGTTGCACCAATGGCCCACCAGAAGGTGCTTTGGTATAGGGGTTATTCTTCTCATCCAAGGTATGTGGCGCATGATCTGTCGCCACTACATCAATACGGTCATCCAATAGCGCTTCCCACAGTTTTTCTTGGTCTGTCTCAGTCTTTACGGCAGGATTCCACTTAATGAGCGTGCCCTTGTCCGCATAATCAGCATCTGAAAACCACAAATGGTGGATGCAGACCTCAGCGGTAATTTTCTTCTCTTCCAACGGAATTTCATTGGTGAACAAATCCGTTTCAATTCCTGTGGATACATGGAACACATGCAATCTTGCTCCCGTTCTTTTGGCCAAGGCAATGGCTTTGGAAGATGAAAGGTAACAGGCCTCAGCACTCCGAATGATGGGGTGAAGCTCAATAGGAATGTCTTCCCCATACATTTCTTGATATTTGGCCATGTTGGCCCGAATGGTTCCTTCATCCTCGCAATGGGCGGAAATCACCATTTCCGTATTGCTGAAAATCTTCTCCAAAACGGCTTCATCATCCACCAACATGTTTCCAGTGGACGAACCCAAAAACAATTTTACACCGGAACATGCATTTTTGTCCAAACGTTTCAACTCTTCCAGATTGTCATTGGTTCCACCAAAAAGAAAGGAATAATTGGCCGAGGCATCCTTTGCGGCAATGGCAAATTTTTCTTCCAACTTTTCTATGGTGGTTGTCTGCGGATTGGTGTTGGGCTGCTCCATAAAAGTGGTGATTCCGCCAGCAATGGCTGCCCTACTTTCCGTGGCAATAGTACCTTTATGGGTGAGACCGGGTTCCCTAAAATGCACCTGATCATCAATGATTCCCGGAAGCAATAAATCGCCCTCTAGATCAATGACATGGGCATGGGTATCCGAAATGTCAGTAGCAATACGGGCAATGAAATCACCTTCCAACAAAACATCGTTCTCAAAAATGCGATTCTCATTGACAACTTTGGCATTTTTTAATAGCGTTCTTGACATTTCTAAAAGTTCTTTTTGAAAAATATACTCCTAAACTTCATGGCAATGACCCCAAAAATGGCTTCGCGGATTATAGCTGAGTTCATTTTTGATTTTCCATTGACCCGATCCGTGAAAATGATGGATACTTCTTCTATTTTGAATTTTTTGAGGTATGCCCTGTACTTCATTTCTATCTGGAAAGCGTAGCCGATAAACCGAACATTGTCCAGATTGACGGTCTCCAAAACCTTCCGTCGGTAACAGATAAAGCCAGCTGTGGGATCGTGAACCTTCATTCCCGTAATGAACTTCACGTAAAAAGAGGCTCCGTAGGACAACAAAATTCGGAACAACGGCCAGTTGACCACGTTGACGCCTTTTTTGTATCGCGAACCAATGGCAACATCTGCTCCGTTGAGACAGGCGCGGTGCAAACGGGATAGATCGGCAGGGCGATGCGAAAAGTCCGCATCCATTTCAAAAATGTACTCATACCCTTTTTCCAATGCCCATTTAAATCCATGGATGTAGGCCGTTCCCAAACCAGATTTTTCTTTTCGTACTTCAAGGAACAACCTATCCGGAAAGTCCTTTTGCAGTGATCGGACTGCGTCAGCAGTACCATCGGGCGAATTGTCATCTACCACAAGCACGTGAAAATCTTTCTTAAGGTCAAAAACCGTTTTGGTTATGGCCTCAATGTTTTCAATCTCATTGAAGGTGGGAATTATGACCAAGCCGTCTGCCATTCGTACTGGATTAGGGGGTAAAAATACGGTTTTCTAGTTAGCCATAACAGCTTACTTCAAAGACCCGTATGCTCTTGGTCAATATTTGTAACTTTGCGCCATCTAAAATCCATTTGATGACCCAAAAGTTTCCCAGACTCTTTCTTGTTCTACTGGCTTTTCTCTTTGTTTTAAACCTTGTGCAGAGCTATTTTACAGGAATCATTTATGATGAGGCCTACTACTGGTATTATGCCCAAAACATGGCTTGGGGCTATTTTGACCACCCTCCAATGGTGGCTTTTTTAATTAAAGTGGGCAGCCTTTTGTTTGATGGAGAACTAGGAGTTCGTTTTATGAGCAGTGTGCTCTCGGCAGGTACGTATCTCATTCTTTGGTTATTGGTAGACCATCCAAAGAAAAAGGATTATGTAGTTCACTTTTTCATATTGGTATTCTCCTTTACCTTGATGAATGCCTATGGTTTCTTAACCTTGCCAGACACCCCTCTGTTATTCTTTACGGCTTTGTTTTTATGGCTATACAAACGCTTTTTGAAAGAACCTTCGGCATGGACTACCATCCTTTTGGGATTGACCATGGCCGCATTGATGTATAGCAAATACCACGCGGTACTGGTTATATTATTTGTGTTTCTGTCCAACATCAAGCTCGTCACCAACAAAAAAGCTTGGGTGGCCGTGGTTTTGGCTTTGCTGTGCTACATGCCCCATTTTGTGTGGCTGTACCAAAACGATTTTGTTTCCATCACCTTTCATTTATATGAACGCCCTAACCAAGCCTACTCGTTTGAGGGCTTTACCCTTGCGTATTTCTTGAACCTCATCATCATTATTGGACTACTTTTTTATTGGGTATATGCCGCTTTTTTTAAGTTCAGGGCTACAGATACCTTTTCAAAAGCATTGATCTTCTTGGTGTACGGTATTATCATTTTCTTTTTTATATCCAGTTTCAACCGAAGGGTACAGGCACAATGGGCTATTGTGATTTCAATTCCCATGGCGGTTATTGCCTTTACTTATCTTTTGGAAAATCCCAAAGGTCGAAAATGGATGTTCAGGATTGGAATGGTGAGTGCCATCCTTCTTTTCTATGCACGCGTATGGTTGATTTATAAACCCTTGTTCCCGATGATTTTTGAAACCCATGGAAACAAGGAATGGGTAGCGGAACTCACGGAAAAAGCAGGGGGGATACCGGTTATTTTTGATAATTCGTACCGGCGCGCTTCCATGTATGAGTTTTATTCCAGAATTCCCGCATTCTCCCTCAATAATTTTATGTACCGAAAAAACCAATACTCCATTGATGATTCCGAAGAGCGTGTGAGAGGCAAAAAGGTGCTCTATGTAAGTCAATATCGCAAAACTGGGGATATAAATTATATGCACTTGGACAGTACGGTTTTTTACGGGAATTTTATTGAGGATTTTCAATCGTACCGAAAGCTGGAATGTATTGTGACCAAGGCCCAAAGTGGAATAAAACATTCCTTAAAGGTCTATAATCCCTATGCTTTTGATATTCCCTTAGAAAAACTAAAATACACTATCTCCTATTCCAATGAACACAAACAAGTTAAGGAAATGTTGCCTTTGAAGGTCCAAAACCTCTATCCCAAAACCTCATTTCTAAAGACAAAGGACACGCTTTATTATGAATTTGAACTTCCGCTGCCAAAAATGCAAAATCCGGGGTATTTTAGAATCGGAATATCGGAAAATGGATTGCTTCCCGGTCTCAATGGAAAACCAATCAAGATGACGGAATGAACCCAATTGAGAGAACCATTTTTTCATTGGATTGGATGACCATGGTGCTGTTCATCAGCATGTTGGTTTTTGCCTTGGGCAAATATTTGAACTACAGCAAATTCCTCAATTTCGTTATCCTTCCCTTCAATGACAAGTACGTGCTGTTGCACAAGAAAAAAGGGCAATTATTCAATTGGTTCCATGTGCTGCTCTCCATTTTCCAAGCTATAAACCTATCATTCTTCATTTTTCTGTTCTTGAGAACTTTTGATGCCTTACCGAGCGGGAACCCGATGACTATTTTTTTCTTGGTTTTACTATTTGTGGTTCTTTTCCAAATAGTCAAATTGGCATTGCAATTTATCAACGGATTTGTTTTCAATACCCAAGAACTCATTTCAGAATTGGTGTTCAACAAAACCTCTTATCTCAACCATAGCAGCATCATTTTATTTATCAGCAATGTAATTTTGGTATACATCTTCAAGGACTCAAAAATCATAATATACACTACGATCATCTTAATTTTATTGATTAATGGCATAGGGGTGGTCAAGCTGTTGAAGAACTATCAAAAAGCTATGTTTCCGTATTTTGTCTATTTTATTTTGTACCTTTGCGCACTCGAAATTGCGCCCTTGGTGATAATTGGAAGCTATCTAAAAGTTTAAAAACTTATGAAAGTAAAAACAATTTTGGTTTCCCAACCAGAACCTAAAGTCGAAAACTCCCCCTATTCAAGATTGATCGAAAAAGAAAAGGTTAAAGTGGATTTTAGACCTTTTATTCACGTTGAGGGGGTTGAGGCCAAAAATGTTAGGCAGCAAAAAATTGACTTGAACAATTTTACGGCAATCATCTTGACCAGCAGAAACTCTGTGGATCATTTTTTTAGGATTGCCGAAGAGATGCGCTTTAAGGTTCCGGACACCATGAAATATTTTTGTCAGTCAGAGGCGGTGGCCTATTACCTGCAAAAATATGTAGTGTACAGAAAACGTAAAATCTATGTGGGCAAGCGAACGTTCAATGAATTGATTCCCTTGATCAAAAAGTATAAGGATGAAAAGTTCCTTTTGCCATCATCTGATGCATTGAAGCCTGCAGTGCCGCAAGCTTTGGATGAAATCAGCATAGATTGGAAACGAGGTGTGTTTTACAAGACGGTCATCAGTGACCTATCGGACCTTAGGAACGTTTACTATGACATATTGGTTTTCTTTAGCCCTTCTGGTATTGAATCGCTTTTGAAGAATTTCCCGGATTTTGAACAAAACAACACAAGAATTGCCGTTTTTGGCAACAGTACCGTAAACGCAGCTACGGAAGCCGGACTTCGAATAGACATTCAGGCGCCAACACCGGAAACACCATCCATGACTATGGCGCTACAGAAGTACATTACCAGTGTAAATAAGTAAACTATTTTATTGGAAAAAAAATCAACGCCCGATCAATGATCGGGCGTTTTGTTTTAGAAAGCATACCGCTGCGGTCCTCCCCTACGGATTTCTTCACTGGCATAGGCCTCAAACTTTTTAAAATTCTCCCGAAACGCATTCGTCAATTTAAATGCAGTTTTATAGTATGCTTCATCATTGTTCCAAGTTGCCCTGGGACTTAAAACGCTGGTGGGAACTCCGGGGCACTCCCGGGGCTGTGCCACTCCAAAAACGGAATGGATGTGATACTTATCATAGCTGTATAGCCCCAACTCCCCACTAAGGGCAGCACTGATCATAGCACGGGTATATTTTAGCTTCATACGGGTACCAACACCGTAAGGCCCACCTGTCCATCCTGTATTGATCAACCAGACATCCACTCCGGATTCCTTCATCTTGCGACTAAGCATTTCAGCGTACTTGGCAGGGTGCAATGGCATAAACGGAGCACCAAAACAAGCTGAAAATGATGGTTGTGGCTCAACCACGCCAGCTTCCGTTCCTGCAACTTTTGCTGTGTATCCCGATATAAAATGATACGCCGCCTGTGCTGGCGTAAGTTTGGAGATGGGAGGCAAGACCCCAAAAGCATCCGCCGTCAAAAAAAAGATATTCTTGACATTTTTGCCGATAGAGGGTTCCTGAATATTGTCAATATGATAAATAGGGTAGCTTACCCGTGTGTTCTGGGTAATGGAAGTATCGGAAAAATTAACCACACCGTTTTTATCCATGACAACATTTTCCAATATGGCCCCCTTTTTAATGGCCCCGTAAATTTCAGGCTCATTTTCTTGGGAAAGGTCAATGACTTTGGCGTAACATCCACCTTCAAAATTGAAAACCGTGTTATCCGGGGTCCAACCATGCTCATCGTCCCCAATCAACTTTCTATCAGGATCTGTGGAAAGCGTGGTTTTACCAGTTCCAGAAAGTCCAAAGAAAATTGCGGTATCACCATCTTCACCTATATTGGCGGAGCAGTGCATGGGAAGCGTGTTCTTATAAACCGGAAGAATAAAGTTCAATGCCGAAAAAATTCCTTTTTTAATCTCGCCCGTGTATCCCGTTCCTCCAATCAAAGCAATCTTTCTAGTAAAATTGAGAATGGCAAAATTATGCTGACGGGTTCCATCTATCTCTGCGTTGGCCATAAAGCCAGGAGCATTGATTACCGTCCATTCTGGCTCAAAATCTTCCAATTCCTCTTCGGTAGGCCGCAAAAACATGTTGTACGCAAACATATTGGACCAAGGATATTCATTGATAACCCTGAGGTTCATCCGGTAATCTGGGTCTGCACAAGCATACGAATCCCGTACAAACAATTCTTTAGTATTAAGGTAATCGATTACCTTATTGTACAGTTTATCAAACTTTTCACTCTCAAAAGGGATGTTTATGTTTCCCCACCAAATCTTATCCTCGGTAATGGCGTCCTTTACAATAAAGCGATCTTTGGGAGATCTTCCCGTAAATTCCCCTGTGTTTACTGCAAGGGCACCTGAGGAAGCTTCCTTTCCCATGTCCTTTTCAATAGTGATGTCGTGAAGTTCATCAGGAGAAAGCTGGTACTGAAAATTGTTGTGTGTAATTCCGTAGGGTTTTAACGAAATCGTTTTCGTTATTGAGTCAGAATTCTTCATTGTTTTGTTTTAGTTGCAACACAAAACTAGAAAATAATACGATTTCACAACTGCATTTCTAGGCTAATTGAGCCGTTTTTGCGTCAAAATGTAGTATCCTAAAAGAAACCAACCCAGAATTAGGAAAACCCCTCCTATTGGCGTTAAAAAACCAATAGTTTTAAAACGAAACGTATTTAAACGCTTCAATATCAACCACCAAATCCAAAAAACCAAGTGTAGAAAGTAACTCCATAACCCTTCTTTTCGTCAATTCAAAACAGGAATCCATCAATCGCACCATACTAATTTGAATGTTTAGTATGACATTGCACCCCTCCAAACTTTAAGTATTATGAAAACTGTAAAAAGTAGAATCCTATTTTGTATCGTGCTTTTTTTAATTTTTAGTTGCGGCCCCAAATCAGAAAAGAACAATCAATCCTCTGAAAATTCAGATGTTTCCGAATCTGGCATTTCAGAAAACGCAGCACTGTCCAAAGATCGGGTTTCCGCAATATGTTTGTGGCCCAAAGTGGGTTTAAGGGACAAACCGGGAAGAAAGGACGCCAAATATCTCACTACAATATACTTTGGGGAATCTGTGGAATATCTCAATGAAAAAGAGAAGACAGAAGATGACAAGGAATATCTGAAAATACGGCTTTCTGATGGAAGCGAGGGCTGGGTGTATGAACATCTGTTTGCACTTGGCGGAGAACTGGCCATAATTGATAAGAAAACAGAGCTCTACAAAAGGCCTGACATTATGACTTTTGAAGGCAAAAAATTGGAACCAATGGACATGATCGTAATTTTTGAAAATGAAGAAAATGAGGGATGGCACGAAGTTACAAGCATGAAAAGAGATGATAATGGATGGATACAAGGGGATATTGATGCCATTAAGGATGACATTGATGTTAAATTGGGCATCTTGTATTGGCGGGCCATGGAAGAACCGACAGAAGAGAAATTTAAATTGTTGGAAAACATCTTGGCCAATCCCAACTTTAAAAAGTCAAAATTGATTGAGCACGTGAACAAAGCGCTTTATGAGAATGAAGATGGAGGTGAAGCATTTTATATTGAAGAGCTTGACTCATTTGAAAATCTCTCTTCCAACAAGCTTGGAATTAAAGCTGATATGGCCAACGTTAGAAGCGAACCCAACTCAAAAGGCAACATTCTTTTTCAATTGGTGAAAGGAGATATTTGCCATATCATTGAGCAAGGAGGTTCATTGGAAAAAGTTGGTAATCAAACAGATCGTTGGTACAAAATCAACTTCAAAGGAAAAGAGGGGTGGGTTTTCGGATATTATACCACCAAGAAAAGAAACTAAGATCAGACTTATCATTAAACAAAATCTGCTCCATAGCATGTTGATATATAATTATGAATTTCTGGTAACCAAGGTATAGTATCCTAAAAGTGACCAACCTAGAATTAGGAAAACCCCTCCTATTGGCGTTAAAAAACCAATGATTTTAAAATCAAATGCAGTTAAACTGTTCAAAGCCAGCAGATAAATTGAGAAAGAGAACAGAATAACGCCCACAAGGACCATACTAAAGATTCTCTTTTTCATTGCTATCCCCAGCCCATTCCAAATCCCCAAAAAAAGCAGGAACAGCGCATGGTACATCTGGTAGCGAACTCCGGTCTCAAAAGTGTCAACAGCATCGGAATCCACCAATTTTTCCAATCCGTGAGCCCCAAAAGCACCCAAAACTATGGCCAATAGACCAAATACCACCCCCGTCAGAATTATTGTTCTGTTCATAACTTATAGTACTTGTTTTTTTAGAGATATAACAATTTGATACCTTAGTATCCGTTTTATTCAAAATTACACAAAACCTATGGTCCGCACTATTTTGGTTGTTGGGGCTGGTAAATCAACCTCATATCTTTTAGATTACCTTTTAAAAAAGTCCAATACCGAAAATCTTCACCTGGTCATTGGAGATCTTCACCCTGAGCATATTCCGGAGAAATTTTCGGCCCACCCCAATTGCAGCGTGGTGCGTTTGGACATTTTTAATGAGGAGGACCGCAAAAAGGCCATTGAATCCGCAACCATTGTTATATCCATGCTTCCAGCGAGTTTACATATTAAAATCGCGGAAGATTGTCTCCATTTCAAGAAAAATTTGGTCACCGCATCTTATGTCAGTAAGGAAATGAAGGCGCTGGATGACGAGGTCAAAAAGCATGGACTGGTGTTCATGAACGAAATTGGTCTGGATCCTGGGATTGATCATATGAGTGCCATGGAAGTGATTGACCGCATCCGGGAAGAAGGCGGAAAAATGCTGCTGTTTGAATCCTTTACGGGCGGACTGGTTGCGCCGGAAAGCGATTCTAATTTGTGGAATTATAAGTTTACGTGGAATCCGAGAAACGTAGTGTTGGCCGGCCAAGGTGGGGTGGCTAAATTCATTCAAGAGGGCACCTACAAATACATTCCTTATCAAAAATTGTTCAGACGCACAGAATTCTTAACGGTGGAAGGCCATGGCATCTTTGAGGTCTATGCCAACCGGGATTCACTGAATTATAGGGAAGCTTATGGTTTGCAGGATGTGTTGACCCTTTACAGAGGCACCATTCGCAGGGTTGGGTTTTCCAAGGCATGGCAAATGTTTGTTATTTTGGGCATGACGGATGACAGCTACACCATAGAAAATTCTGAAGGAATGTCTTACCGCGAATTTGTAAACCTCTTTTTACCCTATTCCCCAACCGATTCTGTGGAACTGAAGCTTAGGCATTACCTTAAAATTGACCAGGATGATATTCGCTGGGAAAAACTTCAGGAATTGAACCTTTTTGATCATTCCAAAAAAATACCGTTGAAAAATGCCTCTCCCGCCCAAATATTGCAGTACATTTTGGAAGACAGTTGGACCTTAAAGGAAAACGAAAAGGACATGATCGTCATGTACCATAAATTTGGTTATGAACTAAACGGCAAAAAAAAGCAATTGGATGCCCACATGGTGGTCATGGGTGAAAATCGTGCCTACACAGCCATGTCCAAAACGGTTGGACTCCCCGTGGCCATTGCCACCCTTCAAATTTTGAATGGTAAAATAACCACACCTGGGGTACAGATTCCAATTCATAAGGAAGTGTACAGCCCAATTCTTTCTGAACTAAAAACAAACGGAATTACATTTAAAGAGTTTGAAGTTCCGTATTTAGGCTACAATCCAGACTCTGTGGCCAGCTGATGTTAAAGGATTTTATCTATATTTAGCTTCAATTTTATACAGTTTTTGTGAAAAACCATAACAGTTCGGTTAAAATTGATGGCATAGACAAAAAGATTTTAAGATATCTGATGGAAGATGCCCGAAAACCAATCCTGGAAATTGCTCGAAATATTGGCATTTCTGGAGCGGCCATTCATCAGCGGCTTCGTAAATTGGAAAGTTCCGGTTTGCTGGCAGGGTCCAAATTTGTCGTTAATCCCCGTGTATTGGGCTATACCACAATGGCTTACATTGGTATTTTCTTGGACAAAGCCATGGCCAACCCAAGAGCCGTTAAGGAATTGGAAAAGATTCCCGAAGTATTGGAATGTCATTACACCACTGGAAACTGGTCCATCCTTATAAAAGTATTGTGTAGGGACAACGAGCACCTTATGCAGGTACTGAACAAAAAAATACAGCAAATCGAGGGCGTTTCCCGAACCGAGACCTTTATTTCATTGAATCAACAAATAGATCGACAAATTCAAATCTGATATTTGTATTCAATCTAAATAAACTTTACATTTGTACCCATGAATGTAATAGTTGCCTCTTCATATTACACCTTATACCAATCCGCAAAGGAGCGCTGCTTCTATGTGGATTTCGGTCAAAAAATGGTACGCATGTCACTTTGCCAATTGCTTGCGCTTCGCTACAAAGTCATGTCCATCCCTATTGAAAGCCATTTTGACGGCGACTTGAACGAACATGGTTTTGAAATTTTAACGTTGTGCAACAAAGAGCATTTATTTGTGCTTAATACCTATGAAATTCTGGACTTAAAGGGATTTGTACAACAAAGTTTTACCGCCTTGGGTCTATCCGTTGATGCGGAAACCGTAAGCGCTTAATCACTCCAAAAACCATTATTTTTATTCAGTCTTAAATTGGCTTAAAATTAGATACTTAGCCAAGGTATGCTGCAAGAATTCCGTATTTTTGTGGTATATTCTAATAATAAAAGATACAGGTATGAAAGATATAGCACGACAAAGTATGAGCATAAAAGTGGAATCCATGGATTTGCTCAACGGACAGATAAAAATGGAAGCCCATGCTTCCGCAACTTATTTGGCCATGGCCTCATGGTGCGAGCAAAATGGGTTTTTTACCAGTGCCAAATTTTTTTATAAGCAATCTGAAGAAGAACGCGGGCACATGATGAAGATTTTTGAATTTTTGGTCGATACGGGCGGAAATCCAGTTTCACCAGAAGTTACTGGTATCAATCACGATTACTCTTCCATTGTGGATGTATTTGAAAATACGTTGGAACATGAAGTAAAAGTGACCAAATCAATTCACAATATTGTGAGAAAGGCCCGTGAATTAGGCGATATTACAACGGAGCGATTCTTGGATTGGTTTGTTTTGGAACAAGTTGAGGAAGAAAACACCATCCGCGATATTTTGGATATGATCGCCGTAACCGGAACTGAAGGTGTTGGTCTCCAAATGATTGATAACAAAGTTGCTGATTGGATTGAATAAATCCAACAAAATATTTGCAATACAACGGGGCCAGTGGCCCCGTTTTTAATTTACATATCTTTCTTTTATGATATTGAAATGACGGAGTTCATGACCTGCAATATGATAGGCTAGTCCCCGAACTGTTCTTTGATTTATAATACTACCGTCAATATCAACTCCTTTGCCACCTCTCATAAAACTCTCCTCTGGCAGATACTTAAAAAGAGTCAGTGTAGACCTTCTAACCGATTCATATTCATCAAAAATACTTTCCAAACTCCGTTCATTGGCCTTTGAATTTTTGGCATACGCATCTTGGTCAAATCCATGGAGCGGGGTGTCATCATTTCTGGCATACCGCAAAGCCCGATAGGCAAAAATCCGTTCATCATCAATAAGATGCACCAATATCTCCTTAATGGTCCATTTATCATCGGCATACCTATATTCAAGTTTTTCTTTCGGGAGGGCGTACACAAACTCTTTGATTTTGACAAAATTTTCCCAAAGATGTTTCAATACCATACCATCATCCTCCAATAGATCCATATAAATATGGGAGTATTCCGGATACTCGCCCTTAACTGGCTTTTTGATATATCTCATTTCGCTTGCTTTTTTTCATTGTTATGGGTAAAGCTTTTTGCCCATCGGTGCCGCGCCCAGCCTCCCATGGGTTCCAAAAGTTCATACAGTTCTTGGCCATACTCCGTAAGGGCATAGCCTTCCAAGGTCCTTTTAATGAGGTTGCAGTCTCGCAACTCCTTTAGTCTTGTGTTAAGTGTTGTAGGCGAGATGGACTCACAATAGTCTTGCAAGCCCCGAAACGTATTTGGGCCGGCATACAAATGCCAAACAATGCCCATGGCCCAGCTTCGACCCAATAAATCCAATAACGCCATAATGGGTTGCCCACTTTTTGAACCGCGAACGGGAGCCCCAGGTTTAGGAATATCCATAATGCTACATATTTTATAGCAAAGCTACAAATATTATAGCATTGTACACAAACCGTATTTAAGTTCAATAAAAAAAGCCTGTTTGGGTGAATTCAAACAGGCTCCTTAATTATGTGTCTTGAAAATTATCTTAGTCTCGTCCCCCAAATACTTGAACCGCCCAATAGAGCAAGGATGCCAATGCACCTAAGGCAGCGACCAAATACGTACGGGCAGCCCATTTTAAAGCATCTTCTGCCCCTGCATATTCTTGCTGGCTTACCATGTTTTTTTGTTTCAACCATACCAAAGCCCTTCTACTGGCATCGTATTCCACAGGAAGCGTAACAAAACTGAATAATGTGGCCATTCCCATCATGATTAATCCGGCCACGGCAATATAAAAGCCTATACCCCCAGCGACTCCTGTGGCAGCCATCAACATAATACCACCAAAGACAACCCAAGTGGACATTCCTGAGGTCACACTCACCACAGGCACTAATTTGGAACGCATGGTCAACCACTCATAAGCTTGTGCATGTTGCACGGCATGGCCACATTCGTGGGCCGCAACAGCCGCTGCGGCGGCGTTACGTTGGCTGTATACACCCTCACTTAAATTCACGGTTTTATTTTTTGGATTGTAGTGGTCTGTCAACATTCCGGGTGTAGAGATTACTTTTACATCCCTGATTCCGTGATCATCCAACATTTTTTGGGCAATTTCGGCCCCACTCATCCCATTACGGAGATGCACCTTGGAATATTTCTTGAATTTGCTCTTCAATTTGCTACTTACCAGCCAACTGATCAACGCAATTCCACCAATCAATATATAATATGTCATCATAGCTTTTCTATTTTGGTAATTTAAATATACCACATAAATGCAAAAACCCCGCCAAATATTAGCAGGGTCTTTTTACTGACAAAATGTATGTTACGCCACTGCTGGCTCCCAATGAAAGGCTTCAATAATCTCTTTATAGACTACTTCGCCTTCCACAATGTTCAATCCTTTGGCCAGTGATTTATCTAAATTGCATGCGCTTCGCCATCCCATATTGGCCAATTTTAGCACATAGGGCAGTGTTACATTCGTCAAGGCAACTGTAGAAGTATAAGGCACTGCCCCTGGCATATTGGCTACACAGTAATGAACCACATCATCTATGATGTAGGTGGGGTTCTCATGGGTTGTGGGTTTAGTGGTTTCCACACATCCACCCTGATCTACGGCCACATCCACGATCACGGTGCCGGGATGCATGTCCTTGAGCATGTCCCTAGTGATCAGGTTAGGCGCTTTGGCACCTTTTAAAAGTACACCACCAATGATAAGATCATGGGTTTTAATATGTTTTCTGATATTGAATTCGTTCGAGAACTCGGTGATTACGTGACTTGGCATAATATCGTTCACATAACGGAGTTTCTTCATGTTCACATCCAAAATGGTTACCTGGGCTCCTAGACCAGCTGCCATTTTTGCAGCCTGAATCCCAACAGTACCAGCTCCCAAAACCAGTACACGACCCGGTGACACCCCAGGAACACCACCCAAAAGCACACCTTTGCCCTTTACGGGTTTCTCTAAATATTTGGCTCCTTGTTGAATCGCCATTCGTCCGGCCACTTCAGACATTGGTGTAAGAAGCGGAAGGCTTCCATCTGAATCCTCAACCGTTTCATACGCAATACATATGGATTTACTTTGAATCATAGCCTGGGTCAATGCCTCGCTTGAAGCAAAATGAAAGTAGGTAAACACAATCTGCCCTTTTTGAATAAGACTGTATTCTTGAGCTATAGGCTCTTTTACCTTTACGATCATATCACTCATGGCATAAACCTGACCGATAGTATCTAAAATGGTTGCCCCAGCTCTTTGGTAATCTTGATTGAAAAAACCGCTGCCCTCACCCGCACCTGACTGCACATAGACAGTATGGTTGTTCTTTACCAGTTCAAAAACCCCAGCTGGTGTCATCCCAACCCGGCTTTCATTGTTCTTGATTTCTTTTGGTACCCCTACAATCATTTTGTTGTGTTTTATGATTACCCTCCCAAAGTTGTTACAAAAAAAACAAACTGAGAAAGAAAATCGACAAAAAGTGGGGTGTATTGGTTAAAAACTATCATTTTTAACATTTATACCCCTATTTTAACAGGGGTATTAATCATTATAAAATTTTTTATTTGCTTACTCCCCTATAATTTTTAGGGGTTAAGTGCTTTAAAAAAATACATGCCAAAAGGCATGCATTTTAGAAGTATTTTATAAAATCGCATTGATTGTATTACAAAACTACAATTTCGTCAACCTGAACTCGATTCAGGTTCTCATAAGACTAGTCATGAGTCTGATGGGATTCCGAAACTAGTTCGGAATGACGTAGAATCAAATTTGATCTAAAACTATCCTACGATATTCACAATCTTGCCTGGCACTACAATCACCTTTTTAGGGGTACGCCCTTGCAATTGTTCTTGGGTTTTTTCATGCGCCATGACAGCGGCTTCGATTTCATCCTTGCCCATATCCAAGGGAAGCTCCAATTTGAAGCGCATTTTACCATTAAAGGAAATAGGGTATTCCTTGCTGCTCTCCACCAAGTACTTTTCTTCAAACTTGGGGAATGGGGCTTCTGCAATGGACTCGTTATGACCCAATCGATCCCAAAGTTCCTCGGCGATGTGTGGCGCATAGGGCGACACCAAAATGGCCAAGGGTTCCAAAATGGATTTACTGGTACATTTTTGGGCCGTTAATTCATTCACACAGATCATAAATGTGGATACTGAGGTATTGAACGAGAAGTTCTCAATATCCTCTTCCACTTTTTTGATGGTCTTGTGGAGGGTTTTTAGGTTTTCCGTAGTGGGTTCAACACCCCCCTCGCCCCCCTCAAGGGGGGAATAGAGTTTCCAGAGTTTTTTTAAGAAAGAATGTACTCCGGTAATCCCTGCCGTGTTCCATGGTTTGGATTGCTCCAAAGGCCCTAGGAACATTTCATACAACCGAAGGGAATCTGCTCCATACTCCTCACAAATAGCATCGGGGTTGACGACATTGTATTTGGATTTGGACATTTTTTCCACTTCCCTGCCAACTATGTATTTCCCATCTTCAAGAATAAAATCTGCTTCTTGATATTCTGGCTGCCAATCCCTCAAAGCCTCAACGTCTAGTTCATTCGAAACATTAACCAAATTAACGTCGACCCTAAGTTCCTCAGTTGTATATTCATCTTTCAATCCGTATGAAGCATACTTATTGGTTCCAGAAATACGATAAACAATTGCTGATGTCCCCGTAATCATCCCCTGATTGATCAACTTTTGGGCATACTCATCTTTGGGCACATAGCCCCTATCAAACATAAACTTCTGCCAAAACCGGGAATATAACAGGTGGCCCGTGGCGTGCTCACTTCCTCCTATATATAAGTCCACATCCTGCCAATAATCAATCGCTTCCTTGGAGAAAATAGCTTCATCATTACGCGGGTCCATATACCGATTAAAGTATTGTGAACTTCCTGCCCAACCCGGCATGGTGTTTAATTCCAATGGATAGATGCCGTCATGCTGAACTTGATTCAGCATCTCATCCTCCTTGTCTGACCCTTCGACTGCGCTCAGGGTGACAAGGTCATTGGAAACTACTTTATTGTTCTTCGCATCCCAAGCCCAATGCGTAGCATTGCCCAAGGGCGGTTCGCCCGTTTCGGTGGGAAGGTATTTTTCCACTTCTGGGAGTTCCAAAGGCAAATATTGCTCATTAATCATTTGCGGCATCCCATCCACATAATATACCGGAAAGGGTTCGCCCCAGTAGCGCTGACGACTAAAAACCGCATCCCGAAGGCGATAATTCACCTTTCCTACCCCGTGTCCAATCTTTTCCAACTCCGAAATGACCTTTTTGGTGGCTTCTTTATAGGAAAGTCCATTCAAAAAGTCGGAATTGGCAATAACGGTCGTCGCCTTATCGGCAAAAGCCTCTTCGGAAATATCGATTCCTTCAAAAATGTTGGGGATAGGAATGTTGTAATATTTGGCAAAATCGTAATCCCGTTGGTCCCCGCAGGGTACCGCCATCACCGCACCAGTTCCATAACTGGCCAACACGTAGTCGCCAATCCAAATGGGAATGGGCTCTTTGGTGAAGGGGTGCTCCGCATACGCTCCCGTAAACACACCTGAAACCGTTTTTACATCGGCCATACGATCCCTTTCGGAGCGTTTGGCCGTAGCTTCCACATAGGCGTCCACCTCAGCTTTTTGTTCTGGCGTTGTGATTTTGGCCACCAAATCATGCTCAGGGGCCAAGGTCATAAAACTTACGCCAAAAATGGTGTCGGGGCGTGTGGTGAAAACCTCGATTTGATAGGGGTGATTGAGCGAAGTCGAAATCACATTTTTGCGAGCCTTCTCGACTGCGCTCGAAGTGACATCGTCCTGCTGAACTTGTTTCAGTATTTCATCCGTCATTTTTACATTAAAAGTCACCGAAGCACCTTCTGAGCGACCAATCCAGTTGGTTTGGGAATCTTTGAGCGGCTGTGGCCAGTCAATTTTATCCAAACCATCCAATAAACGTTGGGCATACGCCGTAATCCGCATGCTCCATTGCGTCATTTTTTTACGTATTATGGGATGTCCCCCACGTTCGGAAACCCCATTTACAATCTCATCATTCGCCAAAACCGTTCCCAAAGCCGGGCACCAGTTGACTTCGGTATCCGCCAAATACGTCAATCTATATTTTAAGAGGATTTCCTGCTTTTCCTTTTCCGAGAACCCAGACCAATCTTCAGCAGTAAAAGCTGGAGTATCGTCATCACAGGCAGCTTCAACTTTTGAATTCCCCGATTTTTCAAACAGAGCAACCAAGGTTGAAACATCTTCTGCTTTATCTGATGTTTTATTGTACCACGAATTGAACAACTGGATAAAAATCCACTGTGTCCATTTATAATATTGTGGGTTTGAGGTGCGCACTTCTCGGTCCCAATCAAACGAGAAACCCAATTGGTCCAACTGCTCGCGGTACCTTTTAATGTTATTTTCTGTGGTTATGGCCGGATGCTGACCCGTTTGAATCGCATATTGCTCCGCTGGCAGTCCGAAGGAGTCGTACCCCATGGGATGCAGCACATTAAAACCTTTATGTCTTTTGTAGCGTGAATAGATATCCGTGGCAATATAGCCCAGTGGATGCCCCACATGTAAACCGGCCCCAGAAGGGTAGGGAAACATGGACAATGCATAAAATTTGGGTTTGTCGGAAGTGTTGGACGCTTTAAACGTTTTGTTTTTAGCCCAATACTTCTGCCATTTTTCTTCAATCTGACGGAAATCGTAATTCATCATACTTCTTTATGTTCAATTTGTCACATCGAGCCCTTCGACTTCGCTCAGGGCGAGCTCCAATCGAGATGTCCCAAGCAGAAGGGAAGAGATTTCTCGCTTAGATTTCATACAAGCTCGAAATGACAAAAAACTGTATCTCTTTTCGAGTTGCAAAAATAGGTTTAATCCCCTAAATACAATTTACTTTTCTATTTTTACGTATTGATTCCACTCTATGAGCCAATATATTGAAAGATATCAGCGAAGAAAACTGATTTCCTCTTATTTTTCCGTGGTTTTGAGCATCGCTTTGGTGCTGTTCCTCTTGGGAACCCTTGGTCTTTTGGTCCTGAATACCAAAAAACTGGCAGACCACTTTAAGGAACAGATTACCATTTCGGTCTTTTTAAAAGATAATGCCAAACCTGTGGAAATTGACCAATTGCAAAAAAGTTTGACGTTGGCCGAGTATACCAAGTCGGCGGATTACATTTCCAAAGAAGATGCCGCAGAGCAATACAGTGAGGACATTGGGGAGAATTTTGTGGAATTCTTGGGCTATAACCCGTTGAAAAACTCCATTGATGTACATTTAAAAGCTGATTATGTCTCTCCCGAACAAATTGCCGAAATCGCAGAGGATTTGGCCGCCAAAACCTATGTGGACGAGGTGAGCTACGACAAACCGTTGATTTCGCTGCTCAACGACAATGCCCGAAAAATTAGTCTTTGGATTTTGGTGGCCAGTGCAGTTTTCACCGTGATAGCCGTTCTGCTCATCAATAGTTCCATTCGGTTGTCCATATATTCCAAACGATTTATCATTAAGACCATGCAGATGGTAGGAGCCACAAAGACCTTCATACGAAGACCTTTTATTTGG
Source organism: Flagellimonas marina (assembly GCF_042651185.1). Taxonomy (NCBI): domain Bacteria; kingdom Pseudomonadati; phylum Bacteroidota; class Flavobacteriia; order Flavobacteriales; family Flavobacteriaceae; genus Flagellimonas; species Flagellimonas marina. The sequence continues at coordinate 264,823 of NZ_JBHSCL010000007.1, read as the reverse complement.
CAAAACATAAAATTGGGCATGGTGGGAGCGGCCGTGGCCTTAATTTCATTGGGCATTCTTGTTTATTATATCAACAAAAATTTCCCTGAGTTGAATCTGCTCCAAGATTATATGGTGCTCATCTTTTTGTTTGTGGGTGTTTTTGGACTTGGCGTACTCATTTCATGGGCCAGCACCCATTTTGCCACCCAACGTTTTTTGAATTTGAGAACGGATGATCTATACTATTAGACAAAAGATATAAGACCGCTTCGCTGATGGACAAAAGACTACAGACGTCATAAAGTATCTACACGGTCAATTCTGGAAAACTTTTCACTAAATTTGAGCCATGAACAAGAAAAACAAAAACGTTCAAAAGCCCACCAAGGAATTTGTTTTCCAAAAGAAGAACTATCTCTTTCTTTTTATCGGCATCATTTTCATTGCTTTAGGTTTTATTTTGATGAGTGGTGGTGGCAGCGACGACCCCGAGGTGTTCAATCCGGATATCTACAACTTTAGAAGAATTCGTTTGGCACCCACTTTAGTGCTGATAGGTCTTGGCATTCAAGTGTATGCCATTTTGTTGAACCCTAACAAAAAGAAAGACTGATTTGGAACTTATTGACGCCATAATTCTTGGTATAATTCAAGGATTGACGGAGTTTTTACCCGTATCTTCCAGTGGACATCTAGAATTGGGAAAAGCTATATTGGGTGCACACGCCGTTCCCGAAGAGAGCTTGTTATTTACGGTAATTCTTCACTTTGCCACAGCTTTGAGTACCATTGTGGTATTTCGCAAAGACATTTTAGAGATTTTTAAGGGACTTTTTCAGTTTAAATGGAATGAAGAGACCCAATTTTCCTTAAAAATCATTATTTCCATGATTCCCGCTGCGCTTGTGGGCATCTTTTTGAATGATTTTATTGAAGTTTTTTTTGACGGAGCCATTGTGATTGTGGGTATTATGCTCATTATTACGGCCTTCTTATTGTACTTGGCAGATTTGGCCAAAACTACCGAAAAAGGCGTATCGTTCCGAAGTGCTTTTGTGATTGGAATGGCGCAAGCCGTAGCCATATTACCAGGGATTTCACGAAGTGGCGCTACCATTTCCGCTGCCGTTCTTTTGGGAGTGGATAAGAGTAAATCCGCCCGATTTTCCTTTTTGATGGTCGTTCCCCTTATTTTGGGAAAGGTTACCAAAGACTTAATGAGTGGCGACATCAATTTTCATGGTGACCAAGCAGTGGCCATGGGCGCTGGATTCATTGCAGCCTTTATTGCAGGACTTGCTGCGTGCACCTGGATGATTAAACTGGTACGCCAAAGTAAACTCACCTATTTTGCCATCTATTGCCTTGTTGTGGGGTTGATTGCCCTGGCTTGGAGTATTTGGGGATAGATCCCTATTTTTGTTTCAAACCCCAAAGCTTTTGAAAACCAAAGAAGATTTCTTGAATGGTCAGATTTTATTAATCGATAAACCGTTGGAATGGAGTTCCTTTCAAGCGGTTAATGCCCTAAAATGGGCCATCCGTAAAAAATTTGACCTTAAAAAGATAAAAATTGGCCATGCAGGCACCCTAGACCCATTGGCCACCGGCCTTTTAATCATCTGCACCGGAAAATTCACCAAGAAAATTCCAGAGCTTCAAGGTCAGGTCAAAGAATATACAGGAACTTTTACCATGGGTGCCACCACACCATCTTACGATATGGAAACTGAAGTGGACCGGACCTATCCCACAGAACATCTTTCCGATGTGGCTATTAAAGAAGCGACCCATCAATTTTTAGGGGAAATCGACCAAATTCCTCCCATTTTTTCTGCGTTAAAAAAAGATGGTAAGCGATTGTATGAACTTGCAAGGGAAGGCAAAAAAGTCGAAATAAAATCCCGGAAAATCGAGATATTGGAGTTTGAAATCACTCGCATTGCACTACCAGAGGTAGATTTTCGGGTGGTTTGCAGCAAGGGCACTTACATTCGCTCTTTGGCGCACGATTTTGGTAAAGCTTTGGAATCGGGAGCCTATTTATCGGCCCTGAGAAGAACCAAAATAGGGGATTTCAACGTAAATAATGCTACAAGCCCCATGGTTTTCAAAGAAAACCTGTGATTATATGCCTAAAAACCACCTGAAGAGTAGGTTACATATAAGCGTTGGGGTAAAATATTTTTGAAAAAAAGCGGTTATAGTAAAACCATGAACTTTAATCTCAATAGAAGCCAGTTATCATTATTGATCACGTTCCTCTCTATGTCCATTGTGATATTGTTGCTGTTCAACATTCACTTGGGAGGCATGCAGGAAGAGGAATATGTGATTGAAATGAGTCTGGCCGATGAGGATATTGAGAAGTTATTGGAACAAGAAGAGGAGCGCTTGGAAGAAATGAAAGCGGCCAACGACCCAATCAAAAGTCACATGGCCTTTAACGAAACTGCCAAACCATCCGTTGGAAACCCCGAACCTTTAAAAACTTTGGAGGAACTCTTGGAAGAAAGGGCATTAAACAGTGAAACCGGCGAATATGCTGATAATTCCGGTTTTGAGGAACAGTTAAAAAAATTAGCTGCCCAACGCGACGAGAAAAAGCAAAAATTGGGTGAACGTGATGCGCAAAAGGAAGAATTCACCAATTATTTAAAAGATAGACGCACCTCCATTTCGTTTTCATTGGTAGAGCGGAATGCATACCACCTACCACCTCCTATCTACACTTGTATTGAGGGCGGTAAAGTGGTCATTAACATTAGTGTAGACAACAATGGTTATGTAACCGAAGCTACTTTCAATGATAAAAGCTCCGGAACTAGCAACGGTTGTTTGGTAGATAATGCTATTACCTATGCTTTAAAAGCACGGTTCAGCCCAGATTCAAAGGCTGCGCAAATTGGAACAATTACCTACCTATTTCAAGGGAAGTAGATTTAAAACCTCCCTTAAGATACCTCTCCCTTTGTCTTTATTGTACCACACCTGAAGGTCCTGTTTGAACTCAGGGGTAAGCTTTCCATGTTCTTTTTTGTAGGCTTCCACCATTTCAGTTGCAGCAAGAGGTCTTGGTCCCCAGTCACCTACAATTTCCTTGCTTTCCCCGTCCCAAAGAATCACCTTGGGAATAGATCGGGCTTCGTTGGTCAAGAAAGCATCCATAATGTCAGGAACTTCGTCTCGGAGAACAACTTTGTGATCTATATTTGGATTGAGTTCGGCAATCTTGCTAAAAACCGGCATGCTATGGGCTGCATCCCCACACCAACTTTCGGTGATGGTTAAGAAAGTAAGTCTAGATTTTATTTTGATTATCCTTTGCTGAACCTCATCAGGAATTGCAAAGGTTTTGTGCCATCGTTTCATTCGGCGATCATTGAGTTGGGTATAGTGAACGTTGGCTTCGGTTTGTACATGACCCGTTGTCTGTTCAGTTTCCGCCAAATGATGCACCAAATCCCTATACTTTTCATAATCCATTCCAATAGAAATGCCTTGTTGCACCAATGTGGGCTTACTCTGTTGTTTGCGTTTATCCAATAGTTCCATAAACTTCTTTCTGCAAATTTATCCTTCAAAAACAGCCTATCCGCTGACTTTTGTCATTTGTTGTATTGCACAAGGAAACCTTACACCTTTTCATTGAACGGATTTTGATGGATACTTTTCTGTTCTTCGGAACTTCCCCTAACTTTAGCTAAAATTTTCACCATGGATAAACATCGTTGTGGTTGGTGCGTGGGCGACCCGCTTTATGAAGCATATCATGATCAAGAATGGGGAGTTCCGGTTAAAGATGATGACACTCTTTTTGAGTTTTTGATCCTGGAGACCTTCCAAGCAGGGTTAAGTTGGATTACAGTTCTGCGAAAGCGGGAAAACTTCAGGGAAGCATTTGATCACTTTGATTATAAAAAAATTGCCGGATACAATCAGGATAAAATTGATGAGCTTTTGCAAAACCCTGGAATCATCCGAAATAAACTAAAGGTAAATGCCACGGTCTCCAATGCCAAAGCTTTCATGAACATCCAAAGGGAGTTTGGAAGTTTCAGTAAGTATATTTGGGGTTTTGTGAACGGAACCCCCGTTAAAAACACATGGGAAAATTACAAACAGGCCCCTGCCACTACCGAAATCTCGGACGTCATCAGCAAGGATCTAAAGAAACGTGGCTTTAAATTTGTAGGTAGTACCGTGATCTATGCCCACATGCAAGCCACGGGCATGGTGAATGATCATGAAATTCATTGCTTTAGATATGATGAAGTTTAATTTCATTTTTATAGGTTTTTTGTGTTTTATCCAGATAGGATTCGCACAAAACAAGTACGAGAAGGAATCCAGAATAAAAAAGGATGCCTTCCCTGAGAATGCGTTTGCGCTCATAGAAAGTTATTTAGAGGACGCCAAGCGCATTAGATTCTACCAAGAAACGGACAGTACCAAGAAAAGTTTTGAGGCAAAGTTCAAAAAAGGGCGATTACATTATAGCGTGGAGTTCAACCAAGAGGGTGATTTGGAAGATGTTGAGTTCATTATAAATGAAAACGACATTCCAGAGGATACTTGGAACAGGATCAAAAACTACCTCAACTCGCAATACCCAAAGTTGCGCATCAAGAAAATACAGCAACAGCATCCACGAATGGGAGGCTCAAAAAAGACACTACGCGAAGCCTTCCAGAACTTAATGTTGCCCCATATCAATTATGAAATTATTTTTTCATCAAAGAAAGAGAAAAAGTTTCAGTCGTATGAAGCATTGTTCAATGCTGAAGGCAGTCTGTTGAACATCCGTAAATCATTCCCGCCAAGCTACGACCATGTCCTATACTAAATGGGTTTCTTTTCTACTTGTTTTTCTGTGTATCCACACGATGATGAATGCGCAAGATAACCTTACGGGGTATTGGCAGCCTCAAGTCGCCATCAATTATGATGTGGCCCCACTGTACTCACATAATTTTTCTGTGACCAACCGAAATTATGTGCTAAATGACAGTGAGGTTCAATTAAGTGTTCGGCAATTGGACGTTGCACACTTTTCTAACCTTAAAATACAAGACAACCAAAGTATTGCGTTGGGTGTCCAATATCGGTTTAGGAATGCTTTTGAGGGAAGAGGGGATGAGCTACGGTTTACGCAACAATACAACTTTACGAAAAAACCAATGACTATCCGGTTTGGGCATCGGTTTAGAGCGGAACAGCGTATCACAAAATCCCCAACAATTCATCGATTTCGGTATCGGTTTACCATGGATTTTGCATTAAAAGGAGAAACCTTGAATATGGGTGAAGCCTATTTTGTGGGAAATTTGGAAAATTTGCTAAGTGTTTCCAAAATGGCTTCTCCAGAATATGATGTTCGCTTGACCGGGCAAATTGGGTGGCAGCTTCAAGGAGGGTTAAAGCTTCAAACAGGCTTAGAATATAGGTTGGAAGACTTTTCATCGGGAGTGCCACAAAATGTGGTTTTCTTACTTACCAGTGCCCAGATTTCCCTGTAATAAATCCATAAATTTCTCGCGCGAGATCAATTCTGCACCCATACGTTCCAAATGATCGGTATGCACTTGGCAATCAATAAAGTGATACCCTTTTGCATCCAATTCATGAGCCATTTTAATAAATGCAAATTTGGAAGCATTGGGTTCAAGGCTAAACATACTTTCCCCACAAAACACATGGCCCAAATCCACACCATATAAGCCGCCTACCAAGTTGTTGCCCTTCCATACTTCATACGAACGGGCAAATCCTTTTTTATGAAGTTCGGCATAGGCATTTTTCATTTTTGATGTAATCCACGTGCCATCCTGCCCCTTGCGCTCCACCAAAGCACACTGCTGTATGACCTCATTAAAGCAAGTGTTTTGGGTTATTTTGAAAGCCCCATCACGCATAACCTTGCGCATGCTTTTGGACACTTTAACCTTTTTTGGAAAAAGGACCATGCGTGGGTCCGGACTCCACCATAATATCAAGGCGTCATCATTGAACCAAGGAAAAATGCCACTTTTATAGGCCAGCAGCAATCGTTCTGGAGACAAATCGCCGCCTACTGCCAAAAGGCCGTCTGCATTGGCTGTCTCCACTGGCGGGAATTCCAAACGGTCCCCCAAAAAGTGAAGGGGAAAGTAATTTTGGTTATTTTCCAAAACGCAATTTTTACTAAAATACGGAAACCGAACAGGACTAAAAAACAAGCAGCCCAGCCATATAAATCAAACTGCCAACAACCATAAAAAGAACTGTGTATGGCAAAATTTCTTTGGCCTGTAATTTGGTAATGCCCAATAAAGGTAGCGCCCAAAAAGGTTGAAGCATATTGGTTACTTGATCGCCATAGGCCAAAGCCATTATAGCTTTCGGCAGTGGAACACCCAACTGCAGAGCAGATTGTAGTACCAATGGCCCTTGAATGGCCCATTGCCCGCCACCACTCGGGACAAAAACATTGACGAGCCCACCACTTAAAAAAGTAAAAAGCGGCAAGGTCGTTGTTGTGCTTATGGATACAAAAAAGTCAGAAATGCTTTGAATCATTCCGCTGCCAGACATGATGCCCATAATGCCAAAATACAAGGGAAATTGTATCAGTATGCCCGCTGTATCCCCAATGGCCTCCTCAACCGCCATTAGAAAACTCTTAAAACTACCATGAAGTATGATTGCCAATCCCAACATAAAGAAATTGAGCATGTTTGGTGTGATATTCAATGTTTTGAGCGCTGGCACATATTGAATCAAGAAGGCAAGTAAAATCAAAATTCCAAATAGGGTGGAGACCCATGGGGAATACTCCAATTTTTCCGCACCTTGTAAATGCTTCTTTTCCATTGATTTAAATTGATAACCCTTCAAATCCGTGGATGTGGTACTTGTCCTTTTGCTCAAATAATAGGTCAATCCGGTAATGGACAAGGCTACCAATGCAAATAGCGTCAAATTCCAATAGCTGAAAACAGTGAGTGCCGTGGAAATGGAATCGGGTAATTGGGCCAACACATCGCCGCTTGCATAGTTTCCCATCAACTCCTTCAGGTGTCCTGCCTCTGCCACTTTTATGGGGGCAGACCCACTGATTCCACCGTGCCAGACCATCAACCCAGAATAACCACAGGCCCCTATGAGTGGATAGTTGATGGAAATGTTGTTGTTTTGGGCATATTCTCCCACTTTTCGGGCCAAAATTGCTCCAAATATAAGTCCAAGCCCCCAATTGAAGAAGGAAACCAACAGTGTGGGCAATACCACCAATATCACGGCATTCGACGTATTTTTGACTAAGCCCGTGATTTTTAAAATCAACCGTTCCATGGGTTTGCTCAGCACCAAAACATGGCCCAACACCAAAATGAGCATCATCTGATAGGCAAATACCAAAAGCCCATTGTTCCAAATACCTGCCTCCCAATAGGAAAGTAGGGCCGTGAAATGATTTCCGTCGGAAGTATTCTCCGTAAAAATCAAGGCTAAAAGTAGCGTGAGCGCGGTGAGCAATACCGCAATAGTGAACGGGGAGGGCAAATACCTCCTAAAAATGTGCTCTATGACCTTGGTAAGGTCCAATGCTCTAATTTAGAAAGGAAGGTCGTCGTGGTCTTCCTCATTGAGGTCATCAGCGGGCTCAAAGGCTTCCATAGGTGGAACCGGAGGCATATCACCAGAACCGGATTCTGTCTGAAGGTTTTCAATACGCCAACCTTGTATGGAATTGAAATATTTTGTTTCTCCTTGTGGATTTACCCATTCCCTTCCTCTAAGATTGATACTGATTTTCACCATTTGTCCTACACTATAGTTGTTCAGCAAATCGCATTTATCCTGCACAAACTCCACCAAAATATGCTGTGGATATTGTTCTTCCGTAGTAACGACCACCTCTCTTTTACGGAAACCATTGTTCCCATATGTCTTGGTCTCATCTATCATTTTAATTCTTCCCTGAACTTCCATGTATGCTAATTTTCAATGAATTTCAAATGTACACAAAATGATCTCCAATGGAAACCCAAGTTTATCACGAAGTATCAACATATTTTCCATTTTCCGCTATCTTTAATCACAATTCTGCCAAAAATGAACTTCAATCCCAAACGAAAAGCTTCCAATATCACTTTGCTGATTTCGGCATTCATTATTGTTAGCTTGATTTTGTGGAACACCAACAGCTTTTTTAAGAAGTTCAAGGAGGAGGAGCGTCTAAAAATGGAGATATGGGCCACGGCCCAATCGGAACTTATTCAATCTTCTGTAGATCAAGAACTGGGAAACCTTACCTTGAAGGTAATGGGCAACAATACATCCACACCCATGATTTTGATGAATGAGGAAGGTTCCTATAAAACCCATAACATCCCGCAAGAACGAATTTCCGATAGCAGTTATATCAGCAAAAAAATACAACAGTTTCGCAATGAAAACGAACCCATTGAGATCATTCAGGATGGGGAACTTTTAGAAACGCTATACTACGGAAATTCTGAAGTATTGAACAAATTAAAATACTATCCCCTTGCCCTTCTTTTAATCATATTTTTATTCGGAGCGGTCATTTTCTTCTTCTTCCGAACCAATAAAGCCTCGGAACAGAACAAGCTTTGGGCCGGTATGGCAAAGGAAACGGCACACCAAATCGGCACACCATTGACATCGCTTTTGGGATGGAACGAGTTATTGAAGTCAGAAAGTATCAATCCAGATATTACGCTGGAGATTGCCAAAGACATAGACCGGTTACAGACCATTACAGAACGGTTTTCCAAAATAGGATCCATACCAGACTTGGAGGTGCATGACATTGTGGAGGAGACGAAAAAAGCGTACGAGTATCTAAAGAAACGTAGCTCTAAGTTGATACACTTTTCCTTTAGCTCCAATGTGGATGAACTTTACGTGCTATTGAATCCGCCGTTGTACAATTGGAGCATAGAAAATCTGGTGAAAAATGGCATCGATGCCATGAAGGGAAAGGGAAATATTGCCATACAAATTGATAAAAAAGGCCAAAATGTTAATATATTGGTATCGGATACGGGGCACGGTATCCCAAAAAGTGATTTTCAGAACATCTTCAGTCCGGGAGTAACTTCCAAAAAAAGAGGATGGGGATTGGGTCTTTCGTTGGTAAAAAGAATCGTGGAAGAGTACCACAAAGGAAAAATTAAAGTACTTTCGTCGAGTAAAGAAGGAACAATCATGCAAATTACACTAAGAGTAAAATGAACAGTGCACCATGTCAAAGGAAAAAAGAATTGTAATTAAGGATGCCGACATTACCAATAACTGCCCCGAGTGTTATAACCAAGAATTGAAGCTTACCTTTTACCAAAAACATACTTTAAATCCATTGTATCACCGGACCACCGGTGAGGTTACCCATGAGATTAAGTGCAAGAAATGCCATTCCATCATTTACCCCGTAAATTGGACGCCAGATATTGAACGTGTCTTTGACTATTATAACAAATTGGTACGCCCAGACCGACCTTCAGTCCGGTTTACCATGCTCTTTTTTATCCTTCTTATTTTAATTTTGTGCCTAGTGGCAGCTGGCATTTACTTTTATTTGGAAGGCCTTATTTAAGCTGCTCCTTTATTTTATGGGCTATGGCTTCAAATTCTTGGGCCTCCAAACTTTCTTTATGTTGAAATGTTGCGTTTTTCATGCTGTGCAATGGAATTAGATGCACGTGCACATGGGGCACTTCCAAACCAATTACCGTCATTCCCACTCGTTTACAATCAATTGCTGCCTCTATAGCCTTACCCACCTTTCTTGAAAAAGCCATGAGTTTCATGTACGCTTCTTCATCCAAGTCCAAAATCTTGTCCACTTCCTTTTTAGGTACGCATAGCGTATGGCCTTCGGCGTTGGGGTTAATGTCCAAAAAAGCAAAATTGTCGTCGTCCTCTGCAATTTTATAGCAAGGGATATCTCCATTGATGATCTTGGTGAAAATACTGGGCATGTTGGTTTGGTTTTAAATAAAAAATCCTGTCGTGGACAGGATTAAATATAGGGATTCTATAAACTTTTAGTTACGGCTAATCTCCAAAATCTCCAACTTTAACGTTCCATTGGGCACTTTGATTTCAGCAACATCTCCTACAGATTTCCCCAACAGTCCTTTTCCGATAGGAGAGGTCACAGAAATTTTACCTGATTTTAGGTCTGCCTCACTTTCAGCCACCAGGGTATATTTCATTTCCATGCCATTACCCTGATTCTTTAGCTTGACGGTAGACAGCACCAATATTTTTGAAGTATCCAATTGGGATTCGTCTATTAACCTGGCATTGGAAAGGGTCTCCTCCATTTTGGAAATCTTCATTTCCAACAGGCCCTGTGCCTCTTTGGCAGCATCATATTCTGCATTTTCGGACAAATCTCCTTTGTCCCGTGCCTCGGCAATGGCCTGAGAAGCTTTGGGACGCTCCACATCTTTAAGATGGTTCAGTTCATCCCTTAATTTTTTTAATCCCTCCGCAGTGTAATAAGATACTTTGCTCATATCGTCATATTTTTATGCAAAAGAACATCGAAGAAAATCAAAAAATTTCCCCAATGGTCTTGTTCTCTACAAATACAAAAAATCCTCAACGATTACCATGACCTGCATGGTTTTTTGCGAGGATTTAACGCAAATATAGGCAATTTTTGTTCAACTTTGTAGAGCGATGAATTGAAATCCATACTATGAAGCAGTTTTGGGGCGGCGTCCTACTTATCCTTCTAATCTCCTGTAGTTCAGATAGTACCAACAGAAATCCCTATCTCCAAGAAGTGAGTTTCAGGTTTGAGCTGAACTTAAACCTTCCACTCTACAGTGGACTGAACACCATAGGCAATCCTGTATATGTAGGCAACAATGGAGTGGGCACTCGGGGCGCTTTTGTTATAAAATCCAGTTTGGACAGCTATTATGCCTTCGAAGCCAGTTGTCCCAACCATACCCCCAACAATTGCTCTACCATGAGCATTGATGGACAAAATGTGGTTTGCGATTGCGAAGGTTTTACGTATAGCCTTTTCACAGGACAGCAATTGGACCGTCCCGATGATGGGAAGAGATACTACGACCTTCTTTTTTATCGCGCCACACAAAGCGGAAACATTGTAACCATATCCAACTAAAAAAGTAGCATGCAATACAGAAAACTTGGAAAAACGGGACTTAATGTCTCTGAAATCTCTTTGGGAACATGGCAAGTGGGAGGCAAGTGGGGCTCTGGTTTTGATGATACCCTTGCGGAACGCATTATCAATGAAGCGATTGATGCCGGAATCAATTTTATAGACACGGCCGATGTGTATGAAGCTGGGGCCAGTGAAGCTGCCGTGGGCAGGGTGATAAAATCCAGGTCTGAAGAAATTTATGTGGCTACCAAATGTGGACGGCAAATCAACCCACATGTAAACGAAGGGTACACCGTAAAGGTGTTGCGGAAGTATGTAGAGGATAGTCTTAAAAATTCAGGGTTGGAGTGTTTGGACCTCATCCAACTGCACTGCCCACCCACCGAAGTCTTTTACAGACCGGAAATCTTTGAGCTTTTTGACCGATTAAAAGATGAAGGAAAAATAAAGAATTTGGGGGTGAGTGTTGAAAAAGTTGAGGAAGCCTTGAAAGGAATGGAATATTCCAATGTAACCACCGTACAGATCATTTTCAATATGTTTCGGCAACGGCCTTCCGAACTATTTTTTGAACAGGCCAAAAAGAAAGATGTTGGTGTCATTGTTCGTGTGCCTTTGGCGAGCGGTCTGCTAACGGGTAAATTTTCTTCCAACTCCACTTTTGAAAAGGAGGACCACCGCTTTTTTAATCGCGAGGGTGCAGCTTTTGATAAAGGTGAAACGTTTTCCGGGATTCCTTTTGAATTGGGTCTGGAAGCTGTTGAAGAATTGAAAAAACTATTTCCTGATCATGATAATTTAGCCCCTATTGCCTTGCGGTGGATTTTGGACTTTCCTGAGGTCAGCTGCATCATTCCGGGGGCTTCAAAAGCGGAGCATTTACATTCCAATTTGGAGGCGACAAAACTTCCGCCGCTAACAACCGAGCAAAATCAGGCAATCAAGGCCGTTTACGAAAAGTACATTAAAAAAGAGGTACATCAGCTCTGGTAAGATTCAAATCACACCCAAAATCCGGTCCATGACCCAACTGGTATGCAAAGCTGATTTCCCCAAAGAGGGATGTTTACTTTTTCCCAGAAAATGGTCTCTGATATTTTCCACATGATGCTGTTGCACATGCTCTGGATGCGGGATTTCCAAAACTTGGTGTCCAGCTGCATTTTTTAACTCCACTGGAGCCTCATCCAATACTGAAAAGGTTATCGTTCCCTCGGAACCCAATAGTTCAACCTTGTCAACACGATTTTGAGTTCCAAAATTCCAAACCCCTTCACTGGTGGTACCATTGGAGTGCAACCAAGAACCTGCAATGGCATCATAGGCGGAATATAACCCCTGCTGGTTGGTGGCTACGCCATGGGCTTCCTCAATGTCTCCTAATAAAAAAGTGAACAAGTCCAAGCCGTGACTTGCCAAATCGTCAAAATAGCCACCGGGTGCAACAATTTTATCAGTTCGCCAGTTGTACTTTCCGCTCAAATCAAATTCATTGGGTGGTTGGGTCTTTTGCCAATGGATATGCCGTACCTCACCAATTTGTTTCTCATCCAGCCATTGTTTTACTTTGAGAAAACGGGGTAAAGACCTGCGATAGTAAGCAACAAAAAGAGGAATGTCTTTGGTTTCAAACGCATGGTAAATCTCCAAACTATCTTTATAATTCGGAGCCATGGGCTTTTCAATACAACAGGGTTTTCCCGCTGCTGCTACTTGTAGTGCGTACAATTTATGGGTGTCCGGAGGTGTGGCTATGTATATGGCATCAATATCAGGATTGTCAATAACCGATTTAGCATCAGTGGTCCAATTTGGAATATGGTGTCTTTTTGCATAATCTTCAGCCTTTTGGGCATCACGCCGCATTACGGAATGCACTTCAAAACCAGACGTTTTTTGATAGGCCGGTACGCTTTTCTTTTCGGCCACGCTTCCGCAACCGATTACCCCCCATTTAAGGGGCTTGTCTTCGGAAAAAAGAAAATGGGATTCTGTCATTGGTTATAAATGTACAGAATCCCATTAAAAATAATGTCTCAAAAAACAGTTCTCGATACTAAATTCTTTCAGAATTTCACTCGAACTGACACCTTTTTACCTCAAACTATTTAAAAATTTACGGTGGCACCAACCAAAAAGTTGATTCCAGCTTGTGGGTAATACCCTGCCCCCTCAATGGTGGTGATGGTTCCGGGATTGGAAAAATCATCATCATACGTAAAGAAATAACCATTGGAAACAATGTCGGCATCAAAAATGTTGTTCACCAAGCCCGAAAGCACAATACTCTTTACAAACGAACCGGTTTCAATCACGTACTGTACATTGAAATCGGTTTGTGTATAGCTATCCAAGGTGGAGTTTTCTGAATCAATATTTCCCATATATTGTTTCCCTACAAATTTCGACAACAATGATACCTGCAAGTTTTCATTGGGCTGAAATGCGAGAACATTTCCAGCAACCACTTGGGGTGAGTAGGCGATGTGGGTATTTCCCAAATCCTGAAGCTCTCCATCCCGCTGAAAAAAGAAATCGAGGTTTCGGTTATCACTCAGTGCAATGTTAGGCCGTAGCTTAAACTTGTTACCCAATCGTAAATTTGCATCCACTTCCAAGCCCAAACGGTAGCTGTCACCCACATTGGCACGCAAAGGTGCGCCCACATCATTGAGTTCGCCTGTAAGTACCAATTGATCTTTATAGCGCATGTAGTATACATTGGTATTCAATTGGAAATCTGGGGAAACGTAACGCCACCCCAGCTCAAAATCGTTCAATTTTTCGGGTTTTGGGCTACCATTTTCATAATCGTTACGGTTGGGTTCCCGGTTGGCCCTAGCGTACGACAAGTAGAAATTGTTGTTTTGGTTCAAATCGAACGTAATTCCGGCTTTTGGGTTGAAAAAATTAAAGGTGTCATCTACCAAACCGGTATCATCACCGTTGGCCTGGTAGCTAACTCCGCGGTATTGAACATCGCCAAAAATGGACCACTTGCGGTTTAATTGATAGTTAGCCTTGGCATATAGATTCAAATCTGTCTTTGTTGAATTGTCATCGTAATAGCGCTCTTCAATCTCACTATCGCTTGCATAACGGGCCCAAATGATTTCCCCAAAATGGTCTCCTTTGTACTCATTATACCCTCCACCAAGAATCAACTGAAGGTTGTCCTTATTATAAGTGGCCGAAAAAACAGTACCATAGAAATCATTGTCCAGCCATCTCCTGCGTATCAAATCCGTAGTCTCAATGGTTTCTCCTCCGATAGCGATGGGCTCCAAACCGTATTCAGAAAAATCCTCATCTTCCCTGTACTGCTCAAAAAAACCACGTCCGCGGGTATAGTGCAGTGCCAGGTTGGTGCTCCATTCAGAGCTTAAAGTTTCATTCCAATGCAATTGAAAATGGTCTTGTTTGTAGTTATCGACCTCATTGTCGTAGAATTGTACATTTCCGTTCTCATCGGTATAAATACCAGCAGAATTGAATGTTCTATCGGTTTCCAATTCTTCTGCCGTGATTCCGTTCCATGCTTGATAGGTGATTTCATGCCCGCCAAAAAGTAACGCTTTCACCAATGTGTTGTCATCTTGATAAACCCCTTGCAGAAAATAAGAGTCCAAATCCGATCTTGCCCTATCCACATAACCATCGGAAGTAATTCTGGATAATCGCCCCGATATTTCAAAGTGATCGCTAAGGAGTCCCGTACTGAACTTAATGTTGTTCCGCAGTGTGTTAAAACTTCCTACGGAAGAAGAAATCCGGGCATAGGCTTCTTCCGAAAAAGCATCCGTCAACAAGTTTAAACTGGCCCCAAAAGCGGCAGCCCCGTTAGTAGAGGTTCCCACCCCACGTTGCAATTGCAGACTCTGGGTTGATGAGGCAAAATCGGGCATATTTACCCAAAAGGTGCCTTGCGATTCCGCATCATTATAGGGAATACCATTGATGGTAACGTTGACGCGGGTAGCATCGCTGCCCCGCACTCGAATGCCTGTGTATCCCACTCCAGCACCTGCATCGGAGGTTGTGACCACAGCTGGTAAAAAGTTCATTAAAATGGGAATGTCCTGCCCCAAGTTTCGAGGTGTAATCTCCTCCTGATCTAAATTGGAAAACGTAATGGGAAATTCCTTGGTCGCCCGAATGGCTTGGACAAGAACCTCGTCCAGCACCACTTTTGTTCCTTCCAAAGAATCGGTTTGCTGTTCCTGGGCACTCATTCCAAGTGCTAGCCCTGATAGGACCAATGTTGCGAACAGATTTTTAACACGATACCGTTTGCTATTTTTTGTCGGTCGTGTTGTGCCGCATTTTAGTGCTGCGGTCCTGCACTGAATAATTGAATAAAGCGGTTTCATCCGTAAAAATTTTACGAATAAAAGGGGTCATTATTCTTGTTACTAGTTGATTTTTTGTTTCTAAGGAAACATAGAAATTCCAAGATGCGCTTTGGCGCAATCCCTTGGCAGCATTACCCGCCCAGGTTCATTGGGTATAATCTCAGCTTGTCCTGAACTTGTTTCAGGACCTGCCCAATTCAAGTTCGAGGTTTAAGCACCCCTTTGAGATGGCTGCAAATGTAAAAAGCAGCAATCTTTTTTCATAAGAATCCACAGAAATTAACTTTTGATAACAACTATGTGGTATACCTCAAAGCGTATATACTTTATCAACTGATGGCTATGGACCGTAAATCCAAAAGGAAATTCACGTTAAAAATCATAAGCAGCTATTTGGTTTTAGGGCTACTGGCCTGTTTGGCCGCTGCTTTTATCTATTCGGAATTCAAAAGTTATACAGCTTCACAAAACAAAGAGGACGACAGTTTAAAATTGGTAAAAACCAATGTGCTGTTAACCAATCTCTACGAGGCTGAAAACCTGTCCAAACTGGCTTTACAGACAAAAAAGACCAAAGATCTTAGGGTCTATTCCCAAAAAGTGGATTCCATAAATGTCCTTATTGATTCATTAAAGCCGTTGATTGATAATAAAGCAGGAACCCAAGTGGCAAAGTTGGACAGTGTGCAAAGATTACTTCAGCAAAAGGTGTACAACAGCGCGGAACTACGAAAATTAAAAGTGGAGAATGAAAATTCCACCTCCATTGATTCCATACTTGAAGCTTTCCATAAAATGGAGGTAGATATGGGACGGATTACCCCAGAGAACTTTGTGCCCAACTTTAATCAGCTATCAGCTGAAAATCAGGAATCCATCCGTAAATATGTGGCCATCCTTAACAAAAATATTCCAGACCCCAATGGAAACACCAATGCCAACAACATAGATTCCATTCTTCAGGTTTCCAAGTCAATTCTAAATAAGGCAAAAGTGGAAAATGCGGCACTTGAGCGCTCTATGTTTCAAAAAGAGCTGGAAATTTATCGAACAGACTTGGAGCTTTCCCAGAAAATGCGAAGTATAATTTCCACGTTTGAACGCGATATAGTTCAAAAGGCTTTTCGAGACAACCTTCAACAGCAACAAATTCTAAGACGGAGTACCCGGTTGGCAGGGGGTGCAATTGTTTTGGGACTATTGATCGTAATTATTTTCACCTTTCTCATTTCTCAGGATTTTTGGAAAATTCAACGCTATCGAGATCAATTAGAGCGGGAAAAGAAAAACTCGGAATCCCTATTAAAAAGCAGGGAACAACTGATCGCAACGGTAAGTCATGATCTTCGAACGCCACTAAACACAATTAGCGGTTATACCGAGCTAATGGAGCACAGTGGCCTTAATGAAAAGCAACAGAAATACCTGAAGAACGTAAAATCAGCTTCAGGTTATGTTGAGAATCTGGTCAACGATCTTTTGGATTTCTCAAAATTGGAAGCTGGAAAGATACATTTGGATAAGGTTCCTTTTGTGCTCTCCACACTTATTGAGGACGCCGCACTACATTTTAGGGAAATTCACTCAAAAAAGGGCGTGGAACTCCGTCTGGATATTTCCGAGGCATTGGACAAACCCATCATTAGTGACCCCTTCCGAATCCGTCAAATCCTAACCAACATCATTGGCAATGCATTCAAGTTTACACACGAAGGGTTTGTGAAAATCGATTGCTACGTTAAAGGAAATAAAGTAATTATTAAGGTCGCAGATACCGGCATTGGGATTGAAAGAGAAAAACAAGAATTGATTTTTAAGGAGTTTACCCAAGCCGGAAATGACACCGAAAAGAAATATGGCGGTTACGGGCTGGGCCTCACCATCTCCAAAAAACTAACGGAACTTTTGGGCGGGAATTTGCTATTGGAAAGCGAGAAAAACAAGGGTAGTACCTTTACTCTATCACTCCCACTTGAGTTTTCATCGACCCCCCTTCCCCATAAGGTGCCCGAAAAACGGGGCGTCCAAAAAAAGTTATCAATGCTCATTCTTGATGACGACGAAAA
Organism: Flagellimonas marina; assembly: GCF_042651185.1. Taxonomy (NCBI): domain Bacteria; kingdom Pseudomonadati; phylum Bacteroidota; class Flavobacteriia; order Flavobacteriales; family Flavobacteriaceae; genus Flagellimonas; species Flagellimonas marina. Next base: position 247,268 of record NZ_JBHSCL010000007.1, on the reverse strand, counting down.
TATGTTGGGCCTATTGGAAGAAATATGCCAAGTCAATAAAATTGAAGTCCGTACTTTTAATCACTATTCTAAACTTACGGAAGCCACTCCCGAAGCATACGATGTTATCCTAACTGATATTCAAATGCCCGGAAAAGACGGCTTTGAGGTGATGGAAAAATTAAAACGAAATCGGATTGCCAACTATAAGGGCCAACCGGTTATTGCCATGACAGGTCAAAAAGTCAAGGATAAGACCCCTTATCTTAAAGCAGGTTTTATTGATGTTCTTCAAAAACCGTTCTCCAGCGATACGTTATTAAGCATTCTGTCAAAAGTAAATGGCAATGTAGAGTCACCACAGCATGAAACTCACTTAAAGGAGGAAATTCCCAAGCCAACCTCAAACCTGTTCAATACAGAAAGTATTGTCAGCTTTTTGGAAGACACACATGCCGTTATGGAAGTACTTGAAGTTTTTATGAAGAGTACCCACAAGAACATGGAGTTCATTACTCTGGCCGTTGAAGAGAACGATGCGGATGAGATACGGTCCATATCACATAAAATGCTACCCATGTTCCGCCAATTGGAAGTTCATGGGATTATCCCAATTCTTGAGCGATTGGAACATTTGGATGGGGATGCCCACAACAAGAAGGTCTTTTCAGATGTAACCCAATTGAAAAAAAAGGTCTTGCAGCTAGAAAAGGCAATTACGGGGTATTTGGCTAGACTTTCAGTTGGTAGTGACTGATTTTGTTGTAGAGCGTCTTCCGGGTCATTTGGAGGAGTTTGGCCGCTTTGGTCTTGTTGAAGTTGGTCTGCTTTAAAGCATTCAGTATCCTGTCCTTTTCAAATTCTGATTTTGAAAAGTTCTGAGGAGTTCTGGTTCCCGCGCCATTGGCTACAACATCAGGAACTGATTTTGGCAGTACGGTATCACCTTCTGTGAAAAGAACAGCTCGTTTTATCATGTTTTTCATCTCTCGCAGGTTCCCCGGCCATGAATACTGCAAGAACATTTGTTTCACCTCTTCCGAAAATTCCAATACTTCCTTATCTAATTCGATGTTGGATTTATCCAAAAAATAGTTGGCAAACAACAAGATATCCTCGTTGCGTTCCCGTAAAGAAGGCACCTCAATGGAAAACTCATTCAAGCGGTGGTACAAGTCTTCCCGAAAACTCCCTTCTGCAACAGCTTCCAATAAATCCTCATTGGTGGCGGCAATGATTCTAAGGTCTAATTGAATCTCTTTGGTACTGCCCACCCGTTTTATTTTTCGTTCTTGAATGGCGCGAAGCAATTGAATTTGATGCTCGTACGAAAGATTCCCAACCTCATCCAAAAAAAGAGTGCCCCCATTGGCTGCTTCAAAATGCCCGATTTTATCTTCAATGGCACCCGTAAAACTACCTTTTACATGACCAAAAAACTCACTGGTGGCTATCTCTTTGGGAATGGCCCCGCAATCCACGGCCACAAATCTTTCGCCCTTTCGCTTACTGGCTTCGTGAATGGACTTGGCTGTTACTTCTTTTCCTGTTCCACTTTCCCCAGTCAATAAAACGGACATATTGGTGGGGGCCACCAATTGTACATACTGCTGTAGTTTTTTGGATTTTTCACTTTCGCCAACCAGAAATTGACGTGGCCCCTCCTTTTTCTGAGGTTGCCTTTTGTTGGGCTCAAATTTTGAATCGGGTTTAGCTTGCAGCGCATTTTGGATGACCAAAAGAATCTCCTCTGGGGTAAATGGCTTGGAAATATAATCAAACGCTCCTTTTTTCATGGCGTTTACAGCCGTTTTTACCTCAGCATAACCCGTCATTAAAATTACTTGGGTTTTTGAAGAATTTTGTTTTATCTGTGAGAGCAATGAAACCCCATTTCCTTTTGGAAGCCGCACATCGGAAAGAATAACATCAAAGGTTGAATCTTTTAACTCTTCTTCTGCCTCTTGTATGGAATAACTTGTGTTAACCTCAAAACCATGCCTGGTCAAAAACTTTTGCAGCATTTGACAGAAAGAAGTGTCGTCCTCGATGATCAAGATTTTGGGCATAATCGTGTCAGTAACTAATATACGATGACGACACTTTAAGAGACGCCCCAAGTTTTATAAAATTATCACAAAAAGAAAGGGCTGCAAATGCAGCCCTTTCTAACCAAACTAACTAACCTAACACGGTATCGAAAACTATTACATCTCAATCCAATTTCCTTCGGCATCAGCATATACGGTACCTTGGGTACCATCTTCTAAGGACAATTCCAATTTATATTGGTCTTTGTCATTTTTATATGCCTTGTCCACTGTTGCAGTGGGGTAATTTTGTGCCACAGCAGTTGTTACGGCTTCAGGAAGGTCAGAAACATTGATTTCCTCAAAATCCCCAACGGTGATTACGGTTGCTTTATCTACACTCAATTCAGGTGCTTCTACACTGGCAAAAGCTGTGAATCCAACAAAAGATAATACGGTTGCTAAAACTAGATTTTTCATGGTATATGATTTTAATTGTTAAACTTGACTAACTATATGAAAAACCAGTGCCAAGATTTTTAATCAGTCAAAAATAAATGTAACTACCTGAATAAAAGATTTTTATAGTTTTTGTTCAATTAGCCAAACTGTGTAAAACTGTGTAATGAATTCCCAAAACCGTATAATTTTTATACAAGAAAGGCCGCCGAAGCAGCCTTTCAATGCCAAGATCATAGTCCCAAGGAAAAAGACTATCAACAGGTTTGGCATGGTGGAAAATGCATGGTTAGTGTTTATTGCATAGCATCATCCTGATTTTTATGTTCGTTTCTTCTTCTCATATCCCTTACATAAGATGCCAATACATAAATAACAATGGCCAATGAGATGATGTTTAGGAATAGAATTATTTTGTACAGCATTGTTGTTTCGTTCCTTTATCATTTTATGGTTGTAAAAGAAAGCCGTACATAGTGCACGGCCTCCTAACCAAATCAACCAACCTAATTTCAAATAACCGGTACCTGTCATTTACAGTCTGTCCCATTTTGTTTTTTGTATGGGATGGTTCGTTATCTTTTTGACACCATCTTTTAGACAAGGTCACATATTGAACAAAAAAATCCGCCCTTTTTGGAGAGCGGATTTCAACTATCTGTGATTCAATTTTTTAGGCCTGGTGGGAAGGCTTCAATAAATCATTGACTGTTTTTACCGGATTGAAGGTAACCAACGGAACTTCAACAAAAATGGTGTTCCAAAAGGCCATGCCACCATTCCAAAGACCGGGTAGTTCCAAAGCCTTTAGTTCTTTTCCTTCTTGGGTTTTGCCCGTTATGAACCCTTGCTTCTCATCCACAAAATCCAACAGGTTGTACTTTTTACCTTTGTGGTCGCGTACACCACAAACTAAATCTACCGGGTTAAAGTGGGTTGAATTTTTTAAAATAGCGGCTTGTTTGTCATTGGACATATCTATTTGTGCAGACTCAATAATCTGAAGTGAAATGTTCCCCTCACCATCCTTTATCCAGAATGGACCGCCTCCGGGCTCGCCCTCATTTTTGACCATACCACAAACTCGAATAGGTCTGTTTAGTTTTTCCTGTAAAATTCTCAATTGCTCATCAACCGACAGGTCATCATAGTTATCAGGCATGCGAACGTTAAGGTCCTTTTCCAAAAAGGCCTTGATTTGATCTGCTGTTTCTGGTGGAACATTGCCTTTATCCAACATTTCAGAATGGGCGAACGCCTTATCCTGAACTTTTTTAAGTACTCCGGCCAACATCTTTTTACTATTGGCTACTGCTTCCAAATTTTTATCAATCACCACATTGTCTATATTCTTGATGAAAATGATGTCTGCATCTTGATCGTTAAGGTTTTCAATGAGTGCACCATGGCCTCCTGGCCTAAATAAAATGGAACCATCACTGTTCTTGAATGGTTTATTGTCCATATCTACCGCAATGGTATCCGTGGATGGTTTTTGATTGGAATAGGAAATCTGAAATTCGGTATCGGTAGATTTTGAAATTTTTGGTCCTACTTTGGACTCCTCCTCCGCGAACATTTCATCATGCTGTTCTGAAACCGTAAAGTGAAGATTGGCTTTACCGTCCGTTTTGGCATATAGGGCGGCCTCTTTTAAATGCTCCTCAAATGGAGTGGCACTGCCTGATTCATACTGGTGAAATGGCAACAAGCCTTTTGGATAGAATCCGTAGTTGAGTCCATCTTCCATAAGCATTTCCTTTACAAAGAGATAGGCTTCCTCATCTTTATTGGCCGCCTTGCCCTTATTTCGTCCCATAATCAAATCGTAAAAGGGCAGCTTGTGCAGATTATCGGTAAATTTTTTGGCATCGGAATCCCCGGTTCGCTCAATGTAGGCTGAAAGCGATTCTTTGGATGGGTCATACGCATCCACAAAATTGAACATGGCCTTAAACATTCGGGATGCGGCCCCCGAGGCTGGAACAAATTTCAAAAGATCCAAGTCACCCCTTGAATTTTCAAAGTATTGAATAAGTTCCTCTTGCTCCTGTTCTGAAAATCGGAGAATACCATTGGAAACAACAGCGGCTTTCACCAAATCTACAAACGGGATTCCCTCTTTAAAGGTTTCAATTTGGCGGGCTACTTTTTCTTTGGAAATGCCTTTGCTTTGCAATTGTTCCAAGTCTTTTGGACTTAAATCGATCATGTTATGGAGAAGTTTATCAATGTGTTTTATTGCTGTTGAAAGCCGAGATGCTTTATCTCCCTTTAAAATAATAAAATTCCTGTGATATTTTTCCAAAGTCTCTTTGAAATACGCAAACATCCGTTCCCGTTCATTGGGTTTGTCCCGAAGATCATCTGCTTCCCATGGAGTATCAATATAAGTCAGCAGATATAGGTCATAGGAATTCTGCAACGCATATTTCTCCAAAATTGGATCACAAGAACCTAAATAATACGCCTCTGAATATACTTTGGTTTCCAAAAGATCGGTATCGCAAATGAGAATTTTATGTGCTTTTTTGGCCAACTCATTTTCCAATTTCATTTGTCCGTGGGCAATGGGCAGAAGATCTTTGGGCTCACAGGTCTTTTGTTCCCTGTCCCATTTGTCTTGTAGGTATTCACGAGCATATTCCGGAACCCATTCCGTTTGGTAGTGTTCAGCCAATTCTATGGAAAGTGTGGTCTTCCCTGTGGATTCTGGTCCAAAAAGGACTACTTTGATGAGGTTTGTAGGGTCTTGTCCAAGTCTTTCTTCCATGCTAAATATCCCTGAATGGCCAATACCGTGAAGATAAGGTATTGCAATGAGAACATGCCCCATCCTCTATATGCGTATAAGGGCACGGTTATGATATCGCCTATGATCCAAAGGGTCCAGTTTTCGAGTTTTTTGTTGGCCATGTACCACATTCCGGTAAAAAAGATTCCCGAAGTGAGAATGTCCACATAGTTAGTGGCCTTAATTTCCGCCCCAAAGGCTTTATACACTCCAAAAGTGACCAATAGTGTAAGGAGGAAAAGACCGAATCCAACCCATTTTTCTCTTTTGTTGGTTCTGGAAATCTTCACCACAAACTCTCGGTTATTTTTTCTTCGGGCCCAGTTCCACCAACCATAAATACTCATTATAGAAAAGTAGAAGTTCATCATCATATCGCCCAAGAGTCGATCTACAAAGAAAATATAGGTGGTTATGGCCGTGGCCACCAGACCTGTGGGATAAACCATGATATCTTCCCTTTTGGCATAGACCACACTGGCTATTCCAAAGAAAAAGGCAGTGGCCTCCAGTATAATGAGGGAGAGTTCACGATCCTCGTATGGCCCAAGGAAGAAATCAAAAATGGGGTTCATAGTCGCTTCGGTCAGATTTAACCATTTTCATGGTCAACACTACATGGTCTAGCTTCTCAAATGTTTCCTTTATTTCGGTTTGAAGCAACTTCATCACAATATCGTACTCCCCATACACTTGTGTGCTCATCGGGTTTTCCAAAACCGTGAGTCCGGAAGCACGCAATTTTTTGATAAAATCAATGATTGGTGGTTCAAAATTATCTTGAAGGGGGGTAAGGGTAAGTTCAACGGAAACTTTCATGGGCTATGCAGAATTTTCAGGAGCAAAACTACAAAAAGGAATCGTCATCCTCCCATCATTTTTAAGGCGTATACACAGGTGAAACCTTCAAACTCCAAAAATTCAATCTCGTAGTGCGATTTTTTTCCTTTATATAAAATTTCGGCCACAGTGCGGGAATCCTCAAAGGTAAAATCCATTACGTTGATATGCCTTAAAAAACTCAACCCTTGTTGCGCATATATTTTGTAGAGCGATTCCTTGGCACCCCAAACAATAGTAAGTTTCCGAATGAGCGCCTCGGTATTGGCCAAGGTTTTGTATTCCTCTATTGGTGTAAATTTATGGGCAATCTTAAGGATTTTTTCGCGCTGCATTTCTATATCTATACCAACCTCATCCGTTTCGCTCACAATAATCCCTGTAAAATTATGGGAATGGGTAATGGAAATATGGTTGCCATCCTTTAAATGAGGCTTTCCAAAATCGTCATAAAATAAATCATGATCTTCATATCCTGCTTCTGCCATTAAGTGTCTGATACTCAAAAAAGCCCTTCGGTGAGCTTCTGATTTCATACCATCCATACGGCTTTGGCAATGCGGCGTTAGCTCAATTCCACTAGCTAAATCCTCTTCGGGTTCATCAACCTTCCAAATATATACGGATGTTGTTGGAGAAACTGTTATGGTTTTGTAAATGGGCATGACCAAAAATTAAGCGAATTCGTATCTTTGTCGCACTAAAAGCGAAGCTACAAAAGTAAATTTATATTAAAGTTATGAGCACAAAGACAATTCCGTATGTACCGTATAAGGTAAAGGATATTTCCCTGGCCCAATGGGGAAGAAAAGAGATTGAGCTTGCCGAGGCCGAAATGCCCGGGCTAATGGCATTGCGTGAGGAATACGGTAAGGAGCAGCCCCTAAAAGGTGCTAGAATTGCCGGTTGTCTGCACATGACCATACAAACAGCAGTCTTGATCGAGACTTTGGTTGCCCTTGGTGCCGAAGTAACTTGGAGTTCTTGTAATATTTTCTCAACTCAAGACCATGCAGCAGCAGCCATAGCCGCCGCTGGCATTCCCGTGTATGCTTGGAAGGGTATGACCGAGGAAGAGTTTGATTGGTGTATTGAGCAAACTTTGTTTTTTGGCGAGGACCGACAGCCTTTAAATATGATTTTGGACGATGGGGGTGACCTCACCAACATGGTTTTGGATAAATATCCAGAATTGACCGCTGAAATCAGAGGGTTATCTGAAGAGACCACTACGGGGGTACACCGTTTGTACGAGCGCATGAAAAAAGGTACGCTGCCCATGCCTGCCATAAATGTGAACGATTCCGTGACCAAATCCAAGTTCGACAATAAATACGGTTGTCGTGAAAGTGCCGTGGATGCCATCCGAAGAGCCACAGACACCATGCTGGCCGGAAAACGTGTAGTGGTTGCTGGTTATGGGGATGTTGGAAAAGGAACCGCAGCTTCATTCCGTGGTGCCGGTGCCATTGTTACCGTTACTGAAATCGACCCTATCTGTGCCCTACAGGCCTGTATGGACGGTTTTGAGGTTAAAAAACTGGAGACTGTCATTTCCAACGCCGATGTGGTGATTACCGCTACGGGAAATAAGGATATCATTCGTGAAGAGCACTTCCGTGCTTTGAAGGACAAGGCAATTGTGTGCAATATTGGACACTTTGACAATGAAATTGATATGGCCTGGTTGAACGGAAACTATGGGAATACCAAAGACGAGATAAAGCCACAGGTGGACAAGTATACCATTGATGGGAAGGATTTGGTAATTCTTGCTGAAGGCAGACTTGTGAACTTAGGATGCGCTACAGGTCATCCCAGTTTTGTGATGAGCAACTCCTTCACCAACCAAACCTTGGCCCAGATTGAGCTTTGGAACCATAGCGATAAATACGAAAACGAAGTATATATGCTTCCCAAACATTTGGATGAAAAAGTGGCCCAATTGCATTTAGCCCGTTTGGGTGCAGAGCTCACTGAACTTAAGGAAGACCAGGCGGAGTATATTGGTGTGGAAGTCAATGGCCCGTTTAAGCCGGATTATTATAGATATTAGAAGACCGAAAATCACAATATATATAAAAACCCATGGTGTTTGCCATGGGTTTTTTTGTGGGTTGTACGTTTTTTTTAGTCGGCCAAAAAGCTTTCGGAATAATAACAGGTCTTGCTTTCCTGTAGAATGGCCAAACCTTCTTCGCGGGTGTTCATGGGGTCAATTTTGACTTTATCGCCATTGGGCATGTACACAATATAGAAGCCTTCCTCAAATGAGGATAGTTTGATGATTTCACCATTGGGCCGGATGGCATTCCAAGATTTTTCATCGGGCTTGTAGAACAATTCCAATTTCTTGCCCTTCTTCGGCCCTTTTACGACCGTAACTTTAACACGGTTTTGTGTAGCAACCATTTTAAAGGTGTTGCCATCGTGCTCTACCATTTGGGTTTCGGATTCACCCGGTTTCATGGCTATGGGGTTAGATCCCGACCAAAACTCAATAACGTTGAAAATCAAGGTATCCCCCAGAAAAAATAGTCCGTAGACCGGTACAATGTTCAATCCCCAAAAAATTAAGTTGTCCAAAAACCTACTGTTGGTGGCACCTTGGTTCCAATCTTTCAAGTTATTGAAGGCTTTAAATGAACCCAAACAACTTGTAAACAACATACAGCAGGCCAGTAAAGAAGAAATAATTGCTTTTTTCATGATATAAGATTTATAGTTAATGCTCTTAAAGCTACAAAAAGATTTCTACTCATGTTTTAGCAAGAAGCATACAAGTCAATAATTAAAAATGGTTGCCCGTGCCTTTGTGATTATTACCTTTATTCCCACAAAATTGCAAGTCATGGGAAGAGATTGGTTTATTATTGAGAACATTGAAACGGTAGATTCACCTTCCATAGCCCTCTACCTGGAAAACCTGAAACACAATGTCAGTGAAATGATTACTTTGATCGATGGCGATACAGACCGTTTGATGCCGCACATCAAAACCAACAAAATGCCCAAGGTGATGCAGGTTATGTTGGAGTCGGGAATCTCCAATTTTAAGGCTTCCACCATTGCTGAAGCTGAAATTGCCGCTGAATCCGGAGCTAAATCTGTATTGATTGCCCATCAACTGGTTGGGCCTAAAGTAGAGCGTTTTCTTAATTTGATTAACCATTTTCCAAATACAATGTTTTCCACCATTTTGGACAATGAAGACAGTGCTGAGCTTTTAAACCAGAAAGCGTTGGAGCAAGAGCTTTCCGTTGCTGTTTATATTGATATTAATAATGGAATGAACCGCTCGGGGATTGCAATTGGCCCTGGGCTGGATGAACTCATGGCCTATTTGAAAATATGCAAGGGTTTGGTTTTTAAAGGGCTTCATGCCTATGACGGTCATTTAAGGGATTCTGAATTTACCGTTCGTAACCAAAAGATAGAGGCCGGCGTAAAAGATGTTGATATCTATTTTGAAGCGTTGAAAGAAAGTTATCCCTATGCCGAATTGATTTGTGGGGGAACGCCTTCCTTTACTTCGCATCTACAAAATGAAAAAAGGATAACCAGCCCAGGCACCTGTGTGCTTTGGGATTGGGGCTACGGTGAAAAATTAACGGAGCAGAACTTCAAATATGCTGCCCTTCTGGTGACCCGAATCATTTCCAAGCCTACGGAGGGGATCATCACTGTTGATTTGGGACATAAATCCCTTGCCGCGGAAAACCCAATCAACAAACGGGTAAAATTCCTGAATCTTGAAGATTATGAATTGCTTTCACAAAGTGAGGAGCATGGCGTGATCCAAGTAAAAGATTGGGACAACTATAAAGTTGGGGATGTCCTGTATGGCATTCCGTATCACATTTGTCCTACTATTAACCTTCATGATGAGGTATCTATCATTGAAAATGGAATGAAAACAGATACTTGGGCCATTACAGCTCGAAAGCGAAAACTTACCTTCTAAACACGTTGTACATCATGTAACATGAAAACCGTCAATTCGAGTGGAATTTTGCAAAAATTTTATATCGAGAATACGGTTTTCCAAGAAAAAATTCTGTTCTCGATACTTATTTTCTACACTTTGCTTCGAAAAACAACTCGAACTGACAAATTTTTTACTGATAACAACATATAAGGCATTTTAAACTTTACTTCAAGTCCAAGAATTTTCCCAAATCGTAAAAGTAGAAGTCCTTTTGGTCGTTCATGGCAACAAAAAGTCCATTGGGAAAGGTATCGCTCAATGGAACCGTAACTGCATCACAACCATCTGTTTCAAGGGTGGAAAGATTGACTGCTTTTATAAATGAATTCTCCTTTCTTGAAAAAATATTGAACTGACCACGCTGCTGGTCAGAAACAATTATATAACCCTCACCATTGGGATATCTGGCAATAGCAATCCCTTCAATGTCTTCCAAAAATAGTTCTCCTCCAAAACAAGAAAGTTCCTCATTACCCATACTTGGTTCGGCATAGTATTTTTTTATGCATTCGCCTTCATCGGAATAATAAACGTAGCCCATTTCATTATCTACCGCAATGGCCTCAATTTCTTTTCCACCGGTAAAACTTCCAAATTTTCGGACCAAGTTGGCTGAAATCCCTGTGCTATCGGATTCAAACTTATACTGATAGAGATAGGAACCACTTGGTCCAATTTTTCTTCCTACAATAGCATAAACCGATGAATCTTTAAGGGATTTGTATAGGCTGATGCCCATGGCCAAACGTTGTTCCACATCAGTTTCGTCCTCAAAAACGGGAAAACCGCCACCGTCGAGGGGTTTCATGTCTGGAACGGAAAACAACCGTATCTGTTGTTTCTCCCGTTCCGTAAAGGCAATCACATCCACAGCAACGGAATCATTCAATTGAAAACCATATTCCAAATCCACATTGTTGGGGCGTTGAATCCCTGTGATGGATTTCTCCCTAATGATTTTGCCTTCCAAGTCAAAAGCGTAGATACCGCCGTTGGTTTCCTTGTCCGTTCCAAAAACAATACTTTTTGACGCATCATCCGGATTGACCCAAATGGCAGGATCATCGGTATCATTAGGGGTTTTTTCGGTGATTATGTCCGGTGCTATTGCTGGTAATTGACTGCCTTGCTTGCACGAGATAATTCCCAGTACCAAAATAAATGGGATATACCGTTTTTTCATATTCTAAACTTTATGGGTAATGGTCGTCACTCCAAGTACCCACCCCTTGGTGGGCGGGCACTCATCATGACTTAGTATATAAAATACTACCTGAATTATTTTCTGAACAAATCGTATTTCAACCCGAATGTAAAACGGATATCATAAAATTCCGCTTGTTGGGTCCTTTCTTTCACACTTTGGAAATACCGTAGGGGTTGATTGGTGATGTTGTTCACATCGGTATAAATTCTCAAGTTGTTGGTAATGGCATAGCTGGCATTGAAATCCAAGAAAAACTGGGTATCATAGTAGCGGTCTTCAAAAGCGTTTCCTCCAATTTCATCGATATACGAATCGGAGAAGTTGGCAGAAAGTCGCGCGCTAAATCTTTTATCGGCATAGCCCAAAGATCCGTTGAACATGTTAGGCGCGGTATTCGGGAGATCCAAATCGGTACGCTCATCACCATCCTCGTTGCGGATACCATCGGCACTGGAAGATAAGTAGGTATAGTTTAAATAAATACTAAAGTTTCTGGCGAAACCAGGTAAGAAATCCAACTGACGTTGAAAAGATAGTTCAGCCCCAAAAATGGAAGCAGAATCTCCATTTAACGGTTGAAACACATCGTAGCCTGTAGTTCCCGAACCAAAAGAATCATCTTCGGCTTCTGTGATAAAGGTATAGATAAAGTCATTGATCCTTTTATAGAAAAGACCTCCGGAAACAATCCCCACACTTTGAAAATAATGCTCTGCATTTAAATCAAAGTTCATGGAAGTGGTTGGGTCCAATTCTGGATTCCCAACAATGACTTCTTCATCCTCGTTCACAATCTCAGCTCTTGGGATTAAATCCTCGTAGTTTGGACGGGCCAAAGTGTTGGTCCATGCAAAACGAAGGATGGTGTTGGTGTCCACATCGTACTTGAAATGGATTCCTGGCAATAAATTGGTATAGGAGTTTTCATCAGATACAGGCTCAACTTCAATACCTTCCTCTATACCTGCGTCCTCATCTTCTTCAATGTAAACGACCCTATTGCCATCCGTTTCCAGTTTAGTGTTCTCCAATCTTGCACCAGCCAATACACTCAATTTATCAGATAGTTTTTGATTGAACATTATATAGGCTGCCAATACATTTTCCTTTACCTCAAAGTTCCCTGGCAAGAATTCATCCGGTAAAGCTTCACCGTTGGTACTGTTCAAGTTCAAACTGCCCAACCATTCCTCACTGGCAAAGGTTCCCGCTTGGTATTTCTCACCCGCTAGAAAATCTGGATTGGTGTAGCTTTTTATGGGAACTGCGCCCAAGGTTGGGAAATCATCTTCCAAATCGTATTCAAAGAAATCGTTGTCTCTTAATTTGGTTTTAAAGCGACCTCTTGCACCAAACTTAATGGTTCCATTCCCTTGTCCAAAGAAATCAGCGGGCAACTCAAAGTTTGCAAAGAAGTTGATGTCCTCTTCTTCGGTATACTGATTCTCGTTGGTGATTTCATCGAACTCAAAGTTGTCCAAATTGTTAAAATCACTTGGGTCTGAAGCCGTCATTATGGGGTACTTTGGGTTGCTGTTGTCATTGTTGACGATATATTCAGCAGCATAAGCAGCATAACGCTCGTTCAAACGCTCTTCGGAAGCTTTAGCATAAGATCCCATCCAATCGAACTTTAAATTTCCGAAAAGGTGGTTACCTCCCAAGGTATAGTTTTGCATACGCTGATCTTCCAGCCTGCGGTTTTTGTTTCTTCCTCCTGCGATTCCTCCTTTAGACTCACGTACGGCTTCAATAGGGAAGCGGGTCGGGATTCCATTGGTTATGGTAAAATCTCCCTCTTCTATATCCTCCCCATCCAATATCTCTTGGGCAAAGGCGAATCGGTTTTCCCTATCGTCCCTCCAGTTGTACATGGTTTTTAGGTAAATGTTATTGGCAGCATTGATTTGGTAATCAAAATTGGCAGAGAAACTTCTTCGTACCCGCTGAACCAAATAGGTTCGTTGTTCAGTTACGTTAGTGTAAGGGTCTACATCCGCTTCTTCCAAAATAGGATCTCCTTCTTCATCGTCTTCACCAGTATAGTATTCGAATTCATCGCTCCATTCGGCTTCAATGTTGTCCGAACCAAAATCATTGTCGTTGATGGTTGCTGAAAACATGTACCCGAATTTTCCATCATTGGTGCGGTCACCAATTAAGAGAGAACCATTCCATATTCTTTTATCGGTAATAAAATTGATTCCCGACCCTGCGGTGGCAGAAATCCTAAATCCTTGCGGCGCGGTACGGGTCACCAAGTTTACAGAACCCCCCAAAGCGTCAGCATCCATGTCTGGAGTCACCGCTTTGTTCACTTCAATGGTTTGGATCATATCCGAAGGAATCAAGTCCATTTGGATGTTTCTGTTATCCGATTCTGCGGATGGAATACGGCTTCCGTTCAAGGTTACCGAGTTTAATTGCGGTGAAAGACCACGAACGATAATGTTCCTTGCCTCACCTTGATCTACCTGCATGGTGATACCGGGAATACGCTTAACGGCGTCCCCAATATTGGCATCGGGGAATTTCCCAATTTGGTCTGTGGAAACCACGTTGGTAATGTTCAGATTGGTACGTTGCGTGTTCAAGGCTTTGGCTTGACCACTAAGTCCATAAGCACTTACCTGAACCTCATCCAGTTCAAAGTTACTGGGGTTCAATACAATGCTAACACCTGTAGTTTGCCCACCAGATACAGAGACTTCTTGATCAACATCAGCATAGCCCATGTAGGTAATCTTTAGGGCATAGCTCCCTTCAGGAATACCAACAAGGGTAAACCTTCCATCAAAATCGGTAATGGCTCCCTTTGAAAGTGATTCAATATAGACATTAGCACCCGGAACATAAATCCCGTTTTCATCGGTTATGGTTCCCTGTATATTACCTGTTTGTGCTTGTGCCTTTGCAAAGCCAAACATCAAAAAAAGCGTTACAAAAAGTAGTTTTCTTGCGTTCATTGGTTTCATTTTGGTTCTAGTTAGAATGCAATCCAAAACTATGTATATCAGCTTATTAAGATTTAAAATAAAGGGAAACAAAAAGGAAACAAATCGGTAGTAGGGCAGAAACAAGAGGGCAACAATTACATTTTTTTTACATAGGGCTAACCTTTTCAAAAAATTGGAGTGAAATTGACTCAAAGCTCTATCATAAAATTTACCAGTTCATCTTTTTGATCAATGGGCAATTTTTTGCGAAGTCGGTGTCGGGCCACGCGAACACTATCTGGGGTCACCCTTAAGATAGAAGCGATTTCCTTGGAGGAAAGGTTTAAACGCAACAACATACCCAAGCGAAGTTCTGCGGGAGAGAGACTGGCATCAGAAAGTGTGGATAGTTTTTTGATGAACTCTGGATGTATCTCCTTAAAGAAGTTCATGAATTCATCCCATTTGTCTTCCTGTTGAAGGTTAAAATCAATTTCCTTAACCAAGGCTTTTATTTTTTCCGAAGTATCCATGTTTTTTCGGGAAGCGATATTGCGAAGCGTATTGGCCAAATCGAGCAAGATTTTGTTCTTCTGGGACAAGTGCAGGCTGTACCGGGATAGTGAAGCCGTTTTGAGCTGCACCTCATTTTGCAGGTTCTTTTCCTCAATAGCCTTTTTATCGAGTTCGGCCTTGAGCATTCGCTGTTTGTATTCTTGAATCTTAAGTTTGGCCTTCCGTTTTCTGCCCAAATAACTGTACAAAATGGTGAGAATAGCCGCTAGGGCAAATAAAGCCACCCACAATAAGTTTTGATTGGCAGCACTTACCTTGTTCTGTTCCTTCAGCAATTTAATTTCCGCTTCTTTTTTATTGGTCTCATAAATGGTCTGGAGCACATTGAGCTGATTGGTGTTCTGCGCGGTGAGCATGGCACTGTTATATTCTTCGGCTTCCATCAGCTGGGCATGGGCATTTTTAAAATCGCCCATGAGTGCATAGGTTTTAGAAAGGTCTTTATGGGCACTTTCCAACTGATGAAAATCGTTCAACTTCTCTGCAATTTCCTGGGCTTTGCTGGTATATTCAATGGCTGAATCATACTTTCCCGTTTTTCGAAAACTATCGCCCAAGTTATTGAGCACATTGATTTCTTCGGTTGTAGTGCTACCTTGCAAATACGCATAGGCTTTATTAAAATATTCGTAGGCCAAGTCAAACTGTTCCAAATCCTCATAAATACTCCCAATGTTCTCATTGGTCATGGCCACCCCATGTTTGTCGTTCAACTGTTCAAACAACTGCAGGCTTTCCTTTTGGTAAGCCAAAGCCTTGTTGTACTCCCCTTGTTTTTCATAGCATGCTCCGAGCAATGCCATGGATTCAGCCTGTCCTTTGCCGTAATCCAAATTCACTGTGGTGTTCATGGTGTCAGTGAAGTGTTGTTCCGCCAACTCAAAATTATTTTGGGAGAGGTAGACCCTACCAATATTATTGTTTAGGGTGAGGTAGAGGGTATCGTTGAAATCAGTGCCAATCTGTTCCAGTGCCCTATTGTATTGTTCCATGGCTTCAGAATACAATCCCAAAGAGCGATAGTATTCCCCCAGTTTTAGGTGGCTTTGGGCGATTTGTTTTGGAAACTTGGGTTTACTTTTGGATTGCTCCAACTGCTTTTGAAGCTCCAGATAGGTTGGGTCTGATGTTTTTGCCGAAGTAAGGTCAATAGTCGTTTGTTGGGCCAAACCATTATTATGAATCAGGACCATCACCATCAAAAGAAAAAAAGGTCCAAAAAGTGTTCTCATTGAACGTAATTGGCAAAGAAGGTTCAAGAAACACAATTACGTTCGCCCAAATATCACCGTTAGGTTAACAAACCTTTACCAATCGGTTAGGGGAAAAAGAAAGGCCCCGCTATTGCGGGGCCTTTAGTATGATATAAATCTTTTTATTAAGCTTGGAAAGGCTCGATGGAAACATAGGATTTTCCACCCACTTTCTTTTCAAACTTAACAATACCGTCTACCTTGGCGTGCAAAGTATGGTCTTTTCCTGCGTAAACATTTTCGCCAGGATTGTGCTTGGTACCACGTTGTCTAACAATGATGTTACCAGCAACTGCTGCCTGGCCACCAAAAATCTTAACACCTAAGCGTTTCGATTCTGATTCTCTACCGTTTTTTGAACTACCTACACCTTTCTTGTGAGCCATGATATATAAATTTTAGTTCGTGTCTTATTTACTTAACGCTTCAATCAACTCGGCTTTCTTCATGGAAGAGTAGCCGGTAATCTCCTTAGCTTTTGCCATTTCCTTCAACTCTGCTACGGTTTTGGAGCTTAAATCCTCGGTAGCCTTAGCTTTTGGAGCTTCCTTTTTTGGAGCTTCTGCTTTTTTGGCTACTTCTTTCTTAGGTTCAGCAGCAGGTTTCTCTTCAGCTTTGGCCTTAGCAGGAGCAGCAGCTTTCTTGGCTCCTTTGGCCACGATACTTTCAACAAGAATCTCAGTCAAATATTGTCTGTGACCGTTTTTCTTGCGGTATCCTTTACGTCTTTTCTTTTTGAAGACAATTACCTTATCTCCTTTAAGATGCTTTACAACTTTGGCCTCAACAGCCGCACCTTCTATGACTGGGGCGCCAATGGTAACGTTTCCATTGTCATCCAAAAGAAGAACTTTGTCAAAAGTAACTTTTTTGCCTTCTTCAGTCTGCAAACGGTGAACGTACACTTTCTGGTCTTTTGCAACTTTAAATTGCTGCCCTGCCATCTCTACAATTGCGTACATAATGCGTTAATTAGAATTAATTTTATGGTCGCTTTATTAAATTAGCGGGTGCAAATATACTGCTAAATCCTTAATCCACAAGTGCAATATCCCATTTTGGGCCATTATTTTTTGTGGTTGTTGGAGGATTTAAAGAGCTGCATGAAGGAAAGTGTTAAAACCAAGGTCGTGGCAAAACCCATGATTGCCACCGTAAAGAATACGATTCCTTGAAAATTTTTATAGTTTTTGGACCATGTTTTGGAGAGCTCATCCAAAAAAGAGCTGTTCAATTCCGTACTGTACAAAGCAAAGAAAATGGTGAACAATAGGGTCGCTATAAACCCTGTAGTGATTCCTGCCGTGAACCCCTTACCATAACTGAATCCCTTTCCTTGTCTAATTTTGGTGTACTTGATGGTCTCGTAAATGCCAAATCCCGTAATGACCCCATTGAATAAACTATAGAACACGTTGGTGTGCTTGCCCATAAGGGACAAAATCAAAAAATACGCAATAAGAATAGCACTGGTGACTATCCCAAACCGAATCGGAAGGGTTACATTTTTCATCTCATTTTATTTTTGGATGCGTTGATTAATTTAATGAATGTTTACGAATTATCCCATACTTTCCTACAAAGACTTGCACCTTCCCCGTTGGTCTTGTAAATTTTGTTCTATATTTAGTGTAACATCAGTCAAACAATCAATACCAACCTCGTAGTTCAACGTACACCAACATTAAAATAAGGTAAGATGAAAAGACGATTACCATCAATGCTTTTCATATTTTTCATGGGCAACCTGTTATCTGCGCAGGAAGTAGCTTTTGAAGAGTATGATCTGCCCAATGGCCTACATGTAATTTTACATCAGGATAACACGGCACCTGTGGTGACCACGGCGGTGATGTACCATGTGGGTTCCAAGGACGAAGACCCACAAAAAACTGGATTCGCCCATTTTTTTGAGCATTTGCTGTTTGAAGGCACCCAAAACATTGAACGGGGCGAATGGGACAAAATAGTCTCCTCCAATGGCGGAAGAGGCAATGCCAATACCTATTTAGACCGGACCTATTACTATGAAACCTTTCCCTCCAATAATTTGGAAACGGGTCTTTGGTTGGAGTCAGAGCGTATGATGCATCCCATTATTGGTCAAGTGGGTGTGGATACGCAAAAAGAAGTGGTGCAGGAAGAGCGGCGACTTCGGGTAGACAACTCGCCCTATGGTGCCTATTTTGAGCAAATTTGTAAGAATCTCTTTATTAAACATCCCTACCGATGGGCGGTAATAGGTTCTCTGGAACATCTGGCCAGTGCCACTTTGGATGATTTTAAAAACTTCAACAAAACCTACTACGTCCCCAACAATGCGGTATTGGTCGTAGCGGGGGATTTTGAAACCGAAAAGACCAAGAAAATGATCTCCGATTATTTTAGCCCCATTCCAAAAGGTGCTGAAATTGATAGACCCAAAATAAAAGAAGAGCCAATTACCTCAACCCTATATGCCACCTATCATGACCCAAATATTCAGATTCCAGCCATCTTTCTGGCATACCGAACTCCCGGCCAGGCTGAAAGAGATGCGTATGTCATCAATATGATTTCCACGTATTTGAGTGATGGGGAAAGTTCCAAGCTCTACAAAAAGTTGGTGGACGATAAAAAAATGGCACTCCAGGTTTTTGCGTTCCCCTTGGATGGTGAGGATTACAGTGCTTATATTTTGGGTGGACTTCCCTTGGGAGAATACACCATTCAGGATCTAAAGGATGAGATTGATGCTGAAATCTTAAAACTCCAGACCGACCTTATTTCGGAAAAAGACCACCAAAAGCTCCGAAACAAGTTTGAAAACGGGTATGTGAATGCGAACAGTGGTGTGGAAGGAATTGCTAGCTCCCTCGCTGAAGACTATATGCTCTATGATGATACCAACCTCATCAACACAGAGATTGACATTTACCGCTCCATCACCCGGGAAGAAATCCGTGAGGTGGCCCTGAAGTACCTAAAAGTCAATCAGCGATTGGAACTGGAGTATTTACCTGAACAAAAAGATGCCAATTAAGATGAAAAAGTATATCCTATTTTCCGTACTGTCGCTTTTCTTGGCAGCTACTAACGCACAAATTGATCGTACCACCCCTCCAAAAAAAGGCCCCGCTCCTGAAATAAACCTAAAGGAACCCGCTCGCTTTGAACTGAGCAACGGGCTAAAGGTAATGGTAGTGGAAAACCATAAGTTACCACGGGTAAACATGTATTTGACCATAGACAACCCACCTATTTTACAGGGCGACAAAGCTGGCGTGTCCGATTTAACCTCCAGTATGCTGGGGAAAGGTTCTATTTCCATCCCCAAAGACGATTTTTATGAGGAAGTGGACTTTTTGGGAGCGTCTATAAATATTAGCAGTCAGAGCGCATCCGCAAACTGCCTCTCCAAATACTTTCCTAGAATTTTGGAACTCATGGCCGATGCAGCCCTAAATCCCAATTTTACCCAAGAGGAGTTCGAAAAAGAAAAGGAGCAACTATTAACTGGACTTAAAAGTCAAGAAAAGGATGTTTCCGCCATTGCCACCAGGGTTCAACTGGCCTTGGCCTATGGTAAGAACCATCCGTATGGGGAAATCACTTCAGAAGAAACCGTAAACAACGTAACCTTGGCAGATGTGGAACAATTCTACAGAAACTATTTTGTGCCCGCCAATGCCTATTTGGTCATTGTTGGCGATGTAGATTTTGAAACTGCTAAGGCGCTCATCACCAAAAATTTCACATCATGGTCCAAAGCGGTACCTCCATCATTCAGTTATTCAAAACCTACAGATGTACAGTACACGCAAATCAACTTTGTAGATGCACCCAATGCCGTACAGTCTGAAGTGGCCGTGGAAAACATCACAGAACTAAAAATGAAGGATTCCGACTATTTGCACGCCCTTTTGGCAAACCGGATTTTAGGTGGAGGATCACAAGGCAGGTTGCAGTTAAACCTTAGGGAAGACAAGGGGTACACGTATGGGTCCTACTCAGCCATAAGGGACAACAAGTACAGCCCTATTCGCTTTGACGCCTCTGCTCAAGTGAGAAATGCGGTTACGGATAGTGCCGTGGTTGAAATACTAAAAGAAATCGATAAAATCATCAACGAGCCCGTATCCGTAGAAGAACTTTCCAATGCTAAGGCAGAATATGCAGGAAGCTTTGTAATGGCCTTGGAAAATCCAACAACCATTGCGGCTTATGCCCTCAACATTGATACGGAGGACCTTCCCAGTAATTTTTACAAAACCTATTTGGAGCGACTTGATGCAGTTTCCATTGATGATGTGCAAAAAGCTGCCCAAAAACATCTTACCACGTCAAATGCCAGAGTAGTGGTTGTTGGGAAGGGAAGCGATATTGTGGAAAACCTTGAGAAAGTCACTTTTAAAGGCAAGGAAGTTCCCGTATTCCACTACGATAAGTTTGCCAACAAAACCGAAAAACCTGAGTATAATGCAGCAGTTCCAGAAGGCATGACCGCTAATTCGGTCCTAGAAAAGTATATTGAAGCCATCGGTGGAAAATCCAAATTAGAGGGTGTAGAATCGTATGCTATGGTGGCCGAAGCAGAAATGCAAGGCATGAAATTGGAACTTGAGATGAAGAAGACCTCACAAGACCAATTTATGCAGAACATAAAGGTAATGGGCAACTCTATGCAAAAACAAGTTTTGGATGGAGAATCAGGATACATGGTGGTTCAAGGGCAACGCAAAGACCTTTCCCCGGAAGAAATTGAGAAAATCAAGGAAGAGTCCGCTGCGTTTCCTGAATTGAACTATTTATCTGTTGGCAATGTTTCTTTGGAAGGCATTGAGCCTGTCGGTGATAAAAAGGCATACAAGCTTAAGATTACTGACAAAAAAACAGCTTTTTATGATATTGAATCCGGTTTGAAGATTCAGGAAATTTCTGTGGAAGAAATCCAAGGGCAGCAAATGGAGAATGTAATGGGTTTTACTGACTACCAAGAAGTCTCAGGAGTCAAATTCCCCTTTAAATTATCACAGAGTATGGGTCCCCAAACTTTTGAGTTTACTGTTACGGAACTCAAGGTGAATGACGGAGTAAATGCTTCGGATTTTGAGTGAGCAGACCACACAATTGTTAAAAGGCGCTCTAAAAGGGCGCTTTTTTATTGCAATATTTCTCCTTATCCATAATTTTGCAGCGCAAAATCCTCACTATTGAACCGGCTCATTGCCCATATTTTTCTAGCACTCTACTTTTTAGCCATGGCACGCCCCGTTGCACCATTGTTGGAGTACATTATTTATGAGGACTATATATCGGAATTTCTTTGTATCAATAAAGACAATACTGAATTACAATGTAATGGTAAGTGTTACTTGATGCAGCGTATTTCGGAACAAAACGAACAAAAAAAACAGAATCTTCCCAGAATTGTATTGGAAGAATATCCCATAGGATTTGTTGAGATATTCGATTTAGATTCAGAAGATATTTTCTGTGATCAACTTCCCAATGGCTTTCATTACATCAACACTTACGCATACCTCTATTGTGCTCTTAATTTTCATCCTCCCAGCTCTGTTGGTTAATTTTTGAACATACTTTTTTTAGAGCAACCCCTTACATGAAACGGTTGCCATCAACTTCAACATATAAATCGAATGAAAATATATATTTCGGCCATCCTTGTTATGGCCACAATTGCCTTGTGCGCACAAGAAATTAATGACAATACAGAAAAATGGTCTTCTGGAAGACCGGATGGACATGCTCCCATTTCGGTGATGGGTGACCACATGCATGGTAAAGGGGAATGGATGTTCTCCTACCGTTATATGTACATGAACATGGATGAACTGAAACAGGGCACGGATAATGCCTCCTATGGCAATGCATTGGAAAACTATATGGTAACCCCTACAAGTATGCCAATGAACATGCACATGTTGGGCACCATGTTTGCACCAAGCGATAAAATTACGCTAATGGCCATGATCAATTATATTACCATGGAAATGGAGCATATAAATCGCATGGGGGGGACATTCACCACCGAATCCAAGGGCTTTGGAGATGTTCAGCTTTCGGTTTTGTACAAATTCTTTAATGCAAACCTACAGTCACTTCACGCACAATTGGGCTTTTCAATCCCAACAGGGGGCATCTCGGAAAGTGATATTACTCCTGCTTCAGCACCTAATGAAACCGAATTGCCCTACCCCATGCAATTGGGTTCTGGAACATTTGACACCAATTTGGCCTTGACCTATTTGGGCCAAAGTAATTCTGTTTCTTGGGGAAGTCAAGTAAGAGGTCTGTTTCGTTTTGGAAAAAATGACCGGGAGTACCGTTTGGGAAATAGATATAGCTGGAATAACTGGTTTGCAGTGAAAACCACAGATTGGTTGAGTTTTTCAGCTCGATTGGAAGGGTTGGCCATCAGCAAAATTGAGGGTACCGATCCAGACCTGAATCCCATGATGGTGATTACAGCAGACACGACTAATTCTGGAGGGACTTTCATCAACAGTGGCCTTAGTTTTAACCTCTATGTCCCTACTGGTGCTTTAAAAAACCTTCGGTTTGGTTTTGAATGGGCCATGCCATTGTTTCAAGACGTAAATGGAATTCAACTAAGAACCAAAGAGTCTGTTACATTGGGAACACAATACTCATTTTAAATTTTAACTTCCTGCGGGGCATACAAAATGCGTCGCAGGAATATAGTATTTTTGAAAAAAGACCAACGATATGAAAACAATACTTTCAATATGTATCAGCACTATCATTCTTATAACTCTTTCTTGCAAACAAGAAAAAAAAGCCTCTGACGGCCCATCCCAAATGGAACAGGTTATGGCTGTACATGACGAGGTAATGCCTAAAATGGGGACAATCGGCAAATTGGTCGGTGAGCTGAAAACCAAGGTAGATACCACTGAAACCGGACAACAGTACGCCACTGCCATGAAAGATCTACAGGATGCACATGCTTCCATGATGGATTGGATGCAAAACTTTGGCAACCGTTTTGATCATGAAGAAATTCTCCAAGGCAAGGAGCTTTCTGAGCAAAAGCAACAATGGCTGGATGAAGAGGAAGAAAAAGTGAATGCCCTTAAATCACAAATCAATGGTAGTATTGAAAGGGCTGAGGCACTACTTGCAAAAGACTCCGTGCAATAATCACTTTTTCCACCGCAAGGTTTCCATAATCCTACGGATGTCATTTTGTAGGTACATGGCGGCTGGGAGAATGGAATCGTAATTAGGCTTGGCATAAAAATAGAGCGACCCAGTAACAAAGTGTTCAGTGCTATCGGTTACATAAAATTGGGATTGGGAAGCTGCATTTCCACTTACTTCATAAAACATTCCGTAGACACCATCCTCGGGGTTCACAAAGGGCTGATCAATGATGTTGTCCGCCTTCCGAACATGCTCATAGGAGAGTTTTTGCGCATCAATCAATAAGGTGTCCAAATTGCCCTTTACAGGTTTATAGGTAAGATAAACGGAACCCTTCATCATGGGATAATCCAGAACCAAAGAGCAATCTTGGTTCTCCTTAACGGTGGAAAGCAGGTTCTGATCAAACGTATATGGGCAGTCAATGTTGGATTCAGCATAATCTGCCTTTGGATAGTCCAATCGAAGCATGGCTTTTGGTTTGGGCTGCACATCATCTTTACAACCAACCGTAAAAATCATCAGTACAAGAATAATAAGGAGACTATGCTTCATGGGGCAAGGTTACTTTTATGCGTTTTAATCTTTTCTTGTCCAGGTTTTCCACGATGAACTGATAGTCATTGAAGAATACTTTCTCTCCTCGTTTGGGAAAACCGCCAGAAATCTCCAACACAAATCCGGCGATGGTTTCTGACTCACCTTTTTTCGACTCAAACTCTTCTTCATTTTCAATCTTTACCACCCGGTAGAAATCTTTCAGTGCCGTTTTTCCATCAAAAACGTAATTGTAGTCGTCCAATTTTGAGAAAACAAGGTCTTCATCATCAAACTCATCACTGATATCGCCCACAATTTCCTCAATAATATCTTCCAAGGTAACAATTCCCGAAGTCCCTCCATATTCATCCACTACTACGGCCAAGTGGTTTTTCTTATCCTGAAATTCCAACAAGAGATCATCCAATTTTTTGTTCTCCGGCACAAAATAGGGCTCCCGGATCAAGGACATCCAATTGAAAGTTTTACGATCTATATACGGCAATAGGTCTTTCACATAAAGTACACCAAGTACATTATCCATATTTTCGGAGAAAACAGGAATTCGGGAATACCCATTTTTTTTGATTTCTTGAAGCACCTCTGGGAATTTCATTTTCTCGTTCAGTGCAAAAATATCGATACGGGGCCGCATGACCTGTTTGGTATCAGTGTTCCCAAAGGTTACAATTCCTTCCAATATTCGCTGTTCTTCCCTTGTGGTATCTCCTTCGGAGGCCAATTCCAAAGCCTGCGATAAATGGTTGACACTGAAGCTGGATTTCTGTTTCCCTAATTTATCTTCCAAAAACAGGGTGGCGGAGCGCATGGGCGCACTTAACGGTGTGAACAGTACATTCAACCCTTTTAAGGGCAAGGCCATAAAATGGGAAAATTGCACCCGGTTTCTATTCGCGTAAATCTTTGGGAGAATCTCCCCGAACATTAAAATCAAGAAGGTAGCGACAACAACTTCAAGCAAAAAACGCCAAGTTCCATCAATCTCTGCAAAAATGGTATTTCCAATGGAACTGAACAGTAATACAATACCAATATTGATGGCATTATTGGTAATAAGAATGGTAGCAAGGAGCTTTTTGGGCTTTTCCAACAATTCAACAATAAGTTTACCTCGGGAGGTATCCCTTTCCTGCATCTCGTTTAAATCAGTTTGGGATAGGCCAAAAAGGGCAACCTCAGCAGCCGAAATCAACGCTGATCCGCATAATAGAAGCAAAAGCACAACTATTTTTAAGGTGAAGATACCACCAGTCGCTGCAAAGAAAAACACCAAACAATCGGGCTCAGGGTCCAAATTATATTGCTTTAAGCTTGTATTTAAAAGGGTAGATCGTCATCCTCTTCGGTTTCGTCAATCGGCACCTCGGGTGCATTTGGTTTGGTAGGGTTATTCTGGGTTGGATTCCCAGAAGACTGCTGTGCATTGGCCATACCTGGCTGTCCACTAGCTTGGCTTTCGTTCTTTGTGGTCAAAAAGGTAAAGTCCTGTACATGCACCTCCGTAGTGTACCTCATATTGCCATCCTCACCTTGCCATTGTCTATTTTTTAGTCTTCCTTCCACATAGACCTTATCTCCCTTGCTCAGATACTTTTCACAAATTTCCGCGGCCTTGTTCCGTACCACAATATTGTGCCAATCCGTATTGGTAACCTTCTCCCCTGTCTGCCTATTGGTATAGGTTTCATTGGTGGCCAAAGGAAATCGAGCAATGCAGTTGCCTCCTTCAAAATAGTGGATTTTCACTTCGTCTCCCAAATGCCCAATCAGCATTACTTTGTTCAATGTTCCGCTCATACGTCTTTAATTAGTCAAAAGTACTAAAATTTAAATTTTTTAATGAAATCCGCAATCAAAACTGGAACGGGATAGGCCATTATTTTCTTCCATGGTGTACCTTCTTCCAACACATCTTCTGTTTTTAGAATCCAGAACTTCGTATACAAATGTTGATGGGAGAGTTTATGTATGATGGGTTCGATGTTATATAGGGAAAGGGATTCTGTATTGGGAAAATCAGTTTTGTAGGTCAATTCCCTTTCCATCTCGTCGGTTTGAAGCTCCTTTTCTGATTCCAACAATGGAAATTGATACAGATTTTGCCATATTCCCCGACCTTTTCGTTGCTCCAACAACGTATTTTCATCCTCATCAAGAAAAACCAAATAATTAAAATGACGCTCTTTGATTTTGGTTTTGTTCAGTTTTACGGGAAGACTCTCAACCTTGTTTTCCTTAAGCGCAACACAACTATCTTGCAATGGACATAAGAGGCAGTACGGTTTTTTGGGCGCACATTGTATGGCACCGAATTCCATGATACCTTGATTGTAATCCCTTACATCCTTGGTTTCCATGACCTCTCTGGCCAACTCTTTAAAATATTTGGTTCCTTCAGAACTATTGATGGGCAGGTCCACACCAAAATATCTTGCAAGCACACGATACACATTTCCGTCAACCACAGGCTCTGGCACATCAAAACAGATGGATGCAATAGCGCTTGCCGTATAATCGCCAACACCTTTTAATGATTTTAACCCTTCATACGTATTTGGAAATTCACCATTAAAATCTTCAACAATCATTTTAGCAGTGGCATGAAGATTCCTTGCCCGCGAATAATACCCCAGTCCCTGCCAGAGCTTTAAGACTTTTTCCTCTGAGGCATCGGCCAAATCATGAACCGAGGGAAAAGCTTCCAAAAACCTATGGTAGTAAGGCATTCCCTGTACTACTCGTGTCTGTTGTAGGATGATTTCAGATAGCCAAATCTTGTAGGGATCACGGGTGGAACGCCAAGGCAGTTCCCGCTTATTTATGTGGTACCAGTCTAAAATTTTCTCAGAAAAAGACATCTAGAAAAATACTATTGCCAAAATGAATGAGTTTATATACTTAAAATTAAAGGCTTTAAACGAAAGATTAATTTTAATTTTTATATTTGCAAGCCGAAAAAATAAGAAAAATAATCAAGAGAAATGACGAAAGCAGATATTGTAACTAGAATCTCAGAAAAACTAGGAATTGAAAAAGGAGACGTACAAGCAACAGTGGAATCTTTTATGGAGGAGGTTAAGTCTTCCTTGGAAAACGGAGACAACGTTTATTTAAGAGGTTTTGGAAGCTTTATCATCAAGACAAGAGCCGAAAAAACAGGTAGGAACATTTCAAAAAACACTACCATTAAAATCCCCGCGCACAATATTCCTGCCTTTAAACCAGCAAAAGTGTTTGTTGAAGGCGTTAAGAGCAACGTACAAGTAAAATAGAAATAACTAACACAAAAGGAGAAGTACTATGCCGAGTGGTAAAAAAAGAAAAAGACATAAGGTAGCTACCCACAAGCGTAAAAAACGCAGGAGAGCTAACCGACACAAGAAAAAGTAGTTGTTAGCCAACTACTTTTTCATTTTGTATTTACACGTTCTTTGACATAGAGATTCAAGAAACGAATTTCAGTCGGTTTGAAATAGAACCGATTCTATATATTGTTTAATCATTTATCCCAAAAATTGGTATGGGATAAATACAAAATCGATTCAGGTGAATAGAGAATTAATTGTTAGATCTAGTCCTGAAGCAGTCGATTTTGCCTTACTCAAGGATGGAAAACTTATAGAATTACACAAAGAAGAGGACAACAACAACTTTTCCGTAGGGGATATCTTCCTAGCCAAGATACGTAAACCCGTTACAGGCCTAAACGCGGCATTTGTCAACGTAGGTTATGAAAAAGATGCGTTCCTGCACTATCATGACCTTGGTCCGCAACTGTCCTCCATGCTTAAATTCATTAAAAAAGTTAGAACAGGGAAGTTAAAAGACTATGCCCTTAAAGATTTTCCATTTGAAAAAGATATAGACAAGAATGGCAGCATCAACGATGTTATCAAAGCCAATCAGTCATTATTGGTACAAATTGTAAAGGAACCCATTTCCACCAAGGGGCCAAGAATCAGCTCAGAACTATCCATTGCTGGGCGATATTTGGTCATGGTGCCTTTTTCAGACCGGGTCTCGGTGTCGCAAAAGATAGCGAGCAAGGAAGAAAAGGACAGGCTCATACGACTAGTAAAGAGCATAAAACCCAAAGGATTTGGAGTCATTATCCGTACCGTAGCAGAAGGCAAAAAAGTTGCAGAACTAGACAAAGATCTTCAGAACTTGTTTTCCAAATGGATAACAATGTGCAAGAAATTGCAAAGAGCACCGCATCCCTCCAAAGTATTGATAGAGCTCAATAGAGCCTCTTCCATTTTAAGGGATGTCTTCAACGATTCCTTTACGGGAATCCATGTTGATGAGGAAACGCTCTACAACCAAATCAAGGATTATTTGCACGAAATAGCACCCGAAAAAGAATCCATTGTAAAGTTATACACCGGTTCAGCTCCCATTTTTGAAAAGTTCGGGATTGAGCGTCAAATAAAGACCTCATTCGGACGTACGGCTTCCATGAGCCGTGGGGCATATCTTGTTATTGAACATACCGAAGCTCTTCACGTTATTGATGTGAACAGTGGTAACCGTTCCAACAAGGCCAAGAACCAAGAAGATACCGCCTTAGAGGTAAACCTGCTCGCCGCAACAGAAATTGCACGGCAATTGCGTTTGCGCGACATGGGTGGAATCATCGTAATAGATTTTATAGACATGACCCGAGGTGAACACAGAAGAAAGCTGTTTGATCACCTACGGAACGAAATGAAGGACGATAGGGCAAAACACAAGATTTTGCCGCCCAGTAAGTTTGGACTTGTACAAATTACAAGACAACGGGTACGTCCGGAAATGAACATCAAGACCAGCGAGGAAAATCCCAATGGCACCGGTGCCGAAGTGGAAGCTCCAATTGTCTTGATCGATCACATCCAAGCAGATTTAGAGCGAATCCTGAAAGGGGACCACAAAAACAACGGAATTGTATTGAACATACACCCGTTCATTGCGGCCTATATTACCAAAGGATTTCCCTCAATCCGTTCCAAGTGGTTTAAGACCTATAAAAAATGGATTAAGGTACAACCTAGGGATGCCTACAAATATCTTGAGTACCGTTTTAAGGATAAAGACGGTAAAACAATACGACCATAACAAGAAGCGACTCCAGAAATGGGGTCGCTTTTTTGTTTTATGTACATTTGAATATGCTGCATACCAAAAGTTACACCCTATCTGAAGCCACAAAAAAAATGGAGCATTATTGTGCCTACCAAGAGCGTTGCCATGTTGAGGTGGTTGAAAAATTAAAGGCCATGCGCATGATTCCCGAAGCCGTTGACCAAATTGTGACCCACTTGATCCGAGAAAATTATTTGAACGAGGAACGCTTTGCCAAAAGTTTTGCCCGGGGGAAATTCAAAATTAAAAAGTGGGGTAAAAAACGAATTGTCCTTGAATTGAAACGGCGACAAATTTCAACCTTCAACATTAAATCTGCCTTGGCAGAAATACCGGAAGAAGAATACCATAGCACCTTGGATGAGCTTGCCAAAAAAAGATTGGGCCAGATTCAGGAAAACAACATCCAAAAAAGAAAGAAAAAATTGGCGGACTATTTGCTATATCGAGGCTGGGAAAGCCATTTGGTCTACGAAAAGCTTCAAGAATTGATTTAACTATTTCTGAGCCAATAGTCTTTCGGTACGAACAACTGCCTCCTCATTCTTCCAATCAATCCACTCCTGACCCTTTAGCCTTCGCATCAAATTATCAAAATGCCGCATAAAAAAGATGTTATAGACTGCCTTCCCAAAATTTTTGGGTTTTCGGGCGATGGCTCTCAGACTCATTGAAAATCCTGGGGTAACATATTTCATATGGTGCCAATACCCTTCGGGTATATAAAGCACATTTCCGTGTTCCAACTGGGCCACGTGTCCCTTGGCATGTTTTAAGGCGGGCCATTTGTCCAAATCTGGGGCATCAAAATCAATATCTTCCCTTGTAATCAAAGAATGTGGAATCTTATAAAGGAACTTTGTTTCCGATTGGGAAAACAGGATGCACTGCTTTTTTCCTTCAAAGTGAAAATGGAAAATATTGGCCAAATCAATATCGTAATGCATGAAAGTGTGCGAATTACTTCCGCCAAAAAACAACATGGGCAGGCCTTTCATCAAGGGCAGGCCAAAATCCGGGTATGAAAAATCCTTTTGGAGTTGGGGTACTTCCTTCAACACATTCCACAGAAAAATTCGGTATTTGGTGGGCTTGCTTTTTAGCAGGTCGATGTACTCCCGCATCTTCATTTTAGCATGGGGCTCATTGAATCCCTCATCGTGCTTTACTGGACGATCGTCATACAGGGGAACTTCCTTTTCACCTGCAACATCCTTCATATAGTCCAAACTCCATTTGGAATAAGCGGGCCAATCCTCAATAAAGCGTTCTATAACAACTGGCTTTTGAGGTTTGAAGTACTTTTGGATAAACTCCTTCTTGGAAAGGGTCTCCTCCCTGGGAATTTGTTCAAGGTTTAGTTTCAAGATTTCAATGAGTTTGAAACTACTAAATTAGTAAAAAGGTTTTATAAAATATTGAAACCTTATTCCTTGGAGACCAACCCTTTTTTTTGCTTGGCCGCTTCATTTCGGTCGATGGTATGTCCTGGTCTGGACCATTTGGGTTTTTCTCCCAAAGGCTGAAATTGTGACTCGACGGCTTCAACAGTCTGTGGTTGTGGCGCTTTTACAAAGGCTTTCTGCGGATTCAAGCCCAATTGTTTAAACATGGCCATATCCTCGTTTACATCCGGATTGGGAGTCGTCAATAATTTATCGCCAGCAAAAATGGAATTCGCGCCAGCAAAAAAGCACATGGCTTGGCCCTCTCTACTCATTTCTGTCCTTCCCGCGGATAAGCGAACTTGGGTTTTTGGCATCACAATTCGAGTGGTGGCCACCATGCGGATCATTTCCCAGATTTCCACAGGTTTTTGTTCCTCCATAGGTGTGCCCTCAACCGCCACCAAAGCGTTTATCGGCACCGACTCCGGTTGCGGATTTAAGGTGGAAAGTGCCACCAACATTCCCGCGCGGTCTTCCTCAGATTCACCCATTCCAATAATTCCACCACTGCAAACGGTTACGTTGGTCTTCCGAACATTCTCAATGGTCTGAAGTCGGTCTTCATAGCCACGAGTAGAAATGACCTCTTTGTAATATTCCTCTGAAGTATCCAAATTATGGTTATAGGCATATAATCCAGCTTCGGCCAAACGTTTGGCCTGATTCTCGGTAACCATCCCCAAGGTACAGCACACTTCCATATCCAGTTTATTGATGGTACGGACCATGTCCAACACCTGATCAAACTCAGGGCCATCCTTTACATTTCTCCAAGCAGCTCCCATGCAGACACGGGAACTTCCAGAAGCCTTGGCACGCAAGGCTTGGGCCTTTACTTGCTGAACGGTCATTAAATCATTGCCCTCAATATCCGTGTGGTAGCGCGCAGCTTGTGGACAATACCCACAATCTTCTGGGCATCCTCCGGTTTTTATGGAAAGTAAGGTTGAAACCTGAACCGTGTTCGGATCATGATATTGCCTGTGAACGGTAGCCGCTTCATACAGCAATTCCATCAATGGTTTGTTGTAAATTTCCAGAATTTCTTTCTTGGTCCAGTTATGTTTTGTACTACTCATAATACTCGGAATCTGATTCAAAAATAAGGCATTCTTTAGTATTAAAACCAAGAATGGACAGATTTAGAAATAGTCTTTTTGTATTACTTTGGAGATTTTAGCAGAATAGTCACGGCATTTCCGCCAAAGCCCACAGCATTTACCAGTACCGTTTCCACTTTATTTTGTTCTCCCTTATTTTGATAAAATGGTGTTGGAATGTAGTGTTGATGTTGCAACATTAAAACAGCCAATTCCAAGCTCAATAAGCCTGATGCACCAAAGGTGTGGCCCACTTTCCATTTGTTGGTGGTCAAGAAAGGTACGTTGGTGCCAAATACTTTTTTGATGGCATTGAACTCGGTCAAATCACCTTTAATGGTTCCTGGGGCGTGCATAACAATGGCATCTACCTGATTTACCCCAGCACTTTTAAGGGCCATTTTCATGGAATCTTGAAAACATTGGGCATCCGTGGAAATTGATACACTGTGCTCCAAAGGTTCTGTTGCATAACCTATACCCGCAACCAAAGCCAAAGCATCGGTTTTTATTCCTTTTTCCAAACAAGCCAATCCCGCGGCTTCACCTAAAACCATGGTATTTTGGTTCTTTTCCAAATCCATGGCTTTGCAAGGATAAAGACCTCTCGACTGCGCTCGAGGTGACACCCGGGAATAGATTTTCAAGGCCTGCATTTGTGCAATGGTAAACGGTGTCAGTGGCGCTTCGCTTCCGCCGACCAAAAATTGGTCTGTCAATCCACTTTGAATCCAAGCCACAGCATTTAACAATCCATGCAGCGCAGTGGAACAGGTAATGGAGTGTGATATTTCAGGTCCTTTTGATTTTAAGTCGTGCGCCACCCAAGACGAAATATTACCCAAGGTGGTAGTTGGTGATGTGAGGGTGGATGATTTCCCTTGTTCCAAAAACTCGTGATGGTACTTTTCAAAAAGGGACGTAGCTCCCCGAGATGATCCAATATTCACCCCAAAATTGGAGCCTGATTTCCACCCGGCTTTTTCAATCACCTTGCGGGACACGTAAATCGCAAACAAAACGGAGTCATCCAAATCCTTGTACTTAAGGTCGGATTGCCGAAGTGTTTCAATTGATTTTTTGATTTCTTCTGATAGTGAAGATGCCCAGACGTGTTGTTTTCCAACTTCAGTTTTTGTAAAATGGTGGCTTTTATCCAAATAGGAATTCCAAACTTCTTCTGTACCATCTCCCAATGAAGAGATGGATGACAATGCGGTAATGGAAATGGGTTCTTTCAACATAAATTCAATTTATACCAAATCCAAGGCCGACTTGATAGCCCCATAAATCCTTTGCATTTGCTCCTTGGTTGTGACAAAAGGCGCCAAAATATAGATGGTATGTCCCAAAGGTCTCAGGAACACCCCTTGCTCCATAAAATGATTGAAGA
This sequence comes from Flagellimonas marina, assembly GCF_042651185.1. NCBI lineage: Bacteria > Pseudomonadati > Bacteroidota > Flavobacteriia > Flavobacteriales > Flavobacteriaceae > Flagellimonas > Flagellimonas marina. Next base: position 214,413 of record NZ_JBHSCL010000007.1, on the reverse strand, counting down.
GTTTGTTTCGCAAGTTGCCATAACGCTCCATTTGCACCTTTAAATCCAAAGCATAAATGACCCCCAACTGACGGGTGTTGGCTACTTTGGGGTGGTTTTTTATTTCCGCATCAAATTTTTGATGCCATTTAATACTATTTTGAATTCCGGTCTGTATTTCATCCGTTTGGAGGAGTTCCAGTGCTGCCAAGGCCGCTGTGCACGCCAACGGATTGGCGGTATACGTATGCCCATGGAACAAGCCTTTGGCTATATCATCACTATAAAAGGCCATATAAACTTCTTCTGTGCAAGTAGTAAGTCCCATGGGAATCAGGCCAGCTGTCAACGCTTTCGATAGACACATGATGTCTGGCTTGGTCTGCACATAGTCTGATGCGAAATTTTTTCCTGTTTTGCCAAATCCGGTCATTACTTCATCGGCTATCAGGAGTACACCGTGTTCCTTTAAAAATGCGAGAATTTTATCCAAGCCATCTGAATCGTGTATTTTCATGGCTGCCGCACCTTGAACCAAAGGTTCATAAATAAATCCAGCAATATTGTTCTTTTCCAAGCGCCTTTCAAGAAACATCAAAATCTGATTGATATTTGTTTCTGTGGGCACAGGAATCCGCTCCACCTCAATAAAGAAATCAGCAAACGGGCCATTGTAGACCGAAAGTCCTGAAACCGACATCGCTCCAAAGGTGTCTCCGTGGAATCCTTCCTCAAAAGCCAATAAAGCATTTCGTTTTTCGCCTTTATTATGATGGTACTGCAAAGCCATTTTTATGCCAACCTCCGTGGCCGTAGAACCATTGTCTGAAAAGAAAAGTTTCTCTTGGTTTTTGGGTAGAATTTTTATGAGTTCCTCGGACAACCGAACCGCAGGTTCATGTGTAAACCCACTGAACACCACTTGGTCCAAATGTTGCATTTGATCCGAAACCTTTTTCAAAATATAGGGATTGCAATGTCCGTACATACAGGTGTACCAGGATGAAATGCCATCCACATACTCCTTTCCATCCTCATCAAAAAGTAAGGCTCCCTTAGCTTTTGCAATACCCAACATATCTGGACTCACCTTGTGCTGGGTCAACGGGTGCCAAAGGTGTTTTTTGTCCCTATCCGATAATTTTTCCAACGCTACTGTCTTACGCAAAACCCTTAATTTATCTATATTGCAAAGATGACAATTAATAGCCAAAAAACTTAATCCGGAACGTGTTTACTAAAATCAGATCTCTTACTTCTCCAAGATATGAAGGCTTTGACTGGAAGGCGGTTTTCTTGATTTTATTTTTGGCGGCCCTTTTTATTCGTTTTCCTTTTTTCTTCCGGGATTATATAGATCGGGACGAAAGTACCTTTATTATTATGGGGCAGTCTTGGGTGGATGGCCATTTGCCCTACACCCAGCTTTGGGATTTAAAACCTCCGGTTACGTTTTTCTTCTTTGCCCTCGTCATAAAATTATTCGGAAAAAGTTTCATTGCCATACGGTTGTTCGGGACTTTGCTCGTAGCATTGACTGCCTTGTTTACGTTCGGAATTGCATCCAAAATAACCTGTAAAAAAGTAGCGTTCTGGACTTCAGTATTCTGTGTCTTTTTTCAAAGTCTTTTTGGGAGTTTGCAAGGCGTAATGTCCGAACATATCTGCACCTTCTTCTTTATAGTGGGACTCTTTATTTTGTTTTGGAAGCATGATGCCAAATGGTTTTTTACTGCAGGTCTTCTTTTTGGACTTTCGGTCATGACCAAGCTGAACATGGTTTACCCTGTATTGTTTTTGGGCATTTATTTTTTATGGGAAGGATTCCATAAAAAGCAAATCGGGGCCAACCTTAAGAATTTAATTTTTATGGGGGTAGGATTTGTACTTACCATTGCATTAACGGCATTGCCCTATTATCTACAGAACAGTACCGCATTGTGGTGGGAATCTATTTTTAAAGCACCACTGGCTTATTCAACAGGGAAGTTTCATTCGCCAATCAAAACTTTGCCATTTCTAATTGTGATTTTGGGATTGCTCATCACTGGGTTTATGACCAAAATAATTGATTGGAAAAACGGGGAACTGCAAATCTTAACTTTCATTGTAGTTGGGGTTTTACTATCGTTCATGCAAGCGGGAAAAGTAAATGGACATTACTTGATTCAGCTGTATCCTTTTATTTTGATACCCATTGGAATGGGAATTTCTAAAATCCCTGTCTTAACGAAAAAGTGGAGGCCCGTGATTATAGTATTGCTCCTATTAATTCCGATGGAATCCTATCTGGAATACGCCAATATTATTTCCAACAAAGCGCAAAAGGGTTCCTTTTTTAATGGAGAGGGCATTGATGTCCCCAACTATATCACTTCCCATAATCTGGAAACTGAAAACATTTTTTTTACGGAGTACCATATTGGGTATTGGCTACTGAATGAAAGCCCTCCAACCAAAGCCGCTACGCACCCTAGCAATATTACCCGTGAAGAGCTTTTCCCTTACATGCAAAATCCAAGGAAAACGGGAATGGAAGAATTGCGGTATATTATGGAAGTGATTCGGCCCAAGACCTTGGTGGCTAGAAAAAACAAGGAAATTTTTGATAAGAAACTACTAGAGTACAATGCCTATATCGATGCCTATCTGATGGAACATTATGCTTTGGTGGGTACTGTAGGAAGGGGGCTGATTTACCAACGACTAGAATGATTCCAAAGCAAGTTTTAATTGCTCCGCATATTTTCGGATTACTTCCTTGTTGAAATTCGGCTCCTCATTGATTCTTCCCAAAAAAGTAACTCCAGATTTTTTTAAGATGATTTCCTCGGTGGTTGGGTGTTCGTCACCACTAAAAATAATTCCCACTTTTACATCCTTTTCCCTGAGCTTCTCCAAAGTCAAAAGGGTGTGGTTAATGCTTCCCAGATAATGCCGGGAGACCACAATTACTTTGTAATTGGGTTGGATAAGATCAAAAATAGTATCGGTATCATTTAAGGGCACCAACAACCCACCTGCCCCTTCAATGACCAAATGGTTATTCGTTTCTGGGGGAACAATTTTTTCCAAGTCAATGGTTATTCCGTCAATATCAGCAGCGGCGTGCGGGCTCATTGGGGTTTGCAACGCATAACTATTGGGGTGGATTACGGTTTTGGTGTTAGAAATATAGCTTTCAATTTTATGGCTATCCGAATTGCCCAAATCCCCAGCTTGGACAGGCTTCCAATAATCGGCGTGGAGCGCTTCCACCACAATGGCAGAAGCCACCGTTTTTCCTACTTCAGTTGAAATTCCAGTTACAAATAGCTTCATAATATCGGTCTTGTGATAAAATTGCATTGCATGCATCTGTATTTAGTCGATTCAAAAAATGGAAACAATTTGAAGAAAAGTCCTTTTCTAGAATAATAGGTCTCTGATTTTGTGGCTTTGCAATTAGGGCAAACAATCAGGTTGCCATGCTTGTCCCTCGCATAGTTTTTAACCTCCTCATATACGCGTAGTGCTTCATCCTTTTGAGACAGATAGACTTGGAGCCGAATCCTTGAGTAGCTTGTGGCGGTATGGTAATTAAGATTTTCTTCCCAAATAAAAGCCGGTATACCCTCAGACTCAAGCTTTGCTTTGGCGATTTGGGCGTCGGACTCCAGAAAAAATGAGTCAAGCGTGTAAAATTCCTTTTTCACTGAAATTCATTTTTTAGCGTATTCAAAACTCGTGAAATTTCCTCTTGTGTATTGAAGGCATGTAAACAAAATCGCAAGCGTTCCTTCCCTTCTTTTACCGTTGGGGAAAGAATAGGCCTAACATCAAAGCCTTCAAGCTGTAATTGGGCTGAAATTGATTTCACTTTAGAATTCCCTGAAATTATGGCACATTGGATCGCGGAGTCACTTTTGATATATATAGCTGCTATTCCCAATTCTTCCACTTGTTGTTTGAAATAGTCAATATTCTGTTGAAGTTGCTGGCATTTTTCACTTCCTACATCTTTTAGATATTGGTACGAAACCAGAAGGTTTGCAATTGTGTGGGGAGGCAAAGCGGTGGTATACATTAAGCTTCTAGCAAAATTGACCAGATAGTTTTTTAACGCTTCGCTTCCCAAAACAGCCGCTCCGTGGCACCCCAAAGCTTTTCCAAACGTAATGATTCGGGCAAAAACCTGTTCCTCCAGCCCCAATTGACATGTCAAGTCCCTTCCTTCCCCAAAAATTCCAGTGGCGTGGGCCTCGTCAACAATCAAATGGCAACCATTATCCGAACAAAAATTAGCCAAAGCTTGCAAATCTGGAGAATCACCATCCATGGAAAAAACCGACTCTGTAACAACGTAAATTTCGGATTCGCCCTCTACATTTCGACTCCGCTCAATGTGACGGCGTAAATCACCAATGTTATTATGGGCAAATTTGTAGCTCTTGGCATGTCCCATTTGTATCCCATCCCGAATGCTAGCATGCACCAGTTCATCATATAGAACAATATCTCCACGCTGTGGCACGGAAGAGAAAAATCCAACATTGGCATCATAGCCAGAATTAAATACCAACGCTGATTCCGATTTGTGGTGCTTTTTCAAAAAATTTTCCAATTCAACATATAAAGAATGGTTTCCCGAGAGCAATCTTGAGCCCGTGGCCCCACTTTTTTGAGGCTTGATTGTCAGAAAATTGGAAATTTCTTTGGACAGGTCTTGGTTTCGGGCAAAGCCCAAATAATCGTTAGAGGAAAAATCTACCAATCCCTCAACAGATGATAGGCTTCGTAAGGCATCGTTCACCAATCGTGCAGATAGTTTCTGCCGTAATTTTCTGGGCAATTTCTCCATATCGCAAATGTAGCACTTACTGTTTTTAAACCGTATCTTGGTTCTTCAGAAACCTTGCTAAAAATACCTAAGTCTCAATACTTCTGGATGATTTACTACAAACAAGCCTCCAGCGATCAAGAATTGGAACAAATTCTATCGCTACAGCAAAAAAACCTCATCAAGAGTCTATCGCACGAAGAACAGGAGAAAGAAGGTTTTGTAACCGTAGAACATTCCCTAGAAATCCTAAAAGCCATGAACGACGAATGTGGCCACATCATTGCGGTTGAAAATGGGGATGTGGTTGGTTATGCACTATGCATGCACCCCATTTTTGGCGATTCCATTGAAGTATTACGACCCATGTTCGCCGAAATCAACAAGGTGATGCCCGAAAAAAACAATTATATAGTTATGGGCCAGATTTGCGTGGCCAAGAGTCATAGGGGCAAGGGTATTTTTAGAAACCTATACCTAACCATGAAAAACCGATTGCCCGAAGGTTTCGACGCTATTATTACGGAAGTAGATGGAAAAAACAAAAGGTCGCTTACAGCACATGCTGCTGTGGGATTTAAAACCTTAAAAGTGTATAAATCCGGAGGAAAGAATTGGCACCTTATTATTTTGGAATAAAAAAAGCCGCTCAAATTGAGCGGCTTTTTTAGTATGAATTCATTTATTTTAGTCGGCCAAGACAATCACTTTATTGTCTTTCATCTCCACGGTACCGCTCGTAATGGAAAGTATGGTTTCTCCATCGTTTCCTTTGGAAAATTTGCTTTGAAAAGCTTCCTCAATTGCAAGATTACCTTTCACTTTTACTTTGCCTTCTTGAAGCAAAGAAACTATGGGTGCGTGGTTTTCCAACATTTGAAACTCCCCGTTTACGCCAGGCACGGTAACCGAGGTTACTTCTCCTGCGAACAGAGTGGCTTCCGGTGATACTATTTCTAAATACATATTTTCTCTAGTCATTCCCGTGAAAACGGGAATCTTTTGTAATTAATGATGCTTCGACTTCGCTCAGCACTCGCTTCGGCTATGCCTCAGCGAGCATTTTCTCTCCAGCTTCAATGGCCTCTTCTATGGTTCCTTTAAGGTTAAAGGCAGATTCTGGCAAGTGATCTAATTCACCGTCCATAATCATGTTGAATCCTTTGATGGTGTCCTTAATATCTACCAGAACTCCTGGGATACCGGTAAACTGCTCAGCAACGTGGAAGGGTTGGGATAAGAAACGTTGTACACGTCTTGCTCTACCTACCGCCAATTTATCTTCTTCTGAAAGTTCTTCCATACCCAAGATGGCGATGATATCTTGAAGCTCCTTATAACGTTGCAACAACTCTTTTACGCGTTGTGCACATGCGTAATGTTCTTTACCCAAAATTTCGGGAGTCAAAATCCTAGAAGTAGAATCCAAAGGATCCACCGCAGGATAAATACCCAACTCAGCAATTTTACGTGAAAGTACAGTAGTGGCATCCAAGTGGGCAAATGTTGTCGCTGGTGCAGGATCCGTTAAGTCATCCGCAGGAACGTAAACCGCCTGTACAGATGTAATGGAACCTCTTTTGGTTGATGTAATTCGTTCCTGCATGGCCCCCATCTCGGTTGCCAAAGTTGGTTGGTAACCTACCGCAGAAGGCATACGACCCAAAAGCGCGGATACCTCAGAACCTGCTTGTGTAAATCGGAAGATGTTGTCTACAAAGAAAAGTACGTCTTTTCCTTGTCCGTCACCTGCTCCATCACGGAAATATTCGGCAATGGTCAATCCAGACAATGCCACTCGGGCACGAGCACCGGGAGGTTCATTCATCTGACCGAACACGAAAGTAGCCTTTGATTCCCTCATCGCTTTTTTGTCCACTTTGGACAAATCCCAACCGCCTTCTTCCATAGAATGCAAGAAATCGTCTCCATATTTAATAATACCAGACTCCAACATCTCACGAAGCAAATCGTTTCCTTCACGGGTACGTTCACCTACACCGGCAAATACTGACAGTCCACCGTGTCCTTTAGCGATGTTGTTAATCAATTCCTGAATCAATACGGTCTTTCCTACACCAGCACCACCGAACAATCCAATTTTACCACCTTTTGCGTAAGGCTCTATAAGGTCGATTACTTTAATCCCTGTAAAAAGCACTTCTGTTGAAGTGGAAAGATCTTCAAATTTTGGCGCTTCCCTGTGGATAGGAAGTCCATTGTCTCCAGCTTTAGGAAGGTTTTCCATACCATCAATGGCATCACCGATTACATTGAAAAGTCGTCCATACACCTCTTCTCCAATAGGCATTTGAATTGGATTTCCGGTAGCAACTACGTCTACACCCCTGCTCAATCCGTCAGTAGAATCCATGGAAATGGTTCGTACCGTATTTTCTCCAACGTGGGATTGTACTTCCAATACCAATTTGGAGCCATCGGCTTTTGCAATTTCAAGGGAATCGTAAATTCTTGGAATTTCTACTCCTGATTCAAACTCAACATCAATGACCGGGCCAATAATCTGGGCAACCTTACCTGTAACTTTAGACATTACTGTGTTTATTTTTAATTGAATACACGAAAAAAACTGGTTTTTTTCCGGCTGCAAAGATATGCTTTTTCCTTTTTTAATAAGAAACTAAATTCCTCTTTTTTTACCAAGAAAAAAGGCACTGGGAAAATCAGTGCCTTTGTTACTTTGTTGTTTAGTTTTATTATGGATTGATAGTCCAAGATACATAGTAAATAGATCCTATATTTCCTGTACCTATTGCCGTGAAGTATTCGTCTCCCAAAATATTGGAGCCACCAACCTTAAATATGGATTTAAGGCTAGGCACAGCATAGTTTATCTGTGCATCCAACACCGTAAAGGCCGGAATTTGACCATCTGCAAAGGAAGCTTCCCAGAAATAGGTATCGCTCCATCTATAGTTTATATTAAAGCCGAAGTTCTCAAAAAGCGCCGTATTCCCAAATGACGCCTTGACCTTATGTTTTGGAGTGTTGAAGTTGGTTCTGAACCCAGACAATCTACCTTCATCGATATCCAGTTCGGCATAGGTATAATTGACCCCTAAATCAAAGTTGCCCAATTTGGTGTCCACACCTACCGTTGCCCCGTAGGAGTTGATGTCCTCATCTGAATTGGTGTAGGTTTGATATACTTGAAAGTCTCCATTCTGAATGGCCAATAAAGACAATCCTCCATCCCCAGCTTCACCATAAAATGGCACAGCGGTAGTGGTATTGGCCAAGAAATTCTTGTAACTGTTATAATACCCACTCAAATCAATGGTAAACCTACCTAACTGTGCACGATACCCAGCCTCATAAGCTGTAATTTCTTCAGGTTGCACCAAAGGCGTGTTAACAGCTTCAGGTGCACCAGCTTGAAGTGAAGCGGTAGAATATGCATTTTCATAGGCCTCACGACCCACAATCTCTACGGTGGCTGGCTGACCCAAATTATCCTGCGCTGCTTGACTTACATTAAACGTTCGGACATCACGATCCAAATTCGCAGGGGCAGAACCCACCAAAATAGCTCGACCGGCATTCAAACCAATGAACAAGTCTTGTGTGGTTGGGTTTCTAAAACCTTGTTGCACTGATACCCGGATGTTATGGTTTCTTTTTTCACCCAAGGTATAAGCCAAGGAGAGTCTTGGAGAAACAAATCCATCAAAGAATTCGTTTTTATCATAACGAGCAGAACCTGTAAACTTCAATCGTTCATCCAAAAATTTCTTTTGAACTTGTAGATAGGCACCATATTCGTTATAGGTAATTGGGCCGTCAATATCGGTAAAGATGGTTCCGTTGGAATTTAATTCGTATTCCCTAAACGATCCACCGATTTGTATATCTGCCCAATTATCAATCAAGTGGGCCAGATTATAGTTACCGTTAACATGACGAAATTTGGTCCTGTCGATAAACTTTGCTCCCGTGGTCAGGTCTCCATCGTTCGTTACCCTATTGAATGCACTTTGGAATTCTGGTGTTCCAGGCACCAACCTTCCAGTGTCTGCGGCTTGTCTTCCTGCAATGTGCGCTTGGGTGGAAGCTTGTTCAGGGGTTAACCCTCCTTGTTGAATCCCTCCAAGGTAGGTAGGGATATAGGTGCTTGCATAATCTGTGAACCATTGTGTGTCCGACTTCCATGCCCTATTTATATTGATGGCCGCAAAACGCGTATCATAGGCATCTCCTGAATTTTCGGAAACAATGTATCCTCTAAGGAAGAAATTATTGTTTTTGATTTCAACTTTGTGCTGTTGCATGGTAAATCCTGCAACGGCATAGCGGTTGGCACCCTGATATATGGTGGTACCTCTACCGATTCTACTGTTAAAAATGACCTCCAAGTCATTACCAAAGGGTCTGTAGTGCAATGCAAAATCGGATTTGACACTTTCCGCATTGTAATTGGCCAAGTCGGCCTCATCATACCCCGTTCTGGAAACAACTGCCGACCCAACAGTTCCGGTAGGCAACCCGGCCGCAGCGTCAAAATTCAGGGTTGTTGAAACTTCATCTCCATAGACGTTTAATCCGTCGTACGCCGGATTGGAACGGTCGGCACCTGGGTTGTTTAAATCCATAGTTCTGTTGGCATGCCAATCCTCACCGGTTAGTACAGATAAATTCGCTTTTACGGCCAATTTATCATTGAAAGCGTGTGCGGCACGTATGCCAAAATCCTTATAAAAATGGCTTCCTGCAGCTTCTTGAACGGTATATCCGCCTTTGGCATAGGCACTTATCCCTTGAAAGTCGAACGGGTTTTTACTCGACATGAACAAGATTCCGTTGAAGGCCCCCGCTCCATACAGTGCAGAGGAAGCTCCTGGCAGTATTTCCACGCTTTGTACATCCAATTCGGACATACCCACCAAGTTACCGAGTACAAAGTTTAGACCCGGCGCGGTGTTGTCCATTCCATCTACCAATTGCAAGAAACGGTTATTGGCGAATGTGGCAAAACCTCTTGTGTTAATGGATTGAAAGGTTAAACTGTTGGTGTTGATATCTACACCCTTTAAATTTTGAAGACCGCCGTAAAATGATTCGGCGGTAGTGTTCTTTATTTCCCTGAGTCCAAATCTTTCCACGGAAACGGGGGACTCAAAAATACGTTCCGGGGTTCTTGAAGCAGAAATCACAATCTCATCCAGCAAGGTATTGGCCTCTGATAAGGTTATGGTAAGTGTCTGGTTGTTAGAAGTGACATTGGCCACAAAATCTGAAAATCCAATACTGGTAAATCGAAGTTGAAATGGGGGCTGTTCCGAAGTATTGAAGGTGAAATTTCCATCAAAGTCAGTAGTGGTTCCTTCTGCTTTTCCCACTAAGACCACATTGGCACCAGGTATGGGCTCATTGTTATCATCAACTACCTTACCCTGGATGGTTGTTTGCGCATAGGACACAACTCCAAACATCATCAGGGCAATGAATAAAAGTCTTCTCATCAGCTTTGAATTAGAGTTAAATAAGTTTTAAGTATCTGTTAAGCATTGGAGGTGGAAGATACATTTTTTTTTATTTGATTTCCACAAATATGAAAAAAATTATGCATGCATAATACTTTTTTCGTAAAGTTTAGATGCTATATCTATGTATTTAATAAAAAAGGCACCCAAATGGATGCCTTTCTCTAGTAATTTAATAATGTTAAAAGTTACTCCACGGTAACTGATTTAGCCAAATTTCTGGGCTGATCCACATTACATCCACGCATTACAGCGATGTGGTACGACAGCAATTGTAGTGGTATGGTGGTTAAAAGCGGCGATAACCCTTCTGAAGTTTCAGGGACTTCAATAACGTGGTCCGCCAGTTCTTTTACCGTTTCGTCGCCTTCAGTGACTACGGCTATTATTCGTCCGTTTCTGGACTTGATTTCCTGGATATTGCTGACCACCTTTTCATAATGTCCTTTTTTGGTGGCTATTACAATGACAGGCATTTGTTCGTCAATCAAAGCGATTGGCCCATGCTTCATTTCAGCGGCAGGATATCCTTCGGCATGGATATAACTGATTTCCTTCAGCTTTAAAGCACCTTCCAGTGCGACGGGGAAATTATAGCCCCTTCCTAAATACAAACAGTTGGTGGAATCCTTATATATTTCCGAAATCTGCTCTACGATTGAATTGGATTGTAATGTCTTTTCCACTTTTGAAGGAATACTCTCCAATTCTGTCAGATACTCGTGGTATTTTGATTGGGAGAATGTTCCTTTTTCTTGGGCCAGTTTTAATGCGATAAGGGTGAGTACCGTAATCTGTGTTGTGAATGCCTTTGTTGAAGCTACTCCAATTTCCGGTCCAGCATGGGTATAGGCCCCAGCATCTGTTTCCCTGGCAATTGATGACCCCACAACATTGCAAACTCCAAAAACAAAGGCCCCTCTTTCCTTTGCCAACTTAATGGCTGCCAGCGTATCCGCGGTTTCCCCAGATTGGGATATCGCAATCAACACATCATTTTCTGTGATTACCGGGTTTCTATATCTGAATTCGGAGGCATACTCCACTTCAACAGGGATTCTGGCCAAGTCCTCAAAAATATATTCGGCCACAAGGCCGGCATGCCATGATGTTCCGCAGGCAACTATGATAATTCTATTGGCGTTAAGGAATTTCTCCAAATTTTGATCAATTCCTGCCATTTTAATAATGCCTTGGTCTGCGAGCAATCGACCTCTGTAGGTATCCAAAATGGCCCTTGGCTGCTCATAGATTTCCTTCAGCATAAAATGCTCATATCCCCCTTTTTCAATTTCTTCAAGGTTCAACTGAAGCTCAAGAATATTGGGGTAGGCAATGGCATCATCCTTAATTTTTCTCAATTTTATTTCCTTCCCAATACGAACAATGGCCATTTCTTCGTCCTCCAAATAAACGGCATTGTTGGTGAATTCAATAAACGGGGAGGCGTCCGAAGCAATAAAATATTCGTTGTCACCAATTCCAATGGCCAATGGGCTACCTAATTTGGCCACCACAATTTCATCAGGTTTGTTTCGGTCAAAAACCGCAATGGCATAGGCACCAACAACTTGGTTCAATGCAATCTGAACCGCTTTGCCAAGTTTTACGCTCTCCTTTTTCTTGACCTCTTCGATTAGATTAACCAATACTTCTGTATCAGTATCGGATTGAAAGGTATATCCTCTTTTGATCAACTCTTTTTTAATGGACTCATAGTTTTCTATGATGCCATTGTGAATAATGACCAAATCACCTGAGTTTGAGTAATGTGGGTGTGAGTTTACATCATTGGGCACACCATGGGTTGCCCATCGTGTATGTCCGAGACCTAATTTTCCTTCAGTGGATATTGTATTCTCAGCCTTGTTCTTTAAGTCTTCAACCTTGCCCTTTGTTTTGGACGAATTTGTGTCTTCTCCATTGAAAAGTACGATGCCGGCACTGTCATACCCTCTATATTCAAGCCTTTGAAGACCTTTTATTATGATGGGATAGGCATCTCTATGACCTATATACCCTACTATTCCACACATAATCTAGATATTTAATGAAAGGTTGTTGCTGGGTTTTGGCTCGTAAAATTATAACCTTAGTGCCAAAAATCAACTAAACGACATATATTTAACGACGAACAACGTAAAATTAACCATTAGAAGCAATGCCTAGTTCGCTTCGGTATAGTAAATTTCAAGTTTTAATTTCTTGTCTTCGTTTGCGGCGTCAACATTGCTGCCGTAAAGTATGGTGCCCAAGGGGCTAATAGATGCCCGAATCGGTATGTCAATTCCATCACCGCTGCTATCCATGCCTTCCTGTACCGTGGCGAAGTCAATGTTAGAAGTTAAGGTCAGTCCCAAACTGGCATTTGTGGCGTCCCTAACAATTATGTTGTTAAGATGTTCCGTTATCCGGATAGTATATTTTACTCCCCTTTCATTTTCTTTTTCAATAATGCCATCGTAGTTAAGATAGAGCCCCAATGGCCCTTCATTGATTATGTTCTCAGTGGCAATGTTGTACAAAGGTGCATTAGTTTCAGCATTGTAGAGATAAAGACGGGGCGGTTCATCAACAACGCTTCCCAATGCAGTTCTATCCACATAAAACACCAAGTTGGCCTCGTTTATAATCCAATTGTTTTCCCGAATCTGGTTTATTATTGCGCCACCTCCGTTCAAGGTCTCTTCAAACAAGCGTATCTCTGCAAGGGTCTTTGCTCCTTTAACGTAAATACGCGATGCATTTTCACCATTGTCCAACGCTCCCTCAATATCTGGCATTAGGGGATCTTCCTCAAAAATATTGATGGCATTCCCAACAAATGAATTGTTACTGACCGCCAATAAATTAAGCGTATAGTCTCTTTCAGCCGTTTCAACCTCCCCATCCTCGGTATTGTAATCATCGTATTCATATGTGATGGTAATATTGGCTTCGGTCAAATCGAGCAGAAACATTAATTGCTCTAAATCAGTGTCGGCAGCAGAAATATGTATTCCTCTGAAGAAATTGGCAAAATTGGATTGGCTCAATAACTCCGGTTGCCCTTCTTTATCTAAAATGTTCTCTTGAAAGAAATCAGGGTTCAACGGTACACGAATTCCTGGAGGCCTCCGTGTTGCCACCACAGTTTCAGATTCGTCCACATCAGTATCAGGGTCATCCTCCGCAAAAATCAAGGTTTCTTGATTGTCAATTGTTACCGTTTTTTGACCGGGAATCGTAAGTTCCTCGCCAACAAAACTTGAAAAATCCTGATTGGAAAAATAACGCTGCCGTTCCTCAAAGTTGGTGTTGGGGTCCAAATCCCTTAGAAAATAGGTGGATCTTGATACAGTAATATCAAAAGTTTGGGTCCTATCACCGTAAATACTGTCCAAATCAAAGGTTCGGGGAAAAATATTGGCCACAAAACCTTCTCCCGAGCCATCTTCATCTGGATCTAGGGGGTTCGAGCCAATGTTCTTTTCATCAATATCCGTTACACCATCGCCATCTGAATCTGAGGTAGGGTCGAAAGGATCGTCGTCCAACTCATTCGCCACACCATCCCCATCGCTATCGTTGGATACCGATGGCGGTGTTTGGAAAGGAATAAATAAATAAACCTCTTTTACCGTTTCTTCTTCGGGAATGGTAGAATCATTATCGTCGGAGTCCGCATTGTTCTCCGTAGTTTGGGAAAAATCTCCAAAAATAGGTTCGGAGCTTGGCAGGGTCACTTGGGTTATTATACTTGCCTTTCGCTTTCCATAAACAGGATCATTGTAAGTCCCCAACTGGTATAAGGGCAAACGATTGGTCTGCACAGCAGCAATGCCCTTGTTAAAAGCAAAAACATCATACTCTGCCTTGCCGGTGGTAAAGGGTTCTCCTCCCACAACACCTTCCCCAATGGTGTCCAGTTCATCTTCACAAGAAGCAGTCATCAAAAATAAAGCTCCAACCAAGGTTGAAACTTTCATCATCCTGGAAAATTTCATGCAATTTATTTTAAAACCTCTGTTTTATAGAAATTTGTGTATGCTTCCTCTGCTTCCTGAAGAGAAACATAAGGCAGCACCGGTTTGGAAAGATTGGCTATGTGGTTCTTTAAATCCTCTGACACCTCTTCCGCGGCTAAAATAATGGCATCGGAATGATCTACGGCAACCTTTAACAAATTATTATAGTCGGGGTGCTCAAGAGATGAAATGTGTGCTTTATCAATTCCATCAAAAGCAATTTTATTGATCATCTCTGGATCCAACTCCCCTTCATAACTTTTGTTATAGATGGAGGTCACTATTTTGCTGTCAGCGAACAACGGTTCGTCAGCATAGTATTTTCTAAGGTATAATGGAAGTAAAGAAGCCATCCAGCCGTGCACATGGATGATATCTGGGGACCAGTTCAACTTTTTAACCGTCTCTACAACTCCTTTGGCAAAGAAAATGGCTCTTTCATCATTGTCTTGAAATAGATTTCCTTCTTTGTCAGTAAATGTTGCCTTCCGCTTAAAATATTCTTCGTTATCTATAAAGTATACCTGAATTCGCTCCCTTGGAATGGATGCAACCTTGATGATCAACGGCATATCCATGTCATTGATGACCAAGTTCATTCCCGACAAACGAATTACTTCATGCAATTGATGTCTCCTTTCATTGATGTTTCCATATCTTGGCATAAAAATGCGGATTTGCCCACCATTGCTATTGACCATGCGAGGCGCTTCGTACGACATTAAGGAAACCGGATTCTCTGGGAGGTAAGGAACTAATTCAGAAGATACAAACAATATCTTTTTACCATTCATAAACACTTTCTTTTGTTTATCCGAAAAACGTAGCTGCAAAAGTACAAAAATTATGCTGATTACCAGTATTTATAGTATTTTTGCACGCTTTTAAACTATGTAATGCACATTTTTGACCATAAAAAAGAACTCATGTTCTTTCTACAGAAAGAGCGCAACAACAACCGTACCATTGGGCTGGTGCCCACCATGGGCGCACTTCATGAAGGTCATATTTCCTTGGTCAAAAAAGCACTTTTGGAAAATGATTTGGTGGTGGTAAGCATTTTTGTGAACCCAACCCAATTTGACAAAAAAGATGATCTTGAAAAATATCCCCGGAATCTTGAAAGGGATCTAAAACTTTTGGGGCTCGTATCAGAAAATATAATTGCTTTTATTCCTTCTGTGGATGAAATCTATGGCAAAGACATTAAATCTAAAACATACGAGTTCGATGGTCTGGACAAGGTGATGGAAGGTGAATTTAGAGCCGGTCATTTTGACGGTGTGGGTACCATTGTGGAACTTTTTCTGAGAACCGTTTTACCGAACAGAGCCTATTTTGGGGAAAAGGATTTCCAACAACTCCAAATCATTCGCAAGATGGCAGCTTCCAAGAAATTACCTTGCAAAATCATTGGGTGCCCCATAGAGCGGGAACCCCACGGCCTGGCCATGAGTTCACGTAATGAAAGGCTCTCAAAAACGACTAGGGAAGAGGCGAGTTTCATTTATGAAACCCTACAGTCTGCCAAATCAAAATTTGGCACGGAAAGTGCAAAGAATATTACGGATTGGGTAAAGGATGGGTTTGAAAAAAATCCGTTGTTTGAATTGGAATATTTTCAAATTGCAGATGAGGACACGCTCACTCCAATGCTCAAAAAACAGAATGACACAAAATATAGGGCGTTCATTGCCGTTTATGCCGATGGTGTTCGCCTCATAGATAATCTAAGATTGAATTGATACATTTGCACCATGCAAGTAGAAGTTGTAAAGTCTAAAGTCCACAGGGTAAAAGTAACAGGAGCCGACCTTAATTATATCGGCAGCATCACCATTGATGAAGACATCATGGATGCCGCCAATATCATTAGGGGTGAAAAAGTGCAGATTGTGAACAACAACAACGGTGAACGGCTGGAAACCTACGCCATTCCCGGCCCTCGTGGTTCTGGGGAACTTACCTTAAATGGTGCCGCAGCCAGAAAAGTGGCCGTGGGCGATGTATTGATTCTGATCACCTATGCCTGGATGAGCATTGAAGAGGCCAAGTCATTCAATCCCGCTTTGGTCTTCCCCAACGAAGCCACCAATCTTTTGAACTAATTTTGGGCACATCCCTAAAAAAATTCCTGAAGATTTTTGTCCCCATTGCCGTTGGGCTCTTTTTGGTTTGGTATTCCTATAACTCCACCACCCCAGAAGAACGACAACAAATTATCAATTACATCTCCAATGCAAGCCCTTTTTGGGTGACCGTTTCCGTAATCTTGGGTATTTTAAGCCATATTTCCCGTGCCGTTCGATGGAACTATCTTTTGGAACCCATGGGGTATCGCCCCAAAATCATCAACAATATCTTTATTGTCCTTATTTCCTATTTTGCCAACTTGGGAATTCCAAGATCAGGTGAGATTCTAAGGGCCACCGCTTTGACCACCTATGAAAAGGTCCCTTTTGAAAAAGGATTCGGCACCATCGTTACCGAAAGGGTGATAGACCTATTGATGTTGTTGTTGGTCATTGTTATAACCCTATTGCTCCAAACCGATATCATCTTGGCCTTTTTAGAAGAAAAAGGGGTCAATCTTATCGGTGCCTTTGGTATTCTGCTGGTTGGCATTGTTGGACTTTTTGTAGCCACTGCTGTCATCCGAAAGTCCAAATCGGGATTTGCCAAAAAACTCAAGGCCTTCTTGAACGGCCTGCTCGATGGCGTCCTCAGTGTCTTCAAAATGAAGAGAAAATGGGCGTTTATCTTTCATACGTTCTTTATTTGGGCCGCCTATATCGGTATGTTTTGGGTCATCAAACACACCGTCACCGAAACTATATCGCTATCCCTGAGTGAACTTCTAGTTGCTTTTGTGGGAGGCGCCTTTGCCATGTCCACCACCAACGGTGGCATTGGCCTTTATCCTATTGCCGTAAGTGCCGCTTTGGGTATTTTCGGAATCAGCTCAGTTTCTGGCGATGCTTTTGGTTGGATCATGTGGATTGCACAGACCCTAATGGTTGTGGTTTTCGGTACAATATCCTTCATCGTCCTACCGTTATTGAATAGAAATAGGTAGGCCCCGACCAACTAAATCTTAACCAATGAAAAAATGTCTATTGTTTCTTTTGATGGGCTTCGTATGTCTTAATCTTGGAGCACAGGTAAAAAAAGAAATCTTTGAATCCTTCAAACTTCAGGAACGAAGGGACGTCTCCTATTATTTTCCCGAAGATTATACCGATGAGAAAAAATATCCCTTACTAATTGTTTTGGATGCCGAATACCTCTTTGACCTTGTTGTGGCCAATGTAAAATTCCAGAGCAGATTAGGGCACATGCCCCAAGCCATTGTTGTGGGCATTGATCAAGGCAAAAACGATATCCGTTGGGAAGATTGCGCTTATGAAGAGGATTCCGGACTTCCTTCAGACAAAGGAAAAATGTTCTTTGAGTTTTTGGGAACCGAAATTATTCCCTATATCGAGACCAATTACAATATTGCCCCATTCAAAATGTTTGTTGGGTACGACATTACTGCCAATTTTGGTAATTATTACCTATTCAAAGACCGATCTCTTTTCAACTCGTATGTAAGTATCTCTCCTATTTTGGCCCCTGAAATGGAAAATAGGGTTCCTGCCCGGTTGTCCGCTTTGGACCAAGAGATTTTTTACAATGTCATTGTAGAAAAAGAAGCATCGGATGACAGACAGCTTATCCTTCAGATGAATCACAATATCAAATCCATCACCAAGGAATCCTTACATTATTTCTTTGATGAGTACGAAAATGCCGATCATGTTTCCATTGTAGCTTACGGAGTCGGAAAGGCTTTTGATAATGTGTTCAACATGTTCAGGCCCATTTCGCCAAAAGAGTACAAAACAGAAATTATTACTTCTGATGAGCCTGCTTTTAAATACTTGGAGGATAGGTATGCTTTGATCGAAAAACTTTTCGGTTTTGAAAAACCCGTGGAACTCAATGATGTTATGGCCATTTATGCCGCCTGTAGAAAAAAGGACGATTTTGAATCCCTAAAACCATTGGCAGAACTCTGCAAGGAACAATATCCCGAGACCATGATGGGCTTCTATTTTGAAGGCGAGTACTACGAGGAAATTGGTGAACCTAAAAAAGCCTACAAGACCTTTGAAAAAGCATTTCAAATGGAGGAAATCGACTTTTTGACGAAGGATATGGCCCTTGAAAAAATTGATGCCCTCAAAGCAGACTTTGGATATTAGATTATTGGAAAGTTGGACTTTTGGATCTTTAGGCGGTGCAATCCAATAATCCAACTAGCTAAGTATCCATAAATCCAACAATCAAAATCCATATCTTTAGGCCCCTCATAACTTTGGAATGGCCAAGACCAAAACTGCTTTTTTTTGCCAAAACTGCGGCACCCAATACGCTAAGTGGGTCGGGCAATGCTCTGCCTGTAAGGAATGGAACACCATTGTGGAAGAAGTGGTCCAAAAAGAGGACAAAAGAGGTTGGAAAGCCAGTAGCGTTTCAGACAAAAAGGCCAACAAACCCCTCCGCGTTTCCGAAATCACACATGAAAGCGAGCTTCGGTTGGATACGAAAGACCAAGAGTTCAATAGGGTTTTAGGTGGTGGATTGGTTCCCGGCTCCCTGACCTTGTTGGGCGGTGAACCGGGCATTGGAAAGAGTACGCTGCTGCTTCAGATTGCGTTAAAGTTGCCTTTTAAAACTTTGTATGTTTCGGGCGAGGAAAGTCAACGGCAAATTAAGATGAGAGCAGACCGCATTCAACCTAACAGTGAAACTTGCTTTATTCTCACCGAAACCAAAACCCAGAACATCTTTCAACAAATTGCATCGCTGGAACCGGATCTGGTCGTAATCGATTCCATCCAAACCCTGCACACCGATTATATTGAATCGGCCGCCGGGAGCATTTCGCAGATTCGGGAATGCGCTGCGGAGCTTATCAAATTTGCAAAGGAAAGTCATACTCCGGTAATTTTGGTGGGACACATTACCAAAGATGGCACCATTGCAGGACCAAAAATATTAGAGCATATGGTGGATACGGTACTTCAGTTTGAGGGTGACCGCAACTACGTGTATCGTATCCTCCGTTCCCTCAAAAATCGTTTCGGTTCCACCGCAGAATTGGGCATTTATGAAATGCAGGGCAGCGGACTTCGTGAAGTGAACAACCCTTCCGAAGTGCTCATTTCCAAAAACGAGGAAGACCTCAGTGGTACGGCCATTGCCGCAACTGTGGAAGGTATGCGGCCTTTACTAATTGAAATCCAAGCTTTGGTCAGCACTGCCGTTTACGGAACACCACAGCGTTCCGCTACGGGATTCAATGCCAAACGATTGAACATGCTCCTGGCTGTGCTGGAAAAACGGGCGGGTTTTAAGCTGGCTGCCAAGGATGTTTTTTTGAACATTACTGGAGGGATTTCTGTGGATGACCCGGCCATAGATTTGGCCGTTATGGCCGCCATTCTTTCCAGCAATGCCGATATTCCCATTGAAAAAGGGGTCTGTTTTGCTGCTGAAGTGGGTCTCGCTGGGGAAATTCGGCCTGTACAACGGGTTGATCAGCGTATTCTTGAAGCCGAAAAGTTGGGTTTTACAACTATTTTTATCTCCAAAAGCAACAAAATAGGACTAAAAAGTTCTGCAATCCAGATTCAGAAAGTGAATAAGATTGAAGATGTAGTTGGGTTACTGTTCGGTTAAATTATGGCGCCGGATTCGGAATAGCATTGTGGATTTCCTCAATACCCTTCAGCACCTCATCCGAAAGATTTACTTCAATACTGCCAATATTTTCTTTGAGCTGCTCCATGGTAGTCGCCCCAATAATGTTGCTTGTTACAAACGGACGGGTATTCACGAAGGCCAAAGCCATTTGCGCCATGCTCAACCCATGCTTCTGGGCCAATTCCGCATACTTTTTAGTTGCTTCTACAGCAGTTTCACCACTGTATCGATTATAATTTGGGAAAAGGGTAATCCTTCCTTTTCTGGGAGGAATCTCATCCAGATACTTCCCGGACAACACACCAAATCCAAGCGGTGAATAGGCCAAAAGTCCTATCTGCTCCCGCATTGAAATTTCTGAAAGTCCCACTTCAAAAAGTCGGTTCAATAAACTATATGGGTTTTGAATCGTCTTTACTCGAGGTAAGGTTCTGTGCACCTTGCTCTCCTCTAAAAATCGCATGGTTCCCCAAGGTGTTTCGTTTGAAAGACCCAAATGCCGAATCTTTCCTTCGGCAATCAAATCCCGAAAAGTTTCCAAGACTTGATGAATGTTATCGTCCCACGAATCTACGGCATGGGCATTATAGCCGCGTTGCCCAAAATAATTGGTGTTCCGTTCTGGCCAATGCAGTTGGTACAAATCAAGATAATCCGTTTGGAGTCGCTTTAAACTCTTTTCCACAGATTCAATAATTTCCTTTTTGGTGAATCCTTCATCCCTGATGAACGAAGCCGGTCCACCTGGACCTGCCATTTTTGTGGCCAATACAACCTTATCTCGATTGCCTGTCTTCGCAAACCAGTTTCCTATGATTTCTTCGGTAACAGCATACAGTTCTTTTTTGGCAGGAATGGGATACAGTTCTGCAGTATCAAAAAAGTTGACGCCTTGGTCCAATGCATAATCCATCTGCTCAAAACCTTCATCCTGGGTGTTTTGGCGCCCCCAGGTCATGGTACCCAAACAAATCTTACTTATTCTGATATCAGTATGTGGAATTCGCGTGTATTTCATCAAGCTTAATTTTTTAAAGGACTAAGGTAGTCAATCCTAATTTTTGGGTTTTAAAGCAATTGTTATTTTTCCAACTCCAACAAAATGGGACAATGATCGCTGTGCTTGGCCTCCGAAAGAATTACGGAGCGCTTTAATCGGTCTGCCAAAGACTCGTTCACCATGCCATAATCCAAACGCCAACCTTTGTTGTTGTTCCGGGCATTGGCCCTGTAGCTCCACCACGTATAATTGTGGGGCTCTTTGTTGAAATGCCGGAAACTGTCTATAAAACCACTTTTTATAAAGCTCCCTATCCATTCCCGTTCCACAGGTAAAAAACCGGATACATTTTTGTTCCGCACCGGGTCATGGATGTCAATGGCTTCGTGACAAATATTGTAATCGCCACAGACCACAAGGTTTGGGCGTTCTTTTCTGAGTTCATCAGCATACTTTTGAAAATCGGCCATATAGGTCAGCTTATGGTCCAATCGGGCCAAGTTGGTGCCAGATGGTAAGTACATGCTCATAATGGAGACATCGCCATAATCAGCTCGAATGTTTCGCCCCTCAAAATCCATATAGTCGATGCCCGTGCCGTATTCCACATGGTCCGGTTGTTCTTTGCAAAGCAATGCAACTCCACTATATCCTTTTTTCTGCGCACTGAACCAATAATGATAAGGATATCCAGCTTCCTCCAAAACAGAGGTGTCCACCTGTTCCTTCATCGCCTTAATCTCTTGCAGGCAAACCACATCGGGATTTACCGTCTTCAACCATTCCACAAACCCCTTATTGATGGCAGCGCGAATGCCATTTACATTGTATGAAACAATCTTCATGCTCAAATTTTGCCTAAAAATAACCATTGCAGCTCTTTTGTTAAAATAAAGCAAGTCTGCATTCATACTGTACCTTTGTTTTTGGAATGCTAATTGATTATCCTTCTTGAATTTAAAAACATGCCTCATGAAAAAACTTTTGCTTCTTGGGTTCCTGCTCTCTGGTTTTGTTATGTCGGCCCAAGCCTACCCTTCACTTTACAATAGCAATGAAATCAAGCTGAACATAGGTTTGTTCTTGGCCACTTCCACGGTTGAAGGCTCCTACGAATACTACTTTAGTGAAAACGCCAGTATTGGTGCAACGGTTTATTTTGATAATGATGCCACCGATTACAACGGTGATTTTGGAATTGGACCCAATTTTAGGGCCTATTTTGGCTATCAACCCAGGAGCGGATTCTTTGCCGAAGCCTTTGGACTCTACTACACAGGTGAGGATGAAATCGATAATGACCTTCAACCGAACAGGGATTACAGCACCACAGCTTTAGGATTGGGTCTGGGCAACAAATGGTCTACCCGAGACCAACGATTCACCGTGGAAATTTTCGGTGGTTTGGGTCGGAACATTAATCCAGAGGATTTTCAGGATGACTTTATGTATCGCGGGGGACTGTCTGTGGGTTTCCGGTTTTAATGCCTATTTTTAAATCTAAATTTTTAGGGAATGACCGCCTTACTCCTTATCGATATTCAACAAGGTCTTCAGGAAATGGAATTTTACGGAACGGAACGAAGCAATCCGCATGCGGAGGCCAACTGTTCAAAAATCCTGACTGTTTTCCGACAGAAAAAATGGCCTATCTTTCATGTGCAGCACTGCTCCACCAATCCAGAATCGCCCCTACATCCGAGTAAAGCTGGAAATGATTTCCATCCCTTGGTAAAGCCCTTGGACAATGAACCTATCATCCCAAAAAATGTGAACAGTGCCTTTATCGGAACAGATCTGGAAACTCGGTTGAAATCGGAAAAAATAAACGATTTAATCATTGTTGGCCTAACTGTGGAACACTGTATTTCCACCTCAGTACGCATGGCCGCCAATTTGGGTTTCAACGTTACCTTGATTTCAGATTCCACTGCCGCTTTTGATAAAATTGGAGTGGATGGCAAACGGTTAAGTGCTGATATTATCCACGATGCTGCCTTGGCCAACCTCAAGGATGAGTTTGCCAAAGTGATGAATACAACAACTTTGTTGAAAGAACTGGCAGATTAGTTCTTATTTTTAAGCCCAATTAAACAAACACATGCTTCGCAATCTCATTGCCCTTATTTTTTGCACGATTAACGTATCGGTTGGTCTATCCCAAGAAAAACCCTTAAAAATTGGAGTGGCCGGGCTAACCCATACCCATGTCCATTGGATTTTGGGCCGTGAAGACATTGGTGATATAGAACTTGTGGGCATCGCTGAATCCAATAGGGAGCTGGCCCAGCGATATGCCGACCAACATGGTTTTTCCATGGATTTGGTCTACGATTCGCTGGAAGAAATGATAGCTGCTGCGAAACCTGAAGCAGTAACGGCCTTTGGGACCATATATGACCATTTGAAAGTTGTACAGACCTGTGCCCCAAAAGGTATTCATGTAATGGTTGAAAAACCTTTGGCCGTAAATATGGACCACGCTACAAAAATGAAGGCCTTGGCCGAAAAACATAATATCCATCTGCTCACCAACTATGAAACTACCTGGTATCCTACCAATCACATGGCCAAAGAACTATTGGATCAGGGAAAAATTGGGGATTTGCGCAAAGTCATTGTGCGGGATGGACACCGGGGACCCGTTAAAATAGGGGTCAACCAAGAATTTTTGGAATGGCTGCAAGACCCTATTCTCAATGGTGGTGGCGCTATTACCGATTTTGGTTGTTACGGGGCCAATCTTATGACTTGGCTCAAAAAAGGAGTGCGTCCCAATACGGTTACGGCGGTAACCCAGCAACTTCAGGCCGAAAACAATCCCAAAGTGGATGACGATGCCACCATCATACTTACCTATGATGATTCCCAGGCCATTTTGGAACCCTCATGGAACTGGCCCATTGGCAGAAAAGATATGGAACTCTATGGACTTACCGGAGCCATTTATGCCGATAACCGCAACACCTTGCGCATCCGTATAGCGGAAGGGTATGATGGCTATGACGAAGAAAAAATGGTTCTGGAGGAAAGACCTGCTCCGTATAACGATCCCTTTTCGTTGCTTGCCTCAGTCGTCCGAGGTAAAATTACCCTTTCGCCACATGACCTTTCTTCTTTGGAAAATAATATGATCGTTGTAGAAATTTTGGATGCTGCCCGAAAGAGTGCCAAAAATGGCAAAACCATCAATCTTAAAAAATAATAGCTTTTGTTCGCATATAACTCCCCTACAAACACAATGAAACTTCTTTTTTACAGTCTAGCACTACTCTGTACAGCCCATATTTTGGGTCAAGATGTTCAAAAAGATTCCATAACACAGCTGGATGAGATTATCTTAACCGAAGATCTCGCTCCCAAAAAAGCTACGGGAATTACGGCTTCGTCAACCATCAGCACCAAAACCTTTGAGCGCTTTAACCCAACCGACATTCCATCCGCAGTGAACCAAATTTCAGGAGTGTACATTCTTTCCGGAGCCATCAACACCAACCGGATTACCATTCGCGGAGTGGGTGCAAGAACCTTGTACGGAACTGACAAACTTCGAATGTATTTCAACGGCATTCCTGTGACCAACGGTACTAATTTTTCTGATATTGAGGCTTTCGATTTAGAAAATTTGGGTTCTCTTGAAGTCATTAAAGGCCCAAAAGGAACGGCCTACGGTACCAACTTGGGCGGTGCCATTATTTTGGATACCAAATCAGCACAAACAGATGAGACCCAACTTATCAATACCGCCACTGTGGGTTCATACAATATGTTGAAGGACAACCTCTCTTTCACCCATTCTGAAAAAACCTTCAACCTAACTTTTAATTACAACCATTTGGAAACGGATGGCTATCGGCAGAACAGTTATTTTGAGCGTGATGGATTTTTATTGACCAGTAACATCAACCTCAATGCAAAAAGTAGTGTGGGTGTATTGGTGAATTATATCGATTACACTGCGGGTATTGCCAGTTCCATCAACCAGACCGATTTTGAGGAAGACCCTACCCGCGCCGCTGGAAACTGGCTGGCAGCCCAAGGCTTTGAAGCTAACAAATATGTACTCACAGGTTTGTCGCACACCTATCAATTTTCGGAAGCGTTCAAAAACACCAGTAGTATTTTTTATACCTACACGGACCATTACGAGCCACGTCCATTCAATATTTTGGATGAATTCACCAATGGTTTTGGTTTCCGAAGTCAATTTGAGGGAAGTTTTGACAAAGCTGAATACACCTTTGGGGCCGAACTTTACAAAGATGAATACCATTGGGGCACGTTTGAAAATCTCTACCAAGACAACAATGGCAATGGAAGTCTTCAAGGTGACCGTTTGAGCCAAAATACCGAGTTCCGAAGACAGTTCAATGCTTTTGGGACCTTCACCTACGCCTTGACCACCGACTTATCTGCCCAAGTGGGGCTCAACCTCAACAAGACGCATTACAACTTTAAGGATTTGTTCAATCAAGGTGCGGCCAACACCTCTGCTATTCGAGATTTTGATGCCATCCTTCTGCCCAGTTTTGGATTGCAATACGCCCTGAACAATGGGAATCTATATGCCAACATCAGTCGTGGATTTTCCAATCCTGGTTTGGAAGAGACTTTGACACCTGAGGGTGTAATAAATCCGGATATTGCTCAAGAAACGGGTACCAATTACGAAATTGGGGCGCAATGGACTTGGTTGCAAAAACGCTTTTCGGCCAACGTGGCCCTATATCGAATGGATATTAACAACCTTTTGGTGGCCCAACGCGTGGGCGAGGACCAGTTTGTGGGTGCCAACGCAGGGGAAACCCGTCACCAAGGCGTGGAAATGGACGTAAAATACATTGCTCGACTCTCCAACCAACTTTCCTTGGCGCCCTATTTCAGTTATACCTTCAACGATCATGTGTTTGTAGATTTTGTGGATGAGGATAACGACTATTCCGGCAATCCGCTGACCGGAGTGCCCAAACATCGATTGAATACTGGGGTGGACTTGCAACATTCCAACGGTTTACAGCTGAACCTTACCCACCAATATGTAGACAACATTCCATTGAACGATGCCAATACTTTGAGCAGTGATTCCTTTAACGTTTTTAATGCCCGATTGGGGTACAAAACGCAGTTATCCAACTCCTTTTCGTTGGGAGTGTACTCGGGAATCAATAATGTGTTTGACACGAATTATGCGCAATCCGTGTTGATCAATGCCACGGGCTTTGGTGGTGCGCAGCCCCGTTTCTTTTACCCCGGAAATGCCAGAAACTATTTTGCTGGAGTGCGTTTGGGGTATCTTTTTTAGGGAAACGTCTGATGGATGGGTTAGGGAATAGTAAAATTACAAAGAATTAAAAAACATTAGTTTAGATATGTATCTTTGAAATATGTATCAAGAAAAACTAACATTTATTGACCTCTTTTGTGGTATTGGAGGTTTTAGAGTTGCATTCGAAGAGGCATGTTATGAAAATGACATTGTCCCAAAATGCGTATTCTCTTCCGACATAGACAAATTTGCTCAAGATTCCTATGAAGAAAACTTTGGTGAAAGGCCATATGGAGATATCACTAAAATAAACGAGGAGGATATACCTGATCATGATATACTATTTGCTGGGTTTCCTTGTCAGCCATTTAGCATAATTGGTCAAATGAAAGGTCTTTCTGATACAAGAGGAACCCTTTTTTTTGATATAGCTCGAATTCTGAAGGCAAAACAGCCAAAAGCATTTATTTTAGAGAATGTCAAACAACTAGTTGGACATGACAAAGGAAAAACTTTAAAAGTTATCCTCAAATCGCTTAAAGAATTAGGGTATCATGTCAATTACAGTGTATTGAATGCATTGGATTATGGGTTGCCTCAAAAAAGGGAAAGAGTAGTGATTGTAGGCCATAGAGAACCTATAATGTTCACTTTTCCGAATCCCGAAAAACCATATAAGCCTCTTTCAGAAATATTAGAAAAAAATGTAAATAAAAAGTATTTTGCTTCAGACTATATTCAAGAAAAGAGAAAAAATAGCCATAAATCCTCCTATTATCCATCAATTTGGCATGAAAATAAATCTGGAAATATCTGTTCTTATCCATACTCATGTGCCTTGAGAGCAGGAGCATCTTACAATTACCTTTTGGTTAATGGGGAAAGAAGGCTCACACCAAGAGAAATGTTTAGATTACAAGGATTCCCTGACACTTATAGAATTGTAGTAAGTGATGGCCAAGCAAGAAAACAGGCTGGTAATGCTGTTCCTGTAAACATGATCAAAGCTGTTGCTTTAAAATTATTGCCATATGTCGCTATTGGAATGGATCAAACCGCTGTTTTAAGGGAGTATGATTTGCGCTTTAATGCTAGTTAAAAATGGGAAAAAAGCAATCACCAAAACTGAGAACAGTCAATAAATCAATTGCTGCATATCCATTAAATGAATTCAATAAAGACTTCCCATATATTTTAGGCCAAGAAATCGTATACCTACTTTCCAGTAAAGGTCGTGCCGATTTACAAGGAAATGAGTGGGAGCAAATATTTGCTCTTTGCATTGGAGCTGAATGGAAGCCCTCGAATGTTGGTCTTGATGATGTTGTAATGGGTAATACAGCTTGGGGTGCAAAAACAGTCAAATCTGGGGTGAAGGATTTTAGAAATTTAAAACAAGTCCGATTGATTTCTGGAAGAAATTCACCTATTTATTCTTACGGCGGAACTATAGATACTACTATCGAACCAAATCTAATAGGAGAACAAGTTTTGGAAATTTGGAATGAACGCGTTTCCGCAATTCGAGAGAAATACAAACATCTACGTACGGTTGTCTTGGTTAAATCAGACAATCTTTCCCAAGTTGCCGTATTTGAGTTTGACACCATCCGCTACGATGCTGAACTTTTTGAATTTTTTTGGAATCCAAGAGGCAATTTAGAAGGGTTTATAAAGGGAACCAAAGAAAAGTGTTTTGTTTGGCAGCCTCATGGTTCCCAATTTACTATCATAGAAAAAGTCCCAGAGCATACATTGATTCTTAAAATTAAGCAACCTGAAACGCTGGATAAAGAAAAGGTACTTAGAGCAATAGGATTTGATAAATCATGGGTTACCATTGAGAGAAAATAAATTTTTAGACAACAATTTATAATTTTAACCCAAAACCCGCTTTATCCCCTTCAACGCCGTCACTACATCCTGCACTTCAATCTGCTCAAAGGCATCTTTTTCCAAGTAAAACAACATTTCCACGGCCAAATCCAGATAATGGGCCAGGGCTTCGGTGGTGCCGTAGGTGTCGGTGATCCATGCTTGGAGCTGTGCGATTTGGGTTTCATTCAACATGGCGGTAAGATAGTTGGTGCATTTGAGTTTTGTTACTACGAATTAGTAGTTTTTTGTCACCCTGAACCCGCCTAACCGGACGGGTAGGCCCGTTTCAGGGTCGCACCACCAAGGGATGCCGAAACAAGTTCGGCATGACAATGAGAAATTCTATTAATGAACATCCCACGTCCCCTTCGACTGCGCTCAGGGTGACACAGAAAACCCGTCAGTTCGAGTTTTTCCGAAGGAAAAGTATCGAGAACCGGGTTTACAACATTTACTATTCCGTATCTTAGTCAGACCTAACATCATCCTATGCAAAAGTTGGTCTTGATTGTTTTGTCACTGTTTATCTTTTCCTGCGCCGAAAAAGCGCAAAAGGAGGTGAGTTCCATGCATCCGGTAAACTGGAATAACCGCATGGCAACCCTTTCGGCCAGTGATTCCTTGGTACAGGGCATTAGTTACCTTTCTGTGTATTCCCAAATCTATAGTGAAACGGAGCATCGTACACACAACCTTACAGGAACTATCAGTATGCGGAACACCAACCTTAGGGACACCACCTACATCCGAAAAGCGGAATATTTTGACACGCATGGCAATTCCATCCGCACGTATTTTGACAAACCCATCTATATTAAACCCATGGAAACCGTGGAAATTGTGATTGATGAAAAAGACCAATCTGGGGGAACGGGGGCCAATTTCTTGTTTCAATGGTCTATAAAACCCAACACCCACGAACCCTATTTTGAAGGGGTGATGATCTCCACTTCGGGACAACAGGGCCTTTCCTTTACCACAAAAGGCATTCGGGTTGAATAAACCCAGGGGAACATTTGTCTTAGATTTAATTCGCCGATTATAGTATATTGTAAATCAGTTTGGTGGAAGACGAGTTGATTCCTTCAAACACAAAAATTTCTACACTATGACCGATTTGCAAATCGCGAAGGAGGTTGAACTGCAACCCATTTCCGCTATTTCCGAAAAGTTCGGTATTCCCGCCGATGCCATTGAAATGTATGGCAAGTACAAGGCCAAGCTCCCCCTAAAAGCAATTGATAGGGAAAAGGCCAAAAAGAGCAATCTTATTTTGGTTTCGGCCATTTCCCCTACCCCAGCTGGTGAGGGGAAAACCACCATGTCCATCGGCTTATCCGAAGGATTGAATCGACTAAAAAAGAAAACAACAGTGGTGCTTCGGGAACCTTCCTTGGGTCCGGTCTTTGGAATAAAAGGTGGTGCCACGGGCGGCGGATATTCCCAAGTGTTGCCCATGGAAGACATCAATCTACACTTTACTGGGGATTTTGCTGCCATTGAAAAGGCCCACAACCTATTGGCAGCTATTATCGATAACAATATTCAAAGTAAAACGAACTCCCTGCTCTTAGACCCGCGAACCATTGGATGGAAACGTGTAATGGACATGAACGACCGTTCCTTGCGGCATGTGATTGTTGGTCTGGGAGGAACTACTTCGGGTGTTCCCCGGGAAACGGGTTTTGACATTACGGCTGCTTCAGAAATTATGGCCATTCTCTGCTTGGCCGAAAACCTCAGTGACCTAAAAGAACGTTTGGGAAATATTTTTGTGGGCTACACTTTTGACAAAAAACCCATTTATGCAAAGGACCTAAAAGCGGAAGGCGCCATGGCCGCTTTGCTGAAAGATGCCATAAAACCCAATTTGGTACAGACCATTGAGGGGAATCCAGCAATTATCCATGGAGGGCCGTTTGCCAATATTGCACAAGGGACCAATACCGTCATTGCAACACTGATGGGAATGTCACACTCCGACTATACCGTTACCGAAGCAGGCTTTGGTTTTGATCTTGGGGCCGAAAAATTCTTCGATATCAAGTGCCAAAGTGCCGGGTTGAAACCAAAAGCAGTTGTACTTACTACCACTATCCGAGCTCTAAAATATCATGGTGGGGCCGATTTAAAATCACTCACTGAACCCAATGTGGATGCTCTTAAAAAAGGGTTGCCCAATCTGGAAAAGCATTTGGAGAACATTGCCAAGTTTCAAGTGGTTCCCGTAATTTCCATTAATAAGTTTACTTCTGATACTGAGGAAGAGATTCAAGTGATCAGGGATTTGGCAGCATCAAAAGGTATTCGCGTAGCGGTTGCCAATGTTTGGGCGAAAGGAGGGGAAGGCGCATTGGATTTGGCCCAGCACGTCATTGATGTGGTGGAGTCCAACACCTCAAACTTTAAACCCCTGTACGATTGGAAATCCAGTGTTACGGATAAAATAGCCATCATTGCCACCGAAATCTACGGAGCAGAATATGTGGATTACACGGCAAAGGCCAAGGCCAACCTTCGGAAAATTTCCGATTTGGGATTGGAGCAGCTCCCTGTTTGTATTGCCAAGACACAAAAATCATTATCAGACAATCCCAAGTTGTTGGGAAGACCCAAGGATTTTATCATCACCGTACGCGAGATTGAAATTGCGGTTGGTGCCGGATTTTTGATTCCCATCACGGGTGACATCATGCGGATGCCCGGATTGCCTGCGCATCCTGCTTCGGAAGGAATGGATATCAATGAGAATGGAGAGATTACCGGCTTGTTTTAACAATCTACATTGCAAAGATATCACCTAGAATCTTTCGACTACGCTCAATATAAACTTAAGTCGAGAGGTCATTGACCTAATTGCTAAAAAATAGGTCTCGACTGCGCTCGACCTGACACCATTCAGTAAATATGACAAATTAAATCTTCTGCAACCAATACCGCATGTCCACTTCTTTGGAGATAATGTCCTTCACCTCTGAAAGTTTTACACGTTTTTGGTCCATGGTATCCCTATGGCGAATGGTCACGGTTTCGTCTTCCAACGTTTGATGGTCCACAGTGACACAGAATGGGGTGCCCGCAGCATCTTGGCGTCGGTAGCGACGCCTAACGGCATTCGAGTGGAGTGATAATCAATCCCAATACCACTTAGAATAGTTGTATGAAAGTGTTCTCTTATCAGATCAAATAGCCCATAGATGAATTTGCGCATCATACACTTCCCATTTGTTTCGATATTTCTTTCAACTTAGAGCAGAAAGGAAAATCAATCGGTTTAGATAGCATAGATAGACCTGAGCGCAATAAAATTTCAAATGACACGGCCAGTGATTTTCAAAAACTGATAGATCTCTACGCTTAAAAAACTCAACAGTAAAAGATATTTGAAATGAACTCTGAAGTGTATCTATGATGAAATACACCATTAAAAAGTTTGCCGGTCATACCTTAATAGTTTCTGAAGATCCTGAGGTTAATTTTATTGAATTGGTTAAACTATCAAAGAAAATAAAATCTCTTTTCTTTCGGGAAGAAGATTTTACCATAGAAGGAAACCACAAGAAATTTACTATTAAAAATCATTATGATGGATTTTCTTGTGTGTTTATGATTGTTTTCTTTTTACTTTTCTGTATACCCACCGTTTTAATAATCACTAATCCCACAAACATATGGTTCTGGACCACTGAGATTATATTAGGAACTATGATTTTCTTAGTTTTCAGATTCTATAAAACTTCATCGCAAATAATTTTGGACACTGGTAAAAAGATCATCATTATTCGCAAGAACAATATTTTTGCAAAACCAATAAAATCACCAACCATTATCCCCTTTTCTGAGTTTAAAAGGTTTTTTTCAGAGATTAAAGCTGGAGGTATTGGTGCAGCCAGGCACCAAATCGAATGGCAAAGAATTTATATTGAATATAGGAGTCATAGGAAATTTTTGCTCGATATAACCTATGGCCCTAACTATAGATTCCCAAGTCACAGGATCTTTATGGATTGTTTAAGAAGAATTATAAGGTATTATGATAAATAACCTCTTCTTTCATCATGAAAATAATCCAATCCTACTTTAAATACCCTCGTTTTCCTTAAATTTTCTGCAACCAATACCGCATGTCCACTTCTTTGGAGATGATATCCTTCACCTCTGAAAGTTTTACACGCTTCTGGTCCATGGTATCCCGGTGACGAATGGTCACTGTATCGTCTTCCAACGTTTGATGGTCCACAGTGACACAGAATGGGGTGCCCGCAGCATCTTGGCGTCGGTAGCGACGCCCAACAGCATCTTTTTCATCGTAATCCACATTGAAATCCCATTTGAGCTCATCCACCAATTTCTGGGCCACTTCGGGAAGTCCATCCCGTTTGAGCAATGGTAAAACTGCCACTTTGTTTGGAGCCAATACCGCCGGAATCTTCAAAACGGTTCGTGTGGTACCATTTTCCAATTCTTCTTCTTGCAATGCGTTGGAGAAAACGGCCAAAAACATACGATCAAGCCCTATTGAGGTTTCCAACACGTAGGGTACGTAGCTTTTGTTTTCCTCTGGGTCGAAGTATTGCAGTTTTTTGCTTGAATATTTTTCGTGGTTGCCCAAATCGAAATCGGTACGGGAGTGGATCCCTTCCAACTCCTTAAACCCGAAGGGGAACTTAAACTCAATATCAGCCGCCGCATCAGCGTAGTGGGCCAATTTTTCATGGTCATGGAAACGATAGTTGTCTTCACCCATTCCCAAGGAAAGGTGCCACTTCATTCGTTTTTCCTTCCACGCTTCGTACCATTCCTTTTGCGTGCCAGGTTTGATGAAGAATTGCATTTCCATCTGTTCAAACTCCCGCATACGGAAGATGAATTGTCTAGCCACAATCTCATTTCGGAAAGCTTTTCCAGTTTGGGCAATTCCAAATGGAATTTTCATCCGTCCTGTTTTTTGGACGTTTAAAAAGTTGACAAAAATACCTTGGGCAGTCTCTGGTCTTAGGTATAAATCCATGGCACTGTCAGCAGAAGCACCTAGTTTAGTGCCGAACATAAGGTTGAACTGCTTTACATCAGTCCAGTTTTTGGAACCGGAAACCGGGCAGGCAATTTCCAATTCCTCAATCAAAGCTTTTACATCGGCCAAATCTTCATTTTCCAAAGATCGGGCCATGCGCTTCAGGATGGTATCCGCCTGTTCTTGGTAACCCATTACCCGTGGGTTGGTCGTCAAAAATTGTTCCTTATCAAAACTATCACCAAAACGCTTTTCGGCTTTAGCAACTTCTTTTTCGATTTTAGCTTCAATCTTGGCTACATAGTCCTCGATCAAAACATCGGCACGGTATCTTTTTTTGGAATCTTTGTTATCAATCAACGGGTCGTTGAAGGCATCCACGTGGCCCGAGGCCTTCCAAGTGGTGGGATGCATGAATATGGCAGCATCGATGCCCACAATATTCTCATTGAGTTGCACCATGGCTTTCCACCAATATTCGCGAATATTCTTCTTTAGCTCGGCACCGTTCTGTCCGTAATCATACACTGCACTGAGTCCGTCATAAATCTCACTGGATTGAAACACGTACCCGTATTCCTTTGCGTGGGAGATAACCTTCTTAAAAATGTCTTCCTGATTTGCCATTGGGCAAAAATAGAATTTTACCCAAAAAGAAGTACGTTATTTTAGCTGAAATTCTGTGGAAGCGAGCAATCTTTCGTCCTCAAAAACATTAAGGGTATAAATTCCTTCCAGCAAGGAACCTTCTGGAACCGTAATGGCATCACAAATACTGATTTCCTTACCCGTGTAGACAATCTCCACTTTTTTACTGTATGTATTCCCACTCACGGAAATGGTATTGGCGTTGTCTTCAATAACGGCCATGTTGGGGTCTAAAAATTGGAGATAGAGTACTTTTACATCGCCTCGTTCATTGGGGTCGCTCAGGACAGTAACGCAACCTCTGAGTTTTTCAATAGTGGATGCTTTGTTGGTTTTTATGGGTCTTCCTGCTCGCAGTCGGAAACCGCTGCCTTCGGCATCCTGTAATTTTAGATAGCTTTTTATGCGAAGTTCACGGGTAAGCTCCCTGTTGGTTTCACGCAGCAATGATTCTGTTTGCTCCATGGAACTGGCTTTTCCCCGGAGTTCCTCAAGCTGTCTGCGGGTCTCTTCATAACGACTTGCCATTAAGCTGTTGTTATACCGTAGGAAGTTGTTTTTGAGTTTTAAGCTATCAAACCGAATTTCCAGTTTTCGAAGCTCTTTTCGGGTCTCCTTTAATTTGGTGATGCTGAAATTGAGCCTTCCCACAGAATCCAACAATTGCTGTACCCTAAATCTGGATGTTTGCAGTTCAATTTCGTTGACTTCATTAAGTCCGGATAAACGGTCTACTTCGGCTTTCATTAAGGTAAGGTCCTTTACCAAAATGGATTTCTCGTCCTCCAAAAATGACATTTGGTTCTTGGACTGTGCATAACTATAATAGAAAGCTATGAGAATACCCACGATGACCGCAACAAGTGCAGCAAAGATAATCTTGTAGTTGAAATTGTTATCTTGGGGACCCATGGGTTAATAGACTTGTCTAACGCATATAAGATTTGATACCAAAAAGGTTGGCTAAGATACTAAACGTGATTAACAACATCCTATTGCCACAGGTATGTTTTGGATGTAATACCCAATTATTTGGGGGAGAACACATTTTGTGTGCCGTTTGTCGACATGATGTGCCACTCACCGATCATAACTTTCTGGAAGAAAACACAGTAGACCGTATATTTTATGGGAGAATTCCTATAAAAAAGGCCGCCGCCTTCGTTTTTTTCTCAAAAAATGGGATTGTAAAAAACCTGTTGCACTGGTTAAAATACAAAAATCAGGAACAAATTGGAGGGTTTTTTGGTGATTGGTGCGGTGCTCTTTTGAAAAATGATGGGACTCTTAAAAAAGTGGATGTTGTGGTACCTGTTCCCTTACATCGCAAAAAATTGAAAAAACGAGGATATAACCAATCAGCTTTGTTTGCCAAAAAGATAGCCTCTTCCATTGGGGCCGATTACCGGGATGATCTGCTTCTGAAGACCATAAACACAAAAACACAAACCAAAAAAGATAGACAGTTGCGTTGGGAGAACTCCAAAGAGGCGTTTCAACTTAACCCCAAGGCTGATTCCTCTTTCAAACATGTGCTTTTGGTAGATGACGTCATTACCACCGGCGCTACCATAGAGTCGTGTGCAAAAGCGCTCTTGCAACTTAAAAATGTTGATGTTTCCGTGCTTAGCATTGCGGTTGTACCGTAGGGTTAAAATTTGTGAATCCTTGGCCCAATTTTTTAAATTAGTTGTTTCTTTGCCCCATTGGTTTTGAGTATGGCATACATCAAAAAAATACTGGGTTTTCTGTTTTTTGCCTTTGCGGTACTGGCTCTTTGGCAATGTGCTCAAAGAGGTTCGCCATCAGGAGGTCCGGAGGATATTACCCCGCCAAAACTGACCCGCGCCGAACCCGAAAATTTCTCCACCAATTTTAAGTCTGAAAAAATACGGCTCTATTTTGATGAGCTCATCAAGCTACAGGATGTGCAACAACAACTGGTGGTTTCTCCTCCTTTAAAGCACCAGCCTGAAATTACACCACAAGGTGGACCTAGAAAATTTATAGAAATTATCCTAAAGGATACCTTACGGGAAAACACCACCTATACCCTAAATTTTGGGCAAAGTTTGGTGGACAATAACGAAGGGAACCCGAACAGCTTTTTAACTTACGTATTTTCCACAGGAGACTATATTGATTCCTTGACGTTGAGTGGTGCGGTGAAAGATGCCTACAACCGAAGAGCTGATGAGTTTGTGAGTGTTATGCTGTATGAAATTGATACGGCCTATACGGATTCCACGGTGTACAAAAGCTTGCCCAATTACATTGCCAATACAGGCGATAGTTTGCCACTTTTTGAATTAAAAAACCTGAAATCTGGCACATATGCACTTTTTGCCTTAAAGGATCAGAACAAGAACAATCGGTTTGATCAACGTCTGGATAAAATAGCATTCCTAGAGGATACCATTTCTCTTCCCACCGACTCTATTTACTTGCTCAATCTATTCAAAGAACTACCTAACTACAGTGTTTCGGTGCCCAGTTATGTTGCCAAAAACCGTATCATCTTTGGGTATCAGGGCAATCATGAGGATATTACCATAGAGAGCTTGACCGAACTTCCAGATTCTGTGCAGACCGTAATTCTTAAAGACCGGGAAAAGGACACCTTGAATTATTGGATCACTCCCACCGATTTGGACTCGATAATTTTTACGGTATCCAACCAAAAAATGGAGTTGATCGATACCTTCACGGTTAAAACACGAAAATTACCTTTGGACTCCCTTACCTTAAGTTCGGGTGTTAAAGGTAAATTTAATTTTGAGGATACCTTCAGTGTATTGGCAAATACTCCGATTGCTTCGGTAGACTCCACCAAAATTGGACTTGTATTGAACGATTCCTTGATTGCGCCCTACAGCTATTCTTTGGATTCATTGGGCAACAAGATTGATTTTGATTTTGATATTGAACCCAACCAAAGCTACCGTTTTGCCTTTCTTCCCGGTGCCGTAACCGATTTTTTTGGTATTCAAAACGACACATTGGACTATACCATTTCAACTGGAAGCTATGCAGATTACGGAAATTTGCGCTTTAACCTTAGTGGAGCCACCCGGTATCCGGTCATTGTGCAACTCCTGAACGAGAAAGAAGAGATTCAGCGCGAAATTGCAGCGACCCAACCCCAGACATTTGAGTTCAGTAATCTTAATCCTGGAAATTATGTTGCTCGTGTTGTGTTTGATGACAATGCCAACGGAAAATGGGATACGGGAAACTACCTGAAAAAAATACAACCTGAAAAAATCAGTTACTATCCTGATGTAATTGAAGTACGTGCCAACTGGGAAAAAGAAGAAAACTTTATCCTAGTAGAGTAAACTGGTCTCGATCTTCCAAAAACCGCAATTTATTTCGTGTGGTTTCTATATGGTTCTTGTCCAATGTGACATACAAAATCTCTTCTTCATCTGAGTAGGCCAACTGTTTCCCTAAAGCGTCATACACTGCCGAATGTCCTGGATATTCATGCTCCAAATCATCCAAGCCAATCCTATTTACGCCAATTGTATAGGCCAAATTTTCAATGGCCCTTGCTTTAAGAAGTGTATCCCAGGCAGAAATCCTTGGCTTGGGCCAATTGGCCACATAGATAAGTGCATCGTATTCCTCCACATTTCTGGACCATACCGGAAATCGAAGATCGTAACAAATCATTGGACAGATTTTAAACCCTTTGTAATCCACGAACAACTTTTGCGTGCCTGCCTCATAGACCAAATCTTCACCAGCCAAGCTAAAAGTGTGCTTTTTGTCATAGGTTTTTACATCACCATCAGAAAAAACAAAAAACAACCGGTTAAAATATCTATTGTCCTCATGATACACGATACTTCCCACTAAGGCAGCCTTCTTTTGTTTGGCCAACCTTTGCATCCATGCAATAGTTGCATCACCCTCGGGATGTGCAATGTTCTGCGGCTCCATGGTAAAACCTGTAGTGAACATTTCTGGAAGAACGATCAAATCAACGTCATCGGGGATGGAAGCGATTTTCTCTTGAAACATAACCCTGTTGCCCAAAGGGTCTTCCCAATACAATGGGCTTTGAACAAGTGCTATTTTTAGTTTTGGTATCATGTGGTTTTTTTCAATAATTCCACTAAAGGTTGGATTCCTTGCTCTTGCGCATAGTCTAAAGCAGTGTTGCCCCTTGCATCTTTTATGGAAACCGTGGCTCCATGTTTCAATAGCAGTTTCGCGATCTCTTGACGGTTGAAGGTGACAGCATAAATAAGACAAGTAGACCCCATTGCATTGATATGGTCAATATTGGCTCCTGCGTGTATTAATTTTTCCGCAATTCCAGTATATCCTTTAAAGCAAACTCCCATTAGGGCCGTATTGCCCGATCCATCTTTGGCGTCCACCTCCGCTCCTTTCTTCAATAAAAAGTCCACCATTTCATCATGGCCGTAATACGCCGCCAACAACAAGGGTGTTGACCCCCGCTGGTCTTTGGATTCCAACAATTTGTGGTTTTTTTCCAAAAGGTCTTTCACCTGCTGTGTATCACCGCTTCGAATATGATTGAATAAATTATCCGTGTTGCTCATCTATGTGTGGAAGTTATAAAAAAACTGCCACAACCTATGGGGGATGTGGCAGCTTGTCAAATTAATTTTCTTTTTCTTACTGTACTATAGAAATGCTTTTTTCTAATTCAAGTCAAAGCGATCCAATCTCATCACCTTGGTCCATGCCGAAATAAAATCAGAAACAAACTTTTGTTTCCCATCTTCAGCAGCATATACTTCAGCCAAGGCTCTTAAGATGGAGTTGGAACCAAATACCAAATCAGCTCGGGTACCCGTCCATTTTACATCACCGGTTTCACGATCACGGCCTTCATACAATGATTTTTCCTCATTAACAGAACTCCACTCAGTGGACATGTCAAGCAAGTTCACAAAGAAATCATTGCTCAATACCCCAACATTATCGGTGAACACTCCGTGTTTAGAACCGTCAAAATTAGCGCCCAATACACGCAGACCACCAACCAAAGCAGTCATTTCTGGCGCGGTAAGGGTCAATAATTGGGCTTTATCCACCAATAAATGTTCGGCAGGTACCTTAACACCTTTCTTCACATAGTTACGGAAGCCGTCATATTTTGGCTCCAAATCGTTAGTGGACTCAATATCGGTCTGATCCTGACGGGCATCGTTACGTCCGGGTTCAAAAGATACTTCGGTTGAAAAGCCTCCGTCTTTAGCTGCCTTTTCTACAGCGGCCGTTCCTGCCAAAACAATCATATCAGCCAAGGAAATTTTCTTGCCTCCACTTGCATTGCTGTTAAATTCGTTGGCAATACCTTCCAGCACTTTAATTACTTTTCCTGTATCCTTGTTCACTTCCCAACCGTTCATTGGTTCCAAGTTGATACGTGCACCATTGGCACCTCCTCTTTTATCTCCTCCGCGGAAAGTGGAAGCTGAAGACCATGCTGTGTACACCAAATTAGAAATGGAAAGCCCGGAATCCAAAACTTTTGTTTTCAACGCTTTTACATCAGAAGCATCCACTAAAGTGTAGTCTACTGCTGGAATGGGGTCCTGCCATTCAAACTCTTCTTTTGGCACTTCAGGTCCAAGGTAACGGGAACGTGGTCCCATATCACGGTGGGTCAACTTAAACCAAGCACGGGCATAAGCATCAGCAAAGGCCTGTGGATTTTCCAAAAATTTACGTGAAATCTTTTCATAAGCCGGATCAAAACGCAACGACAAGTCGGTAGTCAACATGGTTGGTTTTTTATTGGGTCCACCGAAGGCATCAGGAATAATGGCTTCTGCATCTTTGGCCACCCATTGATGTGCCCCGGCCGGACTTTTAGTCAATTCCCATTCATATTTGAACAAAAATTTGAAGAAATCATTACTCCATTGTACGGGGGTAGAGGTCCAAGTTACTTCCAAACCAGAGGTAAAGGTATCAGGGCCTTTTCCTGAACCATTTTTATTGAGCCATCCAAATCCTTGCAATGCCAAATCCTCCGATTCTGGGTCAACGCCCACCAATTCGGCATCGCCATTACCGTGGGTTTTACCTATGGTATGACCTCCCGCAATAAGGGCCACTGTTTCTTCGTCATCCATGGCCATTCGTTTAAAGGTCTCACGGATATCATGTGCCGCTGCAACTGGATCAGGGTTAGCGTCCGGTCCTTCAGGGTTTACATAGATCAACCCCATTTGCACCGCCGCCAAAGGGTTTTCCAAATCGCGTTCTTCTTTATTGTGGGAATAGCGGCTGTTGGGTGTGTCACTCAAGGCCAACCACTCTGTTTCGCTTCCCCAGTATACGTCTTGGTCGGGTTCCCAAACATCTTCGCGTCCTCCCGCAAAACCAAAGGTGCGGAATCCGGTTGACTCCAAGGCTACGTTTCCAGCTAATATCATAAGGTCTGCCCAAGATATTTTCTGACCATATTTTTGTTTGACGGGCCACAATAGACGACGAGCTTTGTCCAAGCTCACGTTATCTGGCCATGAGTTTAGAGGCGCAAAACGTTGCTGACCACGACCTCCACCGCCACGACCATCTCCAGAACGATACGTTCCGGCACTATGCCAAGCCATACGGATAAACAAACCGGCGTAACTGCCAAAATCGGCAGGCCACCAGTCTTTTGAATCGGTCATAACATCCAAAAGATCTTTTTTGAGTGCTGCATAGTCCAATTTTTTGAACTCTTCGGCATAGTTGAACTTTTTCCCAAGTGGATTTGATTTCTCTGAATGCTGGCTTAAAAGCTCCAGCTTAAGTCGGTTGGGCCACCAATGCTCATTTTGCGTGCCACTTCCGGCCACTTGTTTCATTTCCCCATTCAAAAAAGGGCAAGAGCCTTCACCTGTTCCGTTAGCCATTTCTTTACTCATTTTATTCGTATGTTTTATGTTTAATTTCAGTCCCATAAATTTACAAAATTGCCTACCAGGAGCATAGACAATTGATATTAAAATATTATAAAATCATAGATTTATCTTATTTTATAAATTAAGTTTCATAGATTTTATCTTTTGCTTAAACACCCCGCATTTTGGCATAATCACCCCCTAAAAGGGTGTTTATTTACATTATCTTTACGATGGATTCCACTTTTGATCCGAAAACACTGTCTCAACAGACACAAAAACCACACAAATGAAAAAATTTATTCTACCCGCAGTAGCCTTGGTGCTCTTCAGTTTCAGTGCTGATAGCCCCAAGCTTACCGATGCAGAACGTGAAATGGTGAACAAGCACCTCACCGAAACGCGAGATCACATGCTGAATGTCTTGGACGATTTAACGGATGAGCAGCTCAACTTTAAACCTGACGAGACCACTTGGTCCATTGCTGAAGGCGTTGAGCACCTTGCCGTTGTTGAAAGTACTTTTAGGGGCTTGATCGGTAAAACTGTAGCTGCCGGACCCAATCCTGCACTAAAAGATTCGCTGGCCTTTAAAGATGAACAAATCATGCCCGTAATTACAGACCGAAGCAATAAAGTGAAAACTTCCGAGCCCTTTGAACCCAGCGGCAAATTTGGTTCCCATGAAGAAACATTACAAGCCTTTTTGGAGAAGCGAAGTGAGCTCATTGACTACGTAAAAACCACAGACGACGATTTAAGGAACAGGTACAATAAAGACCTTCCTTTTGGAACCGTTGACGGGGTTCAACTCATTATGTTCACCGCCGCACATACGGAACGTCATGTGTTGCAAATGGAGGAGGTAATGGCCCATTCTGATTTTCCCGAATAGACAAAACCATAAGCTTTCATTAACAATAATTGGCAAACCCTTTCCATTTTGGAAGGGGTTTGTTGTTTAACTT
Source organism: Flagellimonas marina (assembly GCF_042651185.1). Taxonomy (NCBI): domain Bacteria; kingdom Pseudomonadati; phylum Bacteroidota; class Flavobacteriia; order Flavobacteriales; family Flavobacteriaceae; genus Flagellimonas; species Flagellimonas marina. Next base: position 172,704 of record NZ_JBHSCL010000007.1, on the reverse strand, counting down.
TGGGAAACACTATAAAACAAGAACACTATGAAAGTTTTAAAATCAATTTTGCTGGTGGCATTGGTAGTCTCTACCACCAGTGTTTTCGCCCAAAATAAAAAAGATAAAAAAATTATGGCTGATGCTGTGGAAGCAAAGCAAACACTTTTGACCACGGTTCCCGGATTGGAAAGTTTTTTTGAAAACTCAGCCGGTTATGTCATTTTCCCCAATGTTGGAAAAGGAGGTTTTATCATTGGTGGTGCCTCTGGAAACGGCGTTGTTTATGAAGGTGGCGTGGCCGTAGGCATGGCCGACCTTAAAAAATTGAATATTGGTTTGCAAGCCGGCGGACAAGCCATTATAGAGGTTATCTTTTTTGAGACCCCAGTTGACTTACAGCGTTTTAAGGAAGAAAAGTTCCAATTTGCCGCAGAAACTTCCGCCGTTGCGCTTAAATCTGGTATTGCTTTTAATGCCAAGTACAAAGATGGTGTTGCCGTTTTTGCGTTGCCAAAAGCTGGTCTTATGGCCGATGCCTCAGTGGGGGGACAAAAATTTGGGTACAAACCGTTTTAAAGACGTAGACCTTATACAAAAAAAAAGCCCCGATACGGGGCTTTTTATATTAAAACTGATATCGTATGCCAAGACCTAAATCAAAATCAAAGCCATCTCCGTAAGCATCATCCCCAAAACCAATTTCTGGTCTCATATCCAAGGACAAAAGCAAAGGAATCTTGAAATTATATTCCAATCCAATATTCCCAGCCAGCAACGCAAAAGTGTCTGACCCACCAAAATCATAGTCCACATTGCCTAAACCTGCACCGGCTCCTACATACCAATGAAATGACTGGTCTAAAGGCATCACCCATTGGTAAAGACCTACAGCCTTGAAAGCATCATAAACATCTTTTTGACTTCTTATCCCCAAATCAAATTCCAATCTATTGTTTTGTAAAATACCTAATTGGTAACTGATTTCCGCTCCTAAGGAATCAAACCCGTCATCATCACCTATACGGATCCCAAGAGCATTTTTTGATGTACGCTGTGCCTGACATTGACATATCAGGGCAACACCGAACAATATTGCAAATGTTAGTTTTTTCATTTAGTTAAAAGTTTAAGGTTCAGTACAATATACATAGTTTTTTTCACCTTCTTATAATGGTATTGTTATTCCTTTTTGCCCGGTGTAAAATCTTCAGGGGCATTTTGGGGTTGCTGTATGGTCCCTGCATCACCTGTATCGTTATAAACGGTCCATTCTGAAAAAGAGTAGACCGGATTTCCCTCTACTATTTCTGGATTGCGAACAGCCCGACCGTCCTCAAATTCATGGTTGGTGCCCGTACCATCTTCCCCAATAACTCCAAACACATCGATCACCTTACCGAAGGGGTCTACCAATTCCAGATTATCGTCGCCATTGGAATCTGCCGGGCTGTTGGTGGAAACACCCAAATCTGGTGGGAATCCATAGACCATTTCAAAACTTTCAGCATCTGGCGAAATCACCAAAGTGCTTTCAGGGTCAATGATTAGCCCGGATAAATCAATGGTGGAACTTACCTCGGTATTGTCATTGGTATAGCGCCGAAGTGTCCATAGGTTTAAATCCAATGGTTCTGTTGCTGAATTGTAGAGTTCCACAAAACGTGTGTTGATATCTCCCGTGGAATTATCTGGATCCGCCAATTCTGAAATAAAAATTTGGGTTGATGTGAATTCAGTAATGATTTCTGGGCAGCGATCATTTGAAAAGTCAAGGTCTCCCAGACCACGAATTACCAATTGATGTTTCTTTCCGTCTTTGATTAAAACCCCAGTGACCGACCCATTGTTTTCCGGAAGCAACTCGGCCTGAAAGTCGGAATAACCACTGTTCAGCATTCCAATTTCATCTTCCATGCAGTCTTTTAGGATTCGCTCCGTTTCCTCTTCGGCAATGGCAAACGATTGTCCTAATTCATCTTCCACAAATTCCAAACTATCTATTTGGACCAAGGTGTTCCAAGGAACATTTTCCAACTCAGCAATTGTGGTTTTAACAGGCTCAACCACACCATTGTCGTCACAGGCCAAAAAAATATGCTCTGGAACCTTCAGTCCGGGCAAACGACCCACCGAAATATTCCCAAAAGACGTGAACGTTCCTCCCAACTTTATAACATCACCACTTTTTCCCATATACAAGCCTTTCAACTTTACTAACACCTTGCTTCCTTCGGGATAAAACAAATAGGATTCCCGGAAATCAATTTCAATCTGGATACCCATAGTGGGGTTTTCTGGAGCATCTTGTAGGTACAGCACATTGAAAAAGTTCCCCGCTTTGTCAGAGGAAATCACATAACCTTCTAAAATTAAATCGTCATGAACCTGAACAACCTCATCCTTAACCAACTCATCCAGCTCAGAAAAGGTTAGGTTGGGTTCCAAATTGGTATCACATTGGGTTTTGGGCGTGTCAAAATCTACGCTTCCCACGCAAGATGTCATCAAAATCATACTAAAAAGAACTGCATAGCGGTATCGTTGTCCTCTCATATTTTTAGTGTTAAAAACTGATTGCCAGGTTTAAAAAATAGGTTCTTCCATAGCTGTACCAATATTTTGGCGCGAAGGATGGGGTACCGCTCAAATTATCTTGTTGCAATTGTCCAAAATTGCCATTACGACTTTGTTCATATCCTCCAGTCCTAAAAACCGAATCAAAGAGATTGTTGATACTTACAAAAGCACTGATGTATTTTTTGCCCCACAGCCACGATTTGCCCCCAATGAGGTTAAGCAGGTAGATATCATCTAAGGGCTGCTGTTTCAAAAGTGCTTCAACATTTTCGTCTGTGGCATCAGGAAAGGGCTCGCCGGTGTCTGGGTCCAAAAGAAAGCTTGGCGTACGCGTGATGGTGGATATATTAATGTAATTATTGGTAAGGTAATTCGCCGTAGCGCCAACCCACCAATATTTTGGAGCTCTGTATTCCACCCCTAAGGCAAGGGCAGTCTGTGGGCCTTGGGCCAATTTTAAATCCTTTAGTTCGGCAATGCCCAAATCGATGGTGCCCTCCTGGGCTATGAGTTCTTCTTCTGCCCCAGCCGTATCGAAATTTATTTGAACATAGGGGTCGCTGGCGTACACGTAGTGTCCAAAATTACCAACAGCGGTTATTTTTACGTTGGATGACGCCTCATATTCTAAACCAAACTCGATTCCTTTATGCAATTGATCTAAACCCGTTATCACCTCCTGCACAAAGTCGGAGCCCAGACCCGAGTCCACAAAAAAGAAATTGATGTCGGTTCTATTTTGAAAGCGGGTGTAGAATGCACTTATCCGTCCGGTTACATCGGGCAATCTGATGAAATAATTCAAATCTATAGTGGTGATGGTCTCTTTTTGAAGGTCGGGAACAACGGCATTGTTTTCCCTTGGATTGATAAAGGTGTTTTGGAGTGTAGGCGCGCGTTCAATTTTTGCGCCGTTTGCCGTAAACCAATGCCGCCCCGTAAAAAAGTAGGTGAGCCCTCCTTTTAGTCGCACGGTGGAGAATGCTACTTTTTCACTTGGTCCAAACGAACTGTCCAAAAAGCGTTCATTGGTGAACAATCCGTTTCGTTGCACAGAAAAACCGGTCATGGAAGCCGAAGCAAATCCACTCCACTTTTTGGTCGATACGGAAGCTTGACCAAAAGCTTCAAACTGAGAGGCATCCAAGCTATAGTGATAATTAAAAATTTCTCCTTCAATTTTTTCCAAACTGCCGTTGGCATCATTCAGGGTATTGGAAAAAGCATCAATATCCTCATGAAACTCAGCGCCCAACAAATCCTGAATCTTGGCATAGTTATCTGACGACAATTTTCTATAATTACCCCCCAAGCCCAAGTTGATCATCTCATTAAGATGGTAGTCTAAATTGGTTGAAAATGTCATTTGGGCATCTCTGGCAACATCGTTGTAAAGCACATAGGCGGCTTTACCATTGGTGTTGGGATTGGTATTTGCGGCATAGAGTTGATTCCAATCCATTTGAGGGTTGTCCAAAAGAGCCTCCTTGGCCAGATTTGCATTGATAAAGTCGGCCCCGATAGAGCTGTTGATGTAATAGCTGGGCAGATATCGATAGTAGGTAGGGTCTGGGTTTGGTGCATTAAAATAGCCCAGTCGGCTCCTTGCATTGGACCCAAATTGATAGGCAACACCCAAATTCCAGTCCAACCCCTCTAGGTTTAATTTGTAGTTCAACAAGAACAGGGGTTCAAAAATGTCACGCTCCCTAGAGTTTCGAATTCGTCCGTCTTGGATGCCCCAATAGGGATTGTATTGATTCCTCATAAGTTGGAAAGCTTCTTCGGTAAGTGCCGAAGAACGACCCCTTCGATTTCGCGCCAAAATGGAGGTAAGGATAATACTGTTCCTAGGATTAAATTGGTATTCCAAGGAGCCAAAAAAGGAGTAGGCGTCATACAATGTACCCTCTACAAAGCCTTCTTTGGCCCATCTCCGAGAAGCGGAAAAGGTGTAGGCCAATCCCTTTTTTCCCAAACCTGAATTATACGTAGCCATCAGTCTACCTCTATAGGTTCGGTTGGATGCAGAACTGGACAAACGGATGCCCGGCCTCATCCCAGACGGACTTGTATCAATATTTGTAGTACCCAAAACCCCTCCAAAAGCATGCGTGTTCTCCGTTAAGCCATAGGTATATTCCTGATTTCGGACCACATCATTGAGTCCACCCCAATTGTTCCATTGCGGTCTTCCATCAAAAAATTTGTTCATGGGAATACCATTTACCAAAACACTGCCGTTTTGGGAATCGTACCCGCGCACCTTAAAGAATGCCTGGCCAAAATCGAACGCAGCCCTATTCAGGAATATATCCTTGGTGGATTGCAATAATCCCAAGGCTCCCGAAACAGATTCTCCATCATCTAAAAGGTCACCATCCGTAAGCGTGATCAAATTGTCCGTTTTTTCCCGTTCAATGTCTCTTTCCAATAGAATCTTACCCAAGTCAATGGTTTCGCCAGACAGATATATCGAAAAGCGTTTGGTAATAAAGTCCAGTGCGGAAATGGACAACAAAACATCCCCAGAATTATGAATCTCAAACTCAAAACTCCCGTCTTCATTCGTAAAAATTTCTTGGGATAGGGCTTCTGCTGAAATTTTAGCATTGTGGATGGGTACATTTGTCCCCTTTTCTTGTACGCGCCCCATAATGGTAGTGCCCTGTTGTCCATATTGCAAATTGAAGCAACAGAACAGAGCCAAGAACATGGCTGTTCTCATAGCCGTTGAGTAGGTTAATTAATAAAAAGGGGTTGTAATTGCCTTACAGGCTGCGCGATAATTTCGCAATCTTACTTATTTTAGGGGCAAAATCAAAATAAAATGCGATTATTAATATGCCTACTTGTATTAATATCGACCTCACTTTATGGACAAACGTCCAAAACCTACACCCTAAGAACCATTGCGTTCTATAATGTTGAGAATCTTTTTGATACGGAGAACGACTCCCTCACTTTTGATGATGAACGCACACCCGAAGGAAGTTATCATTGGACCCATGAGCGGTATCTCCGAAAGATTGAACATGTTACAAAAGTGCTTTCCAAGATAGGGGAGGACACGGCCAAAACTTCACCGGATGTTATTGGATTATGTGAAGTGGAGAATAGAAAAGTTGTTGAAGATCTAATCCTACATCCCAATTTAAGGGACAAGAATTACGGGGTTGTTCATTTTGATTCCCCTGATGCCCGTGGGATTGATGTGGCCCTGCTCTATAAAAAGGCTTCGTATCTGCCCAGTTCATTTAAAAGTCATCGGCTTTTGTTGTTTGATGACCTTGGCGAACGCGTTTATACCCGAGACCAATTGGTGGTTGGTGGACGTATGGATGGCGAGGATGTCTACTTTGTGGTGAACCATTGGCCGTCACGAAGGGGTGGTGCTTCCAAAAGTAATCCCAAACGGGTGCGGGCCGCACTGTTGAACAAGCGAATCATTGATTCCATCCAAAACCTGAACTGGAAGGCCAAGATTATTTGCATGGGTGATCTAAATGACGACCCACGAGACAACAGTCTTAAAAGTATTTTGAAAACGAAGGGGAAAACCAAAGAACTGGACAGTTTGGACCTCTTTAATCCCATGGAACAATTGTACAAAAAGGGAATAGGTTCCTTGGCGTATCGCGATAAATGGAATTTGTTTGACCAATTTTTTATGACCGCCAATTTGGTCAATAATGAGAAACAAACCTTATCCTATTGGAAAGCGGGTATCTTCTCCCCTTCCTTTATGAGAACCAATGACGGAAAATATAAAGGGTATCCCTTAAGAACATATTCTGGAGGAAGCTATACGGCAGGATACAGCGACCATTTTCCGGTGTATTTGTTTCTGATTAAAGAAAAAGACCGTTAGGCGTCACATTAAGCGCAGTCGAGATGGTTTTATCTATCTTTCGACTGCGCTCAAGATGACAAAACCTTAATTCTTAGCAAGGTGGTTTAGGCAAACCATTGCCCCCAAGGAATGCGGCTAAGGATCAACAGCAACCCAAGGCCATAGAAAATGGTAATGGTCTTGAACTTTTTATTGCTTTCCATAAACTTTTTATGGCGAGACCACCCAATGGTGATCAAGGCAAGTGCAATAATGTTTGTGAACGGATGTTCCAAGGCCAGAAGACGAGCGGGAGCATTAAGTCCACCCATGCCCAGAGCTTGTATGGCCTTTAGGCCGTTTGCCGAAACGAAGTACAGAATAAGTCCCACCAAAAGCTGAATGTGACTTAAAATTAGCGCGAAAAGACTTATTCTAAGGTCCTTCTGCAAGGTAAAGTCCTTTTTGCCAAGCCAGCCCATGATAGCATTTACAACAGCAATGATGAGTACAGCCAATACAATGTAGGCAAGATACGAATGTAGGTTCTTGATAATTTCCATTTTGAGTGTAGTTTTTCGGTTTTAAAAATAACGAATTTGAAAATAAAAAAACCCTGCCGGTTGGCAGGGTTTCCTATATTTTTTTGAGATACAATTAAAAATCGTAACGCAATGTAACGTTCCAGGTTCTTCCCCAACCAAAGTATCCTTGGTTGGAAACTGCAATCCCTTCATAAAGCTCATCACCAGCTTCGGCAAAATTGGCCGTGGTCAATCTGGAGATATATTCTTTATCCAATACGTTGTTCATATTGGCCCTGATCTTTAGGTTTTTGGTTTTGTCAATTCCAACAGGAAGGTTAAAAGTAACCCCTGCATCCAACAAGCTGAAGGATGGCAGCTCCAAGTTTTCCTTGATAGCCCCAACATCTGCATACAGGTTGTCATAGTATCTGAAATCAGAATCAATGGAGAACATGTTGGAAATTCTGTATGCAAAGCCAAGACCTCCAGAAAGCTGGGCAGCACCACCTACTTTACCTCCATCAATATCTTGGTTCTCGGTGCTAATTACGTTACGCTCTTCGTCTGTCACTTGGGTTACGGTCTCGCCTTTGTACTGCCAATCTCCTATAGAAGCGAAAGCATTAAGGCTAAGTCCGCTACAAGGTCTTACTTTAGCATCCAACTCTATACCACTGTGCAACTGCTCTGCACCAAAGTTAGAAGTAAATGTAACCACATCGTCTACAACATCTGAACTGGTCACTACACGATCTTTCCATGAAGTGCGGTACAGGTTTATATTACCAGAAAAAATAGAGCTAGAGTATCCATAACCCGCTTCCAAACCAAAGATTTTCTCATTTTCGGTCAACGGATTTATTTGATTGGTAAAGTTCAAATAAATGTTATCGTGATACGGTTGACGATTATAGTATCCTGTGTTGAAGTAAAAACTGTGTTGGTCAGTTGGGCTATAGCTGAATCCACCTTTTGCATTATATCCAAAGTTGTTCACTTTTTCTGAATCCACCCCTGGCTCTATCCCGGCAGGTAGTGGAGTTCCTGTCCATTGTGGAGAAGTACCATCGATCAAAGATTGATCAGCGTACTGGTATGGATCAAATCTTTGGTGATACTGATTGGATATAGACCCTTGGAAGAAAGCAGAAAACTGATCGGTAGCGTACTCTAACTGCGTGAACAATCCTCCGTAAGAAATACGCTCTTCGTTGTTATAGGCAATTTTTTGCTCTTCTGGATAGCTATTGAAAGCTGCAGCCCATCCTGATGGTCTAAATGACTCAGTAGCAATTACTTGCTTGTATGTACCAAAAGTACCATAAGTCTGATGGTCATTATTTTGATCTCTCAAACGAATATTCTCTTGCCATGAGTTTAGGCCGTGGAAGTTAGAAACCACCCTAAAGTGTTTTCCATAATAGGTTCTTAGATCAAAACCTACGTTCCAAGTCAAATTATCAGATAATTGCTTTTCAAAGTTTGAAATCAACCCATACCAGTTGTGCAAGTTCATGGATGCTCTAGTAATATACCCTCCACCTGCAGCAAAATAGCCGCCGGCACCATTAGGTACACTGTTATTGAAAGCGTAGATAGCGTCATAGTCTATATAGCCATCATCTGTTCTAATTCGGTTACCACGATCTCCGGTACCTCCACCATTACCCCAAGAGGCATACAAAACCGTAGACAAACTAGTGGATGAATCAATGTTCCAGTCCCAGTTGAGGTTAGCAACAGGCTTGTGATAAAAGTTTCTCCTTTCAGTAAGGTATTGGCCATTATAAGTACCCCAGTTATTATTGTATCGCAATCCATATTCCAAATAGTCAGCAATGGGCTTAGTAAAGTTTTGGTCATGGAACTGAGGTGCACCAGTAATCAAAAAGTTGAAGTTATGGCTGTCGTTTGGTGTGTATCCAACCGAAATGAAATAGGTCTGACCTTCACCAAAATTACCTTCATTATATCCATCTCCTTACCAGTGCGAAAGCATTACACTCAATCCCCAACCCTTGTCAGAAATACCGGTGTTGTAGCCAGCAGAAGTTTTAATATAGTTGTTGTTGGCCACAGTGGCATATCCAAAGCCTCCTTCATTCATTTCAGTGGCTTTTGTCACGAAGTTCACTGTACCCCCTACTGAAGAAATAGCCAATTTTGAAGATCCCAAACCTCTTTGAATCTGTACTCCAGAGGCGATATCGTTCAATCCAGACCAGTTTGACCAGTACATCAATCCATCTTCCATACCATTGATAGGCTGACCGTTTAAAAGGAAAGCGGTATTGTCTTGGTCAAAACCACGCACTCTCATGTTGGTATCTCCAAATCCGCCTGACTGTCCTGATACATAAACAGAAGGGGTGTTTACCAAGGTCATGGTAACGTCTTGTGTACCAATTTTTTCTTGAATGATCTTTACGGGAACGGAAGAAACCGCAATTGGGGTTTTTCTATCAGCAGCAAGGTCGATAATACCGGTACCTACCACTACTACGCCTTCCAATTCTTCGGCATCGGGCTGTAGGGTAATGGTCCCTACACTGCCAGTAGAACTAAAACTAATGTTCTTCTTAACAAATCCAATATAAGAAACCACCAAAGTCCCGGAAGCTTGGTTGACTTCCAAGGTGAAGTTTCCATCAAAATCAGTAGAGGTACCAATGGAAGTACCCTTAACCACCACGCTAGCACCAGGGAGCGGGCCACCAAGCTCGCCGTCCACTACAGTACCAGTAATTGTTCCTTGTGAAAAAGCCATTGCGGACACTAAAATCGCTACAATAGCCAAGTAGATTTTTTTCATTATTCAATGTTTAAGTGTTTAATTTGCCCTGCAAAAGTGCTGCATTTTTAACACTCAACGATTAAGTCAAGGTTAAAATGACACTTGTACAGTTAACACAAAATTAACAAACAAAAACAGTTGACAAACAAATGTTTATGGTTTTTCTTAACAAATAAAAACCTACTTAATTAGCTCTTAAAAAATTGTAAAAGACGTAACGTAGAGCTATCATGCTTGCCAATTTCTGAATTTTCAATGTCGCTGAGAATAGTTTTGGCCAGTTGCTTGCCCAATTCCACGCCCCATTGATCGTAGCTAAAGATGTTCCAAATTACACCCTGAACGAAGATTTTGTGTTCATAAAGTGCAATCAATGCTCCCAGGCTTTTGGGTGTAAGCTTGTTAATAAGTATGGTATTGGTGGGTTTATTGCCCTCAAATACTTTGAACGGAAGTAGGGACTTTTGCTCATTTTCTGACACACCCTGTGCTTCCAATTCGTTTTTGACCTCATCAACAGTTTTTCCATTCATCAATGCTTCGGTCTGTGCAAAGAAGTTGGCCATTAATTTGTTGTGATGGTCTACATCACCGTGCAAGGATTTTTTATATCCGATAAAATCTGTTGGTATCAATTTTGTTCCTTGATGGATCAATTGAAAGAAAGCATGTTGTGAATTGGTGCCCGGTTCTCCCCAAATAATGGTTCCGGTCTGGAGGTCGACCCGGTTGCCTGCTCGGTCCACACTTTTTCCATTACTCTCCATGATGCCCTGCTGCAAATAGGCCGAAAAACGATGCAAGTATTGGGTATAAGGAATAATGGCCTCGGTTTCGGCCCCATAAAAATTATTGTACCATACACTCAACAAAGCCAAGACAACAGGAATGTTTTCTGAAAAGGGTGCTTCTTTAAAATGGGTGTCCATAGTATGGGCCCCTACCAAGAGGTCATCAAAATTTTGATATCCAACCGAAAGCGCTATGGATAAACCAACCGCACTCCAAAGCGAGAATCGACCTCCGACCCAATCCCACATGGGGAACACATTATCATCGGCAATACCAAACTCCTCAATTTTTTCAAGGTTGGTGGAAACCGCCACAAAATGTTTGGCCACATCTTCTTGGGAAGCATTTTCCAAAAACCATTTTTTAATGGTGAGGGCATTACTCAAGGTTTCTTGGGTTGTGAAGGATTTGGAGACAATAACAAATAAGGTAGTCTCTGGGTTGAGTTCTTTTAATACCTCGTGCACATGATCTCCATCAACGTTGCTCACAAAGTGGGTCTTCAAGTGGTTCTGATAGAACTTTAGGGCATCAGTTACCATTACAGGGCCTAAATCTGATCCGCCGATGCCTATGTTGACAACATCGGTAAAGGCTTTTCCAGTAAATCCCTTTTTGTTTCCTAAAATCACCGCTTCGGAAAAGGATTTAATTTTTTCTTTTACTTGGTATACTTCTTCAACAACATTTTTGCCATCCACATGAACAACATCTCCTTTCTTTGCCCTGAGCGCAGTGTGAAGAACTGCCCTTCCTTCGGTTTGGTTGATCAAGTCTCCTCCGAAATATCCTTCCATGGCCTCCTTGAGTTTTACCTCTTCGGCCAAATCCAGCAAAAGCGAAAGGGTTTCTTCCGTAATTCGGTTTTTGGAATAATCCACCAAGAAATCGTTCCACTGAATACTGAACTTTTTGCCTCTGTTCTTGTCTTTGGCAAAGAGTTGTCTTAGGTGGGTGTCTTTATTTTCGGTGTAGTGTTTAGAAAGTTTTTTCCAAGTGTTGGTGGTTGTAGGGTTGATTTTGGGTAGGGCCATTACTGGTTATACGTTAATAGGTTCTCTTCTGGTTCTGGTGTTTGGTCCACAAATTCTATGCAATCCAATTGATCTCGCAATGGTTGAATGTATGCCAAATAGTCGGTACGCAACGAGTCTGCAATAGGTTCTGCAGCAGGAAGTTCTTCCCTAAAGGGGTCCACTTGTCTTCCATATTTCCAAAAACGGTAACAAACGTGTGGGCCACCTGTATTTCCGGTCATTCCAACCCATCCTATCACATCGCCTTGACGTACAAAATCACCTCGCTTAACGTTCTGTGCCTTCATGTGAAGGTACTGGGTGCTGTACGTATCGTTGTGCCTGATTTTTACATATTTACCATTTCCGCCCCTTCGGGTAGATTCGGTTACGGTACCATCAGCAGTGGCCACAATGGGAGTACCAATGGGTGCAGCAAAATCGGTGCCTTTATGGGGTCTTACTTTATAACCGTAATAGGCAATTCTCCTTTTTAGATTATAGCGCGAGGACACTCTGTATTTAAATTTAATTGGGGCACGCAAAAAGGTGCTTCGTAGATTGTTCGCATCTTGATCAAAATATTCCAAGATATTGTTGGTTGCATCTGAAATGTATGGGAAAGCATAGATGGTTTTACCCTTGTGCTCAAAATAGGCCGCCTTTACCGCGCCAATTCCCGCATAAATGGTATCATTGATATAGCGTTCCTCAAAAACCACCTTAAATTTGTCGCCTTTGTCCAATCGTCCAAAATCAATGGTCCAGGCATAGATATCGGAAAGCCTAAAAGTTAGGTTATAATCCACCCCCAAGGTATCAATGGACATGGACAGGCTATGGTCTATAACACCCCCTATTTCGCGCTCCACCAATTTTACTCTTTTCTTGCTCTTATACGCTTTGGTTGAATCGCGAAGGTCAACTACGGTATAATTGATCTTATCGTTTTGGTAAATGAACACTTCGGCAACTTCAGAGGTGTCTTTTGACTTTAAAATAAGGTAAGGTTTGCCTACTTGAATTTTTCTGACATCGAAGGTGTCACGATAGTTCTCCGAAATGGCTGCAATTTTTGGATAGTCTACCTTGTTCTTCAACATTAACTCCCCAAAACTGTCACCATTTCGTACCGTATCATGAACAACGGTATAATCTTCCAAGTTAAAGCCATAATGCAAAACAGGTGGTTTCTCTATGGTTTCCACCTTTGCCAACTCTTCATTTACAACAACCTTTTCTTCTTTACATGACACTAGAACCACCAGCGTCAAAATTGCCCCAAAAAATTTTTGCATGCTATTCTTGTTCCTTGTATTCCTTGTTTGCCGGATTAAATATATGGTCCACCCATTGTTTTCCCCATGTATCCAGCTCATTTTCTGAGTACAAAGTTGGGAAAAATATTATTTTCTGAAAACTGGGCGGTAAATACTGTTTCCAATTGGTGCCTCCGGTGGCATCAATTTCTTGGTTTCCCTTGGCCAGATATCTGTAAGCGGAACCCATATGCATTAACGGCCAATTTACATTGGCGTTCATATCCAAATCTTTTAACGCCTTAATCAACTCTTTATTATTCCGAGATGTTTCGGGCAATTGTAGGTACTTTTGATATACAGTGCTTTCCTTAACCTGATTGGCAATGCGCAATAAACGAGGAGTGTATCGAATCTCAAATTGTTTGAGGGTCAAGGTCTTTTCTCCTGTGTCCTTATCAGTTGCTCCATTTTTCCAATAGATATGTTCAAAAAGTTCCTCAATACTGTCTTTGGCCGAAAAATCATTGCGCTCTGTATGGTGCACCAAATTCTGCAAAGGAGTGGCATAGAGCTCTATCATTCGGTACTGTGCTGATTGAAATCCACTCGCAGGCAACAACGCCATTCGATATCGCAAAAACTGTTCCCGTTGCATTCCCTTAATCATTATGCTGAACGAAGAAATAAGGGCCTTGAAGTAGTTGTTGATCCTAGTTACTTTTTCAATAAAGAATTGGATGTCTTGTGAGCGGTCTTCTACAATCTGTTTTTGCTCATGGATGATCAATTTAAAATAGAGTTCGGTAATTTGGTGGTACATGATGAAGATTTCCTCATCGGGGAAATGGGTGCGCGGCACCTGAAGGCTCAGCAGGGTATCCAAGTGTATGTAGTCCCAATAGGTAAGGTATCTCTGGTAGAGCAATCCATCCAGATAAGAGCTTAGGTCCTGACCCGAATTTTTGTACTTTTCCTCAAGCTTATTGATTTGGGACTCAATTCGCTCATCATTCTTCATCCAAACTAATCCATTATTATTTTAAACTGGTTTCGCAGTCCGTTGTAGGCTTCCAAATCTGCTTTCAACGACCCTACTGCCAAATCGGCTTTGATTCTTATCGGAATTTTGTTCAAATCATTTGAAACCCAGAGGGTAAGACTCTCTTTTTCTTTAAAAACACGACCCGACTGAACCAAAGGCCTAAATTTAAGACATTCCACCTTTCCAAACTTGGTTCTGAGCACTTCTTTTCCTAAATATTTCAATTTAAACTGAAAAACCCCGTCATCATCGAACAACATATCAAGATTAATGGATTGGCCTTCCTCAAATTCTTCCAGATTGTAATTGTTCCTCATAAAATAGGAGGCCGAGATAAGATCCTGAATTTTATTGTGCACTGGTATTCGCTGCTCGGTCCCATTCTTATTATCCCTAAGAACGGCCATTTCCTCTTTGTAGTTAAAGTCGATTTCGATATCCTTGGTATAGCCCCCTTCGTCTATCTTTCTCACAAATCTATAGGGTTTTCCATTCTTGCGGCCAAAGTAACTTTCATAGGTGTCATCGACCTTAAAGAAGATACTGGCAAATCCAGTGGTTTTTCCTTCGCCGACCACATGATACACCGGAATACTATCCAATGTATCGGAGGTAAGGTGTAGTGTGGCATAGCTTGCGTTCAAAAATCCGTAGTGAATTCTGAACTTTAGCCATTCACCTGACTTGTATGCTGGTTGGAACTTTTGCCCCAACACAGTTGCAGAAATAAGCAGGGTAAGTACAATCAATGTCTTTTTCATGACCTTTTTATTGCTATAAAATTAATAAAATCGCTCTCGGGGCTATGCGCTTTACATTTACTTAAACAAATCTTGTTCCAAAATATTATAATACAAAAAAAGCCCAGTCTTAAAACTGGGCTTTTCCTAAATAACCAACCAAACTTTAAATTATGAAAAACCAATACTTAAAGTTATAAGGGAACCACCCCTTATGTGCTGTAAAGATACATTAAGCCTTTGTAGGAAAATAAGTTTTTAACGGACTTTAACTTAACTTCGATGAGATTGATGCTTTCCGTGCTGATTTTTGGCAGTTTATTAAGAAAAAATGGGGTTTCCTGAATATTTCCTTAACTAGAACCAATATCCAATACTAAAGAAAATACTGTCATTTTTTATCTCTGGGGTCCAAGAATAATAAATTTGAATCGGGCCAATGAAAGACTCAAATCCATAGCCTAATCCATAGCCCGAAAAAGTGGGTTCACTGAACCAATCACCGGTTCTAAAAAGATCGTCATCCACATTGGCAAAATTTGCTGAAAACAATAAATGGTTCTTAGGGGCAAATCGGTAATCCAGCCTTCCGTATGCCTTTACAAAACTGTTCCCAGGCAGGCTCAAAAAATCATACCCGAAAAAGGGCACAAAATTGTTTACAAAATCGTTCCCAAATCCTCCCAGAACAAAATCAAAAGAGGTGACACCAGAGGTGCCAAATTTAACACCCCCTTCGGTCTCAACATTAAAACTTAAGTTGTGGGACAAGGGAATTACGGTACCCAACCTGGCCTTCCCCACGGAAAATTCTTTGAAATTCTCATTAAAATCCGAAGAGAAGAGATACAAATGAAAATCACTGTCAAAATACAGGCCTTTGGTTGGGAAGTATTTATCATCATAGGTGTCCAACGTAATTTTTCCGAAAGTGCTGAAGTAATTGGAATTTTCAAAATAGGTCCGCTCCGGCGGATTGGCCAACGACTCCTCGGCAACCTCACCTTCAAACTGGTTCAGGGTTCGGGTGCTGTATCGTAAAAGTTTATGCTCCGCCCCAATGGTAAAAGCAAATTCTTCTTGTAAAACGGTCTGAAGGTAAATCTGATTGGTTAAATCGGTAACATCCAAATTGATCTGCCGAATGTTGGGGTCATTTGGCACGTTAAAATTGGACTGAATCAATCCAAAGTCAATTTCCTCATCAAAATCCGTGAACTTGGAATTTACCCCAAAACTCCAATAATAGCCTTTGTCCAAATAGTACTGCATGTTGTACCGCACATGATCGCCCAAAATAAAATCAAATGAGGCCACATCATCCTTCATGAAAAAATTCTTTTTGGTGAGGTTGATGAGCGCCGCACTCTTGTAGAGATCATCGTAATGCGCTGATAGCTTCATGAACATCTTTGTTGGATTCTCTTTGAGTTTTAAAACCAAATCGGTTCCAAGGCCATTGGAGATCAGCTCATACCGGATAGCTTTAAAGTTCCCTGTGGCCGAAAGATTGTTCATTCCCTGTTTTAGGTCATCAAAAGAAATTTTTTCAGCTAAATTGAACCGCAATTTTCCTTTGATGTACCCCCGGGTATACTGATCATTTCCCCTAATAATCATCCGGTTAATGGTAAGGCTATCTATGGGCTGTACCCGTTGCTTGCTTACCCTTGGGTTATTTTGTCTTTGGGCCAAGTCCTGTAATTCCTGTTCTTTGGTCTTGGCGGCTTCCTCCCCGCTTTTTACGATTGCTTTGCTTCTGCCAAAGTCAATTACAGAAAAATCGTCAATCTCTGGTCGGATGTAGATATCGGTTTTGGCTGCCTTCTTTTTCATATCATTGACCGTCCTGTAATTGTTGATTTGAAGCAAAATTTCGGTGGCGGACATCAGTGATTCCCGTGTGGAGAGATTGTGCTGTACATCCACCCCAATGATAACATCTGCTCCCATTGCCTGTATCTTGTCTATCGGATAGTTATTTACCACGCCACCATCAATTAAAATGTCCCCATCAATCTCCGATGGCTCAAAAAGTGATGGAAAGGTACCACTTGCCATAATGGCCTCGGGCAAATACCCCTGATCCAACATGACCTCTTCACCCGTTTCCACATTGGTGGCCACGCACAAAAACGGAATGGGCAATTTTTTAAAATCTTGAACGTCCTTCACATGGTAGAGCAATCGCACCAATTCATTATAGATGTTCTGCCCTCCAGAAATAGCTTGTGGAAAGGAAATACTGAAATTAGTGAACGGCAAGGCCAGTGCGTACCGCTCTGAATCCTCCTTTTCATAAAACGTTTTGGCACCCCTGGGCACGTTATCTTGGATGAGTTTAGTGAAATCGGTCACCCTAAAAATAGAGTCAAGCTCATGGGCAGAGTAGCCCGATGCATACAAAGCCCCCACAATGGCTCCCATGCTTGTTCCTCCTATATAATCTATTTTAACACCAGATTCCTCGATTACCTTAATGGCACCAATATGGGCGAGTCCCTTGGCACCACCACCACTGAGAACCAGCCCAACTTTGGGTGGAGCATCAGCTTCCGGAGTCTGGGACATGCCCAAAACCCCAAAAAAAGTAAAGGCTATCGCGAAAAGAATTTTTTTTACACCCATGCTGTCAGTGAAAGGATTTATAAATCTTTTTTGCCTTTGCCATTCCCACAGACTCGGCCAGACTTTCTATTGTGGCTTCTTTAACACGCTTGACCGATTTAAAGTTCTTCAACAATTGCTCTGCGGTTTTTTTGCCGATGCCGTCAATGTTCTCCAATTCCGACCCAATGGCTCCCTTGCTCCTTTTGTTTCTGTGGTGGGTAATTCCAAACCGGTGAGCCTCATTCCGAAGTTGTTGGATGATTTTCAACGTCTCGGACCGCTTATCTAAATATAACGGAACTGAATCATTTGGAAAATAAATTTCCTCTAACCGCTTGGCAATACCAATAATGGCGATTTTTCCCCGCAGCCCAAGCGCCTCCAAACTCTTCAGTGCAGATGAAAGCTGGCCTTTGCCGCCATCTATAACAATTAGCTGTGGAAGCGGCTCCTCCTCATTCAGCAATCTCTTATATCGTCTAAACACCACTTCTTCCATGCTAGCAAAGTCGTCTGGGCCCTCAACAGTTTTTATATTGAAATGTCTATAGTCCTTTTTGGAAGGCTTTCCGTTCTTAAAGACAACACAAGCGGCCACAGGGTTGCTTCCCTGAATGTTTGAATTGTCAAAACATTCAATATGTGTAGGCTCCTCTGATAGTCGCAAATCGGCTTTCATTTGTGCCATGATGCGTTTGGTATGCCTATCTGGGTCAACAATTTTTATTTGCTTTAACCTATCCTGTCGATAAAAACGGGCATTGCGTTCTGAAAGTTCCAAAATCCTGCGCTTATCTCCCAATTTGGGCAAGGTCACTTTTAGGGTATCCTCCACATCAACGGGAAAGGGCAGGTAAACTTCTTTGGACTGCGAATTGAACCGTTGTCTGATTTCTGTAATGGCCAATTGAAGGAGTTCTTCATCGGTCTCCTCCAATTTTTTCTTGATTTCCATGGTGTGGGACCTAACAATGGAACCGTGGGAGACCTGTAAAAAATTGACATAGCCATGGGTCTCATCGGACACAATGCTGAACACATCCACATTGTTGATCTTAGGGTTGACCACCGTTGATTTGGCCTGATAGTTTTCCAGCACATCAATTTTCTCTTTGATGCGCTGTGCCTTTTCAAACTCCATTTTTTCGGCATAAACATGCATCTGCTCTTTAAAAGCCTGTAACGAACTCCGTAAATTTCCCTTAATAATCTGACGGATATCCTCAATTTGCCCATGATATTCAGCTTCACTCTGAAAGCCCTCACAGGGACCCAAACAATTCCCTAAATGGTATTCCAGGCACACTTTGTACTTCCCTGCGGTTATTTTTTCTTCGGAGAGGTCATAATTGCAGGTTCGCAGAGGATAAAGGCTTTTTACTAAATCCAGTAACGTTCTCACGGTTTTCATGCTCGTGTAGGGTCCGTAATACTCCGAGCCATCCCTTATAAGTTTCCGGGTTGGAAAAACCCTGGGAAAACGTTCTTTTTTGATACAAATCCATGGGTAGGACTTATCGTCCTTGAGCATAACATTATATCTGGGCTTTAGCTTCTTGATCAAGTTATTCTCCAAAAGAAGCGCATCAGACTCCGTGGCCACCACAATATGTTTTATACTATGGATTTTCTTCACCAAAACCCGGGTTTTTCCATACTCCTGTTTTTTATTGAAATAGGATGACACCCTTTTCTTAAGGTTCTTGGCTTTTCCTACATAGAGGATTTTTCCATCCGCATCGTAAAATTGATATACCCCCGGACTATTGGGCAGCACACTGATTTGAACATTGATGGATGGGTAGGACATAAATATTTCAGGAAATATTCCTTAATCGGCTTTTAACAAAGTTATGTTTTAATTACAGTGTTTTTTGTTAAACTTGATGCTTTCTTGGTCTGATTTAACCGCTGGGGCGTTCCACTTTACCAATACCATTTATTTAGTTTAAGAGCCATATTCCAATCCTAAAATCAAAAACTGGGGTTTTCCCCTAAAAAAACTATGGAAAACCTATAATTTTCTTTTTAGAGTGAATCTAAATTGTTAAACAATTGATAAAAATCATGCATTTCATCGATAAAAGGTGCATTTCATGGTGAATTTTAAAATTGCTTTACCTATATTTAACGGTATAAATACAATTCTATGGAAAACTATGTTATCGTTTTGGGAATGTATTTGATTTTGATGCTTTTCTTCAAAATCTTCTTCTCAGTATCAACTCGAGGAGAATAGAACAGTATTGCCCCCAAAACACAACCCCTAAAATCTTCAACATTATTTTAAATGTTGAAACATGAACTAAGAAAAAAGTACAAAAGTCTGAGAGCGAATCTTACTTCTTCGCAAATCTCAGATTTAAGTATGGATTTAACGAATCATGTACTTCAAATACCGGTTTGGGATTTTTTTTATTTCCATATCTTTTTGACCATAGAAGAAAATAAAGAAATAGACACCCTCCCGCTCATTACGCTACTCCAAGGAAAAGATAAACATGTTGTGATTCCAAAAACACAGAAAAACTATACCTTGGAAAACTTTTTATTGACAGACAGTACCGTCATCAAAAAAAATAAATGGGGAATTCCTGAGCCTGTGGATGGGATTACAATCCCAGAAACCAAAATTGATGTCGTCTTTGTACCCTTATTGGCGTTTGACCTACAGGGCAACCGTGTGGGATACGGTAAAGGCTTTTATGATACTTTTTTGCGAAAATGCAGGGATGAAACCATAAAGATTGGACTTTCATTGTTTGGGCCTGAGGAAGAATACATCACAGATGTACATGACAATGACGTGCAACTGGATTACTGTGTTACCCCAGAAAAGATTTACGCATTTTGATCTACCACTTCCTGTGTATCTTCTGATTTTTTTGGAAAAGCCTTTTTATTGAAGACAATCAATATGCCCACTCCGGTACTAATGGCAGTGTCCGCTATGTTGAAAACGGGCTCAAAAAAACGGAAGCGTTGCCCGCCAAAGGAAGGGACCCAATCGGGCCATGTGGTATCAATCAATGGAAAATAGAGCATGTCCACCACTTTGCCATGGAACAGACTTCCATAGGGTTCATTGGAAAACAATGTGGCCACTTGCCCATTACTGTGATCAAAAATAATCCCATAAAAAACAGAGTCTATGATGTTCCCCAAAGCCCCGGCAAAAATGAGGGATACGGCCAAGATTAGTGTTCTAGGCGATTGTTTTTTAATGATGTCCCATAGCCAATAACCAATTCCAAGGACCGCAAAAATCCGGAAGACGGTCAAAACAAGTTTCCCAATAGATTCAGAAATAGGCAATAAATCACTGAGTTTGGTACCCCAAGCTGCACCTTCATTCTCAATAAAAAGTATCTTGAACCAACCTAAAACGTCATGAGATTCGCCCAAAATAAAATGGGTCTTGATGTAGACCTTGCTTATTTGGTCCACAAGGAGAATCAATACAATGATTATGAGGGATTTTTTTAGATTCATGCCATTAAAAAGTGGTTGCAAAAATAGGTATATTATTTTGTTTTCCTAAGATGGATATTGCCCTGTACCGTCTTTAGGATATATTGGTTATTTCCGATTGGAATTTGATCGTTTTCCACGAGTCCGTAGGTGCTCTCAGCAAGGATGGTACCACTGTTCGCATTCACCCAAATATCTCCCTTTTGAGTGGTTACTTCCACGGTTTCCGAAACATTGTTCAATTCACATCTGCCATCGGATAGTGTTACATCGAGATTTTGATACTTCCCCTCCACTTCCACATTGGAATTGGTTCCAAAAATGGAGACGTCTTTGTATTGGGGCACTGTAATCTGCAAGGCAATGGAAACCACTTTGTGTGCACTTAGTTTGTCATTGGGGTTGATGAAGTTGGGTTGAAACCCTGCACTGATGCGCACTGTAGTGCCATTTTCTTCGATGGAAATGAGCAAATCCTTGGCATATTCGCCCTCTATGCTTGCCTCCACCTGAACTTCTTTGGTTCGGGCCGTTTGCAAATCAATCTGGTAACAATGTTGCGAATCTATTTGAATGGATTGTGTTCTTGGACCAATAAAGGCTTTCTTCACCAGTTTTTGTGCTTGCACGTGCACAAGAAAAAAAAGACCAACAACAAAGAACAGTGGCTTCATAAACAAAAAACGCCCTGAGGCGTTTTTATTATTTCTGCATGTTCTTGGCCTCAATGCTCAATGTGGCATGCGGCACCAGCTTCAATCGCTCTTTATTGATGAGCTTTCCGGTAACACGGCATATTCCATAGGTCTTGTTCTCAATACGCAATAGTGCACTCTTTAAGTCGCGGATAAATTTCTCCTGACGAATGGCCAATTGCGTGTTGGCTTCCTTACTCATGGTCTCCGACCCTTCCTCAAAAGCCTTGAATGTTGGTGAGGTATCATCTGTACCATTGTTTCCATCATTCATATAGGCACTCTTTAAAAGGTCCAAATGGCTTTTTGCCTTTTCTATTTTTTCTTCGATTAAGACCCTAAACTCATTTAGGTCCTTATCTGAATATCTAACTTTTAGTTCTTCTGCCATTTTCTAATGTTTTTGAATAAACAATTTTGTATTCACTTCATCAAAGGCAACTGCAATGCCTTCATCCAGTTTCTCTTCGAAATTGAGTTGGGCCGTCAATGTTTCTGTTTTAATGTAATCTTCATTACTTGAAACCGCATTTTCAACCAAACCGTCCTTCAATATTTTTATGTCAATCTTATCGGTTACTTCAAACCCAGACTCCTTTCGGATGTTCTGAATCCGGTTCACCAATTCACGGGCAATACCCTCTTTTCTCAACGTGTCATCAATGGTCACATCCAATGCAACGGTCAATGGTCCAGCACTGGCAACCAACCATCCCTCAATGTCTTGGGAACTGATGTCTACATCGGTTAACTGTAAATTAACGCTTTTATTTTCCAACTGTAGCATTAATTCCCCTTCTCTTTCTATTTTTTGGATATCCTCTTGCCCCAATTGACCAACAGCTGCGGCAATCGCCTTCATATCCTTACCAAATTTCGGGCCCAAAACCTTAAAGTTAGGTTTTATTTGTTTCACCAAAATACCCGAAGCATCATCCAATAGTTGAATTTCCTTGACATTTACTTCTGATTTTATCAACCCTGATACTGCTTCAATGTCCAATCGTTGCTCATCATCCAAAACGGGAATCATGATTTTTTGGAGTGGTTGGCGAACCTTGATTTTTTCTTTCTGACGGATGGACAACACCAAGGATGAAATCTTTTGGGCCAACTGCATCTTCCGCTCCAATTTCTTATTCACCAAGGAAGCATCAAAAACTGGGAATTCTGCCAAATGAACGCTTTCAAAATCTTCTTTTTGAGTGGTGGCATTCAAATCCAAATACAAGCGGTCCATAAAGAATGGCGCCACAGGGGCCGATAGTTTGGCCACTGTATTCAAACAGGTGTACAAGGTTTGGTAGGCGGATATTTTATCTTGCTGGTAATCACCCTTCCAGAAACGTCTTCTGCTTAAACGAACATACCAGTTGCTCAGATTTTCCTGCACAAAATCAGAAATCATTCTACTTGCCCGGGTCGCTTCATAATCCGCATACGCCTCATCCACATTCTTGATCAAGGTGTGGAGTTCAGACAAAATCCATTGGTCAATTTCGGGCCTATCCTGCAAGGCAACATCAGCCTCAGAATAGTCAAATTCATCAATATTGGCGTACAGTGCCATAAAGGAGTAGGTGTTGTACAAGGTTCCAAAGAACTTTCGTTTTACCTCAACAATCCCGTCAATGTCGAATTTAAGGTTATCCCACGGGTTGGCATTGGAAATCATGTACCAACGTGTGGCATCGGGACCATGTTCTGGCAATACCTCAAAAGGATCTACGGCGTTGCCCAATCGTTTGGACATTTTTTTGCCTTCTTTATCCAAAACCAATCCATTGGAGACCAC
This sequence comes from Flagellimonas marina, assembly GCF_042651185.1. Lineage (NCBI taxonomy): Bacteria > Pseudomonadati > Bacteroidota > Flavobacteriia > Flavobacteriales > Flavobacteriaceae > Flagellimonas > Flagellimonas marina. The sequence continues at coordinate 149,569 of NZ_JBHSCL010000007.1, read as the reverse complement.
ATTTCTGTAGGCTACTGAATCAAAAACCATGGTAGCAATGGCATGAAGCGTATAGAACCATCCCCGGGTCTGGTCCACACCTTCAGCAATGAAGTTGGCCGGAAAAGCCACGCCCTCATCAATCAACTCCTTGTTTTCGAACGGATAATGCCATTGGGCATAGGGCATGGAACCACTATCAAACCAAACATCGATAAGGTCGGCCTCGCGTTTCATGGGTTGCCCGGATGGGGAAACCAAGGTAATCCCATCCACGATGTTTTTGTGTAGGTCAATTTTGTCGTAATTCGCTTCGCTCATGTCTCCGGACACAAAATCAGCGAACACATCTTTTTCCAAAACTCCAGCCTCCACGGCTTTGGCCATTTCATTCTTAAGTTCTTCCACAGAACCAATGATCATTTCCTCCTTGCCATCTTCGGTACGCCAAATGGGCAATGGAATACCCCAATACCGAGAACGAGAAAGGTTCCAATCGTTGGCGTTGGCCAGCCAGTTTCCAAACCGACCCTCGCCGGTGGCTTTGGGCTTCCAGTTGATGCTCTGGTTCAATGCAAACATGCGGTCCTTAACGTCCGTCACTTTAATGAACCACGAGTTTAACGGATAGTATAAAATAGGTTTGTCCGTACGCCAGCAATTGGGGTAACTGTGGACATACTTTTCAACTTTAAAGGCCTTGTTCTCTTCTTTTAGTTTGATGGCAATCTCAACGTCAACAGACTTTTCTGGTGCCTCACCATCATCATAATATTCGTTCTTTACATATTTGCCGCCAAACTCCTTCAACTCTGGTCTAAACCGTCCCTGAAGATCCACCAAGGGTACAGGGTTATTGTTTTCATCCAAAACCAACATGGGAGGAACTTCTGGGGTAGCCTGTTTGGCCACCAGGGCATCGTCTGCACCAAAGGTGGGTGCTGTGTGCACAATTCCCGTACCGTCTTCCGTAGTCACGAAATCGCCGGAAATCACCCGGAAAGCGTTTTCTGGATTTTGATACGGCTGCACGTAATCAATCAATTGCTCATACTGAATACCGACCAAATCCTTGCCGACAAAACTTTCGCCTATCAAAAATGGAATTTTTTTATCCCCTTCTTTAAAGGAGTTCAATTCTTCCTCTGTCTCGACCTTAGCGAACTTTCCAGAAAAATTGTATCCGACTAAATTTTTGGCCACTACAACATTGATCGGCTCAAAAGTGTACTGGTTGAAAGTCTTCACCAGCGTATATTCAATTTTTGGGCCTACGGTCAATGCTGTGTTGGATGGAAGCGTCCAAGGTGTGGTCGTCCATGCCAAAAAGTAGACGTCCCCATCCACATTTTTGAGAAAATCGGGAAGAGTTTCTTTCTTGGCTTTAAACTGGGCCGTAACTGTAGTATCGGTAACATCTTGATACGTTCCGGGCTGGTTTAGCTCGTGCGAGCTCAATCCCGTGCCCGCCTTTGGCGAATACGGCTGAATGGTGTAGCCTTTATACAGCAATCCTTTGTCATAAATCTGCTTCAGCAACCACCAGACAGATTCCATGTACTTGGATTTGTAGGTGATGTAGGGGTCATCCATATCTACCCAATACCCAATTTTTTCGGTCATTTCGTTCCAAACGTCCGTGTAGCGCATTACCGCTTTCTTACAGGCCGCGTTGTATTCTTCAACCGATATTTTTTTGCCAATATCCTCTTTGGTAATCCCGAGTTCTTTCTCAACACCTATCTCAATGGGCAGTCCATGGGTATCCCAACCTGCTTTTCGCTTTACTTGATAGCCCTTCATGGTCTTGTAGCGAGGAAAAATATCCTTGATGGTACGGGCCATTACGTGGTGTATTCCGGGCATTCCATTTGCAGATGGCGGTCCTTCGTAGAAGACATAACTCTCCTTGCCCTCCCTAGTGGAAACACTCTTTTCAAAAATCTCTTTGTCCTTCCAAAAGTTTAGAACTTCTTCTGAAACCTTCGGTAAATCCAATCCCTTATATTCTGCAAACTTCATATATTCTGCTACTTCTTCTCGAATTCCAAGTTTGCAAAATTATGAATTTAGATGGAATTACACCCCTGGTTTTGGGTATTAGTATTTCCTTAATACCCTTAACCTAAATATGATATGCTTCAGATCATCGTTTACATTAAATTCACTATCTTGATTCTTCACTAACACTAAACCATTTAAAGAATGAAGAAAGTTGTAATGGCCGTAATGGCACTGTCTTTATCCCTGTCTGTGATGACCTCTTGCAAAGAGGCAGCGGACAAGGCCAAAGAAGCTTCTGAAGAGGCCAGCGAAACGTTTGAAGAAGCAGGTCAGGACCTAAAGGAAGCCACCAATGATGCGGTTGATGCTGTCAAAAAAGCAGGGGATGAAGCCATGGAAATGGGTGAAAAAGCCGCAGATAGTATTAAAAAGGCCGGTGAAGAGGCCATGGAAAAAGTCAAAGAGGTCGGCGAGGATGCTAAAAAAACCATGGACAGTATTAAAATGTAAGAATAAAAACCTTGAAAAAAGGGGCAAGGAATTTCCTTGCCCTTTTTTGTTTTCTAGAAAACGTATCCCAATCCCAAAATAAGATTGGTTCCTGGCGCCACAATACCTGATGAATATGTTCTATATCGCTGGTTGGTCATGTTCTCCAAGCCAACTGTAGCCTTTAAGGCATGGGAAATTTGGTATTGTGATCTAAAATTCAAGGTATACCAAGAGGGGGAAAACGGATTGCCATTGGCATCACTGGCGTAGATATAGTCCTTGCTCTGTTCCGAAAGTGCTAAATCATCATTGCTGATCTCGCCGTTGTAATTCACGAAAATATCTGCTTTCAATTTTTGATTCTGCCAAACCAAATGGGCATCACCAAAGGTAGGCGCGGCATGACGCGCTGGTGTGTCAGTACCATCATCGTCCTCCTCAATACCTTCGGTAAGAGTCAAGTTTGATGAAAATGACCAATGCTCATCAAAAAAGGCTTCCATACCAAATTCAAAACCATAGACATAGGCTTTCGCAGCATTCTGTATAGCCTGCACATTGCTCAATTCCCCGTTGTACTCGATCTCGGTTTCACCATTAAAGCTGAAATTCCTTCGTACCAAGGCATCCACCAAATAGGTATAGTAGGCTGCCCCTTTTAAAACGAGTCTATCTCCAAAGTTTTTTCGGATTCCCAATTCACCATTGTAGGCATATTCGGGTTCCAAATCTGGATTGGGGACTACCACAGAACCGGGTTCCGAATCAAATATTTTCCCAATATCATCAATATTTGGTGCACGGAATCCCGTAGATCCGTTCAAGGTAATCTGCCAGTCGTCCCTGGGAAACCAACTAAATCCTACACTTCCGGTAAAGGCCCCGGTTACAATATCGGCCTCATCAAAAGGAAACGGGTAAAATGTTTTCTCGAACTCAGCATCCACCCAAACTTGGCTATATCGTATCCCAGAAAGCAAGGTAAAATTGGGTTCTATTTGATATTCTCCGTTAATGTACCCGGCAAAAGTCTGCCAAGTGGCCCCATCTGGGTAGCGGGATGCGGTGCGTTCCGTTGCATTGGTTTCAATATTTTGCATGCTTCCTTTCGAGTTTACCTTGTTCAAAACATATTCGGCACCATAATAGAGATGAAGGCCTCCCAATTTTTTGTTTTCAAAGTCCAAATTCATGGAGAGGGCATCGACTTTCTCCTTTGTAGAAAAAAGTTCCACATCGCCAAATCCTCGGTCATACCTACTCTCCTCAAAAAACTGATAGGCAGTGGTAAGTTTTACGCGATCGTAAAATTTGCTATTCCCTTTTTTGGTAATCTGAAAGTTTCCCATGAACCATTTTTGGGGGCCATAGTACCATTCAGCGGAGCGAAGCCCCTGTCCGTCACTTGTAGGCCGAATCAACCGGTCATACCTTGGAAAATCTGAGGTTTCAGAATAGTACAATCCCAGATTATAATTCCAGGTATCGTTGGGCCGATATGCAAACTTTTGAAGGAAGTTCACTTGATCGTATCCTGTTGAAATCTGCTTTTTGGGATTATCATTGGGCACCAAAACATCCATTCCATTTTGTTGAATAACATAATTGTTCCGGAGATACGAATCTGGCCCATGCTCTCCCATTTTTAAATCATCAAAATTATTATAGGTAAAACTGGTATGGGAAGCCCACTTTTTTTGTCCAAAATTGAACTCTGCATGAGTGGTACTTTCGTTGTTGGCCGAAGCAAATCTATAGTCTGCCTTTCCCGAAAAAGCCAAGCTATCCGTAAAAGAAAAATGGGGTTTTTGAGTGTAGAAATTCATTACCCCACCAATAGCATCACTACCATAAATAACAGAACCGGGGCCAAATATAATTTCGGTCTTATTCACGGCAAAGGGGTCTATGGAAATCACATTTTGAAGGTTCCCACCTCTAAAAATGGCGTTGTTCATCCGGACGCCATCAACGGACAACAACAATCTATTGGTGGCAAAACCACGAATCATGGGGCTTCCCCCACCCAACTGACTTTTTTGCACAAAAACCTTTCCGCTATTTTGCAATAAATCTGCTGAAGTTTGCGGGGCGGTAAAGGAAATACTTCGAGCATCTATGGTCTCAATTTTCTGGGGAACGTTCTTCTTTTGTTGCTCCCATTTGGAAACGGACAAGACCACTTCCTCCAGTTCTTCAGACCTTAAATAAAGGTAAACCCTATTTCCTCTTTTTGCGATTTGTGATTTTGTGGTAGCATAAATCTCATAGCTCAGGTGTTGAAAGGTAATCCGTTCATTGGGATTAAAAATTCCCAAATCACTCTTTCCATTAAAGTCGGTAACTGTGATCTTGGACTTGTCCCTGTTAAAAATGGCCAAATTGGAAATGGGCACTCCTGAATCGGCATCCAGAACAGTTACTTCTTGGGCGAAAAGCGAAAAGGAAATAAATAAAAAAAATAAGGCTACGGTTGGTTTAAACATGTTATTGAAAAACGGCATTTAATACAGCAAGAGACTTTGGTTCCCTAAATCCATGCACATGCAACCGGAAATAAAGAATGACCATTTTTAAGAGTTCCCGCCTATTTGACTTAGTTAGTTGTTTTGTGTGTAATACATCAAAATCCGTGCCTAAAAACCCCTTGAAATCGTTCAATAATTCATTCTGAATCAGTGGGTTGAGCGACGGTGTTTTGCAAAAACTTCCTTCCTGAAGATCAAAAAAACGCGCGTTTTGAAATGAAGTATCTGGGTAGAAGCCCAAATATTTGGTGAGATTCAACAAAAATAGAAGGTGAAAATTGGGATTTGTTGGGTGTTCGTCCAACCAAAGCAACGCGTATTCCAAATAATTGAAAAGACTTTTATCCTGTTCCTCTTCATGGATGCTATTGCCCAGCATTTCAGCCAAAAAAAGAACAATGCTGTTTTTTACAATATCCGTATGGAGGGTCTTGTAAGGTACGGCCACCTTCACTTCTCGAATGCTTTCCAATGTGCCTTTGTTCTTATGGTACGCTACAATTTCTAACTGCATGAGTGGCTGAAAATACCCAGGTTTCAATTTTCCTTTTTTGGACCCCATAACACCTTTCAACAAGTAAGATTTTAATCCATCTGAAGCCGTAAATGCCTTAACAATAAGGCTGGTGTCGCCATATTTTAAAGCGGAAAGCACTATGGCCTTGGTGGTCACTTGCATAGGGTACAAAAAAAGGCAGTTACAGAAAGGGGTAAAAATAAGCACTCCTTCCGGTAACTGCCAACCAAAAACTCTGGTTGATTATAAGAATTATATCACTCCTTGGGCTAACATGGCGTCTGCCACCTTAACGAAACCAGCTATATTAGCTCCTTTTACGTAGTTGCAATAGCCGTCTTCTTCTTTTCCATATTCGATACAGGCATCATGAATATCACCCATGATTCCCTTTAATCTCTCATCTACTTCCTCTCTGGTCCAGCTAATGCGAAGTGAGTTCTGTGACATCTCCAAACCTGATGTGGCAACACCTCCGGCGTTTGAAGCCTTCCCAGGCGCGAACAGTATTTTGGCATCGTGAAATGCATGGATGGCCTCTGGGGTTGAAGGCATGTTGGCGCCTTCTGCCACAGCTATACATCCATTTTTAATCAATGCTGCTGCTGCATCTCCATCCAACTCGTTTTGGGTGGCACAGGGCAGAGCTATATCACAAGCCACTTTCCATGGCGTTTCTCCTTTGTGGAATTCTGCCGATGGGTATTTATCCACATATTCGGAAATCCTACCTCTTCTGTTATTCTTTAAATCCATGACAAAGGCCAGCTTTTCTTCGTCAATGCCGTCTTTGTCATAGATAAATCCGGCAGAATCGGAAAGTGTCAATACCTTACCTCCAAGGTGTAATACCTTTTCGGCTGCATATTGCGCCACATTACCTGAGCCTGAAATTACGACTTTTTTGTCTTTGAAGGTTTCATTTTTGGTCTTTAACATGCTGTCTGCGAAATACACAGTGCCGTATCCGGTAGCTTCAGGACGAATCAAAGAACCTCCCCAAGAAAGTCCTTTCCCTGTCAATACTCCAGTAAACTCATTGCGAATTTTTTTGTACATCCCAAAAAGGAATCCAATTTCACGGGCACCTACGCCAATATCCCCAGCTGGAATATCGGTGTTCGGACCAATATGTCGGCAAAGTTCTGTCATGAAAGCGTGGCAAAAACGCATGATTTCATCGTCCGATTTCCCTTTTGGATCAAAATCGGAACCTCCTTTTCCACCGCCCATGGGCAGCGTGGTCAAGCTGTTTTTAAAGACCTGTTCAAAGGCCAAGAACTTCAATACACTGGCGTTCACGGTAGGATGAAAACGAAGACCACCTTTGTACGGTCCAATGGCTGAGTTCATCTGTACACGATAACCACGGTTTACATGGATCTCACCATCATCATCTATCCATGCCACTCGAAATGAAATCAATCGTTCGGGTTCCACCATACGCAAAAGGATATTCTTTCCGTTATAAATATCTTGTTTGGCGATGTACGGAATTACGGTTTCCGCGACTTCTTGAACCGCTTGGATGAATTCTGGTTCATGGCCATTTCTAGTGATGACCTCATCCATAAATGCTTTAATTTTTTGTTCCATAAAACGGATTGCTATTTTGTTGTCTCTGCAACTTTAAAAAGAGGCAGTTTTATTATATTTTGAATTTGAACGCAAAATTATGGTATTTACACAATTTGAATGGGCTTTTTTTAAAAATTTTTCAATTTCCTAACCTATGGCCCGCTCCAAATCGGCGATCAAATCGTTGGCATCTTCAATACCAACGCTTAAACGAATCAAGGCATCCACTACCCCACTTTTTTCGCGTTCTTCTTTGGGGATACTTGCATGCGTCATACTTGCCGGATGACCCGCCAAACTTTCCACACCTCCCAATGACTCGGCCAGAGTGAAAACTTTGAGTTTTTCCACAATTTTAATAGCTTCTTCATAACTGCTCCCCTTTGGCACAAAGGATATCATTCCACCAAAACCGCCCATCTGACTCTTGGCTATGTCGTGGTTGGGGTGTGATTCAAATCCAGGCCAATAGACTTTTTCAATTTTAGGGTGTTTGTCCAAATAGTTGGCTATGGCTTCCCCATTCTCGCAATGGCGTTGCATGCGCACGTGAAGCGTTTTTATACCACGGAGCGTTAAAAAGCTATCCATGGGGCCACACACGGCACCACTGGCGTTCTGAATGAAATAGAGTTTATCCGCCAGTTCCTTATCCTTGACTACCAAGGCTCCGACAACTATGTCACTGTGTCCTCCCAAATATTTGGTGGCCGAGTGCATTACTATGTCAGCACCCAATTCCAAGGGTCTTTGCAAATAGGGTGTTGCAAACGTATTATCCACAGCTAACAACAGCTTATGCTTTTTGGCCAAAGCAGATGCTGCCTTTATATCGATGATGTTCATCATGGGATTGGTTGGTGTCTCTACCCAAATCAGCTTAGTTTTGGAGTTGATGTGAGCTTCAATGGCATCCATGTCCTGCATCCCGATAAAATGAAACTTTATGCCATATTTTTCAAAAATCTGTTTGAAAAGTCGGTAACTGCCTCCGTATAAATCATTAGTGGAGACCACTTCATCTCCAGGCTGCAATAATTTTATCACTGCATCGATGGCCGATAACCCACTGGCAAAAGCCAACCCATATGTCCCACTTTCTATACTAGCCAAGGCATTCTCCAAAGCGGTTCGGGTAGGATTGGCACTTCGTGAGTACTCAAATCCCTTATGTCCTCCCGGAGTGGTCTGGGCATAGGTTGAGGTTTGATAAATGGGGGGCATAACGGCTCCGTACGCTTTGTCTGGATGCTGCCCACCGTGAATGGTCTTGCTGTTGAATCGTAATTCTTTTTTGCTCATTTTCTTAGGATCTTCATACAAATGTATTGCTATCTTTCGGAGTTTTCAATGAAGTCTTATTTTTGGGAACCCTAAAACCTCACTCATGAAAAAGTATTTCGGCCTACTTTTAATCCTCTGGATTCCTTTTGGTTGTGAAACAGAACAGAAACTTACTTTTGAGCCGCTCGAATTGCACGGGGAATCCTGTGGGAATTGTCCTGAAATCACAATAGCCCTTCCACATGCCTTGGATGATTCCAATGTCGCCACCGCCATAAACCGAAGTTTACGGGAAGAGGTGATTGCTTTGCTGTCCTTCAGCGATAACGAAGATATTGAGAATGTTGATCAGGCCATGGCATCATTTACTGAAAGTTATAAAGAACTGAAGACCAAGTTCACTGACGAAATAGGGTGGGAAGCGAAAATCAATGGTGAGGTTATCTATGAGGATGAGCATTTGGTCACCATTGTGGTGAACTCTTATACCTTTACGGGTGGTGCACATGGCTATGGCTCCACAAGTTATCTCAATTTTGATAAAGCAAAAGGCACCGAGCTGGAAAACTGGGAACTTTTTGATGACCTTGAAGGATTTGAAAAGTTTGCGGAAGCAAAGTTCAGGATTCAGGAGAAAATTCCGCAAGATGGCAACATCAATGCCACAGGTTTTATGTTCGAGGGCGATGCATTTCATTTATCCAACACTATTGGCTATACGAAAGATGGGGTGCAGTTGATCTACAACCAATATGAGGTCGCCTCGTATGCGGATGGCCCCATCATCCTAACGCTTCCTTATGCTGAGGTCAATCTTTTTTTGAAGCGTAAGGTAAAGTCCTAAAAGAGAATTGTGCCAACTCACTTCAAATAATACCGAATACCAACCCCCAACAACAGTGTGGTATCATTGAGGTCGCTGTTAAAATGGTAAAAACCGTTTATCGGAACAATCAAGGAAAAGGCATCAGAAATAAAGAAATCCATTTCAAAAGAAGCGTAGCCCCCATAAATAAAACTGCTTTCGGCGGAAAGGGCATTAAAAGCAAATTCGGTTTCCCCGTTATTGATGTATTTGTACCCCACGGAGGGCCCTCCTCCAAAATAAAAGAAGAAGCCTTTTTTGGGTGAGGTCAATATTGTCGTAAAATACCCCAGACTAAACAAATAATCATGGTAAGGAAACTCAACACCGGAATTGGGCTGCTCTTTGGAAAAAGTGGCCGCCAGTGCTACTTGAAGATAATCGGTGGTGCTATGGGTATAATTCAAGCTGGCTTGAACACCATAGCCATCGGTTTTGTAGGTTGGCACAACCCCAACCGATAAGTTGCCGCGTTGGGAATACATTTGCTGAATAGGAATTACGAACACGGCCCAGAGGCCCAAATAGATGAAGTAGGTCTTTCGCATTTTGGTTACGATTTGGAATTAAAGAAACCTGTATTATCAATTTGGGGTACTGCGCAATCGCATTTATACATTCAAAGATACAAAATGGGGAATATTCAACTAAATTGAAGCATTAACTTTAAGCAAATACCGATTCCTAATGTTCGCTGGCCAAAGCTTTTTGCAGCCCACGGACGGCCCCTAAATGAATCCCTTCATGGTAGGCACTAAAGACAATGGCATCTTCAGCACTGGTCAACGTAACATTGACCGAAGTAGTCAGTTCTTTATAGTTCTTTACATGTAACCTGCCCTTCTCGTAATCCAACTGAATGTGCTTCACGGTACTAAAAAGATAAGTGGATACCTTTTCAACTTCTTGGGCCGAAGGCTCTCCGTTTGGAAAAGTGCCCTTTCGGTATGTATTGATCAACTCTTCCTCAATCGTGTACTCCAACCCACTTAATCCATAGACCAAAAGTTGAGGGGTCACCACTACATGGGCAATATTCCACCAGATATTATTGTTGAATCCTTCTGGGATTTTGTACAGCTCTTCTTTTGGGGTGTGCTGTAAGATATCTTGAAGTATTTTTCTGTTTTTATAGAGGATGTCGAATATCTTTTCCATTTTTTAGGTTTAAAAAGCCATCATTTTGTTAAAACATTTCTATTTTTTTAGATATGTGAATATTTAAATTATATTTGCACTATGGATATTGTTGAAATCAACAAAGTTTTATCTAATAAAACTAGAGTTAATATTTTGAAATGGTTAAAAAACCCGGAATTAAATTTTCCGCCCCATCAAGATATTGACCATTTTAATGATGGTGTTTGTGTGGGTTACATTCAAGATAAGACCGGGCTCTCACAATCCACGGTCTCAACCTATCTCAATTCCATGCAGAATGCAAAATTGGTCATTCCAACCCGGCATGGTAAATGGACCTATTACAAGAGAAATGAAGAAGTCATCAAAGCTTATATGGAAGCTATAAAGAATGAACTGTAATTTTTTAAGCAATCATATTGACATTTAGCGAAATATAAATATTATGGAAAATTGTTGTATTTGTCCCCCTCCAAGGAAGTCTATCCCAAATCCACTGAGGGTCATGAATCAAAAGCTATCTCATTTTCTAACCTCCATTACCATTGAAGGAGCAGAAAATATGTCAAAAATCAAATAAACACCACTATATGAAAACAATAGGAATGATAGGCGGCATGAGCTGGGAATCCTCAAAAATATATTACCAGTATCTCAATGAAATGATTCGTGAAAAATTAGGAGGCTCACACTCTGCCAAAGCTATTCTTACTTCTGTCGATTTTGATGAAATTGAAAAACATTCTTTCTCAGGCGATTGGGACAAGATTGGAAACCTGATGGGAACACATGCCAAAAAGTTGGAAGTTGCAGGTTCTGATGTTGTACTGCTCTGCACCAATACCATTCATTTAGTGAGCAACTTCATCACTGATGCTATCAACATCCCTTTCTTGCATATTGCCCATGCCACTGGAGAGGCCATTAAAGCAAAAGGAATGAAGAAAGTGGCGCTCCTTGGCACCAAATTCACTATGGAGAATGATTTTTACACCAAAATACTTATAGAAAATTTTGGTCTTGAAGTCATTGTTCCAGATGTAAAGGATAGAAATACGTTACAGTCCATCATCTATAACCAATTGGTAAAAGGAGTTTTTACCGAAGAATCAAAAGTTCAAACACTGGACATTATTAAAAAAATGGCTAGGCAAGGTGCCGAAGGTGCCATCTTGGGTTGTACAGAGCTGCCTTTACTCGTTCCTGCCAATGAAGCGATAATCCCTACCTTTGACACTACAAAAATCCATGCCCAAAAGGCGGTTGAATTTGCGCTTTCTTAATGCGAATTGATTCATTTTTAACTTCCTTTGTGCCTTAGAACATGATCATGAAAAAGATTTACCACTTGGGCAGTTGCTCTACCTGCCAACGCATCTTAAAAGAATTGGAGCCATTGAAGGGTGTTCAATTGCAAGAAATAAAGTCAGAAGCAATGACTACGAAGCAATTGGAGGAAATGGCAACCCTTGCCGGTGGGTATGAACGCTTGTTCAGCAAAAGGGCCATGTTGTACCGCCAAAAAGGATTGCATGAAAAACAGCTTTCCGAAAACGATTACAAGGAACTTATCTTGGAACACTATACCTTTTTAAAGCGACCTGTTGTTTTGGCTGATGGACAGATTTTTATCGGCAATTCCAAAAAAGTGGTCCAGGCCGCAAAAGAGGCCCTTCACGGATGAACAAAAGAACACTGGCCATTTTGGCTGCCTTGGGTGCCACTACAATTTATGGCGTAAACCATACTATTGCTAAAGGTGCCATGCCCCATTATGTTGGGCCCTTTGCCTTCATTATGTTGCGGGTGGGAGGGGCTACGCTCTTATTTTGGTTGATCTCCTTTTTTGGACCCAAAGAAAAATTGGAGAAAAAAGACTGGGGCCGTATTCTTGCCTGCGCTTTTTTGGGAATGGTGATCAATATGTTGACTTTTTTTAAAGGGCTACAGCTTTCCACACCTATTAATAGTGCGGTTTTGGTAACCATTACCCCAATTATTGTGGTGATTCTATCGGCCTTATTCCTCAGTGAGCGAATTACTTTGAACAAAGGTTTGGGAATTTTTTTAGGCTTTATTGGCGCTTTGGGTCTCATTCTTTTTGGGGCTGAAGTGAGGCAGGATGCCCCCAATATTCCCTTTGGTAATTTTTTGTTCATTTTGAACGCCACCTGCTATGGCTCATATCTTATTTTGGTAAAAAAGCTGTTGGAAAAGTACCATCCCTTCAATCTGATGAAATGGCTGTTCAGTTTGGCTTTTATTATGAATTTCCCCATAACCTTGCCCGAGTTTTTGGAAATACAATGGACCACTATGCCCCTTTGGGTCTACGGCTCAATAGCCTTTGTGGTTATCGGCACAACCTTTATGACCTATTTGTTCAACGTTTTTGCCCTAACGCAGCTTAAAGCTTCCACCGTAGGAGCGTTTATCTACATTCAACCTCTCATTGGCATCTTGTTTGCCCTATTTGCTGGCAAGGACCATCTTACCTTGATTAAGATCTTAGCCACTTGTCTGGTGCTGTTGGGGGTATATTTGGCGGGGAAAAGACCCAAGGTGGGAGCCTGACCCCAAAGATTCTTTCACACTTTCTTATTCGTCAAGCTGAAGGGGTTGTTCATCAATTGGCAGGACAAAATCCCATTTTTGAAAGCTAGATTACAGCTGTAATAGAACGAATCAAGACATCGTGAATCCTCAAATTGTCCGCATCAAGAAGAAGCTACCGAAGGCTAAGCATGTTGATAAAAGCTGTTTGGTCTTTGGAGCAGCGGCCCACAAATATGAACTTCATCCCCCGGCCACCATTGCCCAAGTGGAAGCATTTGAAAAAACTCTTGGAATTCAGCTACCAGATTGTTACCGTGCTTTTGTATTGCAGGTTGGAAATGGGGGAGCATCATACCAAAACTCCGGAGCTGGCCCGTATTACGGAATCTACCCCCTCGGAGATCATTTGGACACATTGGTCTACGGAAATCCAAAAGCATTTCTAAAAAATGTCTGCCTACTTTCTCCTAAAATGACAGATGCAGAATGGAGAAACCTAACTAAAGCTTTAGAGGAGGACAATCTTTCGGATAAAGCCTACTATCTCGAATTTGCCAAAATCTACGGTGGAATCTTGCCTTTGGGCTCGCAAGGATGTACTTATGTTCATGGACTTATTTTGAACGGGCCACACAAAGGCAAAGTCGTAAATCTAGAAATGTCTGCGGACCAAAAACCCTCCTTTGCCCCAGATACTAGTTTTTTGGACTGGTACGAGCATTGGCTAGATGAAATTATTTCTGGAAAGCTGATTAAAAAAGCGGCAAGTTGGTTTGGCTATTCCAAATAACAAAACCTTAAAGATCCTTCGGAATTTGAACAAACTTCCGGGTATCAGCCTTGGTCAGAACCTTAAAGTCCTCCGACTTTTCCATTCTGCCGAACGCTTCCAAAAATTCATCGGGCAATCCAATAAGTTTTCGCTCCTTTAAATCAATCCAAGCCCCCATCATTTGACATCGAGCAAAATTTTTGCCATTGCTGTCGTAAAAATTATGTTCAAACTCAAAGAACATTCCATCTGCGCTCATTCCCTTAAATCCCAAGGAAACTTTTATAGGTTTTCCCGCAAAGACCTCTTTAAAGTAATACATGTGCTCATAGAAGACCACAGGACCTATATTGTGTTCGGCCATGCTTTTTTGGTTAAAGCCAAGCTGGCCGAGATATGCCATCCGAGTATGGCTCATAAAGTTGATATAGGCCGAGTTGGCCAAATGGCGATTGGCGTCCAAATCGCTCCATCGAATCTCAAATTCTTTAAAAAACATAGTGGTAATTTGTTATGCATGCATAATAGATGGCAAAAATACCATAGTTTTATAAACTGATTCCAATGAAGTACCATTAATAATTCTATTTTTAAACATAGTTTAACACAAAGTCCATGAGCCAAAAAGCTGAATTTATCAAAGACCTTTCACTACCCGCAATAGCTGCACCCATGTTTCTTATTTCCGGTCCGAAATTGGTCGTGGAATGTTGCAAAAATGGCATTGTTGGCACCTTTCCCGCCCTTAACCAGCGTACCAGCGAAGGATTCGAGGAATGGCTCATTCAAATTAAGACAGAGCTGCAACAATTTGAAAAAGAAACGGGCAAAAAGGCCGCTCCTTTTGGGGTAAACCTGATTGTACATCCCACCAACCCTAGATTGGAGGCCGATGTAAAACTATGCATAAAGCATAAGGTTCCCTTAGTGATTACTTCACTCGGTGCGGTAAGTATGGTGGTGGATGCCATACACAGCTATGGCGGATTGGTATTTCATGACATCATTAAAAAAAGACATGCCGAAAAAGCGGCAGAAGCAGGGGTGGATGGTCTCATCTTGGTCTCTGCAGGTGCCGGCGGCCACGCGGGAAACATCAACCCCATGAGTTTGGTCACCGAAGTGAAAAAAATCTTCAACAAGACCATCATTCTTTCCGGATGCATAAGCACCGGACGGGATATTGCCTCAGCCATGCAAATGGGTGCAGATTTGGCCTATATGGGAACCCGTTTCATTAACACCGAAGAGAGCAAGGCCACGGACGAATATCGAAAAATGATCATTGAGGCAGGGGCCAATGATGTGGTCTACACCGCAGCCATTTCTGGAGTACATGCCAATTTTTTGGCCGCCAGCCTAAAGGCTGCCGGAATTTCCGAGGAAGATTTAAAGAAAGACCACAAAATCGATTTTGGAAAAGAACTCGATACCGAAGCCAAGGCCTGGAAAACCATTTGGTCCGCTGGTCAAGGGGTTACGGCCATTGACGATGTACTGCCCGTCTCTGAATTGGTTGATAACCTTAAAAATGAATTTAAAGCGGCCATTGAAGAACAGGCCAAACTTTTGGAGACTTTCCCGAAGAATAGCCTACCGTAATTTTCTTTTGTATTTTGTACGGTGTAACCAACACTTGAACCCATGTACATCAAGAGGAACATTAGCTGGCATATTATCCTGCGCTATGCCTGGAAAAATCTAATTTTTTTCGTTCTTTATTCGGGCATTATTTTTTATGTATACGCCACTTTGGGCTGGACCCACATCGATATTCCTTTCCAACCACTTTCGGTAATAGGTATTGCCGTGGCCTTCTATATTGGTTTCAAAAACAGCCAAAGCTATGACCGTTTTTGGGAGGGGCGAAAAATATGGGGAGGCATCGTAAATTACTCGCGTACCTGGGCCAACAATGTATTGTGTTTTGTGGAAAATGACCGAAATGCCCAAATTACCCTAATCCATAGGCATATTGCCTGGATCAATGCCCTTCGCATACAACTGCGCCAGCCCAACAGTTTTTCTATAAAGGAGAACCGCGCCGTGGAACGCTTGTTTGATAAGCACGGGGAACGTAATCCTGCTTGTGATGGAATGGATTTGTTCCTCTCCCAAGAAGAAATATCCGATTTGGAGAATAGAAAAAATGTCGCAACCCATCTTGTGAAAAATCAAGGGAAGCAACTTAAAAAATTGTTGAAGGAAGGAAAAATAACAGAGTTCGATAAACAGGTGCTGCATGGAAACCTGGAAGAAATGTATAACCTTCAAGGAATGTGCGAACGCATTAAGAACACCCCTTTTCCAAGACAATACGCCTATTTCAGTACAGTTTTTACCTGGATTTTCATTCTTTTGCTCCCCTTTGGGTTGCTTAATGTTTTTGAAACCCAGCTTCAAGGCCTAAATGAAGTTCACAACTGGTGGTACCTTGGGCTTATGGTTTTCTTTTCCGTATTGATCTCATGGATTTTCACCACCATGGAAAAAATTGGAAGTAATAGTGAGGACCCCTTTGAAGGACGTATCAATGATGTTCCTATGACCGCCTTGTGCCGCACTATTGAGATAGACCTTAGGGACATGTTGGATGAGGCCAATCTACCCGAAAAAGTGCAGCCTCAGCATAATATATTGTATTAATGCCCCTCGTTTCTTCCAATTATTCACCACCCCTCTTTTTTAAAAATGGTCATTTTGCCACCATTTACTGCGGCCTTTTCAGAAAAGTCAATGGGGTTTTCCAAAAAAGGGAGCGTTTACCATTGTCTGATGGAGATTTTTTGGATTTGGATTGGAGCGATTCCATAATACCTTCAAAAAAATTGGTCATCTTGCTCCATGGTTTGGAAGGCGATGGTCAACGACCTTACATAACAGGAAGTGCCAAGCTCTTCAATCAAAATGGATATGATGCCTGTGCCGTAAATTATCGAGGGTGTAGCGGTGAGACCAATACCTTGTATCGTTCCTACCATTCTGGCGTTACGGAAGATATAAAAGAAGTTATCGACCACATATTGAAAACCAAGGATTATTCGGAAATCTACATCAAAGGCTTCAGTTTGGGCGGCAACCTGGTGTTGAAATATTTGGGGGAAGATGAAACTGTTCCAAAAGAAATAAAAGGGGCCGTGGCCGTTTCCGTACCGTGCAATCTGCACAGTTCTTGTCAGAAATTGCTAACATTCAACAATATCCTATATGCCATTCGGTTTAAGGGAAACCTGATTGCCAAGCTTAGGGAAAAACAAGAATGGTTTCCTGACCTCATCACTGATTCTGATATCAAAAAAATAAAAACCCTAAAGGATTTTGATGATATCTACACCAGTAAGGCACATAACTTTAAAGACGCACTGGATTATTACACCCAGTGCAGTTCCCTCCAATTTTTGCCCAACATAAAGGTGCCCAGCTTAATCATCAACGCACTGGACGATTCTTTTTTGGGCCCGGAATGTTATCCCTTTTCTGAAGCGGAGCAAAATCCAAATCTGTATTTGGAAACTCCAAAACATGGTGGGCATGTAGGCTTTTGGGGGAAGCACAACATCACCTATACAGAGAAAAAAGCATTGGATTTTTTCAATCAGTTACCCTAATAATGGTTATAAATGCAACAAAGGAACGAGGTAGTGCAAAAACCGCTATAAAATTAGTCGTCAATTACCTATCTTAGTAGCTGCATTAACACAAACTACAACAGAATTGATCAAAATGAAAAAATTACTCCTTTTTATTGCATTGGGAGCCTTTGTGGCCAGCTGCGGCGGAAAAAAAGAAGAAAAGAAGGACGACGGCTTTGAAGTGAGCCGCACCAAAACCGAAGAGACAAATGCCAAAGCCAGTGAAGGAGTTCCCGTGGATTTGGATAATAAGGGCGTTGGTCCTATTGAAGATTTGACGTTCCCAGATACTATTGATGAAGAGATGGCTGCCCGCGGAAAGGCCAAATTCGATGCCATCTGTGTGGCTTGCCATATGGTGGATAAACGTATGATCGGTCCTGCTATGAAAGGAGTTTATGAACGAAGAAGTCCGGAATGGGTCATGAACATGATCTTGAACCCCGATGGAATGCTCAAAGAGGACCCTATAGCAAAGGCCTTATTGAAAGAATATAACAATGCTATTATGCTCAACCAGAACCTTACCGAAGATGAGGCAAGGGACGTGGCCGAGTACCTAAGAACATTATAACAATCAACCATACATCTTTGAAATGCTGTTGTTTTCTTGAAAGGCAACAGCATTTTTGTTTATACCGATCATGGATTTAGCAACAAACAAAAACAATGCAATGGCCTTCTACAAAATGGCCTATGAAGGAAGCCCACGGGAAGCCGTTGAAAAATTTGTTGGGGATGTCTACATTCAACACAACCCAGATGTTGCTGATGGCAAAGAAGGATTTATCTCCTATTTTGAGAAAATGCAACGAGAATACCCCAACAAATCCATAGCTTTTGTAAGGTGTATCGCCGAAGGTAATTTGGTTGCCCTTCATACACATCAAACTTGGCCCCAAAATGACGAATATGTAACTATGGATTTTTTTCGCTTCGATAACAACGGGAAGATCTGTGAGCACTGGGATGCCATTCAACAAATACCAAAAACAGCAGCACACGCCAATAAAATGTATTGATTATGAAAAAATATGTTCTATCCCTTATCCTCATCCTTCTGGCCATATCCCTTTCCAATGGCCAAGACCTCAATGGCGCATGGCAGTCAACGGTTACAAATAATGAAGGTGTTTCGGTGCAATATGTGGCCATTGTTTCTGGTGATTATTTTTCCCAAGCCTTTTTTGAAAAAGAAAACGGTAAGTTCATGGGCACCATGGGCGGAGCCTTGTCGCTTAAAAATGGATCGCTTACCTATACCTTGGAATTTGCCTCTTTCGACCCCGATTTAGTGGGAACCTCAGATAGTCTTCCTTACAGGCTTGATGGAGACAAGCTATATGTAGATGACAAAACATGGACCCGTTTGGATGATGGTTCTCCCGGCAATCTTGCAGGAGCGTGGTTGATATCTGGACGCAAGCGCGATGGCCAAATTGTAAAAAGAGATACCTCCGGACCACGAAAGACCATGAAAATACTTTCCGGAACACGCTTCCAATGGATTGCCTTCAATACCGAAACCAAAGAGTTTATGGGAACCGGTGGTGGCACCTATACCACAACCAATGGAAAATACACTGAAAATATTGGTTTCTTTTCTCGGGATGACTCACGGGTGGGGGCCAGTTTACAGTTCAATTATGAGCTTGTTGATGGCGATTGGCACCATTATGGATTAAGCAGCAAGGGGCAGCCCATCTATGAAGTCTGGAGTAAAAGAGTGAAATAAAACATTCCCGTATTTAGTTGATTTGTTGAAGGTTTCATCATTTTTTTTAGTATTTTTCTGTACCATTAACTATAATTTTCTGTACAAATGAAATCCTCTATTATCCTTTTTTTAGGTGTCCTGATTGTGGCTGGTTCCTGCAATACAAAACCGGACAGTTCTGAAGAACTCTTTAACTCCACTTGGGAATTGATTTATATTTCTGGCCCTCGCATCGCTTTCGATGGCCTTTTCCCAGAGAAAAAACCACAAATTTCTTTCAACAAAGAAACCCACATGGTTACCGGAACCGATAGCTGCAATGGCTATTCTGCCGACTTTGAATTGAATGGGGATTCTCTTTCTTTTGGAGAACCCGGACCCACAACCATGATGTTCTGTGGTGGAGGTGAAAGACAATTCCTAAACATGATGCAAAAGATTGATGGATACATCATTCAAGATGGTGAACTCAACCTCATGATAGGTGAAATTCCCATGATGCGCTTCAAAAAAATTGAGCCATGAGAAAATTGATTGTCCTGATGGGCACCTTGTTGCTTTTCATAGGTTGTATTGAAAATAAAAAGTCGCCACCCGAGGAGAATGAAGCCATTGAAAAAACTACCGACACAGTACAAAAACAGGTGAGAAAAATGGAGGCTTTGGCCGTCACCCCAGATGGTAGTTATTTTAAGGCTACGGGAACTGAACCTTTCTGGGGTTTAAAAATCCTGGAAAATAGTTTGGAGTTGAACATGATGGAAGATACCATTTATACACCCCACGCCGAACCGATTAAGGCCCAAGATTCGAACATAAGCATGTATCGCATCCAAACGGAAGCCGTGGAATTGGATGTGATCATTGCCCATAAAGAATGTACCAACGCCATGTCTGGCGAAAAATCACCTTACACAGTAACCATTGCCTATAAACGAACCGGGGATGAAGAAACCCATGCGCTGGAAGGTTGCGGGACCTATATAACGGATTATCGTTTACATGATATTTGGGTTTTGGAAGAAATGAATGGCGAATCGGTATCCCCAGCCGACTTTAATGGACAGGATGTTCCCAACATGGAAATAAACATCAATAACAATCGGTTTTCCGGTTTTTCAGGATGCAACCGAATGACAGGTGGGCTTTTTTATGAGAAGGATGTTTTACGATTTACCCAAGTAGCAGGAACCAAAATGGCCTGTCCGGGGATGGATAAAGAATCAAAGTTCTTGCAAAATCTTCAAGCCAGCACCCAATATACCATTGCAAATAATAGACTGACCCTTTCCAATGGCAGCAAAGAGCATCTCCTTATTTTCAAAAAAATAGATTGATATGAAAAAAATAACAATAGCCTTCTTCTTGACGGTACTGGTAATCAGTTGCAAAACCAAAGAAGAGAAATCAAATCAAAGTTCAGAACAAGAAACCTCCACAGAAATAATGGAGGAAACGGAAACTCCATCAACGAGATTGGAAGTTGGTTGCTATACGTATAATGCCAACGGAAATAAAATCAGCTTGGAAATCACCGATATGTCCAACACCATTCTGGCAAACTTAGATTATGCCCTTAAAGAAAAAGATGCAAATACAGGAACCTTTGCTGGAACCTTAAACGATAGCATTCTAATAGGCAGGTATACATTTGCTTCGGAAGGTATGGAAAGTACTCGCGAAGTAGCCTTTTTGGTGAAAGATAACCAGTTGATTGAAGGCTACGGCGAATTGGATGAAACCGGCACAGCCTTTAAGGACAAAAACAACTTAAGTTTCAGTTCCTCAATGCCCCTGACCAAGACTGATTGTAATCCCGAAATGTAAACCCAGTATAATGAAATACATTGTACTATTCCTCCTTTTGCCCTTTTTCATGACTGCGCAGGAAAGTGAAAAAGAGAAATCCCGCTTTGTGGCCTTGTATACCATTGGTTCGCTTTGGGACACAAATAAAGCTCCCAATGACCAAGCCTATTTTAAGGAGCACTCCGCATTTTTGTCGAAACTAAGAAAGGACAATACCATTGTTATGGGTGCTCGCTATAGCGATACGGGAATGATAGTTCTGGAAGCTACGGATTTGGAAGCGGCCAAAAATCTTTTGTTCGAGGATGTTGCCCTTCAAAATCAACTTTTTAATGTTGAAGTACACCCGTTCAATGTTTTTTATAAAGGATGTTTTGATTGAGCAATCACGATGAAAGCTCGTACTTTTACCCCCGGTTTTTGGCAATAAAACTCCTAGGTTTTGACCCTCAATTCGTTATTTTTGGTCGATAGGCATACACGTAAAAACTATCACTATGAATTCAAGATTAATTTTTCTTTTCGTTTTATTGAGCTGTTCCGTAACATGGGCTCAATCTGAAGAAGTAGTATATAATGCGGAAAAAGCCAAAAAGTACGGTGCTGATGATTATGGGATGAAAAAGTACGTTTTTGCCTTTCTGAAACGAGGTCCCAACCGCGACCTTTCCAAAGAAGAGGCCGCAGAATTGCAGGCCGCCCATATGCAGAACATTGGTAAAATGGCCCAAGAAGGGAAACTGGTGTTGGCCGGTCCTTTTTTTGGCAATGATGACCTAAGAGGCATTTATATTTTTGATGTGGATTCCATTGAAGAAGCCAAAATGCTCACAGAAACCGACCCTGCCATACAAGCAGGGAGCCTTGTAATGGAATTGAAAGAATGGTACGGTTCAGCAGCGCTCAAAGAAGTAAACGAAATTGGCCTTACCTTGGCCAAAAAATCCATCATGGACTAAGCATTGCATCATGAAAAACCATTCCCTTCTACCTTTTTTAGGTTTAGTTTTCTTCTTTACCTTAGTTTCAAAATCAACAGCCCAAGACATGGAACTGCCCTATCATCAAATTCCTGATTACGCCGAGGAATACACTCCCGGTAATGTTGTAGCGCGAATGATTGATGGTTTAGGCTACCGATTTTATTGGGCTACCGAGGGGTTGACCCAAAAAGATTTGGACTACAAACCTTCGGAAGATGGAAGAACCGCCATGGAAACCTTGCAACATATTTGCGGAATGTCCTATACCATCTTGAATGCCCCTTCGGCCACACCCAATGTACGTCAAGACCTTTCTGGTTTTTCATTTGAAGAGCTACGACAAAAAACCTTGGAAAATCTCAAGGCAGCCAGCGAAGCTTCATCAGGAAAAAGTTCAGATGATATGGCGTCTTTCAAAATTATTTTTCAGCGGAGCGACCAGCAGACCGAACTTCCCTTTTGGAACATGCTCAACGGTATGCTCTCGGACTGCATTTACCACACTGGGCAAATTGTGTTGATGCGCAGAGCTAGTGGAAATCCGCAGAATCCCAACGTAAATGTGTTGATGGGAAAAACGAGGGAATAACTTATCTATCTACCACAACTTTGTAGGTTGGATCTTCCAAAACATTTACCTCGATGATGTCATCGGCATTGGCCAATAATCTTCTACAATCTCGGCTCAAATGTTTTAGGTGTACTTTTTTGCCTACTTTTTTGTAACGTTCGGTGATTTTGTTAACGGCTTCAATGGCCGACATATCCACTAATCGGCTTTCGGCAAAATCTATCACGATTTCATTGGGATCGTTCAAGACGTCAAATTTCTCTGAAAAAAGCGTGGTGCTTCCAAAAAAGAGGGGACCGTAGATTTCGTAATGTTTTACCCCATCCTCATCAACTCGTTTTCTAGCCCGAATACGTTTGGCATTGTCCCAGGCAAACACCAAGGCAGAGATAATAACGCCCACCAAAACGGCCAAGGCCAAATTGTGGAGAAAAACGGTTACCAAGGTCACCAAAACCATGACCAAAACATCAGATTTTGGCATACGCCTAAAGGTTCTCAAACTGGCCCATTCAAAGGTGCCCAGTGCAACCATGATCATCAGTCCGGTAAGTGCGGCCATGGGTACCTTTTCAATCAAACTAGACCCAAACATGATAAAAGCAAGGAGCATTAAAGCGGCTACAATCCCAGATAATCTGGCTCTTGCACCGTTGGAAGTATTGATCAAACTTTGTCCTATCATTGCACATCCACCCATCCCAGAAAACAATCCTGAGAGAATATTGGCCGTTCCTTGGGCTACAGCCTCTTTGTTCCCACGACCTCGGGTTTCGGTGATTTCGTCTACTATGTTCAAGGTCAATAAACTTTCTATCAACCCAACTCCCGCTACAATAGCGGCGTAGGGAAAAATGATTTCCAAAGTTTCCAGCGTAAATGGCAAATCAGGAATATGGAAAGGAGGAAAGGTTCCCTGAATTGAAGCAATATCCCCAATAGTTCGTGTATCCAACCCAAAGAAAAACACAATGCCAAAAACCAAAAGAATGGCAGCCAAAGATGCAGGAATTACCTTGGTCAATTTAGGCAGTCCCCAAATGACAAGCATAGTCAAAAAAACCAATCCCAAAAAAATATACAGTGTACTGCCGGTCAACCAAGCTCCATCTGCAGTCTGGAATTGACTCAGCTGTGACATAAAAATAATTATGGCCAATCCGTTTACAAATCCGAAAATCACGGGCTGGGGCACCAAGCGCATCAATTTGCCCAAGCGTAGCAATCCTGCAGCCATCTGCAGAAGTCCGGCCAGGATTACGGTGGCAAAAACATATTCCACCCCGTATTGTTGCGCCAAACTAACAATGACAACAGCCACTGCCCCGGTTGCTCCTGAGATCATACCGGGCCTACCTCCCAAAATAGAGGTGACCAAACCCATGACAAAAGCTGCATATAGTCCAGTTAAAGGTGAAAGTCCCGCAATGAACGCGAAAGCAATTGCTTCGGGAACCAAGGCCAAGGCCACGGTGAGACCAGATAATATTTCGGTTCTGTAGTTTACCTTTTGTGAAAAGTCGAAAAGATTGAGGTACTTTTTCATGGCTTCTTTCTTGAAGCGGGCAAAAATAACACTATTCAATACAAGACCCTAATGGACCAAGGATTTTTAAGGATTTGACAATCTACCAGTTAGTTAACCCCAATAACTTTTCGCCAAGAGGACTTAGTTTTGCAGTATTGTATTTAGTTTGTTCCCATTTTCTTGGATCTCCAGGAAAAGCATACCCCTCTGGAGCAATTCTATTTTTCCATGAACTGATTCTCCATTCCCGCATTTCCATATTTTCTTCTTCAGCGGGCATCATAGAAATGTACTGCGCAATCCTAACCTTATCTCCAGATTTATTTGGCCGGATGCCATGCGGTTGTGTACTGTTGAAAATCAATAAATCACCCGCTTCCAATTTTACTTTTACAATTTTGTCTTCCAGCCCTGTTACATCAGGTTGAAAATGGTCACGGTCTTCAGGTTGCGTTAATTTCCATGTATCATAATTTCGATAGAGCCAAGGAATACATTGAAACCCCCCCATATTTTCATCGGTTTGATCAGCCAGAGCCAAAACCCCCTGCACATTTTGCGGTCTGGTCTCAGGGTCATAATCCCAATGGATAAACCCTTTTTTGTTTTCTCCCGGGCGTTGGGGCATATTCAAATTGGCCCTATCAATGGTCACCCACAGCTTTTCGGTGCCCCAAATGTCCACAAAGGCATCATACACCCTTTGAGTCTGTCTGTTGTTCCACAAATGTTGATGGTTGTAGACTTCCACCATTCCGGTACCCGTGAGTTCTTTCATTTTCATTTCCGCACGCGGAGGTGCGTACCACGTTTCTGGGTTGCTCGGGTCTTTTTCATCAAACTCCCATAAAAAATCGGCAGTAGCCTTGGCTTGTTCTTTTGAAACCGCATTTTTTATCACAATGTAGCCGTTCTCTATCCAAAAGGCCCAATCTTCTTCGGAGAGCACTCGTAAGGGTTCGCCATTGGATCTATCATTAAGCTTCTTTTTACTACTGGTCGCTGTGGATGGATTCCCAGGTATTGCTTCATGGGCCTTATTGGCCATTTCCATTTTCTGTTGCATGTTTTTTTAGTTTAAAACTGATATACCAAAACTACATGGGCTGTGTACAGGGTTCCACCCTAGAGTTGACCAATATTTGAACTATATTGACTTTTAATGATTATTTTTAAAAATATTTAAGCAATTCAGTGAAAATACAACTTGAAAACATACAGCCCAACGATAAGAGTTCTTTCCATTTGTTGCATAACCCTAAATTGAACGATCTCTTTTTTTGGCATTTTCATCCAGAGTTTGAGTTGGTCTACATTGAAGGGGCCAATGGTAAGCGCAATGTAGGGCACCATATTTCAAACTTTAACGGTAGCGATCTGGTTCTGATTGGCTCAAATATTCCCCACCTCAATTTTGATTATGGCATTAAAACAGCTTATCATAAAGAAGTGCTTCACATAAGCGCATCTTTTAAGGAGAAGGTTTTTGCCGAAATTGAGGAACTGGAAGATGTCTATGAGCTTTTGGACAAATCGCAACATGGTATTGCCTTTTATGGGAAAACAAAAGCCGTGGTTGGAAAAATTATGATGGAATTGCAGTCGATGAATCGGTTTGAGCAGTTCATTAAGATTTTACAATTACTGAAACTTTTGGCAAAGAGTGATGAATTTGAACTATTGCACGCAAATCCTATCATAAATGACAAAGCCAATAAACAACAAGAGCGTCTACAAAAAGTGTATTCCTACATAGATGAGAATTATTCCAAAAAGATTAGCTTGGAGGATATTGCTAAATCGGTCAATCTTGGTAAGGAAGCTTTCTGCAGATATTTCAAAAAAAATACAGGGAGTACATTCAGTAATTTTTTAAACCAATACCGCATTACTCAGGCCAAGAGATTGCTCCTAACGGGCAGGAACATTGGCGAAACCTGTTTTGAATGTGGTTTTGAAAGTTTGTCCTATTTCAATAGAACCTTTAAAAAGATCAGCGGGGAGAATCCTTCAGCCTACAAAACAAGAAACCACTAAAAAAGAACCGCCCCGAGCAAAGGTGCTCGGGGCGATACTTAACTAAATAACCAACCAAAAAACTTGTTTGTATAGTCGAGGACCATACTATTTCCTTACATTTTTCTTTGTCGGACCACATTCATTACAGGATTCTTGGCTTTTACCCTCATTTTACCTGTCTCATTGCCCGATTTCAAGTACTGTTGGAACCCTCTTCCTGTAAACTCATATATGGTTCCGCTGGACACGTGGTACAGCTCAATAGTACTGTCATTAATAACGTAGATTTCAAAATAATCATTGCCCAAGTAGTCATAATCGAGTGTTAAAGTTTTAAGTGTAACGTCGCTGGCCACATCAAACACCTCATAATCACCTTCATAGTCCCATTGTAAATTGACCAAGGGCGTTCCAGAAACATCAATGGACGATCTAAATGTGCCTATGTTGCCTGCAAAAAACTGTAGGTAATTCTCTTCATCGAACTCATTTAGGGCTCCTTCTTCACTGACAAAGGTTTTCTCCCAAACCTGATATTCCTGTAAGAAATAGTGAATATTGTCATAGAAAACCATGTCATAATCAAAATTATTCCTTTGGTATCCCCGCAATACGTACGAAGTATTTGAATTTGGGTCGTACAATTCCAAGGTATTGTTGTTTACGGCATAGACATCCAATAGCCAAAGTCCATCTACATCATGGTCCACTTCCACCGTTCCACTGAAAGTTCCGTATGTTCCCACATCAATCCCCAGACCGTTTCCGGTTTTTCCAATTCCCACCAAGTTGTTATTGGCATAGACCACACCCCTATCAAAAGAAAGTGTAAAGGCGCGTTGCAGAAAGGGAACTTCACCATTTCCTTGGGTAGCGTTGATATCGATGTACCAAATGTCATACGATTCCAAAACCAAAGCAGTATTCACGGGAGATGCCTCAATGTAATCGTCTTCCAAAATCACCTCGGTGTAACACGAACTGACCAAAAAAGCTATCAGTAAAATTCCAAAAAGTAGTTTTCCATTTTTCATAATCGAGGTTTTAACATTCAACCTACATAGACCAAGCATCATGCCAAAACACATAACTTTTTGATAATCAGTATTTAACAAAGAGAATGATATATTTTTTAGTTTTGCTCACTAAATTGTGAGCATGGAAGACAAACTTAGGTTTGGTGTTTTTGGAGGAGGAAGCTGGGGAACCGCCCTGGTAAAGATGTTGTCGGAGAACATGGCTACCGTTGGGTGGTATATGCGGAATGAATCTGCCATTCGGCACATTTTAAAGGAGGGTCACAATCCCAACTACATCAGTTCTGTGGAATTTGATGTGGGCAAATTGGTGCTCAGTCATGATATCAACCAAATTGTGGAAACCTCAGACGTCTTGATTTTCGCTATTCCATCCGCTTTTTTGGATACCGAACTCAAGGCCTTAGAAGCTTCTTTGGAAGACAAGATTGTTTTTTCGGCCATTAAAGGTATTGTTCCTGAAACTGGACTTATTGTTGGAGAGCACTTCCATAAAAACTATAATTTGCCCTTTAAAAATATTGGCGTGATAACCGGGCCGTGTCATGCTGAGGAAGTGGCTTTGGAACGCCTGTCCTATCTCACTATTGCTTGTGCCGATGCCAATAATGCCAAACTGGTGGCCCAAGCATTAAAAAGTGACTACATCCGGACCAAAATTTCTGATGACATTATTGGTACCGAATACGCTGCCATGCTGAAGAATATTTATGCCATTGCCGCAGGTATTGCCCACGGTCTTGGGTATGGAGACAACTTTCAAAGTGTGTTGATGAGTAATGCCATCCGTGAGATGAAACGATTTATTGACCGCGTCTACAAAATGAAGCGCAACATCAATGCTTCGGCTTATTTGGGCGATTTGTTGGTGACGGGCTACTCCACCTTTAGTAGAAACCGTTTGTTCGGAAATATGATTGGTAAAGGCTACACCGTAAAAAGTGCCATGATGGAAATGAACATGGTGGCCGAAGGGTATTATGCAACCCAAAGTGCACACTTGTTGATGGATAAATTGGAGAAAAAGTCCAAAACACCCATCATCAATGCGGTTTACCAAGTACTCTACAAAAACAAAAACCCCAAGAAAGTTTTTGAAAAGTTAACGGAGAAGCTGGATTAATCCCGCTCCAAAGAAAAATCGGAATGCTCCTTTAATTGCACATCTAAATCTTTGGAAAATACATCCATTTCTTCTTTTGAATAGTTGTACGCTTTCTGAAACTCTTCAAAAACCGGAGCATTGTATTTCCGTACACTTTCAATGTCGAAGTAAAGCCGCCCCGTTCGTCTGATAAAGAAGTCCAACGGGCTCAAGGCCATCTCATGGGCAATTGCAAATTGTGCCTCGGCTCGAATCATGCGCTCGTGCACATCTGAACCACCAATAGCGGAATAGTTCTCCAAAATGGTCTCGGTCTGTTTGCCATAAGTGGTTGCCAAATACCAAGCATCATATTCCGTAAAACCGCTGTCCTTGATGCGATCAAAAAGTTGGGCCATGTATTTTTTCACATGCTTGAACTTTTTAAAATCGCTCCCACAGAGGGGTATTTTGTCGGTGGTGCAAGGTTCCAATTCCATTTCGTGATTCTCTTCCAGATGCCTCGCAATTCGATTTACCGTTCGTTCTGCCATTTTGCGGTAGCCCGTCAATTTTCCACCAGCGATGCTCACCAATCCCGTTTCGGAGGTAAAGATTTCATCCTTTCGTGAAAGTTCCGAAGCTGATTTCCCTTCTTCATGAATCAAAGGGCGTAATCCAGCCCAAGAGGAAACAATATCACTTAGCTCCAAATTAATATCAGGGAACATGTTGTTCACGGCAGATATCAAATAAATGGCATCGGCAATGTCTGTGGTCACATGGTCTTTATCCAAGTTAAAATTGGTGTCCGTAGTGCCAACATAAGTAATTTTTCCACGGGGAATGGCAAACATCATCCTACCATCTGGAATATCAAAATAGACCGATTGTTGTACGGGAAGCTTTTCCCTCGGAAAAACCAGATGCACTCCCTTGGTCAAATGCAGTCGTTTACCTCTTTTGGAATGGTTTATGGATCTGAGTTCATCCACCCAAGGTCCTGCTGCATTAATTACATATTTTGAGGAAACACTGAACTCATCCCCAAATACCTCATCTTTAAATTGCACGCCTGCCACACGTTCATTTTCATACACAAAATCAGTGACTTGGGCATAATTCAAGGCCTGTGTTCCAAATTTGAGGCTGGTCTTAATGTTTTCCAACGTAAGTCGGGCATCATCTGTACGGTACTCGGCATAATAGCCTGCTCCATTCAATATTTTTTTGGGCAAGAGAGGTTCCAATTTTAAGGCCTCTTTTTTCTCCAACATCTGTCGTTTATCATCCCCCGAAACTTGGGCCAATATGTCGTAGACTTTTAGTCCGATGGAGGTGAGCCATTTTCCATAAGAGCCCCCTTCAATTAAGGGCAACAACATTTTTTCGGGAATGACAAGATGAGGTGCCAATTTGTGCACAATGGCCCTTTCGGAACCTACCTCCTTCACCAACCAAAAATCGAACTGTTTTAAATAGCGGAGTCCCCCATGAATCAATTTTGTGGATTTACTGCTGGTGCCAGAAGCAAAATCGCCCTTTTCCAACAACAGGACTTTGAGTCCCCTGGAAGAGGCGTCCAAAGCAATGCCGGCTCCTGTAATACCTCCGCCGACAACCACAAGATCAAAGTTCTCCTTTGCTATTTTTTGAAGCGTCTTTTTTCGGTTTAGGTTTGTAAAAGGAATGTTCTGGCTCATATTATTTTATTTGGTGAATTCATATTCCCGTTCAACTTTGCAAATCCGAACCTTATACCACGAATACCATGTTTTAATGCCATTTCGTTGCGCGACTCTGTGGTCCATATTGGATTTCCAGTTGGCAATGGCCTCCAAGCTTTCCCAATAGCTTACGGTAATCCCCAATCCATCCCTGGCACTTTCAAAATCCAAAAAACCGGGCTGCTGTCGGGCCAATTGTTCCATTTCTTCGGCCATTTGACCATAGCCATTGTCACCCTCGGTTCGTGTACTGGTGAAAATAACGGCATAATAGGGTTTTTGCAATTCCATATTAGAGAATATATTCTTTTTCCAAAAAATAATTGACCAAGGCCTCCTTCATTAAAACGGTTTGTTCTCCAGCCTTCAAAGGTGGTAACTGCTCTTTGATTTTGTAATGCGGCCAACCTTCATCATCAAAAAAATCAAAATCGTAGTAGCCATACGGTTCCAACAACCTACAAATGGCAATATGCATCAGGCTGATTTTCTCATCCTTTTTAAAATTTCGGTGAAAATTGCCGAGTTCCTGCACCCCTACCAAATAAATGATACCATCCATTTCCAAGGGGTCACCATCGGAGAACTGAGCGGACAATTTTTCCACCAAAAGCTCCCACCGTTCCTTTAATTTTTCGTCTCTGGACATGTTCTTGATAAGAATTCCAAAGGTACAAATCAATATTCTATATTTGTTAAAACCCGTGTATGAGCTTTTTGGATATTGTTTTGGGAATTCTTTTGGTCTGGGGGCTGTATAAAGGTCTTAAAAATGGGCTTTTTGTTGAAGTGGCATCCCTCGTGGCCCTCATTGCAGGAATTTATGGAGCCATCCATTTTTCCTATATCACAGGGAATTATCTCGCAGAGCGATTGAACTGGAGCGACCAATACATTAAATTGACAGCATTCCTGATTACCTTTTTTGCCATCATACTTCTGGTGAATTTTGCGGGTAAATTCTTGACCAAAATCGCGGATTTTGCCATGTTGGGACTATTAAACAAGATTGCCGGTGGAATTTTTGGCGCACTCAAAGTGGCCATTATATTAGGTGCCATGCTGATATTTTTTGAACGACTTGCTACTCCTTTGAACCTCATTAACGAAGAAACCAAAAAACAATCTGTGTTCTATGAGCCTCTCAAGGAAATTGGGGCCTTTGTTTTTGCTCTCGTACTTGAGGAAGAAGAAGAGCAGAAAAATCCATCTGACGCCAACATGGAGGTTATATAAAGTGTTTTCTTTTCTCGATAAATGGACACTGTTTGCAATTCAACGTAAGAATTTGCCTTCTGCGGACATTTTGTGGTAAATGCAAGCCTCTCAACTACATTAGTGCGCAGAACACTTAGGGAACGTAGAACACTCCCGAAAAACACCCTGAAAATGAAAAAGATATATGGCAAACTGCTGGTCATAAGCCTTGCCTTTGTTGTTAGCATGTGCAGCACTACCTCACAACAAGACGAACAGGAATACACAGAAGCATTTCTTGGCAATGAAAAAGTAACGGTTGATCCCGTGTCAATGGAAAAAGATCTTCTGGATTTAGTGAACCAACATAGAACTTCAATTGGTGAAAATGTCCTTCAGAACAGTCCATCTTCCTATAAATATGCCGAAGAGCACAACCAATACATGATTTCCAAAGGCAAGTTAAGCCATGATAATTTTGAGGACCGTGCCACCCGAATAGCAGCCGAAACGGATGCTATAGGTGTATCGGAAAATGTGGCAAGATATTACACCTCAGCAGAGAAAACTTTAGAGGGCTGGCTGAACAGTTCATCGCACAAAGAGGCCATGGAAGGAGATTTTACCCATTCTACCTTAAGCGTGCAATTGGACAAAGATGGTAGACCCTATTACACGCAGATATTCTTAAAAGTGGAATAACTGACCCTTTTACATTCGTTTTAGGCAACAATGGAGCCCCTCGCTGAAGGGGCTTTTCTTTTGGCAAAATCTATGTTTCCAGAAAGGTTTTTTTTACCTTTCGTAAAATCTTGCACTATGGCGATACAGGCACCTTTTAACCTGAACAAATGGATTGAGGAAAATCGGGATACCCTAAAACCCCCGGTTGGCAACAAAAACTTATATAAGGAGGCCGGCGATTATATTGTTATGATCGTAGCGGGGCCGAATGCCCGAAAAGATTATCATTATAACGAAACCGAAGAGCTTTTTTACCAATTGGAAGGGAATATTGAAGTCCATATCCAAGAAAATGGGGAGAAAAGGACCATGAAGCTTGGTCCGGGGGATATGTACCTGCATCCAGCTAAAATTCCGCATTCCCCAGCACGGAAAGAGGGCTCCATCGGCTTGGTAGTGGAGCGAAAAAGAGCAGATATGAAGGTCGATGATGGGTTGTTGTGGTTCTGTGATAATTGCAACCATAAACTCTACGAAGTGTATTTTACCTTAAATGATATTGAAAAGGATTTTCTTGGCCATTTTAAACATTTCTATGGCTCCAAAGAATTACGCACCTGTGATAACTGCGGCACCGTTATGCCAGTTGATGAACGCTTTGTATCCAAAGAAGAATAATGCTTATCCTCGCTAAAATAATTGTTGCCGTCGTGGCCTTGCTCCATCTCTACTTTCTGTGGTTGGAAATGTTTGCATGGACCACAAAGGCCAAAAAAGTGTTTCGGCAATTCCCGGAGCATTTATTTGAGCCCACAAAGACCCTTGCCGCCAATCAAGGGCTATATAATGGCTTTCTTTCTGCAGGTTTACTATGGTCTTTGATTATTACAGACCCTATTTGGCAGATTTATGTAGCGCTTTTCTTTTTGGGATGCGTGGCCGTGGCTGGAATTTATGGAGGTGCAACAGCATCAAAAAAAATCTTTACGGTACAGGCGCTTCCAGCTTTAATCGGAATTGTCCTGCTCCTGCTTCACCTTTTCCTCTAAAACAGCATTATCCATCAGGATTATTTGTAATTTTGAAAAAATATAACAATTCATACATAAAAAGTTATAAATGTCAGAAACTGCTATTGATTTTGGAATGGACAAAGCCCTTGAAGAACTTGGGCTCAAAGAAATAAATAATGGCACTTCCACCGGTAAGGAATGGTTCTCAAATGGTGAAATCATAGAATCCTATTCACCCGTTGACGGCTCCCTTGTTGGTAAGGTAAAGGCCACTATTCGCGAAGATTACGAAAAAGTTATCACCTCTGCCCAAAAAGGGTTTAAAATTTGGCGGACCATGCCGGCACCTCAACGCGGAGAGATTGTTAGAAAGTTTAATGACGAGCTCCGCCGTTTAAAGGAACCATTGGGCAAATTGGTTTCCTACGAAATGGGAAAAAGCTACCAAGAAGGTTTAGGTGAGGTTCAGGAAATGATTGATATCTGTGATTTTGCTGTGGGCCTTTCCAGACAATTGCATGGACTTACCATGCACAGCGAACGCCCCGGCCACCGCATGTATGAACAATATCATCCGCTTGGGGTTGTAGGTGTCATTTCTGCATTTAATTTCCCCGTTGCTGTTTGGTCTTGGAACACCGCCCTAGCTTGGGTTTGTGGCGACGCCTGTATTTGGAAAGGTTCTGAGAAAACGCCAATGACTTCCGTTGCCTGCCAAAATATCGCTGCCCGTGTCTTTTCGGAAAATGGTGTGCCAGAGGGAATTTCCTGTTTAATTACCGGCGATTATACCGTAGGGGAGTTTATGACCAAGGATGAACGAATCCCGTTGATTTCAGCTACAGGCTCTACCCGAATGGGAAAAATTGTGGCAAAAACCGTTGGTGAACGCCTTGGAAAGTCTCTTTTGGAACTCGGAGGAAACAACGCCATAATCGTAACACCAGATGCCAATATCAAAAACACGGTGATTGGAGCTGTATTTGGGGCGGTAGGAACATGCGGACAACGTTGCACCTCAACCCGAAGACTAATTGTTCATGAAGATGTCTACGACAAAGTAAAAGATGCCATTGTCAATGCATATCAGCAAATACGCATTGGTAATCCGTTGGATGAAAACAACCATGTTGGTCCACTAATCGATAAGGATGCGGTAAAAAACTACTTATCTGCCTTGGAAAAAGTTAAGGCTGAAGGTGGAAACATTTTGGTTGAAGGTGGTGTGCTTGAAGGTGAAGGATATGAAAGCGGATGCTATGTAAAACCTGCCATTGCCGAGGCTGAAAACCACTTTGAAATTGTTCAGCATGAAACTTTTGCCCCGGTTTTGTACCTTTTAAAATACCGCGGTGATCTTGAAAACGCATTGGAAATACAAAATGGTGTTAGACAAGGCCTGTCATCGGCAATTATGACCAACAATTTGCGTGAAGCCGAGCGTTTTCTTTCGGTAGAAGGATCGGACTGTGGTATTGCCAATGTAAATATTGGAACCTCTGGCGCAGAGATTGGGGGAGCATTTGGAGGTGAAAAAGACACTGGAGGCGGACGTGAAAGTGGATCGGATGCCTGGAAAATCTATATGCGTAGACAGACCAATACCATTAATTATACCACAGAGTTGCCTTTGGCCCAAGGCATTAAATTTGACTTGTAAAATAAAGCCGCCCATCTAGGATGAACACTGGATGGGCGATCTTAAAAAACCAACTTAACTAACTCAAACTTAACTTAGTTAAACCCTACTCCAATGCCGGAACCTTGTCGGGAGAAATAGGGTTTCTTACCTAATATTTGCCGCTAATTTCCCACCTTTTCAGGGATATTCCAGAGGCTATCGTGTCAGTGGTCTCAAAAAGTGTATGGTTGGTATTTTTTGATTGATTTTCAGCCCAAGGTTTTGCTCTATTTTCCTAAAACTGCTTGCAACTCGCTCATATTCTATAAATTAAATTCGGAATTTTAAGGTTTTTTTAATACTTTAAGACTTGTTTCCCCAGGTCTTCCCTAGCCCAATTTTAGGTATTTATCCTTCTTGATATGGCGTTGTTGTATCCATCAAACGCAACCCCATGGAAACTGATACTTTTGACATCTTATTTTGGATTGTTTTAGCGATAGTCGCCATCACCATCGGCATTATTGGCTATTTACTTGGGAAACGAAATAGTACCACTACTGTTGATCACACATCACTTTTAAAAACATTGGAGATTGAAAATGCAAAACTACGATCAGATCTTGAGGCCTGTCAAAAACGAGCAGATGCGACCAAGATGCCAAAACCTAAACCCAGTTCAACATCTACCAAATCCAGTCTCTCTTTTGACGCACAAGTAGCCAAAGCGGCAATGGGCAAAAAAGTTGTAAAGGATGATTTAAAAATAGTGGAAGGCATTGGGCCTAAAATTCAGGAACTATTCCACAATTTTGACATTAAAACATGGAAAGCACTTTCCGAAACTTCGGCCAATAAATGCCAAGAAATCCTCAACTCTGGTGGCAAACGATACAGAATCCATGACCCTGCTTCTTGGCCCATGCAAGCTAAAATGGCCCATGAAGGGCATTGGGAACAATTGCACGAATGGCAAGAAAAGCACAGAGCCGGTAAATTTTAACTACAACATTCCGTTGGCCTCCACCCATTTAAATTTATGCTGGTCCGGAGAAAATTGCATGCGTTCAGAAATACGCTGCAACCTGTCTGGAAGTTTCATGAGGTAATCACGTGCTTTTTCCGCTTGGTCCGAAAGTCCTCGTAAATGGCCAATGGCCCAATACTCATTCAGTTTTTTAAGGATTTCTATATAATCCTGTGCCGTGTAAACCCCCAAGCGTTGGGCACAATTTGAGAATTGTTCAAATGCAGTACCAATACTGCCCCCTGATTCCCTCAAAAAATGGGCAGGCATTACAATTTTTCGCTTCATCATATCTGCAAAGGCAAGGACCATTCCATTGGGATCCTGCTCCAAAATGGTCTTCACAAATTCCCGGTACGCTAAATGGTGGCGCATTTCATCACCTGAAATAATGTTGCACATTTTAGCTAAGAGGCCATTACTCTTTTTCTTAGCCATCATCCCCACGCGCTTGTGTGAAATATTGGTGGCCAACTCTTGAAAAGTAGTGTATACAAAATTTTTATAAGGATCTCTGTCCGTACCGATATCGAAGCCATCTGATATTAAATGCTGGGTGGAAATCTCAACTTCCCGCATGTTAACCCTTCCAGATAGGTACAGATACTTGTTCAGAACATCGCCATGGCGGTTCTCTTCGGCGGTCCATGCGCGCACCCACTTGCTCCAACCATTTTCCTTTCCGCTGTGCTGATCAATTCCTTCCACATCCATCAACCAAGATTCATAGGTGGGCAAGGCTTCTTCGGTAATGGTATCGGCGACCAGTGTCACCCAAAAATCATAGCCCAATTCCTTTGCTTCACCCCGAATCTGCTCAATTTGAGCATAGAAATCCTCACTTTGGGAATCGGGCAAAAAATCTGTGGGCTGCCATATTTTTTCTGTTGGAATCAAAAATGAATCCATAAACCCTTCAACTTTGGGCTCAATGGCTTGCATTACTTCCAATCTTATGTTCTTTATTGACATATAGTGCTTTTTAGTTTAATGAGATTTTTGAACTCTTTTGGTCTCAGTTTCGGCCTCGTTCCCCTGGATAAAATGTGTGAACGGGATCACTTTGCCAAAACTCTTTGGTTTGCACGTCCATTATGGTAAGTCCTCCCATAAAAGCCGCCCCGGTATCTACATTCCAGACATTTGCACCGCTTTGTGGTTCCACCACTGTATTCTTGGACAATGGGGTATGCCCAATGAAGACTTCCTTGTAATGGGTTAATCTTTTGGGAAACTTAGGGTCCTCTGGATCCAAGTTTGAATCGATAGCCGTGGCCAGCTCCCACAAGGTCCTGTCCCAATAGAAGGATTGTTCAAAATATTCAAACTCTATCCCCTTTAAATTGGTGTAGCCTGCGTGTAAATACAGTCTGTTATCATCGGCAAGATAATAGTTCTCCAACCCAGCGTAAAAATCGAGATGGGAGCTCCAATCTTCCCTATCATCATTCAAATAAGAATCTCTGGTGGCAGTGCCACCATGGGCCAACCATTGTGGATTCTCTTTTTTGGTCAACAACCAATCCCTGCAAAGTTCATCATGATTTCCCCGAATAAAGGTGCAGTTAAACTCTTTCTGTAAATCAATTAAAAAATCAATGGTTTCCACTGCAGTACTCCAAGCATCTACATAATCCCCCAAAAAAACAAGGTGGTCGTCTGGGGTAACTTTTGCTTTGGATAGAATTTGCTTTAATGCCTTTAATCCAGAATGGATGTCACCCACAACCAATGTTCGCATAGAAAATTTTTTACAAAAATACGGACAAAAGATTCCACCTATGTGAAATTCTGCCTAAAGTTTTGCCCCAAAACAATCCAATATTTCCAAAAAGCCTTCATCTTTTTTTGGTCAACGAATAATTTTCTATGTACCTTACGTTATTACAAAAGTTCAATGAAAAAGGTATTCTGTATTGGTGAATTATTGATAGATTTTGTTGCGGAAAAGCAAGGAAATGATTTATCCAGGGCTACCCATTTCACCAAAAAAGCAGGTGGTGCACCTGCCAATGTGGCCTGTGCCATCTCCAAACTTGGTGGAAAAAGCATTTTTTTAGGCTGCGTAGGTGATGACCCTTTTGGGCAGTTTTTACTGGGCGTGCTTAAAACCGAAGGTGTTGATGTTTCCATGGCGCAGTTGTCCAAAACCTTCACAACCTTAGCTTTTGTTTCTTTGGCCGAAGATGGCGAACGCGATTTTGTGTTCAGCAGAGGAGCTGATAAAGAACTGGAGTACGACCCTACGCTTCGAAAGAGTCTTAAAGGCAACATTTTACACTTGGGAGCGGCCACAGCCCTTCTGGGAGGTTCTTTAGAAAAAGCGTACGGAAAGTACCTTTTTGATGGGCTTACCAAGGATATGTTCATCAGTTTTGACCCCAATTTTAGAAGTGATCTTTGGAAGGAAAATGAGGAACAGTTCATTAAAAAATGTATGCCCTTCATTGAAAAATCCCATTTGTGCAAGTTTAGTTTGGAGGAAGCACAATTGCTTTCAGGAAAAGATGATGTGAACCAAGCCTGTGATTTTTTTCATAAAATGGGGGCAAAAATCATCACAGTCACCTTGGGCAAAGAAGGTACCTTATTAAGCCTCACCGATTCAAAAAAACTCATTCCCAGCATAGAGGTAAGTCCGGTGGACACCACTGGAGCCGGAGATGCCTTTATTGGATGTTTGCTCTATCAAATCTCCGATTTGGGAAATTTTGATCCCGTTTTTCAGGATTGTGATGTATTGGAAAAAATGGTAGTAATGGCCAATAAGGCCGGGGCCATTACCACGACCAATTATGGCGCAATCCCATCCCTGCCCACCAAAGAACAGTTGGAAAAGTAAAATGAACCAAGCCAAATTACATAGACTGGTCTCCGATCAATTCAAGGAGAAAGATTCCAATGCGCTGTTTGACCTTCGGTTGACAACGAACCTTAGTCTCATCCAACACTTATTTTTCTCGCTTTATGCGGAAGAAGAACACTCAGAAGCCTTTAAAAAGTTGTTGAATCAGCTCCCAAAATTATTTGCCACAAGACCTGACGCCTTAAAAAAACAAGATGTACAGCGGTTGAAGGACGGAAATTGGTACCAGTCCGAAAAAATCATGGGCATGCAGTTGTATGTGGAACATTTCAACAAAGACCTAAAGGGACTTCAGCAAAAAATTACTTATTTAAAAGAATTGGGTATCAACTTTGTCCACATGATGCCCATCACCACAAGACCCAAAGGCGAAAGCGATGGTGGCTATGCGGTCAACAGTTATCATGAGGTGGACAAAAAGTACGGCACAAAGGAAGATTTATTGGAGTTGACCTCCGAGTTCCGTAAACAAGGAATATTTCTCATGTTGGACTTTGTGGTGAACCATACCTCCAACGAGTTTTCTTGGGCCAAAAAAGCCATGAAAGGAGATAAAAAATATCAGGGCTATTACTACACGTTTGAGGATGATACCATTCCAAAGGAATATGAAAAAACACTTCCAGAAGTATTCCCAGAAACCTCGCCGGGCAACTTTACCCATATCCCCGAGATGAACAAATGGGTCATGACAGTCTTCAACACCTATCAATGGGACCTAAATTATAACAACCCAGAAGTCTTCATGGAAATGTTGGCCAATCTGGTAAAACTAGTGAACATGGGGGTAGATGTGGTTCGATTTGACGCCTTGGCCTTTCTTTGGAAAAAGATAGGCACTATTTCCCAAAACCTCCCAGAAGCCCATAATCTCATAGCACTGTTTAGAATGTGCCTGCAAGTGGTGGCTCCTGGCGTTGTGCTTTTGGCCGAAGCCATTGTGGCCCCCACCGATATTATTAAATATTTTGGGGAAGACCAAAAAGAAGGCAACGAGTGTGAAATTGCATACAATGCCTCTTTAATGGCACTTTTGTGGAATTCCATTGCCACTAAAAAAACACAGTTGCTCTACAAAAGTTGGGCCCATGTGCCTCCCAAACCCAAAGACTGCACTTGGATAAATTATATCCGTTGCCATGATGATATTGGTTTGGGATATGAAAACAATCTGCTCTATGAATTAGGTCTAAACCCCGAAATGCACCGCAAGTTTTTGCTGGATTACTATTGTCAGCGGTTGGATTGGTCACCCGCTACGGGGCAAGTCTTTATGTACAATCCAAAAACGGGAGATGGGCGCATTACTGGAAGTGCTGCATCGCTCTTAGGGCTTGAAAAAGGGTTGGCCCAAAATGACCCGGAAATGATTGAAGGTTCCATTGCAAAAATCATCATGCTACATGGAATTACTTTTGCTTTTGGTGGAATTCCATTGATTTATGCTGGAGATGAGATTGGTACACTAAACGATTACTCCTATCTGAAGGACAAGTCCAAAAAGAATGACAGCAGATGGCTCAATAGACCTATGCAGGATTGGGATATGATTGCCAAATTGGATGACGAAAAACGGCCCCAGGCCAAAATATTTCATGCACTGCAAAAGTTGATTCGCATCAGAAAGGAAAACCCTGTTTTTGCCGATTGTAATGATGTGCAACTATATCACACAGGTAATGACCACATTCTAGTATTTGAGCGAAGCAATTCTAAAAAAGAAGGGCTGCTGGTCATTTGCAATTTTGACGAAAATCCGCAGGTCATTGAAACCAGTTGGGTCAAAAAGCTGGGGTATTTTGCCCAAGGTGACCCCAAAGATTTGGTTTCCAACAAAAAAATAGAGATAAACAGTGGCCTCTTGGAAGTCTTACCTTACCAAATGTTTTGGCTGCAAAGAGCCTAATTGTATCGAACTTTTCTAAGAATTCGTTGTGATTCCTTCAAGGATTGATACACATTGTCATCGTACGTTTTAAGAAGGGGTCTGGAGCGGTCCATTTGTTCTTTAGCCTCTTCAAAACCATTCAGATAACAAATAAGGTACGTAGCTGGCAAATGGGAAAGGTCCGCTTGCTCTGAGGGGGTTAGGGTAATTTGCTTTTCCAGTTTTTGCAATAGAGCATTATTTGTATTGTACACATGGTACAAGGTTTTTTTATCGTACTGGGGCGGCTCAAACACTAATTTGCTG
Source organism: Flagellimonas marina (assembly GCF_042651185.1). Lineage (NCBI taxonomy): Bacteria > Pseudomonadati > Bacteroidota > Flavobacteriia > Flavobacteriales > Flavobacteriaceae > Flagellimonas > Flagellimonas marina. Next base: position 109,145 of record NZ_JBHSCL010000007.1, on the reverse strand, counting down.
TTTATGGTATACTTGCCATTTTCAGAAAATGTGATCATCAATTCCTCCAGAGGGTAATATTTCTGTTGTGAACCCAATCCCAATTGCACATATTCCAAGGTGCTGAAGGAGTCATCGTCGTAATCAATAGTGATTTCATCCAAAGCGGAGTAGAAAAGCTTTACCTGTTCATTAATGAGTTCAATATCCACCCTAGAATAATAGACCTTGTTCTTTACCTTTTTTTTGTTCCCGGCCCAACAGACCACAAACTGTTCCTTGAAAACTTTGTAATCACTGGTAAGATCAGGATGTCTTGTATTCATGAAGTTGATCACGGCATCCAGAGTAAGCTCAATATTGTTTCGAGCATGTTGCTCAATTGTGGCCACCACCTCAGAATTGATGTCCTTCAACTCAATATCAAAAGCCTTGGGAAGGCTTATGCTCCCTTCCCGAAAGAAAACGGCCCCTCCGTAATATTTCCAGATATTTTTTCGAAGGGCACAGACCTTTCCATTGGATCTAATGGTGACCAAGCCCACTACTTTCCCTTCGGGCAAATGGGGAAAAGGGATATTTTCATAGGAAATAATGGGCGGGTTATCCAGATAGGCATTTACCAAATTCTGAATCTTGCTATCATCAAAAAAGTCAACCCCAACAATCTCATTATCCGAATCTTCCACTCCAATTACAATAAAGCTGTTGTTCTTGGGATTGCTGTTGGCGAGAGCACAGACATGCTTTAAAAACTTGGCTTTCCCTTCCTTTTCACCTATGGAAATAAAGCGCTTTTTGTCGTAAAAGCTGTTCTCGTCGTTATGCGCTAGAAGATTTTTAACCAGTAGGCGTTTGTTGATCATAGCTAAAGATTTCGAGAATCGGGATTCGGGTTAAACTCAAAATACATCTCAATCATACTTTGCCCCTTTTCTTTCAGATTTCTTTAAATAGGACATGAATGCACCAATCTTTTTCCCCTCCAGAATTGTTTTTGATTGGATGCGTTCAAACCCTTCTTCTCTAATATGTTTTCTATCAAAACATCTGTTCAATTGTGACCTTAACTCACCACAAGACGCTTTTGCTATGCTCAAAAATTGTAGAAACTCTCGATTTCCATTTCGCTCAAATCCTTCTGCAATATTGTCCATGATGGAACCTGATGAAGCGTTCATTTGATTTTTAAGGCTATAATCTGTGCGTAAAGAAGTAGTTTCCATACAATGCCAAACATCGTTGCAAATCTCTCTGGCCAATTTCCATATTTCCAAATCTTCAAACCCTTTCATGTCTATATTTTTTCAACCCGTAACTCGCAACCCAAAACTAGAAATCTATTTCTTGTTGACAACAGTGCAGCTTGCTTGGGCCGTGGGCAAGATCATTAAATCGGCGATATTCACATGATACGGTCTGGTGACAACAAACAAAATAACATCTGCAATATCCGCTGCAACCAAAGGTTGCAATCCTTGATAAACCTTGTCAGCCCTATCCGTATCCCCTTTAAACCGCACATCACTGAACTCGGTTTCAACCATACCTGGATTAACGGCTCCCACTCTAATCCCGTGTGCATTTAAATCGATACGCATACCTTGATTCAAGGCATCCACGGCATATTTGGAGGCACAGTACACATTTCCATTGGGATAGACTTCCTTACCGGCGATGGAACCAACATTTATGATGTGCCCAGCCTTTCGCTCCACCATCTGGGGCAACACCGCTTTGGTCACGTACAGTAATCCCTTTACGTTAATGTCCATCATAGCATCCCAATCATCCAAACTTCCTTTGTCAATTGGGTGGAGGCCATGTGCATTTCCTGCATTGTTTATTAATATGTCAATGGATTTAAACTCCTTCGGGAGACTTTCTATCGATGCAAAAACAGCTTCCCTATCCCGAACATCAAAACTTAAGGTTTCAACTTTTACGGTTTTTCCCAAAGTTGCTTTCAATTCGTCCAGCCGCTCTTTCCGGCGTCCGCAGAGTACCAGATTGATTCCTTGCTTTGCAAAAATTTCGGCAGTAGCCTTACCAATTCCACTAGTAGCACCTGTAATCAGTGCAATTTTCTCCTTCATACTATTCGTTTTTAAGGTACATCATGGCCTTGACTCGCCACAAGCAGGGCAAACCAATCTTGAAGTTCCAAATCCAAACCTATGGCCTTGGCGGCCAAGGTTATTCGCTCTTTATTTGTGGTTCCTATGACCGGAAATACCTTGGCCGGATGTTTCAATATCCACGCCAAGAGCAGCTGACTTTCATCAGCATCATATTTTTCCATCAAAGGTTTCATAGCTTTTCGTATCCTCTTTGTCTGTTCGGTGTCTTCTCGGAACAGGCTCCCCAACGGACTCCAAGCCATGGCCAATCGTTTGTTGGCGATACAGTCGTCAAAAGTGCCATCGTACATGGGGGCATCATGCGTCAATGAAAATTCCACCTGATTTCCCGAAACTGGAATTGCTTTTTCCAACATGGCGATTTGGGATGGCGTAAAGTTGGACACTCCAAATGATTTGATTTTTCCGCTTTCCAACAATGCATTCACAGCTTCGGAAATTTCATATGGCTCCATCAATGGACTTGGCCTGTGTAAAAGCAATAGATCCAAATATTCCGTGTGCAACTTTTTTAAGGATTGTTCAGCCGACCAAATGATATAATCCTTGTCGTATTGGTAATGGTTCAACTGATTATCCCGCCCTCTGGTCATTTGGATTCCACATTTTGAAATCAGTTGAATAGCTGAACGCTTGATTCCACTTTCAGCAAAGGCATTTCCAAAATCCGCTTCGGTGGAATAACTGCCGTAAATATCAGCATGATCAAAGGTGGTCAATCCGGCATCAATGCAGTGGTGCATTACATTGATCATTTCATTTTTGGAAAGTTTTTTGCCCCAACTTCCCCATGTCATTGCTCCAGATATAATTCTGGAATACGTATCTGTCTGTTGCATATAGGGTGAAAGTATAAAAATAAACCCTTAAATCCTTCATAAAACTAGGGCTTTACCAATTTTTTTAACCATTAATTAACAGGCGAATTTTAAATAAATTTTCATTTTGCACCCCTTAGCTAAAACGCCAACACAAACACCAAACAATAAAGCTTCATATGGAAGAAAACACTACTATTGATATTAGTGCTGTGAATGAGAAAATTGCCCAGGAAAGTGCTTTTATCGACCTGCTCAAGGTTGAGATGAACAAGGCCATTGTAGGGCAGACCCACATGGTTGAACGATTGCTCATTGGTCTTTTGGGCCAAGGTCACATTCTTTTGGAAGGTGTTCCCGGGCTTGCAAAGACGCTAGCGATCAATACGCTGGCGAAAGCGGTAAAGGGAAGTTTTAGCCGAATTCAGTTTACCCCCGACCTTCTGCCTGCTGATGTCATCGGAACATTGATCTACAACATCAAGGAAAATGACTTTTCCATTAAAAAGGGACCCATTTTTGCCAATTTTGTTTTGGCGGATGAAATCAACAGAGCTCCCGCTAAAGTGCAGTCCGCGTTGCTGGAGGCCATGCAGGAAAAGCAGGTGACCATTGGGGATGAAACCTTTAAACTGGCTCCTCCTTTTTTGGTAATGGCCACCCAAAACCCAGTGGAACAAGAAGGAACCTATCCACTTCCTGAAGCTCAGGTAGACCGTTTTATGCTAAAAACCGTTATTGACTATCCCAAGTTGAACGAGGAACAACTCATTATTCGACAAAATCTTAAAGGAGCCCACGAGCCGGTGAAGCCTGTGGTGACTTTAAAACAGATTTTGAGTGCTCAAGAGGCCGTTCGGGACGTCTACATGGATGAAAAAATTGAAAAATACATACTGGATTTGGTATTCGCTACCCGATACCCAGAGAAATACAACTTGGAAAACCTAAAACCCCTAATCAGTTTTGGCGCCTCCCCAAGGGGAAGTATCAATTTAGCCAATGCATCCAAATGCTACGCCTTCATTAAAAGAAGGGGATATGTTGTTCCCGAGGATGTTAGGGCCGTAGTCCACGATGTATTGCGTCACCGTATTGGAATAACCTATGAGGCTGAGGCGGAAAACATTACTTCAGAAGAAATCATAAACAAGATTGTAAACGAGGTAGAGGTACCGTAACGGTTCAATGTTTCTCGGTAAAGTAAAAACATACTTTAACCAACCAGAAAGCTTATTCCTTGAACCCAATGGATACAAAAGAACTACTTAAGAAGGTACGAAAAATTGAGATTAAGACCCGGCGTCTTTCCGACCACATTTTTGGTGGGGAGTACCACTCTACCTTTAAGGGAAGGGGTATGACCTTCAGTGAAGTGCGGCAGTACCAATTTGGGGATGATGTCAGAGCCATTGATTGGAATGTTACCGCCCGCTACAATGAGCCTTTTGTAAAAGTTTTTGAGGAGGAACGTGAACTCACCATGATGTTGATGGTTGATGTGAGTGGCTCGGAACTCTTCGGAACCGCCAATCAGTTCAAGAAAGAAATCATTACGGAAATCTCTGCTACGCTGGCCTTCTCGGCCTTGCAGAACAATGATAAAGTAGGTGTAATACTGTTCTCTGATGAAGTGGAGCTTTTTATCCCGCCCAAAAAAGGAAAAAGCCATGTACTGCGAATCATTCGCGAGCTTTTGGAATTTACCCCAAAGAGCAGCCGCACCAACATTGCCGAAGCTTTAAAGTTCCTCACCAATGTGATGAAGAAAAAAGCCATTGTTTTTGTGCTGTCCGATTTCATCGCAGATGAATACAACAACACGCTTCGCATTGTGGGCAACAAGCACGATGTTACTGGGATTCGGGTGTATGATGAACGCGAAGAGTCCATCCCCAATTTGGGCATGGTGCAAATGCAAGATGCCGAAACGGGAACGCTACAACTGGTCAATACACAATCCAAAAAGGTGCGGAACGCCTATGGCCAATTCCACAAAGAAAAAGTGGATTATTTTATGGATTCCTTTACAAAAAGTGGTTGTGGTGTTATCAACTGTAGGGTGGATGAAAGTTATGTGCGCAAATTGCTGGGTTATTTTAAACGAAGAGGATAATGCGAGTTGAAAGTTCAAAATTGAAAGTTCGAAATGTCCCGACACCCTTTGTGTTGATGATCTTGCTATGCCTTTTTCTAAACCCCTTTTCTGGATTTTCGCAGGAAAACCCCAATATTTCGGTTGAGTTGGATACACTTTCTATAAAAATCGGGGAGCAAATCCAATATAAAATCACCGTGGAGGCCGACTCCACCGATGTGGTCCATTTCCCGGAAGGACAGACTTTCTCTCCCCTAGAAACCGTAGAGGCCATTATTGGAGATACCCTAAAAAACAACAGCAAAGTCACCCTTCAACGCATTTATGCCCTTACCCAATTTGATAGTGGGGCCTATACCATTCCACCTCAACGGATTGCCATAAATGAGCAACCCTTTTTCACGGATTCCTTCAACATAAAAGTAGCCGATGTTGTTGTGGACACCACCAAGCAAAAGATGTACGACATCAAACCCTTGATGCAAGTAGAAAAAAGTTATGCCAAACTTTGGAAAACATTATTTTGGGTGCTGCTGGGCTTACTTATTATTGGTGGACTGGTATATTGGTTCTTCCTTAGAAAAAAACCACTCACCGAAGAAGAAAAAGAAGCCCTACTTCCACCCTATGATCGTGCATTATTAGAGCTCAAAAAATTGGAAAATTCCAGATACCTTATTCAGGATGAGTACAAACGCTACTATTCTGAGCTAACAGATATCGTTCGAATGTATTTGGAAGATGAAGTCCACGTTTCTGCCATGGAAAGTACCACCGGTCAATTAATCACTAAATTGGAAATGCTTCGGGATGCAGGGGAACTCAAAATTGATGATGATACTTTAGATCAGTTTAAAAAAATATTGGAAACTGCAGATTTGGTAAAATTTGCCAAATCGAAACCAGCGACTTCGGTTGCCGAACAAGACCGGAAATTGGTGGAGCAAATTGTAGTAAAAACCCATGAGGCGCTCCCTGAACCCACTGAAGAGGAGTTGCTGTTGAATGAGGAATACTTGGAAGAACTTGCCAAGAAAAAACAACGAAAACGTATCTATTGGGCCGCAGCCATTTTTGCTGGATTGGTAGTTTTAGGCGGAGGTATCTCCGTGGCCTATTTTGGTTTCAAGCAAGTGCGGGACACTGTTTTTGGCTATCCCACCAAAGAACTTTTGGAAGGCGAATGGGTATCCAGCTCCTACGGATTTCCTCCTGTGGAATTGGAAACACCTGATGTGCTTATCCGGCAAGAGGTAAAACTCCCGCCCGAAACCGAAGAGCTGATCAAAGAACTCCAAAGTTTTTCCTACGGAAGTTATGTCGGTATCTTTTCGGTATCCACAAGTTCGGTGACCTATAAAGAAGAAACAGACCCCGATTTTAATGCGGCTGTTGGGTCCACCTTATCCAATTTTGAAAAATTTGGACTTAAAAATATCATCACCAAACAAGAGGAATTTGTCACCCAATCCGGTGTAAAAGGATTAAAAACCTACGGTACGGGAACCTTGGATGCCCCGGGGAGCAGTGATTCCAAAAGGGCCAAGTACAACATCCTTTCCTTTGGAGGAAAAGGTTTTATGCAACAGGTGGTCATCACTTGGGAAGATGGCGATGAATATGCCGAACAGATCGTAGACCGAATATTGAACACTTTGGACGTAAAAACACAGGTATAAATGTTTGAGAATATAGAATTTGCAAATCCACAGTTTTTCTGGTTGCTTCTATTGCTTCCACTGGCTTTGCTATGGTATTTTTTCAAACGAAAGAATGAGATGGCCTCATTACGGATTTCCAGTATCAAAGGTTTTTCAGTGAGCAACTGGGCTTCCCAGGTTAAACCCGCACTTTTTATGCTTCGGTTGTTGGCGTTGGCGGCCATCATTACTGCCATGGCCCGTCCCCAAACCGAAGATATTTCAACCCGGACCAAAACCACAAAAGGGATTGATATTGTCATGGCCATCGACGTATCTTCAAGTATGTTGGCACGCGATTTAAAACCCAACAGGCTTTCCGCACTAAAGGAAGTGGCCGCCAATTTCATCAAAGAGCGCCCCAACGATCGTATCGGGTTGGTGGGCTATGCTGGGGAAAGCTATACCAAAACCCCTATCACCAGCGATAAGGCCATTGTGCTCAATGCCCTACAGCAAATCACCTACGGTGAACTGGAAGATGGAACGGCCATTGGCATGGGATTGGCCACCGCGGTAAACCGGTTGAAGGAAAGTAAAGCCATTAGTAAAGTCATCATTTTGTTAACCGATGGCGTAAACAATTCAGGCTTTATTGAGCCCAATACCGCTGCCGATCTAGCCGTGGAATTTGGCATAAAAACCTATACCATCGGATTGGGAACAAATGGAAATGCCCTTTCTCCAGTGGCCTATAACCGAGATGGTTCCTTTAGATATGGCATGCGTCAAGTGGAGATTGATGAAGAGTTGCTCAAAGAAATCGCGCAAGTGACCGGCGGAAAATATTTTCGGGCCACGGATAACGAAAAATTGAAGGAGATCTATGAGGAAATCAACAGTTTGGAAAAAACAGAAATAGAAGAATTCAAATATTACAAATACGAAGAAAAGTTTAGACCACTCATTTTTTTGGCAGGGGTCTTGTTGTTATTGGAATGGGGATTGCGCAATTCCCTGTTCAAAAGTTTTATTTAGGAAATGATTCAGTTTGACGAAAAAATATATTTCTACCTTTTGGGCATTATTCCGGTAATGGTCCTGGCCTTCTTTTTTCTTCAACTCTGGAAAAAAAGGACCCAGCGCCAGTTTGCGGACAGCAATTTATTGAAACGATTGGCCCCAAATAAGTCGAGTTTTAAATCGGCCCTAAAGTTGATTTTCTTCTTGGCCGGACTATCCTTTCTTATTTTGGGATTGGTGAACCCAAAAATCGGAACAAAATTGGAAACCGTCAAACGCGAAGGAGTGGATATTGTTTTCGCCGTGGACGTTTCAAAAAGTATGCTGGCAGAAGATATTGCGCCCAACCGACTGGAAAAGGCCAAACGATTGGTTTCAGAAATCATCAACCAATTGGCCAGTGACAGAATAGGAATCATTGCCTACGCTGGACAGGCGTATCCCCAATTGCCCATCACCACGGACTATGGTGCGGCAAAAATGTTCCTGCAGAGCATGAACACGGATATGCTTTCGTCACAAGGTACGGCCATTGATGCCGCCATTGACCTGGCCAGCACCTATTATGACGATACCGAGCAGACCAACCGCGTTCTATTTATTGTGTCGGATGGGGAAGACCATTCAGAGGACAATACCATCAGTGCGGTGGACAATGCCACCCAAAATGGCATCCGGGTCTTCACCATTGGGGTCGGAAAAACCAAAGGAGCTCCCATTCCTATCAAAAGAAATGGTATTGTGGAAAGTTTGAAGAAGGACAATCAAGGGGAAGTGGTCATTTCCAAATTGAATGAGGTCATTTTGTCCGAGGTTGCAAATCGGGGCAATGGCGAATATATTGATGGCACCAACACAGAGCAAGCTGTGGACCGCATCAAGGAATTGTTGAACCAAATGGACAAAACAGAATTTGAAGCCAAGCAATTTGCAGAATACAAGGACCAATTTCAATGGTTTCTCGCAGCAGGCTTTTTATTTCTATTTTTGGATATCTTCCTTTTGGACCGAAAAACACAATGGTTGAAAAAACTAAATCTTTTTAATGAGCATGATGATGAGTAAGATGAGATTGCTGTTCGGCCTAATCTGTTGTGTGGGAATTGCCCATGCACAGGATGAAATTGTGGACAAAGAGGCCGAAAAAGCATTGAGAACTTCCACAAACATTACCTACGAGGCCAATGAAGAACTTACCTCGAATGATTTTCCCATGGCCGAAGCCAATTACCGTAAAGCCATTTCCAAAAGTAAAAAGAATGTAGCAGCTCCCTTTAATTTGGGAAATGCCTACTATAATCGTGAAAGTTATGGTGAGGCTTTCGGGCGCTACAAAATGGCCAGTGAATCCACCGAGGAAAAACCTGCAAAACATAAGGCGTACCATAACATGGGGAACGTGTATATGAAGCGCAAGGAATATCAACAAGCGGTGGAAGCCTACAAACAAGCGTTGCGCAGCAATCCCAATGATGATGAAACCCGATACAATCTAGCCTTGGCCAAAAAAATGCTGGAAAAGGAACAGAATGATCAACAGAACGATCAGAACCAGGATAATAAGGACAATCAAGATCAGCAAGACCAAGACAAGGATCAGAACCAAGACCAAAACAACGAAGGGAACAAAGACAAGCAGGACGAAGGAGAGCAGAATGAAGATGAGAACAAGGATAAGGGTGATGAAGGCGAAAATGGAGAGGACAAGCCTGAGGAAAATCAAAAAGGTGATGGTGATGAGAAAAAAGAACAAGAGAAGAAACCCAATCAAGGGGACCAGCCTGATGAACAGGAACAAAAGCAGCAACCACGACCCAATCAGCTTTCCGAACAGCAGATTCAGAATTTGTTAGAGGCCATGCAAAACGAAGAGAAAAAGGTGCAGGAAAAAATGGAGGCCATGAAAGTGAAGGGTAAAAAAATAAGAAACGAAAAAGACTGGTAGTGTATAGGTTGAAGGGAAACATACTATGGTTGATAGCTGCATTATTTTTTGTGGCCCAATCTTCCCATGCCCAAGAGGATGAGGTTTCCTTTGAGATGAACCTCAGCAAGGAAAAACTGGGCATCAACGAACGGCTTCGGGTAGAGTTTACCATGAACAAAGACGGGGACAATTTCAGCCCGCCGCCCTTTGAAGGATTTAAGGTGGTGATGGGGCCCTCGCAATCCATCAGTTCTTCTTGGGTGAATGGAAAACGAAGTTTTTCCAAAACCTATTCCTATATTTTGGTGCCTTCGGCAAGGGGGAATTTCACCATAAATCAAGCTACCATAGAAATTGATGGAAACACTTATAAAACGCTTCCAAAAACGGTGGAAGTCACCGCCGCAGTGGACAAGCCCAACGATCAAAAAACAGTAGACGATGTTGCTGATGAAAGCCTTCATTTGGTAGCCGAAGTTTCCAAAGGAAATCCTTACCTGAATGAAGCGGTCACCGTTATTTACAAGCTTTACGTGAGTCCCAACATCAGTGTCACCAACTATAGACCGTTGGACAACCCCAAGTACAACAATTTTTGGAGCCAAGAGATTCCTGTGACCAAACACACGGCCCAAAACGGCACGTATGAGGGTAAACCGTATCGTTATGTGGTGTTGAAGAGAGTGGTTCTCTATCCGCAGAAGGCTGGTCAATTGGAAATTGAACCCCTTTCCTTGGAAATTTTTGTGGATGTGCCCACCAATCGCCGCGACTTTTTTGGGGGTCGCATATACACGCAAACCAGTAAAACGGTTTCTGCGGGAAGAAGGACCATTAACGTAAAACAACTTCCCGAGAGTGGAAAACCAGCCAATTTTGGGGGTGCTGTGGGTGATTTTGATTTCTCGGTCACGGCCAGCAAGACCCAATTAAACGCCTCGGAATCGCTTCAAGCTGTTGTTGAGGTTTCAGGAAAAGGGAACTTGAAGCTGTTTCAACTTCCTGAACCGGAACTACCCAGTTCCCTTGAAGTCTATGAACCGGAATACGAAGAAAACATCCAAACCTATACCTCTGGAATGGAGGGAAAAGTGAGCAACAACTACACGATTGTTCCTTCTTTTAGGGGAAAATATCCCATTCCAAGCATTTCCTTTAGTTATTTCAACCCAAATACGCAGAGGTATGTGACCCTTAATTCGGATGAAATCAATATTGAGGTTTTGGAAGGACCCATGAACACTTCCACCGGCAATGCCGTTGGAACACTTTCAAATCAGAAGCTAGTTGTGCCTACAGGAAAACAGTTTCATTTTATCAAATTGAGCCCCAACCTCAGCCCCATTGGCGTGAACTACTTTTTTGGCTCTAACACTTTTTATTTGCTCATGTTTGTTCCGTTACTGCTGATTCCCATTGCCATTTTTTCATTCAAGAAAAGAGAGGCCATCGCACGTGATGTGGAAGGAAATAAAGTAAAACAGGCCAATAAACTGGCGAAAAAATACCTGTCCACCGCCAAAAAAGAATTGGGCAATAAGGAGGCATTTTATGTGGCATTGGAGAAAGGTCTTCACAATTACTTAAAGGCCAAATTGAAAATTGAAACCTCGGAATTCAGCAAGGAGAAAATCACCTCTGTCTTGCTCGATAAAAAAGTAGACGCCAATGATGTGGAAGGCTTTATAGCACTGCTGAAAAGTTGCGAAATGGCACGCTATAGTCCATTTTCTGATGTACAAATGCAAAAGGATTATGATACAGCGAGCGAGGTAATCTCTAATTTGGACAAGCAATTATGAATCTAAAGAAGTTAATTGTATTGGGTCTCTTTTCTTTTTCAATGGGTTTTTCCCAAAACAGTGACCTATTTGACCAAGCCACGGAACTATACAACAAAGGTGAGTATTCCAAGGCCATTGAGAATTACAAGCAAATTTTGGAAAATGGGGAACACTCGGCACAGCTTTATTTTAATCTTGGAAATTGTTATTATAAACAAAACGCCATAGGTCCCAGCATCTATTATTATGAAAAAGCCTTGCTGTTAGATCCAACTGACAGTGAGATTATCAATAATTTAGGCTATGCCCAAAATATGCGCTTGGATGCCATTGAGGAGATTCCCAAAACAGAACTCTCCCAAATTTATACTACTGCCGTAAATCTTTTTTCATTTGACCAATGGGCGTACTTGGCCGTTTCACTCGTCTTTTTGTTCGTTTTGGCCTATTTGGCCTATTTCTTTCTCAGGTATGCCAATCAAAAGCGATTTGCCTTTGTCACCAGTATTCTTTCTCTTGTCTTGGCTGTTGTTTGTGTTTTAATGGCCTACCTTCAATACCAAAGTTTCAAAAAAGATAATCCGGCCATAGTGTTCAGTAAACAAGTTGGGGTGTCCTCGGAGCCCAACAACAATAGTGAAACTGCCTTCACCTTGCATGAAGGCACCAAAGTAAACGTTTTGGAGCATCTGGACGACTGGAGTAAAATTAGGATTGCAGACGGCCAAACAGGCTGGTTATTGACCGATAATATCAAGTTGTTGAAGGACTTTTAAAAGTTATTTAACAATTTTTTGTGTGCCACGGCTTATTTTTGCTCAAAATGGCATTATGCTAAGGCTATTGGCTATTCCTTTTGTTTCAGTAATATTGGTCACAATTTTGATGGCCTCCCCTTTTGTGCCCTTATTGGGCAGGGAGTGCTGTACTGCGATGATCATAGGTTCTTCAGAGGAGGAAAACAATAACCACGAACCATCTACTGTCAATAATTTTGAAAGTAAGTACTTCTTGCTTCGAAACTTTTTTCCACTAAATTCATCACTTCAACAAAAAGAAAACCTTAATGCTTTAGGGTATATCTTCCCCATTTTGGAATTTACCGTTGAAATACTTGACCCTCCTCCCAAGAGACTAGCGTAACCTTAGCGCACATTCAAATCAATTTTCTAAATGTCTTCACATAATTTAAATGCTGAAGACCCAACTAATTTAACTTATTATTATGTTCAAGTATATCAAGAATGACTTGCCGGCCAGTATAGTGGTTTTTTTTGTGGCTCTTCCCCTATGTTTGGGAATTGCACTGGCCAGTGGTGCTCCTTTATTTTCTGGCCTTATCGCCGGAATTGTCGGCGGAATCATCGTGGGCTCACTCAGTGGCTCACAAATTGGGGTCAGCGGACCGGCAGCAGGACTTGCAGCCATTGTATTGACTGCCATAGGCACCTTGGGCGGCTATCAAAATTTCTTGGTGGCCGTGGTTTTGGGTGGAATCATCCAAATTGTATTTGGTTTACTCAAAGCTGGGGTAATTGCCTATTATTTCCCTTCATCTGTTATCAAGGGAATGCTAACGGGTATTGGAATCATCATAATCTTAAAACAAATACCACACTTTTTTGGGTATGATTCAGACCCAGAAGGCGATTTTGCCTTCTTCCAAGTAGATGGTGAAAATACCTTTTCTGAAATCATCAATTCCATCAATTATATTAGCCCTGGAGCCACAATTATTGCTATAGTTGCCTTGGCCATACTTATTTTATGGGATAGGGTACTGAGCAAGAAAGCCAAAATATTTCAACTCATTCAAGGTCCATTGGTAGCGGTAGTATTGGGTATCCTTTATTACGTGTTCACCAAGGGAAATTCCACTTGGGGTATCTCATCTGAGCATTTGGTGAGCGTACCTGTTCCGGATGGCTTAGATTCTTTTGGAACCCTATTGAGCTTCCCCAATTTCTCGGTAATAGGCAATCCTGACATTTGGATTACCGCATTTACCGTAGCACTGGTGGCCAGTTTAGAAACCTTATTATGTGTGGAAGCCACTGACAAATTAGACCCCCAAAAGCGCGTAACACCAACCAATAGGGAATTGTTGGCTCAAGGTGTGGGCAATACCGTATCTGGTATGATTGGTGGTCTGCCCGTTACGCAGGTTATTGTACGAAGTTCTGCCAATATACAATCTGGTGGTAGAACCAAGGCTTCCGCCATTATTCATGGTTTTTTCTTGTTGATTTCGGTTTTACTGATTCCAACCTTGCTCAACATGATTCCTCTCTCTGTATTGGCAGCCGTACTATTTATAGTAGGATATAAGTTGGCAAAACCCAGTCTGTTCAAGACTATGTATCAATTGGGGTGGAAGCAGTTTATCCCATTTGTAGTTACTGTAGTGGGCATTGTGTTTACCGATCTATTGATTGGTATTGGACTGGGCCTAGGTGTTGGTATTGTAGTTATCCTTATTAAAAGCTACCAGAACTCGCACTTTCTTCATATTGAGGAAAAGGGCAATGGTACAAACCGAATGAAGATGACCTTGGCCGAAGAAGTAACCTTCATCAATAAAGGAGCCATCCTAAAAGAGTTGGATCGTATTCCTGAAAATTCCTATCTTGAATTGGATGTTCGGAAAACCCGTTATTTGGATAATGATATCATCGAAATTCTAGAGGATTTTTCAAGCAAGGCCAAAAACAGAAACATCGATATAAAATTGATTTCTGAAAGAGGAGAAGTTGAAAACCCTCCGAGTTACATTGAATTTTTTAATCTAAGACCGAAGAAAACGGCATAAAATATTGATATGAAAGCACATACAAAAGAAACACAAGCAAAGTTGACGCCCGAGTCCTCCCTTCAATTATTGAAGGAAGGCAATGAACGTTTTCAAAAAAACCAAAAAGCCGATAGAAACCTTTTGGAGCAGGTGAAGGACACCAGAGATGGACAGTTCCCTTTTGCGACCATCCTTAGTTGTATCGATTCCAGGGTTTCCGCAGAGTTGGTATTTGATCAAGGTGTTGGGGATATTTTTAGTGTTAGGATTGCCGGTAATTTCATTAATGATGACATTTTAGGAAGTATGGAATTTGCCTGCAAACTGGCTGGAACCAAAGCACTTGTCGTTTTGGGACATACCAGTTGTGGGGCCGTAAAAGGCGCTTGTGATCATGCACGATTGGGCAACCTAACTGCCCTTATCAATAAGATTGAACCCGCGGTTGAAGCCGTAACAGAACCCCAAGATGAGAGTTTAAGAAACTCCAAAAACCTGGAATTTGTGGATGCTGTTGCCGTCAAAAATGTTGAAATGGCCATAGAGGACATCAGAAAGAAGAGTGAAGTGCTTAAAGAAATGGAAGATAATGGTGAAATAGCCATTGTTGGTGCCATGTACGACATCTCTGATGGTAAGGTAACATTTTTGTAATCCCCTTTTTACAATCTTTTGAAGAGGCCGATGATTTTAGTATCATCGGCCTTTTTGTATAGTAATATTAGTATCTTCAAACTAATCAATTGTAACCATACCAATGTTTAAACATTTAAAAGGAGATTTATTTGGGGGCATTACTGCAGGTATTGTGGCCTTACCACTGGCACTTGCTTTTGGGGTAAGCTCTGGGCTTGGGCCCAGTGCTGGATTGTATGGCGCCATTTTTATAAGCTTTTTTGCAGCCCTTTTTGGGGGAACCAACACCCAAATCTCTGGTCCCACTGCCCCCATGACAGCTGTGAGTATGGTGGTCATTGCTGGCATAGTGGCCATCAATGACGGAGATATGAATCAGGCATTACCTGCTATCCTAACCGTTTTTCTTTTAGCTGGATTTATGCAAATTGGCCTGGGGCTAATTGGTTTGGGCAAATACATCAAATACATTCCATATCCGGTGATATCTGGATTTATGACGGCCATTGGCATAATCATATTGGTCACACAGATACTGCCCGCCGTAGGATATTATCCGAAGGAAGATGGAGCGTATGTAAAGCAGTTTGTACCCATGGCCGAAGAAAATATCTTGGAAAAAATCCTTCAAGAAGAAGCTGGTGAAGGTATTTTGGTGTTGGAAAATTTTGAAGAAACTATAAAAAGGGCAGAAGATATAACCCCGGAAGACATTCAAAAGGAAGCCAGTAGCTTAGCTGCAAAAGACGCTTCAGGGGTCATAGGGACTTTTAAGGTACTGCCTCAAGCTTTAAATAACATCAATTGGTTGGAACTAGGGCTTGCATTGGCCACTATATTCATCATTTATGGATTTAAGCGGATTACCACAAAGGTTCCCAGTACTTTAGTAGCGCTAGTTGTGGTTTCTGGATTGGCCTACGGCCTAGGTTTGGACTACAGGCCCATTGAGCAAATTCCAAGCGGATTACCTATTCCCAATCTAGAAATATTTACGGCCTTTAAGCTTAGTTCCATAACGCCCTACATTTTTACGGCACTCACTCTGGCCCTTTTAGGTGCCATAGACTCCTTGCTTACCTCGGTAATAGCGGATAATATGACCCAGACCAAGCATAAGCCCAACAAAGAACTGGTGGGGCAGGGCATTGGCAATAGTATTGCAGCCATTTTTGGAGGTATTCCCGGGGCAGGTGCCACAATCAGAACGGTGGTCAACATAAACTCGGGTGGTAAAACCAAACTTTCCGGTATGATCGCGGGAGTTCTCCTTCTTATCATACTTTTGGCCCTTGGCCCCGTTGCCTCCCAAATCCCTGCTGCAGTATTGGCCGGAATATTGGTCACAGTAGGAATTGGGGTTATGGACTATAAAGGATTAAAAGCGATTCCCCATCTCCCAAAAGATGTTACGTTAGGCCCGTTGAAGCTTAGTTCAGAAGTTATCATAATGCTGGTTGTTATGGTACTTTCCTCTACTTGGAACCTTGTTTATGCCGTAGGCATAGGGTTGATTATTGCTTCATTGATGTTCATGAAAAAAATTGGAGATATCACCGCAAAAAGGTCAGATGTAAAACCCTTGCGTGAAGAAGTATGGTCCGATGAAAAGGATCTTCCGCAAAAAATCAAGGAAGAAGTTTTTATTAAGCACATAAAGGGACCTTTGTTTTTTGGGTCTACCAATGAGTTTCAGCAGTTGGCCGCACAAATACCAGATACCGCGTCCACTGTGGTCATCCGCATGGGAAAAATGCTGTACCTAGACCAATCTGGATTGTATGCCATGGAAGATGTATTGCAAGACCTAAAACAAAAGAACATTGATGTACTCTTGGTGAACATTCTAGATCAACCCAAATTTATGATGGAACGCATCGGCATTATACCCGACCTTATTCCACCTGAAAATATTTTTGACTCCTTTAAGTCATGTATACATTGGATCGGGGATAATATCAATGCCCAACCCTAATAACCTTTTAAATGCTGATATTCAAGTTCCCTAACGATTCTGGTCCAGTTTATCTAGAAACTGTTTCAGGAAGGCTTCCCGTGGAACCCTTCAATACCTATAGTAACCTTGTTTTTTTGGCTTTGATAATCTATTGGGGGTGTAAAGTGTACAAAAATCCAAAAAGGCATCTTTTCTTGTCTTGGGTACTGCCCATCATTGGTATAAGTTATATTGGGGGTACAGTCTACCATGCTACCCGAAGCCATGAATTCTGGCTAAAGTTGGATTGGATGCCCATAATGCTACTATGTGCTGCGCTGGTTATCTATTTTATCTTCAAATTGGTTTGGCGGTGGTGGCAACGCGCACTTTTAGTTGTTTTGCTTTTGGGAATATCGTTCTTGCTTCGCATTTTACCCATTCCCGGTCCGTGGCGGATTACATTGGGTTATGTAATCACTGCGGCGACCATACTCTTCCCGTTGGTTTGGTATCTCATAAAAACCCAAGGGAGAAATATAGGTTTGGTGATTTTGGCCTTTGCTGTTTTTGGCATTGCCATTTTCTTTAGAAGCATTGATCTTACCCAGACCTATTTTCCCATGGGAACCCACTGGTTATGGCATTTTTTCGGCGGAGTGGCAGTACATTGCCTAATTGCCTACATATTCGAGGACAATTTGCTAAATTTGTCCGCCAATACAGCCATCAAACATGATTGAGACCATAAAGGAACATTTGGCTGAAGTGGAGAAATTCACCTCGACCTCTAAAGATGAAATTGAAGCTTTCCGAATTAAGTATTTGGGAAAAAAGGGGCTTTTGAACAGTTTTTTTGCCGAGTTCAAAAACGTGCCCAATGGTGAAAAAAAAGAGTTCGGACAGGTAATTAATCAACTGAAGAATGCCGCCACCGAAAAGGTAAACACGCTAAAAACCGAGCTTGAAAGCCAAGTGGAAACCAAAGGCAAATATGGAGACCTTACCCGTCCCGGTGAGCCCATTGCCTTAGGTGCCAGGCACCCCATTTCCATTGTTAAAAATCAAATCATCGATATTTTCTCAAGAATTGGTTTCAATGTTTCAGAAGGACCTGAAATTGAGGATGATTGGCACAATTTTACGGCACTCAACCTGCCAGAATACCATCCTGCCCGCGATATGCAGGACACCTTTTTCATTCAAACCAATCCAGATATCTTACTTCGAACGCATACCTCATCAGTGCAGGTACGTTATATGGAAAGTCATAAACCACCCATCCGTACCATTTCTCCCGGAAGAGTGTACAGAAATGAGGCCATTTCCGCCCGTTCCCATTGTTTTTTCCATCAAGTGGAGGGTCTTTATGTAGACAAAAATGTTTCCTTCGCCGATTTGAAACAAACCTTGCAATATTTCACTTCAGAGATGTTCGGGAAATCAAAAATCAGATTACGTCCATCTTACTTTCCGTTTACAGAACCTAGTGCCGAAGTTGATGTGTATTGGGGATTGGAAACGGAAACCGATTACCGAATGACCAAAGGAACCGGCTGGTTAGAGATAATGGGCTGTGGCATGGTTGACCCTAATGTGCTGAAAAACTGTGGAATAGACCCTGATGTCTACTCTGGTTTTGCCTTTGGCATGGGAATAGATCGTATTGCGCTGCTCTTACATCAGATTTCGGATATTCGCTTGTTGAGTGAAAATGATGTCCGCTTTTTGGAGCAATTCAAAAATGCATTGTAATCTCCCATTTGATTTCTTAACCGGAAACATCAAGTCGTACCCGTGTTGCAACTCATTATAGCAGTACCTTTACCTTATCTTCAAGCTTGCATGCAGAAAAGACAACTTTTTTAGATTATTGTGCACCAAACGCTTTCAATTTCGAAAAATTACACGTTCCATTTTTCAAAATATTGAATTTAAGAGGTTGATTTTTATGTTTTTAGGATTGTATTTAGCGCTGTAATCGCTTAATTTTAAGAACACTACTAAAAACAACAACCATCATGGGAACAACCAACATCAACAGAAGGGATTGGCTACGTAAAAGTATGCTCACCGCCGGTGGGGCCATGGCCTTGCCCTACATCGGTCTAGCCGAAACTCCAAGAGCTCCTTTGCAATTAGACACAAATGGAAATGCAGTCTACAGTCCATTTTTTAAAGAGTTTTTACCGAAGCTAGATTCCATGTTTCCAGATTTGGCGGCCAAACTGAATGCCAATGAGAACCCTTATGGTCCTTCTCCTATGGCTTTGGAAGCATTTAAAAGCGCAGCTGCAGGAGGAAACCGATATGCCTGGAAGGAATTATTTCAGCTCATTGATAAGATAGCCGACTTTGAAGGTGTGGAAAGCAAAAACATTATGATGGGACCAGGATCTTCAGATTTGTTGGAGAAAACCGCCATGGTCTTGTTCATGAATGGTGGTAATGTAGTTTCCGCTGATCCCGCTTATATGTCCTTGATTCGAGTTGCTGAGTCTGTGGGTGCCAGTTGGAAACCGGTTCCCCTAAAAGATGATTGGTCCCACGATCTGAAAGCAATGGAAGCCGCTGTGGATTCTGACACTAAATTGGTTTATATCTGCAATCCCAATAACCCAACAGGAACCATGACAGACCATGAGGAGCTTGTGGATTTCTGTTCCAAGGTTTCAGAAAAAGTGCCTGTTTTTATTGACGAAGCCTATCTATGGTTCTTGGATGAGGGTGCCAAAAAAAGTATGGTTTCCTTGATCAATGAAGGCAAGGATGTCATCATTGCCAGAACTTTCTCAAAAATTCACGGTATGGCTGGTCTCAGGGTTGGATATATCGTAGCACAAGATTCCACCTTGGCAAAACTTCAAAATATAACCCGTGGTGGTATGGGAATTTCCTATCCATCTGTCTATGCTGCAATGGCCGCTATGGATGACACTGATTTCATTGATTCATCTCGAACTTTGAACTCAGAATGTAGGGAATATGTCTACCAAAGTCTAGATCAAATGGGCTTTGACTATGTGCCTTCCCATACCAGTTTCCTCATTTTCCCTATAGAAATGGATGGCAATGCATTCTTGGACAAAATGACCCAGCTAAAAGTTGGGGTTCGTGCCTTTGAGTTCATGGATAAAACATGGTGCCGCGTAAGTATGGGAACCATGGACGAAATGAAACTGTTCACGGCTGCCATCAACAAGGTATTGGTATAGCATAATGGATATCAGCCTACAAAAAACCGTTGTATTTCTATTTTTTATCTTCATTGGGGTATTACTTAAAGTAAAATTTAAGTCCAAGGAAGAAATTTCCGGCATCAAGAAAATCATTCTTAATCTTGCCTTGCCGGCCACTATTTTTATTGCCCTGTTGGGCATAAAAGTAGAACTTCATTTACTTATTTTGCCCCTCCTCGCCCTTGGGCTCAACCTACTACTGTTTTTGGCCATGCCTTTAGTTTTACCTCTAATGGGCATTGGAAAAAGCACTCCGGAATATAGAACCGCTAAGCTCCTCATTCCATCATTGGCTCCTGGATTATCTTGTTTTCCTTTTGTACTCGAATTTTTGGGTGAAGATTATTTGGCAAAGGCAGCTATGGCGGATTTGGGAAACAAAATCTTTGTGCTTTTCTTCCTGTATCTTGTGGCCATGAATTGGCATTATGCCTTGCAATCCAACCAAAGAAAAAAAGGAAGGGCGCAGTTAGGGCCTATGCTGAAAGCTATGATTTCTGAACCTGTGAATATTTTTATAGGTGTGGCACTGCTCATGTTGGTTTTCGGTTTTACCATGGATTCGCTCCCTTTCTTTTTGAATGAAACCTTGGAAAAATTGAGTCTCATTATGACGCCACTGGTTCTTTTGTTCATCGGATTGGCTGTTAAAATCAAAAGAAAACAGTTCTTTCAGATTTTTTCACTCCTATGTGCACGAGCAGGGTTGGTTTTGTTGGTTTCTGGTCTTTTTGTAATAATGGGTGATATTCAAGTCCAAAATGAAATCTTGTTGACCCTGGCATTCGGGTTAAGTGCCTGTAGTTTTTGGCCCTACGCCCATATTGCCGCGGTAGACGGTTTGGAATTGGAAAACAAGCCTAAGAAAAAAACCTTTAACAATGATTTCGGTATCGCCATTTTAGCCCTATCATTTCCGTTTTCCACCGTGCTGATTCTCGGAGTACTCAACAGCGGGACTTTTTTCTCTTCATCCTATACTATCTTTCTGATTGCTGGGTTGTTCTTGGCAGTAGGGCTGCTACTTTCCCTATGTAATGGATTGAGCGCCATATGGGCTTACCTTAAATTTGTTGACCGAAAACTGGACCGACCTGCTACTGAGAATGTCTAGAATATAAGTGATTCTCACCTCAATTGTTTATCTTTCAAAAGGATACACTAAACCTAAAACTATGCTTAATCGACTCGTTACGTTGTTTGCGTTGTTGCTCGCAACTACCATAATCGCACAGAAAAAAGAAATCAAGGTAGACCAAGACCGTCTGGAAAAACGAATTTTTGATCTGGCAGAATTCGGAAAGCAAGAAAACGGAGAAACGGAGCGGGTGGCATTTAGCGATGCTGATATTGAAGCCCGGAATTGGGTGTTACAGACTATGAAAGATTTTGGAATGGAAGTCACCACTGATGTCGCCGGAAACATTATCGGAGTAAGAAAAGGAACCGATGCCTCCAAAAAACCTATTTCATTTGGCTCACACATTGACCGGGTCCCCAATGGCGGGAATTATGATGGTTGTGTAGGTTCCATGGCTGCTTTGGAAGTCATCGCAACCCTGAACAACCGTAAAATAAAAACCAAGCATCCACTGGAGGTTATTATTTTTCCCAACGAAGAAGGAGGTGTAATGGGCAGTAGGGCTATGTCTGGTAATCTTACTAGAGCTGCTTTTGAAGTAGTTAACTCCACAGGGTATTCCATGGGTGAGGGTATTATGCGTTTGGGCGGGGATACTACCCGAATCACAAAAGCTATCCGAAAAAAAGGGGATATGGCGGCATTTGTGGAACTACATATTGAGCAAGGGGGCATATTGGAAAAAGAAAATCTCGATATAGGGGTTGTAGAGGGTATTGTGGGTTTAAAATGGTGGGATGTTACCTTTACCGGTTTTGCCAACCATGCGGGCACTACCCCAATGAATGCTCGGCAAGATGCCCTCTTGGCTGCAGCTAAATTTATTGTAGCTGTAAATGAAGTCACTAACAGTTTTGATGGTGCACAAGTGGGAACCGTAGGCCAAATTAAGGCAGAACCGGGAGCGCCCAATGTGATTCCGGGAAAGGTGGTCACGAGTTTGGAAATTCGGGATTTGTCCTCAGAAGTTATCGAAAAGGTATTCCAAGCGATAAAGGCCAGAGCCCAAGAAATCGCGGAAGCTTCCAATGTTAGCATTGAGTTTCATCCATTGGACACGACAGCAGAACCTGCACTGACAGACCCTCTGGTTTACAAAGAGATTGAAAATTCTGCCAAGGAACTGGGACTTACCTATAAATATATGCCGAGTGGGGCGGGACACGATGCACAGGATATGGCCCGAATTGCCCCTACCGGAATGATTTTTGTTCCCAGTAAGGGTGGTATCAGCCATTCACCAAAAGAATTTACCTCTGCAGAAGATATGGCCAACGGTGCCAATGTGCTGTTGAACACTATTTTGGCTTTGGATAAGAAGTTGGATTAAGTTTACTGTCCCAAACAATTGTAAAAGTAGAGTTGACAAGTAGTCCTATACTCAACCAGTACGTCCCCAGAATCAGCACACTGGCATATGCGAAAGGCGCCTTAAACTTGTTGATGGCCAATAACGTATCAGAAAGCATGAAGAGTATAACGGCCAACGCTATCCATACGTAGGCTTTTCCTTTATCTTTTAAATACATTCTTATACCCTGCCATGCCATGGAAGTTATCACCAGGACATAAACCAAAACCGGTATCATAAAATCCCCTAAATCGGGTTTCAACCAAAAGAAAATACTGCCTCCAATCGCGAAGATTACCATAAAAGATATCCCATGGAACTGAAAGCCTTTGTGTTGTATAAATGCTACAATAAACAGAATGTGTGCCAGTAAAAATGCGACCAATCCAAAAACAAAATAAGCTGGATTGAGTAAAAGGATGTCGCCCAAAAGACAAAAACCAAAGGCAATCATCATGGTCAACTTAAATTTTGAATAGGCTTTTTTTGGTGTGAATAACAAAAGGGATACTATAAGAATGGTAGTCAAAGGTTTAAAAAACAGGTAAAAATCATGTCCCATAAAATCCAAATAAATGGCAGTACAGGCCAAAACCACACTCAACAGATTAATCCTTGTTTGCCATTTTTTAGGTTGTATTACCATTGCGTAAACGGATTTTTACTGAGTTGGGAATTGTAATATTTGGACTGGCCTGTTACCTCTTCCCCCAACCATTTTGGTTTTTCAAAAACCTCATCTTCATGGTTCAGCTCCACTTCGGCAACGATTAAGCCTTTGTTTTCTCCCAAAAATTCATCCACTTCAAACAAATGCTTCCCCGAAGGCACTTCAAACCGAACCTTTTCCAAAATCACATCTTCGCAAAGGTCAATCAAATTGGTGGCCTCATGTAAACTAATTTCGGTTTCCCACTCAAAACGCGTGGTACCAGATGCGTTGCTGGCTCCCTTCACCGTTAAAAACCCTTTGTCACCTTTTATTCGAACACGCACGGTTCGTTCAGGGTCGGTGTTCAAAAAACCTTGCGCTATCCGTATTTGTGATGTAGCCTCCTGCTTGTAGGCATCTGATAGCACCAAAAATTTTCGCTCTATTTCCAAGTGTTCCATCAAACTAAATATACCCTAAATTTGAGTATGGACTTGGATTTTCCCTTAAGAAAAATCATTCATGTGGACATGGATGCGTTTTACGCCTCCGTGGAACAGCACGACAACCCAGAGCTGAAGGGCAAACCCGTTGCCGTAGGTGGAGGCTCCAAGCGGGGTGTGGTATCAGCCGCTAGCTACGAAGCCCGTAAGTTTGGAGTGAAAAGTGCCATGTCTGGTTACATAGCCCAAAGAAATTGTCCGGAGTTGATTTTTGTAAAACCTCGGTTTGATCGTTATAAGGAAGTCTCATCGCAAATACGCAGTATCTTTTTTGAGTATACCGATTTGGTGGAACCGCTTTCCTTGGACGAAGCTTATTTGGATGTGACAGAGAACAAAAAAGGAAACCCTTCCGCCACTTTGATTGCCAAGGAAATCCGTCAAAAAATTTTGGACAAAACTGGGTTGACCGCTTCGGCGGGAATCTCCATCAATAAATTCATTGCCAAAGTGGCCAGTGATTACAACAAACCCAACGGCCAAAAAACGGTGAATCCAGAGGAAGTCATCCAGTTTTTGGAAGATTTGGATATTCGGAAATTCTATGGGGTGGGAAAAGTCACTGCTGAAAAGATGTACCGCTTAGGCATTTTTACAGGGAAAGACCTCAAACAAAAGTCCATTGAGTTTTTGGATGAACACTTTGGTAAAAGTGGCAAATACTATTACTACGTGGTTCGAGGTGTTCACAACAGCGCGGTAAAGCCCCATCGCATCCCAAAATCCGTAGGGGCAGAACGAACCTTCTTTGAAAATTTGAGTAGTGAAATCTTCATGTTGGAAAAACTGGAGAACATTGCCAACGAATTGGAGCGAAGGCTTCAAAAATCTAAAATTGCCGGGAAAACCATCACCCTGAAAATTAAGTACAGTGACTTTACCCTGCAGACCCGAAGCAAAACACTTCCCTATTATATTGCCAACAAAGAACTTATTCTGGAAACGGCCAAGGAACTGCTGTACCAATCAGAATTACAAAATTCAGTGCGATTGTTGGGCATCTCTTTGGCCAACCTAAATACCGAAAAAAAGCAAGAGGAACCCGAGAAAGAATCGGTGTCCGTTCAACTAAAGTTCGATTTTTAAATACGCCTACATATCGGCTAGAAACAAAAAACCTCCCAAAGTGGGAGGTTCTCTTTTTAATTTTTCATGTCCGCCTCCTTGGTTTCCATCGCAGGCTTAATGGGATTTCCATCTGCATCAATCTCAATGATATTATCAAATCCAAGTTCGTCCAGTTTTGTAATGATCTCAGCTCTATCACCCACCATAAACCAATTGACCTCCTCTGGTTTTACCACTTGGTTACTCACTGTTTTAATATCGTCCAGTGAAAGCCCTCGCACATTCTGATCATACTTTTGGTAGTAATCATCAGGCAAATCGTACCTGACCAAATTTCGAACAGAACTATTAACAGAACTATTGGTCTCCCATTGACCCGGAAGCCTCAACACTTGATTGGTCTTCACTTTTTCAAGTTCCGCGGTGGTTGCAGGTCTGGTAGATGTAAACTCCGATATTTCTTTTCGAATTTCAGTTACGGATTCAGCCGTTTTATCGGTTTGTACAGGAGCATAAACTATAAAAGGACGTTCCTCTTTGGAGCCTAGCACAAAACCTCCTGCACCATAGGACCAGTGTTTATCTTCCCGCAGATTCATATTGATTCGTGATGTGAAATCACCCCCTAGAATACTCACCATTTGCTCCAACGCTATTTCGGAAACATCGCCATATTTTTCGGTCAAATGTCCTGCTAGGATTACAGATTGTTGGGATTCTGGTCTGTTCATCAAATAAAGCGTATTCTTGGTATTGGTGTTTGGCTTGTTGAAAGCAATTTTTGGCACATCGCCCCGCTTCCATTTGCCCAATGTCTTCTCCAATTTGGGTTTTAACTCGCTCATTTCAACATCCCCCGTAATAATTATGGTAGAATTGTTGGGCTTGAACCATGTGTCATAAAATTTCACCACATCATCCCTCGTCAATTTGGCAACCGCATCCTCATAACCCGTTCCAGTGTAGGGGCTGCTATAGGGGTGGCCTTCTCCATAAAGGTATTTGTTCATGACCCTCAAAGCCATACTTACTGGTTGAGACTTTTCTTGTTTTATGTCGTTGATTTGCTCGCTTTGCAAACGCTCAAACTCGTTTTGCGGAAACACGGGGTTCAGAACAACGTCTAAAAAGAGGTCCAAGCTTGCATCCAAGCTTTGTTTTAACGTAGACATTTGTACATTGGATTGATCTTGGTTTGAAAACGTGCTCAGTGATGCTCCCAATAACTGCAGTTGTTCGTTGATTTCCAATGAAGTTTTATCCTTAGTTCCTTCGTCCATAAGGTTCATGGCCAAACGAGCGGTTCCGGGACTGGATAAATAGTCAGTTTTGTAACCTGCATCCGCTACTAGGTTGATGACAATTGTGGGAACTCCTTTGCGTTGGGCCAAAACCACGTTAAGCCCATTGGATA
The DNA here is from genome assembly GCF_042651185.1 of Flagellimonas marina. Classification (NCBI taxonomy): domain Bacteria; kingdom Pseudomonadati; phylum Bacteroidota; class Flavobacteriia; order Flavobacteriales; family Flavobacteriaceae; genus Flagellimonas; species Flagellimonas marina. Next base: position 83,004 of record NZ_JBHSCL010000007.1, on the reverse strand, counting down.
GTTGAGTGCGCTGCAACTCTGGGAATTTGGAGCTCTTTTGAGGTCCCAGTTCAGGAAGCTTGCTCCTATCAACAGTTGATTCTTCAACACTATACTCCGGAAATGGTTTGCACACCAAAACGTGTTTACCTTTTGTGAGCCATTTAGCGGCAGTTTTCCGTAAATCCTCCGTAGTGGCCTCTTCAACATATTTTAATCTTGTTTTGTAGTACGATGCGTCACCATGATAGGTTTGATTGGAAGCCAGAATATCTGAAACACCTCCAAAACCACCTATGCGTTCCAGACCCATTATAAAATTGGCAAAGTAGCTTGCTTTTACCCTTTTGAGTTCGGCTTCGGTAGGGCCTTCCTTGATAAACTTATCAATTTCCGCCCAAAGTTCCTTTTCCAGTTTATCCGCATCATTTCCTGGCTTTACGTTTAACCATGTTATAAACCGACTTGCAATTTCACTGGTCGCCTGAAACGAAACAGCAGTGCTGGCCGACTGATCTTCATAAATGAATTTTTTATACAACCTTGAATTTTTTCCACTGCTCAGAATGGCAGAGATCAAATCAAAATGAAGGTCTTCTCGTGAGCCGCCTTCTGGGGTGTTCCATGCAAAAAGGACTCTTGTTTCGGGCACACGATCCTCATAAACCTGATAAGAATCATAAACTTTGTTGGGAATGTTCACTTCTTGTCGTTCCACAGTTGGACCTGACGGGATATCCCCAAAATATTTAATGACTTTTTGATGGACTTCATCCGCATTAATATCCCCGGCAATGGCAACCACCGCATTTGCCGCTCCGTAATAGGATTTAAACCACTCTTGAACATCTTCCAAGGAAGCTGCGTTTAAATCTTCCATCTCCCCGATTACAGTCCAAGAATAAGGGTGCCCTTTTGGATACATGGCTTTGGTTAAATAATCCCATTGCATTCCATAAGGTTGATTTTCACCCTGTCTTTTTTCATTTTGAACAACCCCTCTTTGCTCATCAAGCTTTGCTTGATCAATGGCTCCCAAGAGATGTCCCATTCGGTCAGATTCCAAAAAAAGCACTTGGTCCAAAGCTGAAACGGGAACATTCTGAAAGTAATTGGTTCTGTCTGTGTTTGTAGTTCCATTAAGGTCAGTTCCTCCAATGCTTTCCAAAGCTTGGAAATAATCCGTGTTATAGTTTTCACTACCATTGAACATTAAATGCTCAAAGAGGTGGGCAAACCCACTTTTGCCCGGTTTCTCATTTTTAGACCCCACATGGTACCACACATTGACAGCAACGATGGGTGCTTTGTGATCTTCATGAACCAAAAGGGTGAGTCCGTTCTTTAAGGTAAATTTTTTGTAAGGGATGTCAATATCATCCGCTTTAAACTGAAAACCCTGTCCGTAAATCACAGGTGTACATAAAAACCCTAGAACAAGGGCAAGAAGTAATTTTCTCATTTGATTGTATTTTTGATTGATAAAATTGAATTCCACAATATAGGAAATAGTTTACAATACTCGCTATTCTAATTAGTTAGAGCCTTGTACATATTGGTAAATGGGGGTCCATTCAACTAAAACTTGACTTTTAAATTGCCATAAAATAATTTCTTGCTTACTTTGTGTGCGTAGCCCCTATCAATGTATCAGATATTTGTGCCATGCAACGTCCTGAATTGCATTTACATATCATTACCACTGCCGGCAATCTATTCTATGTGAACGGTTACAATTCCACGGGAATTAATGAGATAATTGAAAAGTGCGGTATTGCCAAAGCCACGCTCTACAGTCATTTTAAGTCCAAGGAAGATATTTGTGTTGCCTATCTGGAAAATCGTCATGATACCTTTATGGACTCACTTAAAGGTTACGTTGCCAGAAGAAAAAGTGGCAAAAATCAACTGTTGGCCATATTTGACCTTCTGCAGGACATGTACCGTGAAGAAAACTTTCAAGGGTGCTGGGCGCAAAAAACCCTAGGTGAACTTTCCCCAAAGCAAAAAAAGATTCTAAGTGTCATTCAAAAACAGAAGAAAGACCTATTGTTGTACTTGGGTGAGGTTGTGGGGGAAAACATTCCCAAAATTTCCAAAGCGGAGATTGAAAAGATTTCAGGTGGGCTTTATTTACTGTTTGAAAGTGCCATAACAGAAAGTCACCTTTTTAAAAACGATTGGCCCATTTATATGGCCAAAAATATAGCCCCTTCACTTTTTACAGATTCCGAATAAGGGTAAATTGTTTTTAAACACCAAACATGCCAGTTCAAGCGGAGTCGAGAACGCCAAAAGTTACCCTTTGACAGAACATCTCGACTGCGCTCGATGTGACATATTGACCAAACCAGGTCTTATTTAGTTTTAAACTTCCACCGCTTCCAATGGCTGTGCCACGGGAAAATCAATAGGAATCTCGGTAGTATTGTTGATATAATTTGAGATGGTTTTATCTCCTACCAAAACAATGGTGTCAATTAAGTTTTCCTTGGTCCATCCAGCGGCAAAGAAATTGTTCAACACTTGGGCGTCTGTGGCACCTCTTCTCTCTGTAATGTTTTTGGCCAAACGTGCCAAAGCATCCAATTTTGCATCAAAAGAGGCCTTTCCTGCCCTTAGTTCCAAAATCTGCTCGTCGGTAAAACCGTTCATTTTTCCAATGGCCGTGTGTGCAGACAAACAATACAAACAGTTATTGGCTTGGCTCACCGCTAAGTTTACCACTTCCTTTTCTTTGGCCTTCAACGAGGTTTTGGCGTTGGCAAATGTTAGGTAGTTTCCTAACGCGTTTTCCGAGTGGGCGTAGGTGGCATAAAGGTTGGGAACAAAGCCTAAGGCTTTTTCCAGATTGTCAAAAATAGCCTGATTGGTCGGACTTACTTCTTCTCTTTTAAGTACGTTGATTGTGCTCATGATTTTAAATTTTTAAATGAATTATTATATATGGATTAAAAAGTCTGTACAAAGGGTTTCTCAGCATCACAATAGAAATCATGATGATGCTTTTGCTCACAATGCTCCGAGACCTTTATGGTTTGTGACTCGGTTCTTTGTGGCGTTCTAAAAATCTCAATGAGATTGAAAAGGGATTTTTCCGTGGGCTTCATCTTTTGTCTGTTTTAAATTACAGGGCAAAGATGCTGCGGAAAAGAAGGCAGGTGTTAGGAAGGATTTCCCGACGGCTTGATGAATTTTCCCCTAGGCTACTGTCAAAAGGTTCTCACGGTACTCGGATGGGGTCATGTGGGTCATTTTCTTGAAGAATCGGCTGAAATGTGCCGGGTCATTAAAACCCAGTTCATATGCTATTTCCTGATTTTGCTTGTCGGTGTAATTTATGAGTCGTTTTGCCTCCAAGGCTATACGCTCCAAGATGATTTGCTGTGGTGATTTTTGGTTATAAATGGAAAAGAGATTGGAGAGTGTCTTGGGTGATTTGAACAACATTTCGGCATAATCGCTCACCTTTCGCTTGGTCTTATAATGAAGGTCTACCAAAAAATTGAATCGTCGGATGGTATCTATTTGGTCGTTACCCAGTGTTTTTACAATGAGTTGTTCCTTGGCCAAGCGTGTACTCATAATGATTAATCGTTTTAAGAGCATCTGTAGCATATCCCCTTGGATATTATCTGAGGTTGAAAATTCCTCAATAAACATATCGTGCAATAGATTGAACTTGTTCAGTTGGTCTTTTGGAATAGTTATAATGGGAATGTCTTGGGTGCCAAAAAACAAAATACCGTTACAGGAGACCTCAGAATCATGATCAAAAACACAATAAAACTCTCTATTAAAAAGAATGGCGGAAAGGGGGAGCTGTGTTTGGGAATAGGAAACATGCTGCAAATAGGTAACGGTCACCATTTGATTGGAAGCCAATTCCAATTCCATCCCATCAATCAGAATCGTGAGGGGGCAATCATTTCGATTCCATAAAAATTTAATGGTCTTGGAAGTGATGGAAAATCGTTCCTCATCTTTTTTTATATCCTCGGTAAAGCCTAAAATGGCCCCTAATCTGGAATCTTTGTATTCGTATTTCATGGGTCGATTCTTCCGTTACACTACTTTTAGTCCTCCTTTTTTGTTCATACTTACAGATAGTAAACCACTCATTACCAGACAAAATATTAAACAAGACTGTTAATATATTGCGCACGTTTCCATGATTTTTTAGTATTGGGTATGAAAGCACGATTTTATGAAGAAGCTGTTATACAGTTTTACGGCAATATGAAGTTGGGAAACTCCCCAATTTCTTCCATGGATTTTTATGCCTCCTTTTTTGACAGTATCTGCCGAAACCTGCAGGACGTAAAAAGTCTAAGTTCTCTTTCCGAGAAAGAAAAATGGAAAACTCCTTTTCCTTTTCGTCGCGAAATCTTGGATAAGAATCATACTGTGGTGGTAACCGATGCCAACGTAAACATTGTTTATGCCTCCCAGAACATGTATCTCATGAATGGTTATAGGCCCGAGGAGGTGGTAGGTAAAACACCCAAGATATTCCAAGGGAAGGATACCTGCCCAAAAACCACTCAGGTTATTTCAAGTGCCATTAAAAACAAAACCCCCTTCGAAGTTATGCTGGTGAACTATAAAAAAAATGGAGCCCCTTATCAATGTAAAATAAAAGGGGCCCCTATTTGGGATAAAGACGGAAAGTTGGTCAACTTTATCGCCTTTGAAAAAGAAGTTGCTTAATTCCTTTTCTTAAAAGTTACAGGATTCTATCTCGGTCACCCTTAGGGTGTTCACCATTCCTTTGTCTTTTATGGGCATGGCCGCAAGGCTGATGAGCATGTCTCCGACCCCCAAAAATCCTTTTTTGCATGCAATTTGGTTCACATCTTCTATGGTCTGGTCAGTGGATACAAACTTATCGTAATAAAAGGCTTTTACGCCCCAAAGCAGGTTCAACTGGGTTAAGATTCTTTTGTTGGAAGTAAACACCAAAATGTGTGCACTGGGTCGCCAAGCCGAAATCTGAAACGCCGTATATCCACTGTTGGTCAATGTTGAAATGGCCTTTGCCTGTATCTCATTGGCCATTAACGCAGCATGGTAACAAACCGATTTGGTGATATATCTTTTGGTACGTATATGCGGTGGTGTTTGTGGAACCTTGATTAAGCTCGAACCTTCAACACTGGTTAAAATGCTGGTCATTTTTTCAATAACCTGAACGGGATAGTTTCCAACAGAAGTTTCTCCCGAAAGCATCACGGCATCGGCTCCATCCATAACGGAGTTGGCCACGTCATTCACTTCAGCGCGGGTTGGCGTAAGGCTGGTAATCATGGTTTCCATCATCTGCGTGGCAATGATTACTGGAATCCTTGCCTTTTTGGCCCTCAACACCAATTTTTTCTGAATCAAAGGCACCTCATGTGCGGGAACTTCAACCCCTAAATCTCCACGGGCCACCATTAAACCATCGCAATAAGCCACAATCTTATCGATATTATCAACTGCTTCTGGCTTTTCAATTTTGGCCACAATAGGAATCTTGTGGTCGGTATGTTTCGCAATCAACTCCTGTAGGTCAATCAAATCTTGACTATGACGCACAAAAGAAAGAGCAATCCAATCAACTTCATGTTCAATGGCATAAATGGCGTCTTTAATATCTTTTTTAGTAAGGGCTGGCAATGAAATAGCTGTGTTGGGTAGGTTTACTCCTTTTTTGGATTTAAGGGGACCCCCTTGAATTACCGTCGCCGTTACCTCATCTTTTCCATTGGTGGATTTTACCTCAAAGATGAGTTTTCCATCATCCAACAAAATACGTTCACCAGGTTTAACATCAACAGGGAAACTTTTGTAGTTCATGTACACCCTTTGGGCCGTACCTTCAAAAGGCTCACCTGTGGCAAAAGTGATTTCATCCCCGGGCGACACAACAGCCTCGCCACCCATTACACCCACTCGTAATTTGGGTCCTTGCAAATCTGCAAGTATTGATGTATTTACCTCCAATTCCTCATTTAACTCCCGTATCATTTTAATACGCTCTGTAACATCATCATAAGAGGCATGTGAAAAATTAATTCGAAAAACATCCACTCCTGCCTCGATCATTTCTTTGAGTACTTCTTTCTTACTGGTGGCAGGGCCCAACGTTGCTACAATTTTGGTCTTCTTTCTAGTTGGCATTTTTAAAAGATTAAATTTCTTTTTGATTTTAAGGTTTCTGTGTCAATGGGATATGCCGTTATGACCTTGGTTATTTTATTGATGGCTTTCACCTTTTGTGCGAATGCTGAATCTTCCGCGGCATCTACTTTTAAAAAATAGTCGACCTCTTTTCGCTCTTTGACCAAATGACTGGTTCGTACGGAAACATTGTTCTCAAACAATCCACCCGAAGGTATAACTTCCTCGACAACGCACTTGTTAGAAATCAAAGTCCAGTAGATGTCGCTCATTTCATCGTCCCAATCAAACACAGAAAATGATAGGTTTTCATCAAGGTGAAGGTCTTGCGCCATCCTCTTCAAATGCAATCCGCAGTTGGAATTTATGGCATAGGTCATGGCATAATCCTCCAAATCACTGTGTATGGCGATGAGCTTAAAGCTGTCATCATAAAAGTCTGCCGATATCTTATGCGTTGTCAACATGCCCTTAACACGAACTGTAAATATACTCTTAATCCTATTGACTGCCTAGTTGAAACAAGACAATACACTTATAAACACAACGAAAACGTTTGAGTTTACCTTTTTTTAAAGTTACTGATTTTCAATTTTGTTCTGAAGTGCAAAATAGGCCCTTTTTGATGCCTTTTCCTCTGCCTTTTTTTTAGAAGTGGCCCTAGCTTTTGCCATGATGCGATCACCTATGGTCAATTTTACGGCGAAGTGTTTTAGCTCATCGTTTCCTGTGTCTTCATAGACATGATAGTTGAACGATTTCTTCTGTTTTTGACACCATTCTATCACCAAGCTCTTATAGCTGATGACCTTACCCTCCAGCTGCTCAATGTCCACATAGGGTTCTATGACACGCTCATTGATAAACTTTTCACAATAGGTATATCCACGATCCAGATAAATGGCGCCGACCAAAGCTTCAAATACGTTTCCGTGGATGTTCTCCCCAAAGTGGGATTTGGGAATCCTGCTTTCTACAAAGCGCAAAAGGTTCAAGTCTTTGCCCAACTCGTTCAGGTGTTTTCTACTTACTACCTTGGAGCGCATTTTGGTAAGATAGCCTTCATCTCCTTCGGGGACTTCGTTGTATAAATGTTTGGAAATAATGGTCCCCAGCATGGAGTCGCCTAAAAATTCGAGGCGCTCATAGTTCATGGGGTTTCCTTCTGGGTCCTTTTTGTTTACGGAACGATGGAGAAACGCCTTCTTGTAAATTTCAATGTCCTTTGGCTTGAATCCAAGGATATTTTTGATCCCCAAAAAAAAATCCCCATCCGTTTTCGGATGGGAATTGAATATTTTAGAGGTGAGCTTCATGTCTACAAAACTACTCTATTTTTTTGAACAAAATACAGGCATTATGACCACCAAATCCAAAGGTATTGCTCATAGCCACATTGACCTCTCTTTCCTGAGCCTTGTTTAAGGTCAAGTTGAGTGAGGGATCAATTTCCTCATCCACAACGCTATGGTTAATGGTTGGCGGCACCATATTGTGTTCCATGGCCAATATGGAGGCAATGGCCTCTATGGCTCCTGCGGCTCCGAGCAAGTGCCCAGTCATGGACTTTGTGGAATTGATATTGATTTTGGGCGCATGGTCTCCAAATACTTTGGAAATGGCCTTTAATTCGGCCACATCTCCCAACGGAGTTGAAGTGCCGTGAGTGTTGATAGCATCCACATCCTCTGGTTTTAACCCAGCGTTTTGCAAACAGTTTTCCATTACCTTGACCACACCAATACCTTCAGGATGTGGAGCGGTCATATGGTAGGCATCACTGGACAATCCGCCACCCAAAACCTCAGCATAGATTTTTGCGCCTCTTGCCTTGGCATGCTCATATTCTTCCAAAATGAGCGCGCCCCCACCTTCACCAAGCACAAAACCATCCCGGGTTGCATCAAATGGTCTTGATGCCGTTTCTGGACTATCATTTCGTGTGGAAAGTGCGTGCATGGCGTTGAACCCACCCATACCTGCAATGGTTACTGCGGCCTCACTTCCTCCAGTGACAATTACATCACAATGGCCCAATCTGATATAATTGAGCGCATCGATAAGTGCGTTGGCCGAGGAGGCGCAAGCGGATACCGTGGTATAGTTGGGGCCCATAAATCCATGTTTAATAGATATGTTCCCCGGAGCAATGTCCGCAATCATTTTTGGTATAAAGAAAGGATTGAAACGAGGTGTTCCATCCCCTTGGGCGTACCCAATTACTTCATTCTGAAAAGTTTCCAGACCCCCAATACCGGCACCCCATACAACACCTACCCGAAATTTGTCCACTACGTTCAGGTCTATTCCTGAATCCGCAATGGCTTCATCCGAAGATACAAGTGCATACTGGGCAAACCTATCAAGCTTTCTGGCCTCTTTTCTGTCGAAGAAATCCTCCGGATTGTACCCTTTGAGTTCACAGGCAAACTTTGTCTTGAACTTCTCCGTATCAAAATATGTGATGGGCGCAGAACCGCTTTTTCCGGTCCGTAGTCCTTCCCAATAAGCTTCCAAATTGTTACCTATGGGAGTCAATGCTCCCAATCCAGTAACTACTACGCGCTTTAACTGCATTGAACTATTTTTTACCCTTTTGAACCTAAATTATAAAAAAAATTATCCATGTGCCGATCATCACATGGATAATTTATACTCTTTTAGTAATATATCATATAATTACTTCGCTTCTTCGATGTAGCTAATGGCCTGGCCAACAGTTGCAATGTTTTCTGCCTGATCATCAGGGATTTGGATGTCAAATTCTTTCTCAAACTCCATGATAAGCTCAACAGTGTCCAAGGAATCCGCCCCTAAGTCGTTGGTAAAGCTAGCTTCTGCTACAACTTCATTCTCATCTACACCTAGTTTATCAACGATGATAGCCTTTACTCTTGATGCAATGTCTGACATAATTATAGTGGTTTTAAAAATTTAATTGTTGGCAAAAATATAAAACTTTGGATTAAATACACTATTTGTCGATAAAATGTACCCCAAATTAAACATCTTAAGATTCAGTATCTTACTTTAGCCGCCTGAAGTTAGTCCAAAATCATATCAATTCCTAACAGATGAAACAAATTGTCATCTTGGCATCGGGAAGCGGGTCAAATGCCGAAAACATTATCACTTATTTTAAAGAAAACCCACAGGTAACAGTCTCTGCTGTGCTTACCAATAAGAAAACGGCCAAGGTTTTGGAACGGTGTGATCGCTTGGAAGTTCCTGCTTTTTACTTTAATAAGTTTGCTTTTCAAAATTCTGACGCTGTTGTTGGAGTGCTAAAAAGTCTTCAGCCCGATTTAATAGTACTGGCCGGTTTTCTTTGGAAAATTCCTACCAATATTATTGAAGCATTCCCCAACAAAATCATCAATATCCACCCTGCCTTGCTTCCCAAATATGGCGGGAAGGGCATGTACGGGGCCAAAGTACATCAGGCTGTAAAGGAAAATGCAGAGAAAGAAACAGGTATCACTATACATTATGTGAATGAAAACTATGATGAAGGCGCCATTATTTTTCAAGCAAAAACTGCGGTGGAACCCTCAGATGATGCCGACAAGATAGCAGATAAAGTGCACCAATTGGAATATGAGCATTTTCCGAAAGTGATAGAGAAACTCCTTGTATAATGGCGAAGAAAAAGAAGTTTTATGTGGTTTGGAAAGGCAAACACCCTGGTATTTTTGAGTCGTGGGATGACTGCAAAGCACAAATTGAAGGGTTTAAGGGTGCTCAATACAAGTCATTTGGCACTTTTGATGAGGCCAAAAAAGCCTTCAACAGCAATTATTTGGAATACAAGGGCAAATCCAAAGGAAAATCGGAGTTGACCCAAGAAGAACTTTTAAAAATTGGCGACCCCAATTACAATTCCATTGCCGTGGATGCGGCTTCAAGTGGCAACCCTGGCAAAATGGAATATCGCGGAGTGGACACCAAGACCAAAAAAGTGCTGTTTCATCAAGGACCTTTTCAACAAGGCACCAGCAATGTGGGTGAATTTTTGGCTCTGGTACATGGTTTGGCTTTTCTGAAAAAACAGAACAGCGACCGAATCCTGTATTCAGATTCCCGAATTGCCATTGGATGGGTACGGAAGGGAAAATGCGGCACCAAACTAACTAAAGGCCCAAAAAACGCAGTCCTTTTTGAACTGATTGAACGTGCAGAAGAATGGTTGAGAAAAAATCGCTACACCACTCCTATTGTAAAATGGGAGACCAAGGCTTGGGGTGAAATCCCAGCGGATTTTGGAAGGAAATAGCAGTTTTATAGACATGAGATGTGAGATGCTAGACAATAGACTTAATATCATTCTCATGAAAACTTGAACTTGAGTTTGCTCTTGAAGCTTGAACTTAATTTTGAACTTGCACTTGAGCTTGTATTCCCTTCTTTTTCTTAAATCCTTTCACAATGATTCCAATATGGAATATCAAAGCGTATATTTGCACCAAAATTCATTGAATGGGCAAATTGCTGATTGTTGGTAGCGTGGCTTTTGATGCCATTGAAACTCCGTTTGGCAAGACTGGTAAAATTATGGGAGGTGCTGCACCTTTCATAGGATTGGCTGCTTCACAGTTCAAGACAAAATCCGCCATAGTTTCTGTTGTTGGGGATGATTTTCCGCAAGCATATCTGGATTTGTTGACCGACCGAAATATCGATATCTCCGGCATTGAAGTAGTAAAAGGTGGCAAAACCTTCTTTTGGCAGGGTAAATATCATAATGATCTAAATTCCCGGGACACTTTGGTCACCGAACTCAATACCCTTGGAGATTTTACCCCCGTTGTCCCCTCTGATTTTAAAAATGCCGATGTGGTCATGTTGGGCAATTTGCACCCCAATACCCAAATGAGTGTAATTAATCAGATGGTAGAACGACCAAAGCTTATCATTTTGGACACCATGAATTTTTGGATGGACAATACTTGGGATGAGCTGATGGATGTCATCAAAAAAATAGATGTCATTACGATTAATGATGAAGAGGCCCGTCAAATGACCAAAGAATATTCGTTGGTAAAAGCTGCGGCTAAAATCCAGGAGATGGGGCCTAAATATGTGGTCATCAAAAAAGGGGAACACGGCGCTCTGTTGTTCCATAAAGAGAACATTTTCTTTGCCCCCGCCCTTCCGTTGGAAGAGGTTTTTGACCCTACAGGTGCAGGGGATACCTTTGCTGGAGGATTCTCGGGCTATTTGGCGGAAACGGGAAATATTTCCTTCGAGAATATGAAAAATGCCATTATACATGGTTCCAATCTAGCTTCTTTCTGTGTGGAAAAATTTGGAACAGAACGAATGTTGGAATTACAAAAACACGAGGTAGAAGCCCGCCTGATGCAGTTTAGGGATTTGACCCAGTTTAATATTGAATTAACATAAATTTGTGCCCTGAAAATTTCAGGGCATTTTTAGTATTGGTTTGTTATGAGTGATGCGATTAAGCACGAATGCGGAATATCACTGATCCGTTTGCTTAAACCTCTGGAGTATTACAAAGAAAAGTACGGTACAGCCTTTTACGGCGTAAATAAAATGTACCTAATGATGGAGAAACAGCACAACCGTGGACAAGACGGGGCTGGTTTCGCCAGTATTAAACTAGATATGCAGCCTGGTGAGCGCTACATGAGCCGAGTACGGTCTGCACAACAGCAGCCCATCCAGGATATTTTTGACCAAATCAATGCCCGAATCAATTCGGCTATGACCGAGCACCCCGAATATGAGGAAGATGTGGAGATGCAGAAACGCCATATTCCCTACATTGGGGAATTATTGATGGGACACGTTCGCTATGGAACGTTTGGTAAAAACAGCATTGAAAGTGTCCACCCATTTCTTAGACAAAACAACTGGATGCACCGTAACCTCATCGTTGCTGGAAACTTCAACATGACCAATGTTGATGAACTCTTTGGCAATTTGGTGGAATTGGGACAGCACCCTAAGGAATTGGCAGATACAGTAACGGTTATGGAGAAAATCGGACACTTTTTGGACGATGCCGTGGCCAAGCTCTATAAACAGATAAAGAAAGAAGGATATAACAAAAGAGCGGCCTCCCCTTTGATCGCAGAACGATTGAACGTGGCAAAAATCTTGAGAAAGGCCTCAAAAAACTGGGACGGTGGTTACACCATTGGAGGTCTTCTAGGCCATGGTGATGCCTTTGTCATCCGTGATCCTGCGGGAATACGGCCAGCATATTACTACCAAGATGATGAAATTGCTGTTGTGGCTTCAGAACGACCCGCAATCCAAACGGTTTTCAATGTAAAATATGAAGATGTCATGGAGTTGGATCCAGGACATGCGGTCATCATCAAAAAAGATGGAAACTTCGCTATTAAACAAATTCAGGAGCCCACCGAACGCAAGGCATGTTCTTTTGAGCGCATTTATTTTTCACGCGGAAGCGATAAAGAAATCTATCAGGAGCGAAAAATGTTGGGCAAATTGGTATTCCCAGAGATCTTGAAGTCTATTGACGACGATTTGGAGAATACCGTCTTTTCCTATATTCCCAATACAGCTGAAACTTCTTTCTTCGGAATGGTAAAAGAAGCCCAGAATTACCTTAACAACAAAAAAGAAGAACAAATCATTGAGCTGGGTCCCAATATTACCCGGGAAGAACTGCACAAGATTTTGGATGTGCGGCCTAGGATAGAAAAAGTGGCCATTAAGGATGCCAAACTGCGAACCTTTATTACACAAGATAGCAGTAGGGATGATTTGGTGACCCACGTTTATGACATCTCCTACGGTTCCGTGAAGCAAAATGATAATTTGGTCATTATAGATGATAGTATTGTGCGCGGTACTACGCTTAAACGAAGCATCCTTAAAATTTTGGACCGATTATCACCAAAGAAGATCATTGTGGTTTCTTCGGCTCCACAAATCCGTTATCCGGATTGTTATGGAATTGACATGGCCAAGCTCGAAGATTTTGTGGCCTTTAAAGCGGCCAAGGCACTTCATGAAGATGCAGGCACTACCCATAAGATAAAAGAGATTTACGAAAAATGTCTTACCCAAACAAATACTAAGGATAAGGATGTGGTAAACTACGTTAAGGAATTTTATGCGCCTTTTACCGCACAGCAGATTTCCAAAAAAATAGCAGAAATTCTAAGTCCAGAAGGTATAAAGGCCGAAGTGGACATCATATACCAGAGTATTGAGAGTTTGCACGAAGCCTGCCCAAAAAACTTGGGGGACTGGTATTTCACGGGAAATTATCCAACGCCAGGAGGGAACCGGGTTGTTAACCGGGCATTCATTAACTTTTTTGAAGGCAAAAACGAACGCGCGTATTAACGCTCCATTTTGCGTAAGCAGCAATGTGCGCATTTCGTCGATGAAACGAGTAGATTAACGGGTTTTTATACGATGGGCAACGAGCAAACCTACTTTAGTATTGCCATAGCATAAGTAGGTTAAGTTCATGGTAAGATTTGGGGCAAAAAAGGTGGAAGCTATTCCACCTTTTTTATTTTCTACTCTTCTCCCAAACCCAAAAAAGTCCACCTTTCTTGACATTTATCAATTAACCACCCATTTTGTACACTTTAACCAAATAAAGGGGGTTTCATCTAAAAGCTTACTGTGCAAATGGTACCTTGCCTTACATTTGGAGAACCATAGCATAAGTAGGTTAAGTTCATGGTAAGATTTGGGGAAAGAAGGCGGAGAACACTCCGCCTTCTTTATATTTGACTACCAACGATTTATCCATTTTATCGATGAACTGCACGTTTTCTTTTTCATTGAAAATTCAAAAATTTATCTAAAACCCTTTGTTATTTCTCACAATACCAGTATTTTAGTCTCGCCATAGCATAAGTAGGTTAAGTTTATGGTAAGATTTGGGACGAAAAGGGCGGGGGCTTCCTCGCCCTTTTCTATTTTAAAAAATCAAATCCATAAAAAAAGCCGAACACTGCGTGTCCGGCCTTCATATCTTAAAAAAACAGTATTTATTTCCCTGCTTCGTAATTCTCGGCAACTTTTGCCCAGTTGATTACATTAAAGAACGCTGAGATATAATCTGGTCTCTTGTTTTGGTAGTTCAAATAGTAAGCATGTTCCCATACATCCAACCCTAAAATAGGTTGTCCACCGCATTCAACACCCGGCATAATGGGGTTATCCTGATTAGGTGTGGAGCAAATTTCCAATTTTCCACCTTTGTGGACGCACAACCAAGCCCATCCAGAACCAAATCTAGTTCCTGCCGCAGTAGTGAATTTTTCCTTAAATCCTTCAAAAGAACCGAAGGCAGAGTCAATGGCCGCAGCTAAAATCCCAGTTGGAGCACCTCCTCCGTTGGGAGACATTACTTCCCAGAAAAGGGAGTGGTTGTAAAAACCGCCTCCATTGTTTCGCACAGCGCCATTGGACATGTCCAAATTAGAAAGAATATCCTCAATGTCCTTGCCTTCCAAATCGGTTCCGGCAATGGCATCGTTCAATTTAGTGGTATACCCATTGTGATGCTTCGTATGGTGGATTTCCATGGTCCTTGCGTCTATATGTGGTTCCAAAGCATCGTATGCATACGGTAATTTTGGTAATTCAAAAGCCATAATATTGTGTTTTTATGTTATTACTTGATTCGTGTAAAAATAAGGGTTTTAACAAACAAATGCACCCAAAACCGTGTTAAGTTCAGATCGATAATTCTTATTTTGCAATAAAAGTTTTCTTGGGGAACTCCAGCTTTAAAATATACGGTGCATCTGCAGGTTCGGGCAAGACCTATGCCTTGGCCAAGGAATACCTAAAGTTATTGTTGTCCAATGATTCGCCAGTCTCATTCAGGCAAATTTTGGCCATTACCTTTACCAACAAGGCCGTTGATGAAATGAAGACCCGGATTCTGGACAACCTCTATGCCTTCGGAAAAAGCCCCACCCCCAAAAAACAGGAAGCCTTGTTTCAGGAACTTTCCCAAGAACTATCATTGACAGAAGATCAGTTGCGTCAAAAATCCAAAGTGGTGCTCAAACGGATTTTGCACAATTACTCGTTTTTTGAGGTCTCCACCATTGACAAGTTCAACCATAAACTGATTAAGACTTTTGCTCGGGACCTCCAACTTTCGCAAAATTTTGAAGTGGAACTGGACACCGACTTGCTGTTGGAAGAGGCCGTGGGTCGACTCCTGGAACGAGCCGGAACAGATGATGAACTCACGAAAGTACTCATTGACTTCTCCTTGGAAAAAATTGATGATGACAAAAGCTGGAATATTGCCTATGATCTTTTGGACATTGGAAAGTTGCTATTTCAAGAAAACCATGCTGTCCATATTGATGTTCTTAGTTCCAAGTGCATCAACGATTTCAAAGAGATTCAAAGAAAGATTGTTTCCAAAATCACTGTTCTTGAGAAAAAAATAACGGAAATCGCAAAAGCTATGCTGAATGAAATTGCTCTGCAGGGTTTTGAGTTTTCAGATTTTCCCAGACAAACCCTACCCAATCATTTCAAAAAAATAGCGGACGGCGAGTTCGACCCAAAAAAAATATATACGAGCAAAACGTTAGAACCCAACTTAGTTGAGGGCAAACTTCTTAAAGCAAATGATAAAAGAGATGTTACCGAGTTCGCCATGACGCTTCTGAATGCGTTTTTATCCATCAAGAAATTTATATATGAGCGCGGCTACCTTCAGAACATCTATGGTAACATCGTCCCACTGACGGTGTTGAACGAAATTGCCAAGGAAATACGAAACATTGAGCTAGAAAACGACATTGTTCCCATTTCAGCGTTGAACGCCATTTTGTCCAAGGAAATCAAAAACCAGCCTGTACCTTTTATATATGAGCGGATGGGTGAAAAATACCGCCATTATTTTATTGATGAGTTCCAGGACACCTCACAAATGCAATGGGAAAATCTGGTGCCCCTCATTGGCAATGCCCTCGAAAGTGAGGATGAACACCATCAAAAAGGATCTCTCTTTTTGGTAGGCGATGTAAAACAGGCCATTTACCGTTGGAGAGGTGGCAGGGCCGAACAGTTTTTGGAACTCATCAATGGGAAATCGCATCCTTTTGTGGTGGAACCTTCAGTACGCTCGCTAGACACCAACTGGAGGAGTTTTGACCAGATTGTGGCGTTTAACAATTCATTTTTTACGGCGGCGGCTTCCGTTCTTCAAAATGAAGCCTACCGGAACCTCTTTCTGCACGATTCGCACCAAAAAACCAACAACAAACCTGGAGGGTACATCCAACTCTCCTTTTTGGATAGCAAAGTGGAGGATAAGAACGATGTCTATTGCCAAAAGGTTTTGGAAACCATCCATGAAATCACCTCGAACAAACACCCCTATTCAGATATTTGTATTCTGGTAAGGGATAATAATAAAGGTATGCTCTTGGCAGACTTTCTGGCGCAACATTCCATTCCGATTATTTCTTCAGATGCGTTGCTGCTGGATAACAATGACAAAATCACATTCCTCATTGCCCTTTTAAGGCTATTCGAAAATGCCAATGACCGGGAAGCAGCCTATCAAATTTTATTGTTTTTAGCCCGCAATGAAACAGATAAACATAGCTTTATTTCACATCACATTAATCAGTTGGAATCCTTTCTCGCCAAACAACATGGGTTTCAAATTCCACAATTCAAGGGTCAATCGGTCTTTACTATTTTGGAAAATGCCATTGTGCAATTTGAGTTGGCCACAGACTCCACCGCATACCTTACCTTTTTAATGGACGAAGTGTTGCTGGTTGAAAAAAGACAGGGCCCTAGCGTGTTTTCCTTCTTAAAGTATTGGGAGCAGAAAAAATCGTCACTTTCCATTGCCGCGCCCGATAATGTGAACGCCGTGCGCATTATGACCATCCACAAAGCAAAAGGATTGGAGTTTCCGTTTGTCATTTTTCCCTTTGCCAATGCTTTATTGGATGATAAACGAAAGAAAAAGAAATCATGGGTACCTGCAACCGAAGCCGAAAAAGATTTGGGCTTGGAAGAATTTCTCATCAATACCAACAAAGACATGTTGGAGTACAATGATAAAACGGCCAAAATCTATATGGATGAAGAACAAAAATCGGTCTTGGACGCCATGAATGTGCTTTATGTAGCCTTGACCAGACCCATTAAAGGGCTTTTTGTTATTACGGAAACCGGAAAAGAGGTAGCCTCCACGGAAAATGCCACTTCCTACTCGGATTTGTTTCAAGCCTATATCCAAGGCCACAACATTCCCAAAAATGAACAGGAGGTTTACACATTTGGCACTTTTCCTGAAACTGAGGATGAAACTAAATCAACCGCTTCTTTGGACACCCATATTGATTATATAACCCGACCGAAGGAAGATACCTTATTTACCATTGCCACCACATCTGGCAGGTTATGGGATGATGAGCGGAAAGAGGCAATTGAAATCGGAAACCTGATTCATTTTGCGCTCAGTAAAATCAATTATGCTGAAGAAGTTACGCAGGTGGTGAAAAACCTTCAATTGGCTGGGCTTTTTGAAAGGGATGCCTCGGAGGAAGTCAAACAAAAGTTGATGGATGTCGTGACTCATCCCGATTTAAATGCCTATTTTTCAAAAGATTATCAAATCCTCAACGAGCGGGAAATCTTAACTACAAATGGGATTTCCCTTCGCCCTGACCGGATTGCTGTTAAAGATAAAGAAGCAACCATCATTGACTACAAAACCGGAAAACCATCACCATCGCATAAGGAGCAAATTACCCAATATGCCGATGTGCTAAAAGAGATGGATTTTACTATTAAAAATGTCATTATTGTCTATATTGACCAAAATATTAAACCCGTTTTCGTCTAAACAAAAAACTATGTACGGAAAAATCAAAGAACACTTGGCCCAAGAGCTGGAAGAGATTAAGGAAGCAGGCCTTTTTAAGAAAGAACGTATCATTACCTCATCGCAGGGCGCGGTCATTAAAATAGCAACAGGCGAGGAGGTCATTAACTTCTGTGCCAACAACTATTTGGGGCTTTCCTCCCACCCTGATGTGATCCAAGCCGCCAAGGATGTCATGGACACCCACGGCTTTGGAATGTCATCAGTACGGTTCATTTGTGGTACGCAAGACATCCACAAAGAATTGGAACAAAAAATCGCCCATTTTTATGGCACGGAGGACACCATATTATATGCTGCGGCCTTCGATGCAAATGGCGGGGTTTTTGAGCCTCTCTTAACCGCCGAAGATGCCATCATTTCAGATTCGCTCAACCACGCTTCCATTATTGATGGAGTCCGTCTCTGTAAAGCAAAGCGGTATCGCTATGAAAACAGCAATATGGCTGATTTGGAGGAGCAGTTAAAACAGAGTGTTAAGGATGGTGCGCGGTTTAAAATTATTGTGACCGACGGGGTCTTTTCCATGGATGGACTTTTAGCCCCATTGGATAAAATTTGTGATTTGGCTGATACATACGATGCCATGGTCATGATAGATGAATGCCACGCCGCTGGTTTTATTGGCGAAACAGGTCGGGGAACCTTGGAAGAAAAGGGCGTTATGGACCGCATCGATATCATCACCGGGACCTTGGGCAAGGCCTTGGGCGGTGCCATGGGCGGATATACAACTGGCAAAAAGGAAATCATTGAAATGTTGCGCCAACGATCACGGCCTTATTTGTTCTCCAATTCTTTGGCACCTGCCATTGTTGGAGCTTCCATAAAGGTTTTTGATATGCTGGATAAGGACACTTCATTACGGGATAAACTCCAAAACAACACCGAATACTTTAAAAAAGGTATGAAGGAAGCCGGATTTGACATTATTGACGGAGATTCTGCCATTGTTCCCGTGATGCTCTATGATGCAAAACTCTCACAAAAAATGGCCGATATGCTACTGGATGAGGGAATTTACGTCATCGGATTCTTCTATCCCGTGGTGCCAAAGGGAAAGGCACGGATTCGGGTTCAATTATCGGCTGCGCACCAAAAAGAGCATCTAGACCATGCAATAAATGCCTTTATCAAAGTAGGAAAGTCGTTGAAAATCGTCTAAAATCGTTGAAATACATCAATTCTTACGGCAAATGAGTCAAAAAAAAAGAAAGTTTGATTTTGTTAATAAGTCTTAACAACTTACATTTGCTGCTGATAAACACTTAAACTTAAAATTTTGAGCATGAAACATCTTAGCAAATTATTGGTTGTTGCCCTGGTATTTGTAGGGATCAACAGCATACAAGCGCAAGACGAGAATAATCCATGGCAGATTAGTTTTGGGGTGAATGCAATTGATGCATATCCAACCAATGACGAGAATAATCCATTTTCAAGTACTACTCTTTTTGATGAGTACTTTAATGTATCTGACCACTGGAATATTTTGCCTTCCGTTTCCTATGTAGGCGTTTCCAAGTACATTGGTGACGGATTCTCCATAGGTGCACGTGGTTCCTTGAACAGAATCGAGAAAATCGGTGACATGTCTGTAGAAGATCTTTCTCACTACGCTGTTGATGGTACCATTAAGTACAACTTCCTAAAGAACACAACAATCGACCCATTTGCTGAGATTGGTGGTGGTTATACTTGGGTTGATGAAATTGGAGCCGGTACAGTTAACGGAGGTGTTGGTATCAACATCTGGTTCTCTGAAAATATCGGTCTTACTTTGCAAACCCAGTACAAGCATGCTTTCGAAGACTACCTAATCAAGCATTTCCAACACTTGGCAGGTCTTAGCATCAAATTTGGTGGTACTGACACTGACGGTGATGGTATCTATGACAAAGACGATGCTTGTCCAGAAGTTGCTGGTTTGGAAGCTTTCAACGGTTGTCCTGATTCTGATGGTGATGGTATCGAAGATTCTAAAGATGCTTGTCCTAACGAAGCTGGTCCAAAAGAAATGAACGGATGTCCTGATTCTGATGGTGACGGTGTTGCCGATAAAGATGACGCTTGTCCTAGCACTCCTGGTCTTCCTGCCCTAGCTGGTTGTCCTGATGCTGACGGTGACGGTGTTGCTGATAAAGATGATGATTGTCCTAACGAAGCTGGTCCTTCTGAAAACAATGGATGCCCATGGCCAGATTCTGACGGTGACGGTGTTCTTGACAAAGACGATCAGTGTCCAGATGTTGCCGGTACTGTTGCTAACAACGGTTGTCCTGAGGTAACTGAAGAAGTTCAAAAGCAATTGAACGACTACGCTAGAACTATCTTGTTCGATACTGGTAAATCTTCCATCAAAGCAGAATCTACTTCTGTAATGGTTGACATCATCCAAATCTTGAACGAGTATCCTAACGCTAAGTTTACTGTAGAAGGTCACACTGACAGCGTAGGTAGCGAGTCTTTGAACCAAAAACTATCTGAGGAAAGAGCTAACTCTGTTAGAAACTTCCTAGTAGACAAAGGTATTGCTGCTGATAGATTGACCGCTATTGGTTATGGTGAGGCTAAGCCTATCGCCACTAACAACACAAGAGCTGGTAGAGCACAAAACAGACGAGTTGAAATCAACTTGATCAAATAATAAAAAACTAAAGTTTTCCTTTAAAAAGGCTCCGCAAATGCGGGGCCTTTTTTATTTTAGTGCATGCATCACAGCTTTCTGGAATATGTATTGAACGACCTCCAAAGTAAGGGCACGGATTTCTCCGAATGTACCTTTATTCTTCCAAGCAAGCGTTCTGGTACTTTTTTAAAAAAATACCTAGTAGAGAAGCTGACCAAAAATATTTTTAGCCCCAAAGTCATTTCCATTCAAGATTTCATTGCAGAAATCTCAGGAATGGAGCAAACCTCCAACCTTGATTTGTTATTGGTGTTGTATGAGGTCTACAAAACCATTCAGATTGACCATCCAGATGATTTTCCTTCTTTTTTGAAATGGGGGCAGACCCTATTGCAGGACTTCAATGAAATGGACGGTTACCTTATTCCGGCCCATGACCTACTCAATTATCTTTCCGCGATCAAAGAAATTAATCACTGGTCTGTAAAAAAGGAGAAAACCGAATTGGTAGCTAACTATCTACAGCTTTGGAGCAAATTGGAAGTCATTTACAACCGATTCAATGAAACCTTACTTCAACAAAAGAGAGGCTATCAAGGGTTGCTGTCAAAAGTTGCTGTTACGCGCTTGGAGGAATATTCAAAAAGTCATAAAAACAGCCCCATCATCTTTGTAGGCTTCAACGCACTCACCTCAGCAGAATCAAAAATTGTACAACATTTTTTGCAAGAAGGTCATGGACAGGCTTATTGGGATATTGATTCCTATTTTTTAGATGACCCCATTCACGACGCCGGGCTTTTTATTAGAGAATACCAACGTAATTGGCCCTTCTACAAAAACAAAGGCTCCGTGAAGCCACAACACAATTTCCTGACAGAAAAGAGCATATCCATTACTGGTGTTCCCAAAAGTGTATCACAGACCAAATATGTAGGGCAATTGTTGAATGATTTGAATTCCAAGGAGGCTATTGACTTTTCAAAAACCGCTGTTGTACTTGCCGATGAATCATTGTTGACACCAATGCTGCAGGCTGTGCCTCCATCTATAAAAGCAGTTAACATCACCATGGGCCTTCCTTTAAACAAAACCGTTCTGTACTCCTTTTTTATGGCACTTTTGGAACTCAACGCCAATGCTTCAGAAAGGGGCTGGTTCTATAAATATGTTTTGGAACTAATCTCAAATCCGTATTGCGCAACAATTTCTGCCGCTAGTGAAGTTGATTTTGCCCAAGTTCTGGCCAAGGATATCAAGGAACAAAACTTGATATACCTCAGCAGTGAGGCCTTGAACAACTACGCTACAACCAATGCTGTTTTAAAAATTATCTTTCCCAAACACCAAATTTGTGTGAACGATTGGATTGATAATTGTCTTGAGCTCATTAATAGTTTGAAGAACATCTTTCAAAACGAAAAAAATGCCTTGGAACTGGAGCAGGTATATCGCTTCTATACCCTGTTCAACCAATTGAAAGACTATTTGGCCAACGTGGATTTTATCAACGAACTCAAATCCATCAAAAGTCTGTTCAAACAATTGGCTTCCATGGAAACTTTGGACTTTATTGGAGAACCCCTCTCGGGCCTTCAGATTATGGGGATGCTGGAAAGTAGAAACCTGGACTTTGAAACGGTTATTATCACTTCCGTTAACGAGGGTATCCTTCCTTCGGGAAAATTAAACAATTCCTTTATCCCTTTTGATGTAAAACGGGACTATGGCCTGCCCACTTATAAAGAGAAAGATGCCATTTATATTTACCATTTCTACAGATTGATCCAGCGAGCCAAAAATGTGCACATTATTTACAATACCGAACCCGATGTTCTGGAGGGTGGTGAAAAAAGCCGGCTTATCTCCCAATTACTGACGGATGAAAACATAGCACCGTTCGTAAAACACACTATTGCAGCTCCGCAGACACTCATTACTCCTTCTCAACCTTTGAAAATCAACAAGGACGCAAAGCTCATAGCTGACATCATGGACTTCGCCAATAGTGGTTTTTCGCCCACCTCACTCAGCAACTACGTGAGAAATCCCATTGACTTCTATACGAGAAATATCCTTAAAATCAACGATTTGGATGAAGTTGAGGAAACCATTGCAGCCAACACCTTTGGCACAATCGTACACGATAGTCTGGAGGAACTCTATACGCCTCTACTTGGAACCACCTTGTCAAAAGAAAGCGTTGAATTGCTAAAACCTAAAATTCCAACTGTTGTAAAGGGCCATTTTCAAAAGAATCTGTCAGGAGTTGATATTTCCAAAGGAAAGTTTCTTCTGGTCTATAATGTCATTGTAAAATATTTGGAGAATTTTCTGGCCATTGAAATTGAACAACTCCAACGGCACACCATCAAATTAGTGGCTCTAGAGGAAAAATATGATATACCACTAGAAATTCCGGAGTTGGACTTCCCCATAAAACTCAAAGGAACCCTAGATCGCGTGGACGAATTTGATGGCATCACAAGAATTATTGATTACAAAACAGGAAAGGTGGAACCAAAAAATGTAAAACTCACCGACTGGGAAACACTTATTACCGATTACGATAAAAGCAAAGCGTTCCAGCTATTGTGCTACGCATTGCTGTATTCAAAAAAGCATGGTACCCATTCTCTTTTGGCTGGGATCTATTCCTTTAAAAATTTGGGCCAAGGGTTATTCTCCTTCTCACAGGACAAGAACAACCCCCTTATTGATGCAGAAGTTATATCTACTTTTGAGGGCTCCCTAAAACAGCTCATCTTGGAAATCTGCAATCCCGCAGTGCCTCTTACTGAAAAAGCCGTCTGATTATTTTAAATCTGGACGCGTAGGTCGAACCTCTATTTTACTGGGCAAAGTTCTTGGGTGCATGGTCAACAAATCAACCACCAACTTTCCAATATCTTCAGGTTGAATCTTCCACGCATCTTTTTCCGAGGGATCATTGTCGTTAAAATGACTGGCAACGGAACCCGGCATAATGGTGGTTACTTTAATGTTGTAAGGGCGTAAATCCAACATAGCAGCTTGTGTAAAACCAACGACCCCAAATTTAGTGGCGTTATATCCTGCTGCGGTCGGGAAAAAATTGGTCCCTGCTAAACTGGCCAAGGTCATATAATAGCCTTCAGACTTCTTTAGGGCTTCCACAGCAGCCTTAAGGGTGTGGAAAACGCCATTCAAATTGGTGTTAATCATTTGGTGCCAATCCTCGTTCTTCATTTCGTCGATTGGTGCAAATATGCCCACTCCCGCATTGGCCATGACCATATCCAATTGACCCCAAGTGGCTAGAATCTTATCTACGGCATCTATTTCGTCCTTCTGTTTGGTAACGTCTGAAACCAATCCCAAAACATTATCATCGCTTCCCAAGCTTTTTACCGCCTTATCTACGCTGTTCTGGCTCCTTCCACTTATAGCAACCTTTATTCCCTGTTCCAGTAAACTTTCGGCGATGCCATATCCAATTCCCTTGGTGCCTCCTGTGATATATGCTACTTTTCCTTCTAAGCTCATCTTGTTTTTTGTTTTATCCCCTAAAGTTCAAAAAGGAAACAGCCAAAAACAAAAAATCCATCCTAAAAGGATGGTAAAGTTTCAAAAAATGCGCTATTACCCTAGTCATCTAGACAATCCTATTTTTGTAATTAATTCTTACTGAAAAATTTAACGCTATATAAAAGAAAATCATTTAGGTTAGGTCCCGTAATAGCAATGTGTCCAGTTCCGGGAACAATCCATAATTCTGAGTTGGGTAATCTTTTATGAAGCTCTATGGCCGGTTCCACACCTAGAATTTCATCACTATCTCCCTGAATAAGGAATGTTTTAGCATCTATTCCCCTCACTTCTTCTTCACCAAGGTGAATTTGATAATCCAAGTTTTGGTCAAATAACGCTTTTACTTGGTCTTCACCATGATGATGTGTTTCTCTAAGTTGTTTTACGAATGACTCCGGTAGGCTTTCAAAAGAAAATGAATCAGCAGCATCACTATTATCCGACCCGTTATAGTTATGTGAAACACCAATTAAAACCATTGATTCTATCTTTTCAGGATTCTTACGAGCCAATTCGAGAAGTGTAAGTCCGCCAAAACTTAAGCCAATTGCTTTTACTTTTTCAAAGCCCAAATATTCCAAAAGGCCCAGAACATCCTTGGAAGATTTTTCAATGGTAAAGTCTGGTTTTAGCGGAGAGGTTCTTCCATGCCCTCTAAGGTCTATAGCATACACCTGAAAATGTTTGGCCAATTCAGGTATATAAGCTGACCAAAACTGCGAAGATTGCGTCCAGCCATGTAGTAGGAACAGTGGCTCTCCTTGGCCATAAACTTCATAATACATTTCTATACCGTTGACACTCACAGTTTGGGCACTCTTCGCAAGCTGACCAAAACCCTGTTTTGTCATAAATGTCAACAGTAGTATTGTGAAAAATGTCCTCATAATAGAGTAAAAATATTTTATTTTTTTTATCACTAGATGAACCCTTTTTGATAAGTAGCCAACCTTGCGGGTACTTCTCGATAGTCAAAAATACATCATAAAAAAAGCACCCCAGGGAGGTGCTTCATTTTTAGTGGAGAATACCGTCCCGATAGCCATCGGGAGAACCGGTGCCTTTCCGAAAGCCTTCGGAACGCTCTAGCCCTTGCTATTGGCTGTGAGAAATTCAATGTACTTCCTACTTTTCTTTCTTTTGATTTCCCTTTCCCTAGCCATAGCTTCAGACCTGGTTGAATAACACTCAGTGTGCTTTACCTCCCAATCCGTTGCCAATTTTGTGTATTTGGACCTACCTCCGTTGTGCCGGGTCATCCTATCATCCAAATCTTGACAATGACCCACATAATATCGGTCAGCGAATCTGCTGTATATGATGTAGACAAAATACTCCATAAAAAAAGCACCCTAGTGAGGTGCTTCATTTTTAGTGGAGAATACCGGATTCGAACCGGTGGCCTCTTGCATGCCATGCAAGCGCTCTAGCCAACTGAGCTAATCCCCCGTAAGAGAGCGCAAAGGAACTACTTTTTTCTGAAACTATCAAAAATTGCGTCCCTGCTTAATCTTTTTTAACGCTCAACACCAATACAGGTATGGGCACGAAGAATTCTGCCTTGGGTATGGTATTCTTCTCCCATAATTTTTTGAAGAACCCCCGCTTTCTTCTAAAAACACACAACAAATCTGGATGTTCTTTTTGGAAATATTCCATTACACCCAAATACGTAGTGCCATTTTCTGTAATGGTCAATTGTTTGCTCAAGTCCATAAGTGCCGTATTCACTCTCAAATCATCCTCAGAATATCCCGGCCTTTTCACCAAAAGCAAACTTACTTCCGCCCTAAATTTATTTTTAATTCCTATCAATGGATTAAGAATGCTGCTTCGTTTTAAAATTCCAGAGCCAAATGCGGTCAATATCTTTTTTATGGGCTTAAATTTTGTGTCTTTTGGAACAATCAAGGTGGGAATATTGGTCTGTTTAATGATGCGGCCCGAGGTGTTCCCCAAGTAAAGCTCTTCTTGAATATCGTTACTTCTTGGAGCTATAATAATCAAATCTATACCCAGTTCTTTGTTGATGTCTTTGAGGCCATCAACGATATCACCATTGTAGGTGGCCATTTTAATTTCAACTCCTTTGGTCTCAACTAGGTCAATCACCTCCTTCAAGTGCTCTTTACTGCTTTTGGCCACTTTCTTCTCCACATTGGCCAAGCTTCCCACGGCGGTGGTAACGGAGAATACATCCATCACATAAACCTTAGCGCCAAAGTTTGATGCAAAGTCGATAGCGTATTGCAATGTGCTTGAAGAGTTTGACGAAGTTCCAATAGGTACGAGAATATTGTTCATTATTTGGTGATTGAGATTAAATCCTAAATTTACAATTTAATTGAAATGAATCCATGATCCGGCACGCAAAGATATCTGAAATAACGGATATCCTGAATATCACCAAGGCCTGCGCCACAAAAATGCAGGCAAACAGTATTTTTCAGTGGAATGAACACTACCCTTCCCAAGCCGCCTTTATTCGCGATGTGGAACGAAACGAACTCTACTTGATTGAAGAAAACGGAGCTATTATGGGTACCATTGTCATTTCAACCTATATGGATGAGGAGTATATTCCTATCGAGTGGTTGACCCCTAACGGCAACAGCACCTACATTCATCGCCTTTCGGTTCATCCTGACCAACAGGGCAAAGGATTGGCGCAACAGCTCATGGGTTTTGCTGAAAATTACTCCAAAGAACAGGGGTTTGTGTCGGTACGCTTGGACACCTTCTCCCAAAATCACAGAAACCAACGTTTTTATGAGCAACGGGGCTACCAAAAACTGGGCGACATCTTCTTTCCCAAACAAAGCGAGCATCCTTTTCATTGTTATGAATTAGTGCTGTAACTTGCCGCCGATTTGAGCACACAGGTAAATTTTAAAAGTATAAATAAGCTTGCCATTCCCGCCACCATTTCGGGAATTGCAGAACCCCTCCTCTCCATTACGGACACGGCCATTGTGGGCAATATTCCGGTAGATGGATTGGAGTCTTTGGCAGCCGCCGGAATTGTAGGATCTTTTCTTTCCATGCTCATTTGGGTGCTTGGCCAGACCCGAAGTGCCATTTCGGCCATTATCTCTCAATATTTAGGAGCCGGAAAACTGGATGAAGTAAAAAACCTGCCTGCCCAGGCCATTTTTTTCAATATTATTTTGAGTGTCGTCATATTGGTGTCCACTATTTTTATTGTTGAGGACATCTTTATGCTTTTTGAAGCCTCCGGAAAAATATTGGAGTATTGCATTTCCTATTATTCCATTCGGGTTTGGGGCTTTCCATTAACGCTGTTCACTTTTGCTATTTTTGGAATTTTTAGGGGTTTGCAGAATACCTTTTATCCCATGTTGATTGCCATGTTGGGTGCAGGGTTGAACATTCTGCTCGATTTTATCTTGGTATACGGAATTGATGGGTACATTCCCGCCATGTATTTGGATGGTGCCGCCTGGGCCAGTTTGATCGCACAGGGCATTATGGCCGTTTTAGCCTTGATATTGTTGCTTAAAAAGACTGAAATCAGTATGAAACTGACATTTCCACTCAACAAAGAAATCAAGAGATTGGTGTTTATGAGTCTTAATCTATTTGTGCGTACCGCGGCCCTAAATGCCGCCTTAATGCTAGCCGTTCGGGAAGCGACCCTGTTGGGAGACCGGTTTATTGGTGCCCATACCATTGCTGTAAACTTATGGCTCTTCGCTGCCTTTTTTATTGATGGTTATGCCGCGGCAGGGAACAGTATGGGTGGTAAACTTTTGGGCGCTTCGGATTACAATGGGCTTTGGAAATTGGCCAAGACCATTTTCAAGTATGGCATGTTGGTAAGTCTCATGCTAATGCTCTTTGGATTCGTTTTCTATAGGCCCATTGGGCAAATATTTTCTAATGAGGAAATCGTGCTCCAAACCTTTTATGGCATTTTTTATATTGTGATTCTAGGGCTTCCCATGAACACCATTGCCTTTATTTTCGATGGACTTTTTAAAGGCTTGGGAGAAATGAAATATTTACGGAATGTGCTACTTTCTGCTACATTTTTAGGGTTTATTCCAACCTTATATCTTGGAAAATTTCTCGGGTGGGGCTTTTATGCTATTTGGATTGCCTTTGTGGTTTGGATGATGATTCGTGGCTTTGCCCTTGTTTGGAAATTTAGGCAAAAGTTCAGGCCCTTGGTACAAAACACGTAATTTAGCATTGAAAGACATCTGAAATCTGATATCAGAAGTCAGACATCTGAAAAATTGTAAATTGATCATTGAGAATGTCTACAGATAGAGTAAACGGAAGTCTATATACCAAAATCGATAACGGAGTTGCCACGGTAGAGTTTGGTCATCCAGCCAGCAACTCTTTTGTTTCTGAACTTTTGGAGCGATTGACCAACGAATTTGACAAGCTTTCCAATAATGATTCTGTTTCAGTGATCTTGTTGAAATCCGAAGGCGACCGCGCTTTTTGTGCCGGGGCTTCTTTTGATGAGCTTGTGGCCATTTCAAATTTGGAGGAGGGCAAGGCCTTTTTCAGTGGATTCGCCAATGTTATCAATGCCATGCGCAAATGTATCAAACCGATTATTGGACGCGTTCAAGGTAAAACCGTTGGTGGAGGTGTTGGTTTGGCCGCTGCATGCGACTACGTGTATGCTACTGTGGATGCTGCAATAAAATTATCGGAGGTTTCTATCGGAATCGGTCCCTTTGTAATTGCACCAGTAGTAGAACGAAAAATGGGAAAAGCGGCTTTGGCAGAGCTCTCCTTATCTCCAACCGAATGGAAAAATGCCTATTGGGCCCAAGAAAAAGGATTGTTTGCCAAAGTGTACGATTCCATTTCCGAAATGGACAAGGAATTGGAGTTCCATATACAACGTTTGGCTTCTTATAATCCCAATGCCCTAGCTAAAATGAAAGAGGTGCTTTGGGAAGGTACCGACCACTGGGACCAATTGTTGGCCAAACGTACAGAAGCTTCTGGAAGGTTGGCCCTTTCTCCAGAAACCAAAGCCGCTTTGGAAAAGTTTAAAAAATAGTTGCATACGTTTAAACATGAAGATAAACGTCACCCTGAACTCGTTTCAAGGTCACATTAAAAATGATTTGGATATGAGATGCTGAATCAAGTTCAGCATGACGAATTTGATCTTTATATAAAATGAATATTTAAGATTTATACAATGAATGATTTAGTATTTCCCATATTGGCCCTTTTCGTAATCGTGGTATATGTGGTCAACAGAATACGTAGCAACCGACGTTATAAAAAATAAATGAAGAATATTGCCCTGCCAAAAGGCAAAAAAGTTTATTTCGCCAGCGATAACCACTTAGGGGCTCCCACCCGAAGGGATAGTCTGCCTCGGGAAAAGAAATTTGTGGCCTGGCTGGATAGCATCAAACGCGATGCTCATGCTATTTTTTTAATGGGTGACCTTTTCGATTTTTGGTTTGAATACAAAACCGTGGTCCCCAAAGGCTTTACCCGAACGCTGGGCAAATTGGCTGAGCTTTCAGACATGGGCATCCAAATTACTTATTTTGTGGGCAACCATGACCTTTGGATGAATGGCTATTTTGAGGAAGAACTCAATATCCCCGTGCACCATAAACCCCAGCAATTTTTGATCAACGACACCTCTTTTTTTATTGGTCATGGTGATGGATTGGGTCCGCACGACAAGGGATTTAAGCGTATGAAAAAGGTCTTTACCAACCCTATGGCCAAATGGTTTTTTAAATGGCTACATCCTGATTTAGGGGTGCGCTTGGCACAACATCTTTCTGTGAACAACCGGATTATTTCAGGAGAGGCCGATGCCACTTTCTTGGGTGAGGATAAGGAATGGCTCATTCTCTACGCAAAACGAAAATTGGAACAGCAACATTACGACCATTTCATTTTCGGCCACCGACACCTTCCCATGGAAATCAAACTGAATGAAAAATCAACCTACACCAATCTAGGGGATTGGATCAGTTATTTTACCTACGCCGTTTTTGATGGTGAAAAATTAACCCTGAAAAAGTTGAAAGGTTAGTCCTTCTCGTGTTCTTCGATATCTTTTTGAAGGTCTAATTTTCTAAAGGTTGGTGATGCAATGGCCGTTGCACCTGCGGTGAGTAAGGTCATACATCCGCCAAAGACCACAGCGGTCACCGTTCCCATAAGTTTTGCCGTTACTCCACTCTCAAAGGCTCCCAACTCATTGGACGAACCCACAAACATGGAGTTTACAGAAGCTACGCGACCTCTCATGTTGTCTGGGGTTTTTAATTGCAGAATGGTCTGCCGAATAATCATTGAGACACCGTCAACCGCGCCGCTCAAGAACAAAGCAATCACAGACAACCAGAAAAGTTCCGAAAGTCCAAACACGATGATGCATACTCCGAAGGCAAACACTGCCATTAACAGTTTTTTACCTGCATTTTTATGCAATGGGAATCGCGTGGATCCCAACATGGTGATGGATGCACCCACCGCCGGGGCTGCCCGTAAAATTCCAAACCCTTCTGCTCCAACATGTAAAATGTCTTGGGCATAAACAGGTAACAGAGCCACAGCTCCACCAAAAAGAACCGCAACCATATCCAAGGTCAGAGCACCAAAAATGGCTTTGTTGTTAAAGACAAAATGTAAACCGTCCTTTAAACTCTGCATCACCGGTTCACCAATTTTGGGGTTCATGATGGGTTTTTTGGGTATCTGCAATAGAAACAGCAGCGCCATCAAAGAGAAGCCAAAAATGACACACATGGACCAATGAACTCCTATCCAACTAATGGAAAATCCGGCCAAAGCCGGACCCAAAACAGAGGCCAATTGCCATGTGGAGCTACTCCATGTGGCCGCATTGGGATATATTTTTTTGGGAACGATCAAGGCTATCAGTGAAAAAATGGTTGGTCCCAAAAACGAGCGAACAATTCCTCCCAAGAAAACCAGGGCATAAATGGAATACAGTATGGTTCTTGATTCCCAAGTTTCTTCTAGGCCGGGCCAACTCAAAAGAAAAAGACCCAAACTGATTACAGAAAATCCAGCAATGCAGATGACCAAAAGGTTTCTTTTTTCTTTTTGGTCCACAATATGTCCTGCAAACAAAGCCATCCCCACGGCAGGAATGACTTCCATCAACCCAATTATTCCTAATGATAAAGGATCCTTGGTCAAGGAATATACCTGCCATTCAATAACAATGAACTGCATGGACCATGCAAACACCATGGCAAAGCGTACCAGCAAAAAAATGTTGAACTCCCTATAGCGGAGTGCAGCGTATGGGTCCATAAATGTCTAGCGAATGTCTCTTAGTTTCAGTTGAAGGCTCACCGTTCCGTTCCATTCATTTTCATCCAACGAAAATACGGCATCAAACGGTTTTTTGTCCTTCAGTAGATCTAATTTATTTCCCAAATTAAATCCGATGGCCCCAATAGGTGTGGAGCCTTTTTGTGATAGAGATGCTTTCAGATGTTTTTCATCATCACCCACCCCTCTTGCATACCCTGTGTCCCGCAATCCTTCAGCCATAAAAACAGGGGTCATATTACCGGGGCCAAAAGGCGCAAATTGCTTCAGGATACGCATCAGTTTTGGGGTGATTTGATGGAGTTCCAATTGAGCATCTATGGAAATTTCGGGTTGCAACAAATTGGGGTCGATGGTTTCCGAAACCAC
Organism: Flagellimonas marina; assembly: GCF_042651185.1. Taxonomy (NCBI): domain Bacteria; kingdom Pseudomonadati; phylum Bacteroidota; class Flavobacteriia; order Flavobacteriales; family Flavobacteriaceae; genus Flagellimonas; species Flagellimonas marina. The sequence continues at coordinate 51,073 of NZ_JBHSCL010000007.1, read as the reverse complement.
TTTTTCAAATTGTTGTTTGAACGTTTCAAATTGTTCTTCCAAAAGGGTAAGCCCTGCCGCGTACATGTGTCCCCCAAACTGTTCAATACAATCCGAACAACCTTCCAAGGCATTATAAATATCAAATCCTTTTACCGATCGGGCCGAAGCAGATAATTTATCCCCACTCTTCGTGAAGACCAAGGTAGGACGGTAATACGTTTCGGTAAGACGTGAGGCCACAATCCCAATGACCCCTTTGTGCCAATTTTCATTATAAACCACCGAGGTAAACCGATTTTCTTCTGCATTTTCTTGAATTTGTAACAAGGCAGCTTCTGTAGTTTCCTGATCCAAATTTCTTCGTTCTGCATTGAATGATTCAATCTCTTGGGCGTACTGCTGCGCTATGTTGAAATCAGTCTCCGTCAACAAGGCGACGGCGTGCTGCCCATGTTTCATTCGACCTGCGGCATTAATCCGGGGCGCAATGATAAAAACCACATCGGTAATGGTCAGGGTTCTCTTTTTGACCTGATCAATTAGTGCTTTAATTCCAATTCTGGGGCTGGCATTGATGACCTGCAACCCAAAATGGGCAAGCACCCGATTCTCCCCTGTGATGGGTACGATATCTGCCGCAATGGCCGTCGCCACCAAATCCAAATAAAGAATTAAGTCTTCCGCAGTCTGTCCTTTTCGGGAAGCCAAGGCCTGAATCAATTTAAACCCAACTCCACATCCGCAGAGTTCTTTGTAGGGATACGGACAATCTTCTTGTTTTGGGTCGAGAATGGCCACCGCTTCTGGAAGTATTTCCCCTGGTCTGTGGTGGTCACAAATGATAAAATCAATTCCCTTTTCCAAAGCATATTTTACTTTATCAATGGCCTTAATTCCGCAGTCCAAAGCAATAATCAGAGAGATATCGTTATCCTCAGCAAAATCTATACCTTGAAAAGAAACGCCATACCCTTCTTCGTACCTATCTGGAATATAGGTGGCCACATTGGGATAGTTTTCCTGCAAAAACGAAGCCATCAGCGCCACAGAAGTGGTGCCATCCACATCATAATCGCCATACACCAAAATGTTTTCTTGGCTTTCAATGGCTCGTTCAATCCGTTCCACCGCTTTTTGCATATCCTTCATTAAAAAAGGGTCGTGCAGATGGTCTAATTCGGGACGGAAAAAGTGTTTGGCCTCGTCATAATTGGTAATGCCGCGTTGCAATAGCAAGTGCGCTACCAATTCCTCAACATTCAATTCCTTTGAAAGTCGATTAATGTCTTCTTGTGTAGGTTTGGGTTTTAGGGTCCAACGCATAGTTTGTAAAGTTCAAGTACAAGATTCAAGCTCAAGATAAAATTTTGATTTACTTCTTGTTTTTGATTATTGTGGCAGTGATTTTAATCAATTGTTCAACTTCATCCAGTAAACCTATGCGCTTTTCTTTATTGCCGTAGTTTATTCTATTCAAAATCTTGAGGTTTACTCTTGATTCTTTCAGTTCCCTTAACGATATGGTAGCTCTATGCACATAATCTTTATCTGTATTTGTTCCTTGGGCCTCACCAAAATTCAAAGCAGCTCCACCTGCAGAGCGAAGTAATTGATTTCCGTAATATTGACCTGTAAAATCGTTGGATAAATCTTGGCAAAAAGAAGCAATGCTGGCTGCCAAATCGACAAACCTTTCCTCTAAATCAAACTTTTTCTGTGTCATAAACCATTTTGATATGATTTTGAGGTTGACTCAATAAATATAAACGATTTACCTGAATTTGAGTCTTGCACTTGAACTTTATACTTGTGCTTGTTCTTATCCTGAGCTTGAGCTTGAACTTGAGTTTGGCACTTGACCCTTATTTATGATGATACAGAACTTTAATCTCCATCTTCGCAAACTGCCTGAACATTTCCATAACGCCGCAATATTTTTCTACGGATAGATCTACCGCCTTTTTTAATTTGTCCTCATTTAGATTGGAACCCGTGAAGTGATATTCTACCGTAACTGAATCATAGTACTTGGGATGTTCATCGGTAAGATTGGCAATGGTCTCAATGGAAAAATCATCCACTTCCAGCTTCATTTTCTTGATCAACGAAGCAACATCCAATCCAGAGCAGCCGGCCAATGAGGAAAGCATCAGGGCTTTGGGGCGCAGTCCCGCTCCTGATCCACCATTTTCAGGTCCAGCATCAATTCTCAAAGTATGTCCAGATGGGTTGTTACTTTCAAAGGCCATTTCACCCAACCATTTGGTAGTGATGTGATTTGTCATAAGATCAAATTTTTGTTTCTTGTAGCACATCAAAAATACGATTTAAAATCGCACTTATGGCCTTAGTAACTCCCCTTGACCCCAATCACGATCCCGAAACCAAGCAGTTGGCTGAGTTTTTTAATGAGACTCTTGGTTTTTGTCCCAATTCCGTTTTAACGATGCAGCACCGACCTGCGATTTCCAAGGCGTTTATCAACCTCAACAAAGCTGTGATGGCGAACGAGGGGCGCGTCACCTCGGCCTTAAAGCGTATGATTGCCTGGGTAAGTAGCAATGCGACAGGATGCCGTTATTGCCAAGCCCATGCCATTAGAGCGGCGGAGCGTTATGGGGCAGAACAGGAACAACTGGACAACATTTGGGAATACCGAACCCACCCTGCTTTTTCTGAAGCAGAACGAGCCGCGCTGGATTTTTCTCTGGCGGCTTCGCAAGTGCCCAATGCCATAAATGCCGAAATCAAGGAACGCTTGTACCAACATTGGAACGAAGGCGAAATTGTGGAAATGCTGGGGGTGATTTCTTTATTTGGGTATCTCAACCGATGGAACGATTCCATGGGCACCTCCATTGAAGATGGGGCCGTGGAAAGTGCAGAACAATATTTGGGAAAACATGGCTGGGAAAAGGGGAAGCATGATGGGTCGAGGTATTAGAGAATAGACTTTAGAAGTTAGACCGCTTCGCTTTTAGATTATAACTCGTTGATGATGGCTATAGATTTCTTGACCTGCATCAATATTTATCTTTGGTTCTTGCCGCAACTTTGCCGTAATCAAAAAACGAACAGTCATGGCAAGTTTAGTGCTCACCCCTGAAAACCACATCCAGCGATTAAACGCTATTCTCAACAAAGTTGACCAGCTTCAAAATCTGGGGTTGCCTTTGTTGACTACTCCTCCCAATAGTAAGTCATGGAACATTTTAGAGGTCTTGGCGCATCTCAATATTGCGTATGGCCATTACCAACAAAAATTCAATCAATATATTCCCAAATTACCAGATACCAAGTCTGAAAACGAGGGTTTTAGAATTAGAAGATGGCAAAAATGGGTGGTTGATAGCCAACGGCCAAAAAAAGGTGTTCGCAAATGGAAAATGAAGACCTTAAAAAAGTTTGAACCTCTTTTGGACCGCAACCAATTAAATCCCGAAAAAGCGGAAGAAATCTTTAAAACTTTTTTTGAGCTGCACAACCATCTTAAGAACGCAATCTTAGTCTGCAGGAAAAAAGAGGTATCCCAACTAAAAATCCCTTCGGCTATTGGTCCTGTGGTCCGTTTTTATCTTCCGGAAGCTTTTGAATTTCTTATTTGTCACTTGGAACGACACATGGTTCAAATTGATGAAATCATTCAGCAGCAGGAAACCTTGGTTTCTTCGTAACAATCTTCTTTCTTACAGCAATAGATTCCTTATTTTTATGGAAAAACCAGCGACTCTAAAAAATGGACGATGATGCCTACCTCATTTTAAAAAATTTCTTTCCAAATATTGGCTTAGATAAAGAAGAGGAGGAATATTTTAAGTCGCTATGGTCCATTAAAACATTTGATCAATATGACTTAATCACCGAAGCAGGCAAGATTGAACGCTATTTTTACATCGTGCTTGATGGTGTTCAGGCCATTTATCTTTTAAATGAGAAAGGTGAAAAAGTGGTGTTGGGTTTTTCCTATTCGGGGAGTCCGTCTGGAGCCTTTGATTCCTTTATTCAACAAACGCCCTCAAAAACGTTTTTGGAGGCCTTGAAACCTTCAAAACTCTTGGCCATTTCGCGGAGCGACTATGATTCCATGTTCAAAAAACATCTCGATTTTTACGTTTGGGGCCATCATTTTTTTCAGGATATCTTGTTTGGTCGTCTTTCCCGTGAGGTGGAGTTGTTGACCCTCAATGCTGAACAACGATATGTAGCCTTTATGCAACGCTGTCCCGATGAGCTCAAAGTAATTCCACAGAAATATTTAGCTTCGTATCTCAACATGAAACCTGAAACTTTTAGCCGATTGCGGGCTTCTGTTTCCTATTGATTTTTTAGGGTACTGGAAACTGCTTTTTGAAGTTGAGGGATTACTTCCTCTTCAAACCAAGGGTTTTTGCTTAACCAAAACCGATTTCTGGGTGATGGGTGGGGCAACACCATATATTTTGGCAAATAACTTTTATAATTCTTCACAGTTTCGGTGAGATTCTTTTCCATGGCGTCCCCTAAATAACGAAATTGTGCATATTGGCCGATAAGAATGGTCAATTTTAGGTTTGGCATTTGGTCCAGCAACGGTTGATGCCATAGCGGAGCACATTCGGGTCTAGGGGGCAAGTCGCCCGATTTCCCTCTTCCAGGATAGCAGAAACCCATGGGGATAAGTGCGAGTAAACGCTCATCATAAAACTGTTCATCTGTTACACCCAACCATTTCCGTAGTTGCTTGCCGCTGGGATCGTCCCATGGCACACCAGTTTGGTGCACTTTGGAGCCCGGTGCCTGTCCTATGATGGCGATTTTGGATTCTGGATGGGCAGAGACTATGGGTCTAGGGCCAAGCGGTAGATGTTCTTTACAAACGGAACAATTCTTGATTTCGGAAAGTAATTGATTCATCTCAACATCCATAACGGGAATTTACAATAAAGAAGAAAATACCCCAACAGAATTATGTCGAGGTATTTTCAACACACAACCACCAGAAAAAAACTAGTTATAGGTGTTCTTTAGCTTGCTCCAATTCTCATTGGCCTTGTTTACCAATTTGGAATGGTTGTTTTCGGCCAGCCACAATTGTTGTGCATCAAGCTCCAAATTGTACAGGTATAAAAAGTACTTTCCGTCCTTCACGATAAATTTGTTGGGGTCGGGTCTGAACTTGGCTCCTGCATAAACTCCAAAAGCACAGTATCCACCATATTGGGGCAAATATTTAGAAGGGTTTTTGTCAAACTTCTTCTTTTGCTCCGCATCGGTAAAATAGTAGACCACTTTGTCGTGCTCAGATTTGTGCTCTTTTATCCCTTTTTGGGCAATTCCCAAATCCAAGTAGGAAACAGGACTGTACCCCTGCAACGCAATATTGCTATTGTCTATATTGTGGGACTTTTTGTCTTGGGCAAAAGCCGTGTTCATGAAAACTGCGATTAGCAGTAAAATTGAAATGTTCTTAATTGTCTTCATTGTTCTTGTTTTTTGTTTAAAATGAAAAATTATTTGCTCGCGCTTAGCGAGACCACTAAAAAGACCACCGTTGCATTGAACCAATAGTAGATGGCATCTATTCCTTTTAGTGCAAACACAAACGGTACGATCATAAAGGTTACGGCCACCAAAAGATCTATGGCCAAATGACCTTGAAACGGGATAACACGCGCCAAGCTATATTTGTAATCAGTAAGCAAACTGGCTACAAATACGGCCAATCCCGTAGCCACCGAAAACCAAACTGCTACGTTCGAGGATTGGCCAAGACCTAATAAAAATGGCGCAACGATCAACCCCAAACCGGCTGTGTAGTCAGCAACCCCATGAAGGGTCGGTGTAATAAATCTAAGGTTCATGATGTTGGATTAAGCGTTAAAGTATTCCTCATGAATTACTTTGCCCTCACTGTTCCAAAGGCGTCTAATAATTTCATGCCAGTACACTCTGCTGTTGTCCTTCATCAAAAAATCGAAGGTAAATTCCGATGCAGATGCATTACCATCTACCAAGGTTCTGTGCAGTTCTATCCCATTCACTTTTGCAATAGCATCTGCAAAACCTCTCATTTTTTCCACCATTTGTGCTTTTCCGGAGGTGGTTACCTGATTGTAGTCCGAAGTGTTTGCATCCTCAGCAAAGAACTTCTCCACAGCTTCAACAATTGCACCTTGTGCAACAATGCTGTCCATTTCTGTAGCTAACGTTTTAATATCCATTTGCTCTGTTTTTACGGTTAAACAATCTTTATTGTAATTACATGGCAAATTTGCGGTGGTAAGGTTGCTTAAAGGCTACAAAAAAGGAGCATTCCCTTGTACTTTTTCCAGTTTAAATTTTGATGGGTTGCTCCCCGTATACTGTTTAAAAAAAGAAGAAAAATGATTGGGTTCCTCAAACCCCAGTGCAATGGATATTTCCTTTACGGAGGCATCTGAGCTGAGTAGTTTTTTAGAGGTATTGATGAGTTCATTCCTTATGAGCCGGCCCAAGGAATCGTTCATCTTATCCCTAGTCTTTTTGGCCAAGGCCTTTACGGAAAGGTTCATTTTATCGGCATAAAAGGCCAACGACCGTTCTTGCATGTGATGCTCCCGTAGCAGAAAAACCAAATCTTCCACAAAAGGATCTTTTCTTTCAAAGTCAAAGTTTTCGCGGAACTGGGTGGGGCTGTAGCCTGTACGTTTTTTAAAAACCCTATTGAAATAGGCAGGGTCCTTGAACCCCATATCATAAGAAACTTCTTGAATGCTCTTATCGGTGAAGGCTACGTCTTTTTTACTTTCCACCAATCGTTTCTCCTCCAACATAGATTTAACAGTAATTCCCAATTTATCCTTTACAAGCGCATGGGCCTGATACCCATTTTCCCGAAACAGGGCTTCCAATTCTGCGTTGGTTAGGTGATTTGGGTATTCTTTGTCGATTACATCCTTGATGTCAAAAATGATTTGATACTCGCTCTTACTGGCATTGAAGGGGTTCTGCCAAAACCATTGCTTCAAAGAAACGTCCATAATCTGACGGGTATTTCCTTCGAATAAGCTCTGTGAAAGGTATTTTTCGCAATCCACACACTCCTTAAAATTGATGTAGCCCAAAGAGATGAGATGTTTGAACAGCACCCGAACCTCCCTGTTCTCAAAAACATCCTTATTGGGAAACTCAATGGTTCTTACTTCAAAATCTTCAGATAGGAATTTTATGTATTGCCCTTTTTCCAAATAAATGGCTTTATCCATCCAATCGGTGTAATTTTTAAAATCGACCTGAATACTTCCTGAACCCGAAAGGATATGGAAAAGGGTGTATTGGTTAATGAAGTAAACCTTATTGATTTCTGGGTTGAATTTTCGGACCATGGTTTTTGGGTTAGCTTACCCAATAGGTCGGATTAGCAACGGGTTACTGACATTACTTTTTCCCGCCAACCACTACCACAAATTCTCCTTTGGGCGGGTGATTGGTAAAATGTTCCAATACTTCAGATAACGTTCCCCGTATTGTTTCCTCGTAGAGTTTAGTGAGTTCCCGCGATACCGAAACGGGCCTGTCGGCCCCAAAATATTCCACAAATTGGGTCAGGGTTTTTAAGAGTTTGTGGGGAGATTCGTAGAAAACCACGGTTCGGGATTCTTCCGCCAGCTGTTCCAATCGGGTTTGACGCCCTTTTTTTAAAGGTAGGAACCCTTCAAACACAAAACGGTCATTTGGTAATCCACTATTTACCAAAGCAGGCACAAAAGCAGTGGCTCCTGGCAAACATTCCACTGAAATGCCATTTTCAACGCAAGCTCGGGTCAATAAAAATCCTGGATCAGATATGGCTGGTGTTCCAGCATCAGAAATTAAGGCGATTGTGGTTTCGCCCTTTAATTTGTTCACCAAAGCATCCAACTGTTTGTGCTCATTGTGCATATGGTGACTTTGAAGCGGGGTGCCAATTTGAAAATGTTTGAGTAATTTTCCACTGGTACGGGTGTCTTCGGCCAAAACCAAATCCACTTCCTTCAGGACTTTGATAGCCCTAAGGGTAATGTCGTCAAGGTTTCCAATAGGGGTCGGAACCAAATATAGTTTTCCCATGGACCTAAGTTACGGTCTTCCTTCTAAAAAGTAATTGGAATGTTGTTGAATTAAGCGAATCGACGTTCAATCAGAGCCATCAAGCGGGTTTCGTATTCCTCCTTGCCTTCCCAGTTATCATACTCAGGTTTTACCATATTGGTGATAAAGGCAATGGAACGCTCCTCAGTTTCTATGGTATTCAACTGGGACAACACTCGGGTATAATCCTCCATGTTACCATTGAACAGGTGCTTTACAAAAGCTAGCTTATCATTCAGACCTATTTGAAGGTCCTTAACAAACCTATCATTCAAAGATTTTGACTTGCTTTTCTGCTCTGTTTCTTCAATTTTTTTGGCCACCCCTACGTTCTCCTTATCGTTTTTCATAAGGTCTGGCTTGGCCACAAACTCAGCAAAAACCTGTTCCAGTGCGGTTTCAGTAGGCATCTCGGAAACCATATCCTTTATGGTCTCCATTCCAGGCGTCATAATATCTTCTTCGTGGGGATTGCTTTCCGGAACGGAAATATTCCCGCTCAAGACAGCATTGGCCACTTTTTCAAAACGTGAAGCGATTACATTTTTGGAAACATCGACCTCAACATCACTCAACTTCTCATCTATAAACTTGAGCACCGCCAATTTCTCATAGATCTTCCGTGACTTATCATACAACTCAGCCAATTCTTGATCTTCCCTTGCGGTGATGATCTCGGTGGAGAGCTTTATCAATTCTTCTCGTAACTTCCGTATCATAGCTCGTCTTCTTTAGTATAAAAATATAATCATTTTGTGCTTTCTCGTGCGAACAAAAGGTTAAATTTTAACCCATCTGCTGGGGTGCATTTTTTTAGTAGCTTTGTGTTTCGTTTTCTAAACAACGAAAAATCACGCAATTTCTTTCAAAAATACGGTATGTTTCTCGAAAACACGGTCAACCCTAAGGAGCAGTTTGGATGGATAGAGGTTATCTGCGGCTCCATGTTTTCTGGTAAGACCGAAGAGCTCATCCGAAGACTGAAAAGAGCACAATTTGCCAAGCAAAAGGTGGAGATTTTTAAACCCATTGTGGATACCCGCTACCATGAAGACATGGTGGTTTCCCACGATGACAATGAAATTCGTTCTACTCCCGTACCCGCTGCGGCCAATATTCGTCTGCTTGCAGATAATTGCGATGTGGTGGGCATTGATGAAGCCCAGTTCTTTGATGATGAAATTGTTACCGTCTGCAACTATCTAGCCAACCGTGGCGTACGTGTGGTGGTTGCCGGATTGGATATGGATTTTAAGGGCAACCCATTTGGTCCCATGCCGGCCCTTATGGCCACGGCGGAATACGTTACCAAGGTGCACGCCGTTTGTACCCGAACCGGAAATCTGGCCAATTACAGTTTTCGAAAATCCAGCAACGACAAGCTTGTCCTTTTGGGCGAAACGGAAGAATATGAACCTTTGAGCAGAGCAGCTTTTTACAAGGCCATGCTACGCGAGAAGGTCAGACAAATGGATGTGGAGGTTGAAGAGGTGGATGCTAAAAAGAAAAATTCTGATGGGTAAGATTCGGGAAACCACGTTGCAAATAGACCTTTCGGCTCTGGAACACAATTACAAGTACTTGCGCTCCAAAATAGCTGCAGAAACCAAATTTTTGGCTGTTGTAAAGGCTTTTGCTTATGGAAGCGATATGGTGGCCATTGCCAAAAAGATGGAACAGCTGGGTGTGGATTATTTGGCGGTGGCCTATGCCAAAGAGGGTTCATTGCTTCGCGATGCGGGAATTAAAACTCCCATTTTAGTGTTGCACCCGCTACCTTCAAACTTTGATGAAATCATAGACCGATGCTTGGAACCCAGTCTATACTCCCGGAAAATTTTTAAGGCGTTTTTAGAGGTTGCCAAAGCAAAACATCAGAAAGCATACCCCATGCATATAAAGTTTAATACGGGTCTAAACCGCTTAGGCTTCAATGAAACCGATGTGGATTGGGTGGCTGAACAATTAAAGGTCGAAAAAGAAATACATGTAGTTTCCATATTTTCCCATTTGGCAGCTTCGGAAGATTTGGAGGAAAAATCATTTAGCCTGGACCAAATCAATACCTTCAAAAAAATTAGTGAGAATCTCACGGAAAAATTGGGGTCCACGCCTATGCGACACATGCTGAACACTTCAGGGATAATCAACTATGCTGAAGCGCAATTTGAAATGGTACGCAGTGGCATCGGCCTATATGGTTATGGCAACGATGCCAAAATTGATGCCCAACTGAAACCGGTTGCTTCGTTAAAGACCATCATTTCGCAAATCCACCATATTGAAGCCAACGAAACGGTGGGATACAATAGAGCTTTTACATCAAACAGTTCCAGAAAAACAGCAACCCTGCCTTTGGGCCATGCCGATGGTATTGGCCGGCAATATGGTAATGGCAAAGCCAGTGTGCTTATCAATGGTAAAAAAGCGCCCATTATTGGAAATGTCTGTATGGATATGATCATGGTGGATGTCACCGGTATTGATTGCCAAGAAGGAGATGAAGCCCTAGTTTTTGGACAAAATAAGTCTGCAGAAGGCTTTGCTCAGGGAGCCAAAACTATTTCGTATGAAATCCTTACGGCCATCTCCCAGCGAGTGAAAAGGGAAATCATAGCGAGTTGATTTTTAGCTTTTTTTCTTCGAACCAATCCCTTTTTTAGCTATTTTGTTTTCATATTAACCAAAAACCTTAACTATACATGGGATTTGTAAAAGAGTTTAAAGATTTTGCCATGAAAGGAAACCTGGTGGATATCGCCGTAGGTTTCGTCATGGGTGCCGCATTCAATAAAGTGGTATCTTCATTCACCGGAGGAATTGTTTCTCCATTAATCGGTTTGTTATTTAATTCCGATTTCAACGACTTAAAATATATAATAGAAGAAGGAACCGTGAATGATGCAGGAGAAACCGTTGGGGAAATTGCCGTACTCTACGGAGAGTTCCTAACCAACGTCATTGATTTTCTAATTGTGGCCTTTGTGATGTTCATGATCGTAAAAGCGGTGAACCGAATGAAGAAAAAAGAGGAGCCTGCTCCTGAACCACCAAAAGGGCCTACTCAGGAAGAGCTTTTAGCCGAAATTCGGGATTTGTTGAAGAAATAAAAGTAGGTGCTGAATTAGTTTCAGCACACCGCTACACTACAAATAGTCATCTTAAAACCATCAATGTGTTTCGCTAACACATTGATGGTTGTTTTATTTATAACATTTTGTTATTTTTTGATTATTGGATATGAAAAAGCTTGTTTAAATGGCTAACAGCCGTACCTTTGTTTCAAGAAAATTAGTAAACAATGAAAGTAGCAGTTGTTGGTGCCACCGGAATGGTTGGCGAAGTCATGTTGAACGTGTTGGAAGAACGCAACTTCCCCATTTCCGAATTGTTGTTGGTAGCCTCGGAGCGCTCTGTGGGCAAAAAACTTACGTATAAAAATGAAGAACATACCATAATCGGCTTGCAAGATGCCGTGGCCGCCCAGCCCGATATTGCCATTTTCTCCGCCGGGGGTGACACCTCCGTGGAATGGGCACCTAAATTTGCCGAGGTGGGTACAACGGTCATCGATAACTCATCAGCTTGGCGTATGGATCCAACCAAAAAATTGGTAGTTCCTGAAATCAATGCCAGCGAATTGACTGCCGAGGACAAAATCATAGCCAACCCCAACTGCTCCACCATTCAATTGGTAATGGCGTTGAATCCATTGCACAAAAAATACAAAATGAGACGGGTGATTGTTTCTACGTATCAGTCCGTTTCTGGGACTGGTGTAAAAGCCGTTCAACAAATGGAGAACGAAGCTTCTGGCGTAGAAGGTGAAATGGCCTATCCGTATCCCATCAATCGAAATGCATTGCCCCATTGCGATGTGTTCTTGGAAAATGGCTATACCAAGGAAGAAATGAAACTGGCACGCGAGCCACAAAAAATATTGGATGACCGAACTTTTTCCGTAACAGCTACTGCAGTTCGTATTCCCACCGCAGGTGGACATTCAGAATCGGTAAATGTGGAGTTCCATAACGATTTTGACTTGGCAGAAGTACGAAAACTACTCAGCGAAACGCCAGGCGTAGTGGTACAAGACAATCCCGAGACCAATACCTACCCCATGCCCGTTTATGCCAATGGTAAGGATGAGGTTTTTGTGGGACGTATCCGAAGAGACGAGACCAACCCCAATACGTTGAACATGTGGATTGTGGCTGACAACCTTCGTAAAGGTGCTGCTACCAATGCGGTTCAGATTGCGGAGTATTTAGTGGAGAACAATTTGGTGAAGAATTATTCCCTTAGCCAGTAGTTATTAGTAACATGGCCCATCACAAGGGGTGGCGTTGTTGTAATTTTTGGCATCAATAGTGTAGGTATAAGTGTCCCCTTTTCTTTGGTAGGCACTAAAATCAAACAAGCTATTACCAGCAGGTTCGTTGTAGAACAATTTATGAGTTTCAATGCGGTCATTGTCAAAAATCATCTCTATGGAGTCTGCTTGAAAAATTTCGTGAATCATCACCCCAGTATCTGTATCTCCATCTCTAAAAATTTCCCCTTTGCCTTGTCTGGAAATCACTTTCTTTCCGCTGGGAAGCCCTTGGCTAAAAAACCGCATTTGGACTTGGAGATCTAATCCATTAGTAATAATTAAATTAACCGTCCCTATCATTTCTCTCGGCCAACAAGACTGAAGAAATATCAGTAGAAATAGAAAGACAGTCCTTTTTGTAACCATTATTTAATTACACCCATTTTCGCACAAGATTGAGGCATCAAGGTTTGCTTGTTTTACTCGATAAAGAAATTTACCATCACCTCGGTTTTCATAGTCTTCTTGGTTCAACAAGCACATTCCCGCAGGTTCAAATAAATTATGCCCTTGTGCCCTTTCTCCATTAAAAATTATTAAAATGGAGTCTGCGTTAAATACATCGAATGGGGAAGTGAACGAACCCAAACTTTCTCCTGCTTTTTTATACGTTCCTCCAGAACTTTTGAGTGAAACCGGGGCAATTTCGGCATTTGGCAATCCATTTCTAAAAAACCGCAAGGTTATAGGAGTATTAAGAGTGTTCTCTATGGTGTATTCTGCTATTGTGGATTGTTCAGGGGTACAACCAACAAACACAAAAAGAAGTAAGGCTATCATTTTTTGGTTTTTCATTTGCTAGCCCTCAATTGCACGGCCCATCACAAGGGTTGGCATTGTTATAATTTTCTTCGGTAATGGTATACGTAAAATGGTCTCCATTTCTTTCATAGTTGGTAAGCATTGAATTACCCGCAGGGCTGTTGAAGGTATGCCCTTCAACTCTTTCGTTGTTGAAAATAAGGGCTATGGAATCCGCTTCGAAAGCTTCAATAGGGCTATTCGACTCAAGAGCATATGTTTTCAATTTTCGTTCTATGACCAAGCCTGAATCGTCTAGCCCAGTAGCAAACACAAAATTTGTTTGTCCTTTTAGAGGAATTTCATAAAAATGGAGCTCTACAGCATGAGTTGTGCTGTTAACAATCCGATAAACCCTTGTTGTTGTGCTGGAATCAGTACAACTTATCGTAATAAGAAGAAGCATTACACAAAAAATGTTTGCTGCCAGCATTTTTCTCATTTAAGCTCTATCAATTACACGGCCCATCACAAGGGGTGGCGTTGTTATAATTTTTGGCATCAATGGTATAGGTGCTTGTGTTGCCGTCATGTACATATGAATCACTTTTGAACAAACTGTGCCCCTTTGGTTCCACTGTATAAAGAAAATGGGTTTCAAGACGTTCATTGTCAAAAATCATCACAATGGAGTCGGCTTGAAGTATTTGATTAATCACCACTACTGTTGATGTATCTTCTCCTCGGAAAATCTCTCCTTTACCTTGTTTGAAAATTGATTTTTTACCACTTGGAAGTCCATTACTATAAAAACGCATTTGCACATTGTTATCCAATCCATTATTAATAATAATGATGCCTGTTTCCTCATAGTCCTTGACTCCACATGAAAACACTAATGCTATAATTCCGAAGGCTACTATTATTCTATTCCTTGTCATCGTAACAATATTTACCAATTACCAAACAATTCTCTAATCTGAGACTGCCGTCCAGAAATAGCAATGTTTTTATCTCTACACTCTTCCCATCTGGTCGTTCCAATCAAAGATTTCTCCATATTTCGCCATGTCACTCCTGAAACCCTGTCCATGGGCACTTCAGGGCCAAATTCATCTCTTTGATTGTAAGAATCATACATGTCATAAAATGTAGTTGTATAAAACTTGTGTTCACCTCCGTTATCAATTCTTCTATCTTGAAGATTATTTCTTTGGTAATTAAAGCTATTCGGTCCCAATCGCCTATACCGCATATTGGTAAGGTATATTTCCACTCCCGTGGCCCAACTCTCTATAAGTCGTCGGGCACTTTCTCCAGCTGGCCCAAGATTATTGCTCCCGAAATTATAAAGATACCCTTGCTCCACTAGATCATCCCATGAAATGGGATCAACACGCCAATGCGCAGCGTGGGCCAACTCATGAATGGTTCTCCCATAAACCATCTCTGGGGAATCACCATATGCTTTGATCTTAATATGGGGTACTATACCAAATGTCCCGTGTCCCAACTGCATTTTTGTGGATGAGGGCCCTTGACTGGTCTCTACCGCTGCTATTTTTATTTGGGTTTTCCAAAACCCATTGGTCGGTGGCCGGGTCAACCCGCCAATATTATGGTAGTAAAAATGCATGGCCGCCTGGAAAATTTGGCCCCTATATTTCATTCTTCCTCCACTTATCCTTAGGTTCCATGGTTGCTTGTACAATTTTGGCCCCTTGTCCTCAGCTTGCGTAAGCCCAGAATGGTCCCGTATGCTAAATTGGTGGCGATCCCATTTAATTACATAGCGCACCTTGGCCCTAACTTCCTTGAAACTGAAATTACCTCTGGAATCGGCAATGGCACGGTCCAAGGTCCAGGTATCCCGTATGAGAACATTGGCCCCATCAATGGGCACATAGCTCCCCGGCCGGCTCTTGGTAAGATTTTTGCAGCTCCGCCTTTCAATTCTTCTAGGGCAGTTGGCATAATCTCCACGGTAACAGGGGCTATAGTCATACGTATAGGAGGTTGTACATTGGGTAACCGTATAAGTAGATGTTCCCATATTGTCATCATAGATTTTTACATTGCCCCGGGGTCTCCATTTCCTTCTGAGGTTAATGCCCAGAAAACAGGTTTCGCAGTCACGCTTTTCTTTGCTTGAAGTTGGGCTGGGAAGTAAATCTTTATTGTTGGTGTCTATATAGGCTTGTTCCAAAACATGATTCATAAGGTCCACCTTGTCATCCACAAAACCCCTGCGTGTATTTTTATCCGGTTCTGTATCAGTGTCTAAGTTTCCGTCATTTTCCGGCATGTACATTTCTTGAAGTATGGTGTGGGATATTTCTTTTGGATACTTACTATCAATGGGAATACTTGCATAAAATGACAATCGCTCCCCTTCCTTTAAAGGGTTTTGCCGATGGAAATGCTCACCATTTTCATATTCAAAAGGATAATCCACAAAAACAATGTTTTGATGTTGTTGCAATATATGCTCTTGTTCATCAGTTTTTGGACTGAACTTGATGTAGAGGTGATTCGGCTTGATATCATAGGCATTGCGATTGACGCTTTTATCTTGTTCATAGGCCTTTCCCGTTTTATAGGTTCCCGTGTTTACACTGTCCAAAACTTTCTGATAGGCTTTTCGGAACGTTTGTATCTCATACGGGTTTTGCAACAGTTTTGGCTTGAAATTTGTCTTTTTCTTCTCTATGGATGCAACAGGAAGGTCAGCCTCAATAAATTCTTCTTCACAGCTTTGTAATGTGTAAAAAATGGCCAGTAGGATAATGTACGGTTTTCTCAACAGTAGTTTTTTCATGTTCATCGATTTGGGTGTTCTAAAGTTTTGGCGCTCTGCCAAAAGATGGAGGTTGATGAATACAGTGTAAAAACCTGTAAGATTTTCTGCGTTAACTCGATTTTAAGGTTAAAGCTTTGGTTTTTTGGGTTTCAATTGACAGAAGAGTATTCTAGATTGACGTATGGGCGTTTTCAATTGACCAAACAAACTAAACGTCAAGACTTCACTTTTTTGAACCCTGTTTTTAGCCGAAGGCGTAAAAAAAAGTTAACTACAGGAGGGTCTTGTAGGTAAAACCAATATTACTTGTACATTTATCCGAATCAATCTGATAAAAATGAAAACCGCATGCCTGTTGACTATTGTAGTCTTGTTCGCTGCATGTCAAAATACTCCAAAAAGAGAGCTCATTACCGTGAATTACCCCACTACCCAAAAAGTTGACACTGTAGATACGTATTTTGGAACGGAAGTTCCCGACCCCTACCGTTGGCTGGAAGATGACCGAAGCGCCGAAACCGAAGCTTGGGTCAAGCAACAAAATGCCGTAACCTTTGGTTACTTGGAGAAAATCCCTTTCCGTGAAGACCTAAAAAATCGTCTGGAAAAGCTTTGGAACTACGAAAAAGTAGGTTCCCCGTTCAAGGAGGGCAATTATACCTATTATTATAAAAACAATGGGTTGCAAAACCAATATGTGGTGTACCGAAAGAAAGAGGGTGGCGAAGAAGAGGTTTTCTTGGACCCAAACACCTTCTCGGAGGACGGGACCACCTCTTTGATGGGTCTAAGTTTTACCAAAGACGGCTCCAAAGCGGGGTATCTAATTTCTGAAGGTGGCAGCGATTGGCGCAAGGCCATTGTTTTGGATGCAGAGACCAAAGAAATTGTTGAGGATACGTTGGTGGACATCAAGTTCAGTGGAATTTCATGGAAAGGCAACGAAGGTTTCTTCTATTCCAGTTATGACAAACCCGAAGGAAGTGAACTTTCGGCCAAAACAGACCAACATAAATTGTACTACCACAAATTGGGAACGCCGCAATCTCAGGACCAAGTAATTTTTGGTGGAACGGAAGAAGAAAAACACCGCTACGTTTGGGGCTCGGTTTCGGAAGATGAAAAATATCTCTTTATCTCTGCATCCGTGTCCACTTCAGGAAACAAATTGTTCCTTATGGATTTAACTCTGGACCACCCAGAGCTTGTCACCATCTTGGATGACACGGACTCCGATACGAATGTCATCGATACCGAAGGGACCAAGCTGTTTTTGGTTACGAACCGAAATGCCCCCAACAAAAAAGTCGTGGTGGTCGATGCTACCAATCCAACCCCGGAAAACTGGAAAGACCTTATTCCCGAAACCGAAAATGTGCTCACCGCAGGAACTGGTGGTGGCTATTTCTTTGCCGAATATATGGTGGATGCCATTTCTAAAGTGCTGCAATATGATTATGAAGGCAATCTGGTCCGAGAAGTTAATCTGCCCGGTGTGGGAAGCGCCAATGGTTTCGGTGGAAAAAAGAAAGAAAAAGAATTTTATTTCTCATTCACCAATTATAGCACGCCCGGTTCCTTGTACAAATACAATGTAGAGACGGGTGAATACGAACAATATTGGCAGCCGCAAATCGATTTTAATCCAGAGGATTACGAGTCCAAACAGGTTTTCTATACCTCCAAGGACGGCACGCAAGTGCCCATGATCATCACCTATAAAAAAGGATTGGAGCTTAATGGAAAAAACCCAACCATTTTGTATGGGTATGGCGGTTTCAACATTAGTTTGACGCCATCCTTCAGTATTGTCAATGCCGTTTGGATGGAACAAGGCGGCGTGTATGCTGTTCCCAATCTTCGCGGTGGAGGTGAGTATGGAAAAAAATGGCATTTGGCTGGGACAAAACTTCAAAAACAGAATGTTTTTGATGACTTTATCGCAGCGGCAGAATATCTGATTGAAAACAACTACACCTCCAAACAATATTTGGCCATTCGGGGTGGGTCCAACGGTGGACTCTTGGTAGGGGCTACCATGACCCAACGCCCAGACTTGATGCAAGTGGCATTGCCTGCGGTGGGTGTTTTGGATATGCTCCGCTACCACACCTTTACCGCTGGCGCAGGTTGGGCGTATGACTATGGAACTTCTGAGGATGACGAAGAAATGTTCAACTACCTAAAAGGGTATTCCCCAGTCCACAATGTAAAAAAGGGTACGGAGTACCCTGCCACTTTGGTGACCACGGGCGACCACGATGATCGTGTGGTTCCCGCCCATAGTTTTAAGTTTGCCGCAGAGCTTCAGGAAAAACAAGCGGGACCTAACCCCACTTTGATTCGGATTGAGACCAATGCCGGTCATGGTGCAGGTACCCCGGTAAGTAAGACCATCGAGCAATATGCTGATATTTTTGGGTTCACGTTGTACAATATGGGATACGATGCATTGCCCAATCAGGCCGTGCTCAAAGAATTTAAGGATTAACCAAGAAGATAGTTTTGTCAACCTGAACTTGTTTCAGGTTCTCACAAGCGACTTTTAATAAATTTCAATGGGATTCTGAAATAAATTCAGAATGACGACATCGATAATATTTATGCAGCCTTTCTTATATGCTCAAAGTTCATATTCCTTCTTTTCAGTATAAATCCCGACCTATTTTAGAGGATATTTCCTTTGAAGTGGCTCCCGGAGAACATTTGGCCTTGATGGGAGAAAGTGGTTCTGGAAAAAGCACCCTCCTCAAAATTATTTATGGGCTTTTGCACGTGGAAGACGGTTCCATTTTTTGGGGCGAAAAACAGGCGTTGGGACCTAACTTCAATTTGGTTCCAGGAGAACCATACATGAAGTATCTCTCCCAAGATTTTGATTTGATGCCTTTTACCACGGTTGAAGAAAACATTGGTCAACATTTATCGGTTTTTGAGCGAGAGAACCATCAAGAACGCATCGATGAACTTTTAGCCCTTATTGAATTGAAAGCTTTTGCGAAAACCAAAGTGAAAAATCTCAGTGGCGGACAACAACAACGGGTTGCCTTGGCTCGTGTCTTGGCCCAGGAACCCCAAGTCTTATTGTTGGACGAGCCTTTTGGCCATATCGACAATTTTAAACGGGGTTCCCTTCGGAAAAATTTGTTTCTCCATCTCAAAGAAAAGGGAATTACCGTACTCGCCGCCAGTCATGATCCAAGTGATGTGCTTCCGTTTGCCCAGCGAACACTTATTCTGGAAAAAGGCAAAGTCATTGCCAATCAGAAAACCAAAAAACTCTACAACAATCCACCCAACCATTATACCGCAAGTTTGTTTGGGGAAGTTAGTCAAGTGCCCATTAAATTGTTGAAATCCTACTCCCAATTAGACAGGTCGGTTCTGGTATATCCTCACGAATTTAAAGTGTCGAAAAGTTCGGGGATGAAGGTGGAATTGACCCAGTCTTTCTTTAAGGGAAGTCATTATTTGAACATTGGTCAAGCTGAAGATGGTTCAATTTTGTACTTCAACACGCCAAAAAAACAAAAGTTGGGCGAAACCGTTTTCCTAAATGTATCATTGAAAACCATCAACAGGCGACTTCAAGGTGAAAAAGCAACAAGTCCATAGCGAATTACAATTTAAAGCTGTACGAAGCAGCGGTGCCGGTGGGCAGAACGTGAACAAGGTTTCCTCTAAAGTGGAACTGTCTTTTGATGTGCCAGCGTCGCAAGGACTGTCTGACGCCGAAAAAGAACGCCTCCTTCAAAAACTAAGGACCCGACTTACCAATGATGGCGTCTTGATTTTGCAATGTGATGAAGCCCGAAGTCAACATAAAAACAAGGATTTGGTGATCAAACGGTTTTTTGAGGTGTTGAGAAAAGCCCTTGCCGTTCCCAAAAAACGAAAGCCCACAAAACCGACCAAATCTTCCATTGAAAAACGACTGAAACTGAAAAAAATATCAGCAGAAAAAAAAGCTTCTCGAAGAAAATCAGATTGGGATTAAATAGAAACCAATCCCAATATTAAACAAATATCCTTAAGTACACATTTTCTAATACGATAAGCCCTCCATTTCCAAATAAGGGAACGCTATCAAAAACTTACCGAATCCTCCCATGTAAGCTTCTGACCAAGCTCCAATTCCAAGTGCGCCTTCGGCCTTTGTCAACGGTCTTTGAAATCCTCCTGTACCACTGTAGGCATTTTGTAAAGTAGTATTGTTGTAATAGGCATTAGCCTGGGCAAGGGGCACCATATAGTGAAATTTATTTGGCATTTGATGTGTGGGGTAGCCCGAGACGTTAACTTGTCTAACCTCTCCCCACGCATTTAATCCGGTGGACTGCCCTAAAAATTTTGTGAACGCCAATAAATAGGTTTCCAATCCTTTAACGCCTCCTTTGGTGTCACTGCCTTTATATGTAGGAAGATAGTCACTTAATCCTTCACTTGTGGTATAATCATAAAAATAAGAATAGCTATACCCTTGAACAATTGGGTTATTCTGTAAAACAGCTACCGCATGACTATGTGCTATACTTGATAGGGTTGACATGGTGATGCCCCAATAGACCAATCCCAAGTCTGAATTACTGGAAGTCGCTCTTTTCAACTCAGTGGTTGTACCATCAGGAAACACACTTAATTTAAAAACATTCTGATACCATGTTTCCGATAAGTCCAAAGCGCTTTGGTCTTGAAAAATCAGACCATAATAATGCAGAAAACTTGCATATTTAGAAGGAACATTCCAATGTGGGAGCACAGCGGCATGATTTACCGTATAATCTGTTTGTTCTATTCCGTTGATAGCTATTACTGCATTGTTGCTACCTGAGTATTTCATGTTATACCCTGTATCGCTTGCGGAAGACTTCCAACTGGATCCAAACCCATAGATATAATGATTGGTCAATTTGTCATATAACCAATCCCTGCCGCTTTTAAACCAATCTTCAATAATTTCCTCTTCTTCATTTGTTAAGCCGGTATCCAGATTCATTGATTTAATTAACGACCAATTGTTCAATGTTTTTTCCAACCATGCGGCTGTTAAGAAAAACGGATTGGTTTCTGTTCCATCCAACCATGAACTTCTGTTGTCAAAGTTGAGATTGGGATCGTTTGCTCTTTTCAAGGTTTGGGTGGCAATGGCTCTAGATAGCTGATTTGCATAAGTCAAATCTCCCTCCTCATTACGATTGGCCAGAAGAAACGCATAAAAACCGGCATAAAATATATTTTCGGAAACATAATGCTCACGGTTAAAAATGTTTGTTGGTACCGGATCACACCCCAATCGACATTCCCTTATGTTACTTGAAGGCATCCAATCCAGACGACCAGTGCCTGGGTCGGCAAGAAAATCCTCGGCCTCATTGATCATTCTTATGATATCTTCCCCATTTGTACCCGGCTTTGAAAAGCCATTTGCAACTCGTGAAACCATTTCATCTACCTGACGATCCGTAAACATTACTTGATAGTAAAGTCCGTTTGTGTTTCCTTGAGGAGTATCGGTATTTTCTTCATTCTCCTCTTGTTCGACATTTTGAATTTCCTCCTGCTCTTCTTCCAGAACAGATTCTAGAAACAAGTCATTGTCCTTAGTACAGGAAATGAAGAAAAGAATACAAAGTGGAATAATCATTAAAAACGTTCGGTTAAAGGTTGATGAATCCATAGAATATCTTTTGAGAAATGGGGTTGCTCTTGATGTTTACTTGTCAAAAAAAATCGTCAAAGCGCCTAATTTTAACGTTGAACAACAATATTTTGGTCGTAAATCTACGGATGAATCCTTTTTTTGGATGTTTCGTCGATTGTTTTTTCGACGAAATGCATTGTTTTTGTGGAATTTAACTCCAATTTATGATTATAAGTTAAAAAAAATGTCTCGGTGACTTCAATTATTGAATAAACGTTGAAGGAAAAATAAATTTGAGCCTAACTCAAACCACCTCCCCAATTACTTGGGCATTACCATTAAAAAAAAAACTCTCCCCCACCTGTTTTCCGATTAAGAGTTGTGCAATCGGCGATTCCATGGAAATGCAGTAAACGGGTTTTTCTTCCAGGGTAAAGGTTCCGCAGGAAACACTAATAAAATAATTGGCTAAACTGGTGGTCACCAGACTCCCCAAACCAATTTTGGTGGACTTTTTTGTAATGTCAATTTTTTTGAGAATCCCTTTCACACGGTCCAATTCTTGCACTTGTTGAGCGAGTTTTTCCTGCTCCAACTGCACCATGGCCCTGCCGGTTTCGTGCTTGTCCCCAGCTGTGTTCTTGGTTTCAGAATCCAATGATTCCTGTAGGGCGGCATTGGCCTCTTTTAAGCGTTCGGTCCGAACATTGACCTGGTTCCAGCAAAATTGTAGAAGTTCCTCTTTCTTACCCATTTTAGTTGTAATACATCACGCAAAAGTAAGTCGAAAAACGGTTTCTTGGTTGGGTACAGAGTGAACTTGCATGCCTCCACCGTGCAATTGCATCACCCGTTTGGAAAGACTGAGTCCTATTCCGGTTCCTTCGCTTTTGGTGGTGAAAAAGGGCACAAAAATTTCATCCATCACCTCCGGTGGGATTCCCGGGCCATTATCGCGAATTTCAATGTATTTTTTACCATTGTTTTCAATGCCAGCTACCATAAGAACCCTTCCTTTTTCCACAGCGCTGACGGCTTGCAGCGCATTTTTGCCCAAATTGATAAGCACTTGGGATATCAGTTTTTCATCAACGAACAATTCCAAATCTTCGGGATGGTATTCCACGGAAAACTCTGTTTGTCCATCATGCAACCGAGCCGACATTAAAACCTCCATTTTGCCCAAAAGTTCCTTGGCACTTACAATGGTTTTGTTTGGTTCTGGCACATGCAATAAACTGCGATAGGATTGCACGAAATCCATAAGATCGCCACCTTGCTCCTTAATGACCTCCAATCCTTTCAGTGTATTCTTAATTTGACTTTCCTCCAATTCTTCCAGTGGAACAATTTTTCCATTGTTCCGATAATACTTGATAATGGAATCTGAAATAGAAGCAATCGGGGTAATGGTATTCATAATCTCATGGGTCAACACCCGAATGAGTCGTACCCACGATTCCGTCTCTTTTTCATCCAGTTCTTTGTGAATATCCTGCACCACCACCAATAAAAGCGATTTACCGTCCAAAGTCAGGGGCGTGGATTTTATGGCCAATTGCGTTTGTTCCCGCTCGTTGGAGAGTTGAAACAGTTTTCGCTCAAAAGGCTCGAACGACTCAAAAATCATATACAGATTTGTATCAACTTGATTGAGTTGTTTGATGTGATTCAACGGGCTGTGGTCCAACAATTTTTCCAAAGTGGGGTTGGAAAACAGAATATGGCCCTTTTCATTATAGGTCATGATGCCGATACTGGCCTGCTTCAAAATTTCTTGATAGTACTGCTCCCTAATCTGTAGTTGCAGGTGCACTTCCTGTATAAGACCATTCACCCGATTTAGACTTTGATTCAATTCTTTAAAGGATTTTATGGAGACTTTTTCAGGAAACCGAAGGGTAAAATCCTCGTTTCGGATGGCATCAAAAAAATAGGCTATTTTCCGGTTGGTCCTATTGATGAACACAATGAGTGAATACACTTGAGCCACTAAGGCAATCAGTGAAAAGAACAAACTCAAATACCATTTGTAGGCCACCGAAAACCCCAATAAAAGGGCTGTTAGCGTAATTAAAAGTACCCTTATGAGAAGCTGAATATAGAAATGTCTACTGGCCATTACTCGTTCTTTTTCTTCAACTTGTTATAGAGCGTCTGCCGGGAAATTCCCAATTGGTCGGCGGCGGCACTGTAGTTTCCGTCGTGTTGGTCCAATGCCCTGGAAATCATTTGCTGCTCCATCTCGTTAAGGGTTTTGGGCTCATCACCAAATGACTGCATGGGCTTGGCATGGAGCAAAAAATCAGTAGGTTTTAGCACGTTCCCATCCGAAAGAATCACGGCTCGTTCCATGGTATGCTGCAATTCTCGAATATTGCCGGGCCACCCATATTCCATCAGTTTTTCTTGGGCCACATTGTTGATGCGCAACCCCGGTTTATCATACTTGTGGGCGAACCGTTTCAGGAAGAAATCCGCCAAGACCAAAATGTCATCATCACGCTCCCGCAATGGTGGCACTTCAATATGAATGGTATTGATGCGATACAACAAATCCTCGCGGAAGAGTCCATCGGCCACCATTTGTTCCAAGTTGCAGTTGGTGGCGCAAATCAACCGAATATCTACATTGACAGGCTTGTTAGACCCTACGCGTACTACCGACCGATTTTGAATGGAAGAAAGTAATTTGGCCTGCATTTGCAGTGATAGATTTCCAATTTCATCCAAAAATAAGGTGCCTTGATGGGCCGCTTCAAATTTACCGGCGCGATCTTCCTTGGCATCAGTGAAAGAGCCTTTAACATGACCGAACAATTCACTTTCAAATAGGTTTTCGGCAATGGAACCCATATCTACATTGATGAATACCTCATTTTTTCGAGAGGACAATCGGTGCAATTCCCGTGCAATCAACTCCTTTCCTGTACCATTTTCACCTGTAATCAACACATTCACATCGGTCTTGGCCACCTTGGCCACTAGGTTCAACACAGAGGTCAGTGCTTTGGATTGCCCAATAATAAAGTTCTTATCCTCGTTGATGACCTGTTTTAAGTTGCTCTCCTTCTTTTTAAGATTGTGGATTTCCAATTTTGATTTTCGCAGCTCATAGGCCGAACGTACCGTCGTCATTAATCGTTCATTGTTCCAAGGTTTCAGGACAAAATCAGTGGCCCCTTGCTTTAGGGCAGTCACCGCTAAATCCACAGCACCGTAAGCGGTCATCATAATCACGGAAGTATGGGGAGACTTCTTTTTAATCTCATTCAACCAAAACAGTCCTTCATTCCCCGTGTTCACTCCCGCGGAAAAATTCATGTCCAACAGCACAATATCAATATCCTGCATATTGGGAAAAGAAGTAATCTGATTGGGGTTGAACAAGGTCTGAACACTTTTGTATTCAAACTGCAACAAAATCTCCAAAGCGCTCAACACACTTTTATTGTCGTCAATGACTAAAATTTTGGCATCTATCATCATTTTTGGCTCAAAAAGAAAGCTAAAGCTACAAATTGGACGTATACAACTCGACAAAGTGTAAAATAATTGGACGTTTTTTGTATAAATATTTTACACCTTCGATTTGTGTTTATCATTAAATCAACACTAACTTTATGATAATCAGTAAACTGTGTTTTTGGCACAAGAATAGCCATTGCTTTGGCACAGGAATATACTATGACCCTTAAAACATACCTTTTTAGTACACTATTTTTTATCTCTGCCCTCGCATCTTCGCAAGAGGTCTGGACTTTGGACGAGTGCGTGGCATATGCCGTAAAAAACAACCTCCAAATCAATGACTTTGAGCTGAACACTGCATCAAACAAGGAATCGTATCGCCAATCCGTCCGTAGCCTATTGCCCATAATAAACGGGTTTGCCGACTATAACATAAATTTTGGTAGATCCATAAACCCAGAGGACAACAGTTTTGTGAATACTGAATTCTTCTCCAACAATTACTCCTTGCAATCGTCTTTTGATGTTTTTCAAGGGTTTCAGAAAATAAACAACATAAAGGCTTCCAAGTTTTTATACAAGGTAACCCAGGAAGAAAGTCTTCAGCAAAAATATTTATTGGCTTTTCGGGTAATGTCCGCTTATTATGATATTCAATTTATTCAAGGACTTATTGATATTGCCAAGGAACAGGTTGAAATATCCCAGACGAATTACGATTTGGTCAAAA
This sequence comes from Flagellimonas marina, assembly GCF_042651185.1. Taxonomy (NCBI): domain Bacteria; kingdom Pseudomonadati; phylum Bacteroidota; class Flavobacteriia; order Flavobacteriales; family Flavobacteriaceae; genus Flagellimonas; species Flagellimonas marina. Next base: position 25,245 of record NZ_JBHSCL010000007.1, on the reverse strand, counting down.
AACAGGTAGAACTCGGGGTCATGGCAGGGGCCGATTTATACGAGGCCGAATCGCTGCTGTACGCTGACAGCTTAACATTGACCCAGAATGAGAACCGATTGAAGGCGGCAAAGCTCACCTTGTTGCAAGCTATGAACATTGAGGGCGAAAATGATATCACATTACAGCCTGAACTTATTTCGACAGGCTCTTTTGAGGAGACGGAAAAAATGATTTCGGACTCCATATTTGTAGTGGCAAAAGATTTTATGCCCTCAATAAAAGCCCAAGATTTTCGTGTAAAAGCTGCTAAAAAACAACTGTCCGCGGTACGGGGCAGCCTCTATCCGTCCATTAGCCTACAGGGTGGTATCGGTACCGGATATTTTGAAACGATCAGGGATTCACTGGGCACCACCATTCCTTATAAAGACCAAATACGTGACAACACATTTAAATTTATTGGAGCTTCCTTAAATGTTCCCGTATTTAATGGATGGGCCAACCGTTCCAGAGTGAAGCAACAGAAAATAGCGCTGGAAAGAGCAAAGAACAATGCTAAAATCACAGAACAGGAGTTATATCAAATCATTCAACAATTGGTGCAAGAGCACGAAGCTTTGATGGCAGAGACGATACAAACACAAAAGGGAATTGAGTCTCAGGGACTTGCCTTTGCCATAGCACAAAAACGCTACGAAAAAGGAATGATCAATGCCATTGAGCTCAGGCAGTCGAAAAACTTGTTCGCAACAGCGCAGAATCAAAATTTACAGGCCCAGCTTCGATTACGGGTGAACAACAGCACACTTGATTTTTACAAGGGCCTGCCCATTTTTAATATCAACTAAAGAAAACAATGGATATACAATTAGAAAAAAAGAAAGGACTTAAACCAAAACATTACGGTTACATCACTTTGGGTGTATTGTTGCTCTTCTTGGGGTGGAAGCTGATTTTTGGTAGTTCGGTATCCACGTTTAGGACAGAAAAGGAGCGACTTTCTATTTCAGCGGTAAGTGCTGGAAAGTTCGATGATTACATCACTATAAATGGAAGCGTGGCTCCCATTGCCACAATTTATATGGATGCTTATGAAGGTGGACGTGTTTCTGAAAAATTGATTGAGGAAGGCTCCATGGTCAAGAAGGGTGATATCATCCTAAAGCTGGAGAACATGGCGCTCTACGAGCAGATTCTGGCCAGCGAAAGTAATTTGGCCCTGAAGCAGAACGACCTCAGATCCACCAAGCTCACCTTTGATTCCAGACAGGTTGAAGGCAGAAGAAACTTGGCCACTGCAGAATATGATTTGCAACGTCTAAAACGAAACTTCGAACAGAACGAGGAACTGTACCAGGACGAATTGATTTCCAAAGAGACCTATCTCCTTTCCAAAGAAAATTATGAACTGGCCAAAAAGCAATATGACATTGTTAAACTGCAAACCGAGCAGGATGATGAGTTACGCAAAACCTCGTTGACCGGATTGGATGCGGATCTTGAGCGGATGCAAAAAACCCTTTCCATGGTCTATGAGCGATTGGACCACCTGAATGTTCGGGCCCCTGCTGATGGACAACTAGGGTTTTTGGATGCAGAAATTGGCCAGAGCATTTCCCAAGGAGAACGTATTGGGCAAATTAATGTGCTCACAGATTTCAAAATTGAGGCCGAGATTGATGAACACTATATTGATCGTGTCAAACGTGACCTTTCCGCCATCTTGGAGCGAAACGAAAAAGAGTACACCCTTCGAGTGCGAAAAGTATACCCAGAAGTTAGGAATGGCCGCTTTAAGGTTGACCTTGTTTTTACCGATGAAAAACCAGAAACCATTCGTGCTGGGCAGAGTTACAGCATACGACTCCAATTGGGAGAATCCAGTGATGCTTTATTATTGCCAAAAGGTGGCTTTTTCCAAAGTACAGGCGGACAATGGGTGTTTGTGGTAAATCCAAATGGAGATGAAGCCATCAAACGAAATATCCGTTTGGGCAAACAAAATTCAAGATATTATGAGGTCCTCGAAGGGCTTCAGCCTGGCGAACAGGTGATTACAAGCAACTATGACAGTTTTGGCACCGCAGAACGAATTGTGTTAAAATAGTCCAGAACCGTAACAGTACAGGAATAAAATAAGTCTATATACTAACAGCTAAAACAACCATAAAAATGATACAGATCCAAAATCTAAAGAAAAGCTTCCGAACCGAAGAAGTGGAAACACTCGCCCTCAATGGGGTGAACCTTAAGGTGGCCGATGGTGAGTTTGTGGCCATCATGGGGCCATCTGGATGCGGAAAATCCACACTGCTCAACATCATTGGAATGCTGGACAACCCAACCGAGGGAAGTTATCAGTTTGCAGGCCACAAAGTGGAAGGTCTAAAAGAGAGTCAGCGTACCCAGCTTCGTAAGGGCAACTTAGGTTTCGTTTTCCAAAGCTTTAACCTCATCGACGAGCTTACCGTCTTTGAAAATGTGGAACTTCCCTTGATCTATTTAAAAATGAACAAGTCTGAACGGAAGGAAAAAGTGCAGGCCGTTTTGGAGCGTATGAAAATTGCTCATCGCGAAAAGCATTTTCCACAACAACTTTCAGGAGGTCAGCAACAAAGGGTAGCCATTGCAAGAGCGGTAGTAACCAATCCAAAACTGATTTTGGCGGATGAGCCCACGGGAAACTTGGATTCCAAAAATGGAATAGAGGTTATGAATTTGTTGACAGAGCTCAACCAAGAGGGAACTACAATTGTAATGGTAACGCACTCCGACCGTGATTCACACTACGCACACAGGGTCATCAACCTGTTTGACGGACAAATTGTTACCGAGAGTCAAAACAAACCAATGGGCGCAATGATCTAGGAGTTTATTCATCAATCGCAATCAAAAACAATCATCATGTTCAAAAACTATATCTTAATCGCATGGCGAAACCTAATTAAAAGAAAGGTGTTCACCGCCATAAACATACTGGGCTTGGCCATAGGCTTTGGCAGCAGTATTTTGATCTATCTGTTTTTGACATATCACTTCTCCTTCGATAACTTCCATGAAAACGGTGACCGAATCTACCGAGTGGTCACGGAAGAGCAAAGAGATTATGTAGATTATGAATCCAGTGTGCCACCCGCTTTTGCCAAGGTATTTCGTGAAGATTACAACTATGCGGAAAAAGTGGCCAAAGTAGTCTCTTGGGAGAATTACCAGCTCAATGTGGGGGAAGGCACAAATGGGAAATCATTTAAAGAAGATGCGGTTTTTGCAGAGCCAGATTTCTTCAACATTATGACTCTTCCATTATTGGACAATTTAAGCAACCGTTCTCTAGAAGAGCCCAATACCGCGTATATCAGTGAGAGCATGGCCTACAAAATGTACGGAGATGGGAATCCGCTAGGGAAAACTTTCTTGTTCGACAATAAAGAGACCATTGAAGTGATTGGTGTTCTTAAAAATGCCCCAAAAACTTCGGTTGTTCCTGAAGAGATTTTCATTTCTTACTTTACCTTGGAAAAGTTCAATGACTTTAACGCAGAGGAAACTTGGGGTGGTATTTCTTCAGATTTGCAATGCTTTGCACTGTTGCATCCCAATCAAAATATTGCCCAAATTGAAGAGGTCCTAACAGAACTTCCTAAAAGGCATCGCCCAGACAGTAAAAACAAGCATGTCTACAAGCTGCAACACCTATCCGATATTCACTTCAACCCAAACTACGGAGGAATTAATCCAGCTGTACTTTGGATTTTTGGGGTCATCGGACTTTTTCTGATTGCTGTGGCCTGTATCAACTTCATTAATATTTCAACGGCTCAGGCTTTCTATCGATCCAAAGAAATTGGGATTAGAAAGGTTCTTGGAAGTTTTAAACAACATCTGTTTTGGCAGTTTTTGTCAGAGACCTTTGTTATCAGCTTGTTTGCTATAGGGCTAGGGGTACTCTTGGCGGTTTTGTTCCTTCCTTCTTTCAACAATCTTTTTGAATTGAACCTGTCCATGAACAGCTTGTTGAGTTACCGCTTTTTTATTTTCATTTTTGTAGTGTTGGCGGCAGTCTCATTCCTATCGGGCAGTTATCCTGGCATTCTAATGTCCCGGATAGTCCCTGTTTTGGCCCTAAAAGGAAAACTAAAGCACAACGATACCGGAGGAAGCGCTACACGAAAAGTTCTTGTTGTAACCCAATTTGCCATTTCCATAACCTTGATTGCCGCCACCTTGATTATCTCCAACCAAATAGATTATGCCGTGAACTCAGATTTGGGTTTTGATAAAGAATCCATTGTAATGGTAAGCATCCCAAATGAATTGGAGAAAGTCCAAATCAATAGTTTAAAAGACCAATTTGCCCAAATTCCAGGGGTCATCAAAGTTTCCGCCTGTTTGAGCAGCCCGGGCGGTTCCATTAACAACTGGGGCACCAGTATTAAGTACCATACGCGTCCAGATTTTGAAGAGTTCAGCATTCAAGTGAAATTGGCGGATGCAAATTATCTGAACACTTTTGACATACCTCTTGTGGCTGGAAGGAACTTTTTCGAGAACAATTCTGATTCGATAGCCGAAGTGGTCGTGAATGAAAAATTGGGCCAAAAATTAGGGGTTTCAACACCAGAAGAGCTTGTGGGAAAACAAATTACGGCCAATGGTGGTTATGTTAAGGCTACCATTGTTGGTGTGGTCAAAGACTTTCATGACAATGACTTTACAGAAGAAATAAGCCCCATAATCATTGCAAACCAAACACGGTGGTTTGATGAAATTGCAATAAAAACAAATGGACAAAATACGCGGCATGTTCTGGATCAAATTGGAGAGTACTGGTCCAGTGCTTTCCAAGGTTACATTTATGAGCCTCGTTTTTTGGATGATAGGGTTGCGGAACAATATGAGACCGAACAACGCTATCTTTCCCTTTCCAAGGTTTTTTCTGCATTGGCCATTTTAATTGGATGCTTAGGGCTTTATGGTCTCATTCTCTTCTTTGTAGGCCAGCGAACTAAGGAAATAGGAATACGAAAGGTGTTAGGAAGCAATATTGCGAATATTTTAGTCCTTTTTACAGCGGATTTCTTCAGATTAATTCTAATTGCCGGCTTGGTGGCCACTCCTATAGCATGGTATTTTATGGAACAATGGCTCCAAGGCTACACGTACAGAACCCAAATACATTGGTGGTTTTTTGCCCTTGCCATTTTGGCCATTATGATCATTACACTTATTACCATAAGTTACCAAACCTTAAAAGTTGCGACGACCAATCCAGTAAAAAGTCTTCGGACCGAATAACCAAAAACTAAATGTATCAACATGTTTAAAAACAACATTAAAATAGCTTGGAGGAGTTTAAAAAAGCAGCCCTTTTTTACATTCCTCAATACCTTTGGGTTGGCCATTGGCATTGCTTCAGCAATATTGATTGCTCTATTTATTTATGATGAATTGAGCTATGACAAAATGTTCGCTGATGCAGAACGAATTTATAGAATTGACAGTGATATTAAATTTGGTGGTGCCGAAATGAGATCGGCAGAAGCAGCCGCACCCATGGCCGCTACCATGCAGCGGGATTTTCCACAAGTGGAATCTACCATTCGGTTCCGTGATAGAGGTAGTCTGCTCCTTCGAAAAACAGATACCGAAACCAATGCAAAAGAACTCAGGGTAACCTTTGTGGACTCTACTTTCTTTGATTTTTTTGGCATAAAACTTCTGGTAGGTGACAAAAGAACGGCCCTAAATGAGCCCAATACCCTTGTACTTACCAAAACAGCGGCAGAAAAACACTTTGGCGTGCAAAATGCCTTAGGCCAAAGCATGTTGTTGAACAACACGGACACCTACACTGTAACTGGAGTCATTGATGATTTGCCAAAGAATTCCTTTTTGCGTGAACATTCTGTCTTTATGGCAATGTCTGGTTATGCAGATTCCCGGGACCCAAATTGGGGCAGCAACAACTATTTTACATTTGTTAAATTAATTCCCTCGGCCAACGTTCAGGAATTCGAGAGGCCGTTGAACGGTATTGTGGACGATTATATATTTCCATGGGCGCAGCAATACTTCCCGGGGATGACCAAAGAATCCTTTATAGCATCTGGCAACTATGTTAACTTCTATACCAAACCGCTCACCGATATTCACCTGTATTCACATCGCGATACTGAAATGAGTGCCAATAGCAGTATTCAGAATGTATATATTCTTTCTTTCATTGGGTTGTTTTTAATTGTATTGGCCAGTGTCAATTTCATGAACCTATCCACGGCCCAGTCCTTAAGAAGGGCAAAAGAAGTTGGGGTTAGAAAAACGTTGGGTTCCAAAAAAATAGATTTGATCCGCCAATTCCTTATGGAGTCTGGATTGATTTCGTTTATATCATTGGTTCTGGCGTTGATATTGGCCATTTTGGTTCTCCCATTGTTCAACGACCTTTCCGGAAAATCAATTGCTATACCCTATTCCAGTCCATTTTTCTGGGCCTTGCTTTTGATGGGCACTGTGTTGTTGGGTCTTTTTTCAGGTAGCTATCCCGCCTTCTTTTTATCTCGATTCGTACCTGTTAAGACCTTGAAGGGAGATACCCAGGGTGATGTGGGGGGAGGCACCATTAGAAATGCCTTGGTAGTATTCCAATTTGCAATTTCTGTCTTTTTGATTGTGGGCACCATCGTGGTATATCAACAACTACAGTTTATTCAAAACAAAGACCTTGGTTTTACCAAAGATCAAATCGTATTGGTTGATGATGTTTTTGCCGTTGGAGACCAAACACAGGCTTTTAAAGAGGAGATTACAAATCTAAGTCAGGTGGAAAGCTCAACGTTGAGCTTTTTCTTCCCAACCCCATCATCCCGTTCCAACAGTTCCTTTTTTCCTGAAGGCTCAAGAAGTCAAGAAAATGCGCTTCAAATGCAAACTTGGTATGTTGATGAAGACTATGTCCCTACCATGAACATGGAATTGATTGCCGGAAGAAACTTCAACAATGACTTTGCTACGGATACCACTGCAGTGATTGTCAACGAGGCAACCCTTAAAGTTCTTGGCGTAAGTCCCCAGGAGGCATTGGGCATGCGAATCTCTCAGGAGGCAGAATCGGAAACCCCCCAGTTCAACACCATAATCGGGGTGGTCAAAAACTTTCATTATGAGTCGCTACGTGAAAATATTGCTTCCTTAGGTCTGTTTTTTAGTGGGACCTCTGGAATGTTGGCCGTAAAAATGAACCCTGGGGATTTTGCTTCCACACTGGCAAATATTGAGGGTATTTGGAACAAGTTCGCTCCCGGACAACCCTTTAGCTACAACTTCATGGACGACTCTTTCAATTCAACCTATGATGCGGAGCAACGTCTGGGGAAAATATTTGTGGTGTTCACCATCCTCTCCATCTTAATTGCTTGTTTAGGTCTCTTTGGCCTGGCGGCTTTCAATGCACAAAAGCGTACAAAAGAAATTGGGGTTCGTAAGGTACTTGGGGCCACGGTCGGTCAGATTACCTTCAGGCTCACCACAGATTTCCTTAAAATGGTGGGTATTGCCATTCTTATTTCAATGCCCATTGGTTGGTTTGCCATGAATAAGTGGCTGGAGGACTTTTCATACCGAATTGAAATAGGTTGGTGGGTGTTTGTTCTGGCCGCTCTTTTGGCAGTTGGCGTAGCTATATTGACAGTGGGTTACCAAAGCATTAAGGCTGCTGTGGTAAATCCCGTGAAAAGCCTTAGAACCGAATAAATCATCATCAAAACAAACCATCATGATTAAGAATTATTTTAAAATCGCATGGAGGAACCTTACTAAAAATAAGGCTTATACCATCATCAATGTAGGGGGACTGGCCCTTGGCATGGCCGTAGCCTTGATTATTGGGCTGTGGATACAGGATGAGTTGTCCCACAACAATTATTTTACCAAAAAAAATAAGATTGCCCAAGTTTTCCAGTCGCAGACCTTTAACGGTGAGACCGGAACTGGCCCCGCCCTTCCGCGTCCTTTGGAAAAAGCATTTCGAGATGGTTACATGGACAATTTTGAGCATCTGGTGATGTCTTCTTGGAACAATTCCCAATATTTAAAATACAAGGAGACAAGCATTTCCAGAGAAGGTAACTTTATGCAGCGGGGAGCTCCCGAACTATTCGACCTTAACATCCTTAAAGGAGAAAAGGATGGGCTTCGGGAAATCAACTCTATTATGCTTTCTGCTTCAACAGCAAACGCCTTGTTTGGCAATGAAGACCCTATTGGAAAGTCAATTAAGATCAACGGGCAATATGATATGATGGTCACCGCGGTATATGAGGACATTCCTTATAACACTTCCTTTAAGGATGTAAAATTTTTAATGCCTTGGGATAAATATGTTGCTGTAAATGAATGGATCAAAAATGCTGAGACTCAGTGGGGGAACAATTCCTTTCAAATGTTTGTTCAGATCGCGGACAACACTACAATGGAGAGTGTTACATCTACTATAAAAGATGTAAAAAAGAACCTGAACGAGGATACTGTTGAATTCAACCCGCAGCTTTTTCTATTGCCCATGGAAGACTGGTATTTGCGCAACCGTTTTGAAAACGGAAAACAAGTTGGGGGACGGATCAAATATGTATGGTTGTTTGGTATCATAGGCATTTTTGTATTGCTCTTGGCGTGCATCAACTTTATGAATCTGAGTACGGCACGCTCCGAGAAGAGAGCCAAGGAAGTTGGAATTAGAAAATCAATCGGGTCCCATAGAGGGCAATTGATCAATCAATTCTTGGGAGAATCCTTTTTGGTGGTTGTGTTGGCTTTTGTCATTGCCCTTTTGATTGTGGTACTTTCTTTGGGCGGTTTTAACGAACTCGCTCGAAAGGAAATAGCATTTCCATGGACGAACCCCACATTTTGGCTGGTATCTTTAGTATTTATTCTGCTAACCGCACTGTTGGCCGGTAGTTATCCTGCATTATACCTATCCTCCTTTAGACCTGTTGATGTACTTAAAGGCACTTTCCAGGCTGGGAAGCATTCTGGTTTGGCCCGAAAGGCATTGGTGGTACTGCAGTTTACAGTTTCAGTGGCTTTTATCATTGGCACCGTCATTGTGATGCAGCAAATCAACCATGCCAAAAATCGTCCCGTCGGATATGATAAGGAAGGACTGGTACAGCTTCCAACCATGAGCCCAGAGTTTTATGGTAAATATGAATTGATGCGCACGGAATTCCTAAATTCTGGAGCGGTGGTTGAGATGTCCTCTTCCAGTAGCCCCACAACCAACATTTGGTCCAATAGAAGTGGTTGGACCTGGGAAGGTAAAGCAGAAGGGTTTCAAGAAGATTTTGCCTGGACGGAAGTCTCTCCAGAATACGCAAAATCCCTTAACCTTAAAATTGTAGAAGGACGAGATTTTTCTAGGGAATTTCCATCAGATTCCAGTGCCATTCTACTCAACGAAACTGCCGTAAAATACTTGGGTATTGAAAATCCTGTTGGTATGTTGTTCAGGGATACCGATAAGGAAAATCCGAGTGAGCCCCTTAAAGTTATTGGCGTTGTTGAAGATATGATAGCCCAGTCCCCTTATGAACCTGTAAAACAAGCTATTTATGCGTTTGATAGATATGACAATGCATCGTATTATAATCTTAGACTTAACCCTAGGCAAAGTGCAAGTCAAAATTTAGCTGTAATAGAACGTGTCTTCAAAGAGCATTTCCCCGATGTTCCGTTTCATTACGATTTTGTGGACTCGGAATACGGTGAGAAGTTTGCGGCTGAAGAACGTATAGGGCAATTATCAGGAATCTTTACGGCTTTGGCCATCATAATAAGTTGTTTGGGGCTATTTGGCCTTACCTCGTTCGTGGCCGAGCAGCGTACCAAGGAAATTGGAGTGCGAAAAGTTCTTGGCGCAACCGTATTCAATGTATGGAACATGCTTTCCAAGGACTTTTTAAAACTCGTTATTATCTCTTGTTTTATAGCAGTGCCCATCGCCTACTATGTGATGAACGGTTGGTTACAGGAATATCCCTATCGGGTAATCCTTAAATGGTGGATTTTTGCCTTGGCCATGATTGGAGCCTTGTTGATTACTGTGGTTACCGTGAGTTTTCAGGCGATACGAGCGGCAAGGGCCAATCCAGTAAAAAGTTTACGGACAGAATAGTTAAAAAATGCTACTACAACTCAACAACATTTTTAAGTGGGTCAACTCTGGCGGCCAACGTGTATTTCTTTTAAAGGACATCAATCTCGAAGTTCAAGAGGGAGAATTTATTTCCATTATGGGGCCATCCGGTTCGGGGAAATCTACTTTGTTGAATGTTATTGGTATGTTGGACACGTTTGATGAAGGCGAGTACCAGTTTTTGGATGAACCCGTACATTCCTTAAAAGAAAAATACCGAGCCAACTTATACAAGGAATACATCGGTTTTGTGTTCCAATCCTATCATTTACTGGATGAACTTACTGTAAAGGAAAATTTAGAAATGCCTCTGCTCTACAAAAAACTCAAAGGCTCCGAGCGTAAAGCCAAGGTGGCCGACATGTTGGACAGATTCAACATTGTGGGCAAAAAAGACCTTTTCCCAGCCCAATTAAGTGGTGGACAACAACAATTGGTAGGCGTTGCACGGGCCTTGATATCCAACCCCAAGCTCATTTTAGCGGATGAGCCCACTGGAAACTTAAATTCCAAACAAGGAGAAGAAATCATGGAACTGTTCAAGGAGTTGAACGACGAGGGTGTAACCATTATTCAAGTAACCCATTCCGAAAAGAACGCAGAATACGGCTCTCGAATCATCAATTTATTGGATGGGAGGATGATTTGAGTAAAAAGTGCAAGTTCAAGTTCAAACTCAAGTATCAATATTTTGGGCTTGGTCTTGAACTTGGATTTGAACTTACTGAGCCAAATCGGCAAGTTCTTGGCCCACCAAACTCCCCAAGGCAACGCCCATTCCGCCGAGACGGACACCACAATACACGGAATTGGAAATCGGTTTGACTATGGGTGATTTTTGGCTGCCCACGCCCATAATGCCACTCCACCTGCGGTCAATTTGAATCTTTTGATGGGGTAAAATCACCTCGCTGAGCAATTTTTCCAAGGAATTTTGGATGATTTCGGTCTCCCCAAATTCCATGGTTTCCTCGGATTTTATATCGAGGTTGCGGCCACCGCCAAACAAAATCCGGTTATTAATATTTCTGAAATAGTAATAGCCTTCATCAAAATGAAAGGTTCCTTTTATGCGAAGATTTTTAATGGGTTGTGTTACCAATACTTGCGCCCTGGCCGGTTTCACCACTTCAGATTTCAACAATTTTGAGGCAAACCCATTGGTGGCCACGAAAACCTTTTTAGAATTAAATTCAAAACCGTCGGTAGCAACGTGAGCTTTGTCGCCTGCTTCTTGGATCTCCTTGACTTCAATCCCGTTTAGAATGGGAATATGAGCATCATAACATTTTTGGAGTAACGCTTGCATCATCTTGCCGGTGTCCAACTGTCCTTCAAATTGATGGGTGATGTATTGCTCTTGAATCTTCCCAAACCCAAATACATTTTTCGTCTTTACGAAAGGAGCGTCCCCAAAAATCGGTCGTAGCAATTCGTTTAAATCATCCATCCGATTCAAACAGTTCTCAAATAACTCTGGATTTTTCTTTAAAAAAAGTTCATGGCCTCCATGTTGTTCAAAACCAATGGCTTTATCGCCCAAAAGTTTACACAACAATTGGATTCCAGAATTCCTTTTTTGAACTAGTTGAACAACCTCTTCCTCAGCATGGGAATTTAGATCAGAAACGAGTTCAGAAATGCTTCCAAAACAGGCAAATCCTGCATTTTTGGTGCTGGCGCCCTGCGGAAGACTTCCTCTTTCCAAGACCAAAATTTTACTTTGGGGATACTTTTCTTTTAACCGAAGCGCACAATTGAGCCCTACCAAACCGCTTCCGATTACGGTGAAGTCCACTTGGGACAGCCAAGTTTTATATTCCCAATAGCTTAGTTCCATAGCATAAAAAACCCCGATTATCATCGGGGTCTATTTTAATCTTGATATTTAGGATCCATTTTAAACCCTTCCATAAATTTGGTGGTGTAATTCCCTGCCAAATAATCGGGGTGGTCCATTAATTGCCTGTGGAACGGAATTGTGGTCTTTACACCTTCAATCACAAACTCATCCAATGCCCTTCTCATTTTGTTGATGGCCTCTTCCCGGGTTTGGGCAGTGGTAATCAACTTGGCAATCATGGAGTCATAGTTCGGCGGAATCATGTAGCCGCTGTACACGTGTGTATCCAACCGTACCCCATGACCTCCTGGTGTATGTAGGGTAGTGATTTTGCCCGGAGAAGGTCTAAATTCGTTATATGGGTCTTCGGCGTTGATTCGACATTCTATGGAGTGCAACTTCGGATAGTAATTCTTACCTGAAATTGGAACCCCGCCTGCCACCAAAATTTGCTCACGAATCAAATCGTAATCCACCACTTGTTCGGTAATGGGATGCTCCACCTGAATACGGGTATTCATCTCCATAAAGTAGAAGTTTCGGTGTTTATCAACCAAAAACTCCACGGTTCCCGCTCCTTCATATTTGATATATTCAGCGGCTTTTACCGCTGCTTTACCCATATCGTCACGGAGCTTGTCCGTCATAAAAGGTGATGGGGTTTCTTCCGTCAATTTTTGGTGTCTACGTTGAACGGAGCAATCTCTTTCCGATAAGTGGCACGCCTTCCCATATTGGTCCCCCACTACTTGGATTTCAATATGTCTTGGCTCTTCAATGAGTTTTTCCATGTACATTCCACCATTTCCAAAAGCAGCAGTGGCTTCCTTCACTGCGCTTTCAAAATTCTTTTCCATTTCATCCTCCGACCAAATAGCGCGCATTCCTTTTCCTCCACCTCCAGCGGTAGCCTTAATCATAACGGGATATCCCATTTTCTTGGCTTCTTTTCTGGCATGATCAACATCTTTCAGCAACCCATCCGAACCGGGAACTGTGGGAACACCTGCTTTTTTCATAGTTTCCTTAGCGGTGGCCTTGTCGCCCATTTTTTCTATCTGCTCGCCCGATGCACCAATAAATTTGATGTCGTGTTCTGCACAAATTTTGGAAAACTTGGCATTTTCAGAAAGAAAACCATAACCAGGGTGTATACCATCGGCATTGGTAATCTCTGCCGCAGCAATGATGTTGGGTATCTTTAAATAGGATTCATGACTGGGCGCTGGACCGATACAGACAGCTTCATCCGCAAATCGAACATGAAGACTTTCCTCATCGGCTTTAGAATAAACGGCCACGGTCTTAATGCCCATTTCCTTGCAGGTTCGTATAATACGAAGTGCAATCTCGCCCCTATTTGCAATTAATATCTTTTTAAACATAGAATACAATTTTAAATTTTGGATTCTAAATTTTAAATGGTTTTAAATAACTAATAACTAGTCACTTAAAATTTAGCATTTAAAATTATCTATGATGGGTCTACCAAAAACAAAGGTTGGTCAAATTCAACCGGAGAGGAGTCTTCAACCAAAACTTTTACAATTTTACCGGAAACTTCAGATTCAATATCGTTGAAGAGTTTCATGGCTTCGATCACACAAAGAACATCGCCTTTGCTAACATTGGTTCCAACCTCAACAAACGCTGGTTTGTCTGGGGAAGGCTTTCTGTAGAAAGTTCCAATAATTGGCGATTTAATGGTAATATATTTAGATTCTTCCGATTTTGATGCTGATTCAGCCTTAGGTGCTGCAGCTTCTTGGGTCGCTGGAGTCTGTGCAGCTGGTGGAGCAGACTGTGCTTGGGGTACAGGAATCTGCTGTACAATTGTTGTTTCTGGGGAGCCACTGCTCGTGCTTCCCGTGCGGATTGTGATCTTGAGGTCTTCCATCTCCAATTTCACCTCGCTGGCGCCAGATTTGGCGACAAACTTGATCAAACTTTGAATTTCCTTAATGTCCATGGAATATAATTTAGTTAGTAGTGTGCTATTTTGAATTATAGGCCCATTTTAAATATATGGAACCCCACGTAAACCCTCCGCCAAAGGCGGCAAAAATTAAATTATCCCCTTTCTTGAGTTGTTTTTCATAATCAAATAACAACAAGGGCAAGGTAGCGGATGTTGTATTTCCGTACCGATCTATATTGATCATTACCTTTTCAGGAGCCACGCCCATTCTGTTAGCGGTGGCATCAATGATTCGTTTATTGGCTTGATGTGGTACCAACCACTGCACATCCTCATGCGTAAGATTGTTTCGTTCCATGATCAATGCAGATACATCAGCCATATTGGAAACGGCAAATTTGAAAACAGATTTACCGTCTTGATACACATAATGCTGTTTGTTCTTTACGGTTTCTTCTGATGCGGGTAGAATGGAGCCTCCAGCATCAATCTTTAAAAACTGTCGTCCAATACCATCCGATCGCAGGTATTCATCCTGTAGGCCCAAACCCTCTTCATTGGGCTCAAAAAGGGCAGCTCCAGCACCATCGCCAAAAATGATGCAGGTGGTACGATCGGTATAGTCTAAAATGGATGACATTTTATCCGCACCAATCACCAAAACTTTCTTATATCTTCCAGATTCAATATAACTGGCTGCAGTTGACATGCCATACAAAAAGCTGGAGCACGCCGCTTGAAGATCGTAGGCAAATGCATTCACCGCACCAATTTGTGAAGCCACATAAGCCGCAGTAGATGCAACTGGAAGGTCTGGTGTGGCCGTGGCCACCAAAACAAAATCAATTTCAGAAGGGTCTACCCCGCTTTTTTGTATTAAATCCTCTGCGGCCTTTATAGCCATATATGAGGTGCCGGCGTTTTCTTTCTTTAAGATTCTTCGTTCTTTGATTCCGGTCCGGGTAGTGATCCATTCATCATTGGTATCTACCATGGTTTCCAGTACTTTGTTGGAAAGAACGAAATCTGGAACATATCCACCTACAGCTGTGATGGCCGCTGTTGTTTTTTTCATTTTAGCGTCTCTTTTTTTGTCAAAAACATTGAAATTTGACCCAAAAGCGGTGAAAATTAGTCATTTTATATGACTTTTTCGTCAAAACGGGTTCGTTTTTAAATCAGAATATGGGTCCATAAAAAAACTCCCGTTGCAGAATAACGGGAGTTGGTTTAGTATGAGAAGGTTGCGGTTAGGCCGCAGTCTCTTCTTCGGTCTTGTCAATTAAAACTTGGCCTCTGTAGTACAATTTGCCTTCATGCCAATGCGCTCTGTGGTAAAGGTGCATTTCACCGGTTGTTGAATCCTTGGCAATGGTAGGGGCCACAGCTTTGTAGTGGGTTCTTCTTTTGTCCCTTCTGGTCTTTGATGTTTTTCTTTTAGGATGTGCCATTATAAACCTATTTGTCCGTTAGTAACTTTTTTAAATCATCCCATCTGGGATCTGTTTTTTCTGATGGTTTCTTTTCCTCTTTTGGTTGTAATTCCTCCAACTTGTCCAAGATATCCGACTTTAATGTTCCATCTTCAACTCCAGGGTGAACCCGTTTGTGTGGAACGGCCAACACCAACATCTCATAGACATACTGTGCAATGTTGAATTGGTGTTCGCCATGGGGAATAATAAGGATTTCATCATCCTCATCATTGTATTCTTCCCCAAACTTAATCACCAATTGTAAATCTGAACTGATGGGTTGATCATACGGTTCCCCTGTTAGATCACAGTCCACATTTACCGTGCCCTTTGCTTCCACTTCAAGCTCCATCATGGTGCTCATTTTTTCCAAAACGGCGGTCACTTGAACGGATGCTCCGTTAAATTCTTGGTATTCAAAAGATTCAAAGAACGCATTGTCAATCTCGTACACAAATTCATGTTTTCCCAACTTCAATCCTGAAAAAGGGATAAAAAACTCCTTCAGCTTCATCGTTTCTACACTTAGGGTTTGTGTACCAGCCTGTAAAGGCGGGTGCAAAGATACTACTTATTTGCAAAACTGCAATTCCAAAGCTAACAAATATCAAATCCAAGCACAAGTTTTTAACTGGCTCTCTTTGTCTTTTGTTTTTGCAATGGATTTTTGTTCAATTCTATATACTCAGAACGGTTCCTAAAGACTTTAATTGCCATAAAAACGGCTTCCTTAAAGGAGCTTTCATCTGCCTTCCCTTTTCCTGCAATTTCATAGGCGGTGCCATGGTCCGGTGAGGTACGAATTCGTTCTAAGCCTGCTGTGTAGTTCACCCCTTTTGCAAAGGAAAGGGTCTTGAACGGAATTAGGCCTTGATCGTGGTAGGCCGCCAAGATTGCATCAAACTGGGTGTGGGTATTGGACCCAAAAAAACTATCTGCAGAATACGGGCCATACACCAAAGTTCCTTTATTGAACATTTCCTCAATCACCGGCTTCATGATTTTATCGTCTTCCTCACCAATAGTGCCATTGTCTCCACTGTGTGGATTTATGCCCAAAAGTGCAATCTTGGGCCTGCGAATACCAAAATCCATTTTGAGGGACTTTTCCATGGTGGCCACTTTATGCCGAATCAATTTTGGGGTAATGGCATGGGCTACATCTTTTACCGCGATATGATCCGTCAACAATCCTACCCGAAGGGTATCCGCCACCATAAACATGAGGCTTTCACCATTGAGTTCTTGGGCCAAAAAGTCGGTATGGCCCGGAAACTTAAAGTCATCGGCCTGCACATTGTTCTTGTTGATGGGCGCCGTAATCAGTACATCAATTTTCTCTTCTTTTAAGGCTGCAACTGCAGCTCTGAGGGATTTAATGGCATATTTTCCACCTTCCTCAGTAGCTTTTCCATATTCAATGTTGGGAACTTCCTTCCAAACATTTACAATATTGATTTTTCCCTCTACGGCTTGGGAGGCATCCCGCACACCATTAAAGGTAATATCGATTCCCAAATCCGATTTTTGCTGGGATATGGTCTTGTTCGATGCAAAAATGACGGGAGTGCAGAAATCCAACATTCTTGCATCTTCAAACGTCTTGAGTGCTACTTCGCACCCTATGCCATTAATATCCCCAATGGAAATCCCAAGCTTTAATTTTTGCGTTTCTTTCATAGAATCAATGCTGATATAGCTACTTTTGCACTACAAAGCTAGTCAATTAATAACATTCATGTTCACAGGTATTATAGAGACTTTGGGGAAAGTTGAAAAGCTCCAAAAAGAAGGTGGAAATTTGCACATTACCGTTTCTTCCAGCCTCACCCAAGAATTGAAAATTGATCAAAGTGTGTCCCACAATGGTGTTTGTCTTACCGTGGTTTCCATTGAAGGTAACTTGTATACCGTCACCGCCATTGAAGAAACCTTGAACAAGACCAGTTTAGGTGCTTTAGCCGTTGGAGATGCCGTGAATTTGGAACGTGCTATGCTTTTGGGTGCCCGTTTGGACGGCCATATTGTGCAAGGCCATGTGGACCAAACTGCAGTTTGCATTTCTATTGAAGAAAAAGATGGAAGCTGGTTTTTCACTTTTCAATATGATTCCAAACTGAACAATATTACCATTGAAAAGGGCTCCATCACCGTGGATGGAGTAAGCCTTACCGTGGTCGATTCCAAAAAGGACAGCTTTAGTGTGGCCATTATACCGTATACGTATGAACATACCCGATTCCATACCTATAAAGTGGGTACTGTGGTCAATCTTGAGTTTGACGTGGTGGGCAAGTATGTGGCCCGATTAATGCAACTACGAAACTGATTCTCCGGCCATAATCCTCGCATGAAGACACAAGATATCTTTTTGGGTTATTTTTGTATCTGACCAATAAACCGAATGGATCTCACTCCCTTATCCCAAATTTCAATTGCCTCTTGGGTCTTGGCAGCCACGGCAACATTTCTTCTGGGCATATCAAAAGCCGGTTTAAAAGGCATGTCTATTTTCAATGTGACCTTGATGGCATTGGCTTTTGGCTCCAAGGCTTCAACAGGTTTGTTTGTGCCGTTGTTGATTGTGGGCGACATCTTTGCCGTTATCTATTATAATCGACATACCCAGTGGAAATATATTTTACGCTTTCTCCCATGGATGATATTTGGCATCCTCATTGGAGTACTGGTTGGGAAAGACCTTCCAGAACGGGAATTCAAATGGGGTATGGTCACCGTTATTTTTATCAGTTTGGGGATGCTCTACTGGTGGGACCGCAGAAAATCTGAACATGTTCCAACCCACTGGCTATTTGCAGGGTCTATGGGCGTTATGGCCGGAATATGCACCATGATAGGAAATTTGGCGGGCGCCTTTACCAACATCTTCTTTTTGGGCATGCGCTTACCAAAAAATGAATTTGTTGGCACGGCGGCATGGTTGTTTTTTATTACCAATACATTTAAGCTTCCGTTTCACATTTTTGTTTGGAAAACCGTTACTGCGGAAAGTCTCTTGATTAACCTGCGACTATTGCCTGCGATTTTGGTAGGGCTTTTTCTTGGGGTGCTCATCGTGAAGAAAATTAACGAGAAAAACTACAAGCGTTTTATTTTGATTGTGACCGCTATTGGGGCGATTGCGATTCTATTTCGTTGATTTAAAAGAAAAACCCACCAGTAGCTGATGGGTTTTCAATTACTTTTTCAATACTTTCTAATCGGATGCTCCCTCATAAATCGCATTAAAAATTAATTTATAGGTACCACGGGGCTGTGCACGAAATTGCGGCCTGAAAGCGTACAATATTACGGCCCCTTTACCGTATTTGGCTTTGACCATGGCAGGCTTTTTGGCAATGTACTTATCTTCGCCCATGGCCCAGCCACTCATCAACAAGTTCTTTTCGGCATAGGTGGCAATTACCTCAACTTCTGGTTTAGGGGCATCTTTGATGTCCTCCTTACCGCCTTCGCCCTCTTTACTCTGCTTATCGATTACAAAAGCCCTGCTCTTATTGAAGGACACTGAAACTGTATCTTTCATACCAAAAGCAAGGGGATTGGTGGTATCAATTCCGGTTTTAATTAACGAGCCTGGAATAAAGAAATCCTTGCTGTCCACTCCTTCAACAGCATCTTTTAGGGGTAGCCCAAACTGCTCGATTACAAAATCACTGGCCGCGTCAAAGGCTAACAAGGTGCCTCCTTGCTTAACATAGTTGCTTAGGGCTAAAGAGCCTTCCAATCCGATACCTCCTGTAAATTTTTCAGGCATTTCCAATGGGGTATGACCATGTAAAATAGATTTTGCTTCTTGTGATGGAAGGATGATGGCATCATACTTCGACAAATCCACCGTTCTGATGTCTGCGTCGTGAAGGGTATCGGTATCAAAAGCATATTCATTCATAACAAAACGAGTCCATCCTTCATCCATATTGGCCACCCAAGACTTGTAGAGCCCCACTTTGGGCAAATGAAGCTTGGTCAATTGAACCTCTGGTTTGGCCATTAACCCGGTGAACTCCAATCCATATTCATCGGCCAAGGATTTTACTAAAGTTTCATCCCCTTGAATTACAAAAGACCCTGCGGGAAGGGTTTGCTTTCCAGCTTTGAATGGGGTCATGGCTTTATAAGCCGTTCCCCCAGCCTTTAAAATTTTGTTTGTGGCCGCAACAGACGCATTGGTGTTTACGCTAAGCGCATACCCATAGGAACCATTTCTGTTGAGACTCCCCTCATAATAATTCACTAATCCGATCACCTTTTCGGTGGAAACATCAAAAGGTTCCTTTATTTTGGCCACATCGATTCCCATTTGCAGGGGCAAGGTCCACCCGGCCAAATCATAAGGAGTGTCCGGAGGACCACCCGGATATTGAAAACGGGTGGGATAGTCCTGCTTTTCCATCAAATCCAGCAAATATGGCCGAAATGCCTGGCCAACATAGATGACATAGGAACCCTTTTCATATTTTGTATCACCAATGGTGAAGTCTTTGGTTGCCAGGTCAATTTCAATCCCGCCTTGTAACAGAACGTTCACCAAATTGACTGCTTCGAAAGAATCCCACTGGTCCTTACCAATTACATAGGCAAAGGGACCTTCGGTCTTGGCTTTTTCAATGGCCGAAGCACCCATTTTGTAAATATTGTAGAGATAATTGCTTTTTCTGTCAGCGGCCAAATCCAATACGGCCCACGTTGCAGTAAGCATATAATCAACAGCATCCCTAAAATGGGATTCCCCACCTTTCCAAGGGTCTGGGTACATAATATCTGTTCCATCGGTTGGAGTTCCGCCAGCCACAGTTTTTGGCAATTTTTCCGGGTCGTAGAATCGTGGTGTTGGCGAAGTATGCCCTGTTTCGGTAAGGATGCCTATCATATTGTGATAATAAGGCACCGTTCTCCCACCACCATTCCAGAACATAGTATAGAAGTTATCGGCAATGGCACCCGGCATATTTTCCAACGAAAAACGCTTCGACATAGCAGAACCTACTTCGCTCACGCCAGCAGTTACAGCAGGATGAATCTTTGGATTCACGGGGTCGGCATACGGAGGAATGGAAATCTTGGTCCATGAAGGTGACGATTGGTGATGGTTATACACAATCTGCGGATACCATTCGTTGTACAGTATTTTGGTGACATTATAGGTCTCCGGCATGGTGTTCATAAACCAGTCGCGGTTATTGTCGTGCCCCATATAATAATGGTAAAGAATAGGGGGTCTTGATGTTTCGTATGGTGTATCGCGATTTTTTCGATACCAATCCACCACAATGTCCAATCCGTCAGGGTTCATCACGGGCATCAAAAGAGTAATCACATTTTCCCGAACTTTTTGCATTTCAGGAGTTTCCGAAGTGGCCAACGTATAGGCCAATTCAGAGGTCATTTGACCGTGGGCCAACTCAGTGGAATGCATTCCGCCATCAATCCAAACAATGGCCTTTCCCTCTTGGGCGAGTTTTGCCGCCTCATCATCCTCAACCTGAACTCTGGCCAATTTGGTGCTGATGTCCTTCCATTTGTCTAACTGTGCTAAATTTTCCTCTGTGGAAATAAAGAGCAAATACATTTTTCGGCCCAATACCGTTTTACCAATCTCAATCTTTTTAACACGGCTGGAAGCGTTGTCCAGCTTGGTCAAATAATCTTCAATTTGGGAGTAATCGGCCAACTGATAGTCGGCCCCTACATTGAATCCGTAAACATCCTTGGGCGAGGGAATATTTTGCGCTATGGTAAACGAGGTGAGGGCCAAAGTCATCACTATGGAAAATAGCAAAGCTTTGGGGTTTGTGTTTTTTGGAATCATTTTCTGAATTAGTTTGAATTTCGTTGGAAATTACGGAATCCTGAGGAGGAATGTAAATGCCATACGGCTTATTTGGTAAGGGAATGGTTCTTTTAAGGTGTCACCTTATCTCTAAACAAAAGCCTATTCGCTTTTCCGATGAAAAATAATCTGTTTTTGGATTATGCACTTTTTTAACGATCTTCAGATTGTACGAAGATTTGGTGCAAAAATGAGAAAAGAACATGCCTCTCTTTATGAATACCTCAGTAAAAGAACTTCGGTCAGTGAGGATGATTTTATGAAGTATTGTCATTTTTTTGAAGTCAAGAAATTAAAAAGGGGGGAATTCTTAAATCACCAAGGCGAAACCTGCACTCATAACTATTTTGTGAACAAAGGTTGTCTTAGACTGTTCTCCTATAATGAAGAAGGGCGGGAAATGACCCGGTATTTTGCTTTTGAACAAAAATTTGGGACTTCCTTGGCCAGTCTAATCAACCGGGAGCCTTCAAACGAGTTTATACAAGCAGTGGAAAAGTCTGAGGTGTTGCAAATTTCTCGAGAAAGCTTTTATCATCTGGTCGAAACTGTCCCAGAAATCAATTTAATATATAGGGATATCTTGGAAATGGCCTATACGACCACTATGAAGCGCATTTATAATTTTCAGGGGAAAAGTGCTCTTGAACGACTACAATGGCTAATGGCCTATCAGCCTAAAATACTGGCTAGGCTCCCCAACAAAATGATAGCTTCTTATCTTGGCATAACTCCTTATACACTTAGCCGTTTAAAATCAGAGCTTTAGAGTTCAAAACGTTGCCATAGAGCAACAAAATCCTAGATTCATCCCTGTATTTTGCACCAAAATATCTGCACGATGAAAACAACTAAGCAAAAATGCAAAATTCCATTTGGAGTAGTAGTTACGGGAATTCTCTTGTTCTTCTGTTCCTTATCCCAAGCACAAAAACCTGAACCCCCTATTCCCGTGGAATTCCTATTGGGCCATAAAGAGATGTACTCCCAGATTGTAATCAAGAAAAAGTTTGCTCCTGAAAGTAAATTCAACTTTTTTGGATTGGCCACCTACTCTGCAACGCATGACAACACTATTGAAGAAAACAGGGCCATCATGATTTCACAAATAAGCTATGATGTTGGAAAGGGTTTTGGGCTCATGGCAGGAGCCGACTACAATTCTTTTTCTGGATTTTCCCCGATTCTTGGGCCCCAACACAACTTTGCTTCCAAAAAATTCCTCGCGGTTACCGTAGCCTCATTCTTTTTAAATGAGGACAGTGACTTCAAAATTTTTGGTCTGTACGAGTACAAGCCCCCAATAAATGACGTGTGGTCTTTGTACACAAGGTTTCAATTCATTTACAATACCAGTTTGGCTGAAGGCTCACACAATATAAGTTATGTTTATTTGCGGGCTGGAGTGAAAAGAAACAACCTAATATTTGGGCTGGGCGCTAACTTAGATTGGGCTGGCCCCAATAAAGACTTTGGTGACAATTACGGCGGATTTGTTAGATGGGAGTTTAATTAATGAGGGTTACAATTTGGTTTCAGAAGGATGCTGCCACGCACCACGATACTGACGTTTTAATAGAGAAGTGGCTTCCAAATCATCCACAATGATTCTTTTTTCCGGATTGTAAATGAGGGGGCGTTGCAAGTCCATGGCAAGATTGGCCATGATGCAGCTTGCCGTGGAAATATGGCCTTCTTCCACATCGGCAACAGGAAGCGTATCGTTTTCAATGGCAGCCAGTAAGTCCAACATGTGCGCCCGAGTTGCTGGAGCCGTATGCAGTTCGATGTCTTTTTCCTTTAAATCCTCTGGATATTCCTCACGTTCATACACCGCTTCCTTTTTAATGGTTTCACCCCCACCGTTGGGGATGAACTCATATTTGTGTACACTTCCTTTTAAGGTTCCTTTATCGCCATAAATAAAAAAAGCCCAAGGATATTCGGGGTCTGGAGGGGTTCCCCAACTTCGATGTTGCCAAATGCAGTTGAGCTCATCAAACTCAAATACGGCAGTTTGGGTATCCGTAATATTGGCGATGGAATCCTTTTGCACATAAATGCCCCCGGTTGAGCTCACTTTTTTGGGCCATCCCAGCCCCAGCATCCACCGAACCGTATCCAACATGTGGACGCACATATCGCCCACAATACCGTTTCCATACTCCATAAAGGCACGCCAAGTTCTGTGCGGAACACCCACAAAGGGTCTCATGGGTGCGGGACCGGACCAAAGGTCATAATCGAAATAATCAGGAACCTCCTGAATGGGAGGGTTGGCATTCCATCGCATGTGGTAGTAGCAACAGATGTCTACATGGGATATGTTGCCCAACAATCCGGCTTCAATAATGTTTTTCTTGCCCTCAACTAGATGCGGGGTGCTCCTGCGCTGCGTGCCTATTTGGACCTTCTTTCCCAATTTTCGTGCCGTGGCCAGAATGGATTCGCCTTCCAAAACATCGATGCTTATGGGTTTTTGAAGGTATAAATGCGCTCCAGATTCCATGGCCTCAATGGCTTGAAGCGCATGCCAATGGTCTGGAGAACCGATCAGTACGATGTCCAAATCCTTTTCGGCCAGCATTTTACGATAATCTTTGTATAGACGTGGCTTTTTACCCGATTTCTGCCGTTCTGAAACCAGTTTTGCGGCTTCTTCCAAATAGTTTTGGTCCACATCGCAGAGCGAAACCACTTCCACATTGGCTACCTGAATCAGTTTGAACAAATCACTTTTACCATACCAGCCACAACCAATAAGCCCTACTCTCCATTTTTTTGTGGAATACATTAAGTCCAGCCCGTAAGCCCCAAATGATGATAGCGCCAAGGCTGCTGTGGACCCTTTTAAAAAGTTTCTTCGGTTAATGTAAAATGGTTTAGGCTGGTTGTTGTTCATGGTTGAGTTTTGACCATCAAGTTAAGATTAATCTTTGAACTGCGTATTTAACCTATCTATAATCCTTCCCAAGTTAATCCCACGGTTGTATTTGCCCTACTGTCCAAATGTCGTTTTTAAAACTATATGATTTCTGTCATGTATTCTGTTGCTCATAGATCCATAAGCGCTACGTTAACAGGTTTGATTGAAAATTTCTATAGGTGCCATATAATTCTTACTTTGGGTAAAAAACTTAGCCATAATTATGGTCGCATCCCTATTGAACAGTATTTATTTACTATTGGTCCTTT
Organism: Flagellimonas marina; assembly: GCF_042651185.1. Lineage (NCBI taxonomy): Bacteria > Pseudomonadati > Bacteroidota > Flavobacteriia > Flavobacteriales > Flavobacteriaceae > Flagellimonas > Flagellimonas marina. The sequence continues at coordinate 786 of NZ_JBHSCL010000007.1, read as the reverse complement.
CCAAGATGAGTGATGAAAAGGATTTTACAGCAACTTTCATGCACGCTTCATCAACTGCGAAATTTGGAGCATGGTTCATTGCATCTATCCCCTTTTCGAGATTTGAACCGCCCAATAGAAAATATACCCCAGGTGTTTTTTGTTGAAAGTAAATGAAGTCATCATTGAAATAAGGGATTTGACCATAATCTGTCAAAACCGCTTCATCACCATAAATGGTATTGATGGTCTTTATGGCGCTATCGGTTAATTTCTCATCATTCAATACAGTTGGATTCCCTTCAATATACGACGTAGAAATAAACTCACTTTTAAATTCTGAACGGGTTATTATTTGCTCAATTTCTAGTGGAATAGTGGATAAATTGGATTTATCGGTTTCATACAGATTGGCTTTTATCTGAAGTTGATCATTGACTTCTTCAATAACGCAATTTTCATCCATGAAAAGATAATCCCCAAAAGCAGTATTCGGGTCATTCAATCCGGAAGTGGCATCAAAAGCCCTATGTATTTCCCAAGGATTTGCTCCATCTTTTTTTCGCAGCATTTTATTTCTAATACGATTGTACAAAACTTTTGCATCGTCTTTAGAAAACCTATCACTAAGTGTAATCTGTATTCTTTTTTGATATGCAAATATTTCATTGGGTTTGACCATTATTTGACCAACCGGCAGTGCAGTTACGTGCAATGCATATATTTCATCAATGTTCAATTCGGAAAACAACTTGCTTTCAACCATATTTTGAGCACCAACAAAAGTCTCTTCTTCAGGCTGAAAAA